>NZ_JBFAIF010000027.1:0-118640 GCF_040654555.1 Nonomuraea sp. NPDC050680 | reverse complement strand
GGGCTTTCCGCCGTTTCCACCAGGCCACACCGCGCCGACCTGCGAGTTCAGACCCGAACATGCCCTGGATCATGAATTAGCTGCGGAACGCGGGTTAAACTCGCAGTACCCGTCCAACTACCCGCCGGCCTCTCCTTCAATGAGGCCTCCTCAGGGAAGCTATCTCTGCGCGACAGCTCTGCCAAGGGCAAGCGCCGCACCACTGAAATCCCGGCCCCGCTGCTGACGGACGCCAGCGCGAACCTCAGCGTCGGCGAGGAAGGGCAGGTCGGCAAGGTGACCACCGCAGTCGAGAAGACTACGGCAGGTCAGGCGCTCATCTACAGACCCGACGCCAATTTCCTGGCCGATCCGGACGTCACCTACCCGGTCACCCTCGTCGTAGCCGACGACGTCATCTGGACCCAACTGCCGAACGCCAACGACACGTTCATCAACAACTCCTCCTAGCAAAACGGCTACGCCAACAGCGGCGCCTACCACCTACAGGCCGGCATGACCAACAGCGGAACGGTCCGCTGGCGCACCTACATCCGCTTCGAGGACATCCCCGCGGACTCGCCGCTGCGCGGCGGCCGGGTGACCAACGCCGACCTCGTCCTGTGGAACATCGACTCCAACGACTGCGGCCTACCCATCGGCTCCGGCATCACCGCCCGCAGGATCACCCAACGGTGGGACGTCTCCACACTCACGTGGAGCAACCAGCCGGACGTGACCAGCGAGGACGCCAACACCGAATACGGCGCCTACAAGCCGACGTGCACCCGCGGCTACATGGACTACGAACATGACCTGATCCACTACGTCAACGGCATCGCCCAGGACTGGGCCGACGGCCAGCCCAACTACGGATTCCAACTCACCTCGGGCAACGAATCCGAGAACACCAACTGGCGCGCGTACCGCTCGAAGGAATGGGTCTCCAGCGACGAATCCCACGGCCCGAAGCTGGTGATCGGGTATGAGCCCGCCAAGGAGGTTCTAGTGGCGTGGGAGTCGGACGCCGAGGCGCCCGCGTGGCCGACATACTCCCAGGCCGTCGCGATGCAGGCCGACCCGCGCCAGATCACGGCTCCACCGATCGACAACGCGCAGGCGGATGAGCTCGAGGGAATGCGCGGGGCGCCCTACGAGGTGGGCCCGGAGCTCCTGCACCCACTGCCCGGCGAACCGACCACTTCGACAGGTCCAGATCCAGACACGCCCGACGACCAGACTCCGCCTGCCGTGGTGGCGGTTCAGCCGGAGGCGGGAGCAGCCAATGCGCCCGTGAACTCGCCGCTCACGGTCACGTTCGACGAGCCCATATGGGATCCGGTGTTCTCGCTGAAAGACCAGGCGAGCACTCAGGTGGCTGGCGGCACGGTCATGAGCGCGGACCATAAGATGCTCACCTTCACCCCCGTCCAGACGCTCACAGCCAGCGCCCAGTACCTCGCCGAGATTCGCGAGGTGACCGATGAGGAGGGCAACACCGCCGACCCGTATTCTTGGTCGTTCACGACCGAGAAGGACACCACGGCACCGCAGGTCACGACCGTCGCGCCAGTGGACGGCGCCACACAGGTATCCCTTAAGAGGAAAGTGACGGCCTCCTTCAGCGAGTCAGTGTCCGAAGTCCAGTTCGCGGTCGTGGACTCGGCTGGTGTCGCGGTGCCGGGCAGCGTGACAGCCGAGGCCGGCACCAAGATGTGGACGTTCACCCCCAGCCGGGATCTGTCGGCGGAGAGCCGCCACACCATTACGGTGAGCGGTGCGAAAGACCTCAGCGGCAATGTTATGGTGCCGTACTCATGGTCGTTCACCACGAGGCAACCCGACACAACGCCACCCGCGGTGACCGGAACGAGCCCGGCCAAGGACGCCAGAGACGTCGAGGTAGGCGCGCCCCTCCGGGTCACCTTCAACGAGCCGGTAACGCACGCGGCCATCGTCGTCAAAGATCCCGCAGGCACCGCGATAACCGGTGAGCAGACCATGGGGTCGGAGACGGAGCTGCTGTTCACCTCGACTCAGCCGCTGGCCGAGGAGACGGCATACACCGCCGAGGTGACCGGGGCAACGGACGAATCCGGCAATGTGATGGCGGCCTATTCCTGGACGTTTACCACTGCGGCGAACACGCCACCGGAGAACGCGCCCGTGGTCGAGTACGAGTTCGCGTCCCCGGTGACGGATGACGCCGGCGAGGTGACATCGTCGTTGACACCGGAGTTCGAAGGCCGATTGACCGATCCCGACGGCCGCGCTTCCACCATGACCGTGCAGGTCGAACATGATCCATCGATTCCCGCCCAGGGCAGCGGCCCGATCTGGTCAGGCACGAGCACAGCCACCCCATCAGGCAGCTGGGCCAGCATGTCCATCCCAGCGAACAAGCTCCAAGACGGGTGGAAGACGCGTTGGCGAGCCCGCGCAACCGCAGGCGGAGTCAACGGCGCCTGGACGGACTGGCACACCCTGACAGTGGATGTGTCCAAGCCGTCGGTCGAGTACGAGTACGCATCTCCGGTGACGGACGACGCCGGCGAGGTGACATCGTCGTTGACACCGGAGTTCGAAGGCCGATTGACCGATCCCGACGGCCGCGCTTCCACCATGACCGTGCAGGTCGAACATGATCCATCGATTCCCGCCCAGGGCAGCGGCCCGATCTGGTCAGGCACGAGCACAGCCACCCCATCGGGCAGCTGGGCGTATGTCTCCCTTCCTGGGGGCAAGCTGCAGAACGGGTGGAAGACACGTTGGCGAGCCCGCGCAACCGCAGGCGGAGTCAACGGCGCCTGGACGGACTGGCACAGCCTCACCGTCACATTGTCCGTCCCGGCACGCGCCGCGGCCCAGGACCCGTCTCCCATTGACAAGCCGTTCAACTACGAGCGGATGACTCTCGACGAGTGCACCCAGGTCCGTAAGGAGAGCGGACGGCCGTACGCCGCGTTCGGCTGGGCCAAGGTCCGGCCCTACACCGCCTGCTACAGCAGGTGGAAGGGATGGGGCATCTACAAGGTGAACGCCATAACCGGCTTGCCGGCGGAGCCCATCAAGAACGGCGTCATGATGGAGACGTCACTTGTCATGAATACCTACCTCGGCACTCAGGACGGTAACCACGTGCAGGGCGCCGGAGTCGGAGGCTCGGCTCTCAAACCCCGGGACATCTCCGTTTTCACCTCGGTCAAGAACATCAAGGTGATAAAGGATGGGCAGGAAATCCCTCCCCCCGACGACTTCAAGATCGAACTAGACGTCGACACGGTCGGATCGGACGGCTCCTCCTGCGACTGGATCATCGGAGAGAGGCGCACGGAGCCGCTCAGCAAGTGGATCGCGGACGGCTACGACGAGTTCCTCTTCAGGTCGAACGGCGACAATTTCGTGACCTGCACCATCAAACCGACGATCTGGCTCTACCATCCGTCCTGGATATTCGAGAACAATCCCAAGGTGCCTCTATGGGCCAAACCAGAAATCGAGCGGGTTCCGAGCAGGCGCGATCCTCTCGTCCCCACCGTTCGCTGCGACAGTCTTCCCATGGGGCCGTACATGGAGCCGTACGTCGTCATCTACAAGGGCGCATGTAGGTTCATGGGAGCCGACAGAATCTTCCAGATCTCCCGGACGGACGAATACCGCAAGGAGGTAGCGCAGCATATCTGGGATGCCTTCTACGATTCCAAGAACACCAAACCGCCGATGAGGAATGACTTCGGCGAGATAATTGAGAAGGATATTCCAGGAAATTACGATGCTCCCCGATCCCGTCCCGACGGGACCATAAATCCCTCCGGGAAAGCGCTCACCAAAATCAGTGAGAACACCCTGGCCGCTGACGGGAAGAAGATGCGAGGCAAGAACAGGTACTGGACCACCAAAGCCTGCCAAGAATACTATCCAAACTGGGCCCAGCAGGATAAGGAGTGCGATGAGTTCCCATTCGCCTCGACGCAGGAGGGCGCCGGTGACGGAGTCCTCCTGGATGGCAAGTGGTTCCGATGGGAGAACGCTTCGGCCCGCGCTGTGAAGAAAGCGCACAACAGGGTGGCCGGACGGGATCTCTGGCTCTTCTACGCTCGTTACCGAGTGGTCAATAGCAGCAAGTTCTGGGTCAGCGTTAAATAGCAGCCCGCAGAACAGGTGCCCTGGCCGTGCCGGGCACCTGTTCCGCCGTTCATCGAAAGGCCCTCATGGCTCACCCAACCGATCTGTACGATCTGCTGGTCTCCTTCGGCCTCGACAGCGAGGAATACTCAGGCTTCCACCTGTTGTGGGCGGAGGACATGGGCGGCAACGAGCTGTGCCGCCGTCTGGGCGGCGACCCGGCCAGCGCGTTCCGATGCGACATCGACAACCTGGCGCGACCCGAACCTGAGCCAGGCCCCGGCATGTGGGCCGGTACAGCCAACGGCTGGGCACAGGCCTTACTGTTCGACCTCTACCGCACACCGCTGTCCTTCCTTCCAGAGGTGTCGCGCGACACACGAGCGCTCAGCATCCAATGCGGCTACGACAACCACCGCCTTGACTGGGCAGTCAACGGGGTCGTTGTCACCCTCTTCGCCATCAACTGGCCGACCGAACGTGGAGGCACCGACCCGCACGCCCTCGACACGCTCATGGAAGATCTCGCCTTCCAACTGGACAACCCAGATGACGACGGGATCGAGGACCCCGTGACCATCCAGGTCAGCGTCACGTCCGCCCTACGGCTGGCAGGCCGGATCACCGGGCGCGAGATCGACGCCAAATGGTTGAGCGCCGTGCACAGCAATTACTCACTCAAATCCAGCTGACACAGGATCCGCCGGCACCGCTACACCGGCAGGCACACTGTCGTTCTACCAGCGCTGGTCTGGGTGTGCGGTGACGTCGCGCAGTGCCGGCGCGAGCCGCTCCAGTTGGTCCACGCCGACCGAGAAGTCGGTGCCGATCGGCTGCAGGAGCGTCACATGATCCGCGCCGGCGGCCAGGTGCTCGCGTACCTTGGCGGCTATGTCGGCAGGGTCACCGTGGGCGATGAGCGCGTCCACCACCCGGTCACTCACCTCGGCGATCTCCTGGTCCGAGTAGCCGAACCGGGCCAGGGCCGCCGCCAACCAGGTCTGGCGGAGACTGCCCGACACCCACTCCCGTGCGATCGCCCGCGCCCGGTCGCGGTCGCCGCCCGGGACCACGGAGAGCCCGATGACCAGCAGTTTGTCCGGGCCAAGCACCTGACGCACCTGCGCGGTGAACTCGGGAGGCCCTCCGGCGGGCAGTGCCCCATCGGCGATCTCGCCGGCCAACGCGAGCATCTTCGGGCCGTTCGCGGCGATGATCCGCGGATAGGCCACGTCGGGTGCGGGTGGGGAGGTCGGGCTGTCCATCCGCTCGCGATAGTCGCGCATCGTGGCCAGCGGGCTGCCGAACTCCCGACCGGTGTCGGCCGCCTGCTGCGGATGCCCGACCCCCAGCCCGAGCACGAACCGGCCGGGATATGCCTGGGCGAGAACGGCCGCAGCACCATGCATGGTCTGCGGTGACCGGGCCCAGATGTTGGCGATGCCGGTGCCGAACACCATCCGCCGCGTGGCGGCCAGCAACACTGCCAGCTGCACGAGGGCGTCCTTTCCGCCGACGACCTCGTTGGTCCAGACGGCGTGGTAGCCGGCGCGTTCCAGCCGCTCGACGGCCTCGCGCTGCAGGTCGATGGACAGGGCGCTGGTGAACGAGACCGGCAGCGTCACGCCGACCGGCCCCAACGCCTGGCGGGCCGCGTCGACCACGGTGGTGGACCTCATGAGAATGCTCCTTGGGCTGCTCAACTTGCTCATCAGCTTGGGACCGCACCCCACTCAGGGTCCAATGAATGTTTCGCAAGGCGCATCCCGATTCGCGCATCACCGCAGTTGGAGGGGTGAGAGCTACGCTGGGCGCATGGCCGACTCGCCACTTCCTCCGGTGGACCTGGACCTGCGGCTGGTGCGCTCGTTCACCACCGTCGCCGAGCACCGGCACTTCGGTCGTGCGGCCGCAGCCCTCCATCTCACCCAGTCCTCGCTGAGCCGGCAGATCGCCCGGCTCGAACAGCAGGTGGGCGCCCGCCTGCTGGACCGCACCCCGCAGGGCAGCCGGCTCACGGACGCCGGAGAGGTCTTCCTCCCGCTCGCCCTCGCGCTGCTGCGCTCCGCCACCGGCGCTGCCGCGCAGGCCCGAGCCGCCGCCCAGCCCAGCCGGATCGCGATCGGCTACATCGGCAACCTCGTCGTCACCTCGGCGGTACGCGAGCTACGCCAGCGGCATCCCGACGCCGAGGTACGGATCTTCCACCTGGACTGGGGCGAACCACGCGCCGCGCTCCTCGACCACCGGGTGGACGCGGCGGTGGCCCGGCTGCCGTTCCCCACCGACGGGCTGCACGTCACGGTGCTCTACGACGAACCCCGGGCGCTGCTGGTGCCCGTTGATCATCGCCTGGCGGGCAAGGAATCGGTCACCCTCGACGACATCGCCGACGAGCCCCTGCCCCGGGCGCTCGACCCGGTCTGGAACGCCTTCTGGCGCGCCGACCCCCGGCCCGACGGAAGCCCGGCGCCCGACGGTCCCCTCATCGAGACAGGCGAGGACAAGCTCGAACTCGTCGCCAGCGGACAGGCCGTTGCCATCGTCCCCGCCACCGCCCGCATTGGCGAACTGCGCCCCGACCTCACCACGATCCCCCTGGAGGGCATCGAGCCCAGCCACGTCGTGCTGGCCACCCGAGCCGACGACCGCAGCCGCCTCGTCACGGCCTTCCGCAAATACGCCGAAGCCCATTTCACCGGGCCGGCGTGACCCAGCGCCCGGCTCCGTGCCTTACATCGCAGGGCTGACCAGTCCTGTTTGGTAAGCGATGACGACCAGTTGCGCACGGTCGCGCGCGCCCAGTTTCGCCATCGCGTGGCTGACATGGGTACGCGCGGTGGCCGGGCTCAGAAACAACTCGGCACCGATCTCGTTGTTGCTCAGGCCCTGTCCCACCAGGGCCAGCACTTCGCGCTCGCGCTCGGTCAGCACCGCGAGCCGGTCGTCCGCGGCCCGGGCAGCTGTTCGTCGCGCGGTGAACTGGCCGATGAGGCGTCGAGTGATCCGCGGCGCGAGCAACGCCTCCCCCGCGGCGACCACCCGGATGGCGTGCAGGAGCTCGGCCGGTCCGGCGTCTTTGAGCAGAAAGCCGCTGGCACCGGCCTGCAAGGCGTCGAAGACGTACTCGTCGGTGTCGTAGGTGGTGAGAATGATGACCCGGACCTGCTCCAACCCGCGTGTTCGGGCGATCTGTGCGGTGGCTTGAATCCCGTCCACCTTCGGCATGCGGATGTCCATGAGCACGACGTCGGGACGGGTGGCGCGGGCCCGCTCGACGGCTTCGGCGCCGTTGGTGGCCTCTCCCACCACCGTGATGTCGTCCTCGAGGTCGAGCAGGACCTTGAACCCGGATCGTACGAGACCCTCGTCGTCGGCCAGCAGCACCTTGATCAACGGCGAGGCGGCTGCCGCGTTCATAGGCTCCGCCCGGTCGGCGCGAGAGGCAGTCGTGCGCTCACTTCGAACCCGCCGCCTGGAAGCGGCCCGGCGTCGAGTTCTCCGCCCAGCAGTTGGCAGCGCTCGCGCATGCCGAGGATCCCGCGGCCGGGCTGGGCCGAGCCGCCGGTGCCGGGCTGATGCCGGGCCGGCAGGTGCGGGCCCGCGGAGCCATGACCTGGGGCGGCGTGGCGGCCCTCATCGGTCACGCGGATCTCCAATGCCTCGGTCCCGTGGTTCAGCGCCACCGTCACCCGGGTGGGGCCGACGTGGCGGATCACGTTGGTGATCGATTCCTGAAGGATCCGGTAGGCGGCACCCCCCACCGCACTCGGCAACGGCGCCGCGGACGAGCTCTCCTTGAGCTCGATGTCGAGTCCGGCCGCGCGGGCCTTGGCGGCCAGTTCGTCGATCTGCCCCAGCCCCGGGTACGGCACGCGCCCGTCGTTGTCGTCGCCGTCGTCACGGAGGACCCCGAGGATGGCCCGCATCTCATGCAGCGCCCGAGAACTGGTCTGCTCGATGGCACGCAGTGCCTCGCGCGCCACTTCCGGCTTCCTGTCGAGCACGTGCGCGGTGACGCCGGACTGGACGTTGATGATCGCTATGGCGTGCGCGACGGTGTCGTGGACCTCGCGCGCGATCCGGAGCCGTTCGGCGTCCACCCGCGCCCGCGCTTCCTTTTCGCGAGTCCGTTCGGCCAGCTCGGCGCGCTCCTGAGCTTCGGCCGCGATGACCTGCCGGGACCGAACGGACTCGCCGAGGGCCGCGCTCATGACCGACGCGCCGATCCGGAAGTACACCCAGCCGACGGCGGCGCGTGGCTCGATGTCGGCCGCGGCGACCAGCCAGCCGATGGCGAGCACCGAGGTGGCCACGCCCGCGATCACCAGCGACCGGCGCCCGTCCCCGTAGGCGGCGACGGTGTACAGGGCGACGAAGAGCCCGAGCCAACCGGGCCCGTCCGGGAAGTCCAGGCCGTAGTACACCAAGCTGGCGAGCGCGGCGGTGACGAACACCAGCACCGGCCACCGGCGTCGGACGACAACGACCACACCACTCACGACCAGCAGGACATATCCCAGGTTTCCGAGGTCGCTGAGGGGACGCTGTACCACCTCGCCGACATTGCGGACTATCGTGCCCTGCACCTGCATCACGGTGATGAAGAGCGCGATCAGCACGTCCTGCGCCGGCACCGGCACGCGCAACGACACCACGCGGTGTTTCATGCCGCGATCCTACGGTTCCCGCCTGCGAGAACACTCCACCCAGACGCGCGACCGCCTACGACGACGAGCGTACCGAGGCACGAGTCGTCTACGCAGAACTGCGTAGACGCTGCCATCAACGGTCGGAGGCAGCGACCACCTCGACGGCGCGACGATCGATTCCGCGAACCCTCCCAGACGCTCGCTCTCGTCACCGGCGCTTCTGCCGGCATCGGCGATCCACCGCGCTGGACACGCTGCGGGCGTCCGTCATCCAACGGAGTCCGTCATCCGACCGAGTCCGTCACCCGATCGAAAGGAAGCTCAATGTCCGTCTTGCTGGTGCTTGCCGCAGAAGCGACCTCGCCAGTCTGTACGACGCAGGCAGAATGCGCGGCCCAGGGTGTGGATACCTTCATCGGAACCCCTGCGCGAATCTGGGCCAGTGTGGCCGCACTGGTGGCGCTGGGCGGCGTGGTCATCGGCTGGCTGGCGCTGCGCTCCGCCCGTCGTACCGGCAACGGCGGGAGAAGGATGGCCATCGTGGCCCTGGTGGTGGGGCTGACCGGCGGGCTCAACGGCGCGGTGAAGCTGGCTGTCTCCGACGGCGGTCTCGGCACCGGCAACGGAGTATTCGGGGCGGCCGTGGCCCTGGTACTGGGGCTGGCCGGTGCGGCCCTCGGCTGGCTGGCTCTGGCCCGCTCCCGCCACCCCGAGCTGATCGGCTGACCCCAGCGAATACCACTCCACCGGCATAGGCGATCCACCGCGTCGGGCACGCTGCCGACGCCCATCATCCGACCGAAAGGAACCTCATGTCCGTCCCTCACGTGCAAGCCGCCCTGCTCGGAATTCTGGGGCACGCCACACCGGCAGCCGCCCATGTTCTGGCCCAGCCCGTCGATCCTTACACCCTGACCACCGGGCGTCTCTGGTCCGTGGTGGGCGCGCTGCTGGGGCTGGCCGGCGTCGTCATCGGCGGGCTGGCTCTGGCCCGCTCCGTCCGTCGTATCGGCAATGGCGGGAGGAGGGGAGCCATCGTGGCCTTGGCGGCGGGGCTGGCCTGCGCGGTCATCGGCGGGCTGGTCGTGGGCGCCGCCGACGGCGGTCCCGGCACCGGCTACGGAATAGTCGGGGGCTACGTGGACCTGGTGGTCGGGCTGATCGCCGTGGTCCTCGGTGGGCTGACTCTGGCCCGCTCCCGCCACACCGCCCGGCCGGGCCTGCGGCCTCGGCATGAGTAGTCCGTAGCTACTGCGGGTCGGCGAAGTCGGCTGCGGACCAGGTCAGCCGGCCGGAGCGGAGGTCGTCGATCAGGGCGGTCAGCCAGCGCTCCTCGGCGACGGCCACCGCGTGCAGGTATTCGAGTTCGAGCAGGCCGGCCCGGTGCAGACCCCCCTCGGCCTGACCGGTCAGCGCGGTCTGCAGTTCCGCCACCGATGCCGTGACGGCCGTCCGCCGGCGCTCCAGTAGGTCGGGGATCTCCTCGGGCGAAAGCAGCAGCAGGTGGGACAGCGCCGCCGGAAACTGCGGGAACTCCCGCTTCGGCACCGTGAGCAGGTCCACCAGCCATTCACGGGCGGCCGCACGGCCCGCGTCGGTGACCTTATAGACGGTCCGCTCGGGGTAGGCCTGGTCCCGCTCGGTGTCCAGCACCGCCACCAGGCCGGCCTCCGCGAGCCGGTCGATCGTCCGGTAGAGGCTCGTCCGCTGCTCGACGTTGACGACCAGATCCTTCCCCCAGTCCTTGATCAGCCGCTGGATTCCGTACGGATGCAGGGGCTTGTAGTGCAGCAGCGCCAGGACGGTGAGGGCCAGCGGCGAACCTCGGAACGCAGTACTCATGTCACCGACACTACTCCGGAAAATACTAGTTGACAAGCTACTAGTTGCAGTGAAACTATCCCGTCATGGAACAGAACACCGCGACTGTGAAGTCAGCACTCGTCATCGGCGGCGGGATCGCCGGGCCGGTCACCGCGATGGCCCTGCAGAAGGCGGGCATCGACGCCACCGTCTACGAGGCGTACGAGAAGACCGCCGACGGGGTCGGCGGTGGCATGAGCCTCGCCCCCAACGGAGTCGACGCGCTGGACGCGATCGACTGCGCCGACCTGATCCGGCCGCTCGGCGCGCCGATGACCGGCATCGTGCTCCAGGACTGGAAGGGCCGTCCGCTCGCCGAGTTCGGCAACCCGCCTGGGATCCGGCCGATGCAGTTCGTCTGGCGCGACGAGCTCTACCGGGTGCTGCACGACGAGGCCGCGCGGCGCGGTGTCAGAACCGAGCACGGCAAGCGCCTCGTCCGGGCCGAGGAGACCGCCGACGGGGTGACCGCGTACTTCGCGGACGGCACCCAGGCCACCGCCGACATCCTCATCGGCTGCGACGGTATCCGCTCGACCGTCCGCTCCCTCATCGACCCGGCGACCCCGGGACCGCAGTACGCAGGCCTGATCAGCTTCGGCGCCCGCGTCCGGGCCCCGGGGATCCCCTCGACCGGGGGCAAGATGCCGATGACCTTCGGCAAGAAGGCGTTCTTCGGTTACCAGGTCTTCGGCGCGGACGACGCCGTCTGGTTCGCGAACCTCCCACATCCCGAGCCGATGACCGCCGCCGAGGTCCAGGCGACCCCGGCCGCCGAGTGGCTGCCGATCCTGGCGGAGAAGTTCGCCGCCGACGGCACCCCGGCGCGGGACCTGATCGAGCGGACCGACCCATCGAACGTAGTGATCGTCGGCCCGATGGAGAACATGCCGCCCACCACCGTCACGTGGAGCCGGGGCCGGATCGTGCTGGTCGGCGACGCGGTGCATGCGCCGTCGTCCAGTTCGGGGCAGGGCGCGTCCCTGTCGATCGAGAGCGCGATCCAGCTCGCCCGCTGCCTACGCGATCTCCCCTACGCCGAGGCGTTCGCCGCCTACGAGGCCGAGCGCCGTCCCCGGGTCGAGCGGGTCATCAAGGAGACGACCCGCAAGAACGCCAGCAAGGCAGCGGGGCCGGTCGGCCGCGTCGTCAACGCCTACGCGATCCGGATCTTCGGCAAGCTGGGCAAGCCCGAGAAGATGACCTGGATCTTCGACTACCGGATCGACTGGGACGCCAAGGTGACCGGATGATCGCGAAGGCTCACCATGGGCTGTTCACGAGTGCGGGTGACCTGCGAGGGAGAGCGCGGAAGGAAGATCGCTTCCCGGAGGGGAGCTGATCGGCAGCCTTACCCAACCTCAACGACGAAAAGGACATCAACTCGCGAACCGCCTCTCAGTACAGTGTGGGAGTGGCAGGTGAACAGCTGAGTGCTCGGGTGGACAGCTGGATCTGGTCGGTGCGGCTGACCAGAACGCGTTCGATCGCGTCCGATGCCTGCCGAGGCGGTCACGTCCGGGTCAACGGGGTACGGGTCAAGCCCGCGCACGTCGTGCGGGTCGGTGACGAGGTCCGGCTACGGCACGAGGGGCACGAACGCATCGTGGTCGTCTCCCGGATCATCACCAAACGCGTCGGCGCCCCCGTGGCCGCCGAGTGCTACGTCGACAAGAGCCCGCCGCCTCCTCCGCGCGAGGAGATCGTCACGGTGGCCGTACGGGCTCGTGGCGCGGGCCGTCCCACCAAACGCGAACGCCGCAGCATCGACAAGCTGCTCGGACGCCCGGCGGTGGAGGGGCGGGGCACCGACCCGGAGTGAACGGGCGTACCGCATCGAACACGTGGGGCGGTAGCGAGCTCATCGAACGCCCCGCTGGCGAGGAGCAATCAGCGACCGCCTAAAGACCTTGGTTCACGCGATGGCGGTTCCTCCTCCACCGGATCCGCGCGAATACCCGTGACGCCCTGCCGCGCAGAGCTCGGTCCACTCGTTACCTTCTGGCGCCCGCGCCCGTCATATGAGCGACGGCCGTGTACGCCCACGGTCGTCGCTACCGACAACGAGATTGGAGACCAGGGTGCTGACGAACATCATGTATGTGACGGTCAACGTCACTGATCAGGACCGCGCGCTGAAGTTCTACACCGAAGGGCTCGGCCTGGACAAGCGCATCGACTACCCGGGACCCGAAGGACGCTTCCTCACCGTGGGCGTGGGCGACAGTCCGGTCGAGATCATCCTCTGGTCGCACGCGCCGGCCGCTGGACAGCCGGTCGAGAACCGGCCGGGTGTCACCCCCGGCCCGCTCATCCTCGAGTCGGACGACCTGAGAAAGGATTTCGAGGTGTTTCGCCAGCGAGGCGTAACATTCGATCGGCCCGAACCGGAGGACTACCCGTTCGGCGTTCGCATCGAGGCGGTGGATCCGGACGGCAACCAGATCTCGCTCCGCCAGCAGCGCCGCCCAAACCGTACCGATGGCTGACCGACCATAGACCATGCGACGATCCAGGCCCGTCACAACCCCGCGATCCGAGGAAAACCACCCGATGACCGACACCAGCCGGACGGACCTGCTGGCCGAAGCGTTCGAGGCCCAGCGCGACCGGCTGAGCGCGGTCGCCTACCGCGTGCTCGGATCACACGCCGACGCCGAGGACGTGGTCCAGGATGCCTGGATACGGCTCGCCCGCCAGGACGCGACGACCATCGAGAACCTGGCGGGCTGGCTGACCACGGTGGTCGGCCGGATCAGCCTGGATGTCCTGCGGTCCCGCCGCGAGTCGTCCTACGGAGACGGGTTGTCCGAGCTCGTGATCACGGTCGACGACAGCGCTGAGCCCGAGGACGTCGTGGCGCTCACCGACTCGGTGGGGCTCGCGCTGCTCGTCGTCCTGGACTCGCTCGGGCCCAGCGAGCGACTGGCGTTCGTGCTGCACGACCTGTTCGCGGTGCCGTTCGCCGAGATCGGCCAGATCCTCGGCAAATCCGCCGACGCCACCAAGATGATCGCCAGCCGCGCCCGCAGGAAGGTACAGGCAACCGAGCAGCTGACGATCGTCCGACGAGAACAACGACAGGTCATCAAAGCCTTCCAAACGGCCGCGGGCGGCGGCGATTTCGAGGCGCTGCTGCGCGTGCTCGACCCGGACGTGAAGCTGACGGTCGACACTCCGAACGGGGTGGTCGTCACCCTCGGCGCCACCACAGTCGCCACCGGCGCGCGGATGGTCTCCGGCGCTGTCGCACGACATCAAGCGGTGCTCGTCAACGGCCTGCCCGGGTACGTCTCGTGGCGCGAAGACGGAACCCCGCTCTCCATCATCTCGTTCACAGTCGCCGACGGCCGGATCGCCGCCATCGCGATCGTGGCCGATCCCGCCAGGATCGCATCGATGCACCTGCCAGACCATGCGTAAAGAAGGACACCTTTGACGCGGTGGCCTTCTCCGCCGCGATTCCAGCTCCTGTCACGCTGAAACGCGAACGCTCAGGTGAACGGCCGGCCGTTGAGCAACGCCCTGCCGAGAGCAGTGATGTGATGGAAGATGGCGTTGCCCTCACGCCTGGAATCAACAAGGCCGGCATTGCGCAATACTGTCGTGTGCCGGCTCGCCATGGCCAGCGAGATGCCGAGGCGCCGGGCCAGCTCCGTCGTGGTCATGGGTCCGGCGACCTGCTCCAGGACGTACGCGCGGGTCCGCCCGAGCAGAGCAACGACCGGTTTGTGTTCCATCTCGCCGTCCGCTCGGACCCGAGGCAGCCAGCCGACGGGCGGTTGTACAGGAAGGCACAGTACAGGCGGCAAATCGGTGTCCCGCAGCGTGATCGGATGGCGGCGGCAGAACGCTGACGGCAGGAGAACGAGCCCGCGCCCCTCAAGGTGCACGTCGTGCTCCACGTAGTCGAGCACGCGCAGGACTGGCGGCTCCCACACCACATCAGGATGCAGATCGCCGAGCAGGCGATCGACGCCGCCGTCAGCGAGCCCCTCCAGCCGCCGAGCGCGGTCGGCCTGAAGGTGCGGTCTCAGCATGCGTTTGTACGGAGCTATTCCGGCACGATGATACTCGGTAATGGCGTTGCCCAACCGGTCGAGCATCGGAGCGCCACCATCCAGCAGCGCCTTGATCGACGAGGAATTCGGCTGCTTGTCATTGAAATAGCTCAGCTCCTCGCGGAACCGTGGTGTCGGAGTGGACAGCAGCCAATCCAGTTGCTCTTCCAGGGCGGCGTCCCCGCGCCCTGGGGTGAGAAAGTCCGGTGAATATCCTTGAGGTGGCGTCAGTGAACGTAACAGGCGCATATCAACGACTTTCACCTGCCGCGCCCGCCGCCACCACTCCCCATAAATCAGATCCCGCCCTTCTTGTAGCACATGTAGGCTCAGCAGCACGTCCCACAACGGGTCGGTGTCCTCGGCCAAAGTAATCCGCCGTAGGTCCTGGCTGGTGAAGTGTATTCGCAGCACTTTCTGCCTTCTCGTCTCGTCCGAGCAGCTTTCCTCATCCTTCGACTACGGTCCGGACAGAATGGTTTGGCTCCGGGGCGCACCAGGTCCGTTGGGCCGCCGAGCTTTGCGGGCGCGAGCGACCGTCACAGGAAGGAGGACCGGTGGGCCTATCAGGGCGATGGTGGTCGCGAACGGGGTTCTGAGGTTGCGGCCGAACCGGTACGTATCGCCCGGCGAGGAGAAGCACTTCCCGGAGATCAGTAACGCGGAAGACGCGCACGTCGCATGCCCTGGAGCCGGATTTCGGACGGGGGTCGGTGTGTCTTCACAGGCAGGTCTCTCTCTGGCACGGGCAGGCCGGTGAAGTGCGATATTGCGTCAGCGTGCAAACGTTTGATTCGGCAGAGCACAACCGGCATTCTCTTGAGGCGTCAAGTCATCATCGCGGGACGCATATAAGCCGACGCGAGCTTGAAGAGCCTTATCTCTAAGGCACGCGTCATGTCCAGCCGTGGCTGAGTGCCTCTTGTGTGCGCAGTGGAGACCAGGCAGACAGGCTCGTGGCGTGCCCCGAGTCCGAAGGGAGCAGTCGTGATCAATATCATCACTCGTCTGGGCGATCGCGTGATCAGCGCATTCGTGCCGCAGGAGAAGGCCGAGGCGGTAGGCAGCTGCCTGGCCTACTCGTGCACCATTAATGGTCACCCCCACGCGGGGAGCTACGGGTACGACGCCTTCCGCGACCTCTACTGCTGGTACTGCAGGAGCTGACACCATGATGAGCGCTTGAGCCGTCTGATTTCGAACGCGCTCAAGCGCTCTCAAAAGACGGCCTTCAGGTCGCATATCTCTTGCGCTCGGGGGCGAACGATGTCCTCGCCCTGTTCGGGCCGGCCAGTGGTCTCAGGTGACATTGTTTCCGTCGACGCTGAAGTCTACGGTGAAGGGGGAATGACGGTGGCGCTGCTCGCCGCGAGCGTCGTACTCGTCGGGATCTTGTGTCTGCTCAACCTGGTTCTGGTGCTCGCCCTGGCCAAACGGGTGAGGGATCTGGCGACCGCGGTGGCTCAGGCACGCCATACGGGGACCGTCCGGGGTGGTTTCCTGGCGGTCGGCGAGACGGTCGGTGAGTTCACGGCACGGACGGTTGACGGCGGGGAGCTGACGCGCGATGCGCTGACCGGCGGAGCTGTGGTCGGATTCTTCAGTACGAGCTGTGGAGGATGCCGGGAGATGATCCCGGTCTTCGTCGAGCACGCCCGTGACCTTCGTGACCAGGGACGTCTTGCGCTGGCGGTGGTGGTGGCGGCGGAACGTGATGATCCGACGTCTTATGTGGAGCCGCTGGCACAGGTGGCGCGCGTGGTGGTGGAAGGTCACGAGGGTCTTCTCGGTAGCGCGTTCAAGGTCGGGGCCTTTCCCGCGTTCTGCGTGATCGGCGGCCACGCACGGGTGGGGGCGGTGAGCGCCGATCCCGGCGAGGTGGTGCATGCGCATGTAGCGGCCTCCTCGGGCAAGGCCGGAGCGTGATGGGTCGACTCGCAGCGGGTGCGGCGCTCAGCGCCGTTCGGCACGGTGGACGGCTTGTCGGGCTCTGCGGGCGGGCGGCCATGCCGCATGTCTGGGGCTACTTCCTGCTCGAAATCCTGATCGGGACGCAGGGGGTGGCGGCCGCCTGGCTCACCAAAGTGGTCATCGACGCTCTGATCGCGCACGCGCGGTTGGCGGACGTGCTGTGGCCGGTGGCGGTTCTGTCGATGCTGGGGCTGGTACGCGGGGTCGCTCCACTGGCCCGCAGGTACCTGGTCGCGGAGATAGACCGCCGAGCGGCCTTGACCGCACAGGACGGCCTGTTCCAGGCGATCGAGGGCTTAGTCGGGCTCGATCGCCTGGAAGATCCGGTCTTCTTGGACCGGCTCCGGCTCGCGCAGCAGAGTGTGATGGCGCCCGGCAGGTTCGTCGAGGCGGCTTTCGGCATCTTCCGTGGGACGCTGTCGCTCGTTGGTTTCATCGGTTCGCTCGCCGTGATCAGCCCGCCGGTGGCCGGCATTGTGGTCATCGCGGCGGTTCCGGGGTTCGTCGCCGAGTTCCGCGTGTCACAGCGCCGGCACAAGATGTTCATGGACATCGGCCCGGCACAGCGGCGGGAACTGTTCTACGCGAACCTGCTCACCAGCCCGCGGGCGGCCAAGGAGATCCGCCTGTTCCGGCTCGGCCCGTTCCTGCGCGGCCGGATGACCAGCGAACGGCGGGCCGCGAACGCGGCCAAGCGCCAACTCGACCGGCGTGAGCTGATGACGCAGACCGTGCTGGTCGTGCTGTCGGTCGTAGCCTCCGGCGCCGGTCTGCTGTGGATGGTCGCGGCGGCCGGCGACGGCCGGCTCACGATCGGGGACGTGTCGGTGTTCATCGCCGCGGTGGCCGGTACCCAATCAGGTCTCACCGACTTGATCGTCTCGACCACCGTGGCCTACCAGGAGGCGCTCATGTTCGAGCACTACGAGGCCGTCCTGAGCGCCAGCCCCGCGCCTGCCCCGGCTCCGGACGCACGGCCCGCCGCCATGCCCGCGCTCCGTGACGGCATCAGGCTGCGCGACGTATGGTTCCGCTACAGCGATGATCACGACTGGGTGCTGCGCGGGGTCAACCTGTTCATCCCGGCGGGCGCCACGATCGCGCTCATCGGGGCCAACGGCGCGGGCAAGAGCACGCTGGTGAAACTGTTGTGCCGGTTCTACGAGCCGACCCGAGGCGCCATCCTATGGGACGGCATCGACATCCGGCGGTTCCCGCACGAGGAGCTCCGAGCTCGGATGGGCGCCGTCTTCCAGGACTTCATGGAGTACGACTTCAGCGCCGCCGACAACATCGCTGTGGGGGAGCTCTCCGCGCTGGACGACGAGGCCCGCCTGCGCGAGGCCGCGGAGCTGGCGGGAATCCATGACGCCATCAGCGCGCTGCCTCGTGGTTACCAAACCCTGTTGACCCGGATGTTCGCCGCCGGTCCCGGCCCGGCCGGCTCGCAGGTCGGAGTGATCCTGTCGGGCGGGCAGTGGCAGCGCATCGCCCTGGCTCGCGCCTATCTGCGTCAGGACTGCGATGTCATGATCCTGGACGAGCCCAGCTCCGGGCTGGACGCCGACACCGAGCACGACATGCACACCAGGCTCAAGGACATCCGCAGCGCGAAGACCAGCATCCTGATCTCGCACCGCCTCGGCGCCGTACGGGACGCAGACCTGATCTTCGTGCTCGATGATGGCATCATCGCCGAGCAGGGCACACACGCCCAGCTACTGACCCTCGACGGCGACTACGCGCGGATGTTCTCCCGGCAGGCGGCCGGCTACCAGAGCGAGCAGGTGGGTCAACCATGATCATCGCACTGGCCTGCGGCCTGGTCATCGCCGCGGCCGCAGGGGCCGGGCTCACTCTGCGACGCCGGCTGCTGGTCATCACAGTGATCGGCAACAGTATGAAGCCGACCTACACCCCGGGAACGCGCCTGCTGACCCGGCGTGTCGCGAACGTCTCCAAGCTGCGGAGAGACGACGTCGTCGTGCTGAGACCACCAGCCGAGGAACGGCCGGTCGGCGTCACAGTGCCGACCGCCGACGGCAGGATGGTAGCCACCAGCTTGGGGCCCGTGACCGACCTGGTCATCAAGCGGGTGCACGCGCTGCCCGGCGACCCGGTGCCGCGCGGCCGCGTCCCGGCGCTCGCGCACGTCGACGAGGAGACCGTCCCCGCGGGCCGCATCGTCGTCCTCGGCGACAACCCGGAGGACTCGGTGGACTCTCGCCGGTATGGCTACCTCTCCGAGAATGCGCTGGTCGCCGTGGTCATCCGCACGCTGGCTGCAAATCGGAGCTTCCAGAGCTGATTGGGCGTTTCTGCCTGTTTTATCCCAGGTCAGCCCGACCGTCGGTGTTGAAGTCGTCGGTACGCCGCCTGCCCTTGGCCAGTCGAGGCTTGGATGCTGGCGACGCGCCAGTCTCAGTAAAGAGTGGGAGTTGCAGGCGAGCAGCTGAGCGCCGGGGCGGACAGCTGGTTCTCGTCGGTGCGGCTGACCCCGGCAACTGACGGCGGCAGCAGGTGAGTGCAAAAGAGTCGATCTTGCATGAGGAAAATAATGCTGCGCATGAGGCCGGCCAGAATCATCCGGTCGGCCTCATGCGATATCACGATGATCCTTTCACCCGGCGAAGTCGGATGAATCCCTCAGCAGGCGGGTCGCTATGAGCGGGTGACGGATCGGTGGCTGCTGCGGCAGGCCCGCTCCGACGGGCTGCTGGTGGTGTCGATGACCATGGCGCCGTTCGCGAAGTACGGCTGGACGCGATGACGCCCAAGCTGCGCATGCGGTTGTTTCGCGAAGGCTCCGGCGGGTTGGAGCCGGTCTGGCTGTGGTTGAACCACGACGGCACCCCGCGCCCGCCGCACGCCTGGCACAAGACCTTCGCCCGGGCCAACGCTCGGGGTGGACAAGGCCATGGCCGCATCCGGGGCGACCGGGCGGCTGTGGGCTCGCGCGCACATGCTGCGTCGTCGGCATGCGTTCGGGCCTGTCAAGTAGGGTCGGTCCGGCCTCGAACGGCGGGTCGCGTGCAAGCGCAGAGGGCCGTTGCTTAGTTTCGGGTCAACCCGCCCGTTCACGCCTGAATCGTCGTGTTGCTGAGGGAGAACGATGGACCAAGCCTACGACCAGGACTTCATGGAGGGCGATGGGCTCGAGCGGCACCAAGGGACGGATCTCGACATCCGCACAGTGATGGCGCGGATGCCACGCGATGTGAAGGAGTGGACGAAGCTCAGCGAAGTGCCCTGGGCCCGCTTCCTCCATGCCTATGGGCCGGCAAATGATATCCCAGATCTCTTAACGGGTATCAGGTCCGGCGATGCCGCCATCGCGGCGCGCGCGCTCGACGAACTGCGTGGCGCGATATGTCATCAGGGCACCACCTACCCGTCGTCGGCGCTGGTCGTGCCGTTCCTGCTCCGCATCGCCGCCGACCCGACGACACACCATCGAGCGGACGTGCTGAAGCTGCCCGCCGACTCGGCCCGGTGCATCATGTACGTCCGCCCCGGCTCGCGTGAAGGCTTGCTGCAGACCATCCCTTCACCCCCCGTAGTGCTCTTCGACAACGGGGGTTACCCCGCCAACTGGTCGGTCGAGGCCGCCCGCGACGCCATCGCCGCGGACGCGCACATCGTCCTGCCGCTGCTCGACGACGCCGACGCCGCGGTCCGCCAAGCGGCCTGCTACGTGCTCGCCGTCGCGACCGGTGACGGCCGGCGGATCTCCGCCGCGCTACGCGAGCGGCTCGACGTAGAAGACGTGCCGGGAGTACGCGTGAGCCTCACCCTAGCGATCGCGCAGTTGGCTCGGGACCGCCCGGACGAGCGACAATCCGCCATCGATTGGACCCGCGCATCCTGGTCGGACCCGGCACAGCCCGCCGAGGTCCGGCTGGGCGCCGCGCTTGCGTGGTCTTGCCTGGCGGACGATGATCCGGTTCCCGATGAGCTCTTTGCCGTGCTCACCGAGACGGTGTCGTTGGACAGATCACGCATGATGGAGCAGGTGCCCTGGGTCTGGGATATTCCCTACCCGGACAGGGGATTCTATCGTTGCCTGGAAGCAATGTTCGGGCCAGGCGTATACCGCTGGCTTCACCCCAACTCCGTCTGAGGCCGAGTTTCCATGGCAATGGGGCCTCTCAACTATTTGGGAGGCCCCATTGCGGTGACTACAAGGTCATGTGATTACGGGACAGCCTCAGTAGGCAGGCGGACCAGTTCCCCGGATGGTCTTCGCCGACTGGGCTCCCGGCTCCCATACCGACATCGACCAACCCTTGGGAAGGATGCGGGACACTAGCCCGTAGCAGTTGACCGGGGCGTTCCACATGGCTTTGTTGATGACGACTTGCGCGTGTTTGAGGCCACTCAGCCGCATCCACATCGCGTATTTCGTTTCGACGTGGGATGCTGTATAGAAGTTTTTACCCAAATATCCGTCGACAGCGCCCGATAGTTCGTCGTATCCGCTCGTAAGCTCGTTTCCCAGCGGCACTCCGTCACTGAACTCAAGTTCTATCGGATTTCCGCCCTCATCGAATATCTTTCCGGTGGTCTCGCGCTTGCCCGCAAGACCGTCCCGGGCCTTGTCTACAAAGCTCGGACATGAATTATGGACCAGGACCGAGGTGTCGGCCGCCAGGACGTAGTAGGAGTGAAGGTCCTCAACGGTCATGTTGTGAACGCGCTGCACAGCGGTCCACTTGTTGATCGCGCTGATCTGGACGTACGTTCCCGCGGACGTGCGCAGCCACATGCCGGGCTTGAGCTCGTCGGCCCTTACCCACTGCCGCAGCGCGGGCACCCAGAACGGGTGGTGGTCGGTGGCGATGATGCTGCCGTGCTTGTCACCCTCGTCACCATCGGTGTCGATGCTGATCTGCACGAGGCGCTTGTCGCCCTTGCTGGTCATGACTGCCGTGACGCGTTCTGCTCTGGTCTCCCCGGTCTCCGGGTCGGTGGCCAGAACCTCATCCCCAGCTTCGACGTCCTCGATGGGCTTGCGTGTGCCGTCGGCCATAAGCACCTCGGTGCCGGGCACGAAGCTGTGGCCGCAGCTCAGGATATTGTCGACGACCGCTTTCCCGGCTTTTCTGACAATGCTACCGACCTTCATGGAGAAGACATCGAAGGCTGCCCATGCACAGGATTCGAGATCGCTCTGCACGCATCCCTTGATATCCCCGTAGGCGACCTCCTTGACGAAGTCGATAACACCGTCGGCGGTTCTGTCCCGATTCCTCGCCGTCCACTTGTTGACGGCGTCAGGATTCTTCTGCCCGACTGCGGCCATCGTTACTTTGGTTTTATCGGACTTGCTGAGATTGCTGATGTGGGTGTTGGAGGAATACTCCGCAACGTCCGCCGGAGTGGCAGTCTTGGAATCGACCTTCTGCTGGAGGGTCGGTGCGCATTCCATGCGTCCCGATCCGTCTCCGCAACCGTCCACTATGTGGCCGTCTAGTTCGATGTTGTTGATGGGGTTGCCGCCGGTGAAGGCGTAGCGGTTGCTGGTCCAGGGGTCGAGGCCGAGGCTGAGATCGTCGAGGGCGCCGTTATAGCTGTCGAGGTTGAGGAAGCGGTTGAGGCCGGGGTTGTAGTTGCGGAACCCCATGTCGTACATGCCGGTGGAGTTGTCCCAGCGCTTGCCGTTGAAGCGGTAGGGGTTGTACTCCTCCTTGGCCGTGGGGTCGGCCGGATCCGGCTTGTCGATGCCGGTGAAGAGTTTGTCGTCGTTCTTGCCGTAGGCGGTGTAGCCGTAGGTAGCGCGGGTGTCACCCGTCTCCGACGTGATCTGCTCGACGTCGGTGTGCGGGTTGTAACCGTAGTAGGACGACTCCTCGCGATTGTCGTCGGTGGACTTCACCTGCGAAAGGCGTTCGCCCCGAGGCGAGTACTGGAAGGATTTAACCAGCTTGCCAGCCACTTCTTCGTCCAGTACTTCGGCGGACAGGCCGAGGTAGGAGTAAGCGGTGAGCGATATCAAGCGGTGAGTGCAGAACGCCCCGTACCGGCCAAAGGCCGCGAGCGCTGCCTCTGATCCGGCGCTGGCTGAGCGAAACCACACGGGCCTGGAGACAGCTTCGCCTCCAGGCCCTGCGAGGGTCCAACCGGCAGGATCACACGTCAAAATCCAGATACGCCTGCCGTGCGATGGCCCGTAGCTCCTGCCAGGCGGGAGCTGTCGCGACCGCTTCCTCGGTCCAGAGCTCGGTACCGTACTCCGTCATGTGACCGAGCTTGGCATCAACTGGTAGGAGCGCCTCGAGCGCTCTGCGGCTCAGCAGACCATGCTGCACCTTCGCCTGAGCCAGATGCAGTGCATCGTCGAATTCCAGAGCAAGTTCGTCCACGTCGACGTTCAGGCTTCGGACATGCTCCATCTGGCGGTCGGCATCCCAGCTCAGCCGGGTGAGGACATCGCGGATCCACCGATGGAAGTCTGGCTCCTGTTCGCCGGTCATCGAATTATTCCCCCTAAGTCTCCGTGTGTACCCACGACCCGCCAGTACGGGTCCTTTCCATGATGCCCGCCACCAGGATGCCAGCGGATCATGCGTGGAGACTGATTCCCCGTGTAGGGATCATAATACCGGAATACCCATCCTTGACCTGTTTTATTGCCGTGGCGCAGTTTTTCTACACGCCACCCGGGGGTGTCCTTCACCACTGCCAAGATTTGCTCCGGAGTTGCGCCACGGAGAACATTTGGATTTTCGTAGATGTCATCGACCGACTGGATTGATCCTATTGGCCCTGCTTCTTCGCGCAGTTTCTCCTTCAGGCGTTCACCATTTGCCGCGCTCGAGGCGGGTGAATCGATGACTTCATCGGCCCTACGGAAGAGCTTCTTGACGGCCTTGGTCCCCCATCTACCGATCTTGGTGAAGGGTATGAACCCGACAGCAGCCCAGCCGCAGTCGCCTGCATTACCTTCAGAACATCCGATTTCCTCTTCGAAGAGGGCGTTGAACCAGTTTTGGTAGCCGGCCTTGGCGGCCTCGTAGAGGGATGGGTTCTCAGTGAAGGTGGCTGTGAGCGGCGGTGCGTCATTCTGGCAGCCGAAGCCGACGCACGAGCTCTTTGTTGCCTTTGTCTTCGATATATATGGATTGCTGGTGTGTCGTGGGTTTTTGGCGCGCTTTTCGACGTCTTTCCGCCAGGCTGTATAGCCGCCGTTCTTGCCGTTGGCCCAGTCGTCAGGGATGTGGCCGTCTAGTTCGATGTTGTTGATGGGGTTGCCGCCGGTGAAGGCGTAACGGTTGCTGGTCCAGGGGTCGGTGCCGAGAGAGAGGTCGTCGAGGGCGCCGTTGTAGTTGTCGAGGTTGAGGAAGCGGTTGAGGCCGGGGTTGTAGTTGCGGAACCCCATGTCGTACATGCCGGTGGAGTTGTCCCAGCGCTTGCTGTTGAAGCGGTAGGGGTTGTACTCCTCCTTGGCCGTGGGGTCGGCCGGATCCGGCTTGTCGATGCCGGTGAAGAGTTTGTCGTCGTTCTTGCCGTAGGCGGTGTAGCCGTAGGTGGCGCGGGTGTCGCCGGTCTCGCTGGTGATCTGTTCGACATCGGTGTGCGGGTTGTATCCGTAGTAGGAGAATTCCTCGCGGCCGTCGTCGGCGACCTTCACCTGGGAGAGGCGCTCGCCCCACGGGCTGTATTGGAAGGACTTGGTGAGTTTGCCGGCCACCTCTTCGTCCAGGACCTCGCCGGAGAGGCCGAGGTAGGAGTAGGTGGTGGATTTGGCGTTGGCGGTGCCTTCCTTTTCGGTCTTGGTGGTGGTGCGGTCGAGCGGGTCGTAGGTATAGGTGGTGACGGTGTTGGTGGTGCCGTCGGTGCCGAGCTTTTCGTGCTTGGTGACGTGGTCGAAGCCGTCGTAGGTGTACTTCTCCCAGGTCTTGCCGCCGCCTTGGGTGGTGCGCAGTCGCCCGTACGGGTCGTAGGTGTACGTCGACGTCTGGCCGCCTGTGATCGAGGTCAGGAGGCGGTTGCGGTCGTAGGTGAAGGTGGTCTTCTTGCCGAGGACCTCTTCTTCCCAGACGTTGCTGTTGGCGTCGTGGGAGTAGGTTTCGGTTTCGGCCGTGCCACCGCCGGTCGGGGTTTTGACGGTCTTGGCGATGCGGTCGCGGGGGTCGTAGGTGTAGGTGTAGTCGTTCTCGAGGTAGGCGCCGGGGTTGTCGGCGTTCTGGATTTTGGCGTGGTCGTGGGCGCGTTGCAGGTTGCCCTGGTATCCGAGGGTGTGTTCGGCGACGAGTGTGGCGTTGGGCTTCTTTTCGAGGGAGTGGCGCAGGACGCCGGACAGGAAGTAGTCGTAGTCGACGGTGTTGCCGTTGGCCTTGGTCTCTTGCAGGCGTTCGGCGCGGGGGGTGTAGGTGTAGCGGGTGGTCTTCGGCGCGGTGTCGGTGGCCGACTTCTTGTTGACGACCTCCTCGACCAGGTCACGGATGTCGTAGCCGTAGGTGGCCAGCGTCTTGTCGTGGGTGCGCTGCACCACCGCGCTGTTTTCGTTGTAGCGGTAGGTGGTGGTGTTCTTCAGGACGCTGTTGAGCTTTTCCTGGATCTGGTCGATCTGGTTGAGCCCGGTGTAGCCGATCTCCCACCGGTCGATTTTGGCGGTCGGGGACTTGTCCTCGAGCAGAGTGAGGTTGGCGTTGGGGTCGTAGGTGTAGGTGAAGTCCTTCTTCTCGGTGTCGGTGTCACCGGTGTTGTCGCGTACCAGTTTGACGGCGTCGGCGGCGACGGTGCCGTTGGCGTCATCGGTCAACGTGACCGAGTGAGCGGTGCCGGCGGTGAAGGTGTAGGTGCCCAGGTCGACCCAGGTGCCGCTGTCCTTGGTCTGGTCGAGCGTGACGGTGTCCTGGCTGCCCTGGTGCTTGACCGTGTACTTGGCGTTGGTGGCCGTCGCGCCGGAGGGGTATTGGACCTGCACCTTGTAGGTGCCGTCGGCCGGGGTGGTCAGGTTCCAGGTGAAGGAGGACTGGCCGGTGCCCGAGGGGGCGGTGGCGTAGTCATAGCCGACGAATCCGCTGGCCGGCTCGGCTTGCGGACCGACGATGTTGGAAGCGGATGTGCCGCCCGTACCGAGGGTCCAGGTGCCGGTGGTGGTGACCTGGCCTGTGTCGGAGTTGTCCTCCATGACGACGTCCAAGCCGAGGGGGACGCCGTCGTCGGAGTGGGTCTTGAGCTTGCCGTCGGGGTAGTACGACCAGTCCAGGGCGCGCTGTGACGAGCCGCCCGCGGACGTGACGGTGCGGTTGGTCTGCAGGCCCAGGTCGTTGTAGTCGTAGGTGGTCTTGATGTCCCACGGGTCGGTGGTGGTCTTGGACCAGCCGTTGTCCCAGTAGGTCATCGTGGTGATGTTGCGGACGGTCTGACCGTGTGAGGGCGGGGCGGAGATCTCCTTCAGCCGGGAGACGGCGTCGTAGGCGTACAGGACGCTGTCGGGCTTGTTGTAGACCGGGTCCTGCCGGTCGAACGGGTAGATCTCCTCGGCGGGCCGGTTCAGCTTGTCGTACTTGGTCTCGGCGACGAAGTCGCGCAGGTCGCCGCCGCGTTCCACGCCGCGCGGGGTGATGGTCTTGGTCTTGTTGCCGACCTGGTCGTAGGCGAACTGAGTGGTGACGTACTTGATGGCGCCGTCGGTCTCGGAGTGCGGGACGCGCGTTTCGATGACGTCGCCACGCTTGTTGTAGCCGGTGAGGGACTTGTTGCCCTCTTGGTCGGCTCCACTGACGACCAGCCCGTCGAGGTCGTAGTCGGTCTTGGTGATGTATCCGGCGGCGTCGGTGACGGTTTTGACCTGGTGGTTGAGGTCGTAGGTGGAGATCGCGGTGTAGTCGGCGGTGTCGGTGGTGGCGTTCTTGCGCGGGTCGACGACCTTGGTGGTGTTGCCGACGGTGTCGTAGCTGTAGGTGATCTTGCGCTGTTCGGCGTTCAGGACGTCGGTCAGCTGGTAGATCGGGTCGTAGACGTAGGTGGTGGTGTAGTCCGCGGGGTCAGCCGGAGTGAGGTTGCCCTTCGGCTCGGTCTGGGTCTTCAGGTTGCCGGCCAGGTCCCAGGTGAAGGACGCCTTGCGCTCCTGACCGGTCGGGGTGTCCTTCGGCAGAACGGATTCGAGGAGTTGGTCGGCCTTGTCGTAGACCGCGGTGGCGACGGCGCCGTTGGGGGCGGTCGTCTTGGTGACGTTGTCGTTGGGGTCGTAGATCGGCGCCGGGGCGGTGATGAACTTGCCGGCGTCCTGGTCCTTGGGGGCCTTGGACTCCAGCGGCCGTTTGAAGATGTCGTACGTCTGCGTGGTCTGCTTGCCCAGCGCGTCGGTGACCGTCAGGACGTTGCCGCGCACGTCGTACGTGGTGGCGGTGACCTGCGCGTACGCGTCGGTGATCTTCTCCGGGTATCCGGAGGGGTGGTAGTCGCTCAAGCTGGTGGGGTTGCCGTTGGCGTCGGTCGACTTGGTCAGCTGGCCGAGCGGGTCGTACTCATACGAGGTGGTGTAGTCGCCGGCCGTCGCGGACTCGACACCGAGGGGGTCGGTGACCGTCTTGAGGTTGCCATTGGCGTCGTAGCCGAAGACCCACTTGCGGCCCTCGGGTGAGGTCTTCTCGGTCAGGTCGGCGACGTAGCCGTTCAGGAACGACTGGTAGGCCAGTGTGGTCGGGTTGGTGTCGTTGACGTTGGCCTCGGCGTCACGCAGCTCCAGCGGGTAGCCGGTCTTCTGGTCGAAGCTCCAGGTCGCGTACGCGCCGTTGTCCTCGGTCAGCTTGGTGACGTTGTGGTCGGGATCCCACTCCAGCCCGGTGGTCTCGTCCTTGGCGTTGGTGATCGATTCGGTGCGGCCATAGGCGTCGAGCACGTACTTGGTGGTGTGCTGGAGCGGGTCGGTGACGGTGGCGTGGATCATGCCGCCCTGCGGCCCGTCCGGGTCGACGTAGTCGAACGTGGTGACGCCGTCGAGCCGGTCGGTGAGAGTTTCGACCTTCCACTTGTCCTTGGGGTCGACCGGCGCCTCGTAGTACTTCAGCGACGTGGTGTTGCCGCGCGGGTCCTTGACGTTGACGAGCTTGACGTTCTTGGTGCCCTGGGTGGCGTCGTAGGTGAAGCGGAACGTCTTGGCCTCGTCGTCGCCCGCGCCGTCGATCATCTTGGCCATCAGGCCCTTGTCGGTGTAGGCGAAGGTCACCTTGCGGCCGGCGATGTCGGTGATCGACTCGACGTTGTCGATGATGTGCGGGTTGGTCAGCTTGGTGTCGTCGACGTCTTGGCCCGCATCGTCGACGTAGGTGTAGTCCTGGCCCTTCTGGTAGTAGGTCAGGGCGAGCGTCTTACGTCCGGCCGCGTCGGTGATGTGCTGCAGGAACTTGGTGGGCTTGTTGTTGGAACGGCGCCGTTCGTAGGTGAACGACATGGTGTTGCCGTTCTTGTCGACGATCGCCGACTGGAAGCCCTCTTCGTCGAAGAAGAACTGGGTGCGGTCCGGCTTGGTGAACACCCAGCGCCGCTGCTCGGCCAGCTCCCGCTGCTCCTGGGGGAAGGAGTCCGGGTCGACCTGCTGCAGGTACAGGTGTACGCCGCGTGGGTGGGTGTAGTCGCAGGTGGTGTAGTCGCAGTCGCGCTTGTCCAGGCCGTGGGTGTCCAGCGTCCACACGTGTGTGGTGCCGTCGCCGTCGGTCAGCCGGACCTGGTCGGGCCAGTTCTGGCCGGGCGGGTGGAACTGCAGCTGGGAGCCGAGTTTCGCCAGCGTGGAGGTCTGCAGCGACCAGCCGTAACCAAGAGACGCCGTGGAAGTGTCCAGGCTGTTGTAGGTCATCCGGACGAACGTCTGCGCGCCCCGGGAGGGGTTGGAGAAGGCGTTGTAGTTCCACACCACGTTGCCGGCGTACGGGTTGACCAGCGCGGTCGCTCCGGCGCCGGTGTTCTTGCCGGTGTACTGGTAGAACTTCTCCAGCCCAAGCAGGTCGGAGGTCGGGGAGTCGATGCGGATCTGCTGCGGCAGCTGCGGCAACTGGTGGGAGGCCGACTTCCAGTTGTTGGTGAGCGTGTCCTGGACGTCCCACACCAGTTGCAGGCCCTCGGCCAGGTTGGTGCCGCCGCCGCTCACCGTCGGCGCCTTGACGTTCGCCTCGACGGCCACGCTCTCGCCCGGGGCGAGCTGGTTCGGCAGCGGTGTCTTGAGCTGGTTGTCCGGGGTGGAGATGTCGGTGCCGTCGGGCAGCTTCCAGTGGTAACTCACCGCGGTCGAGGTGGCGGGCCAGGTCTCGGTGGTGGTGTTGGTGACCACCACCGTGATCTGCCGGGTGGCGCCGGAATCCAGCCGCTCGGAAGTGCCCGGCACGTAGAAGGCGGACGCGCCCGTGCTCTTCTCCGCGTACGTCACCCGCAGGCTCGGGCGCAGCACTGGCTCATCGGCCTCCGAGGCCAGGAACGAGGCCGACTGCTTGGCGGTGCCCGCCTCGTTGGCGACCTTGACCAGCAGCCCCTTGTTGGTCGCCGGATCGGTGACCCACGCCTTGGCCGCGTCGGTGGCCGTCCAGGTGCGCCAGCCGGGCGTGGCCGTGACGCCCGCCACCGACCCGAGCGCGGTGGCGTCGAAGTCCCCGCCCGCGCTGCTCCATGGGCTGTTCCACGTCGCTGCTTCATCGAAGCCGGCGGTGAGCTTGTGGGCGGTGAAGCTCGCGCCCGTCCCGGTGGAGGTGGCTCCCCACAGCGACAGCGTCGTCTCGCTGATCTGCGCATCGGCCGGGATCTCGGCGGCGAAATCGCCGAAGGTCACCACCGCGCGGGTGTTGCCGAGCGCGGTGGCGGTGTTGCCGACCTGCAGCCGCTTCTGCCCGCCCACCTGGTCGTGGCCGATCGACGGCTCGCCGGAGGCCAGCGTGGTGTCCGCCGTCCCGTACAGGGTCTTGGCGATCTGCCCCGGCCGGGGCAGGGTCACCGTCATCTCCTGCGACGGGGAGCTCTGGCCGTTCTTCAGCACCGCCTCGACCCAGTACGTCGCCTGGTGGATGTAGGAGGGGTCGGCCACCGCGGCCGGGTCGCCGCCGCTGGCCGTGTCCACGTACGAGGTGACATCCGTCGGCAGCGTGGTGATCAGCGTGTCGTAGCCGGCGCTGAACCCACCGCCGCTCTGGCAACCCGACGGGCACGTGCGGTGCAGCTCGTAACCGGCCAGATCATCGGATTCGTCGCCCGGCGTGGGATCGGCGTAGGCCGTCCACGCCAGCGAAGCCCCCACCGAGGTGGCCGTGGTCACCGGCTTGAGCGTCACGCTCGGCACACCCCAGGTGACCAGCAGCCGCGGGTGGTTGACCGTCTCACCGAACTGGCCGGCGCCGCCGTAGACGTCCTCGCTCGCCTCGTACACCGGTCCGCCGACCTTGCCGGTCGTCCCCTCATCGGCCGCCTTGAGCATGAACCCGGGGGTGTCGCCGTCGGAGTTCATCCACCTGTCGACCACGCTGGTGACGTTGAAGGAGTGCCAGCGCGACAGCTCACCCGGATTGCGCGTCACGCTCGCCGCCGGCGTCGCGGCCACGGCCGGCTGGTTGTTCCAGTTCACCAGCCAGGACTGCCAGTCACCGGTGATCTCCCGTGCCTCCACCGTGACCGGCCCGGCCTCACCGAGCGCCTGGTCGAAGTACGTCTCCAGGCGGGCGTCGTCGATCCTGGTGCCGATCAGCAGATCGGAGGGCATGTTGAAGCGCAGCAGCGCCCGGTTGATCGCACCCGAACTCGTCTTGCCCACCGGCAGCTGCCAGGCGGCGTCGAAGTTCGTGGTCTTCTTGCTGGAATCGACGTAGGCATCCCACGCCTCCGGCGTGATCCGCACCGTCGGGTCGATCACCACCGGCCACTTGCGCTCCGCCGCGCCCAGCCACGCCGCGTCCGGCTTGAGGGTGATCGTCGCCTCGGCGCCGTGCTGCTCCACGCTCTGGGTCACCGCGTCGGAATGGCGCTTGCCGTACGGCGAGGCGGGATCCGCCTGCGCGTCGATCATGAACGGCTTGGGGATGGTGAACGCCGCGGTGCCGTCCTCGCCGACGAAGGAGATCGAGCCGTCCTGGCTCTGCCGCGCCTGCACCCCACCGGTCTTGACGGTGAACGCGAACGACGCATCGGCCGCCGGCGCCTTGGTCAGCACCAGGTACTCCTTCACCCCCTCAGGGGTGATCTTGTAAACCACATCGACGCCGTCCCACACACCCGGATAGGTGACCGTGGAGCCGTCGACCTTCGGCGTAACCGGCCGGGAGTCACCCGCCACACCGAAGGTGACCTGCCGACCATCCAGCTTGATCTTGACCAGCCGGTCGGACCTGTCACCGAATCGCGTGGCGAAGCCCGTCTTGTCGTTACCGTGCGGGAACCCGTCCTCCGACGCGTCCTCCACGCGCGTGTCGACTGGCTGCCACTTGCCATCGCCGTCGAGGAAGTTGGCCGGTCGCGACGACACCTCGGCCTGCAGTCGGCCGTCCTCGAGCTCGAACACCGTCGCGAACCGCGACCGCTTGCCCGCAACCTCCTTGACCCGCTTGCCCGGCGGCTGCGCCACCGGCCGGCCTGTCCGGCCGTCGGCGCTGCGGCCAGGCAAGGTGATCTCGCCCTTGCCCGGACGCACCTCACCCTTCGGATCCTCGGCGAACCAACCGGCCACCGCATCACTCAGCCAGGACGTGAACCGGCTGAGCACATGCGGTTCGCCAGGCACAGACGATGCCTGGGCCACAGCCGAAGACGGCGGCGCCAGCGAGGCCACCAACACCATCGTGAGGACGACCACGACGGCACGCCGTAACCGGGCGCGCCCACGAGGGCGACTCGACCCGGGCACACGAGGCCGCTTGGGGGGTAACAACGACACAAGTACTCCACTCACGCAGGAAGCCAGCGCATAAGGCCTACATAAAGGCCCCAGCGCAAAACATCCGAATCAGGCCATAAAGCGACACGAACCGTCAAGATTCGCGCACAGTGACATATGGAGCCGAGAGCACCCCGAGCTCCACGCGGCCACAGAGGCCTCCTGCTGGGAAGATCGATCCCGGTCCACGCAAGAGCTGACCGCTCGTCAACGTGACTGTCCGTAAAGGCCGCAGGTCGTCACGAACAGACCACATCAACGCGTTGATCACATTCACAGCAAACCCTCAGGAAACGCTCATACCGGCATACATATGGACGTTGGACCCACTAGCTGCCGAAATATATGAAACGAGTGCCCGGCTCACCTTTTTTGGCAAAACTAGCCACCGTGGTCGCCGAGTGCTACGTCGGCAAGAGCCCTCCGTCTCCTCTGCGCGAGGAGACCGTCACGGTCGTGGCGCGGACCGTCCCACCAAACGCGAACGCCGCAGCATCGACAAACTACTCGGACGCCCAACGGCGGAGGGATGAGGCACCGGGCCCGACCCGGCGTGAACGGGCATACCGCATCGAACAGGTACGGGCGGTTCTCCCGCACTCACCTCACCGACGCTGTTCTCGCCGTTCTTCCGCCCGCCCCGCAAGCGACCGAGACCAGGCGTGGATGAAACCCGCACGGTGCGGGTGTTGAACCCTTCGCACGCGAGTCGGCCGACGTAGGGACGGATGACATGCCTCTTGAGGGTGAGTACGAACCCAGCACCGCGCAGTGGGTGCGTGAGCAAGTGGAGCTGTACGAGAGCTCCGGCGGTACCAAGGGCACGACCTTGATGGAGACGGGATTGCCCGTCGTTGTGCTGACCACCCTGGGCGCCAAGAGCGGCAAGATCCGCAAGACGCCACTGATGCGTGTGGAACATGAAGGCCGATACGCCGTGGTCGCCTCGCAGGGCGGCGCTCCCCAGCACCCCGTCTGGTACTTCAACCTCAAGGCCGAGCCCCGTGTGGAGCTTCAGGACGGCCCGGTCAAGCAGGACATGAGGGCCCGTGAAGTGACTGGCACGGAGAAGGCCGAGTGGTGGGAGCGTGCGGTGGCGGCGTATCCGCCGTATGCCGACTACCAGAAGAAGACGGATCGGGAGATCCCGGTGTTCGTGCTGGAGCCGGTCGAAGTCTGACCGCGGGGAAAGCCTGCCCCACTGGACGCCTGCCACCGCGTCCACCAGCACCTGTGAGTCCCGCCGCGCTCGCCCTCGCGGCGGCACTCGTGCGTGCCTCTTGCGGCGGGCTCTCACGGGCGGCGCCACGTTGGTGATCGCTCTGTTCGACGGCCTTTGATTAACCGGGTACAGGCCTGGACCAGCCAGCTAGCTCCGCGTCCGGTGGCACCCCACCGGTGACTTCGCTAGTCCAGCCCAATACTCGAGGGCCAGCGGGAGGCCCAGCATCCACCCGGCTGTCGGTCCCCGGACATATCGTGATCCGATGGCTTTATCCGATCTCGATCGCGAGATGGTCCTGGCGGCCATCGAGGAGTACGACCAGCTAGGCCGCGACGCCTTCCTGAAGCGGTATGGCTACCGAGGAGCACGCGACTACTTCATCGTCCGCAACGGCCGCCGCTACGACTCCAAGGCCATCGCCGGCGTGGCACACCGCGGTATCGACGGGCATCCGCTTCGCGCTTCGGAGTTCTCTGGAGGGGCCGCAACGGTCGCCAGGGCCCTTGGCCACCTCGGTTTCCTCATCACTTCGCGCCAAGACGCGTCGCCTGCCGCGGCATTCCTCGAAAAGCTCAGAAACCTCGACACCGCCGTCTCGAACGGCCGCCCCAAACGGCACCAGCCACTCACCCTGCTGTGGGCCCTCGGCCGCGCCGCACACCGAGCGGAACGCCTTGCTCCTTGGAACACCACCCGGGCCGAGATCAGCGCACTCATCAGAGAGTTCGGCCTGCCGGGCGACCGGCCCACCCCTGAATACCCGGTCTTGAAGCTCACGCACTTCGGGCTATGGACGCTGCCCGACCACCCCGAGCCGCCTCGCCCCAGCGGCAGCCCACCTCTTGCGTGGATGAGTCGAAACCAGCCGGTCTCCGGTCTACGTGAGTGGGTGTACGACCTGGTGACGGAGGACCAGGCGGTACGGTCTCAAGCGAGCGCGTACCTCTTGAGCACGTACTTCCCAGACGTGGATCAGAACGCGCTGCTCGTACGCGTCGGTCTGAGCGACCTCGACGATGAGCCGCTCCCACCGCACGACGACGTCCGTACACCGGAACGCCGCCCGACCACAGTCAAGCGAATCGTCCGGGACAGCGCGCTCTCACAGCTGATCAAGACCCTGCACGATCACACCTGCCAGATCTGCGGAGTCCGGCTGCTGCTCCCTAACGGCCCGTACGCCGAGGGAGCGCATATCCGCCCGCTCGGCAGCCCGCACGACGGCTACGACGTGACAGGCAATCTCCTCTGCCTCTGTCCCAACGACCATGTGCTCTTCGACCAGGGCGCAATCATCGTCAAGGACGACCTCACGGTGATCAACCGGCTCACCGGCGAGTCGCGGGGGCTCTTGCGCACCGTTCCCGGGCACGACGTCGATCCGCAGTATCTGACGTACCACCGCGATTTGTACTGACTCGTAACACGTGCTCAGCCTGCGATCGAAACTGTCGGATCTCTCAGCCAGGATCCCCCTGCGACGAACTCAACAGTCGCGGCCGAGGTGAGACCCGAACATAAGCTGGCCTCGCCCGAGAGGATCAACCTCCACATACGTTCGGCCACCTGGCGGCGCCACGGGCCGGCGTATGACTCACGAGGAGACGATCCCTGGTCCGTACGACGGATTCGATAGTTGCCGCTGCAGGCCAGGAGCTCGTAAACGACGGTGCTGCACGAGCAGGTGTATTCGAGGATCCGGCAGCGGGACGGGTTGTCCGTGGTCCACTCCAGGAGGGTCTTCGGACCGTCTGTCCGGTGGGGTGGGTGCGGAGCAAGTCCAGGGCACGGCCATGCCTTCGTCACCAGACCTGTGGGTGGGGCCAGGACGCCAGCCGCTCGCTTCGCGTCCGTCATGGCCTCAACGCACCTCATCCAGTACTCCAGGCTGCTGCCTGATCTTCAGCAGGGCCCAGACGATCTTCCCGCCCGTGCTCAGCCATCGATAGCCCCACTCCGCGGCTGTCTTGTCGACCACCTGCAGCCCTCGTCCGCCAACCTCCGAGGCGCTGGGATGGCCGATTCTCGGCGGCTTAAGACTGGGATCCCACACCTCTATGACCACGTCATCGGCTGTGCGGTGGAGGGCGATCCACACGTGTCGATCACATCCGGCGAGTATCCCGAACATCTCGATTTCTGCTTCACGAGCTACTTCGCTTAGCTCGACCGCTTTTATGCCATTGGTCACCAGCTCACTGCCGATTAGCCTGGCATCGTCGATCAGCTCCTCGCACCCCCACCTCTCCAGCACCAGCGCGACATACCTGCGCGCGATCGACACAGATACCGGAAAAGCTGGTAGCTCAATACAGTCGTGTAGATTCGCCCCCTTCTTAGCTTCCCTGTTCATATCGCGTCCTCGAAGACGGCCACCTGAATCCGCACTCGCTGAGGCCAGCGATACCTGCATGTCCCGTTCATGGCCCGCACCGCCTTCTGCCTGCCGATCAAGCTCCGGATGTACGAACTGGGCAACCTCTCCACGAGCTGAGCAATGTGCGTCCACCTCGCCGACCACCTCCACAAGGGCCTGGAGATCCATTTACCGCACGCGACGAAGCCCCGTCTTTCGCTGCTGCGTGGAACCCAAGCATGAGCAATATCGGCGACCGAAAGTGCCCCTACATCGCGAAACTGGACGACAAAAGAAGACGCAAAGGCGGTATTATCTGTCACACATCTGTCACTCAATGACTGCGGCCAGGGGATATTTCAGGTGGAGCACAACGACCGGAGAGCAGCGTGGACACCGAAAACAGCGATCACATGTCTCCGCGAGCTCGCTTCGCCTCCGACCTGGAGCACTACCGGAAGAAGATGAAGCTTTCTCAAATATCACTAAGCACCCGGATGCGATGCCATACCTCCCTAATCAGCCATGTCGAAAGAGGACGTCGCACGCCAACACTTGAGTTCGCCGAGGCGGCCGATCAGGCTTTTGGGCTTGATGACCATTTCGTAAAGCTATATCGGCAAATCACCCATTCACCCGCCCTCGGTTGGTTTGCACGCTGGGTGGAGGAGATAGAGCCGCAGGCGGTCATCCTTCAGTCGTGGGACCCGCTCCTGGTTCCAGGGCTGCTCCAGACCCCGGAGTACGCCCGAGCGATCTTCTCCACGACGGCCTCTCCCGAGCAGGCGGAGGAGCGGGTTCAAGCGCGAACGCGACGCATGCAGATCTTCGAGGGGCCGACGCCTCCGACGTTCTTGGCCCTGGTCGACGAGAGCGTGATCGATCGCCCCATCGGAGGGCCGGCAGTCCTCCTGAACCAGCTTCGCTACCTACATGAACTGACGCAGCACCCGCGGATAACCATCCAATTGGTGCCAACCGCAGCAGGCTGTGTGGTTGGCATGGTGAGCGCTTTCGCCCTGGCACGCCTCCGCGATGGAACCGAGGTGGTGTCGGCGGACTCGCTCCTGTCCGGCCACGTCACCGGAGATCACGAAACGGTAGCGCAACTCAAGGTGAGATATGACACCATCAGAGCGGACGCTAACTCGCAAACAGCGTCACAACGGGCAATAGGGGATGCGATAAGGAAATGGTCGAAATGAACCTAGAGCAAGCGGAGTGGCGTAAGGCAACCGCCAGCGGCGATACGGGCCAGTGCGTCGAGGTCGCTACCAATCTTCCGAACGTCGTAGCTGTGCGCGACAGCAAGAACCCAACCGGGCCTGCCTTGATCTTCACTCGCAATGAGTGGACGGCGTTCCTGCACGGAGCGGCGCACGGCGAGTTCGACCTCTGATCTTTAGAAGGCCCTCACAGGTTCACGGTTTGTTGCGCGGAGGCGGCATCGGCGTAGCGGGGCGCTGCCCGACGGTTGCGGCCGTTGGGGCAGCGCTGCTCAGGGCTTGTCGACCGTCACCTGGCACGCGCTGTACGGGCCGCCGCTCTTCGCCTCCGGCACCACCTGGCCGTCGATCTTGATACGGCACTCCGCCGCGCCCTCGGTACCGGCGTTATGCACCCACAGGTACAGGTACGGCTAGGACCCATCCTCGTGGCCGATCAGTTCCCGGCCGCCGTCTCCAGCACGAAGACGGGGATCACCCGATCGGTCTTCTCCTGGTATTCGGCGTACGGCGGATACGCGGCGACCGCGCGCTCCCACCACTCGGCCTTCTCATCCCCGGTGATCTCACGGGCCGTCATGTCCTGGCGTACGGGCCCGTCCTGGAGTTCCACATGCGGGTCGGCCTTGAGGTTGAAGTACCAGACCGGGTGGCTCGGGAAACCGCCCTTCGAGGCCACGGCCGCGTACCGTCCCTTGTGCTCCACGCGCATCAGCGGGATCTTGCGGACCTTGCCGCTCTTCGCGCCGCGCGTCGTGAGAATGACGACGGGCAGTCCTGTGTCTGAGGTGCCTAGCAGATTCCGGACAGTCGGCTACATAAGCTGACAGAAGCTGGAATAGGTAAGTACGTGACGAGGCGTCGCAGGCCCGCTGCTCTTCGCTCCCCGCATCACCTGCCCGTCGATCTTGATGCGGCACTCCACCGCACGCTCGGCGCCGGCGCCCCGCACCTACAGGCACACCAGGCCGACTATGTGGCCCCAATCGTCGCCGAAGCAATCGCCTTCATGCGTGATACGCAGTAGACGAGAAAATTATTGAGATTATACCCCTTCGGCAGTTCCGCTCGACGAACCTCCCAGCGACCCTTATCGTCACATTAATCCCATAGCTAGTCGTCCTCAAGATCCAAGGTTTCGGATGATGGCGGCACAGGAAGAGATCAACGCTGCTCGACGCATGATCGAGGAGTTGCGAGACCAGCACGCCCACGACGTGCTCAAGCTCATCCGTCTGCTCGAAGACGGGGCGATGAAGGGCAAGGCCGCAGACAAGCTGATCAAAGACTGCCAAGCCTGGGAGGCAGCCTACAAGAGCGTCTTCCACCGGGCACTAGCAGTACTCGACTCCGCGCCGGTAGGCCCCGGCTCCGCGCAGTCGGCCCCCGAGCTGTTTCGGCATGCATTAGGGCAACTGCCATCTAGCACCGATCCTGGGATGCCTCACCGATGAGCCCGCATCCGACACGCATCGGCATAGATCCGACGCTGATGAGCCAGTTGATCAACGAAATCAAGCGCCTGAAGCAGTCGTGGCCTGATATCGATAACCAGATCGGGAGCGCCTTGCGCGCAGCTGGCACGAGCATGTCCGGACCAGGCATGTTAAGGGACATCAGCTTCCAGATCGGCGAGCGAGTTCCCGATCTACAGCGACGTCTGGACCTCATCATCGCGACTCAGAAGATCGGGCTCGACAAGGGCGTGGTGTGGGCGGATGAGTCCCTCTGGGTTTCGACCTCACCCACTAGCGGCGCCGCAGCGGCCAAGCAGGTAGCCGACGAGCTGCGCGCCGCGCGACGAAACTTCCCCTTCTTACAGCGGCCTCTCAGCGATAAGACACTCGATGCGCTGGAGAAGCATAAGCATGATCCATATTTTGCCATTGCGTTCGCTAAGGAAATCCCTCCTCAGGAGCTCAAAAAGCTCTTAAGAGACCTCGATCAGGCTCAGGCCACCATGCTTATAGACAAGGACGACGAAGGCCCCAAGTCTGATGCACAGCGACTTCTGAGCACTCTCGGAACAATTTTAGGAACGGCGTCGCGCGGAGTCGGCGACATGAAGTTACCCAGGGGCTATGTCGACGAGTTGATCAGCAATCAGAGTGCCCGAGATAGCTCCAACGTGAACGAGTTGCTGAGACATGGCACATTCGACGATGTCTTTCTACGCGACCTGGCAAACAAGGTATACGACAACACACAGAGGAGCGTTGGCGATCAAGGAAACATAATAGGGTTTGGCTCAGGGCTGGCAGCGGCCTTGGCTAACAACTCCAGGGTCGCACAAGATCTTTTCGCCGATCCTGCACGAAAACCGCTCGCCTTCTTGATGCGAAACAACCGTTGGGATGACGGAGGCCGAGAGATGGGACGAGCGATCGAAGCCGCCACAACCACGTACCGTGATAATACTCAACCTCCCAGCAATTCCCGCGGTTACAAGTCGGCTCTGATCGCCTCCTGGGCAGTGCACTTCTGGGCCGACAAAAAGGCTCAGTGGGTACTTCCCAAGGCACGACTGAGCGCAGCCCGCGTGCTGTCCGCCTACATCAGCGACGTTCATCGAACCCCTGGGAGCGGCGCCAAAGAAACCATGGGTGTTACGCCCCTGGCCGACTCGGATCCAAATCTGCCAGGTCAGCAGCCGTATGGGGCCCAGTTCGAACGCAAGGCCCTCAAAGATATGATGACGTGGGCATTCGATGACCCGGAGGCGCTTAGGACAGTCACTGAAGCTCACGGCAGATACAGCCTAAAGGTCGTGGATGCACAAGCAGGCCAGATCAAAGAGGCAAACACCAAAGCGTTCGAAGACTGGAAGGGAAATCATCCGAACGCTACCAAGGCCGAGCTTGCTGCAGAGTGGCAGAAAACTCTCGAAGCAGGAATGATCAGCGCCACAGCGGAAGAGTTCAAAGCCAAGGTGTTTGACCTCAGCAGGTCCCTCCACCTCATAGTAGATGCAGGCAACATTTCCGACATCAATAAGGCAGATCGGAAGGACGAATCCTATGAGACGTTCACCGACACGTTGATTGCCACGACGAAGATGGTACTCACGCCCGCCGGGGATGTAGTCGTTGCGGGATACGAGGGTATGCAGGGGAATCTTGATGACGCCTTCAAATTCGAAGAAGGACAGAAGGCACGTGCCCAAGCCGGATCAGCTCTGACCGAAAGCCAGAACATGTTCAAAGATCTAGTCGCAGGCGCAATGCTACGACATGGGATGTTCGGCGAGGGTTCAACTCCCGGCGGCACACACCCGCACGCCTCTCAAAACTACGCCAAAGATTCCCCGGGAGATTTTCTCAAGAAAGACGGACAGCTCAAGCCGCGCAGCACCATGGACGCCACCGAGGAATTCGCCTATACAGAATGGCTAGGGCACTCAAAAGCTTCGCGTATCTTCAGCGGCATAGACTCATCGGTCCGAAGCGGATTCGCTCCACCAGATCCAAAGGTGGGCGAATGAGCAGCCGCGCTTTGCTGTCAGCTTCACTCGCCGCGCTGCTGATCATGGCTGGCTGCTCATCCCCTCCTCCGCAACAGGATCGGCGCCCGTTAGGCAACATAACCGCCGAGCCTCGTGAATGCGGCCTCATCTCCCGCGATGCCATTGCTCGCGCCACAGGCTTAGATGACTTCTATGCGGATGGAACGACCTCGATATCGCACTTCGCATACTGCCAAGTGACGAGATCGCCGGACACTTCAGAACCCGCATGGATGTTGATCGAGCTGCGGGATCCGATGGATACCTCCATCCAGAGTCTCGAAGCTACGAAGTTAAGCGACAAGGGAGTGTCTTTGCCGACCGATCTAGGCCCTGGGTTCAGCGCGGCGATTAAGGATAAGGAGGGAACCTCTGTGGGCGCCTATGCGCTTGCATGGATGCCCGATGGGTCCAAGCTACTTTCCGTCAGGATCGCACGAGGCGCGCCCGGTCGGGACATTCGCGCCGACGCCATCGAGTTCGCCAAGCAGCTCAAGCCCTTCCTGCTCCCCTCGTCGCCAGGATAACTCCCAGCGGTCTGGGAGCGAGGCCGCGTCTTTCGCTGCAGAGGCGTTGCCGTCCCACAGCAGCACGTCGGCGACCCGGCGAACCTCCTCAAGATGGCTCTCGGCCTCTCGGCGATCCAAAGGGCTGACCCGTTGAGCAGCGACAGCCTCACCCTGCACGGCAGTCCAACCCAGGCCGTGGGTCCCAGGAGGTTGAACGATACTCGCGCCATGTTGCAGGCCGGCAGCATCAACGCTTCGGCCCGATCGACTTCGCCGGACGAGTTGTTGGTGATGGCCATGAGATCGGTAAGGATGAGATCCACAGGTTTCGATCATTGCTCCGGACGATCGCCCGGATCGGCAACTGCTCTGATCGGTGCAACCGGCGGGTCTCAGCCCAATCCTTCACACTCAACACTCCTCACGCTCCCACCTGGAGGGGCTCGAGGTGGGTCCGTTTTCGCGCGTCCCCAGAGGGTCAGGTTTTGCGGCGCCGTCGAGACTCATTCTGTGAGTTCAAAAACTTCAGCCCGACATAGACTGACAAGAGATTCGCCTTGCTCTGATGCCGTTTCCAGTTGTTTCTCCAGAGTCTCGAGCCTTCGAAAGGCTGCACCAAGGCGGCGTTGCTCCTGCAAGGGCACCCGCGGAATCTCCACTCGGCGGATGTCTGAGCGAGACGTCCCCGACTGCCCTCGCACCTGCGCTCCCGAGAGCTTCAAAAAGCCCGACAGGCACGTCGGATCTATCCGCTCGCGATCCATGCGGAGAAGTTGAAGTCCAGGCCCCAGCGCCATCCCACCCATCTTCGCCACACGGGCGACCATCGACCGTCCTCCGGAGGAAACCACCACGTCGCCAGGCTCGACTGTGACCATGTCGGAGGTCGCAGCCATTCGTCCGCTCGGGTCACCGCCCCGGACAACGTCCTCCAATGTAAGGACCGGTATTTTCCCTGGCTGTTGCTGTGTCTTCGGTGCTTGCACGACGGTGATCGCTCCCGCCCTGACTTGCTCGGCGATCGTGGTCATGGGCAGATTCCGCTGCAGAGGGGCGAGCTCTCGTAGGCTTTCCACCGCTCGAAGAAGGTCAGCCAGGGAAGTATGCAGCCTCTCCAACACCAGCGGGAACGCTTCTGCCTTCTCACGGCGCTCGGCGACGTAACGAGCGGGGGTCAGGTCGACATCCTCGTCGAGCAGTTCGATGAGTGGTACCGCTCCGGCCACGGGCTCTCGTTGGAAAGCCTTCCATCGCTCAAGGACCATCGATGGCAGCTCGATGAGGGGAATGTGGGAGGCATCCACCATGAGCACGTGCGTTGGAGTGGGATCTCCGGGCTCGGGCCGACGCAAGATCCAGAGATGCGGTGCTGTCTGGGAGCCAGGAGCGGTTCCGGCAGGAAGAGTGATCACGGATCGGATGGCACCCGTGCGAAGCAGCTGCGCGCGAATCCGCCGACCCGAGCGACGGTCGGCTGCGGACTGGGGCATTAGAACAGCCATATATCGGCCGGGCCTGAGGTGGAAAAGTCCGTGTTGTACCCATGGGAGCTCCGGCTCGCCACGCGGCGGCAGGCCGTACTGCCAGCGGATGTCACTGGCCAGCTCTTCGTAGCCCCAGCTACGCTCTCCGAAGGGCGGGATGCAGACGACCGCGTCGGCCTGGGCCGAGCCGAAGCGATCGTCGCGAAGAGCGTCCCCTGTCTGGATCGTGGCGTCGTGCCCGTGAAGGCGTAGGCGTGCGGCCGCCACTCGTGCGGCCGCTTCGTCCTGTTCTTGGCCAAGCAGGCGAGTGGCGCCAACTCCGGCGGCGGTCAGAAGCAGTGTTCCGAGGCCGCATGTGGGGTCGAGTACTGTGCCATTGTCCGCTGACGGCAGCGCGACCATGAGTTCGGCAACCTCGGGAGCGACGACGTCGATCCTTCGGGAGTGTGCTTCTAGATAGCGCTGGTAAAGAAAGTCGAAGATGGGCTGAGTCCCCTGTTCCTCTGCGAGGTCGGCGATGGCCCTCAGGATGGGGATTTCTACCCGCACAGTTGATACGCCAGGGAAAACGCCTTCGATGATCTCCGTATCGGTCTTCTTGGCTAGGCGCCTCCACTTCGTCCCTGATGCGCCGACGAAGACGAGGAACTCACCGATCTCTCCCAGCGCCTGCCCGAGGTAAAGATCGTCGACTGTCGCCCTCAGCTGCTGCCAGGCTCGTTCATCCGCGGGAACTGCTGAGAGCTTGCCCTGCCTGCGGAGCCACTCCTCGATCTCTCCGAGTGAGAACAGCGGGCTGCTCGATGTTCCGCCGACCGGTGCCGGAAAGTCGTCGAACCGCCGGCGCCAGTTGCTGACGGCGGCGCGCCCAACCCCCGCCAGCCTTGCGATGTCGGCCGCTGCGACCGTGGCGCTGTCTTGCATGGATGTCCCCAAGTTCACTTGCTGACGTGCTGAATGACCGCGGCGTACATGTGGACCGGGTCGTTGGAGAGGTCGCGGTCGACCAATCCGGGTATGGGAGGAGGCTGTCTGACGAACGTTTTCAGGACGTCGAAGACCTCGATCGCGCTGGAGGGGCGCCGGTCGGCGGACTTGTCGAGCAGCCGCAACGTCAGCCCTCCCATGTCCCGGGGAACATCGTCACGTCCGATCGCGGGCGGGTCCTCGAACCTGCTTCGGTTGATCTCGGTCATCAAATCCTTGGACGCATACGGCCGAACCCCGGCGAGCAGTTCGTAGAGCAGGCACCCGATCGTGTAGAGATCGGTGGAACGGCTGGCCTGTGCTCCGTCGAAAAGCTCGGGCGCCGTGTAGCGGGCCGAACCGGGTATCTGACCCGCCTGAGTGATCTGGGAGAATTCGCTGGCTCCGAAGGATGTGGCCACCCCGAAGTCGATGACCTTCACAGTGGCGTTGGGGCACATCACGAGATTGTCTGGTTTGATGTCGCGGTGAATCAGTTCGGCCTCGTGCGCGGCGGTGAGCACGGCGCAGACCTGAGCAGCGATCAGAGCCGTCCACGGCACCGGTAGTGGATGGTGTTCGGCGATCAGGTCGGCGACCATGTGACCTTCGACGTACTCCATGACCATGAAGAGTTCGCCGCCGTCGCTACCGAAGTCGTAAACCACCGGAACGCCGGGGTGTCGTAGCCGCGCGGTGATCCGGGCTTCGCGGTAGAAGCGACGGGTGGCGTCGTTCCGGTCGGCAAGGTCGTTCTCGTCAATGAGCTTGACCGCCACCTGGCGGTTCAGCCGCAGATCTGTCGCCTGCCAGACGATACCCATCCCTCCCCGAGCCACAGGGGTGGTCAGCGTGTAGCGGTCGGCGATGGTTTTCATGGCAGGAACCTGCTCTTCCGCCCATGCCAGGAGATCGCCAAGGTGTCGCGAGCCCGGGTAGCGGCGACGAACAGCAAGGACCGGGCGCGCTGTAGTTCACGCCGGTAGCGCAGCGGGTCGCTGTCCTCATACTGAGCTGCCCACTGCGAGGGCACGAGTCCTTCGGACACGCCAGCGATGATCATCCGCTGGTATTCCAGCCCCTTGAACCGATGCATGGTACCGACGTGGACCGCGTCGTGGAGCTTGGGTCCGTCTGGTCCGATCGCCGCCGCGATGATGCCTGCCTTGCCAAGGCGTTGCTCGACATCGGCCACCATGTCCCGTTCCGGGACGCAGATCGCGATCGACGAGAGCGACACGTCGTTCCATTCACGGACTCGGTCGACCACCCCGTCCAGTTCGGCGTCCCAGGTGGTGGCGCGCCGGAGTTCGGGGTTCAGCCCATGCAGCACAGATCGGTATCCGCGCAGGTCTTCCTGGCCGTCGTCGAGATCATCCCATTCCTCTTGGCCCAGCAAGGCGATCGCAGCGTGCAGGATTTCGGCGGTGACCCGATAGCTGAGCGTCAGCTTCGACGAGCGTCCGCGGATGTTGATACCGAGGCTGCCCAGGGACACGTAGTTGCCGTAGATGCGCTGGTGGGTGTCGCCCGCGATGAACAGATCGTTTTTTCCTTCGGGCACCATCGCCCGCAGCATTTTCCAGTGAGCCGCGCTGAGGTCCTGTGCCTCGTCGACGACGATGTGCCGGTAGCGCGGGCGATGCCAGATGCCGGACTCCCGCTGCAGCTTGATCGAGCTGAGCTGGTCGGCTTCGTAAGAGGCGTTCCGGCTGGCACGTTCGATCTCCAGGCGGGCGGCCCGCTCGGCGACCTGCCTGTAGGTCCACACGTCCTTTTCGTCGAGCCGCTTGACGTAGCGTTCGACCAGTTGCCATATGGCGGCACGGGCTTCCCTGCTGATGGTCCGTCCTCGGCCAGCGCGACGGGCCCGGAAGTAGTCGGATCGGGAGACGATGGCCTGCCCGAGGATCACGTGGGACCACTCGGCGTGCAGGAACTCAGCGTCCCAGTGTGTCTCGCCCACTTCGGTGAGCAGATCCTGCCATTCCTGCAGCGCTTTGGTGTCGTCGATCCAGCGCCGTCGCCCACCCGGTTCGGCTTCGGCGACGATCTGAGTGGCCAGTTTGTCGATGTTGACGATCTCGACTCGTTTGACAACTTCGGGTCCGACCAGGTCCAGCAGGCGCTGCCGCAGGTCGGCCGCGAGGTTCTTGTTGAACGTGGTGAGCAGGATGTCCTTGCGGTCGCCAGGACCGAGCCGCTCGACCAGGTGCCGGACGCGGTGGAGAGCGACGATGGTCTTGCCAGTGCCAGGGCCTCCGCTGACCCGGGCTGGACCGCTGTAATCCCGTTCCACGACCTTGCGCTGGGCGGGGTGCAGGAAGACCCGCCATCGTCCGAAATCACCCTCCAGGACCTCTTGGAGTTCGGTGTCGCTGGTGGTGACTTGGGTGGCAGGACGACTCAGGGCGGTCTGGTAGTCGTCGGCGTCAACGGGCTCTTCGACGGAGACCGGCGTGGTGACCTGCTCCAGGACCTCTTCGAAGCTTCTGCCCTCGTGCAGCGCTCGCAAGACCTCCCCAGTGAGCTGCGGAGCGCGTTCGACCAGGCTATTGAGTTCGTCCTCGGTCGAGATCCTCGTGATCAGGTCAAGCAGTGGCTCAGCCACGCCTAGCCGCAGGAGTTGCTGCGGGGCAAAGGCAGCGAACATTCCAGCGTGAGCCTCGCCGATCCGCTGTCCGATCTCGCCCAGGTCAGCGAATTCGATGCCGCCGGTGACCGGGTTGATCTGGTAGGCGAAGCGATCGAGATTCTCGCCGAGGTCTCGGTGGGGCTTGACCGCCACCAGGATGTAGTCGGTTTCCCCTGCGTGGAGGAGTATCGCCCCATAGTCGTCGTTGACCTGCGCAGTGAGCAGTCGCGGGCGGCCGGTGAGCGGGGTGAGCTGCAGTTCCGGGTCGGCCGGGTTCCGACGGAACCTGTGCTGAAAGTCGTAGATCGGCCCTCGGATGGTCCTAGGCAGTTTGCGGATCTCCTGATCAGTCTTGTCGAGCAGTCGCAGTGTGGCTTCGCCCTGCACGGTCACCGTCCTCCGATCCGGTCCGCCAGCTCCTGCGGAGTCCAGCCCTGTACATCGCGTACGTCCCATCCCGCGTCCACGTATGCCGCGTTCCGCTTGCGCGCCTCGTCGTCGTCGCCGGCGAGGACGATGCCCACCTTCACGCCTGGCCAAGCGATTTCCGCCTGCCACGCCTGGTCACCCAGTTCGAATCCGACATCATCGACGGCAGGAGCGGGCACCCCGAGATCCGCAAGGAGACGCACGAACTCAGCCAGGCCAGGCTCCTCCGGGTCGAGCAGGTCGTAGACCTTCTCCCAGCCCGTGTCGCTCTCCTTCGGTACGGCAGGCGCGGCCTCGGATTTCCACTGCACCGGCGTGGTCCGAGTGCCGGACGTGCTCTCCTGGGTGCCGTCGTCATCCTGGAGGTCCTCGTCCAGCGGCAGCAGACTCAACGCAGACAGGAGGCCCACACCGCCCGCCGACGCGAGCAGGGAGGGATCGAATCCGTCCAGTCCCGTGAGCGCGAGCTGGCCGCCGTCCCCGGCACCCGCGTCAAGGAACTGCAGGATGTTGCCCCAATACAGCCATGCAGCCCAGCGTTTCCTGTGCGCTGCCTCATCCGCGACAATCGTCCCCGTGGTGTCGTCGATGACCGCGAACGCCGTCCAGGCGTATCCGGATCGCTGGTCGACCACCACCGCGACGAGGCAGCCGTCGCTGTCCGAGGCCCTCATAATGGCCAGCTTGCCGGGAAGCGAAGCAGGCAGTGGTTCACCACGCAGCGCGGCGGTCAGCCGTTCCGGGACGCCTTCGGGCCCGCTGACTGATGGCGCCTGCGCCAGGCGCAGGAGGCCGGCTGTCACGGCTTCCGCACGTCTGAGCCACAGTTCCATGTCGGGGTCGCCGAGGAACGCCAGCAACGTGTCGACGGGGTTGGTCCACATGGTGCGGGCCAGTTCGTCGGGGTCGCGTCCGGGGCTGAACTGCTGGTAGGTCTGCCGTGCGGCGGTCCGGGCGTTCCCCTGGTAGGGGGCTCGGAGCGGTTCGCCTGCCGGGACGGGTCCGAAGCCACGCCGTTCCCATTCGTCAATATCGTCCCACGTCAGCTGGAAGACGACGCGCCCGTGCGCGCGCAGCATGGCCCGCTTCGCGGCATCGCCCGCAAGGCGGTTCTTGTCCGGCGCGGCGTGGTAGCTGTAGCCGTCGAGGTAGACCGCGACCTCCAGAGGAGCGTCGTCAAGGCGGCGGAACAGCACATCTGGGCGAGTTTCCCTGATGGTGTTCTGCAGGATCATCTGCCAGTGCACGATCGCCCCGTCGGGGCCCTCGATGCGCAGGTCGGCGACCCTTTTGCGGTTGACGTGGCCGGCGCGAGCGAGCGTGCCGGGAGTGTCCGCCTGGCGTGCCCACGCTTCCAGGCCTCCCAGGAACCGGGCTTCCAGCTCGCTTTCCACCTGGTCCCACAACGAGATCGCGTCAGTGGTGGCGACGGGCTTGGTCCCCCAGTCCTCCAGCAGATCCTTCAGCATGGCCAACGCCTCGGCCCTGCTGACCTTGTCGTACTTGCTGCCGGGCACGTGCGATAGCAGGCACCTGTGGCAGGCCGCCTTGCTCGGGTCTGTGGCGCAGACGCAGGTGGCGACGATGTCCAACGCCGCCGTCAGCACCTGGTGGAACTCCTCATGATCGGACAAGCGTTGGAGGTAGCCGGTGCCTCGCGGAAGGGTGTCGTGCAGAACGAGGAAACGTCGCTGCCGTCCGGTGTCCGGGTCGGGCATGGTGGCTGTGACGATGGCGAGATGGGAGGGGTCACCGCCGTAGCAGGCTGCGACGCCTGCCATCAGCGCGGCCTCGAACGAGGCCATCCGCTCCTCAATCAGCAGCGTGGCGACGGGCAGCAGGATGCGCAGCGCCTCGGTCTCCAGTTCGTGGGCGAGGATCAGCTTGACGTGCTCGACGTCTTCGGAGGCCCGCCGGTAGGGGCACCATTGCCGATGGTGCTTGCGGGAGGGGTCGGCGAACGAGGAGGCTACCGGCCCGACAGTGGCGACCATGTCCGGAGGCCCGTCCCAAGTCGTGCCGCCGCAGGCCGGGCAGGTGTAGAAGGGGTTGAGCCGGACGTCCTCCCCCGCGAACCTGCCGGTGGCGGGCCGGTCGTGGCGGGTGGTGCCCAGGTTGAACCGGCGGATGATCGCCTTGCGGGTGAAGTCGACGCCGAAGGTGGTCTTGGCATGACGCCAGGAGTCGGCCTCGATGTCGGCGGATTCGATGTCGACCGCGACTGCCTGTTCGTAATACCGGCGCTGCCGGTCGTCGTGGTCGTCGCGGATCTGCGCGTCGTCCCTGCGGTCATAGGAGGTGACGCGGGTCGGGCGGAGCACGCCGTACAGGCATTCGCGGTCACCAATCGCCTGGTTGCCGCAGCGTGAGCACGGGCTGGTGTCCTCGGCCGCCAGCGTGGTGCGCACGTAGCCGCAGTCAGGACAGACCCGCCAGTGTTGCCAAGCGGGACGGGCTGGGGTCCCTATGTCCAGGCCGGTGACCTGGTGCTGGTAGCCCTGTATGTAGAAGGAGTTGCCGGGGGCGAGTTCGGTGAGCGCGAGCCGGGCCGGACGTGGGTATTCACGCACCTCGCTGTGGTACCGAGCGGCGGCATTCGGTGATTCGTCCTCCCACGTGAGGGTGGCCTCCAGGCTGGTCGTGGAGTCGATCAGCGAGTAGTTGGGCAACAGCCCGAGCTCGACGAGGGCGCCTTGGGCGTTCTCTCTGCCGATCTCGCTGATACGTTTGGCGATGCCTCGGTGTTCGGCCCCCAGCGCACGTCTCTGAGCCCGCTGGATGGGGTCGGACTCCACGAGGGGTCCGATTGCCGCGTCGATGGCCGCCAGCCGGTCACGGAGATCGGCCAGGCGCTCGTCCCAGGTCAGCGCCGCTTCCTTGATGTCCTGGGCAAGCCCTCTGATGGCGAACTCGCGGAGCTCCGCGGCGGCGGCACTCTCGGAGACCGTCGCGTCGAACAGGGCGAGGAATTCCGCCACGAGGGTGGACCCGTCACGCAGAGCGGCCGCCGAGAACGCCTCCAGCCAGCCGGTGTCGCCGAACAGTGCGGAGGCCCGCTGGGGCAGCGGTGCCGCGCCCTGGAGACGTCCGCGGGCGCACAGGTCTACCAGGTGGGCGACGTACTGCCGGCGGAGGATTTCCACCGCCTTGAGGTAACTGCCAGGCGGGATGATCTCGCCCGCTATCATGTCGCGAGGTTCGCCGAGGAAGTAAAGGTCGCGGGGAGCGCGGCCGACCAGGGTGACCAGGAACGCGTTGCCGGTGCGACGTCCTGCCCGGCCGACCCGCTGCACGTAGTTGGCGGGGCCGGGCGGGAGCGAGGCGAGGACGACGGCGGACAGGTCGCCGATGTCGATGCCCAGCTCCAGGGTCGGGGTGCAGGCCAACACGTTGGGGTCGTTGTAGCGGTCGCCGTCGCGGAAGCGTTGCTCCACCTGTTCGCGTTGCTTACGGCTAAGTGCCCCGGTGTGCTCGGCGGTGACGACGCGGAAGGCGCCTTCGCGGCCGAGGTAGAGCTGCCGGTAGTAGTCGCGCCGGTAGTCGGTGTCGGTCCGCTGGGTGAGACTGCCGGTGCAGCGGTAGCGGGGGCAGGGGTGACCGTGCCAGCCGTCGATGAGGTCGGGATGGACGGTCTGCTCCCAGGCACAGGTGTCACAAGCGACACTCGCCTGGTCGGCCTGCGCGTTGTCCAGCAGTCTCACCTGGACGTGGCCGGGCTGCAGGCCGTAAACGCGGGTGGAGCCATCGTCGGCGGTACGCGCTGACACGACGCCTTCGGCGGCCAGCACGGGCAGGATCCGGGCCAGGTAGTCACCCGCCGTGCCCTTGCCGAGACCGAGGCAGCGCTTCGTCCAGTCCTGGTACCAACCCTGCTCGGCGTCGATGCGGTCGAACTCGGAACCGGTCTTCTTCCGGTCGAGCAGGAACATAGGGGCTGACAGGCCGCGGGGGAAGGCAGGCATACCTTCTGGACGCTTCCCCCAGATCGCCGTGTAGCGTTTGGTCCCGGCCACGCCGATCCACCGGTCAAGCCAGACGTGCTTGATCGCGCCGCGGGTGCGGAGCCGTTCCAGCAGTCCCCGGAGGTAGGCCAGGTAGCGGTCGTCGGCGGCGATCTCGACCAGTCCCTGCACCTCCAGGTGCTTGTCGCGGGCGAGCGCGGTGAGCCTCTCGGGGTCGGGCAGCACGACGTCGGCGGCGGCTGTGTGGGTGAGTTCGAGAGTACGCCCCTGCCGTGAGCGCAGTCCCATTTCCATGACGGCGGCAAACGCCAGGCGTTCCCCGATGAGGTCCCACGCCGGTGCGGAACCACTAGTCTCGCCTGACAGAATGGCGTCGATCTCGTCACGGTCGTGCAGGTCGGGCGGGACCACCGACGGGAGCACGTCGAGCTCGCTGGCCGCGGCGATCAGGTCGGCGACCAGGTCGTTGAGCAGTGTCGGTGTCTCGGTGTCGAGTCGTGAGGCGAGGAGACGGCGCAGCGAGAAGGCGTAGGAGCGGTTGGCGACGAATCCCGCGCGGTGGGCCGCGTCCTGGACGGAGTCGTTGAACAGCAGGGTTTTGCGCTGCTTCTGGTCGAGCTGGTTGCCGGCGAACAGCTGAGTAATGGTCACCGAGGCGAGCGACGCCAGGCCCGCACCGAGGAAGCGGATGCCCTGGTCCATGTTGCAGGCCGGGCAGCGGTCGGCTTCGGCGGCGCGGTTGGCCTCGGTTTGAGTGCGCAGGTCGGCTAGGACGAAGACGTCGTCGCCCTGGCCGAAGGTGTCCTTGGCGGGATCGAGGGGGCGTACCCGGTCGCCGGTGAACACCATCACGCCCGGTGTCCTGCCGTCGACCTCGCTCCGGGTGGCGACCAGCAGCGGACGGACGCGTTTCTTCTCCGACCCCACGGCGGCCTGGTAGATCTTGTCCGGGCTGGAGATCAGCTCGGCGGGGTCTCTTTCAGGGGAGAATGCGGCCCAGCCTGAGCGGCCACAGTGACGGCAGTAGACCGACGGCAAAAGGTTCTTGCCGAGCACGTTGAACGTCGAGTCAGCGTCCAGGACCGGCAGCTCGCCCACCCATGCGAAGGCCGGGCGATGGTCGACCAGGCGCAGCAGTCGCGATACCGCGCGCACCCAGATGTGCGTCTCGATGTGCAGGAGCGACCGCTGGGGATCGTCGGGGTTCTTCGCCGCCGACAGCAGCGCGATGAAACGGGCCAGTGCGGTCACGGCCTGGGCGGGAGACTTGCGAATGGCCTGACCCCAGTTGTAGGCGCCTCGGCGCGGCAGGAGTTCGAGCATCTCCTCCAGCGTCGCCGGGCCGCCGCTGAGCAGGTCGAGCACGGCCTGCGTGAGGATGTGCGTCTTGAGGATCCTGCCCAGCTCCTGCGAGCTGAGGCCATTTCTGCCAGTGACGGCGGCGGCGATCTGATCCATCGCGCCGGGATCACGCAGCGGGTCACCGAGCAACGCCAGGTCCTGCGGGTCGGGCAGGGGCAGCGTCACATCGATCTCACCGATGAACTCCTCAGCGGTGAGACGGTCCTCACCGATCACGGAGTCCTCGGAGAACGGCGCGCCGAAGACCTGCTCGGCGGCTCGGCGGATGAGGCCCCCGCCGTTGCTCTCGCCCAGGGTCGCGGAGGTGGCGACCGGACAGATGTCGCCGAGGGGTTTCCCCGGCCGGGAGTGCCCGCTGGCCGCGGCTAGGCGGCGCAGCAGCATGGCCACGTCGGTGCCCTGCGCGCCGTCGTAGGTGTGGAACTCGTCGACCACCACGTACGCCAGGTTGACGTCCCTCCACAGAGGAAGGTCGTCGACTCGCTGGAGGAGTAGGTCGAGCATCTTGTAGTTAGTGATGAGGATGTCCGGCGGGTTGCGGCGGATCTCCTCGCGCCGGGTCATCACGTGCTTGTAGCCGACCTCAGGGGTGTCGCCGATGTAGAGGGCGGCGGTGACGTCCTGCAGGTCAGGCAGGCTGAGATAGTCGTTGAGCCGATGGGCCTGGTCGGTGGCCAGGGCATTCATGGGGTAGAGCAGCACGGCCTTCACCCCGTACTGCTCCCGGCGCTTCTCCCTGCGGCAGTGATCGAGAATGGGGACGAGGAACGACTCGGTCTTGCCAGAGCCGGTGCCGGTCGTGATCAGTGTCGGCTCGGCGGCCTTGCGGAGCGTACTGAGCCGCCGGAACGCTTTCGCCTGGTGCCGGTACGGGGTCCACTCCCCTGGCGGCTTCCACTCCAGGCAGTCGTCCCAGCCGGGCTCAGCTGTTTGGAACGGGGTACGGATCCGCAGGTACGGCCCGCGGAAGATGCCTTGCTCGGGGTGGTTGAGGAACCGCTCCAGGGCCTCCCTGACGGGTTTCTCGGCGAGGGCGAAGGTCGTGGTGAGGTACTGGGTCAGATTCCGCTGGAGCTCGTCAGCGGCGAGCGTCGGCTTCACACCTCACCGTCCTTTTCCTGTACGGCTTGCGCCCGGCGGAGCCGCTCGGAGAAGACGGCGTGGGCTTGGCGGTATTCGGCCTCCCGATCGGCCTTGTAGAAGGGCGCGGTATAGCCGTCGGGCACGGGGGCAGTTTCCGGCGCTTCCTGGTATGCCGCGAACTGGGCCCAGGTCTCCTTGGTTTGGCGCTGGCCAATCGTACGGGCGTTCCCAGCGAGCTTGTAGCCGTCGGCGTCGAACCATGTCACCGCCTCGTATTTCTGGAGCACGGGGAATCGACCCCGGTATGCGGCGATCAAGGCATCGGCATCCATACCTAGCCAGACCGCAACCAGGGCATCGATCTCAACCAACGCCGAGCGCCGGGCGCGTTCGGTTCGCAGTGGTGTTGAGGCCTGCCAGTCGGCGGTGACCTCGTGAAGCGGCTGCAGGCCGGGCCATTCACAGGCCCAGGCTTCATGGCTAGCCCAGACCGGATCGAATAGCTTGCCCCAGAAGTCAGCGTAGGCGCGGGTGAGGCAGTTCAGCCGGAGCGTGCGAAGGAGCAAGCTGGACGCCAGAGGGTGGTCAGAAGTTGGAGAGGGCATAGCCCGGGCCCCCTTCGCCAAGAGATCACTTCGACCAGTTGTGCGGAGGAAGTAGTCCACTGGGAGCGAAGCCCAGAACCCAGCAACAAGAGCCGTGAAGCGATCTTGTGGCATCGCAAGACTGTTTACGGCATGAATGTGGGAAGCGCCAGGAGGAATAAGCGCTGAATACAAGGCTCGTTCCGTATTGGGCGCGATCATGCGTCGCCATGCCAGACGGGTGAATGCTGTATATCTGCGCCGCGCTCTCCCTTCGAGGAGCTTATCAATCCTTTGCGGATCGACATCTTCTTCGGAAATGCCCTCAATGTTCACGAGATGCCTACGCGCGCAGGTGATCGCCTTCAGGTCGGAGCGCAGACGAGCCAGAGCCGAGTGATTAATCCAGCGGTCCTGCGCCGCGAGGTAGGCCAGAGTGCGGCCCTCCACGCGCACATACGCTGTATCCGGAACAAAATCGGCAGAAAGGGTGACCAGGTCCACCCCATACGGGTCGTTGCTGTTGGCGTCGTGGCGCTTGAACACCGGGGTCGCCACGCTCAGCTGAGTACCCTTAAGGATCACCCTCCGCCACGAGGTGGGCTGAAATTCTTTGCCCGTGGCTGCATCAGGACGATTATAGTCGATCAAATGCTCATTCTTTGCGCCACTTTCTTCGTAACCGCGTGTGACCTGAGGCCCGAAGGAGCCGAGCCGCAACGGATAGTCAGCCAACGCTGAGATGGCTGAGGCCTCCGCAGTACTCACAGGAAAAAGGAGACGCGCTTGCCGCAAGGGCTGGCTCTCATCATCGAGAAGCCGCCGCCATACAGAGAGCAAATCTGCGTCGACTCTGATAACGCGAGTTCGATGCGGCCTTTCATCGAACTCAGCATTTCGGTATCGGATCCCCGGAATCTCGCCCGAGCCATCATGATCACCGGAAAGCCGCAAGGCATCAGTAGACACCAGCCACGAGAGGTGGTCGAAGCCAATCTCTCTAGAGCGGCCGTAGATGTGAACCCCAAAGTGAGCGGTATCTCCCACAGGCCGGGGAAAGAACCGCTGGCCGGAGTTTACAAAGTCGCCATGGATGCGAAGCCTCTGATAGGCGGCCTCCCGGAGAGCCCCTTCCTTGTCACCGGTGAAGTGCGTGTCGGGATGTACCAAACCGGTCGTTCCCGCGGGACTGGCATGCGCCCAGACCTGGCACATGAACGCCCTGTACAAGTCGGGCTGGGTCCCAGCCAGCAGCGGGTACGCCTGCTGTGACCCGAACACAGCAACCTGTCCGCTGATATTTGTCAGCTCTCCAAGCACATACTGGTGGGCCGAAGACCGCGAGAGGAGTGCTGCCCGCCGCCGCTCTTTATCCGCAGCGGATGCCTTCTCCTCAAGTTTGAACCACGGTTCGAACTCGGCCAGCACTCCCGGCTCGTCCCAACGCGGACGCACCCATGGCGGGTTACCGACCTGCAAGTCAAAGCCGCCTCGGTTGAAGATCTGCGCGAACTGGAGCTCCCAATGGAAGAATCCCTGTTCCTTCGCAATCACCTCGACGGTATGCAGCCATGGGAATCTCTCGGCGATCTTGTCCGGGGACTCCATTCTCATCCAGCCAACGATGTCGTCCTCGTGGTGCTCCATCTCGTCGAGCGTCGTGAACGTCGTCGCGAAACCCTGCTGGGCTCCCGTCTCGCCGTAGTCGATGTCTACCCGGCCGAGCACCGCCTCGGCGAAGTCCAGCCAGTCGTCGAGGTCGGCGAGCGGGATGACCGGCCGGAGTGGTTCAAGGGCCGGGCGCTTGCGTGCGGGCTTCGGACGGTTCGTCCTGGATTCCTTGATCTCCTGAGCGAGCCCGTCCAAGCCGAGCTGCTCGTCCCCCACAGGGAACAGCGGCTCCTGGGCCTCGAACCGAAACCCGATCGACTCCTCGATGTCCGGAAGTCGCACGTCGACGGACTCCGGAAGGCTCTCGGCTGCAGCAGGGATCGCCGGCGCCAGCCGCACATAAACGTCGTCGGAACCGTCGAGCAGGCCGACACGGTCCAGCGGCCAGAACCACAGAGCGCACCCGGCGTCCATGACAGTCTTCAACCGCCAGTACGGCGTGCCGGGTGCGACCAGATCGCCGTAGACCTTCTCCTTGGTGACCGCGTCGGCGGGTTGCTCGATCCAGTCCGCGCCCCAGACGTCGATCTTGCGGCTGATCTCCCGCTCGGAGATGCTCAAGCGTTGGACGACCAGGCCCCACAGGTATTCAGCGCGCCTGGACAACGCCTGGAGCCGCTGCAACTGTGTGAGCTTCTGCCTCTGCCTCCGCTTCTCGGAGACCTTGCCCCGGACCTTCTTCCCCCAGGCCGCGAGCTGCTTGGCCTGGTCGGGAGCAAGTTCCTTCGCCTCCGTGGCCCCCGCGACGGCTCCCCATCCCTCGGCGGGCAGCAGGAAGTGATGGACTTTCCCTTCCGGCAGCTCTCCCGCGGAGAAGGGCAGATCCTCAGGGGCGGTCTTGAGCCACTCCCCTGTGGTCAGCGCCGCCGGGCCGTACAGGCGGCGTCCCGCGCCGATGAGCGAGTTGCCCCGCCGCAGGTGCAGCCCAAACCAGGGTGCCTGGAGCCCGGGGTACATGACGTTGAGCCAGAGGGAGACCTCGGCCAGCTCGATCGCGGTCTCGTTGAGGTCGACGCCGTAGGAGTTGTGCAGAGCGATGTACGCCTTGGCCTTCTGCCACTCCTCCTCGTACCGTTCCGGGTCGATGTCCACACCCAGTTCGCGCTGGCGCCTCTTCAGGTACTCGGTGGCCACCTGGTTGATCGCCTCGTTGAGGAAGGCGCCCGAGCCGAGGGCAGGCTCGCAGATCTTCCAGCCGAGAATTTCCTGGGCCGTGGTGGTCACGCCGCCCTGATCCAGGCGATGCTTGAGGGCCAGCTCGACCGTGGCTTGGGTCAGCGATTCGGGGGTGTAGTAGGAGGCGCTGGTCTGCCGGTCGCGGCCGGCGAGGCGGTAGACGAATGCGCCCTTCGCATGATGCTTGAGCCCGCCGGTATCGGCGTCGTAGACCTTGACGTCATCGGGGTAGTCGTCGATCTTCGACGCCGGGATGGTCCAGGTGCCGCCCTGGTCATCGCCTTTCTTCGCGACCTCGTAGAGCTCCTCGGTGGAGATGAACCCGGTGTAGGACATCAGTCCCTCGTACACCGCGCCGAGCTGGTTGATGCCGAGCTGGGCGTAGGAGATGAAGCCTCCGCGCTCGTTCTTCTTGCCCTTGGTCAACATGAGGTTACGCAGGACCCGGTAGAGGACTTCGTTGCGCAACCGGGTGTCGATCCTCGGCGCGTCCGGGTCGTACTTGCTGCAGCCGGGGACCAGGATCGCGTCCCGGCCGATCAGCTTGGTCTTCGACGGTTCGAACAGGTCGGAGCGCAGCGGTTCGAAGCGCAGCCCTTCCAGTTCCGAGGTTTCTTCTACAGTCCCGGCCCGTGCCCGGTGGCCCTTGTTGACCATGCGAAAGAGCAGGTCCAGCGACTCGTACAGGTGGAAAGACCGCTTGGCCTCCTCCCCCACCAGGTCACGCACCACGAGATCGCCGAGCCGGGCCAGGCTGTAGCCCTTGCCGTAGTCCTCGTCGTCGGTGGGGAGGATGCCCAGCTCCGGCCGGGCCTCGGCGTAGAGGAGGAACAAGATCCGGTAGAGGTAGCGCAGCGCCTCACGGCCCAGCTCCTTGGCGAGGGCTCCGGGCTCCATGATGTCCTCGGGCTGGACCGGGACCATGCCGTTCTCGGAGGGCCGCTTCGCCTGGCGAATCCGGTTGAGCACCTCATTGGCGATCAGCTCGACGGACGTCTGAATGCCTCTGCGTAGTTCCCTGTCCACGCCGACTGCGTGCTGGCGGGAGTTGGACAGAAGCTCGGTGAGCCGGTCGGAACCGCCCTCCTCCGGAGGCCGCAGCGAGTCCGCGCCGAAGAGCGCCGCAATGAGATCCAGCTCCGCCTGGTTGTTCCGGCTCAGCGCCACGTCGAGGTTGACGGCCAAGTAACGGCCATCACCCCAGGTCGCCCGGTCGGCGAGGATGACCACCCCCCCGGCGAGGATGAGCACGTAGCGCAGCCCGATGTCGCTGTTGAGCAGCCACGAGGCGAGCTTCGTCGCCGCGGTGATCTGTTCCCGGGTGTCGAGCTGGACTGGGGCGAGGAGTTCGCCGGCGATGGCGGCCTCAACAGTGGAGGCCCAGCCGCATTCGATAGCGGCCAGGTGCCGGTCAGCGTGGGCGACGTGGACAGTGTGCTCCCGGCCCGCCCGTTCGACCGTCAGCTCGCGGGGCTTCGCCTCGTAGCCGAGCGCGCGGAGGATGTCGCCGTGCAGTTCGTTCAGCTCTTTGCGCCACTCGGCCACGTCATCGGGGTTGACGGGTTCGCCTTCGCGGAGCCGTACGTCGAACTCCGAGAAGAACGGCCGGTCGGCGAAGTAGGGCTTGCTCAGCGCACGCAGCCCTCTACGCGGAGTCGTACGGCCGGCCTTCTCCTCCTCGGCCCACCGGGCGAGCAGGCCGTCCTTCTTCTTCAGATCCTTGGGCAGAATCTCGGCCAGGTAGTGCGCCGAGAAGTAGTCGCCGCGGTTGACGATCGAGTCGAAGCTCACTGGTGCCCACCCCGGGGAATCAATACGGCGAGGATCCGCAGCAACGGCTCACCGGTGGTCTGCATGGAATCGAGAAGACGTCGCTGCTCGTCGGCCGTACGGCGGGCGCGATCGGCCTGGGCTTTGGTGCGCGCTCCGTCCAGGGTGAGCTGCTCCCAGTCGGTGAGCCGTTCGCGGTAGAGCTCCAGCGGACGGACAACCTCCGCGTCGTAATGTGCGCGCCGCTTTTCCAGATGAACGCGCGCGATGTCGACGGCAGGCTTGACCAGTTCCTGCAACGGCTCGAGATCCACTGGGCGATCCGGATTGATCATCCGTGGTCCGACTCCAGCGCGCCTCAGAACCTCGACCATGTCAACGTCCTGGACAGCGGAGCCGGTGACGGCCATCCACTCGACGACCGTGGGCTGGCCCAGCTTGTTGGAGTAGATGCCCTGGATAAGGAAGGTCGACTCGGTGACGTCGGCCATCATGACAGGGGCCTTCTGGCGGCCGAGTTGGACCAGGACCTTGTCGGTGAGCCAGTCGACCAGGGGATGCATGTCGGACAAGTAGGCGATGTCCGGCCACATGGTCTTGCTGTTGCGGGCCTCTTCGAGCTTGCGTTCCGCAAGGCCGCGGTTGAACGTGACCTTCATCCGTTCCTTGATGTCATGCGTTCGCAGGTAGGAGGCGGGCAGCGCGGACAGCCGGTGGATCAGGTCCTTCGGCGGTGTAAAGGCGAACATCTCACCGTCGTCTTCGAGATCCCCGAGCAGCTTCAACTCCTTGATGGACTCCTTGACGAACTCCTCGGTGCTGTCGAACAGCTTCGGTGCCGTGGCGAGCAGCGGGTCGGGGTTGGCGGGCTCGTCGCCCACACCCGCGAGCAGCCCAGCCAGGAAGCCACCCGCAGGGTGCGCCTCAATCGATTCCTCGACTGTCTTACCCGCGAGCAGGTCCTGAATGAGTCGCCGTTCCTCGCGCTCGGCCCGGTACTCGCCGGTGACCGCCTCAGCCGTGCCCAGGCTGTGATGCGCGGACTCTTCCTTGGCGAGCAGTTTCTCCGCAACCAGACGGTCGTCCTTCGCCTCCCGGGGATCCTCCACGCTGGACGTCAAGATCAGTGCCTTGAACTGGGGGCTGTGCTTCTGGCGATAGCGGTCGATACGGCCGTTGCGCTGCTCGATGCGGATGAGGCTCCACGGCACGTCGTAGTGGATCAGGTGATGGCACTGCTTGTGGAGGTTGACACCCTCGGACGCGACGTCGCCGGTGAGCAGCACACGGACCTTGCTGTCACTCAGCGAGAAGCGTTCGACGATCTCCTGCTGCGCGGTGTCGGAGAATCCGCCATGCATGATCTCGATGGCACCTGGCTCGGTCAGGCCGAGCCTTTCGGGTAGTACCCGCTTGAGCCATTCCAGCGTGGGGACGCTCTCGGAGAAGACCACGACTCGGATGGCGCTGCCGGGGACTACGCCGATGTCCGCGAGCTGCCCGGTCAGCGCGGTCAACTTGGCTGAGTCGTCGTCGGTCATCTCCAAGACCAGCCGGCCGAGACTCAGCAGCGCATCACGCTCCCGGCCGCGCGCGACCGGCGGTTCGTTGACCAGATTGCCCAGCTCCACCAGGGGGTCCTGATCCCGCTTGACGCGAAGCGCGACCTTCTGCTTGGCCGCCTTTTTGTCCTCCGCATCGATCGATCGCACTCGGTTGACGACCGTCGCAGCGAGAGCCACATGGGAGGAGAGGAACGACTTGAGCAGGGTGTAAGGGAAGAGCCGGTGCTTCTGATCGACGACGGGGCCGCCTTCGCGCTGATCTCCGGCCAGCCAAACTTCGCGGAACTCGTTGAAGATCCGCTCCTCGGTGGGGCTCGCCGCACATCTGACGGGGATCGACGGACCACGCTCGGGCCACCTGCTGCCCATGCGGTCGCGAACCTCGGGACTGATCTTGGTGCGCCGGATGTAGAGATGTTCGATGTCCTCCGCCGAGTAACGCTCGTCGTTGGCAATGGCCGCCGGGTCCAGCATGCGAATCAACTCGGCGAAGGACTTACTGTCGCCGTTGTGCGGGGTGGCGCTGGCCAGCAGAAGGGCGTCAGTCCGCCGGGATAGGAGCCTGGCCAACCTGTTACGCGCGGTGGTCTCCCCCATCAAGTTGTGCGACTCGTCGATGACGACCGCGTCCCAATGGAGCTTCTCCAGGTGCTGGCCGTACTTGCCCTCGTTCTTCAGAGTGTCGACCGAGATGATGGCGCGCTTGTAATAGGTGAACGGATTGCGGCCCGCGGGGATCTCACGCTGGATCCGTTCGACGCCGATCGAGTCGAGACGGACCAACGGGATGGAGAAGCGGGTCCACAGTTCGTGCTGGAACTGTTCCAAAACCTGCTGCGGGGTAACGACCAGGATGCGCTCACCCCGTCCTCGCCTGATCAGTTCGGCGAGGATGAGACCGATCTCCAGGGTCTTGCCCAGTCCGACGACGTCGGCGAGCAGGATACGCGGACGCAATCCCCTCAGCGCCAGCTCCGCCGGGCGCAACTGGTAGGGCAACGAGTCCAGAAGGAACCTGTCGGACAGAGCCAGCCCCTTCTCGGTCTGCGGGAGAGGAGTCCTGCGGAGGACCGCCTCCAGGAACAACCGTCCGGCCGCGAAGTGATCCGTCCTGTCCTGCTCCAGGATGGTGTCCTCGGGACGCATCAGTTCGATGTCTTCGACGTCGGTGAAGAAGACACCGTCCTCGTCGCGGACGAACTCCGACGATCCGATGGCCGTTACCTTGAACCCCTGGGTGTAGGTCAGGGGCGCGCAGGTGCGGACGATCCACTCTGCGTCCCGGACGAGGATCCGGGCACCGGGCGGGTACGGGGTCTCGGACACTGATCTCCTCAGAAACGGGCGTTGCAGGCGTAGGTGCCGCGCAGTCGCTCCGCGAGCAGGGCGACGACGGAGCCGGGGACGACCACCTCGGTGAGATCACGTCGCTTCGGCAGAGGCGGGTCGACCTCGGGGGGGTCGGTGTCGCGCACGATGTAGGTTGTGACGGCCAGGTGACGGACCGCGACCGCAAGGGTGATCCCCCCGGCGGTCGCCAGGTCGCTCAACCATGCTCTGACCCGCGGAATGTCGGGACGTGCCGCCGGATCGTGGGCGAGCATCGCTTCGATGATCGGCTCGAAGCCGTCCGGCAGGCCGCTCAGGTCCGGAGCAACGTCCGGATTTGTCAGGTCGATGAGCATCTTGTCCCTGTTCGGGCGACCGTCGTAGGGATAGTGCTTGGTCAGGGCGAACAGGAGTGTCGCCCCCAGGGCGTGTACGTCCGCGGCCGCGGTGACCTGCATGGGCGCTGTGACCTGCTCGGGCGCCATACAGGCCGGGGTTCCGAGCATCGACGTGTCGGTTGTGAGATCGGTGGGGCCTTCAATGAAGGCGACCAGGCCCAGATCGATGACCTTGGGGCCGTCGACGCTCATCAGGATGTTCGCCGGCTTGAGGTCTCGGTGGATAAGACCCGCCTGGTGAAGGGCGGCGAGGGCGTCGGCGAGCACCACTCCCAGGGCCGCCGCGTCCACCGAGCCGAGCGACTGCTGGGAGTCGACGAACTCGCGCAGGTTCAGGCCGCGAACGTAGTCGACCGCAAGCCACGGCTTGTCGGCGTCTTCCTCTGAGGCGTTCACCAGGGCCGCGACGTAGGGGCTCTGGACTGTTCGTAACGCGTCGATCTCCCGGGTGAACCGCTCACGTACCTCGGCCTTGTCGAAGAACTCCTCCCGGATGACCTTCAACGCCACGGGCTCGGAGTCCGGCGTCACGCCGTAGAACACCTGGCCCATACCCCCGCTGCCGAGCCGACCGTGCAACACGATGTCGCCGACCTGTCGCAGATCGGAGGGCTTCAGTGGATCCATGCTCACCGCCTCACTGGGAACGCCAGCTCGATCTCTCCCTGCGGACATCCGGAGGATCGTGCGTCACATCTTAACGGACACACCAGGCATCAGTCGACACGAGATTCTCTATTGTGCACTGAGTTCACGGTGCGCTTTACTTATGATGCATGCTCTTACCGCCGACAGGGGCCCCGCGAGGTCCCCGCCCTACGGGCGCGTCTCGCGTGGTCTCCCATCGCGATCACCAGCCGAGCTATCAGAGGACCCTGACTTGCCAACAGCCTCCCGTACGCAAAGGCGACCAAGTCGTCCACATCCGCACGACCAAGACCCCGGTCTGCTGGAGTTCACCCACGACGGCGAGGCCAGCTTCATCGTCACCGCCGTCAATTCAGCCAGGAAGAGGAAAGACTTGCTGGTCAACGAGATGAGCCCGCACGAGGACACCCTGCGGCGCAACGGCAACAGGACCAGCAAGGGCATCGCCACGCTGGAGATCAAGGCCGCCGGCGCCTGGACTGCCATCTCCAAGCAATGCGGCCCGCTGCTGGGCACGGCCACAATCCACGGCGTCGGCGACCAGGTGCTCAAGCCCTTCCCTCGCTCGCGACCTTCGCGTCATCCGTGCCGTCCACTTCGGCGGCGCCAACGCCATTGTGCACAGCTACCCACGCGTCGCACCTACGGCGATCTACTGCTCAACGAGATCGGCGTCTACCAGGGCAAGGCGCTACTGTCCGCCGACCCCCCTCCTGGTCAGCATCAAGGCCGGCAGCAAAGTCGAAGTCGGCACCACCATCGCGCTCACCTGCACGAAGACATCCTGATGACCTCGCTCATCCTGCTCAGGACCCAGCACGAGTGCGGCGTGATCACGCCGTCCAGTCCAGGCGGTGGTGTTCGATGCGTACACCGCGGTGACTCCAATGCCGACGGCACGCCTACTTGCAGCTGCTACCGGATAAGTACATATACCGCAACCTCAATGAGCAACCTTACAAGCCCATAAGTCGCAGACCAGTGCCGACGTTCCACCGCATCAAGCCAATCACAAGAACATTGTTCCGCTCTCCCAGAACTTTCGACCCATCTTTCGGGATAAGCCGGACAAAATGTCACACACCTACACTCCGGTGAGTACTTAAATCCGGCTCCCAGATATTTCAGGGTGTAGCTTCTAACAGCTCCACATCGATGACCCTAGGCGCTTAATCCGTGATGAATGATCAAATTCCCGCTAGATGGCCCATTGGTACCCTCATGGACAGACTCAGCCCGGAGGAGCGGACGGAACTTCTCGCTCTCGCGCCGCCCTCCCCGCGGGGGGCTGGCGAACCACTCATATATCAAGGAGATCGAGAGAGGTCCGAGGTCTTTCTACTGAGGTCCATCCCAGGTCAGCGGCTCACGGCGTGCGTGAAGGTGACGGCCTACCTGGAATCGGGCGGGGCGGCCATGCTGGGCATCCGCGTCAGCGGCGATGTGGTCGGCGAACTGGCAGCTCTGCGCAGACAGCCGAGATCGGCCATGGTGACCACATGCAGTCCGATGTTGGTGCACGTCATCCGTGCACAGGCGTTCACCGACTTCCTCGATCGCCGCCCGGCGGCATGGAATGCACTGGCCAGGATGATCGCCGACCGGCTCGACTGGGCCAATCGTAGAAGAACTGACTTCGCTCAGTTCAGCGTGCCTATACGTGTCGCGAACGTGCTCGCGGAAATCTCCAGCCGACACGGAGTCGAGAGGGTCGACGGAAAACGGGACCTCGGAGTCGATCTCACCCATGAGGAGATCGCCAATCTTGTCGGGGCCAGAAAAGACGCCGTCTTCAAAGCCATCCGACGTTTCAAAGACCTTGAACTGATCGACCCCAGTCATCGCCGGAAGATCGTCATCGACCCGATCGGTCTGGCCAATTTCCGGTGAAGCGTACTGGTACGTCTTGAGGCGATGCGATCTTCGCCAGACTCTATCCCCGTCGATCTACCCGACCACTCTGGTCGATCTTTCGCAACCACAAGGTGACGTGATGCTTGATTCTGATTTCAGCCGCCGCTTGGTCGTGGCGGTCGATGCGGAGGGATACGGCCGCGGCGACGACCTACGGCACGACTCGATCCAGTCCGGTCTGGCCCAGGTCATGGACCGCGGCGCACGAGAGGCCGGCCTGCGCCGCGAGACCTGGACCCGCCAGGAGGCCGGCGACGGTGAGGTTATCGTCCTCCCCGAAGGGGAGCCCGAACTCCGGGTCATCGACGACCTGGTCCGCCGCGTGCGTAAGGCGCTCCATGACCACAATCGCGAGCGCCGGGACGACGCCCGCCTGCGGATACGCATCTCCATCGGCCACGGAGTCGTGAAACGTGGCGCGATGGGCTTCGTCGGCCAGGTCGTGGTGACCACCTGCCGACTGCTCGACGCGAAGGCCGCCCGTACCGCCCTGAAGGTGAACCCGCGCGCCGACCTGGTGCTGATCCTTACCGATCGGCTCTATGAGGACGTCATCCGGCAGCTCCACACCTCCTACCAGCCAGAGTCTTTCACCCGACTGGAAGTGCCGACCAAGGAACGCACCGAGATCGCCTGGATGTGGATCCCCTCAGAAGATCTGGATCAGAAAGGAACTCTCGACATGGACAACCTGCCCGAGGTCGCCGACACACTGTGGGCACTGATCGCTGGTGGCGCCCTCGAACGTCTCGGTGCCTACGGCACCGAGACCGGGCTCGGTGGCGCTCGGAAACTGCTCACGAAGATCAAGAAGTTTCGCTCCGAGCAGGGCCAACCGGCCGAGCCGGAGTCGCGCGACGACCTGCTGGAGTCCCTGGAGAAGCTGGTGCGGGTCGACGCCACCGCGAAGCAATTCGCGCAGCAGTTCAACGCCGAGCAGATGACAGTCAACCTGATCACCGCTCCCATTTCCGGTGAGGAGATCAACTTTGGCATCCGAAACTGACTCGCCGGCCGAGGGGGTCCTGCTCGGTGAGGAAGCCACGCCGGTCGATCTAACTGATCAGGCCGAGGCGACGGACGAAATCTTCGCCCAGGTCTCCCATGTCCAGACCGTCATCAACCACATCCACGGCAACATTGGGGGAGCCTCTTTCGGTATCTCAGGTTCTCGCCCCAAGTCTCGCCGCACGTCCGGCCCCGTCTCCCAGCACGAGATGGAGGAGGCCCGCACCTGCTACGTGCGCCACGCCAGCTACAAGGCCGCCGCCGAACAGCTGGAGAGCGGCAACATGGTGGCCTTGATCGGCAACGTCGGCACGGGCCGCCGGACGGCGGCGCTCAACCTGCTTCATGACTTCGTCGGCGCGCGGCGCGACAGGGTGGTGGAACTCAGCCCGGCCTACACGCTGGAGAAGCTGGCCGTCCGCGAAATTCGGCCAGCTCACGGCTATTTGCTGTGCGACTGGCCCAAGGACGACGTTGACGGGAGCATCGCCGACTTTCACGTGCGGGAGATCAGGCGCCACGTGCGCGATGCCGGAGCTTATCTGGTGATCACAGGGACGGCTACCTCGCTGCCCGAAGGAGACCAAATACCTTGGCTACCGCCGCCTGCCTGCGACGTTCTACGGGCTCACGAGGTGGCGCCCGAGATCGCTGACGAGGCGGCCGCTCAGATCACCACCGACCATGCCATGACCGACGTGGTGACACTAGCGCGTGATCTGGCCTCAGGGGTTCCGCTGAACAAGGCGCTCGGCAGGCTGGACTCCGCCGGGCGGCGCGACGTGGTCGCCTGGTTCGATGGCCCGCGTACTCGAGGCGAGCTCTTGGAGATGGCTGCCATGGCATTCACCGCCGGCCTCCCGGAAAGCGACTTCGAATTGCTGCTCGCTCAACTGGAGTCCCTCGCCGGTATCAGCGTGGAAAAAGCAGATGCCATCTCGGCGGATGATCCAATGCCGAGCCGCCGTCTGCTCCGGGTGGCAGAGGGCTCGCTCTTCAGTCTGTCGCCGCAACGCAGGCTGGAGTTCAAGGTCGAGGGCCACCGAACACATGCGATGCGAGAGCTGTACCAGAGGCACGGTATGCGGTTGTGGGATCCGGTCACCGAATGGCTACATGAGTGCGCGAATCTACGCGACCCAAGCGTACAGGCGGAGATCGCCAGGGGCGTGGCCGTTCTGGCCTCCGTCGCGAACTACTCATACGTCGAAAGCACCTTTCTCACCCCATGGGCCCGCGGAACGGGCGTCATGCGCAGGCAGGCCACCGCCGCGATGGCCATCTCCTGGTTGTGCCTGGACGAGACGACCTGTCCGGAGGTTCTGCGTATGGTCAGCTTGTGGACGAGGGCGTCCGCCGCCAGACCCAAATTCACCGCCACCCTTGCCTGGTCCGGCGAGCTGGGCATCCGGTTCCCGCTGGAGGCGACCCGGATGCTTTGGCTGCAGATCAGAAACAGTGAGAAGCCTATCCGGCATGCGGAGATTGCGCTGGCCCGTCTGTTCGCAGCGCTGACCGAGGCCACCGGCAACGCCCTCCCGATGCTCGACCGGCTGGCTCATCAGATCAGCAACGACAGGCGGATCGGCCGTGCGGTCGACCCGCAGATTCGGGCGATCTTGGGCGTCCTGTCGGCTCGCCCGGACGGTGTCAGGACCCCCACAGTCACTGCCCACCTGCGCAGTTGCCCTGAATCAGCTGCACCCCTCGCCCAACTTTGGTCCGCGGTTCTGGTCAAGCGCCCTCACCGCCAGGATGCACTGGCCGCCCTGTACGACGCCGTCTGCGCCTTCAACGAGCGCGACGACGATGACCGCGACCGTGTCCGTGCCCTGTTCGCAGCGCTCGTGGAGGCACTCCCTGCGAAGGAACGGCCGCTGCTGGCCCATGACCTGCGGCGTTACGCCATCTCCCGCAACGCCGACGAGAACCGGCTGGAGCTTCTCCTGTCGCTGCTCCGGATCTTCTTGAACCCGGCTCTACTGTCCCTCGACACCCCTGGAAAGCGTCCATGAGCTACCCCGTGATCAGCCAGATTCCCCTTGATCCTGTCGCCAAGCAAGGGTTCCTGAGCAAACCCCGGCGCCCGATCTCCAGCCTGCCCCGCCAGCTCCCACACCAGCGGCTCGTCTTCGAGTACGACGGCACGTTCGTGCTGGGTGACCGGCGGCTGCGCGGCGACGAACCGCACGTACTGCACGGCGACAGTGTCAGCGTCGTGGACGTGGCCAAGGACCACCCGGTGACGATCCACGTGTCGATCAACTCCTCCGGCGCCCACGACTTCACAGTCGCTGCACATTTCCGCTGCACGGTCGATGAACCGATCGAGGTGGTGCGCGCCGGTCTGACTGACGTCACTGAGCATCTGGTCACCTACATCCGGGCCTACCAAAAGCTTTTCGAACTCGGCCGAAGCTACGGGTTGCACGAGGTCCACGAGTTGTGGACGATCGTGCACGCCCAGGTGAAGGCTTACACGACCGTAGTGCCGTGTGTATTGTCCGGCATGTCGGCCGAGTTCGCCGGCCTCGACGTATACGCCCCCGACGAGATCGCCCACGGGCGGCGACGCTACGAAACCGGCCTGCACAACATCCAGGGCGAACACGGCCTCCGCGACGCCAAACGCAAGCTCGACCGTGACTTCGAACTCGATGAGCAGGATTACCTGCACGGCAAGGATCGCAGCGCCAACGACTTCACCCGGCAAGAGGCGACCCTCGACCGGGATCAGCAGATCACCGAAGCCACGAAGGTCAGGGACTTCCTGAACAGCGGTCCTAGTGCCGTCGACGGCCTGTACTTCACCGCTCGCGGTCTCGACGACCAGCAGGCCGCCGACCGTTACGCCGCTCTGGGTGACCGGGAATACAGCGCTACCCAGCGCGGGATCCAGCAGGAGTATGAGTTGCGAGTCGTTCAGGCCCGAGCCAGGGCCGATGTCGTCCAGGCGGCGATTGCCCGGGGACTGTTCGACGAGACAAGAGGCAAGGAGTTGCTTGCCAGCTTCGATGACGTCGAGCCTGAAGTGGAGGTGAAGGAGCTCGAAGGACCCGCTTACGAGGCCCGTGCCGAGGTTGCGGCGGGCGAGACCGACGACGATTTCTTCATGGAGGAGGACGTCCGTGGTTGACATCCTCCACGGACCCAAGACGGCCGAGCAGCACGGACGGCACCCCCGGCGCCGGGAACAGCTCACTCCTGGGGCGTTCCTGCGTCGGTTCACCGGAGTCGACGAAAAGATCCTCGCAAGTGTCCCGCAGGAACGCTCCCGCTACACCAGCCTCGGCGGAATCGTGGTCAGCACCGCGCTCATCGCGGGCGCCTCCATGCTGGGCGCGCTGACCCTGCTCTCGCAGGCGTCCCCGCTGTATCTGGTGCCGGTGGCGGTGCTGTGGGGCCTGATCATCGCCAACGTCGACAGATTCCTGATCGCCAGCCTCCATGGCGACGCTGACGGCTGGTCCCGCTGGGGCAACGTGCTCATCCGCCTTGCCCTCGCCGTTGTCATCGGGATCTTCATCGCCGAACCCCTAACCCTGAAGATATTCCAGGAACGGCTCGACCGGCAGATCATGGTCGAGCGCGACCAGGCGATCAGCCTGACGGAGAGCCGGTACGAGCAGTGCAACCCTCTGAGAGGGGCGGCGCCCTCAGGTGTCAACTGCACCGGCTATCTCCTCGACGGGGGCCGCAAGGCACTGGCTGTGGAAGGCGACCTGAATCCGAGGCAAGACGCGCTCAAAGCCGCGGAAAGTCGGCTGGCGGCGGCCATGCAGCGGCACGGGGAGCTAGAGGACCTTCGAGAGCGCGAGTGTCTAGGCGTCCAGGTCATGGGACGGACCACAGGCGTAAGAGGCGACGGCCCTGAATGCGAGGCCCGAATGAAGCAACTCAGAGCCTTCCTACGCAACCAGGACATCCCCCAGCAGCAGGCAGAGGTGAAGAAGCTGAAGGCGGAAATCAGCTCTCTCACAACCGATCGCGCCGACGCCGAAAAGGATCGCTCGACGACTCTCAGCAAGAAGATCGCCGAGCATGTCGAGGAGAAGAAGCGGGCCTACGCCGACATCGGTCTGCTTGACCGATGGGAGGCCCTGGGCACGGTCGCCGGCCAGAGCGGCATGGTCAACTTCGCCCACTGGTTGTTGCGCATCATCTTCGTCCTGCTCGACTGCATGCCGATCATCTCGAAGATGCTGAACGGCAAGACCGAGTACGACCGCCTCCTCACACAGGAGCTGCGCGCGGGCTCGGCCTGTCACGAGGCCGAACTGAACTTCACCACCCGGCGGACGACCGGCGAGTACGAGATCAAGCTCCGCGAGGAGGAGCGCCGGCTGAAAGCCGAACGCGGCCGGATCGACCGAGATCAGCGCGTCGACGAGGCCTCCAGGGACGACGAGATCGACCGGCTCGCCCGTACCTTCATGACCTCGATGCCCACGCAACGATAACGACCGACACCTCTATCCCCGACCGCGAGGTCCCTTCGAAGACACCACACATCACCCCTGTCCTCCCCGTTAGTCGGCCCCTGCACCTTGACGCCTTCTTCCGCACCTGCAAAGGCGTCAAGGCCGCCCTGGTCATCCTTTACGATGTGGTCACGCTGATGGAACGCGACGAGAAGACTCGCGCGCACCACGCCCAAGCGATCACAGAATTCGGCCGTCGTTGGCACCAACAGCGCGGCTGCCAGTAGACGCGCCGACGCGAAAGTCGAAGTCGGGCTCGATCATCGTCCTTACCTGTACCAAGCAGTAGCGAATTTGTGATCCACCGTCCCTATCGTCAAGGGACCCGGAGAAGGGCGGCGACACATTGCAGCGTTCCAGCACAAAGAATTTTCATGGGCCGCACTCGAGGCCGCTGGGCAGAGTCAGCGACCTCGACGCGTTCGGGCAGGCTGAGCTAATAACGGCGGGTGCGGCAGCCGGGGTTACAGAGGATGATCTCCTCGCGATCCACGCCTATCCCACGCAGCTTCGCAAGGGCATTCTGAGCCATGTCGGGCTTCGTGACATGAGATCGATCACCAATCTTGCGACTGCCACTCTCGCCGGGGCGTTGCGTGGCAAAGACAAACGGCGACGTGCCTCGCTGATCCGCAATTTGAGCTTGCCCTTCATCTTCGCGTTCGAGAACCACGACGACCTTTCCCGGAACGAGTGCGCGGAGCTGATGAAGCACGCCTCGGCCGGAGCCGCCCTCGCCAAGGCTCACGCGTTCGTCAAGATGCTGGTGAGCACCAGAGATCTGAGCGATTCCCTGACGGATCTCGTCCTCACCGAGATCTATCGGCTTGACGTACCCCTGTCCCCCATGGCGCTCGCATTTCTCGCCCCTTCTCACGAGCGCCTGGGGTCCGCCGCAGCGACGGCGGTTCGTTCGGCCTGGGACGAGCTTCGCGCTCGCCACCCTGGACTCCCCGACGAACCGATTTCGCTGCCCCAGCTCAGAGACATCGCGCTGGCACTTCCCTCGCAATCGACTTCGCCTGCGGAGGTCACGCCGGCCGACGACGAGGATAACGCTCTCGATAGGAGTGAGATGGCCCTCTATGAGGACAGCCGAGAAGGCGCTCCGCTCACGGCCGAGGCTCTGCGGGCAGAGCTGGATCTACTGCGCAAGACGTTTCTGGGCGCGGCCGACGCCGCCGAGCAGGCGCGGGCGGCGTTCGTCAACGGTGCACGTCCTTCGGGCCGGGACATCGACGTGATCATGCGCGGTATCCAGGACTTCGACGGGCTGCGGGAGAGGCTGGAGTCCGCGCAGGGCTCCCCGATCGCCGCACCCACCACCGGTGCCCTCAATGAGCTCCTCACCACCCTCGAGTCGGCCGAGGCGCCGCGTGAGGAGATTCACGCGCTCGCTCATCTCAGCGGCCCACCTCAATTAGAAGGACTGCTTCAGGAGGTTCGTGAGGCGGCCGTCGTCGAATCGCCTGCCCTGGAGATCCTTGCTGAGCTCATCCGTCTGGCAGATGATGATGAGGCCATCATGCAGGTGGTCGAACTGGAGGAACGCTTCCGGGAGGAGGCGCCTAGCCACTGGGTGCCGTTGGCCACGGCCGCAGCACGCGGCATGCTGACCGTCCCCCCAATTCCTGTCAGAGCCGATGGAGACGACAACCCCCCATCGGATGAAGGGGACGAGCCACAGGCACTGCCGCAGACACCCGCCCTGGAGGTCGAGCCGGAGCCGACCGAGAAGGACGATCTGGCGGACCTGGACGCGTTCCTAGATGACCATCAGGCCCAGCTAGCAAAGGCGAAGTCGGCACGACCGGCCAAGGGACGCACCGCCGTTGAGTCGGAGCGGGAGCAGTCTCCCACTCCAGCCGCACAGGACGCGCCCGACCAGCCATTGACCGAACCGGCTCGGGTGCCCTCCCTCGCACTGGCCGTTGACGGCCCGAGCATCACAGATGACGTGGCCGAAGCCGAAGCGCTCGCGCTCCGCGCCGGACGGTTCGGGTTGGCGGCTTGGCTGCGTAACACCACGGGCAGACCGCCCGCCGAGGTGAACGCGCGGCGATGTGCCGCGATCTCCGCCAACATGAGCGAGTTCGCCGGCCGTCTGTCGGCTGCCTTCACCAAGTGCGCCCGCGAGGTGTCGATGAAGGCTCTCAGCAACGACACGCCCGGCCAGTTGCTCGTGTGGGCGGCCGCGCTGCGCACCGGTCTGATCCACCCGACACCAGAGGCGGCCGACCTGCTCGACGAACTCTCCTCTGCCCTGTCGCCCTACCCCGGGCTTGCCGCATACGGCGAGGCGTTCAGCGCGATGGCGCAGGCCGGCGCCTACCTGGTGCCGGGACTGTCCGGGCGGATGCACGACGCGTCACAGGCGGAAGCCAATCGAGAGATCGCCGCTGCTGCCGCTGCCAGATTCCTGGAGGACGGCCCGTCCCAGAAGATCAAATTTGCCCTGGCCACCGAAGTCTGGAAGTCCCTGCTGCAGGAGAGCACCAGCCCGAGCCCAGGCAGGCTGCTGTCCATCGCGGCCCAGGACGACGCCTCCCGGGTGCGTGAGGTAACTCAGGAACTCGACGCTTTGCGCACCGGAGACGCCATCGACCGGTTGATCGATGCAACGACCAAGGCCAGGACCTCCCGCAAGGGAGGCAACCACATCCACTCCAGTGCCAGGGCCAAGCTCGTCGAGAAGATCGACAGAGCGCTGGACCTCGTGGCGGACTGGGTCAAGGCGATACGCGAGGTGAAGTCGCTTCAGACGGACGACGCCGGTGTCTCCTGGGTGGTAAAGCCGCTCAATGAGCTGCGTACGGTCGTCAACCGCAACAGGACTCAGGCGCAGGAAGACCTCGCGGGCTTGGCGAACTCCGCCGATCCGCTCATCGCCGCGGCAGCGGTCGGCGCTTCAATGCTCGTCGATGACACCCTGCGACTGCTGGATGGCGGCGCGCTTGGGCAGACGGAGCCGTCCACGACGCACGTGCTCAACGCCGACCTGCTCCTATCACCCGCGATCCGATTTAACGGGGACACTGCCAGCCCGTTGGGTAAGCCAGCACTTTCCGACCTATTGGCCGCCTGCGCGGCCGACAACCGGGACTGGCGTGCCACCTTCGAGGCCAGAGCCGATCGCGGCGACCACGCCGGTACCCGGGTTCTGCTTTCCGTGCTGGGGCACTACGACCCGACACTGGCCACCGAGCTTCGCGGGCGGAGAGAGAAACTCGTCGATGCCGCCCGGCACGGCCGTGACAACCGGATCGAGGACATCCAGGACCGGATCGCGGAATGGCGGCGGGACGGCGTGCTGCCCGAGGTAGTCGCCACTCGGTTCGCCGCCAGGCTGCAGGCGCTCGGCAACGACGACCGCGACGACTTCGACGCCATCTCCGATGCCCTGGGTCAGCTGGAGCAGGAGGTCGCCAAGATCCGCGGGGAGCAGCTCGCCGCCGAGCTCACCGCCCTGAGCAGCATCAGCGCCGAGAACACCGACGTCGCCGCCGTCCACGAACGGATCAAAATATACATTGAAAGCGGTGACCTGACCACCGCCCGTGAGTTCCTCGCGCAGGCCAAGGCCGGCAAACAGCTTCCAGAGATCTCTGACACGGTCGATCATTTGGATCGATACTTTCCGCACTTTCCTTCGGCGTTCGAGGCCATGTCCGCCAGGCTGCCGGGCAAGCAGAAGGGCCGCGAAGGCGCGGGATGGCTGCAAAAGCTCAAGGACGCGCTCCACACCGGCAACGAGATAGACGATTCCGCTCTGAGCAGCCTCCTGCTCCATGCCGGACTGTCGATCTCCGCCATCCCCAGAGGCCGACGCGGGGTCTCCGAGAACGGGCTGCGCGTCTGGCAGCACATGGCTCAGGGACCGAAGTCCGCGGGCAACTTCAGAAGCGCCGTCACCGGGGTACTGCAGATGATCGGCCTCGAAGGCGATCAGGAGCCATCCCGCGAGGAACAGAACCGGATCTGGATCACGCTGAACCGGGTTCGGACGATCGGCGACCCGCTCCTGCCTTCCTTCGGATCCCGGATGAGCCCGTCGGGCGACCGGCTCCGCCTGTTGCTGGTGTGGAAGTCTCCGGGACCGCAGCAGGTGATCGAGTGGCTCAAGGATCAGCCCGAAGATCAGACCGTGGTGGTCTTCTACTTCGGCGTCCTTACAACAGAGCAGCGTCGCCAACTCGCCGCGGCGAGTCGGCGACGGCCCGCGCCAGTCGCGGCGGTGCTCGACGACACCGCGCTCAGTTACCTCGCCTGCCTGCCCGAGGCCAACTGGACGTCGACCGTGAGTTTGCTGGCCCCGTTCACCTCCACCAACCCGTACGCGCCTACCGGCGACGTTCCCGAGGAAATGTTCTACGGGCGGCTGGACCAGCTACACGAGGTCACCAGCCGCACCGGATCCTCCTTCGTATACGGCGGGCGTCAGCTCGGCAAATCGGCCTTGCTGCGCAAAGCCGAACGGAACGTCCGCAAGACCGACGAAAACCGGAAGGTCATCTCCGCGATCATCCAAACCATCGGCAGAATCACACCCGTCAAATCGCTCTGGCAGATGCTCGCAGGACAACTCGCTGAGGCCGAAGTACTGCCCAGTTCTGCGGCCAGCCTGACCGATCCGAAGGAGATCTGCGACGGGGTGAAGGGGTGGCTCGGGGCCGATCCCGTCAGGCAGCTGCTGATCTTGCTGGACGAGGCCGACGAGTTCCTCAACACCGACGCCAGGGACGCCGGCTTCGCAAACGTGATGGCGCTGCGCAACCTCATGGTGGATACGGACTATCGCGTCAAGGTCGTCTTCGCGGGCCTCCACCAGACGGCCCGGTTCAAGAGCTATTCCAACCAGCCGATCACCCACTTGGGGACTCCCATAGCGGTCGGACCGCTCGACCCCCAGGACGCCTACAGTCTTCTGACCAAGCCGCTACAGGCACTGGGATTCCGCTTCACTTCACGGTTGGCGGCACGTGTCATCGCTGAAGCGAATAACGCCCCGGCTCTGATCCAGCTGTTCGCGGACGCCCTTCTGACGAGGCTGCGTCGGATCTCCACCATTCACGCGGCGGTGCCGTACGAGATCACCCGCGAGGATGTGGACAAGGTGTGGCGGGACAACAAACTCGCACGTGGTTTCCGCGATCGCTTCGAGTGGACACTGAACCTGGACAAGCGGTACAAGGTCATCGCCTATTCCGTGGCGTTCCGCGCGCTCAATGAGGGAACCGACGTCAGGCTGACGGCCAGCGAACTGCGGATCGAGTGCCAGGAATGGTGGCCACAGGGGTTCAGGGACTCCACCAACGACGGTTTCCTCGGCCTCCTCGAAGAATGTGTCAACCTGGGCGTACTCGCAGCTGACGGTGAAAGCTACCGGCTGCGTACCCCGCATATTCTCAACCTGCTAGGCGGAGCCGAAGAGGTCGAGACCGTGCTGGCGCAAGCCGACACCTTCGAGCGCCCCGACTCCTTCGACGCTCAGTCGTACCGCCACTCCTACAAGTCCAACGACGAGTGCTCCCCGCTAACTGGTGGCCAGGTCACGCGGCTACTCAGCCCGCGTAATGTGCTGCACCTCATAGCCGGATCCCCAGCGCTGCAGGTCGACCGAGTCGCCGCGGCTCTCGAAGAGGCGGCACAAACGCACAAACAGGCCCAGACGTGGCGTGTGGAGCCGGGTGGTTTCACGTTCGAGGGAGCGCTACAACGTGCCGTGCAGGGCCCGGACCACGATGTCGTGATCGTCAATCTCACCGGACTGTCGCACAAGACGACGACCACCATGCATCGAAAGGCGGTCAGGGCGCTCTCCGCGCCAACTCGGGGAACGATCGCCATCGCGATGATCGCACCACCCGAGCACGCCTCCTTCTGGCTTTCAGCAGGTCGTGGAACAACAACCGGTGAGGGCGGAAATACCCTGCTGGCCGGCGCGACAGAGCTCATCGAGTTGCAGCGGTTCAATCGTCCCGCCGTTCGGCAATGGATGTATGAGGTCGGACTCGGGTTCCAGGAGGATCCGGACCGAGCTTCTCTGCTCCGGACCACCGGTGGATGGCCACTGTTGATCAGCAAGGTGATCAACATGCTTACTGATGGCGACGCCGACCGCGATCATGCCCTGGACTCCTGCCAGGCTTATCTGGAACGGGAACCGGAGCAGTTCGTCCAGTCGACCGGGGTGCTATCGAGCACGGCGATCAGCTCCGCCTGGCGCATGCTCGTGGAGCTCTCCGACAGTGATACGCCCGAAACGCTCGCCGACTTCCTGGCGTCGGAGGACGCCGGTCATCCACTGGCCGAGGCCAGCTTGGAGGAGGAGGGCTATATCTCCACCGCGGACTTGGTGGAGGTGCTGCGCATCCTCGGTGCGCTGGTCCCTCAGGATGACGGGAAGCTCATGCTCGAGCCCGTTCTCACCAAGGCTACTCAGCAGATGGGGCTCCCCAAGTGATCTCCGACCCCCTCATACCGATCCTCCAAGCGGCAGCGCGTGTGCTCCTGTCACGGCCGGGCTTGGCCGGGCAGGGGCATGACGCAGAGCGGTTCGCCACCGAACGACGCCAGTTGATCACCGATGCGCTGGCCAAGGTACCCGGGCTACGGAGTAGGATCCGCGACGCCTTAGAGATCCGTCGTGATGACGTTGATCTCCAGGCGGTCAGCAGCCTGGTTCTGTCCGCCGACGATGATGTCGTACAAGCTGGCCTGCGACTGCTCGAACTGCTCGGTCGGGAGGAAGCGGCTCGCCAAACCCTGCGTGCTCGCCACCACAGCAAGGTCAGCGGGCTGAGGAGCAAGCTGGAAACGGAGAAGGGTCGCCGCAACCACTCCGTCGCGGACCTGCGGAGCGCCCGCAACGCGCTCGCCGACGCAAAGAAGCGCGCGGAGGAACTGGACACTCAGGTCGCGGCGCTCCAGCGCCGACTACACGACCCACATGTCCTCGCCTCAAACCTGCTCGGCGCCCTCCAGCGATCTCCTGACGCCACCGGTGAGACCTCTGAGGCGCGCGATCCGCGCAACACCCGCGCCGATGTCCAAAGCCAGCCCCCTGTCTTGGTGGCCGCCGAGGTAGCCGGGATCACGCCGGATTCCCTCGTCGCCGCCCTACAGGCGATCATCTCGCCGCCACGAAATAAGCCGGAGAGCCCTCGGGTGACCGTCTCCCGAGAACGGCGTCTACGCGTGCGCCCTCTCGGAGGCGCCACCGAGATCGGCGGCTCGTGCGTGCTCATCGAAGCAGGAGAGACCCGCCTGCTGATCGACGCCGGACTGATCCCAGGCGATCCGGTACGTCCGCCACGTCACATCGGCCAGGCTCTGTTAGAGCCCATCGACGCCGTAGTGATCACACACGCTCACACGGATCACTGCGGGTACGTTCCCGCCCTAGCCACGCGCCTTCCGAACCTGCGCATCATCGCCACGCCCGAGACCACCGCGCTGATGCCACGCATGTGGGCTGACTCGGCCAAACTCATGGGCCAACGGGAGCGTCTCCACCGCCGATGGGGTTCCGACAGCGAGCCGCTTTACCAGCGTGACGCCGTCGAAATGACCACACACCGCTGCGAAGAGGTGCCTTTCGGCGTCGTGCGCACGATCGGCGATCTCACCGTGGAGCTCTTCCCCGCCGGGCACATCCTCGGCGCAGCTGGAGTCGTCGTACAGGCCGGCGACCAGCGGGTGGTCATCACAGGCGACATTTCGGGCTTCCGCCAGGAGACCGTGGACGGCTACTCGATTCCGGACTCGGCGCGAGAGGCAGACCTCCTCGTCATGGAGTCCACGTGCTGCACCGAGGAGCACGATTCCCGGGAAACCCGAGTCAAGGACCTGGTCCGGGCCGTCGAGGACGTCTACACGGCCGGGGGCCGCGTACTCATTCCGGCCTTCGCGCTTGGACGCGCACAGGAGCTCGCCATGATCATGCGGGCCCATCTACCGCATGTGCCGGCGCTGCTCGATGGTATGGCAGCCGATCTGACGTCGTCCTTCGAGAGCGTGACAGGGGACCGGCACTCGCCCTTGCGCATCTTCGGTGGCAACGTCAACCGAGCAGAACGACCGCAGCACCTGGACCTGTTCACCTCCGGCGTAGTGATCACAACCTCCGGCATGCTGACGGGAGGGCCAGCCGTCGAGTGGGCGGCCAGGATCCTCCCCGAAGCGCGCAGCGCCCTGTTCTTGTCCGGATACCAGGATGAGGAATCGGGCGGCGCCAGGTTGCTCAGACTCGTCGAAGACCGCGCCTCCCACCTGACGATCGACGATCACGGCACGACGAAGGAGATCCCACTCCGAGCGCGGATCGAGATGATGCGCCTGTCCGCCCATGCCGACAAGCGGGGCCTCCTTGACATCGCCGACGAGGTCGGCGCCCGTCAGATCATGCTGGTCCATGGCCTCCCGCACCGCCAACAGGACTTCCGCAAGATCCTCGAGGTTCGAGGGCATCACTGCGTGACGACTGGATCCTGGCACTAGGAGCGTCCTGAAGATCTTGGTGGGTGGGTCGGTATGAGCTGGCCCGTCGGTCGTCTATGGGGTGGTTGGGGTGAGGGTCCAGGTGTTGTTGAGGTAGGTGAGGCCGAGGTTGACCAGGCGGCGGAGGTTGAGGGCGGCGGCGCGGTGGTGGAGCCAGCGGTCGTTGGCGTGGGTGCCGCGGTAGGGCAGGCGGCAGTTGCCGCGGGCCATCAGCCGGGCCACGGCGCGTTCGACCATGGGTCGCCAGCGTCGGTAGTCGTCTTGCCAGGTGGGGTCGGTGGCGGCTTGGTGGCGGGCGGCGGCTTGGAGGTCGTGGTGCGGGCGGATGGTGAGCATGCGGCCGGTCTTGGCGGTGGTGCAGCGGTCGTGGAGGGGGCAGGCGGCGCACAGGCCGGTGAAGGTGGCGCGGCGTTGCTGGTAGCGGCGAGGGGGACGGTGTGGCCGGCGGGGCAGGTGACTGTGCCGGCGCCGGTGTCGATGGTGAAGTCGTCGAGGGTGAATCCGCCGGGGATGGCGGGTTTGAGTGCGGGGGGCTTGATCAGTAGCCGGTGTCCGGCGGTGGTCAGGTCGGCGCGCAGTTTGGCGTAGGCGGCGTCGGCCAGGATCTGCAGCGGGCCGTCTTCGTCGGCGAGCAGGTCCGGGGCGACGGCGGCCTCGTGATGCTGTGCCCCGGCGCCGGGGCGCAAGGTGACGGCGGTGAACAGGCCGGTCTCCGGTTCGACGGCCAGGTGGCCCTTGTAGCCGTCCTCGCGCTGGTGCGCGCTCTTGTGGATGTGGCGGGTCTCGGGATCGACGGTGGAGATGATCCGGTCCGGTGCGGTGCGGCGGGCGATCCGCCACTGGCCGTCGGTGCCGTCGGATCCGTCGGCGCGGCAACGGGACATTGACATCAGTCGGCAGCCGATGAAAGTCCCGGCGATTGACCGAGCAAGCCCCTCATCGAGCGAGCGATCGGGATTCCCGACTCGTCGCGCTCAACGTCCGGTTCCGCTACGTCCTTCCAGCCACCATCGAATCCGAAGTAACCGATCCGGCCAGCAGGGTTTTGGATCCGGTGGATCTTGAAATCATCGTTCTGAGCGTTCTCTACGACGTAGAGCCAGAACAAGTCTCCATCTTCGACTGCCTGCTCATGCTGACGACACGACATCATGACGCCGGCGGTGGACCAGTGACCGCCCGTCGACTTGATCTCGATCCGCCTCACAAGCTCGCCGTGCTTGTCGTACGACTCGACATCGAAGCCCGCATTACTGTGCGTCATCTCGCGGGGATCGCGGCGGCATTTGCGTTCATACTCCAACACGCGTGCTACGCCAGCCATGTCGATCGGCGACAGGTCTGGAGCCTCGTCACCAATGGTCCCGCGATCCCCCTCGTCCTCGTCGACCTCCACGACGTAGGTGCGCAGGCGGGTCTGTCGCCCGGTCCGGGTATCCGATCCGCTGTTCTTGCGCCTTCGCTCGTCCGTTCCCGTTCCCGTTCCGCTGCTGCCGCCCGTGCGCGTACCGCGGAGGTGCTCCTTCTGGTCGTCTGAAGTTTTGTCTCCAGCTGGCTCCACGGCTTCGCCGTTATTGCTCCCGACGACGTAGCCCTCGGTGTTGGCAGCCGTTGGCGTATCGTGCACGAAGTCTTCGACCCCGATGGCGTCGTCGTCCACGTCTGCCGTAGGGCTCCATGCGGCTTCGCGCTCGGTCGTGTCGAGTTTCGCGATGCCGAAGTCGTCGAGTGCCCGGTGTGCCTCGTCGGACGAGATCGCACTCAGGATGGGCTCAAGCCTCATGGCGAGTGGACCGGGGTCGTCGTCAGGCGCTATGGCGCGAGCAAGTTCTCGTGCAAGTGCTCGGTCCGAAGCCCTGTCCGCATACACGAGATGGCCCTCATCAGGCAGGTAGATCGCATCAGCGGGCTCCGGGCCGATCTCGTACGAGTGGCCGAAGAGTTCGGCGCGGTAGGAAACCAGAAGTCGCGCTGCGCGCAGGATCGTGAGCTCTTGCAGCTCACCGAGGACATGGTCGTCGTCGAACACCCGCCGGAGGGCGCTCATGCGGTCAGCGATCGTGGCCGGGAGGTCGGTGTCGACCCGGGTATCGACCTCAACCACTTTGGCCTTGATGAGTTCTTCGACCCTCCGCACTCCGGCTTGGGTAAGAGCCGGCCAGGTGCCATGGACACGAGGGATCACGTTGTGAGCCAGCTGCGGGAAACGCTTGTGGAGCGCTCGGCTGTCTTCAAAGAAGAGTTCGTCCGGCCGCGCCAGGAGTCCGCGGGGATCAAGGGTTGAGCGGATGCGCCCCAGCGCTGAAAGGACGATGTCGACCTCTGTGTGATCCAGGAGGTCAGACAGCCGGCTCCAGCAGCCGTGGATGGCTTCCTGGCCCTCCTCGTCTACCAGGTCCGTTCCGTAGTCTTTAAGGATCGTTCTCAGGACGGCCGCGATCTCGGTCGGTCCAGGTTCTTGCTTCACGCCGACGACGTCGAAGAATGGCTTGTACTGGAGCCAGTCTTCGGAGAGTGCCGTGCCCCACCTGCCGAAGGGCGGCTGCTGCCAGAACACCGTCGCGGGCAGGACAAAGCGTCCTCCCCCGACGTAGACGCACCGCGTCCCGCGCAGCTGCCTCACGGCTTGATGCTCTGCGTTGTTGTTCAGCACCCGATAGACATCAGAGTTCATCTCGCTCTTGGTGGCCGCGCAGTGTTGGAGGTGGGCCACGACCGTCCTTACCGGCGGAGACGACGGCATGCCGAGCCAGGTCAGTCGCTGGTAGAAGCGGCTTTGCAGGTCCGAGGCCAGTCCGAGTTCGTTGCCCTGAGTGCCGTACAAGTGGCGGGCGTTGGTGGGTAGCACCTCGCTGGGCTTCGCACGTCCGCCGCGCTTGAGTGGAAGCCATCGTCGCGCGGTTAGGAACTCAGGTGGGCTCTCCGGCAGATCATCACGTGCCCGGAGTGTCCGCAACACCGCCCCGACGACGGAGGCGTCCGGATCTTCGTCGCCGCTGGCAAGCCTTTCAACTGCCACGATAAGGGCGTGGTCGGAGGGTAGCTTCCGCACGCCGAGCCACTCCAGAACCGAGGGAGCTAAGCCAGCGGTGAGTGCGACGGGAAGGGCGGGGGCCAACGTCGATATGTCCGAAGACGGCAGGTGTACCTCCGGCGCGGGGTATAGCCGTCCATCCGTGCAGGGCACAAGCGCGGCTGACGTAAGCCGGTTCTGGAGACTGGTGAGTTCCGCCTGGTGCACGGCTATGAGCTTGAGAAGTTCGGTCGCCTGGTCGATGGAGATTCGCCCCGCCTCTGCTGCCGGGAGAGCGTGAAGGCGAATGTAGTCGACGATGTCGAGTGGCCGCGCGCCAAGCGCACTTAGAAGTCTGCGATAGTCGCGCGCCACGGTGCCGGCCACCAGGCTCGCGACCCCGATCGGGTCTGGGAAGTCGTTCGGAAGGGACAGCTTCGTCAAGGGCGCGAACCCGGAGGCGGTCGGGAAGATGGGAAGCTCGGCGATCTTCTGACGAGTTGTGGTGTCGACGATCCCAGCCAGGTTGCGGTTGAGCCATTCGAGCAGACCGTCAGCAAGTATGCCGAGCGGTTCGGCCTCTACCTCCTGCAGGATGCGTGCAGCGCACGCGACGTCGAGCGGCGGACATGCCTCCTGAAGCCCCGGACAGTGCGTCTCGATCGTCTCCACGTCTGCGATCAGCAGATCGTCGACCAGGAGCTCGAATAGGGTGCCGTCATTCTTCGATGCTGGCCACACCACCTGTGACGGCGGCGCAACCATGCCCTTGCGACAAGGAACGATCGCCACATGGCCGACGCCATCGAGGTTGGCGACCTTTCCTTGGATGCGGTTGAGCGCGTTGAGAGTCTGGATCAGTTCATCGCGGTCGAGCGGACCGTCTGACGAGGCGAACGCTTCGGTGATGCCCTTGAACTTGAGTTGCTCGACGACATCCCGGCCGGTCAACTGGCGTATTCCATACGCCGTGTACATGTTGTGCGTGTGCAGGCGACGGTGCAGGTGCTGGGCGACGACCGGCAGGCCGATCTTGGCCAGCACCTCGCCGGACTCGTAGAGCTCTGTCTCTGCCGGAAGCAGCGCGTCTTTCGGTAGCGCACATGCGCCGCTTATCGTCGTGACGAGGGGAAGGCGCGGGACCACCTGGCGCAAGGCGTTGAGGTACGTCGCAGCGTGGTTCGGTTGATCGGTTCCTACCCCCCGGCTTAGGTCCGTGATGCCGCCGAGGAACTCCCAGAACGCCGGCACGCCGAGCCGGTCGGCGATGCTCCCTGCCTCATTCGCTAGGCCTCGTGCTGCCGCGGTGATGGCGGCATAGTTCCACTCCGATTGATACCCGGAGGATTCGAAGCGGACTGACTTCCGGTCAGTGCTGGGAAAGAACGCAGCGTTGACGTTGGCGGGCAGTCCGCTGGAGGTCTGGGTCGGCAGCGTCGCATAGAGCACGCCGGACTTGAGGCTCTGGCCGACCGGCACCGCGATGGTGACGGTCGTGGGTCGCTCCGGATTGATGAAGCCAGCTACACGTTCCACCAGTAGGCGAGCATCCGTCTGGAAATCCGACTGAATGGTGAGCCACCGCGTGCTGGAGGCCCCATCGTGAACGACCAACCCATCCTCGGCCTCCTCGCGCTCGATGCAGAACCTACCCTGCGTGGTTTCGAGTTCAATGCTGGTCACGTGCTGCAGGAACAGCACCGTGGCGCGAGCGTCATCGATGAGCGCCGTCTCAAGTTCCGCGATCGTCTCGTCACTTACCGGCGGGACCTCGAGTTTCTGCCGAAGCGGGCTGGCGGCGCGGGCCCACGGCAGAACGAATGTTGTTCCTGGCCCTCCGTGCGTTCTGGCGCACTGCCCATCGCATGAGCGGAGGCGCTGGTGCTCTTGGGCAGTTTCGTCAAGAATCCAGTGCTCATCACCGTACAGAAGCTCAGGAGCATCCGTGATTTGGTAGACCGAGGTGAAGCCGACCCCGAAAGCCCCAGTTGTCGATGCGTCGCTCGCCTTGGTGCGTCCAGCGAACCGGCGGAAGGCGTGAAGGTCACATCGCTTCGGCAAGGGGCAGCTGTCGCTGTCCTCTCCGCAGTCGGTGAAGGTGCCGTCGTTCCAGACCGTGAGCGCCTCGTCGGTCACCGCGAATCTGATGGTGGTGGCGTTGCCAGCGTCATCAGCGTTCTGGGTGAGCTCGTGAGGGATGGTCGTCGCCCCGCCGAGGTCTCGCAGCGCCGTCGCAAGCGCATCGAGATAGTTGGACGACTTCGACAGTGTCCGGCGCTTCTGCTCGCTCACGGCAGGCGTAGCTGCTTGTCGAGCGGGGCGGACGTCGGGGGGAGCATCGTGATCAGCAACTCGTCGGCGTCCCAACCCATCGCGTCGTACTCTGCCATGCCGCCGAGGACCATTTCGCGACGAAGATCGGGGAGTTCCACAGCACAAGCATATGGGTTGATTCATCACGACGCAGACTTCCCGCGCGACCTCAAAAAGGATGGTGGGCACGAAGTAATCGGTGTGCTTCATTTCTCACAGTGCAATAGACGAGCCGAAGGCGCAGGGGTTGGTGTTACGTTGATCGTGCAAAGTGGATAGAGGGAAGCGGTACCGATGACGTCGCGGGCGTGGCTGGTTCGACTCGGTGAGACCGGGCAGCGAGAGAGCGTTGCCCTGAACGAAGGGCTGGTGATCCTGGGCTGGTCGGAGTTGGGCGACCTCAGCGCCTGCGAGAGCCGGGCGGACATAGCGGCACTGGTCGGGGAGAACTATTCCCACGAGGGAAAGGCGACGCTGTCCAACTGGACGGGGCAGTTGTGGCGCTTCCTCCGGGAGGTCCGCGAGGGCGACCTCATCGTGTGCCCGCTGAAGTCGCGTCCGTACGTCGCCTTAGGACGGGTCATTGGGCCTTACCGCTATGAGGGCGACGCCGACCCCGGTTTCCGCCAGGTGCGACCGGTGGAATGGCTGCGTACGGACATCGCCAAAAGCGACATCGAGCAGGACCTGCGCAACAGCATGAGCTCCCTGCTGACGATCTGCGCCCTCAGCCGCTTCGGCGCCCCTCGGCGCATCGCCCATCTTGCCGAGCAGGGTGTCGACCCCGGTCCCACGCCGGACGAGATGGTCATGCTGGAAGGCTTCGCCACTCCTCACGAGCTTCTCGACGGAGTGATCGCCAACAGCACGGGTGAACCGATCCGGCTCACCATCCGCGAGTTTCTCAAGCGCTGGGGAGTCACCCGCCGGACCTCGGCATCGGTGGCCCGCATCGAGGCGGATCTCGTCGCCAAGGGGGTGACGACGCGGCCGTCCTTCACTGAGGGCTGGTTCGACAACGTCATCGAACTCCTCCCCGTCGGCGAAGAGCCCGACAGCGCCAAGGAGATTCCCAGCCTGTCGTTGCAACCCGACGTCGAGGACGCCCCAGACCTGCCCGCAATCACCCTGCGGGTCGGCGTCCTGGAGTCCGCGAATAAGGGCGTGGCTTCCGTCCGCCTGGAGGACGAGCTCAAGATTGCCCATACCAAGATGCTGAGCGGGAAGTACTCACAACTTGCCGTGATCGACGAGAACGGGACCCTGCGCGGCGCCCTGAGCTGGGAGTCCATCGGCAAGGCGTCCATGCGAGGCCAGAAGCTCCGCACCGTCTCAGACGCGGTTGACCGGACCGCCGGTTTGGTCGACCATCACGAAGACCTGCTGAGCCAAGTAAGCGAGATCTACAATAAGGGCTTTGTCTTTGTCTGCGACTCCCACAAGAAAGTGACCGGCATCATCACCGCAGCCGATCTGACACAGCAGTTCGGTAATTTGGCCCGGCCCTTCGTCCTGGTGGAGGAGGCCGAGCGGCGCCTGAGAAGGCGAGCTGATGAGGTCTTCACCGTCGACGAACTCCGGCAGGCCGCGCCCGGACGCTTGGCCGCCCGGGTCAGCTCGGCGAACGACCTAATGCTAGGGGCGTACAAGCATCTGCTCGCCTCCTCCGCGAGCTGGAACCGGCTGGAATGGCCGCTCGATCACGCGCTCTTCCTTGAACTACTGGAACTCATCCGGGCGGTTCGCAACGAACTGATGCACTTCGCTCCCGACCCGTTGGATGAGGAGACCCTCACGAGAGTGGAGGGCTTCATCGAAATGCTCCGCATCGTAGATCCACGGCCTTGAAAACTGGACTCTCTCATTCGATCCCGAGTGAACCGCTCCGGCCCTTGTGAGGCGTTGGTATGTAGCTAGAACAGCATGATGAACTCACAATGACCGATCTGCGGCGTCAATCCCCCGAAAACCGTGGAGTCGGTCCTATGCCGCAGCGGCCCTCAGCAGCGCCGTTGATGCTTGACCCTCTTCGATCATCAGACGTCGAATGTGACAGACGGAAGCCCCTCGTTGGGGCTGTGCCTGCGCTTGACGCTGTAGAAGTCCGCGATCCAGGTCGCGATCTTCAGCCGAGCCTCTGCCCAGGTACGAAAGTGGTTGCCGATGCACGAGCTCGACCTTCAGGGTGCTCCGGTTCGCCTTCCGGGACCATCGTCCCAGGCACGAATCGGCTGTCTTCGTCGAACCTCGGCCCCACCGTACTACGGTCGCAGTAGAGCCGATGGGTACCACGGGATGAGGGAATTCGCCCAGGTCAGGCCTAACGTTTAGAGGTGCGTACGGTGACCTGGCTGCGACGGGAGCTCCTTTCCCGACCCTATGTGGCCGACACGATCCTGGCCGTGTGCGTCTATGCGATGACCCTGCTGGCGCCGGGCGGGCCCCCGCCGCCGGGGGCCGAGTGGCACGGTGAGATACGGTCCCTCACCGCGTACGACCTCGCGCTGGCTTCGGTCGTCTGCGGTGCTCTGGTCTTTCGGCGGCGATGGCCGCGCGCCGTTCTTGCCGTCACGGTCGCCGGGTTCGTTGCCTCCGCCGTGGTCGACGACGGGCGGAGTCCGTTGAACCTGGGGTCGGCGATCGCGGTGTACACGGTGGCCTCACGGGTCCCGCGCCGGCACGCCTGGGCCTATGGAGGGCTTGCCGCGCTTGTGGTCACCGTTGCCAGGGTGGTGTTCGGTGGAAGCGCGTTGCTGACGCCCGAAATGCTGGCACCTATCGCGTCGATCGGTATGGCCACCGCAGTCGGGGACTCGCTGCGTAGCCGCCGGGCTTATGTGGCCGCCATCGAGGAGCGGGCGCGCAGGGCTGAGGAGACGCGTGAGGAGGAGGCCGAGCGGCGGGTGATGGAGGAACGGCTGTACATCGCGCGGGAGTTGCATGATGTTCTCGCCCACCACATCGCGCTGATCAACGTACAGGCGCAGGTGGCCTCGCATCTGCTGGCGACCGAACCTGAGCAGGCCCGTACGGCGCTGGGCCATGTCCGGGAAGCGGGCAAGGAGGCGCTGGATGAGTTGCGGACGACAGTGGGGCTGCTGCGGCGGCCGGGTAGCCGGGAGGAGCTCCTGACCGAGCCCGCGCCGGGGCTGGATCGGCTGCCTGAACTGGTTGACTCCTTCACCGCCGCCGGGCTGGAGCTTGGTTGGCTCATCTACGGCGATCCAAGGCCGTTGCCCGCTCCTGTGGATCTCGCGGCGTTCCGGATCGTTCAGGAGGCGCTGACCAACGTGAGCAAGCACGCGCCGCGGGCGACCGCGACCGTGCGGATCGACTATGCCACCGACGAGGTGATCGTCGATGTGGCCGACGACGGTCGGAGTGATGCGGGTGGGATCTCCTCCGGGAACGGGAACGGGAACGGGAACGGGACCGGTCACGGGCTGATCGGTATGCGGGAGCGGGCCCTATCGGTCGATGGGACCTTCGTCGCCGGGCCCGTGGACGGCGGTGGGTTTCGGGTGCACGCCGTGCTCCCCGTCTCAAGGAAGAACAGGTCATGACCGTCAAAGTGCTGCTGGCCGACGACCAGGCGCTGGTCCGCGCGGGGTTTCGGGTGCTGATCGACTCGGCGCCCGACCTGACAGTGGTCGGCGAGGCCGCCAACGGTCATGACGCCGTACGGCTGGCACGGGAGACCATGGCCGACGTGGTGCTGATGGACGTCCGCATGCCTGGAATGGACGGTCTGGCCGCTACGAGGGAGATCACCTGCGATGAGGCCACGGCCGGGGTCCGGGTGCTGGTTCTGACCACGTTCGAGATCGACGAGTACGTCTTCGCCGCGCTCCAGGCGGGTGCCAGCGGGTTCCTCGGCAAGAGTGTGGAGGCCGGCGAGTTGCAGGAGGCCATCAGGGTGGTGGCCAGGGGCGAAGCGCTGTTGTCGCCGTTGGCGACCCGACGTCTGATCACCCGCTTCCTGGACGGCCGTGGCGTCCAAGCCCAGCACGTGCCCGAGGACCTGGCCGTGCTCACCGAGCGCGAACGTGAAGTGATGATTCTCGTGGCCCACGGGCGTACCAACGACGAGATCGCCGATCTGCTGGGGATCAGCCGAGTGACCGCCAAGACGCACGTCAACCGGGCCATGACCAAGCTGAAGGCACACGACCGCGCCCAGCTGGTGATCATCGCGTACGAGACCGGTCTGGTCCGTCCCCAGTCCCGCTGATCGCCCCCAAATAGAGACCACAGGCGCGGGCCACCGCAACCCCCTGATCACCCGCAAACCGAAGTCGGGGCCCACGGCGCCCCCGACTAACAAAAAGCTGATCGCCCACGAACCGCGAACGCAGTAGCCCGCGCCCCCGCCTACTGCGATCGCCGCAGATCAGAACCCTCCTCCAGGCGGACGTCCGCCCAAAGCGACGCCCCGAAGCTTGAGGTAGCGCCCCAAGTGCGTCCTCTCTGGCTCGCCCGTTCCCGCGCACCGTGCGATCTGACACCCATGCGAAGAGAAGTGGAAAGATGTCGTTTCTGGCTAGGTTGAGCCTTGCGCAACGGGGGCTCATCGCGCTCATCACGGTCGTGGTGCTCGGGTTCGGTGTTTACGTCACCCCGGCGCTGCAGCAACAACTCCTACCTTCCCTGTCGTTCCCCCAGGTGTCGGTCGTGGCGGCATACGCCGGCGCCGCTCCGGAGATCGTCGAGGACCGGGTCACGGTGCCGCTGGAGGAGGGCGTACGCGGGGTCACCGGCGTCACCGGGGTGAACTCAACCTCGCGGGAGTCCAGCTCGACGGTCCAGGTGGCCTTCGACTTCGGTACCGACATCGACGACGCGCAGAGCAAGATCCAGCAGGTGGTCAGCGGGCTGGCCGACCGGCTGCCGGACGGCGTGGAACCGAAGGTGGTCGTGGGGAGCACCGATGACCTGCCGGTCATCCAGCTCGCCGCCGCTTCCGACAAGTCGCAGCAGCGGCTCGCCGAGCAGTTGTCCACCCACGTGGTCCCGACGCTCACCGGCATCGAGGGGGTCAAGGAGGCCTCCGTCACGGGTACCCGGGATCAGGTCATCACCATCACCCCCGACGCCGACGAGCTGAAGAAGAAGGGGCTGGACGCCAGCGCGATCTCCACCGCCATCCAGGGCGCGGGCCAGCCGATTCCCGCCGGATCCCTCACCCATGCGGACACGACGCTGAGCGTCCAGGTCGGCGGCAGGTTCGAGTCGATCAAGGACCTCAAGGACCTGTACCTCGCCCCCGCCGCGCAGGCATCCCAGCCCCAGGCCCAGGCCCAGCCCGCAAGCCAGAATCAGCGGCCGGGCTCCCCACAGGCCGCCCCAACCACCGCGAAAGCCGAGAAGCCGAAGCCCGTACGGCTGGGCGACGTGGCCACCGTGAAGCTGGGACTCGCCGAAGCGACCACCCTCACCCGAACAGACGGTAAGCCCAGCCTGGGCGTCTCGATCACCATGAAGCCCGGCGGCAACGCCGTGTCGATCTCCGAGGACGTACGGGCCAAGCTGCCCGCCCTCGCCACCGCCCTAGGCACCGACGCCGCCCTCACCATCGTCTACGACCAGGCGCCGGAGGTGGAGAAGTCGATCGAGAGCCTGACCACCGAGGGACTGCTGGGTCTGGCCATGGCCGTACTGATCATCCTGGTCTTCCTGTTCTCGGTACGCTCCACGCTGGTCACCGCCGTCTCCATCCCGCTGTCGGTGCTGATCGCGTTGATCGCACTGTGGGCCTGGGACTACTCGCTCAACATGCTCACCCTAGGCGCGCTCACCATCGCGATCGGCCGCGTCGTCGACGACTCGATCGTGGTCCTGGAGAACATCAAACGCCACCTCTCCTACGGCGAGCCCAAACAGCAGGCGATCGAGAACGGCGTACGCGAGGTCGCGGGTGCGGTGACCGCCTCCACCCTCACCACCGTCGCGGTGTTCCTGCCCATCGCCTTCGTCGGTGGGTTCGTCGGCGAGCTGTTCGGGCCGTTCTCCATCACCGTCACGGTGGCGCTGCTCGCGTCGCTGCTGGTGTCGCTGACCGTCGTACCGGTGCTGAGCTACTGGTTCCTGAAGCCGCCGAAGAACGGTGACCGGCACAAGGCGGAAGAGAAGGAACGCCGCAGCCTGCTCCAGCGCGCCTACGTCCCGGTGATCCGCTTCGCCACCCGGCACCGGCTCACAACAGTCGCCGGGGCTCTGGCGATCCTCATCGGCACACTCGCCCTGGTCCCCCGGCTGGAGACCAGCTTCATCGACAACGCTGGGCAGAACACCGTCAACATCACCCAGAACCTGCCCGTTGGCACGTCCCTGGCCGCGGCCGACACGAAGGCCAAGGAGGTCGAGAAGGTCCTGATCGGTCTCGACGCGGTCAAGTCGTACCAGGTCACGGTGGGTGGCGCGAGCGGCGTCGGGTTCGCTGGCGCCGGTTCAAACGGAGGCGGTGGGGGTACGGCCCGCGCCAGCTACTCGCTCACCCTGCGCAACGGCAGTGACACTGCGGCCGTGGAGAACACCCTGCGCGACCAGTTGGGCAAGCTGCCCGACGCCGGAGAGATCAGCATCGGCGAGACAGGCGGGTTCGGCGGCGACGGACTCGAAGTCCTGGTACACGCCAGTGAGCAGGACACGTTGAGCGACGCGGCGCGAGTCGTACAGCAGACCATGTCGGCCATCCCCGGCGTCACCGAGGTGACCAGCGGTCTGGCCGAGACCGCGCCCCGCATCGACGTCACCGTCGATCGCAAGGAGGCCGCGGAGCGCGGCCTGACCGAGGCCGCCGTCGGCCAGCTGGTCGCCCAGGCGTTCCGTGGCAGCACCGTGACCCAGCTGACCTTCGACGGCACCACCGCCGACGTCGTCGTGGACACCGGCGACGCGCCTGTCTCGCTCGGTGAGCTGCGCAAGCTCGACCTTCCCGGCGAGGGGGAACTCGCCGACGTGGCCGAGGTCAAGCAGGTCAACGGGCCCGTTTCGGTCAGCCGGATCGACGGGGAGCGTACCGTCACCGTCTCCGGTAAGAGCACCGGCGCGAACCTCGGCGCCATCAGCGCGGACCTGGACAGCCGGCTCGCCAAGCTGACCCTGCCCGCCGGCGCCACCTACTCCGTCGGCGGTGCCAGCGCCGACCAGGACGAAGCCTTCGGCAGCCTCGGACTGGCCCTGGTGGCGGCCATCGCGCTGGTGTTCTTCGTCATGGTCGCCACCTTCCGCAGCCTCATTCAGCCGCTGCTGCTCCTGGTGTCGATCCCGTTCGCCGCCACGGGCGCGATCGGCCTGCTGCTCATCACCGGTACCTCGCTCGGGCTGGCGGCGATGATCGGCCTGCTGATGCTGGTCGGCATCGTGGTCACCAACGCCATCGTGCTGCTCGATCTGATCAACCAGTACCGCCGTCAGGGGATGCCGCTGCATGAGGCCGTCGTGGAAGGCGGGCGCAACAGGCTTCGTCCCATCCTGATGACCGCGCTGGCCACGATTTTCGCCCTGCTGCCGATGGCTCTGGGCATCACCGGCGGTGGCGGGTTCATCTCCAAGCCGCTCGCGATCGTGGTCATCGGCGGGCTGATCAGCTCGACGCTGCTCACGCTGCTCCTGGTCCCGACCCTCTACACCATGGTCGAGAGCCGGAAAGAGAAGATCCGGGCCAGACGTGCGCCGCGACCCCCCGTGCCGCCCATCGCCGAGAACCCCGTGGAGCTGGCAGCTGCTTCCGGAGGGCATCGATGACCAACACGACCCGCGGCTGGGGTGTCCTCCGCGATTTCCAGCCCTCGAAGCTACCGAATCCCACGGTCGAGATCGTCATCCCCGTCTACAACGAGGAGCGGGCGCTCCCCGGGTGCCTGCGTACCCTTCACGCACACCTCCGTGAGTGGATGCCCTTCCCCTGGCGGCTCACCGTGGCGGACAACGCGAGCGTTGACCGGACGCTGGAGGTGGCCCGGGAACTGGCCGCCGAGCTGCCCGGGACCAACGTGGTCCACCTCGACAGGAAAGGGCGCGGGCTCGCGCTGCGTACGGTGTGGGGTGCGAGCGAGGCCGACATCGTCGTCTACATGGACGTCGACCTGTCCACGCGCCTGGACGCGCTGATGCCGCTGATCGCCCCGCTGGCCAGCGGTCACTCCGATCTCGCCATCGGCAGCCGGCTGGCTCCCGGCGCGCGTACCGTGCGCGGACCGCGCCGGGAGCTGATCTCCCGCTGCTACAACGCGATCATCCGGCTCACTCACGGCGCCCGGTTCAGCGACGCGCAGTGCGGCTTCAAGGCCGCGCGTACGGACGTGCTCGGCCCGCTGCTCGAAAGGACGCAGGACGACGCCTGGTTCTTCGACACCGAACTGCTGCTCCTCGCCGAGCACAACGGGCTGCGCATCCACGAGGTCCCGGTCGACTGGGTCGAGGACGTGGACACGCGGGTCGACGTCGTCAGCACCGCCACGGACGATCTGCGCGGGCTGTGGCGGGTGGCCCGCATGAAGGCGTCCGGCGCCGCGCGTGCCCCGTTGCCGAGTCGCCCCGCCCCGGCCGCCGAACACCCCGACGCCGTACTGGCCCCCACCAGGGCACGCTCCCGGATCACCTGGGAGGTCGGCTGCTTCGTGGCCATCGGCGTGCTCTCGACGGCCGGTCAGGCCCTGCTGTATTGGCTGCTGCGCGCGTGGTGTCCGCCCGTGCTCGCGAACCTGGTGTCGCTGCTCGTCCTCACCGTGCTCAACACCGAGGCCAACCGCCGCCTCACCTTCCGCTGGTCCGGTACGGGGGCCGGGCGGGCACACCTGGGAGCCGGCCTCCTGTTCGTGATCGGGTACGTGGTCACCTCCGCCGCCGTGCTGCTGTTCCGCGAGGTGCAGCCCGAGGCGTCGGCCGCGGCCGAGACGCTGGTGCTCACGGCCTCGTCCGTACTGGTCACCGTCGTCCGCTTCCTGGTGCTGCGACTGGCCGTCTTCCGCCGCACCACCCCCCTCTAGAGAGTGACGTACGAGATGACTCCGCCATCCACCGCAGGCCGCCCACTCCCCGATTGGGCGGCTCCGGCCGCGCTCGCGGTGATCCTGCTCCTGGCCGCCGGTCTGTACGGCTGGGCATTGGGTTCCCTCGGCTGGGGCAACAGCTACTACTCCGCCGCCGTGAAGTCGATGGGCCAGAGCTGGACAAACTTCCTGTTCGGCGCGTACGACCCGGCGGGCGTGATCACCGTCGACAAGCCACCGGCGGCGCTGTGGCCGCAGGTGCTCAGCACCAAGATCTTCGGCTTGCACGGCTGGGCGATGATCCTTCCGCAGGTGCTGGAGGGTATCGCCACGGTGTTCCTGCTCCACCGGACCGTACGCCTGTGGGCAGGCGAGGCGGCGGGGCTGCTGGCCGCGCTGGTTCTGACGCTGACCCCGATCACGGTGGCGATCAACCGCGACAACAACCCTGACACCCTGCTGGTGCTGACGCTGGTGGCGGCGGCGTACGCGCTGACCCGCGCCATACGGACAACCTCCGGCCTGAGGTGGTTGTGCGCGGCCGGGTTCCTGATCGGCCTCGGCTTCATGACCAAGATGCTGGCCGCCTGGATGGTGATCCCCGCTTTCGCGGCGGCGTGGCTGATCGGCGCGCGCGGCCCCTGGCTCGGCCGGCTCGGGAAGCTGCTGATCGGTGGCGCCGTGCTCGTGGTGTCCTCCCTGTGGTGGATCGTCATGGTCGCGCTCTGGCCGGCGAACCGTCCGTACATCGGCGGCAGCACCGACGGCGGCGCCTGGGACCTGGTGATCGGCTACAACGGCCTCGGCCGGATCCTCGGCGGTGACGGCCCAGGCGGCTTCAGCATCTCCTTCGGCGGAGCGGCCGGCCTGGGCCGGCTCTTCAACGACCAGGTCGGCGGGCAGATCAGCTGGCTGCTGCCGTTGTGCGCGGTGGCGCTGGTGCTGGCCGTGGCTGGCGCCGTACTGCGCTGGCGTGGGGTCACGATGCCCGGTGAGCCGCTCGCCGCTGCCGGGTGGGTGCTGTGGGGAACCTGGCTGGTGGTCTGCGGCCTGGTGTTCGCCACTCAGAAGGGGACCTTTCACCCGTACTACACGACACAGCTGGCCCCGGCGGTCGCCGCCGTCACCGCCGGCTTCGCCACGACGTTGGCCCGTGCCCACCGGGCGGGGGCTCGCTGGGCGCTCCCGCTGGGGGCCGGGGCCGTCGCGGTGACCACGGCTTGGGCCTATGTCGTGATCGCACGGGTCCCGTCCTGGAACGGCTGGGTGGCGTGGCTTGTGGGTGCGGCCGGAGTGGTGGCAATCGTCCTGCTCCTTCTGTGCGCGGGTCGGCGAGGACGGCTGCCCGCCGGGCGACGACTGCTGCCCGCCGCCTTCGGCATCGCGGTCCTGGCGGTGCTTACGGCGCCCGCAGCCTGGGCGATCAGCGTCCCCGGCACCACGTCGGCGATGGGCGGCGCCAACCCCACCGCGGGGCCACCCACCATGCCCTTCGGCCGCGGGGCAGGCGGAGGCGACCCGGCTCCGGGCGGCTTCGAACTCCCAGAAGGAATGCAACTCCCACCAGGCATGAAGCTCCCGGAAGGCATGGAACTCCCGGAAGGGATGCAGCTCCCCGAAGGATTTCCTGGGGGTTTTCCTGGCGGGACCGGTGGCATGCCACCCGGGCTCTTGGGAGGCGGCGCCGAGCTCGCCCCCGACCAGCGCAAGATCCTGGACTATGCCGTCAAGCAGTCCGGCTCCGCCCGGATCAAACTCGCCACCGAGGGCGGCGCCATGTTCGCCTCCACTTTCATCCTCAACAGTGACGCCACCGTCATCGGCATGGGCGGCTTCATCGGCATCGACGACGCCCCGACCGTCCAACAACTGAAGGACTGGACGAGTTCGGGGCAACTACGCTTCGTCCTGGGATCCGGTCGGAGCGGCTTCGGCGCCATGATGGGCGGGGCGAGCACGCACCGCTCGCAATGGCTGAAAGAGAACTGCACCGAAGTCCCCGCCGCCGCGTATGGGGGAACTCCCGCCGCCTCCACACCGAACAGTCCAATGACGGGAGGCGGCACCACCCTCTACGACTGCGCCGCGAAGCACTGACGCACGGCGCCGCCCGTACAGCAAGGGCTCAGAAATGGGCCCACGCAGCGAGCCGGCGCAGCGCGATGTCCAGGCGAAAGGTGGGTGCTACGTGGCCTTTCGCCTGGGGCGCATGTCGAACATGTAGAAGACGAGCAGCAACACGTAGAACACGAGCGCGCCTATCGCGCTGAACGCGCCGATGACGGTCGCGACGAGATAGAGCACCGGCCCCATGCCCCAGCGAATTCGCAACGAGCGGGCCTCCGCCGGGGTGATGTGCCCGCCGAGGTGGCGGTGTCCTAACGAGGAGTACCACCACACGGCGTTGTAGAAGATGCCGCCGATCACCAGCACGATTCCATAGAAGACGGCGGCCATCTGCGTGCCGTGTTCGCTGCGCAACGCCTCGGCCAGCACGTGCGTGGGAAACGGCAGAAAGGCGACATCCATCAGGAGGAGCACGTTGAGGGCCAGCAACATGCCGTCAGTCCTGTGGATGAAGTGGAACATCCGATGGTGGTTCATCCAGATCATCCCCACCAGCAGGAACGTCACCACGTAGGCGAGGTAGGACGGCCACAGGCCTATCAGCGCGCCCCCGAGGTCCTCTTCCCAGCCTTCGGGCAGCCGGATCTCGAGCACCAGCAAGGTGATCGCGATGGCGAACACGCCATCGCTGAACGCCTCCAGGCGCCCGGTGCTCATCGCAGAAGAGTCATCACTCACGCCGGGCATGGTAGCGAGAGGACCTAGTTCACGCTCGCCTCAGCCTGTCAGGCGAGCACGTCCGACTCCATCCGGGCCCTGTCGACTCAGCTGCGGAATCAAGCTCCCTCCCCTGCGGAACGTCACCCGCGGCCACGCACGCGTGGGCGCGTTCATCATGGTGCTCGCTACATGCAACCGCGGCGCAAGCGCCGCGCTGAGAGGCGCCGTAGCGTCCACCGAGTGGATCGGCGATCGGGACAGTTCTCCACGAATGCGCAATTAGGGAAATAGGAGGGAACATGAAAAGAGGCACATCGTCTGTGCTTGCTTCCGCATGTTCTGGGTTGGCTCGGTGGGGGCGTAAGGCGGCGGCGGTATCCGTCGGCCTGACCTTGGCCTTCGGCGCGCTTCCGGCCACCGCGGCACACGCGAAGCCCCATTGGGTCACGTGGAAGAACTTCGCGGACTTGTATGGGAAGCGATATCTCGAGGTACTCCACTCTTCCAAAAAGAAAGGCGCAGCCGTCGGAGCCTACAAGTGGAACGGCACCATGACCCAGTGGTGGTGGGACCAGAAGCTCAGCGACGGATACTACGTGGAGTTCAACGGGAACAGCAACCTGCTGCTCACCGCCTACAACAGCTGCGGGTCCGGGGTCACTCAATGGCCCACCGACAAGGGCCATCACGCATTCATCACCCAGGAGTGGAAACAGAAGCACCTCAAAACCTACCCGGGCTGGGTCCTGATCAACAAGGGCGGATGCGACGGCGATTCCTCCCATGACATTCTTTCTCTCAGCGTCGAGCATTTCAACTGGTACAACGTGTTCCTGTACCCGGAAAGCTTCGGCGCATGCAATATTCACATGTATCCGTCAATGGGCCCCCAAACTGAATGTGTGTGGCAATAGGAGGAAGAGTTATTATGCAGCGAGAAAACCCTCGCGCGGGGCGCTCACACGGACCGAGAAGGCGGTTGGCCGTGGTCGTGACGCTGAGCGCGGCCGTTTTCGCCGCCGGCGGTTTCGCCACGGCGAAGGCCGACCCTGGCGGGCCGGGCGCCGGTAGCACACCTACGCCGGTCGCATCACCCAGCGAGCCGCCGGTGACCTTCACGGAGACGCCGCCCACGCCGACTCCGGATCCTTCGGACACTCCGTCGACCCCGCCGCCTCTCGGCCCCATCCCGAAGATCACCAGCAAGGATCCGATCCCCATGCCCCTGGATCCGGTGATGACGTCGCTGAGCGACATCGATCTCATCGACACCGCCAGTGAGCTGAAAGCCCGCGACTGCATGCGGACGCTCGGCTTCACCACCTGGACCACCGACGCCATGTCTGGACCGAAGGACGACGAAGACAGCGACCTGCTCGACTACCTGCCTCTTGCGGACGCCACCCAATCGGGGTATCCAACGGTGCTTTCGGAGAAGGCGCCAGATCTTGGATCGTCTTCGGAGAGCGCGCCCAGCGCCGATGCCGTGCGCGCCTATGCGGGCGCCGAGACCACGACCGCGAGCGGTGCCGCGGTACCCGCAGGAGGCTGCTTGTCCGAGGGTGAAAGGCAGCTGAAGGGCAACGCGCCGGAGCTGCCCATCGACCCGCGTTTCCTTGCGGTGGAGGCGAAGTTCTCGGCCCTGCGCGACGACCGGATGCAGCCGGTGTTGGCCACGTGGAGCTCCTGCATGGCCAGCCGCGGCTTCCACTACGACAACCCGGTCAGCGCCCACTTGGACCCGCGTTGGGCACAACGTGCGGCCGACACCCCGGCCGGCGCCGAGGAGAAGGCCGCCGCGGCCGCCGACGCCGCCTGCCAGGCGGAGACCAACCTCGTCGGCACCTACAAGGCACTGGAGATCGCCTACCAGAAGCAGGTGCTCGACCAGAACCAGGCGCAGCTCACCACCGCACTGTCGATCTTCAACACGTGGGTCTCGAACGCCAAGTCCATCATCGCCGCCCACTGATCGGCTCAGTCGCGTGAGAGTCGCCTTCTCCCCCTGAGAGCGACCGAGCCGCGACCTATTGGGCGTATTCCATCGCAGCCTGCCGGCCCGCCGGTCAAACCGACGGCGAGCCGGCATGCCCGCGTGCGTGAAAGTGCCACTTCCCCCGAGTAAAGAGGGGTCACGAATGAGAGCGCATCGGCGCTGGGTCTTACTTCTTGTCACAAGTCTCATCTGCTCACTTCTGGCGGCCCCCGCTTCCGCCGCCGAACCACCCGGTCCCGAGGCTGACATCGCCGCGCCCCGCCATCCCGGCGGCGGCCCGGCCATGGTGGATGCCCGTCAGCGAGATGGCCTGCTGGGCAACGGGTGGCAGCGGTCGGGCGATCTGATCTGGACGACCTCCGGGGACGGCGACGGCCTGCACGTCCTGGTCGCCGAGGAGAAGGACGGGTATGCCTGGCGCACCGTCGCCACGCTGTCCGAGCCGGGGTTCGAGGCGGATCAGTGGATCGGCAACGCCTGCTTGACGGGTGGCGGACGGCGGATCGTCGTCGTCTACGCCCCACGGACCTTCACCAACAAGGAAGAGCTCTCGGCGCGGGGCGGCTTCACGGCCGTGGTCGACCTGGTCAGCGGCAGTGTGCGGAAGCTGCCGGTGCAGACGTCCCTGGCCTACTTCAACCCCGGATGCGGAGCCGGGGAGTCGGCCGTACTCATCCAGGAGGGCGTGCAGGACCAGGCGAAGACGCGGGGCAGGACCCGGCTGATGCGGGTCGATGCCGGCAAGGGCCTGGTAGGCGCGCCGCTGGAGTTGGCGGGGCAGGTGACCTCTCCGGTCCCGGTCCAGGGCGGGGTGGTGGCCGCCGACGGCAGGCGGCTGGTCATGGTGACGGACAAGGGGAAGCGCGTTCCCTTACTCCGTACCCGTGACGTCCCGTTACGGCTTCATGTGGACGCCGGCGGCGGCGTGGTGTTCATGGACCACGACAGGGACGCTGCGGTGGTCCGGCGGACCGTTGTCCCTGAGCAGCCTCGGGCCGTGAAGCCTGCCGAGATCACGGACCTGGCCACGGGGAGATGGGGGTCGGTTGGCATCTCCGCCGGCTCGGAGGGGCGGGTGTTCCTGACCGGTGACGTCGCCGCCACCGCGCGGCTCTCCCCCTCCGTCACACGGCTCGACGCCTCAGCGGGGGCGCAGGTCTCCACCCAGGGGCGCGCCGCCCTCACCTCCGTCGACTGGGCAGGTAGCACCGACCCCCGGACGCCGGTCTCCTCGCCTGCGGCTCCGAGGCCGGTCAATGTCGCCATGCGGGTGACGGCCACGGGCAAGACCGTTGGCTTCACGGTCGACACCGCCCACCCGACCTCCCCCGAACCCGCTTCGGGCCGCGAAGCAAGTCCAGCCCTGAAGCCTGCGAAGCCGTCCGCGAAGGTCACTGCGGAGAGCGGTTCCTCGAGTGATCCGGTCGAGGGCGAACGGACATGCTCGGTTCCCCGCAACGATCCCCGCAACCAGGCGTTGCAGCCGAAGCCGCGGCAGGTCGAGTGGGCGGTGGACCAGGCCGTCCGAGGCGCGCTCGCGAACTTCGAGCGGAAAAAGGACTGGAACAACCTCGGGATGCCCTTGTACACCCCGCAAGGGCTGTTCCCGCGACCCGGCCTGGTGGGGGGCGGCTACATCCCGGCGCAGATCATGCTCGGTGTGACCGCCCAGGAGTCCAACATGTGGCAGGCCACCCGCCTGGTCGTTCCCGGCGAGACCGGAAATCCCCTCATCGGCAACTACTACGGTCTGGCAATCTACAACTCCAACCCCGATGACGACTGGGATGTGCACTGGGACAAGGCGGACTGCGGCTACGGCGTCACCCAGGTGACCGACGGGATGCGCCTGCCCGGCAAGGGGCAGTCGACGAAGCCGTACGACCAGCAGCGGGCGGTCGCGCTGGACTTCGCCACGAACATCGCGGCCGGGGTGCAGATCCTGGAGCAGAAGTGGAACCAGACCGCCGGTGCCGGCATGAAGATCAACAACGGGGACCCGTCGAAGATGGAGAACTGGTTCTTCGCGCTCTGGGCCTACAACAGCGGCTTCTATACGAACCAGGGGGACGGCTTCTGGGGCGTCGGATGGGCGAACAACCCGATCAACCCGCGGTACCCGGCGGACCGTGCGCCGTTCCTGGAAAGCGGATATACCGACGCCAAGACCCCCCAGTACTGGCCATACCCGGAGAAGGTGCTGGGCTGGGCCGGGCATCCCATCGAGGCTCTGGAGTCGCCCAACACGTACGTGGTGGGTTTCCGTCCCGCTTGGTGGAACGGCACCGGCACCACTGCCCCGCAGAACAGGTACAACGTCAAACCGCCGCGTGAGCTGTTCTGCAACAGCTCCAACGCCTGTTATCCGGGCGAGAAGTTCCCCAACAACCTCAACGAGCCCGACGGGCCGTGCAGCCAGAGCGACCTGCGCTGCTGGTTCCACCAGTCGGCGACCTGGAAGAGTGACTGTTCCTACAGTTGCGGCAACGAGACACTCCGCTTCGATCCCGGCTACGCCTACCAGGACAACGGAACCGCCTATCCGCCCGCGTGCAGCGCGACGGGCCTGCCCGCCGGCTCCCTCATCATCGACAGCATCTCCGGCGGTACCCCCACGCCTCGCTGCGGGACCACGGGCACCAATGACGGGCAATTCGCCTTCACCTTCGCCGACGATGGGCAGGGCCACTATCCCTCGAAGATCGACCTGCACCAGATCGGCGGCGGCTACGCCGGGCACTACTACTTCGGCCACACCCGTGACCCGGGCCGCAGCACGATGCGGATCAAGGGCACCTGGACGCTGGGCAAGTCTCTCAGCCAGCCGGCCCAGGTCCTGGTCCACCTGCCGGATCACTACGGCTACACCAAGGAGGCGACGTACGAGATCGAGACCGCCAACGGCGTGCGGAAACGGACGATCTCCCAACAGGTCAACGCCAACCAGTGGAGGTCTCTCGGAGCGTTCATGTTCGACGGCGTTCCCAAGGTGACGCTGAGCACGGCGGTCGACGGGGCGGAAGGGGACGAGAGCATCGTCTTCGACGCCATCGCGGTCCGGCCCATCAAGGGCACCTTCGCCGAGCACACCGTGGACGCGGTCGCGCTGTTCGACGAGAACCAGGACATCGACTCGAGCTCCACCTTCAGCTGGGTCAACTCGCCGCTGGTCAGCCGCAGCGCCCTGTACAACTGGGGGCTGAAGACCTCCGGCGATGTGACCGCGTTCCCGACCTGCGACTCTGAGCCGAGCCGCACGTGCGCGATGCCGAAGATCAAGGCGGCCATGCAGGCATGGCACCAGCAGGTCGTCGAGGCCGGCACCGATCCGGTCAACCATCCGCCCGGCAAGGCGCTCAACAACTGGATCCACTTCGCCAATCCCTACACCGACCGGCCCACCAGCTCGACCAAACCCTCCTGGTTCGACTCGCGCGACACCAGTTACAAGGTCAGGGCAAAGGCGACCGTCTCCTTCGTCAAGGCGGACGACGGCACCATCGTGGACGGCAGCCAGTACGTCGACTACGACGACCGGACCGGGGACACCGTGCTTCCCGCGTTCGTGATGAACACCTTCCAAGCCCTGTACGACGACTACGGCATCGTCCCGCCCGACCTCACCTACAGCGTCGCCGACCTCAACGAGCATGACGGCAGGGTCCGGACCGCCACGGCGAACGCGGACGGCATCCTGCCCGGACGCGCCTACCTGGCCACCGGCAAGCCGGTCGCGCTCGTCGACAACGGCACGTGTGTGGCGGCCAAGTCCGTCTCCGGCGGCTTGATCGGATACCGGCCCATGCTGGGAGTGTCGAGGGTGGGCGACGAAACCGCCGCGTGGCTGGCGCGCGTGTCCACCGATCAGCGCCTGCCGGCCGAGGTCCAGCAGGTGGCGATCGAGGTGTACAACATGTTCTTCGCCACCTCGGGCGCGACAGAGGCGCTCGGGTCCATCTTCAACAACGCGCCGCCGATCTGGCAGCAGCTCGACTTCAAGGTCTGTGCCGACGGGCAGGTCCGGCAGAACGGCGGCAACCCGGTGCTGCGCTCCAGCTTCATGCCGGACCAGTACCTCTACCACAACGGCCAGGCGATCGACCTGACCGGGCAGCCGACCGGCAGCGCCGCACCGGCCGTCAAGGGAGATTTCGGAATGTTCACCCGGGCGCCGAGAAACGGCGGCGCGTGGGAGAGCGCCTACGGCGCCTGCACCGGATCCGGGCAGGCCGGCAACCCCTGGAACCTGTCGATGCCGGAAGCGGCCGGCATCGATCCGGGCAGCGTCCACCTGTGCGAGTAGCCCGCACTCCACTCCTCATCCGGGTCTCCGCCGCCCTTGCCCGGCGGCGGCGGCCCGGATGGCGGCGGCCTGGTAGCGGAGGTCAGCACGCAGGCGGCCTGGTAGCGGAGGTCCGGCACGCAGGCGGCCTGGCGGCTACAGGCCGCCTGCGTGCTGGACCTCGGCGAGCCGGTCGAGCAGTCCCGCCTTCGTCTCGGCGTCCCCGACGCTCGCGCACAGACCGATCGCACGGTTCACCATGTCGAGGGCGTGGCCATGATCACCCAGTTCCGCCATCAGCGTGGCGATCTCGGTCAGCGTACGGACCGCACGGGCGCTGTCGGGCACCTCATGCGCCATCGCGCCGGCCTGAAGAAGGAGGTGGCCGGCCTTCTCACGCTCTCCGGCCTCAAGGTGGCTACGAGCCAGGCCCTCCAGCGCGGACACTTCGGCTCGTGTGTCGCCGGTCGTCGAAAGCAGGCGGACCGACCGGGAGAACGCACCACTCGCCGCAGCGTAATCCTGCTTGCTCAGGTAGGTCATCCCCAGCCAGTAGTGGATGTAGCCCTCGACCGGCCCGCTGTCGACACTGCACGCGAGGAGACGGGCCTGGTCAAGGGCGCCCTCCGCTTCCCCCACATCGAGCAGCGCGAGGTGAGTCTGCCCCATCTGAAGAAGAACGTGCGCTTCGGCCAGCGGATCCGCCCGGCCGCTCAGCAACGCGTACGCCTCACGGAAATGCCACAGTGTGCCGCGTAGGTCACCCTGACCCCGCTTGGCGATCCCCATGCCCACATCACAGAGCGCCAGCGCCCGCATGTCACCCAGATCGGCCAGATTCGCCGCCGCCTGGGACAGGAAGCCGAGGGCTTCCTGGTAACGGCGCTGGTATATCCGAAGCGCGCCCATATGGCTCAGAACGATGGCCTCGCCCCGCCGGTTCGCGTACCGCCGGGTGGCGGCGAGCGCCGTGTCGTGAGTGACCTGCCAGTCGTCGAGGTAGCCGTACGTACCGAAAAGGGTTGTCGAGGTGACCGCCAGGTCCCAGCACGCCTCGTGCGCACCCTCATCGGCCGCCTGGGCAATGAAGCCGACCAATGACTCACGTTCGGTGTCCCACCACGTCCACGGATCGGCCAGCAGACTGTCACAGTGGGACGGGTCCAGCGGCCACCTGGGGAAGTCGCCGTGATTGAGCAGGAAATTCGCCCCATAACTGGTGTCATGGGCGCGATCGGCCAACGTCAGCCAGGCGCCCAGCAGCCGCGTCGTCGCCGCCATCCGCTCGTGCGCCGTCAGATGAGCTTGTCCCAGTTCTCTGCTGTAGAGATGGATCAGATCGTGAAAGCGGTAGCGAAACTGTCCGGCGCGGTCCCGGCCCGCCACCTGGAGGAGTTGGTTTTCGACGAGCAGCTCGACGTGCTCCTCGGCCTCGGGCAGCGAGGTGTCGAGAAGGGGAGCGGCCAGCCAGGCGGCGAAAGTACGCACCCGCAGCAGCCCCAGCAGCTGGAACAGCCGCTGGGCCCCGGGAGGAAGCCCCTGGTAACTCAGGTTGAAGCCGGCTCGTACCGTGGTGGAGCGGTACTCCAGCTCGGCCAGTCTGTTCCGCTCGTCGGCCAGCCGCTTCACCAGCAGGTCGATCGTCCAGTGCGGTTTGGCCGCCAAGCGGGTGGCGGAAATCCGTAACGAGAGGGGATGACGTCCGCACAGCGCGGCCAGGCGCCGTACCTCTTCGGGCCCGTCGCTCGTCCGCGCCGGCCCGATGACGTCCGCGAGCAGCTCGCCGGCCTGCTCCTCGGTGAACAGGTCGAGCTCGAAGTGATGCGCTCCGGCAAGCCCGGGAAGCCTCCTGCGACTGGTCACCAGCACCGAGCACTGGTGGCCGCCGGGCAGCAGCGGTTCGACCTGTGCCTCGCTTGCGGCGTTGTCGAGCACCACCAGCATGCGGCGGTTCGCCAGCACGCTGCGGTACATCGCGATCCGATCCCCTGGCTCCGTGGGCACGTCCTGGCCGGAGACTCCGACCCACCGCAGAAAACGCTGCAGCACCTCGGCTGGATCGAGTGGCCGGGCCTCGGAGGAGTGCAGATCCACGAAGAGCTGCCCGTCGGGGAACCGGTCCTGCATCTGATGAGCCAGATGGAGCGCGAACATGGTCTTCCCGATCCCTGCCATGCCGGAGATCGCGATCACGGTGCCCCGGTTGCGCGCCCTGCCCTGACGGAACAGCTCACGCGCCCCAGTCAGCTCCTCCTGCCTTCCAATGAAATGCGGCAAGTCAGGCGGTAACTGGCGGGGAAGGAGGACCGAGGCCCGGTTGGCCGGGTTGGGGCGCACGTCGGTCTTCGTGGTGGATTCAGCGGGAGGAACAGTGCTGTCCAGGATCTGCGCGTGGAGTCGGCGCAGTTCTCCTCCGGGTTCGACGCCGATCTCCCTGACGAGCAGCTCACGCACCTCGATGTACGCCTTGAGCGCCTCGGTCCGGCGACCGCTGTGATACAGGGCGAGCATGAGCTGGCCCCACAGCCGCTCGCGCACCGGATGCTCGGCGAGCAGCGCCTGATGCTCGACGATGACCTCCTCGTGGGCGTTGCGGGCCAGCCGGATGTCGGCCCACATCTCCCAGAGCTGCAGCCGTGCCTCTTCCAGCCTTGTGGCCTCCGCCGAGATGACCGGAGTCGCCGGAACGTCGTCGAAGGCGGAGCCTCGCCACAGCCCGAGAGCCTGGTCGACCCACGCGGCGACGTCCTGGTCGTAACCAGCGGAGGCCCGCGCCCTGATCCGTGTCACGGCGTCGTCGAATGTCCGCATGTCGAAGTCGGCGGCGTCGGATAAGACGAGCTCGTATCCGTTCGTGTAGCTGACCACCGCACCAGGCGCGCCTTCTTCTAAGGAGCGTTTGAGCCGTGAGACGAGTGATTGCAGTGTCTGTTTCGCGGACGCGGGCGGTTTCTCGTCCCAGACCTCCTGAATCAGCCGGTCGATGGAGACGAACTGATTGGCCCTGCTGAGGAGAAGCGCGAGTACCGTACGTTGTTTCGGGGCCTTGATAGGTATCTCTGTGTCGCCTCTCAGCACCCTCATGGGACCGAGCACCTGGAACTTCAACAATGGCCTTCCTCCCCGAACACGGCCTCTGGTTGATGTTCACCTGAGGGCCCTTCCTGCAATCGGCGAATGTTCAGACGACCACGGGCTCGGTGATGTTCAGGCGACTCCACGTACCGGCAGAGGTGGCCAGGGCGGGCAGGTGCGGCCTGTATGTGATCGTTAGCTCGCGAACCGGGGCGAACGTTTCGGCGCCCCGCGTCGTTGATCCTCTAGGCGACGAAGGGGGGCGCGGATGGCGCGGGCAGGGGCGATTCCCGGTACGGACGGGTGGGTCGAGCGTTCGGCGGAGGTGGATCGGGTCGTGGCCGCGCTGACCTCCGGGGACGGCGGCCTGGTGACGATGGTCCCGGAGGTGGGCGGCGTGGAGGGGATGGGCGTCACCGCCCTCGTGGCGGCCGCGCTGCGCCGCCCCGAGGTGGCCGGGCATTTCACCGAGGGCATCGGCTGGGTCAACGCCGGCGGCGAGGGCCCGGAAGAGTGGGCTTCCGAGGTGATCGACGTTCTGGGCAGCCTGTATGGCGAGGAGGATCAGCTCCTGTCCCGGTTTGACGACATTCCGGACATCCACGACGAGGACGCGGTGTCGGAGGCCCTGGATGAAGTGATCTTCAAGCCCGGGGCCCGGCTGGTGGTGATCGACGGCGTGCCGAACGCGCGCCTGGTCGTGCCGCTGGTCTCCTGGGTACCGGGGTGGACGTGGCTGGTCACCACCGCTGTCGCCGATGACCTGCCGGAGTTCGGCGTCACGCTGCCCGTCGGGCCGATGACGTCGGCGCAGGCTGTCGAGCTGCTGCGTCGCGACCTGCCCGAATTGACGGAGGCGGCGGCCGCCCGGCTGGCGGAGCTGACCGGTGGCTGGCCGCTCGCCCTGGCCATGGTCCATGGGGCGATCGCCGAGCAGGTCGGCACGGGAGAACCGGCCGGCGCGGTGGCGGCGCGGATCGCGGGGCGGATCGCGGAACGGGTGGATCTTGCCGACCCCGCTTCGCGCGCGGCGCTGATCGGCGCTCTCGTGGATCACTCCGTCGGCAGGTTGCGCTCGGTCGATCCGTCCGCCGCCGAGCGGTTCCTGGAGCTCGGCCTGTTCGGCGCGGACGAGACCGTTCCCCTCGGTGTGGCCGCGATGATGTGGAGCGCGGACGGCGGCATGACACGCGGCCGGCTCGACGCGCTGATCGCCAGGCTGGAGAGCCTGTCCCTGCTCAGGCGGCGTATCGATGAGGCGAATCTGGTGCTCGTGCGCGAAGCGGGCGCCCGTGTCCGCGAGGTGCTCGGCCCGGAGGGCCTGACCCGGGCGCGCCGGGCGCTGATCGACGCCGACATGGAGCAGGACCCGGAGGATTGGCTCGACCTGCCCGGCACCAGCGAGTGGCTGCTGCGGCGCATCGCCGGCCTGTACGCCGACGCCGGAGACATGGAAGGGCTGCGGGAGGTGGTCTGTGACGGGCTCTGGCTGGCCGGCCGGATCCAACGGTCCGGCGTCGAGGCGGCGATGGCGGACCTGGCCAGGGCAGGCGCCGGACCGGCCGAGGCGCTCGGCCGTGTCCTGGGCGGCTCGGCCCACGTGCTGGAGTCGGCTCGTCACGGCATCGGCGTGGACGTCCTGGCCACGCTCGCCGCCCGCCTGCACGCGATCCCGGGCCGGCCCGCGGAGTTCCGCAGGTGGCTGCAGGCTGACGGCAGGCCTTGGCTGGAGTCCCGCTGGACGCCGCCGGGCCTGCCGCATCCGGCGCTGCTACGCACGTTCCGCCATGGCTTTGTGGGGCTACCCGACCTGGCGATCAGCGGGGACGGAGCCTGGCTGGCGGCCGCGGGTGATGCCCTGGTGCCGCGCTGGGGCTTGGACGGCGTACGGCCAGACAGCCTGCTCGGCCACGAGGCCATGGTCACGTCGGTGGCCTCGGCTCGTGACGGCTCCTGGCTGGCCACCGCGAGCTGGGACGAGACCGTCCGCCTGTGGGAGGCGGACGGGACGCCGCGTGCGGTCCTCACTGGTCATCCCGGCGGCGTCGAGGCGGTGGCGATCGCGCCGGACGGGACATGGCTGGCCGCGGCCGGGGACGGGTTCCTGTGGTTCTGGGGGGCCGACGGGACGCTGCACGCCCGCGTGGAGGAGGGCGACGAGTACGAGCGCATCGCCATCTCCCCTGACGGGACATGGCTGGTCACCACCGGGCCAGGCGGCGTCCACCTGTGGAACGCCGACGGGACGCACCGGGCGACCATCCTCGAGGACGACGGCGCCGAAGCGGTGGTGATCGCGCCCTCGGGAGAGTGGCTGGCGCTGATCGGCGACGAGGACGGCGTCCTGCTGGTGAACGCCGACGGCAGCCGGCGCGCCCTGCTCGACGTGTCCTGCGGCGGCAGAGCCCTTGCCGTCGCACCGGGCGGCGACTGGCTCGCGGTCACCGACTTCGACGACAACGTGGTGATCGTGGACCTGAGCGGAGCGGTACGCGCCCGCCTGCACGGCCACACCGCCGGGATCCACGCTTTGGTGGTCACGCCCGACAGCGGCCGGCTGGCCTCGGTCAGTCTCGACGAGACGGTGCGGATCTGGGATGTGGACCTGGCCTTGCGGGAGGCTCCGGCCGAGCCCGGCGGCGGCCGGCACACCCCGTATGCCGTCGCGGTCGTACCGGACGGCTCCTACCTCGCCACGGCCGGGCCGGACGGCGTCCGCTTGTGGAATGCCGACGCGAGCCCGCGCGGGCAGGGGCCCCGGGCGTGGGCGGAGAGCGTGGCGGTCTCCCCCGACGGGACGTTCCTGCTCACGGGCGATGGCGACGGGCTCATCCTGGTGCTGGACGCGGACGGCAGCGTGCGCAGGACCGAGGCCGTGCACTCCGACAGACCCACGGCCGAGCTGCCGTCGGCGGCGATCGCGCCGGACGCCGCCTGGATGGCCGTCGCCGCCGACGACGAGGTCCACGTCCTGACCCGGGACGGTGAGGGGTCTGTGGTCCTGGGACCGTACGACGACGACGTCCGCGCGGTCGCCATCGGCCCGGACTCCACCTGGGTGGCCGTCGCGGCGGGCCGGGAGGTACGACGGTGGACGCGGGACGGCCGCCCGCTCGGCCCCGGCATGGAGGCGGACCAGGACGTCCAAGCGCTGGCGGTCGCGCCGGACGGCCGGTATGTGGCGGCGGGCACGACGGGCGGCGTTGTCGAGCTGTTCGACGTCATGGAGGGCGAGCGGGTGGCGCGGTTCGGGCACGACGACCAGCTGACCGGGGTGGCCTTCTCACCGGACGGCACCCGCCTGGCCACGACCGCGGCCAACGGATGCCTGCGCGTGTGGCACTTCGGCCTGCGCAGGTCCGAGAGCGGGATCGTGTTGGACGGCGCGCTGCACGGTGTCGCGTGGTTCCCCGACGGTTCGGGGCTGTGCGTGGCGGGCGCGGCGGGGCTCGCGGGCTTCACCTATCACCGCTGATCAGCGCTCAGGACGCCGGGTCTGGCAACACTGTCGAGGGGCGGTCGCCTGCCGGTCGCCCAGACGGCCAGCGCGCAGGCCGCGAATCCGGCCCCGAGGAGACTGGAGCCCGCCCAGCCGTGGGCGGTGAACATGGCGGTGGTCGCGGCCGCGCCGAGGGCGGAGCCGAGCGAGTAGAAGACCATGTAGCCGCCGATGACGCTGCTGGTGCGATCCGGATGCGCGGCGGTGAGCAGGTGCTGGTTGCTCACATGTACGGCCTGGACCGCGAAGTCGAGGACCACGATTCCGACGATGAGGAGCCACAGTGACCACGGCAGCCGCGCGATCGCCGCCCACGAGAGGATGAGCAGGGTGAGCGCGAGACCGGTGACCGGGGCCGCCCGTCCCGCGTCCGCCCAGCGTCCCGCGCGGGCCGCGCCGAGTGCGCCGGCGAGTCCGGCGAGGCCGAACAGTCCGATCTGGCTCTCGGTCAGCCGCCACGGCGGGTCCGCCAGCGGCAGGGACAGTCCGCTCCACAGGGTTCCGAACGAGGCGAACAAGAAGAACGCGATGAGCCCGCGCGTCAGGAAGACGCGCTGCCCGAACAGCCCGCCGAGTGAGACGACGGCCCGCCCGTACCCCGTAGGCCGGTTGGGGCGTTCCTCTGACGGCAGTACGGCGAGGACGAGGGCGGCGAGCCCGAGTGACAGCACCGCGAGCACGGCATAGACGCTCCGCCAGCCCCACACCTCGGCGAGCGTGCCGGCGACGATCCGCGCGCCCAGGATGCCGATCACAACACCCGAGGTCACGACGCCGATGTTCCGTCCGCGTTCGGCAGGCGGCGAGACCGACGCGGCGTAGGCCACCGTGGTCTGCACCACGACCGCGAACACCCCGGCCACCGCGATCCCCACGAACGCCACCCACGCGGCTGACGCCGAGGCCGTCAGGGTCATGCCCACTGCGGTGAGCGCCAGGTGTACGGCGATGAGCCGGCGCCTGTCGACCACATCGCCAAGCGGCACCAGCAGCACCAGCCCTGCCAGATAGCCGAACTGGCCGGTCGCGACGATCCACCCGGTGAGCTCCGCCGACACACCGAGGTCGCGTCCCATCGGCTCCAGAACCGGCTGCGCGGCATAGATGCTCGCCACCGCGACACCGCACACCATCGAGAGCAGCAACCGCCGCCACACGCCCATCGCACTCCAAATCCCGATCAGTAGCAGATTGCAACCAATTTGACCGTAGGGCATAATGGTTTCAATTCGCAACCGATCGGGAGGTGTCGTGTCGAGCATCATCAACTCCGACTGGACCGACCCGGAGTGCCCGGTCGCCCGCACGCTCGACCTCGTCGGCGACAGGTGGAGCCTGCTCGTCGTCCGCGACGCGATGGACGGGGCACGATCGTTCACCGAGTTCCAGCGACGCACCGGCATCGCCCGCAATGTCCTCACCGACCGTCTCCGCAAGCTCACCGCTCACGGACTCCTCGCTCAGCGCACCGCGTCATCGGGGCGCCGCCAGGAATACGTGCTCACCGAGGTCGGCCGCGACCTCTTCCCGGTCATCCTCACCCTGCGGCAGTGGGGAGAACGCCACGCCTTCGCCCCCGGAGAGACCCACTCCACCCTTGTCGACCAGCACGGCACCCCGGTGCCGGAAATCGCGCCGGCCAGCGCCGACGGCACCCTCCTCGACACCGACACCACGCACGTGCGGAAGGCCCCATAGGAAGCAGTCTGCTTGTCAGCGTGGGTCGACGAGCGACGAGCCGAAGACCCACGAAGACGTCTGGTTGATGAAGTCCCCCGGGAATCCCAGCGCGAAGCCGGTGGCCTGTTCCAGGACGGCGATGCTTTCGGGCGGCAGGGTGAGGTCGGCGGCGGCGAGGTTGTCGCGGAGTTGGTCGGTGCTGCGCGCCCCGACGATGGGGTGGACGGCGTGGGAGCGGCTCGTCGTCCAGGCGATGGCTACCTGCGAGGGCGTGACGCCGAGGTCGTCGGCGACGTCCTGTACCACTCGGGCGACGGCGTGGTCACGAGCCGAGAGCGATTCCGCGCTGAGCCGGCCACCGGTCGCGGGTCCATCGGGGCGGATGTACTTGCCGGACAGCACGCCGCCGCCCAGCGGGCTCCACGCGGTGACGCCCAGTCCGAGCGACTCGGCCATGGGCAGCAGCTCGCGTTCGATGTCGCGCTGGAGCAGGCTGTACGGCACCTGGAGACCGATGAACGGACTCCAGCCGTGCCACTGCGCCAGCGTGTTCGCCCGGGACACGATCCAGGCGGGGGCGTCGGAGATCCCTACGTACAGGACTTTGCCGGCCCGGACCTCGTCGTCCAGCGCACGCATGGTCTCCTCGATCGGCGTGGCGCGGTCCCACATGTGCACCCAGTAGACGTCCACGTAGTCCGTGCGCAGCCGGCGCAGGCTGGTCTCCAGCGACGCCCGCAGGTTCTTGCGATGGTTCCCGGCCGCGTTGGGGTCGGCGCGGTCGCGTGAGACGGTGTACTTCGTGCCGAGCACGAACGACTCGCGCCGGCCCTCCAGCAGCTCGCCGAGTATCTGCTCGCTGGCCCCGTCGCGGTAGTTGACGGCGGTGTCGATCATGTTGCCGCCGGCCTCGGCGTACAGGTCGAGCATTCGCCGGCACTCCGGCAACGGCGCGCCGACGCCTCCCTGCTCGCCGAAGGTCATGGCGCCCATGATCAGCTCGGAGACCCGCAGACCGCTCGCGCCCAGCGTGCGGTACCTCATGCCGTCGCCGATCCGCTGAACAGCTCCGCGGCGCGGGAGACGATCTCGTCGTGCGGCACGTCGCGGATGCGCTGGTCCAGCGCCCAGCGATGCCCGAACGGGTCGAGCACCTGGCCGGTGCGCTCACCCCAGAAGGCGTCGTGCACCGGCTCGAAGACCGTGGCTCCCGCCTTCAGCGCTCGTGCCCAGGCCGCGTCGACGTCCAGGACCGGTAGGTGAAAGGCGGCGGAGGTGCCACCGAGGGCGGCCGGGGAACGCATCCCCAGCGCGGGCATCTCCGCGGCCACCGCGAGGACGGTGTCGCCGAGCAGGAGGTCGACGGTCAGCGTGCGGCCGCCGGGAAGGGTGATGCGGTTGGTCTCGCGGGCGCCCAGAGCCTCGGCGTACCAGGCTGCGGCGTGGTCGGGGTCGGTGACGACCAGGTGGATCGCTATGTGTGCCATGAACCGCGACCATACACAATGTATGGACATGGCGTCTAGACGCGTTGTCCGTACAGGCGGTCGTATGCTGGATCGCATGTCTGCCAAGCGCACCGCACAGTCCGCTCGCCGATCTGGAGCAGCGCCGGCCGCCGCGGAGCTTCGGGAGCGCATCATGTCGGCGACGCGCGAGCTGCTGCGCGAGCGCCGCTTCGACACCCTGAGCGTGGCCGACATCCTGACCGCCGCCGAGGTCTCCCGGGCCAGCTTCTACTTCTACTTCCCGAGCAAGCAGGCCGTACTTGGCGAGCTGGTACGCGCCGCCGTGGCGCAGGGGCAGCAGGCGGCGCAGCCCTGGATCGGCGGGCAGCAGGACCCGGCGGCCGCGCTCCGGGCCGGCGTGAGCGACGGCGCCCGGCTGTGGCGCGCCAACGCGGGCGTCCTCATGGCGATCGTGGAGAGCTGGGGCTCCGACGATGGCCTGCGGACCCTGTGGCTCGAACAGATGGACCTGTTCACCGAGGCCGCCGCGGCCCGCATCCGATCCGACCCGGAGGCGCTCCGGCAGCTCGGCGACGTCGACGTACGCGCCGTGGCCGCCTCACTGACCTGGTTGGGGGAACGCCTCTACTACCTCGCCGCGGCCGGGGTGCCGCCCTTCGACGACGAGCAGGTTCTCATCGACGTCCTCACCAATGCGTGGACCGCGATGCTCTACGGCCGGTCGGCCGATCGGCCGGCCCCGGAGCGCTGAGCGCCGGCGGCTGAGCGCTGAGCGGCTGAGCGGCTTGGCGCCGCACTGACCGCCATCCGGAGATCGTCATCCGCCGCCAGTGAAAACCGGGTGACATTTCGCATCACTCGCCGGAATGCTGGGGCAGGGGCGATGAGTTTTGTCGGTGGTGCCGGTCAGTCTTTGCATGACGACAACTTCTTGTGAGACCCAAGGCTGCGACGCCAGCCATGACCACGTCATGTCCGACAACCAAGATCGAGGTTCCGTGCCCAGCCCACAGCTCGACTCACCCGCCAACTCCGCGGCCGCCGTTCGAGGTCGTACCCCGGCCGTGATCCGGCTGCTGGTGCTCGCCACATTCGTGGTCATTCTCAATGAGACGATCATGATCAATGCGATCCCTCGGCTGATCGACGCGCTGCACATCACCGAGCAGACCGCGCAGTGGCTCTCGACCGCCTTCATGCTGACCATGGCCGCTGTGATCCCTATCACCGGATGGTTCCTGCAGCGGGTGTCCACGCGCAGCGCGTACACCACCGCGATGGGCTTGTTCCTGCTCGGCACGGCGTTGGCCGCCGTCGCGCCGTCGTTCGAGGTGCTGCTCGGCGCCCGCATCATCCAGGCGTCCGGGACCGCGGTGATGATGCCGCTGCTGATGACCACGCTGATGCAGGTGGTGCCCCAAGAAGAGCGGGGCCGGGTGATGGGCAACGTCACCCTGGCCATCTCGGTCGCGCCCGCGATGGGTCCGGCGGTCTCCGGGGTGATCCTGCAATTCGGGTCCTGGCGGCTGCTGTTCGCCGTGGTGCTGCCCATCGCCGCCTTGATCACGTGGCGTGGCCTGAAGCAGCTCAAGAACGTCGGAGAGACCGAGTTCAGCACCATCGACTGGTTGAGCGTGGTGACCGCGGCGGTCGGCTTCGGCGGTCTGGTCTATGGGCTCAGCCGGTTCGAAGGCGGTGACGTGGGCGTCGCCGCCACGATCGTGGGGGCCGGTCTGGTCGCCATCGCCGTCTTCGTCGTGCGCCAGCTGTCGTTGCAGAAGCGCGGCACGCCGCTGCTGGACCTGCGCACCCTGCGCCACCGCACCTACACGGTCGCGCTGATCATGATGTCGGTGGCCTTCATGGCGATGCTCGGCTCGATGATCCTGCTGCCGCTCTACCTGCAGAACATCCGCGGGCTCACCCCCCTGGAGACCGGACTCCTCGTGATGCCGGGCGGCCTCGCGATGGGGCTGCTCGGTCCGATCGTCGGCCGCCTGTTCGACCAGTACGGCGGCCGGGTCCTGGTCGTCCCCGGCGCGATCGGCATCACGCTCGCGCTGGCCGGCTTCACCCAGATCACGATGACCATGCCGTTCTGGCAGCTCCTCGGTCTGCACGCGCTGCTGATGGTGGGTCTGGCCGCGACCTTCACCCCGGTGTTCACCATCGGGCTCGGCGCGGTTCCCCCGCCGCTCTACTCCCACGCCAGCTCGATCCTGAGCACGCTGCAGCAGGTCTCCGCGGCCATCGGCACCGCGCTCGTGGTCACCGTGATGAGCGCGCGAGCCGAAACCCTGAGATCCGAGGGAGTCACGCAGGTGCTCGCCACCCTCGACGGCATGCGGCTGGCCTTCATCATCGGCGCGGTGCTGTCCGTGGCCGTGATCGTCACCGCTCTGCTCCTCCCGGCCCGAGCGGCCAGCGCCGGCGAGCACGAGGACCAGCCGATGCACCCGGCGTGACGGCGGCGGCGAGCTCGAGGAACCCGGCACGGAGGTCGGCCTGCGGCTAGGTGCGGGTGGCGCTGTCCATGGCCTGTTCCACGAGTTCGGCGAGTCGGGTGAGCGTCGGAGCCTCGAAGAGCGGGTCGAGCGGGAGGGAGACACCGAAGGACTCAAGAATTCCGTGGTGAATTCGGGTGATCAGCACGGGATCGCGGTCAAGAGTGCGGAGGTCGTCGTCGAATCCGGCGGCGGCACCGAGCACCTCCCTCAGGATCTCCGTGAGCCGGAAGACGGTCGAGGCGCGGGGGCGAGGCGCCCGGCCTCGGGTCTGGCGCGGCCGGCGATCGGTCATGGAGCCCCTTCCTCGGACGGCAGGCTCCTCCCTATTCCAGTCCATCCTTCGTGGCCATCGGGAGTCCGATTTCGGAGAGGTCCACTTTTGGACTACTAGCTCCGAAGGGATGTCCCGTGGCTGAATGACCGTGTCCAACCAACCATCGAACCGACGATAGGCAGGGCATGGCTGAACCCGCCTGGCGGCTGTGGCCGGACATCGTGTTGCGTGGCGCGGGACTGCCGGTACTGGAACTGCTGCGACTCGCCGACCCGGAGACCGCGGCCCTGGCCCTCGACCCCGGCAGCACCGCCGAGCAGATCGAGCTCTCCTGGCAGGCGGGCGCCGAACGCGCCAGCGCGGACCTCCTTGATATCGCGCAGGGCGACTCCTTCACGACCGCGCTGCTCTGGCAGAACCCTGAGATGATCGGCCAGCTAGTCGGCTGGCTGCTCCGGCATGAGCACCCTTACGTGCACAACCGGGACAGACGCCGCAAGGAGGCCACGCTCGCCAGATACGCCCAGCGCTACCACGTCCGCAACGAGACCATCGGCTCGTTCGGGCCCTACGTCTGGTTCCGGATCGACAGCGGCGGCACGTTCGTCCGTGCAGGAGCGCGTCTGGTCTCCAGAAGGTCGGTTCGTTTCGAGGACTGGGCGATCGACGCGCTGGCGGAAGCCCTTTCGGCGGACGCTGCCACGCGCAGCGGGATACCGGCGGCCCGACGCCACGGCGTCATGGTCATGGGGCGGCAGGTGATCCGTCCCGGCGCCCCGCCTCACAGGTTGCCCGCGGCGGACGCGGCCGTTCTCGCCCGCCTCGATGGCGTCAAGCTGGCCGTCGACCTGGCCGACGACCTGCGTCGGCGCAACCTGACCGAGATCCAGGGCGAGCGCGATGTCCTCGCCGCCCTCGAACGACTGAACGACGCCGGCCTGATCATCTGGAAGTACGACGTACCGCAGGACGCGTGGCCGGAGCGGGCCCTTCAGAATGTCCCCGCGGCGGCGGAGGCCCTCGGCAGGCTCGAAGAGGGCCGTCGTCGGCTCGAACTCGCGGGTGACCGGCCTGAGCCGCTGGCGGCCGCCTTCCAAGCTCTCGACGCCGACCTGGTCGAACTCACCGGCGGACCCGCCGTGCACAGCCGAGACCAACGGCCCATGGGCAGACGCGCGGCGTACGAGGAGTGCGAGCGGGATCTGGAGCTGCGGCTGGGAGCCGATGTCGAGGCCGCCTTGCTGCCCCCCATGCACCTGATGCTGGCCGGCGCACAGTGGCTGACCTGGCGGTTCGGCTCATGCCTCGAAGCGCTGGTGGGCGAGATCTTCGATCGGACGGCGGCCGGGGCACCCGTGCCGCTCGGGTTGCTGGTCGGTCAGTTCTTCGAGCGCATGGGAGACCACTCCTGGTTCGTGGCGGCGACGGAGGAGTTCCAGGACATCTGGCATGAGCTCCTCGCTTTCCAACCGGGCACCCGGCGCGTCACCAGGCGGTCATCCGACCTCGCCGACCTCGTCCGCACCCGGTTCGCCGCACCCCCTCCGACCTGGTACGGCGCTTGTCACCACAGCCCCGACGTGATGATCGCCGCTCGCGGCCCCGAGGACCTGTGCGCGGGCAGATACGAGTTCGTCCTGGGCGAGCTCCATCCCGCGATGGTCACGGTGGACTCGGTGTCGTTCGCCGAGTTCCATCCCGATCCCGCACGGCTGATGCGGTACGCGGAGCAGGCCCTGGCCAGACACCCGCGGCTCGTACCGGTCTATCCCCGGACGGGAGAGCTGACCGGACGCGACTACCCCACCCCCGAGCTCTACTCCGATCGCTATTGGTATCTCTCCTTCTCCCCTGGCAATGGCGAGCGGCCGACGCCTCGGGGCCGCCTGCTGGAGCTGTCGAAGCTCATCGCGGAGCGTGATCCCGACCTCGTCGTACGCACGCCCGACGGCGGACGTCTCACGATGCTCGATGTCTTCGGCGAACTCGCCCAGGACGCGCTCGGCAGCCTGTTCCGCCCGTTGCGTCCGCTGCCGCACACGCCGCGCGTGACCATCGACCGGCTGGTCATGGCGCGGGAGACCTGGCGGGTGCCGGCCGCCGAGATTCCGCATCGCGGATCCGGGGGCGCCGCCTACGCCGCCCTGCGACGCTGGGCCGACGCGCACGGGATGCCGCGGTTCGTGTTCTGGCGGGCCGCGTCCAGGACGAAGCCGAGATACCTCGACTTCGACAGCCCGCTGTTCGTCAACGACTTCCTCACAGAGGTCCGCAAGGGACGCAAGTCCGGCGGGGTCATCTCCATCACCGAGATGCATCCGGACCCCGCGCACACGTGGCTGCCCGACGCGCAGGGACGTACCCACACCAGCGAACTGCGCCTGGTCTTCAGTCAGGACTGAGTGTCGGCCACGACAGCGTTGGCCACGACAGCGTCGGGCACGACCAGTCAGGGCTGAGCGTCGGCCACGACCGGTCAGGGCTGCGTGTCGGCCACGACCAGGCGGAACTCGCTGGTGTATCGCCGTCCTTCGGCATCGCGCAGCCACAGCAGACCGGGATCGGGAAGCATCTCGGTGAGCGTCACCACCTGGTCGGGGCGCTCCCGGCGGGCCCGCCTGACGATCGCGGCGAACAGGTTGACCAGCGCGGGACTCGCCAGATCGAGGTAGATCGGCTTGGGCTCCCCCGGAGTGCGCCAGAACAGGTGTCGTGGCAGACCGAGCCGGCGCGCCCACGCCCGGACGGCGGCGAACGCCTCCGCCTCGCCGGTGCCCGGTCCCACCGGAATCTCGGCGGCCGGGCGCCGCCACGACTCGCGGGCGATCACCATCCGGTCGACGGTGACGCGTGGCGTATGGCCGAGCGGCCGCATGAGCTGGAAGGCGTCGACGACCAGGTGGCTCAGGTATTCGCCCAGGACGTCCAGCAGCGGGGATGCGAACCCGCCGGACCGTCCGGTGACGACGAGACCCGTGTCGCTCTCCGCGACCACGAGCCGGTCGACGGGCCAGACCCGGTGCGGTGGGACGGGCCGGGCGCCGGTCCGCGCGCCGAAGGACAGGTACAGGTACTGATCCGAGACCAGGTCGGGAGTCGGGTAGGAGCGGCCGGTGATGCCCGGCGTGCCGCGCGGATACAGGGGGACGAACCTCGGCTGGTCGTGATCGTGTTCTTCGGACGCGGCGACGAGCCTTTCCGGCTTCGGATGCCATCGCGAGAAGGTCAGGGAGTCGAGCGTCTCTCTGGCGATGTGCATCTCCCCCATGACGAGGAAGAAGCGGCCGGCCGCGAACTCTGCCGGGCTCTCCGCGGCCACCATCACGTCGGGGCTGTGGCGCGCCGCGCCGTACCAGGGCGCGCGGCTGGGCGCGGGGAACGCCCTCTCGACAGCCTGGGCCAGTGCTCCCGAGGTCCGTTCGACCCGAGAGGGGGTTTCGTCATAGTCCAGGATCTCCTGCCAGCGCTCCCGCAGGCCGGCGATGACCGGATCGAACGCCGGGCTGCCTTCCAACACCGAATAACCCCGCGCGAGCACGAGCCCGAGCGGTACGCGGCCATCGTGGGAGGCGAGGTCGGCACCGAGCTGCCTGACGACATCACGCAGCGTCGACTCGATCACCGCCGCCAGTTCGCCGAGCAGCCATCGAACGCTGGTGAGGAGCAGCGACATCGGCGCCTCGAAGGCATCGAGGAAGGTACGGCCCAGCGTGACATCGACGTCTCGCCGGCACTCCTCGTGCGCCAGCCTCCTCCCGGCGCGGTACTGGCCGTGCCCACGCCTCGCCAGGCTCCCCGTCAGCGCCTCGAACTCCTCGTCGAGCGCGGCGAGCCCTTTCGCCAGCGGCTCAGGACGACCCTGCGCCTGCTCCAGATCCGCACGCAGCCGCTCGAACCGGTCGACGACCGCCGGCAGCGTGCCCCGTGAGGCCGGTGGCAGCGTCTCTAGCTGCGTGCGCAGCTCGTCCATCGCCGAGGGCCCCTGCGAGACGTCGAACCGCCATCCGATGATCCCGCGTTCGGCGAGCTCGGCCAGCCATGCGGCGACGCGGACCTCGTCGTACGCGCCGGCCCCGTGCTTCCAGGCCAGCTCGGTAGTGATCATGCGGAGGTCCCGCGAACCGTCGCAGCACGCGGCGACCCGCGCCAGATCGGCGGACAGGACCTCGGTGGACAGGTCGGGACGCGCCACGATCCGGCCGTGCAGTCGGACACCCAGGGCGAGCGCCGGCGGGAGATGGCGACGCACCTCCGGATCGGCCGCGAACGCCCGGGCCAGGCCGTCCACCGCCCAGTCCTCGAAGTCGACCTGGCGGGCGCGGATCAGGCTGGGGCCGATACGCACGTCAACTGACGGTCCGTCCAGCTCGGCCCAGGCCGCGGGGCCGAATGCGCCGATGGTCTCGTTCTTCGCGTGATAGCGCTGGAGATAGTTGGCGAGCGCCACTTCCTTGCGGCGCCGCCGTTTGTTGCGCTCGGACGTGTCCCCGTGGCGTTTGAGCCAGTCAACGACATGTTCCAGGATGTCAGGATTTTGCCAGACAAGGGCGGAGCGGATCGCCTCCGTCTCAGCGATCTGGATCATGCGCTGTACGCCGCGCGACGTACCGGTCTCCCAGGCGCGCAGGAACGCACCGTCGTCGCCCGGATCGTCCGCGAGGGCGGCAAGAGGCTCGTCGGCCAGGTCCTCCAGCGCGGAGAAGGGGAAGCCCGCGCTGCGCAACCCCACGTCGCGCCAGATCCACCACTGTCCCTGCGACATGGGCACCCGCATCTTGACATGTCCTCTCAGATCACACGCGTCGCCGGGCCGCGATCCGGCGCGAACGCTCGGACGTGGACCGGCCTCGCGGCCGGCGCTCGGAGCCGATCAGGTCTTCGCGCTCTTGCGCCAGCCCACGGGCCAGCGCCTGGATGGTGGGATTCTCGTAGAGCGTGATCAGCGAGATGGCGGCGCCCAGCTCCCGGCAGACCGCCGTGTGCAGGCGGATCATCTTCAGGGACGTACCGCCGAGATCGAAGAAATTGTCGGTGATACCCAGATCGGTGACGCCGAGGACGGATGACCAGATCTCCGCCAGGTGCCGTTCGAGTGGGCTCTCCGGCGGCTCACGATGAGCCGACGCCGTCGGCTGCGCCCGCTCGGGCAGCGAGGACAGATCTATCTTCCCGTTCGCGGTGACCGAGAGCCGCGCGACCTCGATGATCTCCACTGGTACCGAGGGGGACGGCAACACGGCCGCGAGCCGCGAGCGCAACGAGGCGACGGCCGGGCGGTGAGCCGCTGACGGTACGACATAGCTCACGAGCTCGTTCCCGTCCGCCCCGGGCCGGACCACGGTCACCGACGCCGCGACCGCGCGGTCGCGGGCCAGCACCTCGTCGACCTCGATCGGGTTGACCAGGAAACCGCGGATCTTGACGAGGTCGTCGGCCCGCCCGAGATAGGCGATCGTCCCGTC
>NZ_JBFAIF010000026.1:0-120248 GCF_040654555.1 Nonomuraea sp. NPDC050680 | reverse complement strand
TCTCCCCCTCCCCCCTGCTCCCCCCCCCCCCCCCCCCCGCGGGGGGGGGGGGGGGGGGGGGGGGGCGCGCCCCCCCCCCCCCCCCACCCCGGGCCCGCCAGCAGTCGCGCGCCGCACGCCGGGGCCGCCAATCAGCCGAAAGTACGCCTGATTTCCGGACGATCGGCCAGCTCGGAACAGGCCGTTCTATCGATGAGCCGCCACCGCCTCAGCCCGCACAATCGGGGTTATGAGCGACGAGATCACGACGGTACGCCGCCCGTTCCGGCAATCCCCTCAAGGCGGCAGGCCGACGGATGACCGGCGCCGAGCAGGGACTCCCGCCACTGCCCCGTCCACGAGGGCAGGGTGGCTCGTGCCCGCCGCGCTGATCTTGCTCAGCGCCGTTCCCATGGCCGGCGGCGCCATCCGCCTGACCGAGTTGACCGGCGGTGCGGCGATCACGCCGGAGAATGCCCGGTTCTTCGCGGCGCCCCTGCCCGTGGTGCTGCACATCATCAGCGTCAGTGTGTACAGCCTTCTGGGGGCTTTCCAGTTCGCCTCCGGGTTCCGCCGCCGGAGGCCGGGGTGGCATCGCGTGGCCGGGCGGGTGCTGGTGTCATGCGGATTCGTCGTAGCGCTGACGGGTCTGTGGATGACCCTGTTCTATGCCCGCGCTGAGGGGGATAGCGATCTAGTCTCGGGCTTCCGGCTCGTGTTCGGTACGGCCATGTTCCTGTCCATCGGCCTCGGCCTCGCCGCGATCCGGCGGCGGGACATCCCCCGGCACCGCGCCTGGATGATACGCGGATATGCGATCGCACTAGGTGCGGGGACACAGGCGCTGACCCTGGGGTCGTGGTTCCTGTTCATCGGCACACCTGGCGAGCTGCCCAGAGCGCTGCTCATGGGCGCTGGGTGGGTGATCAACCTCGCCGTGGCCGAATGGATCATCCGTAGGCGACCGGCCCATCCACCCCGAGCCTCGCGGCCGACCGGCGATCGCCGCATGTCGCCGTAGGGGAGCCGAGTCAGTTCTTGACGCGGTTGGTCTCGTACGCCCACATGGCGATCTCGACGCGATTACGCGCGCCGAGTTTGGCCATCAGGCTAGCGATGTGGGATTTGACCGTGCTGAGGGAAATGTGCAGCTGCTCGGCGATCTCGCTGTTGGTTCGGCCACGTGCCACGGTGGTCAGGATCTGTTCTTCCCGGTCGGTGAGCGCCTCGATGGGGTGGACCGGTGGTGAGGCGGGCCCGGCGCGGGTGAAGGCCCCGAGCAGTCGGGCGGTGATGCTCGGGGCGATGAGTGCGTCGCCGTTGGCGGCGGCGTGGACGGCCTGGGAGAGCAGGTCGGCGCCGGCGTTCTTGAGCAGAAAACCCCGGGCGCCGGCCCTCAGGGCGGCGTAGACGTACTCGTCCAGGTCGAACGTGGTGATGACGACGACAGCCAGGGGATCCTCGACGGTCGGCCCGGCAAGGGAGCGGGTGGCTTCGATGCCGTCAAGGACGGGCATGCGGATGTCGAAGAGACACACGTCGGGGCGTAGGCGCCGCGCGAGCTCGACGGCCCGCCGCCCGTCGGCGGCCTGGCCGATGACCTCGATGTCCGGCTGGGCGTCGAGGATCATCATGAGCCCGGTGCGGACGATCTCCTGGTCGTCGGCGACGAGCACGCGGATGCTCATGGGGCCGATCCGGTTCGAGGAAGTACGGCGGTCACGCTCCAGCCTCGATCGGGGTTCGGGCCGGCGACGCAGGTGCCGCCGAGCAGGTCGGCGCGTTCGATCATGCCGATGAGTCCGTACCCCGGCGACGCGGCCGGGCGGATGAGGCTGCTGTCGCCGTCGTCGCTGACGCGCAGGTGCACCGAGGTGTCGTCGGCGGTCAGGCGGACCTGGATGCGGGTGGCGTGACGCGCATGGCGCCGGGCGTTGGTGACCGACTCCTGGGCCAGGCGGTAGATCGCGGCACCGACCGAGGGGGGCAGGTCGTCGACGTCGCCCGAGATCTCCACGTCGACGGACGGGCCGGAGTGGCCTGGGCCGGCGAGCTGCTGGAGATCGGTGACGCGCCGCCCGGGCGCCAGGCCGGCCGGTTGGTCGCGGCGCAGCACGCGGACCATGGCGCTCATCTCGGCCAAGGCGCGCGCCGCCTCCGCCTCGATCACGTGCAGCGCCTCGGTCGCGGCGCTCGGTCGCGACGCAGCGGTGGCCAGGCCGGCCTGTGCGCGGATGGCCATCGCCGAGACGTGATGAGCGATGGTGTCGTGCAGGTCGCGGGCCAGCTGTTCGCGTTCGAGCAGTTTGACCTGGTCGAGCTCGCGCATCCTGGCCTTGGCCCGGTAGCGGAAGGCCACGCCCAGGGCGAGGGTCAGGAACACCACGGTGACCCCGCCGACGGCATCGCTGGGACCGGGGTAGTCGAAGACCATCGAGAAGCAGATCTTGACCAGGATGATGGTCAACCCGATCACCGCCTCGCGCCCGGACCCCCACCGGAACAACGAGTAGGCCAGCAACAGCAGAAACACCATGGTGTACGTCTCTGGCGAGTAACCGCCCGTCAGTAAGGGGACCGGCGTCATGGCGCCGAAGGCGATCGCGATCATCAGTAGCGGTCTGCTGCGGCGCCACAACAACGTCGTCGCCAGCCCGGCAGTGACGATCACGGAGAGACCCCGCCACGGAAGATCCGGCCGCAGCGCTCCTTCGAGCAACGCGACCGCCACCAACACCCCCACCAGCGCCCAGTCCCGCCACCCCCGCGGCGCGGGGTTGGGAGGACGGGGCTCGTCCCACACCGAACGAATGAGACCGCGCACAGAGTCATGGTACGAGAGCCGGCTCCGGCCGTACCTGTTGGCGGGTCAGTGCGCGAGCACGTCCGGGAAACCGAACGTCGCGACCAGCGTGGGATCGTGGAACTTGATCACGCGGGAGACGCCGGTGGCGGTGGGGGCCAGCACCACGGCGCCGTCGGCTCGGAGCGCGCCGTCTTCATCCCGGTGGTACACGACGGCGGCGGGTTGGCCGTTGGCGGTGGTCGCGATCATCCGCCAGTCGCCCGGTGTGCCCAGCACGTACGCGTCGAGCATGTGGATGCACATCGCCCGGCCCGACTGCCAGTCGCGGAATGGCGTTGCCTCCAGCGTGGCGTCGGTGCGCAGCACCTGTTCCAGCAGGCCGACGTCGGAGCGCTCGAAGGCCGCGATGTAGCCGTCGAGCAACGCGCGTGCCCGTTGGTCGGTCGGTTCGAGCAGTTCCGCGGGCTCGGGCTCCAGTTCGTCGAGCCGGGCGCGGGCGCGCTGCAGACCGCTCTTGACCGCCGCAGTGGTGGTGTCGAGGATCTCCGCGGTCTCGGCCGCCGAGAAGGCCAGCACTTCGCGCAGGATGAGGATCACACGTTGGCGGGCGGGCAGGTGCTGCAGACTAGCGATGAGCGCCAGCCGCAGCGACTCGCGTTCGACGATCACCGCGGCCGGATCATCGGCGGGCGGGGCGATCCATGCGTCCGGCAGCGGTTCCAGCCACGAGACCTCGCCCGGCGCGACGGGACTCGGCGGGCGATCGGGTCCGTCGTACGGGCCTGTCAGACCCGAGGGCAGTACCCGGATCGGGCGCGGCTCCAACGCCGTCAGGCAGACGTTGGTGGCGATCTTGTAGAGCCAGGACCGAATCGACGCCCGGCCCTCGAATCCGGAGTAGAACCGCCACGCCCGCAGATACGTCTCCTGCACCAGGTCCTCGGCGTCGAGCGCCGAGCCGACCATGCGGTAGCAGTGCGCCAACAGCTCCCGGCGGAACCGCTCAGTCTCGGCGGTGAACCGGTCTTGATTCGGTGCCGCCCGCAGATGCGATGTCACGCCGCGAGCCTAGCCAGTACTGCAACACGCCTGGGCGTGGTCCACATGGCGATGCCGCCGACAACAGCAGGCCCCGCCTCAGCCACCATCGACGATGCGGATACCCCCTCGCGGTGGCGGTGTCCGCGATCAGACCTCATCGAGCTGCAGGATCATGCCGCGGAAGGTCGCGTAGCGGGCCAGGTTCGTCACGGCATCCTCGGCGGTGCGCCGGCCGATCTCGGACCCGAGCGCGGCTTCCAGTGCAGCCATGTCGTCCCAGTCCAGCATCACGACCATGTAGCACGGCTCGCCGACCACGGCTGCCGGCTCATGGCCGCGCGTGTAACGACGCAGGCCCGGATACTGTTTCGCCAACGGGATGTGGACATCGTTGTAGTGACGTTCGAACGCGTCGACGTCGGAGGGGGTGTCGTACATCACGACGAATCGCGCCATCTGCTTGGCGGCCGGGTCCACGGTTGCGGTCATCTGTTTCGACTCCTGTCATGGGAACCTCCGGTGTGCGGCGTCACCGGCTCGGTACCAGGGGGTTTTCTCAGGGCAGCAGGGCCAGTTTGCCGATGGTGGCTCTGGTTTCCAGCTCCGTGAGCGTTTTCGGGCCGTCGGCCAGTTCGTACGTGGTGGGCTGGCCGGGGGTGAGCACGCCGGCGGCGATGAGCGCGGGTAGCTCACCCATGACCTCGCCGAAGATCTGCGGCGCGGCCTGGATCAGCACGCCGATGTTGAGGCCGATGATGTGAACCTGGTGCTTGTACACCAGTTCCCAGTTGGTGATCGGGGCTTCGCCGCCTGCGACGCCGTAGACGATGACACGGCCGGTGACCCGCTTGGCGGCGGCCAGGCTGGCGTCGAAGGTGGTGCCGCCTGCCGACTCCAGCACAAGGTCGGCGCCGGCGCCGCCGGTCAGCCGCAGCACCTCGGCGGCGAGGTCGCCGCCGAGAGAGTCCAGGACATGGTCGGCTCCCAGCGCCAGCACTGTCTCGTGCTTGCCCGGCGAGGCGGTGGCGATGACCATCGCACCGTAGTGCTTGGCCATGGTGACCGCAGCCTGGCCGGTCGCGCCCGCCGCGGCGTGGATCAGCACGGTCTGCCCTGCGGTGATGCCGCCCAGAGGCTTGAGTGCGGCCAGCGCGGTGGGCCAGTTCACGACCAGGCCGAGCGCCTGCTGCTCCGTCCAGCCGGAAGGCACTGGCATCGCCCCGGCCGCGGGCAGCACCATGTACTCGGCGAAAGCGCCGTTTCCGACGCCGACGACGCGGGTCCCCGGTTGCGGGCCGGTCACCGCCTCGCCCACCGCGACGACCTCACCGGCGGCCTCGAAGCCGGCCAGGTACGGTGGCCGCGGGCCGTCCAGGAACGTGCCGTGAGCCTTCGAGATGTCGGCGAAGTTGACCCCGGCGGCGGTGACGCGGATGAGGACCTCGCCCTGGCCGGGGCTCGGCACTGGCGCGTCGGTGATCAGGCGCATGTCCTGCGGGCCGTTGAGGGAAGTCTGCTGCAACGCGCGCATGGTCGTGGGAATGCTCATTGGCGATCAGCCCTTCTTTCTCGGCGTACATGAGAGAGACCGACCGGCCCGTCGCGCGGGCGCGCCTCCCACCATGTAGACCCCGGCAACCACAAAAAGGAATCGACCGCTCCCGAACCGCACGGGGTCAGCTTCCGCCGAGGGCAGGCGGGACGTGACGAGCCGCTCGTTCTCGGCGAACGGGCCACCGGAGTTGGCACCACCGGCGCATTGTTCATGGCACCAACGGCGCATTGCTCACGCTTGTGGCATTAGTGCCAGTCGTGCTCCACGGCTTGACCTGACATACGGGCCGGTAGCTGTGCTCGGTGAGCAGTTGAAGAGCGGGGAGATGGTTCCTCGCGCTGCTGCCCGTTGCGTGGAGGACTGACTGGAACAGGTTCAGCCGACTCCTGATTTAAAGCCTGAATCAGGGAGTAGCATGAGGGAGAAGGGAGGGCCCATCCTTATGGCCGATGTCAAGCCCAGGAAGTCTTCGGCGGGAGCGGCCAAGAGGCGAAAGCAGCACCCGCTCCCGGCACAGCGTGGTGACAAGGTCGCAGGCACGACGCAGGCCCCTCGCAGGAAAGAGCTTGACGAGCGGGCGGCGCTGGCTCTATTCGATCAGGCACAGCGGCTGGACGGAGTGGTTGCCGCCACTCATGAGGCCGGTACCCGTGACACGGTCAGGGAAGTCGTCCAAGACTTGCTTGCCCATGCCGAGCCAGTGCGAGCGACGATCGCATCGAAGATTCTCGGTGTTGATGAGAAGACCGTTCGCGCGTGGGTCAAGGAGGGGCTGCTCATCCCGGTCAGGGTGAAGCCGCGATTGATGCTTCAAGCTGAACGCCTGTACACCGTGGCAACCCTTGTCCAGGATCTGCGGCGGACCGGCCGTACCCGCAATCTGATCGAGGCGGTCTGGTACCGCCTGGAGGACCTGCGGCTTATTGAGGATGATCAGCTCGCCGAGGGGCTGCGGCAAATGCAGCAGGGCGAGGGGCGTTCGTGGCGGGAGATCAAGGCCGAGTGGAGTTCCAAGAACTCAGAGTCGGCCGTCGGTGAAGACTGAGGTCTATCTCTCGGTTCTCGCCGAGAAGCAGGCCGAGACTTTGCGTGGGGCGGATCTGAGGGCCTTTGTCGCCTTCATCGGTGATCTGGAAGCGCGAGGTTGCGCGGCCCTCGGCTACCGACTCACCGGGGGCATCCCAGTGAGTCGGTTGTGCGTCAAGCGGCGTAAGCGGGCAAGAAGCTGACAAACTCCGGCCTGAACGCCAAATAGCAACCGGGTTAGGCAGGGGGTTTCTGCCCGGTGAGGGTCGTGCCCGCAGGTAGGTCATCGGCGAGGGCTTGGTCAATCCTCGTCCGCGGGGAGGGCGAAGAGGCGGATGTACAGGGGGCGGGCGTCCGGCGGCGCGTCCTCGGCGCGGTGGCTGTATCTCAGGAGCAGGGCGATGTACTCCTCGTAGAACTCGGCGAACTCCTGCTTCGTCATTCGGCCCATCCCGCGGGACCCCTTGGCCCAGTCGGGGTCGCGCTCGTAGGCGGCGGGGAAGCGCTCGAAGAGCGCGCGGTCCTCGTCCATGCCGATGCGGTGGAACTCGGCGAGGAGAGGGCGGTCCTCGGGGGCGAGCTGGTCGGGTGTGGGCGCGCGCAGGTCTCTCGGGGCGTCGGGGGCGCGGCGCCACCAGCGCTCCCTGCCGGTCGAGCGTTCGGGGATCTCCTCGATGAAGCCGTACTTCTCCAGCTGGCGCAGGTGGTAGCTGGTCGTGCCGGTCTTGGCGTCGAGAAGTTCGCCGAGGGTGGTCGAGGTCGCGGGGCCGTGCACGTTGAGGTGGCGCAGCATGAGCCGGCGCATCGGATGGGCGAGGGCCTTGAGCCTCGCCGGGTCGTCGAGCGTGAACGCCTCGTCATCCTTCATGAGGAGCAGCCTATCCTCCTGCCGAACGATATCTGCAGAGAAGCCTTTGCCGAGATGTCTCTGCAGAGTAGCTTCGGCATATGAGACGGATTCTTGCTGGAGCGGCGGCAGTGGCTGTTGCCCTGTGCCTGCTCGTCCCACCGGCTGTCGCGGTGGCCGAACCAACCCCACCTGCCGTACCCCCTGACCTGAGCGCGGCCGAGGTGAGTTTCCGGGGTAGCGGGGGGCTTGCCATGTACGGCACGGTTCTGACCCCGGCTGGGGCGAAGGCCGAGCGGCCGGGGATCGTGCTGGTGCACGGCGCGGGCACCGGAACGCCCCGCAAGCAGCTTCTGGGTGAGGCGGTGGAGTTCGCCCGCAGAGGGCTGTCCGTGCTGATCTACGACAAGCGGTCCGTGGGCTACTCGCTCTTCAACCGGTCCTACTCGCAGCTGGCCGACGACGCGCTCGGCGCCGTGGCCGCGCTGCGTACGCAGCCGGGCGTGGATCCGGCGAAGGTCGGGCTGTGGGGACTCAGCGAGGGCGGCTGGGTGGTGCCCATCGCGGCGGCCCGCTCGAAGGAGGTCGCCTTCGTCGTGCTCGTGGGCGCCAACGGGCTGGCGCCGTTGCGGCAGCAGACCTGGGCCGTGGCGGCCGGGCTGCGGAAGGCGGGGGTGTCGGGGTCGCTCGTCGAGCGGGCCGAGCCCAAGCTGTACACGGCGATCGCCGACGGCGGCATGTTCCCCGAGCCCTACTACGATCCCGCGCCGACCATCGCCAAGGTGGGCCAGCCCGTTCTCGGCATCTGGGGCACGAACGACCTGCTGACCCCGCCCAAGGAGACCCCTCCGGTGTTCGCCAGGGCACTCGAAGCGGGCGGGAATCGGCACTACACCTTCCAGTTCTTCCCGGGCGCCGACCATGCCGCCCACCAGAGCCCTGACGGCGGCGTCACCCGGCTGAAGGAGCTCGCCCCCGGCTACGCCGATCTGGTCGGCTCCTGGGTCAAGGACGTGACCGGCGGCAGGCTGCCCACGGCTCAGACGAATGGACCGGCCCCCGCACAGGCGTCGCTGACCATTCCGATGGACCCTCCGGCCTGGTGGGAGTCAGCCTTCATGCAGGTCGTGGCCTTGCTGGTGTTCCTGGTCGGGTTCGGGGCCTACCCGGTGGTCGCGCTGGTGCGCCGCCTTCGCCGCGCTGGCCAGGCGCCGGTGTCCAGGGCCGCCCGGCTGGTGAGCGCGGGCGGGTTCGGGGTGGTGCTCGGGGCGTTCTCCTACCTGTTCTACGTGGTCATGACCGGTGGCAAGCTGGCCGCTCCCGGGCCCATGGTCGCGGGTCACCCGGTGATCTGGCTGGTGTTGCAGCTCCTCGCGGTGGCCTGCGTGGTCGCCACCGTCCGTACGGCGCTGGCCTGGCGCCGGGTCCGCGCCACCGTGGCGAGAGGAGAGAGGGTACGGCTCGGACTCCTGCTCGCCGGTGGGGCGGTGTTCCTCCCGTGGGCCTTCTACTGGGGGCTGCTGCTTCCGTGAGGAGCGGTTCGCCATTCGATGTCCTGTTCCGCGCCGCGTACCCAGGTCACGCTGAGCGATGGGCGGCCGGGCCGGGTCACCTCGAACAGATAGGCGTCCGGCACGTCGACCCGCCGGACGCTCTCGGCGCCGTCGAGGCGCGCGGCCAGCTCGGCGAAGGCGTCCGCGCTCGGATGACGGGCACCGAGTGTCTCGCCGTCGGACTCCAGCAGCATCAACTTCGAGAAGATCAACTGCAGCATCTCGAGATGGGCCGTGGGCTCGTCGTCCGCGTCGGGGCCGAGTTGCCAGCAGACCGTGCGCCGCACGCCGCAGGACAGCGCCAGCAGGTTGCGCACCACGAGGTCGCGCGCGTTGATCCGATGCCGCTCGGCCTCTAGCTCCGGCGGGCAGCCCGTCATGAACATCTGCAGAGTTGGCGGCAGCTCGCTCATCCGCGTGTACAGCCGCTCCATCGCCTCCCGGGCGGGTGCGGCGGATGCCCCGCCCGCCCTGAAGTCCGCAGTGGTGAAGGTGTGCCAAGGGGTCAGGGCGCCGGAGTTCATGACGTCGGACAGGTGCTCCATCACCTCCGGATACTGGAAGAGGAGCGGGCCGTTGTACTCGCCGGCCAGGATGGGCTTCTCGGGGCCGGACGAGCGCATCACGGTGCGGATGTCGTCGATGGTGTCGGGAATCAGGTACGGGTCGCCGTACAGGTGGATGTCGAAGACGTCGTAAGCGCCCTCGGCGACGAGCCGCAGGAAGAAGTCCCGCTCCTCATCGGGGGTCTCGGGGGCGGGGAAGACGCCGGGCGGGCAGCCGCCGAGCACCACGTCGGCCCGCGGGTCGGCGCTCTTGACCGCCCGGTGGAACAGGGCCAGCAGGTCGAGGTACTCGGTCACGGTGCCGCCCCAGAACAGCGGGATGCACGGCTCGTTCTCGCACTGCCAGTAGCGCACGCGGCCCGCGCAGTGTGTCACCAGGGCGCGCAGCATCGCCTCGTACGCGGCCGGGTCGGTGGGCGGTGAGCCGGGGAACAGGTCGGTCGACCTGGTCGAGCCCCAGGGTGAGGCCGCGCAGATCATGAACCACAGCTCGGTGTCGTCGTCGACCTGGTCCAGGACCGCGTCCACCGCGCTCCAGTCGTAGCGGCCCGGCTCGGGTTCGAGCTGCGACCAGTAGAAGAACAGGCGCAGCAGCCCGGCGCCGAGGTCGCGGGCCTGCGGGGCGAACGTGTCGGGCTTGGCGACCAGGCCGTACTGGATGCCGCGGACCACGCCCATCCGGATGCCGTCGGTCGATGTCATGAGCTGTCCCTTCGGAGGAGGTTGTCCTCTGACGATGGCCCGGCCCGCTGGTAGGTCGCTGTTGTCCCGCTGTCAGGCCGCTGGTCGCGGGCTCGCGGCCGGGCGTCGCGCCACTGTCGGCGGGCCCGCGGCCGGGCGTCACGCCACTGTCGGCGGACCCGCGGCCGGGCTTCGGACCCGAGCCCGGCCGCAAGTCGTGAGGTCAGCCGGAAGAGACGTTCAACGCGGTAAGCAGGAACTCCAGCTGGTGCCGCAGCAACCCCTCCACAGCCGCCTCGGCGGTCGGCATGTGCGTGGCCCCCGACAGCGGGAGCACCTGGTGCGGGCGGCCCGCCGCCAGCAGCGCCGCCGACATCCGCAGGGTGTGCGCGGCCACCACGTTGTCGTCCGCCAGGCCGTGCACCAGCAGCAACGGGCGGCGCAGCCGGGCCGCGTCGCCGATGGGAGAGGAGCGCTCGTAGTTCTCCGGTTCCTCGTCCGGGTGGCCCAGGAACCGCTCCCGCCAGTGGGTGTCGTACAGCCGCTGGTCGCTCGGCGCCGCCCCTGAGATGGCAGCGTGGAACACCTCCGGCATGCGCAGCACCGCCGCCGCCGCGAGCGTGCCGCCGTAGCTCCAGCCGCGGATGCCCACCCGGCCCAGGTCGAGGTCGGGGCAGTGCTCGGCGGCTGCCCGCAGCGCCACGACCTGGTCTTCGAGCGGCGCGGTGAGCGTGTCGCCATGGACGGTCTTCTCCCAGACGGGGCCGCGTCCCGGAGTGCCGCGCCCGTCCGCCGTCACCACCGCGAACCCTTGCTCGGCGAACCACTGCGACTCGGCCAGCCACCAGTGCCGGGCCCGGGTCACCAACTGCATCGCCGGTCCCGCGTACGGGGCCATCAGCACCGGCAGCGGACCGGACCCCGGCCGGTGCCAGGAGGGCAGCAGCAACGCGGTACGGATCTCCCGCTCACCCGCCCGCAACCACGTGACGCGCGGGACGATCAGCGGCTCCGCCTGGAGCGAGGCGATCTCCACGTCGGGCCGCCCGTCGCGCACCACGCGGAACGAGTGACCGGCCTCGGTGTGCGAGGCGAGCAGCAGCGCGCCGCCCTCCCGCACACCGGCCAGCGCGTCGCCCTCCCGCACACCGGCCGACGCGCCGTTCGCCCGCTGGCCGGTGTGCAGGCCTGGCCCGTCGCTCAGGCGTACGGGCCCGCGCTCCGCTTCATAGGTCCACAGGTGCTGCTCGGTGGGCTCGTCATTCGCAGTGAAGAGCACAGATTCGCCGGAGACGTCCACGACCGAGCGGATCTGCAGCCCTTCGGGGGTGACCGGACGGCCGTCCACGAGCAGCCGCCGAGTGCCGTCCAGGTCGGCGGTGTGCACCAGCGCACCGGACGCGGTCCGTGCGGGCGTGCCCGCGACGAGCTGGACCCAGGCGGCATCGCGCTGCTCGTGGAGCGGCTTCGTCCGGCCCGTGTCCGGATCGGCGGTCAGCACCCGCAGCGTGCGCTGGTCCCGGCTCTGCACGCCGATCAGCGGACCGTGCGCGTCCCAGCCGGCGGTGGTCACGTACTCGTACGCGGCCCGGTCCCAGCGCAGCTCCACGGAGCCGCCGTCGAGGTCGAGCACGTGCAGCGTGACCTCGGCGTTGGCCGTGCCGGCCGCCGGATAGGCGATCTCGCGAGGCGGCCGGGACGGGTTGGCGGGATCGGCGATCCACCAGCGCTGAACGGGCCGGTTGTCGACCCTGGCGGCCAGCAGCCGGCTGCCGTCGGGCGACCACCAGTAGCCGCGTGTCCGGTCCATGGACTCCGCCGCCACATGCTCGGCCAGCCCCCACACGACCTCCGAGTCCTCGGGTACGGCCAGCCGCCGGTCACGTCCGTCGGCCAGTTCGACGACGTGCAGCGCGCCGCCGGTCACGTAGGCGACCCGGCTCCCAGTGGGGTCGGGCCGGGGATCGACCACCGGCCCGGCGGTGGGCACGGGCCGCGCCTCGCCGCCGTCGATGCGCACCGCCCACAGCCGCCCGTCGACGGCGAAGGCGACGGTACGTACGGCGGTATCGGCCGCGTAGGCGACGACCCCGGTCGCCCGCTCCCGAGCCCGCTCCCGCCGAACCCGCTCCGCCTCGGGAACGGCTCCCTCCGCCCCGAGCGTCTCGGGCGCCACGACCAGTCGCTCACCCATCTCGTCGGCGACCCAAAGACAGCTGCCCCGATCCTCACCCCCGCGAGTCCGGAGGAACACGACCCGACGGCCATCGGGCGACACAGTGAAGGCCCGGGGCACCCCGAGCGAGAACCGCTGGGTACGGGCGAATTGACGTGGAAATCCCTTGGTATCCATAAAAGGGACTCTGCACCGGACTACCAGGAACAGCGAGGGAGAGTGAAGTGCGCGGGGGAGACTCACCGGCGCCGGGGATCGATCGATCCAGTCGATATTTTAGCAGGCGCGAACCGGTCAGGCGTTGACGGAAAGCTCCCACAGACGCGCCGCGGCCGCCGGGTCGAGGGCGTAGGAGGCGACTCCGTGGCGGGCCGAGTGCGTGTCGTTCGGCAGCGCCTCGTTACAGTCCTCGAAGTAGCGGCCGGTGACGCCGTCGAGCAGCGGCGACGCGGCGGCGAGCACCGACGTGGCCGCCCCCTGCTCCGTCGTCTTCCACGTGACGTCCGCGCCGGAGGCGCCGGCGGCGGCGCGCAGCCGGTCGAGCTCCTCGTCGGAGACGTACCGCTGGAGGTTCGTGCGGATGCCGCCCGGCATCAGCGCGTTGACGGTGATCCCGTCGTCCGCCCAGCGCCGCGCCGCCTCCACCGCGAACAGCACGTTCGCCGTCTTCGACTGCCCGTACGCCGACCACGGCTCATAGGCGCGCTCACGGAAGTTGACGTCCTCGAAGACGACCGGGGAGCGCAGGTGCGCGGTGGAGCTGACCGAGACCACGCGGGCGCCATCGGCCGCCGCGAGCGCGGGGTGCAGGCCGGTGGCCAGGGCGAAGTGGCCGAGATGGTTCGTGGCGAACTGGAGCTCCCAGCCGTCCGGGGTGTGCGCCTCGGGGCAGGCCATCACGCCGGCGTTGTTGACCAGCATGTGCAGCGGGCCTTCCCAGGCGGCCACGAACGACGCGACCGTGCCGCGGTCGGCGAGGTCCAGCGGGGCGACGAAGATCTGCTTGTTGCCGGTGGTCGCGATGATGTCGGCGGCGGTCGCGGCGCCCGCGTCGAGGTCGCGCACGGCGAGGGTCACCTCCGCGCCCGCCGCGGCGAGCGCGCGGGCGGTCTCGACGCCGATGCCGGACGCCCCGCCGGTGACGATGGCCCGCCGGCCGGTGAGATCGACGCCTTCCAGCACCTCGGCCGCGGTGGATTGGGCGGTGAACGGGGTGGTGATGCGGGTGTTCGCAGTCATGATTCCCAGTCCTGTCAGGGATGCGGTGGGAGAGCCCCAAACGGTAAGATGTGAAACGGAGGAGCCTCCAATTAGCTCCGACTGTATTCGGAGTCTCCTCCGTTTGGCAAATCTCGCCCCCGAAATCCACAGGAGTCACCGTGCAGGCCGGATCCCGACCGCTGCGCGCCGACGCGCGCCGCAACCGCGATCGGCTGCTCGACGCCGCCGTGCGTGCCTTCTCCCATGAGGGCCCCGAGGTGACGCTCGACGCGATCGCCAAGGACGCGGGGGTCGGCATCGGTACGCTTTACCGGCATTTCCCCACCCGCGAGGCGCTCGTCGAGGCCGCCTACCGCAACGAGCTCACCAGGCTGTGCGAGGCCGCGGCGAGCCTGCTGCGGACGATGCCGCCCGACCAGGCGACCCGCGCCTGGATGGATCGCTTCGTCGACTACATGACGACCAAGCGCGGCATGGCCGACGCGCTGCGAGCGGTCATCGCGTCCGGCGGCAACCCGTTCGCGGAGAGCCGCGACCGGCTGGTCGGCGCGATCGGGTCACTGCTGACGGCCGGGGCCGCCGCGGGGACCGTGCGTTCGGACGTCGAGCCGGAGGACGTGCTCGCCAGCCTGGGCGGCGTGGCGCTGGTCGTCGGCGAGGACGAGCAGCGCGACCGGACGGGCCGCCTGCTCGACCTGCTGATGGACGGCCTGCGCTATCGTCGCGACGCCAAGCCCTGACGCGCCCTGCTCGCGCTCCCGGGAGGACCTGAGTCGCCGCCAGGGGTTCGCTATTTCACGCTGATCTTCGTCATCATCCCCATCGCGCGGTGATTGTCCACCGGGCACCACAGGTCGTACGTCCCCTTCTTCAGTGTGACGGAGAGCTTCGTCGTCTTTCCGGCTGGGACGATGCTGGAGGTCGAGTCGACCCCGGGCCCCTTGATCGTCAGGCCGTGCGGAGCGGTCCCCGCGTTGTGGATCGTGAAGGTGTAGGTCCCTGGCTTGAAGCCGGTCGTCGAGAGCGTGAGAGAGAACTCCCGCTCGGTCACCGTGACAGACCTATCGCGAGCCCCAGGCACCGCCGAGGCAGTAGTGCCCGCGCCGACCGTTGTCAGCGTCAGCGCGGCGGCTACGAGCCCGATCACCAGACGGGGCGCACTTCTGGAACGAATCGCAGCGGACATGATCGCCAACCCTTCATCGCGGCATCGATGTCAGCCATGGCATTCTCCGTATGCCCGAACCCGTGTAACGCCAGACCCGCGGGCGTGCCGCCATCATTTGACCTTGTCACCAGCGTCAACGTTTATCGTCGATCCCCGACCACCGACGAACGGACGCCCCGCATGAGCACGGACCGCGACACTCTTCTCGAACACGATCAGAGCTTCTTCGACGCCCTGGTGGCCAACGACCTCGACCGGCTGAAGGAACTGCTGGCGGACGACTTCCTCCTGGTGGGGGTCGAAGACGGGGCGGTCGCCACCAAGCAGGTCGTCCTCGACCTGGTGGCGTCCGGGTCCCTCCGGTTTCCGCGGATCGATTCGTTTCCCGGCGAGGCGATCGTCCGTTTTCATGGGGAGGTGGGCATCGTCGTCGGACGTACCGGCATGAACTTCACCAGCCCCGAAGGCGCCACGTTCAGTGCCGGGAGCCGCTACACGCACGTGTACACCGCCGACTCCCACGGCTCCTGGCGCCTCGCCTCCGCCCAGGGCACCGCGATCAAGGGCTGACGGCATTCACCTCGATCGCCGTGCCTGATCCAGCGGGTGTGGTGGCGGGCACGTATCTGGTTGCCCCACCAGCGTGGCGGCGCAGCTGGTGACGAGGTCCTCCGCGTAGGCGGGAATCGGGCGGCCCGAGCTCTGGTGGCGGCGGACCGTGGCGTACGGCAGGTCGACCGTGGCCAGGAACAGCTGCTCGACCTCCCGCGGCTCGCGCCTGTCCAGCCGTTCAGCCAGGGCGCGGACGGCGTTGCGGACCCGGCGGTCGCTGCGTTCCAGGCGTTCGCGGGCCTCCAAGGGCCAGTTGGGTTCGTCGAAGTCCGCCGGGCCGTACAGCAGGATGTGAGCTTCGTGCGGATGCGCCCTGCTCCATGCGACCACGTGGCGCGCGGCGGCCGGGGCGGCTCGTGCGGCGGGCTCGGTGTTGAGCGCTGACAGGAAGCCGTCCTGGAAGCGGTCGACCGTGCGCAGCCACAGAGTGGCGAGCATGGAGGAGCGGCTGGGGAAGCGGTGGTAGATCGAGCCGCTCGGCGCACGGGCGGCACGGGCGACCGCCGCCACGGTCACGGTGCTCGGGCCGCTCGCGGCCACCAGCTCGGCGGCCGCGTCGAGCAATCGGTCAACGTCATGGCGAGGCGGTCGTCCCATGCCGTCGAGCGTATAGGGACAGACTGAAGGGTTTCTGGGCGGTTAATCAGCTTCTGTCTTGGTCATCGCCCTGATGGTCTCGGCCATGTGCGTCCGCAGTTGGGCCAGCCGCCCCTCGATGCTGGCGCTCGCGTCACCCGGATTGTCGAGTACGGCCTGACGCAGCCCACTGTTCCCGTACGCGTGGACGAACGTGTGCTTGATGATGGTTTGTCCGGAGTCGGAGGTCAGGTCATAGCTCCACAACGAGGCCCGCCACCGCTGGCCGTCGAGCACCGCCCAGGCGAACCGCCTGCCCGGCTCCACCTCCGTGACCTCGCACGTCACGGTCCCCGTCTGGCCGTTGGGGAACCGGTTACGCCCCTCGAACCTCCTCCCGACCGCGAGGCCGTCCCCATCGTCGAGCCAGGTCGCGCCCGTACATTCCGGACTCCACTCGCCGATGCGCGAGACGTCCGTGATCAGCTTCCACACCTCCTCGGGTGAGTTGTCGACCCGGACCAGAACCTCCGTGGTGGCTCCCGTCACGGCGTGATCGGCCTGGAACGCCCGCACTTCCACGGTCCCGAACCTGGCCGCCGGATGCTTGGCCGCCACTTCCACCGCCTCCTCCAGGCTGGCGCACTCGAGGATGTCGAAGCCGCCGACCTGCTCCTTCGTCTCCACGAACGGCCCGTCGCCGACCAGTACGCGCCCATCGCGCACGCGTACGGACCGCCCTTCCGAAGCGGGCCGCAGAGCGTGTCCTTCCAGCCGGACCCGGCGCCGGTCCATCTCCTCGACCCACTCTTCGGCTCCGCCCTCTTCCGCGCTCACCTCGATGGACGGATCCGCGCAGATCAGCAGCAGATATTTCACCAGAACACTCCTTCTGCTCGTCGTTTTCACCCCACCGACGAACGGCTCCCTCACAAACCGACAAGTGGACAGCGATATAGCGGGCAACTCATATTGGACGAGGTCAACATCCCCCACACCGGAGGTCTGTATGGACGTGCGTCTGGACCATCTCGTCTGCTGGGTCTCGGACCAGCTTCGCGCGCTCGACTTCTACGAGCAGGTCATCGGCCTGCCCGGGGTACGTGCCGAGGAGTTCAGGGACGGCAAGGCGCCCTTCCCCAGCGTGCGGGTCTCCGGTGACACGATCATCGACCTGATGCCCCAGAACGCGGCGAACCGCATAGACGAGGGCACCGGTGTCAGCGGCAGCGCCGGTCATCCGCTGAACCACTTCTGTCTGGCATTCGCCCGCGACGACTTCGACGCGCTCGAAGCCAGGCTGGCCCGCAACGGCGTGGAGATCACCGGCACCGGCGCCAACTCCTTCGGCGCCAGGGGCATCGCGCCGGGCGTGATCTACTTCTCCGACCTCGACGGGAACGTGATCGAAGCCCGCTACTACGACTGAGGCTCAGGGACGCGGCCGGGCGCAAACTGTCGGCGCGGTTTGCTACACAAGACGGCATGGGTGTGAGCGTCGACGAGTTCCTCAAGCTGCTGGACCGGTTGCCCGAGGCGCGCCTGGGCGATCACGGTGGCACCTGGGTCAGCCTCAAGGTTCGTGACAAGGGCTTCGGTTATCTGTGGGAAGAGACCGAGACCGTGGGGCTCAAGGCGACGATCGAGGAGCAGATGGCGCTGGTCGCCGAGCGGCCCGATGTGTTCGAGATCCAGTTCACCGCCGGCCGGTTCGGGTGGGTGGTGGTGCACCTGCGGCGGATCGACGCTGACGAGCTGTTCGAGCTGGTCGCCGAGGCATGGTGTTTGACGGCGCCCAAGGAGTTGGTCGCCCCCTTCGAGGCTGCTCATAAAATCGGGCAATAGGGCGTAAAAGGAGTTGGAAGGCGCGGTTAGTATCAGGCACCGTGACAGATATGGACATCGAGCTGCGCGAGTGGTGCGCGGACGACGCTCCCACCGTGCTGCGCGCGTTCCAGGCGCCCGACATGGCAGGTCAGGCGTCGTGGCCGATCGTCTCACTCCAGGACGCGGTGGGCTGGATCGCGTCCTGGCCCGGTGCGGGCCACGCGTTCGCCGTCACGCTCTTCGGGCAGGTCGTGGGCAACGTCGCGGTGACGGGCATCGACGGCCACGACAACGGCTGGGTCTCCTACTGGACGGTGCCCGAGGCCAGGGGTAGGGGTGTCGCGGCGGCGGCCGTGGTCGAGCTGACCCGCTGGGCTTTCCGCGAGCGCGGCCTCTACCGGCTGGAGCTGGGACACCGCATCAACAACCCGGCCTCGTGCCGGGTGGCCACCAAGGCCGGTTTCCGTCCGGAGGGCATCGAACGCCAGAAGCTCCGCTACGACGGCCGCCGCTACGACGTCGAACGCCACGCCCGCCTCGCCACCGACTGACCTGCCACCGCACACCCCCGCGGACGGCTGGACGGAGAGTGCTGAACAGCTCGCGCCTGGTCATGGGTGGGCGAGCTGATCTAGGCTCGGGGGGTGGACAGCGAGAGCTCGGCCGCGGCCGGCCTGCTGGCGGCATTGAGCCGAGCGGCGGAGATTCTCGCCGAATTACACCACCCGTTCGTCCGGAGCCAGCCCTTCTCCTATTTCTTTCCGCCCGCCGGCGTACGGATCGGGACCGCGTTCACCCTCCCCGATGGCCGTGAGCTCGGCTTCGCCGTCTCCATCTCGGCCGCCAACGGCGAGTTCCACGTCGACGGGGTGATCTCCGTCGAGGGTGACGTATTGCTGGGGCTGCCGCCCAAGACCACGTCCAGCATCCACGACGGGCTCGCCGTCCTCGACGACTATGCGGGCGAGCTGGCAGCCCCGGCCGGGCAGCTCATCGACCAGCAGTTGGACAATATTGTCTGACTGTCTGACAATGGCAGGCATGAAGAACGGACCTTTCGCCGTCATCGGTGCCTCCGTGCTCTGGGGGACGGCCGGTACGGCGGGGCTGCTCGTCTCGGCCGACTCGATCGCCTTGGCCGCCGCCCGGCTGGTCATCGGCGGCACGGCGCTCGCCCTGTTCGGCCTGTTCGCCGGAGCCGGAGCCGGAGCCGGAGCCGGAGCTGGAGCTGGAGCTGGAGCTGGAGCGCGAGCCGAAGCGCGAGCCGAAGCGCGAGCCGGGCGGAGCCCGCTGCTCACGCCCAGGTCGCCGGTCACCAGACTGCGGGTCACGCCCAGGCTGCTGGTGACTCCCGGGTTGCTGGTCGCAGCCGTTGCCGTGGCCGTCTACCAGTTGTGCTTCTTCGCCGCGGTCGCCCGCACCGGCGTGGCCATCGGCACAGTCGTCGCGATCGGCAGTGGGCCCGTCTTCACCGGGCTGCTCTCTTGGATGCTGCACCGCGAGCGGCCGAGCCGGCGGTGGGCCATGGCCACCGCCGCCGCGGTCTGCGGGTGCGCCGCCCTGATCGTGGGCGGTGGTGCGCAGGCGGGTGGGCAGATGGTGTCCGGGGTGCTGTTCGCGCTGCTCGGCGGGCTGCTCTACGCGTTCTACGCCGTCACCGCCGCTCGGGCGATCAGCACGGGCGGGTCGTCGAACGCGGTCATGGGGGTGATGTTCGGCGGCGCCGCCGTCCTCATGGTGCCGATCCTGCTCTGGCGGGGCACCGAGTGGCTGGCCGAGCCGCGCGGGCTGCTCGCCGCCCTGTACCTCGGCCTCGGCGCCACCGCTCTTTCTTACTTCCTGTACGGCAGAGGACTGCGCACCACACCGGTGGCCACGGCCGCCACACTCGCCCTGGCCGAGCCGGCGGTCGCCGCGCTGCTCGGGCTGCTGGTGCTCGGTGAACGACTGACCCCGGTGTCCGTCGCCGGTCTCGTCCTGCTGGCGATCAGCCTCGTGGTCGTGGCCGTACCAGAAAAGCCGCCGACCGAAAAGCCGCTTGCGGAAAGGTTGGCGTCTGAAGAGGCACCGGCCGAAAAGCAGCGCCCCGAAAAGCAGCGCCCCGAAAAGCAGCCGGCCGAAAAGCCGCTTGCGGAGAGGTCGGCGGCTGAAGAGGCGCGAGCCGGAGGGCCGCGGGGGGAAACGGCGTGTCCCAATGAGGCGTTAGAGTCGCAGCCGTGACGTTGCCGTTCAGACCCGTCTCCGCGGTCGGCGCGCTCGCCGACGCGCTGCGCCGCAGGGTGCTCTCCGGCGAGATCGGGCCGGGCACCGCGCTGCCCGAGCAGGAGCTCGCCGCCACCTACGGGGTGGCCAGGCCCACGGTCCGGGAGGCCCTGGCCGTGCTGGTGCACGAAGGGCTGCTCAGGCGTGAGCGCAATCGCAGTGCCTATGTCCCCGAGGTAACGATCGCCGACCTCGACGATCTCATGTACGTACGCCGGCCGCTGGAGGGTCTGATGGCCGCGGCGGTGGCGGGACGGCGGGTGCCGGAGGCGGAGGCGGCGCTGGTCCGGATGAGCGCCCTGCCCGCCGACGCGCCGTGGTCGGAGTCGGTGGCCGAGCACATGGCGCTGCACCAGGCACTGATCGAGGCGGTGGGCAGCCCGCGGCTCGAACGGCTCTACGGCGCGCTCGCCGCCGAGACCCGGCTCGGCCTGGTCCGCCTGCGCGAGGTCTACGAGGACAGGGACGTGCTCGTACACGAGCACCGGGAGCTGCTCGACGCGATCGCCGACGGCCCCGCCGAGGCGGCGCGGGCCGCGGTGGCCGCTCACCTCAGCCACGCGTGGGGCGGCGACGCAAGGCCTCTCCCGAGCCTCTCCTGAGCCCCTCCAGGCCCTCTGCCGAGCCGATCTCGCGATGGAGATCCGCACCCAATATCGCGAACTCTTGCGTCGGGACCCCAGAAGTCGCAAGAATCGCGGCCATGCACGGCAATCCGATGCCGGACTCCTACGTGTACGTCACGGAAGAGGGCGTGACCCGTCACTATGCGGACGGGAGCGTCGAAGCCCTTGCCTGGGAGGACGTGGTCGAGGTCCGTGTGGTGACCGAGTCAGGAGAGGACGTCCTCTATATCCTGCTCGACCGCGACGGCGAAGGCTGCGTAGTACCCAGGTCGGCCACCGACGCCACGTTTCTGGCGCGTCTGCGCTATCTGCCCGACTTCGACCTCGACCGGTTGCACATCGCCGCCGAGTCGGCACATGACGGAGTCGTGGTCGTCTGGCGGAGTCCCGACCCGCCGTCCGCACTGCCGGATCTGGAATATGACTAGCGGCGTCATATTTCGGCAACCAGCTGAAATGTTGCCATAAACCGCACATTTGCCGACGTGTCGATCAGCACTTTTGGATCGTTCCGTCAACCCTTTCCCGCCCTGAGTTCCGTCCGGTTGTGGACATTTAACGGTATTTCCCATGCAGGAGTGGATCTTTACTCTTTAGTGGGGGCCGCCGCCCTTGATTGTGCATGGGGGACTTGTCAACCCATGAGGTTCAAGGAACGTCATGTACTTGCGGTGCACAGAATTTCAGGGTGGTGCTATGAGGGTGGGGACTGAGGAGTCCGATGTCGTACTCCTCGAGGCCGTACCACGTCACGCGTCAAGTATCTGGACGCGTGCGTACTTACGGCTTCTGTGGGGTGGCGACACGGCGTGCGCGCTGGTCGCGTGCGTCTGCGTGCTGGGCATCCGCCTCTTGTCCGGCGCGTACGTTCCGTTGGCCGAGTTCGTTCTCGGAGTGGGCCTGACCATCGCCTGGCCCTTCGCACTGGCGATGGGTGGCGCGTACCGGCAGCGCGCGCACGGCGAGGGCACTGAGGAGTTCAGGGCCGTCTTCAACGGCGGCGCCGGGTTGATGGCCGCGGTCGCGATCGGCGCCTACGCCACGCAGACCGTCGTGGCGCGCAGTTTCGTGATGGCGATGCTGCCGCTGGCGCTTCTGTCCACGTTGTACTTCCGCTACAGGATGCGAAAACGGCTGCACAGCCGGAGAGTGGTCGGCGACTACATGCGCGAGGTCATCGCCGTCGGCCATCGCGAATCCATTCTCGACCTGGTCATGCAGTTCCGTCGTCAGCCGTACCACGGCATGCGGGTCGTAGGCGCCTGCCTGCCGCCGGACCGGATGGACGTCGACCTCGACGGCATCCCGGTGCTGGGCTCGTTCGGTGACGTCGCCGAGGTGGTGTACCGGATGGGAGCCGACGCGGTCGCCGTCACGGCCTGCCCCGAGTTCGACGGGTCGGCGCTTCGGCGGCTGGCGTGGAGCCTGGAGACCGCGCGTACCGACCTGTTCGTCGCGCCCGCGCTCATGGAGGTCGCCGGCCCGCGGATCAGCATCAGGCCGGTGGCGGGGATGCCGCTCCTGCACGTGGAGCATCCCGAGTTCGACGGCGCCAGGCAGATCGTCAAGACCATCTTCGACCGGCTCGTAGCGGGAGCCGCGTTGGTGCTCATGGCCGTGCCGCTGCTGGCGATCGTGCTGCTGATCCGCCTCACCAGTCCGGGCCCCGCGCTGTTCAGCCAGATCAGGGTCGGCAAACGCGGCAAAGAGTTCCGTGTCTTGAAATTTCGGACCATGGTGGAGGACGCCGAGAAGCTCAGAGGCGCACTCCTCGATGCCAACGAACTGGACGGGGTGCTCTTCAAAATTAGGAACGATCCAAGGATCACTCCGGTAGGCGCTTTCCTCCGCAAATACTCGCTGGACGAGCTCCCCCAACTGGTCAATGTCATGCGCGGCGACATGTCGCTCGTCGGCCCCCGGCCACCGCTCCCGGAGGAGGTCGCCAAGTACGGCAGCGACGTCCGCCGCCGCCTGGTCGTCAAGCCGGGCATGACGGGGCTCTGGCAGGTCAGCGGCCGCTCGAACCTGAGCTGGGAGGAGTCCGTACGCCTCGACCTGAGGTACGTGGAGAACTGGTCCCTCATCCTCGACCTGCAGATCCTCTGGAAGACCTGGTCCGTCGTCACCCGTGGAGAAGGGGCCTACTAGCGGTGAAAGCACTCGTGCTGGCCGGAGGGTCGGGCACCCGGCTACGGCCCATCACCCACACCTCGGCCAAGCAACTCGTGCCCGTCGCCAACAAGCCGGTGCTGTTCTACGGCCTGGAGGCGATCGCGGAGGCGGGGATCAGGGAGCTCGGACTGGTCGTCGGTGACACGCACGCCGAGATCGAGGCGGCCGTCGGCGACGGCTCCGCGTTCGGGCTGCAGGTGACCTACCTGCGCCAGGAGGCGCCGCTGGGCCTGGCTCACGGCGTGCTGATCGCCCGCGACTTCCTCGGTGACGACGACTTCGTCATGTACCTGGGCGACAACTTCATCGTGGGCGGCATCAACGGCCTGGTGGACCGGTTCGCCAGGGAGCGGCCCACCGCCCAGATCATGCTCACCAGGGTCGGCGATCCGCGCCAGTTCGGGGTCGCCGAGCTCGACGTCGCCGGCCGGGTGGTCGGCCTGGAGGAGAAACCCGACCGGCCCAAGAGCGATCTCGCGCTGGTCGGCGTCTACCTCTTCAGCCCGGCCATCCACGCCGCCGTGGCCGAGCTCAAGCCGTCGGGACGCGGCGAGCTGGAGATCACCGACGCCATCCAGTGGCTGATCGAGGCGGGGCTGCGCGTGGAGTCCTCAGTGATCTCCGGCTACTGGAAGGACACCGGCAACGTCACCGACATGCTGGAGGTGAACAGGCTCGTGCTGGAGTCGCTCGACCGGCGGGTGAGCGGCCTGGTGGACCAGGCCAGCGAGCTGATCGGGCGGGTCGTGGTGGAGCCGGGCGCCGTGGTCGAACGCTCGCGCGTCGTGGGCCCGGTGATCATCGGCCCCGGCGCGCGTGTTCAGGACAGCTATGTCGGCCCGTTCACCTCGATCGGCGCCGACTGCGCGATCGGCCGCAGCGAGATCGAATACTCGATCGTGCTGCCCCGAGCCTCCATCCAGGGCGTCGGCCGGATCGAGTCCTCGCTCATCGGCCACGACGTCGAGGTGACCCCCGCTCCGGACACCCCCAAAGCCCACCGCCTCGTACTGGGCGATCACAGCAAGGTGCAGATCAGTTCATGACAAGGATTCTGGTGACAGGTGGGGCCGGCTTCATCGGCTCGCACTTCGTCCACGGGCTGGGCGACGCGGACGTGACCGTGCTCGACAAGCTCACGTACGCGGGCAACCGGGCCAACCTCGAAGGGCGGCCGCACACCTTCGTCCACGGTGACATCTGCGACGCCGAACTGCTCGGCGAGGTGGTGCCGGGCCACGACCTGGTGGTCAACTTCGCCGCCGAGTCGCACGTCGACCGGTCAATCGACGGCCCGGCCGAGTTCACGCGCACCAATGTCCTCGGCACCCAGACGCTCCTCCAGGCGTGCCTGGAGGCCGGGGTCCCGAAGGTGGTGCACGTGTCGACCGACGAGGTCTACGGCTCCATCGACCACGGCTCATGGGAGGAGTCCGCGCCGATCCTGCCGCGCTCCCCGTACGCCGCGTCGAAGGCGGGCGGCGACCTGGTCGCCCGTGCGTACGCGATCACGTACGGCCTCGACGTGTCGATCACCCGGTGCGGCAACAACTACGGCCCCAGGCAGTATCCGGAGAAGGTCATCCCGCTGTTCGTCACGAACCTGCTGCGCGGTGAGCGGGTCCCGCTCTACGGCGACGGCGGGAACGTCCGCGACTGGATCCACGTCGCCGACCACTGCGCGGGCATCCGCCTGGTGGCCGAGAAGGGCGCGCCGGGCGAGGTCTACCACATCGCGGGCACCGCCGAGCTGACCAACAGGGAGCTGACCGAGCGATTGCTGGAGGCGTGCGGCCGGGACTGGAGCATGGTCGAGCCCGTCGAGGACCGCAAAGGCCACGACCGCCGCTACTCACTCGACGACAGCAAGCTGCGCGCGCTCGGCTACCGTCCGGAGATCCCGTTCGAGCAGGGCCTCAAGGACACCGTCAGCTGGTACGCGAGCAACGCGGCGTGGTGGAAGGCGAGCCGGTAGTTGAAGCAGAACACCTGGCTCACCTCCGCGCTCTGGGCACTGCTGTCGCCGTTCGCCGGCTGGGCGGTGCTCCGCGTGGCTGGATGGGAGCCCAAACTCAGATGGTCGCAGCTCGTGTCGTTCACCCCCTATGCCGCCGCGGGCTCGCTGGTGCCGCTGGCACTCGCTCTGGCGCTGCGCAACCGGCCCGCCACGTACGCCGCCCTGGTGGTGGGCGGGCTGCTTGCCTCGGTGGTGCTGCCGCGCGCGGTGCCGAAGGGTGTCCCCGAGGCAGGAGGGCAGCCGTTGCGGGTGATGACCGCGAACCTGCGCGTGGGCTCGGTGCCCGCCGAGAGCCTGATCGGCGCGGTCGAGCGGAGCCGTCCCGACGTGCTCACCCTGCAGGAGCTCACCCCGGCCCTCGCGGCGCGCCTCGACCGGGGCGGTCTGCGCGCCCTGTTGCCGTATCACCTGGAACAGCTGGGCACGGCCGTCTACTCGCGCTTCCCGCTGCGCCCGGGCCTCGGCTTCGCGGCCGGCCAGTGGCAGCACGTCGGCGGCCGGCTCACGCTGCCCGACGGTTCGGAGGTGGACGTCGTCGGCGTGCACGCCTGCGCGCCGGCCGGCGGCTGGCTGGCGGGGTGCTGGGCGCAGAGCATCCGGGTCCTGCCGCCGGCGGTGGCGAAGCGGCCGCGGGTCCTGGCCGGCGACTTCAACTCCACGCTCGACCACGCGGTGCTGCGGGAGCTGATCGCCACCGGCTATCAGGACGCCGCGTCCGTCACCGGGAAGGGACTCGTCATGACCTGGCCGTACTACGGGCGCTCCGCCCTCGTCCCCAAGGTCGCCATCGACCACGTGCTGGCCTCCGAGGGGGTGGCCGTGCGCTCGTTCGAGACGCTCGCCCTCCCGCGGACCGACCATCGCGCAACGGTCACCGACCTGGTGCTGAGGCGGCGCGCATGAGGTGGGTGATCACCGGTGCGGGCGGCATGCTCGGCACCGACCTGACGGAGCTGCTGCGGACGACGCCGGGGATGCGGGTCCGCCCGTTCACCCGGTCCGAGCTGGATCTGTGCGACGCGGGCGCCGTCGCCTGGGCGCTGCGCGCGGCCAGGCCCGACGTGGTGGTCAACTGCGCCGCGTGGACGGCCGTCGACGACGCCGAGACGCGCGAGGAGGAGGCCCTGGCGATCAACGGGACGGCCGTGTCCGTGCTCGCCCGGGTCGCCGCCGACCTGGGCGCCCGGCTGATCCAGCTGTCCACCGACTACGTCTTCGACGGCGCCGGGGCCGGGCCGTACGGGGAGGGCGCCCCGACGGGGCCCATCAACGCCTACGGCAGGACCAAGCTCGCAGGCGAGCACGCGGCCCTCGAGTACGGCCACCACGTGGTGCGTACGGCCTGGCTCTACGGCGCCCACGGCCGCAGCTTCGCCCGCACGATGGTCGGCCTCGAAGCCTCCCGGCCGACCGTCTCCGTGGTCGACGACCAGTTCGGCCAGCCCACCTGGACCGGCGACCTGGCCGAGCGGATCGTCCGGCTCGGCCGGGCGGACGCCCCGCCCGGCGTCTACCACGGCACGAGCGCCGGGCGGACGAGCTGGTACGACTACGCGAGAGAGCTCTTCTCCCTGCTCGGGGCCGATCCAGGCCGGGTAGAGCCCATCCCGAGCACGGCCCTGCGCCGGCCCGCCCCACGCCCCGCCAACAGCGTGCTGGCGCACGGGAACTGGCAGGCCGCCGGGCTGCCGCCGATGCGTGAGTGGTCCATCGCCCTACACGCGGCCTGGCCGGCTCTGCTGGGGCCCTGGGGCGCTCGCGTAGTGGGCCAGGCAGTCGGCGTAGGAGGGGAGTAGACCGTGTTCGGCCGCTTCCGCCAGCGTGGGTGCCGCGGCGTCCATGTCCGAGAGGATCGGCTCGATGCCCTCCGGCCAGACGATGCCGAGGGCCGGGTCCAGCGGGTGGACGCCGTGCTCGCGTTGCGGGGCGTACGAGGTGGAGCACAGGTAGATCACGGTGGCCGACTCGCTGAGCGTGAAGAAGGCGTGGCCGAGCCCTTCGGCCAGGTAGACCGCCTGCCGCGAGACATCGTCCAGCTGGACCGCCGTCCACTGGCCGAAGGTGGGCGAGCCGGTTCTGAGGTCCACCGCGACGTCGAGGACGCTGCCGGAGACGCAGGTGACGTACTTGGCCTGACCGGGCGGCACGTCCGCGTAGTGCAGGCCGCGCAGCACGCCCCTGGCCGAGACCGAGCAGTTGGCCTGGGCGAGGTCCAGTGGGCGGTCGAGTTCGTCGCTCCTGAACCACTCCAGGAACTGCCCGCGCCCGTCCTTGTGGATACGCGGGCTGAACAGCCAGGCGCCGTCGAAACCGAGGGGATCCATGAGCCGGATCCTGACATAGCAGGAACGTTCCCACCAGGGTGTGTAACGCGTGAGATGGCAGTCGCGAAATGCCAGTTGATTGAGGCATGTGCTCCTGAGCGGGGTCAGGATCACCATCCCCATCAGTACGTTTCCGGGAGCCAGCAACCCATCCCGCCCCACGCACGGCCTGGCAAGACCTACGAGGGGAGATCGGTTCGACTCGCACCACGCACGTGTAGGGGGCTAGTCCAGATGACCACGGTATTCAGCGGCAGCACGATGAACGACCAGGCACGACGCGAGAGGATCTTCCAGGGCGACGTCTTCGTCTATACGGCCTCGCCCGCGTCCCGCGAGCTCGTGTCCTTGGCCCGCGAACTGGTCGCCGAGACCTTCGGCGGCACGGATCCCACCACCGCCCAGCACAGCATGCCGGTCGAGCGGTTCGCCGCGCTGCTGGCCGACGTCAAGCCGCGCTTCATCCATCATCCGAGGTGCAAGGAGCTCATCGCCGTCCTGCTGGACGAGCTGGGGTTCGCACCGGACGAGACCTACTTCGACGTGCCGCGGCTGCGGACCTCGACCTCCGACGGCTATCTCGACTCGGGCATCTCCTACGCCTACCACGCCCACCGCGACTGCTGGTACTCGGCGCCGTTCAACCAGGTGAACTGGTGGATCCCCGTCTACGACGTGGTGCCGGAGAACGTCTTCGCCCTGCACCCGGAGTACTTCACCCAGGCCGTGCGCAACGGCAGCGGCCGCTACGACTACGCCTCGTGGGTCAGGACGGAGCGCCCGTCGGCCGCCCAGCACATCTACAGCGACACGCGCGAGCAGCCGAAGCCGGAAGAGGACCTGGACCTGTCCGGCGAGCTCAGGTTCGTCATGGAGCCGGGCGGGGTGCTCCTGTTCTCGGGCGCCCAGCTGCACTCGACCGTGCGCAACACCTCGGGCGTGACGCGCTTCAGCATCGACTTCCGCACCGTGCACATCGACGACGTCAGATCGCGCAAGGGCGCGCCCAACGTGGACGCGGCGTGCCTGGGCACCACTCTGCGCGACTTCATGCGCGCCGGGGACCTGGCGCGCATCCCGGAGGAGCTGTCGGCGGAGTACGAGAAGGAGGCCGTGGCTCACGTGGAGCGAGCCAGCGGTAGTTCGTACTGAATCTCACACATCGGGAGGGGACCATGGCTCGTTGGTTACAGCGCGGAAGAGGCCGAGGCCGGTGACCGTCTGCCGGCTCTGCGGCTCGAGCGAACTGGCGAGCGTGGTCGATCTCGGTGCCACGCCGCCCTGCGAGCTGTTCCTCACCCGGGAGCGTCTCGACGAGCCCGAGCTCACCTACCCCCTGCACCTGCGGGTCTGCACGAGCTGCTGGCTCGCCCAGATACCGCCGCTGATCCAGCCGGAGGAGACGTTCACGGAGTACGCGTACTTCTCCTCCTTCTCCACCTCCTGGGTGGAGCACGCCCGGGAGTTCGTGGCGGCGGCCGTGGACCGGTTCGCGCCGGGCTTCGTGGTCGAGGTGGCCAGCAACGACGGGTACCTGCTGCAACACGTGGCGGAACGAGGGGTGCGCTGCCTGGGCATCGAGCCCTCGGCCAACGTGGGCCAGGCGGCCAGGGACAAGGGCATCGCCACCCGTACGGCCTTCCTCGACCCGGAGACCGGGGCGGCGGTCCGCGCCGAGCACGGGCCGGCCGATCTGGTCGTGGCCAACAACGTGTACGCGCACATCCCCGACGTCGTCGGCTTCACCCGAGGGCTGCGCGCGCTCGTGGCCGACGACGGGTGGGTCTCCATCGAGGTGCAGCACCTGCTCACGCTCGTGGAGCTGAACCAGTACGACACGATCTACCACGAGCACTTCCAGTACTACACGGTCGCCTCCGCGCGGCGGGCGCTGGCCACCGGTGGCCTGGCGCTGGTCGACGTGGAGCTGCTGCCGACGCACGGCGGCTCGATCCGGCTCTGGGCCCGGCCCGAGGAGGCGGGCGGCGAGCCCACCGAGCGGGTGGCCGACGTGCTGGCCAGGGAGAAGGGGGCCGGGCTCGACGAGCTGGCCGGGTACGCGGAGTTCGCCGCCCGGGTGGCCAAGGTCCGCCGCGACCTGCTCCGCTTCCTCATCGACGCGGCCGAGGCGGGCAAGACCGTGGCCGGCTACGGCGCTCCGGGGAAGGGCAACACGCTGCTCAACCACTGCGGCATCCGCGAGGACCTGCTGGCGTACACGGTGGACCGCAATCCGTACAAGCACGGCAGGTTCACGCCGGGCACCCGGATCCCCATCCTGCCGCCCGAGCGCCTGGCCGAGGACCGGCCGGACTATGTCCTGGTGCTCCCGTGGAACCTGCGAGAGGAACTCACCGAACAGCTCTCCTACGTCCGCGAGTGGGGCGGTCAGCTGGTCTTTCCCATCCCGAGTCTGGAGATCGTGCCATGAAGGTCGTGCTCTTCTGCGGTGGGTACGGCACGCGGATGCGCACCGGAGCCGCCGGCGAGGTCCCCAAGCCCATGCAGCTCGTCGGTCCCCGCCCGCTGATCTGGCATGTGATGCGCTATTACGCGCACTTCGGGCACACCGAGTTCATCCTCTGCCTCGGCTACGGCGCCCAGCACATCACGGAGTTCTTCCTGGACTACAAGGAGACCGCCTCCAACGACTTCCGGCTGCGCGGCGGCGAGGTGGAGCTGCTGTCGCAGGACATCTCGGACTGGTCGATCTCCTTCGTGCAGACCGGCGTCACGTCGCCGATCGGCGAGCGGTTACGCCGCGTCCGCGACCATCTGGACGGCGAGGAGGTGTTCCTGGCCAACTACGCCGACGTGCTCACCGACGCGCCGCTGCCGGAGATCGTCGACCGCTTCACGGCCGCCGACGTGGGGGCGTCCATGATGGTCGTGCCGCCGCCCGGCACCTTCCACTGCATCGACATCGACGACGACGGGCTGGCGAGGGACATCGCGCCGGTCACCCAGATGCCGATCTGGGTCAACGGCGGATATTTCGTGCTCCGTCAGGAAATTTTCGATCACATTCCGGAAAATGGGGATCTGGTGGGGGATGGTTGCGTGGAGCTGACCAAGCGCGGCCGGCTCATGACCTACCGGCACCGCGGCTACTGGCGGCCGACCGACACCGTCAACCAGCGGATCGAGCTGGACGAGGCGTACTCGCGCGGCGACAGGCCCTGGGCGCTGTGGGAGGCATGATCCGGCTGACGGCCACCCGGCTGGGCCGGATCGTCGCGCTGGGCGCGCACTGCGACGACATCGCCATCGGGGCGGGCGGCACGCTGCTCACCCTCTGCGCGGGCCGGCCCGGTCTCCAGGTCGACGCGCTGGTCCTGTCCGGCGGGGGCACCGAGCGCGAGGAGGAGGAGCACGCGGCGCTCACCGCCTTCTGCCCCGGGGCCGACCTGCGGCTGAGCGTGCTCAAGCTGCCCGACGGCCGGCTGCCCGCGCACTGGGAGCAGGCCAAGGAGGCGCTGGAGCTGCTGCGGGCCAGGACCGATCCCGACCTGATCCTCGGTCCGCACCCCGGAGACGCCCACCAGGACCACCGGGGCCTGGCCGAACTCGTACCCACGGCCTTCCGCGACCACCTGACGCTCGGCTACGAGATCGTCAAGTGGGACGGCGACCTCGGCCGCCCCGCCGCCTACCAGCCGCTGCGGCCGGAGGTGGCGGCGGAGAAGGTCGCCCTGCTGCGGCGGCACTACCCCTCGCAACTCCGGCGTCCCTGGTTCGACGACGAAGCCTTCCTCGGGCTCGCCCGCATCCGCGGCATCGAGTGCGGCGACAGGTACGCCGAAGCCTTCCACACCCGCAAGCTGACTCTCGACCTCGCAGGAGGCTAGCCGGATATGCGTGTACTGCTGACCGGACACCAGGGCTACCTGGGCACCGTCATGTCCCCCGTACTCGCCGGAGCGGGACACGAGGTGACCGGCCTCGACTCGGGGCTGTTCGCCGACTGCGTCCTCGGACCACACCCCGACGACCCCCAAGGGCTCGCCCTGGACCTGCGCGAGGTCCCGGCCGAGGCGCTGGCCGGATTCGACGCGGTCGTGCACCTGGCCGCACTCTCCAACGACCCGCTCGGCTCGCTGGCGCCCGAGCTGACCTACGACATCAACTACCACGCCTCCGTACGGCTGGCCCGGCTGGCCCGCGAGGCGGGGGTGCGGCGCTTCCTGTACGCCTCCACCTGCTCGGTCTACGGAGCCGCCGGCGGGGACGACCTGGTCACGGAGGAGGCGCCCCTGCGTCCCGTGACCCCCTACGCCGAGTCCAAGGTGCGCGTGGAGGACGAGGTGCTGAAGATGGCCGACGCCGACTTCACGCCGGTCTTCCTGCGCAACGCCACGGCCTTCGGCTTCTCGCCCCGGCTGCGCGCGGACATCGTGCTCAACAACCTGGTGGGGCACGCGCATCTGTCCGGAGAGGTACGTGTGCTGTCCGACGGCACGCCGTGGCGGCCCCTGGTGCACGCCCTGGACATCGCGGACGCGTTCGCCGCCGCCCTGACCGCGCCGCGCGAGGCCGTACACGCCGAGGCGTTCAACGTCGGCACCGAGCAGAACAACGTCACCGTGGCCGGGATCGCGGCGACCGTGGTGGAGGCGGTGCCCGGCGCCACGCTGGCCATCACGGGGGAGACGGGCGCCGATCCGCGCTCCTACCGGGTCGACTTCTCGCGGATCCGTGCGGCGCTGCCCGGATACGAGGCGCGCCGCTCGGTGAAGGAGGGCGCGCTCGAACTCATCGACGCCTACCGGCGGCACGGGCTGACCAGGGAAGGCTTCGAGCGCCGCTTCACCCGCCTGGCCCGCCTGTCGGACCGGCAGGCCGCGGGAACGGTCGACGAGCGGCTGATGCCCTCGTGACCGGCCTCGAAAAGGATGCCCTCGTGACCGGCCTCGAAAAGGATGCCCCCGTGACCGGTCTCGGAAAGGAGATGCACCAGCTGGTGGAGCGTCTCTACCCGCTGTGCCGGAGCATCACGGGAGACGGCGTCCGCCGCACCCTGGAGATCGTCGGCGAGCACATCGCGCTGAACGTGCACGAGGTGCCCACCGGCACGCAGGTGCTCGACTGGAACGTGCCCAAGGAGTGGAACATCCGCGACGCCTACGTCAAGGACCCCACGGGCGCCAAGGTCGTCGACTTCGCCGAGTCCAACCTGCACGTGGTCGGCTACAGCGTGCCGGTGTCGGCCCGGATGCCGCTGGCCGAGCTCCGCGGCCACCTGCACACACTGCCGGACCAGCCGGGGCTCATCCCCTACCGGACGAGCTACTACGCCGAGGACTGGGGGTTCTGCCTGCGCCACGAGAGGCTGGAGGGCCTCCGGGAGGGCGAGTACGAGGTCGTGGTGGACTCCACGCTGGCGGACGGCCACCTCACGTACGCCGAGCACGTCGTGCCCGGCCGCACGAGCGAGGAGGTGCTGATCTCCTGCCACACCTGCCACCCGTCACTGGCCAACGACAACCTGGCGGGCATCGCGGTGGCCGTCCAACTGGCCCGGCGGCTGGCGGCGGCCTCGCCGCGCTACACCTACCGCTTCCTGTTCGCGCCCGGCACGATCGGGTCGATTACCTGGCTCGCCCGCAACCGGGACGCGGTCGAGCGGGTCAGGCACGGGCTGGTGCTCGCGTGCGCGGGGGACGGCGGCGCGCTCACGTACAAGCGGAGCAGGCGCGGCGACACGGAGATCGACCGGGCGGTGGGGCACGTGCTGCGCTCCTCCGGGCGCCCGCACCGCACGCTCGACTTCTCCCCGTACGGCTACGACGAGCGGCAGTACTGCTCGCCCGGCTTCGACCTGCCCGTCGGCTGCCTGACCAGATCGACGTACGCGGGCTATCCGGAGTACCACACCTCGGGGGACGACCCGGCGTTCGTGCTGCCCGAGTCACTGGCGGACACCCTGGAGACCTGCTGGGAGGTGACCCGGGTGCTGGAGGGAGACCGGCGCCTGGAGAACCTCAGCCCCTACGGCGAGCCGCAACTGGGCCGGCGCGGCCTGTACGGGGCGCTCGGCGGCAGGAGCGACACCAAGCAGGCCCAGATGGCCATGCTCTGGGTGCTGAACCTCTCGGACGGCACGCACTCGCTGCTGGACATCGCGGAACGGGCCGGCCTCCCGTTCCAGGCGGTGGCAGATGCGGCGGCGAGCCTCGAAGACGCGGAGTTGGTGAGGGAATGGAAAGCATGACCCTGCGGGTCGGCGACCTGGTGGAGATCCGCAGCGAGGCCGAGATCCTGGCCACGCTGGACGAGCGCGGTGAGCTGGACGGCCTGCCGTTCATGCCGGAGATGCTGAAGTTCTGCGGTCAGCGCCTCACCGTGCACAAGGTGGCGCACAAACTGTGCGACACGCTGACCAAGACGGGCCTGCGGCGCATGGACAGCGCCGTGCACCTGCTCGGCGCGCGGTGCGACGGCTCGGCGCACGGCGGCTGCCAGACGGCCTGCTCCATGTACTGGAAACAGGCGTGGATCAAGCGCGTCGCGGCGGACGAGCTGCCCCCGAACGCCGTGCCGGACTCCCGGCTGCTGCCGCTGCTGGAGATCAACAGCCGCAAGCCGCCGGGCGAGGACGGCACCGAACGCTACTCCTGCCAGGCGACCGAACTGCTGCGAGCGGCGCCCGTACCGCTGCCGATGGCCGATCTGGGGCAGTTCGTGGCGGACGTACGGACGCGGAACGTCGGCGTGCTCAGGACCCTGAAGGCCACCGGAATCGGGCTGTACAACCGGTTCCAGCACCTGACCAGGAGAAAGCTGCCCCCTGCGTTGCGCGTCAAGGGCGGCCGGCCGTGGGGCACGATGAAGGGCGAGATCAGGGGCCGCACGCCGGTCCAGACGCTCGACCTCCAGCCGGGCGAGCTGGTCCGCGTACGGTCCAAGCAGGAGATCCTGGCCACCGTCAACGAGGACCTGTCCAACCGCGGCATGAACTTCGACGCCGAGCTGGCCCGCCACTGCGGCCGGACCGCGCGGGTGCGCGCCCGGGTGGACCGCTGCATCGACGAGCCCACGGGACGGATGCTGGAGATGAAGACGCCCTGCATCGTGCTGCAGGACGTGGTGTGCGAGGGCGTCCACTCGCTGAACTGCCCCCGCGAGTTCTTCCCCTTCTGGCGCGAGATCTGGCTCGAACGGGTGCTGGACAGTGAGTGAGCCAGTAGCGAGTGAGCCAGTAGTGAGCACGAGCGAGCCCGTCAGCGATCACCGGGCCGGATCGGCGGGCAGGGGACTGCGGTGGGGGCTGCTGGCGCGGGGTGGGTCCAAGCTGGCCACCTTCACTCTGAGCCTCGTGCTGGCCCGCCTGCTCGCCCCGGAGGATTTCGGGTTGTACGCGGTCGCGCTGGCCGCCAACCAGTTCCTCTTCTACATCAACGACGCCGGCATCGTCGCGGCCGTCGTGCAGTGGCGGGGCAAGCTGGAGGACATGGTGGTCACCGCGACCACCGTGGTCCTCACCCTCAGCGTGGCCATCTACGCGCTGTTCTGGGTGGCGGCGCCCTACTTCACCGGCCTGGCGGGCAACGTCTCGGCCACGCCGGTGGTGCGGCTGCTCACCGTGATCATCGTGATCGACGGGTTCGTCAACGTACGCAGCGCGGTCATGCTCCGCGGCTTCCAGCAGGACAAGATAGCCAAGGCGAACATGGCGGGCATCGCCGTCCAGGTGCCGGTGGCGATCACGCTGGCGCTCATGGGCGCGGGCGTCTACAGCTTCGTCATCGGCGCGGTCGCCAACTCCCTGGTGAGCGGCGTCCTGGTGTTCGTCTGGGCCAAGATGCCGCTGCGGCTGGGCTTCGAGCGGGCCATCGCGCGCAAGCTGCTGGGCTTCGGCATGCCCCTGGCGGTCAGCCTGGCCATCGAGGCGCTGGTGCTCAACGCCGACGCGATCATCATCGGCCGGCTGCTGGGCGCGACCACGCTCGGCTTCTACATGATCGCGTTGAACGTGTCGAGCTGGGTCCCAGGACTGGTCGGCGAGGCCCTGCGCCACGTCACGCTGCCGGGCTTCTCGCGGGTCGCCGAGGAGCGCCCGGAGGCGTTCTCCGCGCGCGTCCAGCAGATCGTGCCGATGCTGATCACGCTGGTGCTGCCCGTCGCGGTCCTCTTCGGCGTGCTGGCGCCCCTGGTGGTGCCCTTCCTGTACGGCGAGCGGTGGCTGCCCGCCGCCCAGGCGCTGTCCTTCCTCATGGCGCTGATGGTGGTGCGGATGCTCACCGCGCTGGCCTTCGACATCCTGACCTCGCTCGGCGCGACCAGGCTCGTCGTGTGGATGAACCTGAGCTGGGCCGTGGTGCTGCTGCCGGCGCTCTACGCGGGCGCCCGGCTGGACGGCATCCGGGGCGTCGCGATCGCGCACGCGGCCGTCGCGCTGCTGATCGCCCTGCCCGTGACGGCGCTGCAACTGCGCCGCTCGGGCGTCGTGCTCGGACCGGTCCTGCCCGGCATCCTCCGGCTGCTCCTCGGCGGCCTGCTGGCCGGCCTGGCCGCCTGGCTGGTGGCCAGGCTGACCGAGGGCGCCTTCGACTTCGTCCGGCTCTGCGCCGCCGGAGGCGCCGGGCTGATCGTGTACGTGGTGACCGGGCTCTCGCGGGACCGGATCAGGAAGATTCGCGAGGTGGTGACGAGCTGAGCGGTCCCCGCGGGCCGCGGGCCACGTCGATGGCCGAGTGGGCGACGTTGCGGGCCATGGACACGGCGTTGCGCCGCAGCCAGGGCCGCAGCGCCGCGTAGGCGCGCAGTCGCTGGCGGCGGGTCAATGGAGCGTTCCTGATGACCCGCAGCAGCGCGCGGCCCTCCTCCACGTTGGGGAGGAAGAAGCGCTGGTCTCCGGGCATCTCGCGGGCGCGGAAGGCCCGCGCGTGGTTGACCTGGCTGTTGCTGCCCGGGTGGTTGCGGTGCCGCAGCAGCAGCTCGTCCACCACGACCAGCGGGCCGAGCAGCGCCAGGCCCGAGATCATCACCCGGTCGGCGGGCAGGATGGCCTCCAGCGGCCGGGCCCGCAGCAGCGTCTCCCTGCGCATGAGCCCGTAGAAGTGCATGGTCTCGTCGTAGTTGTCCAGCCGGTGGCGTAGACGCGCCACCGGGTCGGGTTGGTCGGTGGGGGCGGTGTCGCGCCAGGTGCCGATGGTCTGTCCTGTCTCGTCGATCTCCTCGACGCCCGAGATGGCGGCCGCCGCCGACGGGTGGCGGCGCAGCGCCGCCGAGAGCAGGGCCAGGCGGTCCTCGTGATACTCGTCGTCGGAGGTGGCGTAGGAGAAGAACTCGCCGCGGGTCTCGTGGACGACCTTGTTGTGGTTGGCCGTGATGCCGACGTTGCGCTCGCGCCGCAGGTAGCGGACGCGGGGATCGGTCCTGGCCAGCTCGCGGCAGAGCTCCTCGGTGCCGTCCGTCGAGCAGTTGTCGGCGATCACCAGCTCGAAGTCGACCCCTTTCTGGGAGAGGACCGAGCGCAGCGCGCCCTCCAGGTACGGCTCGCCGTTGTAGACGGGCATGCCGACCCCGATGGGCGGTTCGGCGCGGCCGACGAGTGAGGCGGAGGAGCGTACGTGCGGTGATCTGGACGTCATCCGGACAGCCCTTCTAGCGGAAGCTGAGGTGAGGCTGAGGTACGGTCGCGCCGATGTTCTCGCGAAGCAGGGCGATCGGCAACCAGGTCCGGCGATTCGTAACATCGACTCGGCCGGTCACGATAAGCAATCTGTACCATTTTTTTTATGGCCAGGCATTGGCCCATACTGGCGGGGGCTTGGGCGGGTAAATATGGCTTTTTGGAACGATCTGTTAGGCCTTATCCGAAACAAGCGTGTTGGACCCCCCATCGTCGCCCTCGCCCTCGTCCTGGCGACAGTGGCGTTCTTCGTGGGGTCACCGCGTTACGAGACCGAGTCGTCGCTGATCCTGACCGCGCCGCCGTCCGGTGGCACCCTGTCGATGGATCCCACCAAGCCGGTCGGCCTGACCAACCCGCTGCTGCAGTACAACGACGGGCTGCGGACGGTCGCGGGCATCCTCATCCTCGCGCTCAACAGCAAGGACGAGCTGCGCAAGCTCGGGATCGAGGAGAACGGCAGCACCGAGATCGTCATCGACGACGGCCGTTCGAACGCCGACCTGCTGGGCGTCGTGACGCAGGGCCCGTTCATCCACATCAAGGTCGTGAGCCGGACGGCGGAGACGGCGAAGGGCATCCTGGAGCGGGCCGAGCGGCGCCTGCGTGAGGAGCTGACCAGCTACCAGACCTCGCTGGGCGCGCCGAAGAGCACGTTCATCGCGGTCAACAACGTGGCGCTGATCCCGGTCGCGTACGACGGCGGCGGCAAGATCCAGCTGGCCGTGGAGGTGCTGGTCGTCGCCCTGCTCTTCGGCTTCGGCGCCGCCTACCTGATGTGGATCCGCCGCGTCCGTGGCCGTACCGCCCAGGCGGAGCCGGCCGAGGACGAAGCGGACGTCCCCGAACCCGCCGCCGAGCCGGAAACGGCGAAGGGGCCCGCGCTCAACGGCCGCTCAACGGTCATGTCGTCCGCTTCCGGCGGATCCGACGACGGCCCGTCCGCGGACCGCGACGACGACGGCCCCGCGACGGAGGAGTTCGCCCGGATCAACGGCGAGTTCCTGGGGATCGCCCCCGACCAGCGAAAGCCCGACCAGGACGGCCGCGCGGGTTAGGCAACCCGCCTTGGCGCGGCGCTCGGGGCCGGGGAACCCGGCCTCGGCGTAGCGCTGAAAGCTAGGCAACCCGGTTGGCGACCTCGGCGCAGCGCTCGATGGCCGCCTGCCGCACCTCTCGCGGGGTGCCCGACTTGGCGGAGATCATCATCCCGATCGCCCCGGGCCCGAGCCGATCGGCGAAGGCCAGGGCGGTCGGCAGGTCCATCGGCGACTCGTCGGGGGTCTTGTGGCACAGGCCGGTGTCCGACGGCGGGCGCCCGTCCGGCGGGCTGAGCACCTCGTCCACGAACAGGCCGTAGAGCATGAACTCCGACACGTGCAGCCGGGAGCCGAAGGCGTCGGCCCAGTGCCGGCCGGTGTTCTCGGCGAGCCGCCGCTGGAGCCCGCGCACGATGGCGGGGTCCCAGAAGGTGAGCGGGCTCATGTAGTCGGGCAGCGGCGGCTCGGGCGCCGGTGGCAGCCTGAGCAGCTCGCGGGCGACCCGGTGCCACAGCACGTGCCGCGTCATGAGCGGGTGCACCCCGTCCTCCAGCCGGTGCAGCAGTGTCCGGCCGCCGACCAGGGAGCGCTGGGCCGTCGTCGGCCGGACGAGCACCACGTCGGAGTCGGCCACCAGGACCACGTCCGCGTCCATCGCCGCCGTGGCCGCCAGCTTGACGATCTGCTGCATCACCCAGCCGCGTACGGGCGGCCACGGGCGCAGGGCGTTGACCCACATGCCCAGCCGGGGCACCTTGACGTAGCGCTTCGGCAGCAGCTCTCCCACGGTCCTGACCCGGCAGCGGGGCCCTTCGTGGGCGGCGAACAGGCGCCGGTCGGCACGCGGCACGAAGACGTGGTGGACGGTGTCTTCGGGGGTGTACTCCAGCACGGAGCGGTGCAGATCGGCGAACTGATCCGCGTCGGGTCCATAGCTGGGGGTGACGACGGCCAGCGAGGCCATGGGCTTGGTCACTCACCCTCATCGGAGAGAAGCTTTGGCACGTTACACGCGATAAGTAACGCTGGTCGCAGCCTCGCCGATGCTTTGACGTACGGCTGGAACATGCCTGGGGGGCTGTGTTGGACTTCTGGAGCGCGATCATCGTCCTCCTGCGTCGCTGGTACATCGCGGCTCCCGCGTTCCTGCTGACGCTCACCGCCGCCTACGGCGTCTACACCCAGATCCCCGTCCAGTACTCCTCGACGACGGTCATGGTGCTCACGGTGCCGCCGAGCGGGTCGTACCGGCCGCCGAACCCCAAGAACCCCAACCCGATCATCAACCCGCTGCTCAACTTCGACGGCGGGCTGAACATGTCGGCCTCCATCCTGGTGCAGATCCTCAACACCACGGAGGTGGCCGGCCAGATGGGCATCCGGGCGGACGGCAAGACCACCTACAAGGTCAACAACGGCCACCCCAATCCCGAGTTGCTCATCAGCGCGCCCTTCGTGGTCATCGAGGGCAAGAGCCTGGTCCCCCAGGACGCGCGGGCGATCGTGGTCCGGGTCGCCGAGCGGGCCAAGATCGAGCTGAAACGGCGCCAGGAGGTGCTGAAGGCCCCGCCGGAGACCTACATCAACCTGAACGAGATGGTCTCCCCGACCGAGCCGCTACCCGAGCGCGGCGGGAAGATCCGCAGCGCCGCGGCCGTGTTCGCGCTGGGCGTGGCCGCCGCGCTCGGCGCCTCCTTCTGCGCCGAGAGCGTCATGGCCGGGCTGCGGCGCAGGAGGGACGAGCGGGACGGGCCGGAAGCGGCGCCCGAGGCGGATGTCCGGACCGAGGAAGCGGTGTTGCAGCGTTGAACGTGGCGATAGAGCGGTCCATCGTCCGGCCGGTGCCCCACAGGGCCGACGCCGCCACCCTGTGCGCGATCTTCACCGTGGTGCTCATGCTGGTGCCCGCCCGCCAGGTGATCGGCGGCCTGCCGTTCGACCTCACCTACGCGGAGGCCATCGGGCTGTTCGCCGCCGTCTGGTGGTTCTGCGCGCACCTCACCAGGACGCTCGGCGCGGCCAAGGGTCCGTCGGCGGTGCGGTACGCGATCTACTTCTACGCGCTCGCCTTCCTCGCGACCTACGCCTACGCCTCCGCCGGGTGGCTGCCCTCGTACGAGCAGGACCTGTCCGACCACGTGCTGGTCATCGCGGTGGCGATGGTGGGCATCGCGCTGATCGGCGTGGACGGCGTGCCGAGCCGCGAGCGGATCGACCTGGTGCTGAAGACGCTGGTGGTGGTCGGCGCCATCATGGGGGTGATCGGCGCGATCCAGTTCCTGCTGTCGTTCGACGTGACCCAGTACATGCAGATCCCCGGCAGCCGCATACGGGCGGTCGAGGTGACGATCCTGGAGCGCAACGGGCTCAACCGGGTGGCCTCGACCGCGGGGCACCCCATCGAGTTCGGCGTGGTGACCGCGATGGTGCTGCCGGTCGCCCTCCACTACGCCTTCGGCGCGCGGGAGAGCGGTGAGCCGCAGCGGCGCTGGTGGGTCCTGGTGGCGCTGATCGCCTGCGGGATGGCCTTCTCCGCCTCGCGCTCGACGGTCCTGGGCCTGGCCGCCTCCGGGGCGGTGCTGTTCCTCGGCTGGCCCAACGCCCGGCGCGTCAGGGCGGCCGTCGCGCTCGCCGGTTTCCTGGTCGTCATGAAGCTGCTCGTCCCCGGCCTGATCGGCGCGATCGCCGGGCTGTTCACCAACCTGGACAACGACGAGAGCCTGCGCTGGCGGACCAACGACTACACCACGGCGATCGCGGAGTTCTCGCAGCACCCCCTGCTGGGCAGGGGCAACGGCACCTGGTTCCCGCCGCACCACCCGGTCTTCGACAACCAGTACCTGCTGACGGCCGTGCAGGGCGGCGCGATCGGCGTGCTGGCGTTCGCCGGCCTCTTCGTCGTCGGGATGTGGTCGGCTGTCCGCGTCAGGAGCATCAGCGTGGACGACCGCACCCGCGACCTCGGGCTGACGCTGGCCGCCTGCCTGATCGTGCCGGTGGTGGGCTCGGCCACCTTCGACCTGAACTCCTTCAGCACCGCCACCGCGCTGTCGTTCCTGCTCATCGGCCTGGCCGGGGCGCTGATGCGGGCCGCGCGCCGCGAGGCCGGGCTTCCGGGCGCGCGGGGACGCTGAGCCGGGCTTCCGGGCGCGCGGGGACGCTGAAAGGGCAGCCGCGCGCCGCGAGGTCAGCCCTCCAGTCGCCGTCGTGCCTCTTTCCACGAGCCGGCCGCCAGATCCCGCGCGCTGATCGCCGAGACCGGGAGCGGCCAGTCGATCGCCAGGTCGGGGTCGTCGTAGCGGACGGAGATGTCCTCGGCCGGGTCGTGCGGCCGGTCGATCCGGTAGCAGACGTCGGCGTCGCTCAGCGCCTGGTAGCCGTGGAGCAGGCCGGGCGGTACGTACAGGTGCGTGAAGGTCTCGTCGTCGAGGACCACCGACATCCGCTCGCCGAAGGTGGGTGAGCCGGGCCGGGCGTCCACGAGGACGTCGAACACCGCGCCGCGGGCGCACCTGACGAGCTTGGCCTCGCCCCGGCCGGAGCGGCCGTGCATGGCCCTGATCGCGCCCTTGACCGTGCGGGACTGGCTGTCCTGGACGAACGCCGCCGGGTCCAATCCGTGCTCGGTCGCGATCTCGGCGTCGAACGTCCTGGTGAACAGGCCACGCTCGTCACTGTGCGGGCTCGGAACGAACAGCAGGGTCCCCGCGAGCGCGCCTTCCTCGACTCTCATGGGCACATCTTGGCCCGGCGTCCGTGCCGTCGCCAGCGTGTAACGGATATAGCCCGATACCGATGTCCAAAGGGTGAGTCGGCAGACGGGGGGTGCGGCATTCCGATGGACCACTCGTCGGATGAGAACGGTCCAAAGAACCGCGCCTTACCTGTCGCGCCGCGCGCGCGGGTGGGCGCCGTCGGGATCGACGCCATCACCGAGCCGGAGGTCGCCGAGCACCTCGCGCGGGCCTGGCACGACGGCCTGGGCGGCATGATCGTGACCGCCAACGTGGACATCGTCCGCGCCGCCACCCGCGATCCCGAGCTCGCCGAGCTCGTGGCGGGCGCCGAACTCGTGGTGGCGGACGGCATGCCGGTGGTGTGGGCCGCCCGGCTCGGCGGTCTGCGCGTGCCCGGCCGCGTCACCGGGGCCTCCCTGGTGTTCACCCTCAGCGAGGTGGCCGCCCGCGAGGGACGGTCGGTGTTCCTGCTCGGCGGCGAGCCGGGGGTGGCGGAGGCGGCCGGCGAGGTGTTGGCCGGGCGTTACCCCGGATTGCGGGTGGCCGGGGTGTACGCGCCGCCCTTCGGCTTCGAGCGGCTCGCCGGGGGGATGGGGGAGACCGTGGAGAAGGTCCGCGCGGCCGCGCCCGACCTCGTCTTCGTGGGCCTGGGCTTTCCCAAGCAGGAACGCGTCATAGCCGCGCTCCGCCCCGAACTGCCGCACGCCTGGTACCTCGGCTGCGGCGCCGCCATCCCGATGGCCGCCGGGCGATTCCGGCGGGCTCCGGACGGGATTCAGCGGGTGGGCGGCGAGTGGCTGTTCAGGCTCGCCCTCGAACCCCGTCGACTCGTACGCCGCTACCTGCGTGACGACCTGCCCTTCGCGCTCAGGCTGCTGGCCGGGGCCGCATGGCACCGGCTGGCCCTGGGCCGGCGCTCCTGATCCCCACAGATTGGTGCCTGATGACTGTTCCCGAGCGGTCGCCGCTTGCCATCGTGATCGTCACCTACCAGAGCGGGCAGGTCATCGAGGAGTGCCTGCGCTCTCTGGACACCGTGCTGAGCGAAGGGGAGCCGGCCCGGATCATCGTCGTGGACAACGACTCCCCGGACGACACGGTGGAGCGGGTGCTCGCCACGGGCGTCCCCGTCGAGCTGGTCAGGACCGGCCGCAACGGCGGGTTCTCCGCGGGCGTCAACGCGGGCATCGCCGCCGCGCCCGGCTGTGACGTCCTCATACTCAACGCCGACATCCGGCTCAGACCCGGCTCGGTGCGCCTGCTGCGCGAGGCGCTGGCCGTGCCCGGCACGGGCATCGCGGTGCCCCAGTTGCTGGGCGCCGACGGCGTGCGGCAACTGTCCCTGCGCCGGCGCCCCACAGTGCTGCGGGCCGTGGGAGAGGCGCTGCTCGGCGGGCTCAGAGCGGGCCGCCACGCGCCGCTGGGCGAGCTCGTCGTCGACCCGCGCGCCTACGAGCGACCGGGCACGCCCGACTGGGCGACGGGCGCCGCCTGGCTGGTCTCGCGCGAGTGCCTGGACGCGATGGGACCGCTCGACGAGCGCTACTTCCTGTACTCGGAGGAGACCGAGTACATGCTCAAGATCCGCGACCACGGCTTCTCGATCCGCTACGAGCCGGCGGCGGTGGCCGTCCACCTGGGTGGCGAGCAGGCCAACTCCAGCCCGCTGTGGACCCTCGCCGCCGCCAACCGGGTGCGACTGCACCGGCAGCGGTACGGCAGGCCCCGCGCGCTGCTCATGCGCCTGGCGGTCGCACTGAACGAGGCGCTGCGCGCCGTCACCCGCGGCCGGCGGGCAGGGGAGCGGCACCGGGCGGCGTTGCGCGAACTCGCGACGATGGCCGAGTGGCCGACGCCGCCGGGCGGCCCGCCATCGCCGCCCGCCTACGTCTGCTTCTCCGCCCAGGACTGGTGGTACCACAACCGGGCCCACTCCGACTTCCAGCTCATGCGCCACCTCGCGGGATCGCGCAAGGTGCTGATCGTCAACAGCATCGGCATGCGCATGCCGATGCCCGGCCGCTCCACCTTCGTGCTGCGGCGCATCGCCAGGAAGCTGCGCAGCGTGGCCAAGTTCGTCCGGCGGGTGGAGCCGGACCTGTGGGTGATGTCGCCGCTCCCGCTCCCCCTGTACGGCTCGCGCCTGGGCCGCGGGCTGAACGCCTGGCTGGTCAGGACGCAGGTACGGGCGGTCTGCCGGTGGCTGGGCCTGAAGGTGCCGGTGATCGTGGTGACCATCCCCACCGCCTGGGACGTGGTACGCCCGATGCGCCGCCGCGCGCTGATCTTCAACCGCTCGGACCGCCACTCCGCCTTCCCCGAGTCCGACACGAGGACGATCGAGACCCTCGAACGTGACCTTCTGGAACGTGCCGACCACGTGGTGTACGCCAGCCGAGGGCTCATGGCCGAGGAACGCCCGCTCGCGGGTTCGCGGGCCCGCTTCCTCGACCACGGGGTCGACCTGGAGCACTTCAGCCGCGTACCGGCCGACCGGCAGCCCGCCGACCTGCGGGCCGTCCCGGGGCCCAGGATCGGCTTCTTCGGCGCCCTGGACGACTTCGTGGTGGACTTCGACCTGCTGGAACGGGTCGCGCTCGGCCTGCCCGAGGCGTCGCTCGTGCTCGTCGGCGACGCGAACGGGCAGATCGAACGGCTCACCAAGCACCCCAACGTGCACTGGCTGGGCCTACGCCCCTATTCGGTGATCCCCGCCTACGGCTCGGGCTTCGATGTGGCGATCATGCCGTGGCTGGACAACGAGTGGATCAAGCACGCGAACCCGATCAAGCTGAAGGAGTTCCTGGCGCTCGGCCTGCCCGTGGTCAGCACCGAGTTCGACGAGCTGGCCCACTACGCCGACCGCGTCAGGACCGCGACCACCCCTGAGCAGTTCATCGAGGCCATCCGCGTCTGCCTGGCCGAAGGCGGCCCGCAGTCGCCGGAGCGGCTGCGCGGCTCGCTGGCCGGCGCCTCCTGGTCGGCGCGGGCGGCCGACCTCATGGCGCTGGCCGAGCAGACACCAGACGCACGGCGTTGAAGAGCGCTGGCGTGAAGAGCGGTGGTGTGAAGAGCGTTGGCGTGAAGAGCGGTGGTGTGAAGAGCGGTGGTGTGAAGAGGGCGGGCGTGAGAATACTGACAGTCACGAGGTGGGCGGCGCTGCTCACCGCCGCGACGGTGGCCGTCGGGGGCGGGCTGTGGCTGCGGTCCGTCCCGCCGAAGCCCGTCGCGAGCACGCTGCCCGCGCCGGCGATGGCCCTGAACACGGTGCCCTGGGAAGGCGGTCCCGCCGCCTACAAGGGCTCGGCCGCGGCCGTCAGGGCGGGCTGGACCCGCCCCGGCTTCTTCCCCGTGGGGCTCTGGTTCGCCTCGGCGCGGACCGGCCGGGAGATCGCGCTGGACCGGGCCGCGGGCATCAACACCTACGTCGAACTGACCGACGGCAGCCGCCCCGATCTGCTCAGGAAGTCCGGCATGACCGCGCTGACCAGCCGCCCGCTGCCCGGCGCGGGCGCCGAGACCGTGGGCTGGCTGATCGCCGACAAGGCCGACGTATGGGCGGGACCGGGCGACGGGCACTGGACGGGCGCCCGCGGCTTCACCACCAAGCCCGTCTGCGCCCCCGTACTCGTCACGTGCGGCTACACCGTCATGCGTACGCTTGCCGGGCGCCTGCCCAAGGGCGACCGGCTGCGGTACGCCTCCTTCGGCAAGGGCGTGGCCTACTGGGAGGAGGAGGCGCTGGCCGCCAAGTTCGTCAACGGCTATTCCGACGTGGTCGCGGCCGACGTCTCCTGGTACGGCGACCCCAACGTCTGCGCCGAGGCCACCCGGTGGCTGCAGCTCCCGGCGGCCCAGTGCCGCCTGGCGGCCAACTACGGCGCGACCGTCGAGCGGCTGCGCACCCTGGACGCCGCCGACGGCCGCCGGCAGCCGGTGTACGCGATCATCTCGCTCTCCGGCCTCACCCCCGAGCAGGTGGGCGGCGCGGCGATGAGCGCCCTGATCCACGGAGCCAGGGGGATCGTCTACGACGCGCACGGCACGGACCCCGCCTGCGAGGTGGACAACGTGCTCCGGCGCGCCTGCGGTATGGCGGTCAGGCACGGGGTCGCCGAGCTCGACCGCCGGATCGCGCGGCTCGCGCCGGTGCTCAACACCCAGTCGTACGCCTACGACTTCGCGCCCGAGCTGGACACCATGCTGAAGCGTCACGACGGCGCCTACTACCTGTTCGCGATGCTCGGCCGGGGCCAGGCTCCGGGGCCGCGCGTGCTGACCGTACCCAGTGATCTTTCGGCGGCGGGTCACATCGAGGAGATCTTCGAAGACCGGACCATCCCGGTCGACAGGGAGGGACACTTCACGGAGACCTTCGACGCGGAGCACAGCTATCACGTCTACCGGATCGCCCCGTAGCTGGGAGGGCAATGACTTCTCGAACGACGAACAGGACGAACAGGACGAGCAGCCGGATTTTGCTGATCGCGGTGATCGCCCTGCTGGTGATCGCCGTGGGCTGGGTCTTCGCGCGGGCCAAGTCGACCCGCGACGATCTCGGCCTGCCGCGCGTCGCCTGGGAGGGCGGCCCGGCCTATTACTCCAGGTTCAGCGCCCCGGCCGCCGCGGGTTGGACCGATCCATCGTTCTTCCCCATCGGGGTCTGGTTCGAGTCCGTGGTCGAGGAACGCGACGTGCGGATGGACAAGGAGGCCGGGCTCAACACCTACGTCGAGCTGACGGCCAACAGCGACATGGGCCTGATCCGCGCCAACGGGATGTCGGCGATCACCAGCAAGCCCCTGGCGGGGTCGGGCAGCGAGACGGTCGGCTGGATGATCGCCGACGAGCCCGACATGTTCGCCGGGCCGGGTGACGGCGTCTGGAGCGGCAAGTACGGCGGAGAAGGCCAGGTGTGCCTGCCCGACAAGCCGCCCTGCGGCTACACGGCGATGCGCTCCCTGAAGGACAAGCTGCCCAAGAGCGACGGCCGCCTGCACTACGCCAACTACGGCAAGGGCATCGCCATGTGGGAGTCCGACGACGAGGCGAGGAAGTTCGTCAACGGCTACACCGACGTCATGTCCACCGACGTCTACTGGTACACCGACACCGGCATCTGCCCGGAGGCCGAGAACTTCATCAAGCTGCCGCCCGACCGGTGCCCGCGGGCCGCCAACTACGGCATGGTCGTCGACCGGGGCAGGAAGCTCGACGCCCTGGACGGCAAGAGGCAGCCGATCTACGCGTTCGTGGAGCTCGGCTGGCCGGGGTCGAACGGCCTGCGCTCGATCACCGGCGACGAGGTGGCCGGCGCGGTGATGAACTCCCTCATCCACGAGGCACGCGGCGTCATCTACTTCAACCACAGCTTCGCCGGGCCCTGCCCGAGCCAGCACGTGCTGCGCGAGCCGTGCGCCCAGGCGACGCGGACGGCCGTGACGGAGCTGAACCGGCGGATCCGCACGCTCGCGCCCGTCCTGAACACCCAGTCCTACGTCCACACCTTCGCGCCGGGACTCGACACCATGCTCAAGGACCTCAACGGCTCCTCCTACGTCTTCGCCATGCCCAAGCCGGGCGCCCAGCCGGGCCGGCAGACGCTGCGGCTGCCCAAGGCGCTGGCCTCGGCCTCCAGCGTGGAGGTCATGTTCGAGAACAGGACCCTCCCCGTGAAGGACGGCGGCTTCACCGACACCTTCGAGCGGGAGAACACCTACCACGTCTACAAGGTCACGGCATGAGCGCGCCGGTGAACGTGGGCCTGGTCGGCGCCGGGCCCTGGGCGCGCGACTTCCACGCCCCCGTCTTCGCCGCCGGACCCGAGACCCGGCTGGTGGGCGTCTGGAGCAGACGCGCCCCGGCCGCGCGGGCGCTGGCCGAGCGCTTCGGCGTACCCGCCTTCACCTCCTACGAGCGGCTGCTGGAGCGGTGTGAGGCCGTGGTCTTCGCCGTCCCGCCCGACGTCCAGGCGGCCATGGCCGTCCAGGCGGCGCGGCGGGGCCGGGCGCTGCTGCTGGAGAAGCCGATCGCGCTGACCGTACGCGACGCGCAGGCGCTCGCCGACGCGGTGGACGCCACGGGCGTGGCCTCGCAACTCGTGCTGACCAACCGCTACCGTCCCGCCGTACGCGAGTTCCTCAAGCAGGCCCGCGACTTCCCGGCCATCGGCGCCCGCGCCATGCAGCTCACCGGCGAGTTCCTCGACGACACCTTCGCCGACAGCCCGTGGCGCTCCCGCGCGGGCGTGCTCTACAACACCGGACCGCACGGCCTGGACCTGCTCGACGCGGCGCTGGGCCGCATCACGGAGGTCAGGCCGGCGGGCAACCGGGCCGGCTTCCTGGCGCTGACGTGCCTGCACGAGAACGAGGTGATCAGCCAGCTGACGATCAGCGGCCGGGTCCCGCCACGCCGCAGGACCCGCTATGAGCTGTACGGCCCGGAGGGCAAGCTGGTGCTCGACTCCGAACTGCTGCCGGAGGACTCGACGGAGACCAGGGCGACCCTGCGCTCGGAGTTCGCCACCGCCGTACGGATCGGGCGCTCACACGAGATCGACGTACACCGGGGCCTGCACCTGCAGCGGCTCCTGGAGCAGGCGGAGCCGCGCTAAGGGGTCTCCGGGACCGCGGTGCGGGCGAAGCCGCGCTAAGAAATCTCCGAGACCGGGACCGGGACCGGGACGGGCTTGCGCTGCCGCAGACGCAGCGCGGGCCGCTCGACCAGTCGCCAGCTCAGCGCGGCCAGCGGCAGCACGATGCCGACCGTGGCCAGCAACACGAGCGCGGGCGCCCGGAGCCCGTACTGGACCAGCACCTGCTGGGCGGGGAAGGCCAGCAGGTAGGTCCCGTACGACAGGTCGTAGGAGCCGGTGGGCCGGTGCAGCCACGCCGGCGCGCGGAAGGCGATGAGGAACGTGAGGCAGGTGACGGCCGCGATCGCCGCCAGATTGGCCACCGGCGTGCCCCACAGCAGCCACCACGCGAGGACCACGGGGACCGTCAGCCAGAGCGACGGGACCCAGCGCAGCTCCCGGATGAGCATGCCCAGCGCGAAGAACGCCACGGGCTGCGCGGCGTAGGCCGACACCACCAGGGGGATGAGCGGACCGGAGTAGCCGGTGAGGTGGACGACCGAGGCGGCGGCCAGCGCGAGCAGCACCAGCCCCACCAGGACGGTTCGGCGGCGCAGCAGCCCCAGCAGACCCATGACGGCCACGCCGACGTAGCAGAGCACCTCCACCCAGATCGTCCAGAGCGACCCGTTGACCGCGCCCGGGTAGGGGAGCCCCTGGAAGACGCCGGGCAGCGCGTAGCTCACCGGCTGGATGAGCAGCCCTCTGGCGATGTAGCTCCAGGCGCCGGAGCTGGAGAAGTAGGAGGCGGCGGGCAGCGCGCTGACCAAGGGCCCGAGCAGCAGGGCCGTGGCGACGACGACGAGCGCGTACGCGGGATAGATGCGCAGCGCCCGGCGGAGCGTGTAGCGGCGTACCGACGGATCGGACAGCCAGCTCGTGCTGATCAGGTAGCCGCTGATGAGGAAGAAGACCCCGACGCCTATGCCGCCGACGCCGATCCCGCTGTCCGGGGTCAGCGGTGTCCCGTGGCCGGTCAGCACCCAGCTGTGCTCCACGATGACCGCGAGCGCTCCCAGGAGGCGCAGCAGGTTGAAGGCGTTCAGCCGAGATAGATTAGGCCCGTTGTGCGCTTCGGCCACTCCGCAGCTCCCCCGCGAGTCCGATGCATCTGATGTGTATCGGTTCGCGAAGGAGCTGCGTTACCCAGGATTTCAGCCGATGCGCCAGGTGTCTCCACCCATGAGCAGCTCGCTGAGGTCGCCGGAGCCCTTCTGCGCCACGGCCTCCTCCATCTGCTCGGCCATCAGCACGTCGTACGCGGGCCGGTCGATCGAGCGGAAGATGCCGATCGGCACGTGCTCGAACGCGGGCTCGTCCAGCCGCGACAGCGCGAAGGCCAGCGACGGGTCGGGGTGGTGCGCGTCGTGCACCAGGATCTGGTCGGCGCTCACCGAGGCGCGGTCGGCCACCTCGATGCCGCCGTTCGCCGCCCTGACGACCGCCTTCGACGCCGACACGATCGGCTGCCCGTGCTCCAGCCGCAGCGTGATGTCGTCGCGGATCTCCGGATCCTTGAGCTGTTCGAAGGCGTTGTCGTTGAAGATGTTGCAGTTCTGGTAGATCTCCACCAGCGAGGTGCCGCGGTGGGCGGTGGCCTCGCGCAGCACCGACTGCAGGTGCTTGCGGTCGGAGTCGATCGTCCTGGCCACGAAGGACGCCTCGGCGCCGATGGCCAGCGAGATCGGGTTGAACGGCTTGTCCAGCGAGCCCATCGGCGTCGACTTGGTGATCTTGCCGACTTCCGAGGTGGGGGAGTACTGGCCCTTGGTCAGACCGTAGATCCTGTTGTTGAACAGCAGGATGTTGAGGTTGACGTTGCGGCGCAGCGCGTGGATCAGGTGGTTGCCGCCGATCGACAGCGCGTCACCGTCACCCGTGATCACCCACACCGACAGGTCGGGCCGGCTCGCGGCGAGCCCGGTCGCGATCGCCGGCGCGCGGCCGTGGATCGAGTGGAAGCCGTAGGTGTTGAGGTAGTACGGGAAGCGGGAGGAGCAGCCGATCCCGGAGACGAACACGATGTTCTCGCGCTTGAGCCCGAGCTCCGGCAGGAAGCTCTGCACGGCGGCCAGGATCGCGTAGTCACCGCAACCGGGGCACCAGCGCACCTCCTGGTCGGACTTGAAGTCCTTCAGGCCCTGCTTGGTGTCCGTCTTGGGGACGAGCGAGAGGCCCTTCCCATTGATCAGCTCAGTCACTGTCGATCACGTCCTGGATGACTCCGGCCAGCTCCTCGGCCTTGAACGGAAGCCCGCGCACACGGTTGTAGCTGATGATGTCGACGAGGAAGCGCGCCCGCAGCAGCAGCGCGAGCTGGCCCAGGTTGATCTCGGGCAGCAGCACCTTGTCGTAGCTCTTGAGCACCTCGCCGGTGTTGGCGGGCAGGGGGTTGAGGTGGCGCAGGTGCGCCTGCGCGACCTTGCCGCCGCTCTTCCTGATGCGGCGTACGGCCGCCGCGATCGGGCCGTAGGTCGAACCCCAGCCCAGCACCAGCACCTTGGCGTCGCCGTCGGCGTCGTCGACCTCAAGGTCGGGTACGTCGACCCCGGCGATCTTGGCGGCCCGGGTCCTGACCATCAGGTCGTGGTTGTTCGGGTCGTAGCTGATATTGCCCGTGCCGTCGGCCTTCTCGATGCCGCCGATCCGGTGCTCCAGGCCCGGCGTGCCGGGGATGGCCCACGGGCGGGCGAGCGTGTCGGTGTCGCGCTTGAACGGCAGGAACTCGCCGTCGTCGCCGTTCGGCGCCGTGGTGAACTCCTGGGAGATGTCGGGTAGTTCGGACACCTCCGGCAGGCGCCACGGCTCGGAGCCGTTGGCCAGGTAGCCGTCCGACAGCAGCATGACCGGGGTGCGGTACTTGACCGCGATCCGCGCCGCCTCGATGGCGGCATCGAAGCAGTCGCTCGGCGACATCGGCGCCACGATCGGCAGCGGAGACTCGCCGTTGCGGCCGAACATGGCCATCAGCAGGTCGGTCTGCTCGGTCTTGGTCGGCATGCCGGTGCTCGGACCCGCCCGCTGCACGTCGACGATGAGCAGCGGCAGCTCCGTGGTGACCGCGAGGCCGACGGTCTCGGCCTTCAGCGCCACACCGGGCCCCGACGTCGTGGTCACGCCCAGCGCGCCGCCGAACGCCGCGCCCAGCGCCGCGCCGACACCCGCGATCTCGTCCTCCGCCTGGAAGGTGCGGACGCCGAACCGCTTGTGCTTGGACAGCTCGTGCAGGATGTCGCTGGCCGGCGTGATCGGGTAGGAGCCGAGGAACAGCGGCAGCTTCGCCTGCACGCTCGCGGCGATGAGGCCGTAGGCCAGGGCCTGGTTGCCCGAGATGTTGCGGTAGACGCCGGGCGCCAGCTGGGCCGGCTTCACCTCGTAGGAGACCGAGAACGCCTCGGTGGTCTCGCCGTAGTTCCAGCCCGCCTGGAAGGCCGCGATGTTGGCCTTGGCGATCTCCGGCTTCTTGGCGAACTTCTGCTCCAGGAACTTGACCGTGTGCTCGGTCGGCCGGTGGTACAGCCACGAGAGCAGGCCCAGCGCGAACATGTTCTTCGAACGCTCGGCGTCCTTCTTGGACAGCTCGAAGCCTTCGAGCGCCTTGACCGTCAGCGAGGTCAGCGCCACCGCGTGGACGCGCCACTCGTTGAGCGAGTCGTCCTCCAGCGGGTTGGCCGCGTAGCCGACCTTCTGCAGGTTGCGCTTGGTGAACTCGTCGATGTTGGCGATGATGTCGGCGCCGCGGGGCAGGTCGCCCAGGTTGGCCTTGAGCGCCGCCGGGTTCATCGCGACGAGCACGTTGGGGGCGTCACCCGGCGTCAGGATGTCATGGTCGGCGAAATGCAGCTGAAAGCTCGACACACCGGGGAGCGTGCCTGCGGGGGCGCGGATCTCGGCGGGGAAGTTGGGCAGCGTCGACAGGTCGTTGCCGAACTCCGCGGTGCCCGCGGTGAAGCGGTCGCCCGTGAGCTGCATGCCGTCACCGGAGTCTCCGGCGAATCGGATGATCACGCGGTCGAGTTGCTGGACCTGCTTCGTCACAGCTCAGTCCTCCTCGACGCGCCGGTGGCTGTGGGCGCGTTCTCAGTTTCCATGCTAGATCCTCGCGAGGTTCAACACGTTTCCTCGCCACATAATGCGGGTAAACGCGGAGGCAATCAGGGGCTACCGGAGAACCACTAGGGGTGACACAGCCCGCCGGCGATTGTGCACAGGTCTACGTGCAGCCGTGCGAAGAGGACTGTTCGGGTCACGAGCGCCAACTATACGTCCCCCCAAGGCGTGGCCTACGTCTGGGGGCGATGCGGCGTGCTCTCCGACCCCGACCGGTAAAGGCGTCCTGCCTGCATCCCTGCTGTTCCGTACAACTCCGGAACAGTCACGAGGGTGTAACCCTTCCCGCGCAATCTTTTGACGATGTCCGGAACCGCGTCCACGATCGTCTTGTTGACGTTGTGCATGAGCACGATGCTCCCGGCGCGCACCTGCCCGGTCACCCGGCCGGTGATCGTCTTGGCGTCGTCCACGCGCCCGTCACCCGCGTCGACGTCCCAGCCGACGATGGCGAGGCCCATCTGTCCCGCCACGTCCGTGACGTCCTCGCTCACCGCTCCGTAAGGCGCGCGCAACAGCGTGGGCCGCTCGCCGATGGTGGCCGCAATGGCGTCCTGGGTACGGCCGAGCGAATCGGCGATCTTGCTGGTCGGCAGCTGCGACAGGTCCCGGTGCGCCCAGGTGTGGTTGGCCACCAGATGCCCCTCGGCACTCATCCTGCGCACCAGATCCGGCCGGGCGGCGGCGTTGATGCCGATGGTGAAGAAGGTGGCCCGCGCCTTCTCCTCGTGCAGCGTGTCGAGCAGCCGAGGCGTTTCGGGGCCGGGCCCGTCGTCGAAGGTCAGCGCGACGCACTTGGTCTCGGCGCAGTCGACCGAGCCCGCCTGGTTGCTGGCCGCCTCCGGGCTGGGCGTCGGGACCGTCTTCGGCACGGTCGGGGGCTCCTGCTCGGCGGCCGTCCGTACGGCATGCTGAGCGGTCCGTCCGGTCGACGACAGCAGGGGGCCTGCCTGCCGGGCGGGTACGGCCACGGCCACGCGACCGAGGGAGCACGGCCCGATCTGGCAGTCGTCGAACTCCACCACCAGATCCCCGTCATGGTTGAAGGCCATCGAGTCGAACTGGTCGCCCGTCAACTCGTGGGCGATCGTCGGGGTGCCGCGCTTGTCGAGCTGACTCCTGACCAGTCGCGTGAGGTCGTACAGCGCGCTCTGCCCGTCGAGCAGGCCCGTCGAGCCGGTCGCCTGGCCGGTCTTGCGGTCGTACCAGAGGGTCCGGGTGGAGTTGCTCCAGCCGTCGCCGAGGGACTCGCCGGCGCGCAGCCGTACCCCGACGATCTCGCTGGAGGCGGCGGTGAGCTGCCAGTCCATGTTCAGCTCGGGGCGGGGTCGCGCCGCGTCGAACCTGGTGGCGTAGCGGAAGCCGCGCAGCACGCGCTCGGCCTCGCCGCGCAGCGCCGCGTTGAGGCGGGGGGCGTTCGGCAGCCGGGGGTAGGCGAGGTGCACATAGCGACCCGCGTCCTCGCCCTCGTCCCCGCCCAGGTTCCTGGTCCCCAGACCGTCCACGGTCGCCGGGTCGACAAAGTCGATCATGGTCGGCTCCGCGGGGACCATGACGTCGTGCTCGGGGGAGGCGGTGGCGGCCAGCCCCCCACCTGCCGCGGAGAGGACTAGCAGCGCGATTCCTCCGAAGAATCGCTTTTTGCGCATGAGCGCCAGGTTATGGGGGAGATCACGTGGTTTACCCCGTTTTGGGGTGATAGGGACGGAGCTTTGACTGGGTTACGATCAGGACATGGACGGCTACTTCGGGTCCTACGTGCTGGTCGCCGCGCTGCTGGTGATCGGCGTGGCCATCGTCGCCGGGGCCCTCCTGATCAACCGCCTCCTGCGCCCGACCAGGCCGACGGCCGAGAAGCTGACCACCTACGAGTGCGGCGTCGACCCCGTCGGCGACGGCTGGGCCCAGTCTCAGGTGCGCTACTACGTCTTCACCTACCTGTACGTGGTCTTCGCCGTGGACGCCGTCTTCCTCTTCCCGTGGGCCACGGTCTTCGACGCGCCGGGATACGGGCTGACGACGCTCGTGGAGATGTTCGTCTTCCTGGGGTTCATCGCGCTCGGCATCCTCTATGCCTGGCGGAAGCGCGTACTCGCCTGGACTTAGGTTGTTTTTCGGTCGATCACCCGGGGACTCTCTACTCCTGGGGGAGATCGCGAGGGACAATGGTCGTATGGCAGCCACGGATCTCCCGATGCCCACAGTGGGGCCGATCTCGCGCTTGGCGCCCAAGCCGATGCGCTTCGTCCTCAACTGGGGGCGGCGATATTCGCTGTGGGTGTTCAACTTCGGGCTCGCCTGCTGCGCGATCGAGTTCATCGCGACCTCGATGAGCCGCCACGACTTCATCCGCTTCGGGGTGATCCCGTTCGCCAACGGGCCGCGCCAGGCCGACCTGATGATCGTCTCGGGCACCGTCACCGACAAGATGGCCCCCGCGGTCAAGCGTCTCTATGAGCAGATGCCCGACCCGAAGTACGTGATCTCGTTCGGCGCCTGCTCCAACACCGGCGGCCCCTACTGGGACTCCTACTGCGTCACGAACGGCGTCGATCAGATCATTCCCGTGGACGTCTATGTGCCCGGGTGCCCGCCCAGGCCTGAGGCGTTGCTCCACGGGATCATGAAGCTCCAGGAGAAGATCGCGGCGGAGCGGCTCAGCGACCGTTACGTCTGGTCCCGCTCGCACGGGGAATCGGGCGGGGGAGAGTTGTGACGCTTGAGGAGCGGTTCGGTGAGCGGGTCTCGGTCTCGACGTCCTTCGGCGAGACCACCGTCGACGTCGCCACGGCCGACTGGATCGAGGTCCTGACCTTCCTCAGGGACTCCGGCCACACCTTCTTCGACTGGCTGACCGGGGTCGACGATCCGCCCGACGGGTTCTTCGTGGTCGCCCATGTCTACGACCCCGAGTCGTGCGAGCGCGTGCTCGTCCGCACCCGGGTGCCGCGCGCCGATCCGCGGCTGCCCTCGGCCGTGGGCGTCTACCGGGGCGCCAACTGGCACGAGCGCGAGACGTACGAGATGTTCGGGGTGCTCTTCGACGGCCACCCCTACCTGGTGCCGCTGCTGCTGCCCGACGGGTTCGAGGGGCATCCGCTGCGCAAGGACTTCATTCTCGCCGCCCGGGTCGCCAAGCCCTGGCCGGGAGCCAAGGAGCCCGGCGAATCGGGGCACGGCTCGCCGAGCCGGCGCAAGACGCTGCCGCCCGGCGTACCCGCCGACTGGGGGACACCCGATGCTTGACGTGGTGCTGCGCTTCGCCGCCATTCTCGTCGTGTTCCTCGTGCTGCCGCTGATCGTCGGGCAGACCGAGCACAAGGTCATGGCGCACATGCAGTCGCGCCTCGGGCCGATGTACGCGGGCGGCTTCCACGGCTGGGCGCAGCTCATCGCCGACGGGGTGAAGTTCGCGCAGAAGGAGGACGTCATCCCGGCCGCGGCCGACCGGCGCATCTTCATGATCGCCCCGGGCGTCGCCCTGGTGCCCTACCTGCTCGTCCTGATCGCCATCCCCGTCGACCAGGGCCTCGTCGGCGTGGACCTCGATCTCGGGCTGTTCTTCGTACTCGCGGTGATGGGGATCGGGGTGCTCGGCTCGATCATGGCGGGGTGGGCGTCGGCCAACAAATACTCGGTGCTCGGCGGTATGCGGGCGGCCGCCCAGCTCATGTCGTACGAGCTGCCGCTGGTGCTGGCGGCCTCCTCCGTCGCGATGGCGGCGGGCACGCTGTCCATCCCGGGGATCGTGTCGGCGTGGCAGTGGTGGTGGCTGCCGTGGCAGGCCATCGGCGGCGTGGTGTTCTTCCTGGCCGGACTGGCCGAGTTGCGCCGCCCGCCGTTCGACATGCCGATCGCCGAGTCCGAGATCATCATGGGGCCGATGACCGAATACACCGGGATGCGGTTCGCCCTGTTCATGCTCTCGGAGTACGTCGGGATCGTCGTGCTGTCGTTCCTGACGACCGTGCTGTTCCTGGGCGGCTGGCACGGCCCGCTGCTGGCCGGGTGGGTGTGGACGCTGGTCAAGGTGTTCGTGTTGGCCTTTTTGGTGATTTGGTTGCGGGTGAGCTTTCCCCGGCTGCGCGAGGACCAACTGCAGAAACTGGCCTGGGTGGTGCTGGTGCCACTGGCGCTGGCGCAACTGGCACTAACGGGCGTGGTGAAGGTCCTCACTTAGTGCGGTTGTGGTCACCGCATTAGTCGTTTGGGCCGTCACGTGGGCATTCCTGGGCCCCGAAACTTTACCTTCGACTTATCCGTCTTATGTGGATAGGGGGCTAGGGGGCCTAGGGGGAGGACGATCGTCATGGACGTTCAGCTTCGACCGGTAGCGGGGGCGCATCCTGGGGCACGCTGCCCCAAGACCGTCATCTCGTGGGACGGCAGCGCGCTGGCGGTCACCGACACCGCATCCGGCCAGTCCTTACGGCTGAGACCCGCGAGGCTTTACTGCTACAGCTACGACCAGGCGTTCCTCGTGTCGTCCAAAAAGCCCAAGACCCACGCGGTCCAGGGCTTGGCCGCGCTCGACGAAGACGGCCTGGTGCTCCTCGACCTGCCGGGTGAATGGCACTTCCCGCACCTGACCGACTTCGTGGCGAGAACCGGCATCCCGCTGATCGACGCCCGCAGCCTCCCCTCGAACCGGGTACGCGCCGTGCTCGCCGCCCGGGCTCCCGGCTGGCGTCGCCTCCACGGCCAGCCTCCACCGCTGCTCCTCAGGTACCGCAAACCGGTGAGCATCGGCGTCGGCGTCGCCGGGCTGGCCGCGATGGTGTACCTCGCGTCGACCGGTATGTGGATGGCCTGGCGTGGCATCTCCGCGGTCGGCCGGATGCTCTTGGACGTCGTGGAGGCCAAGTGGCTGGCGGTGGGCTTCAGCCCCCTACTGCTCGTCGTGCGTCCGGTGTCGGCTCGCGTTCAGCGGTGGCGTGCGGATCATGGCTTGATCCTCGGCTCTGCCACGGGGGTGTACCTCAGTGTCACGCCAAACGAGAAACTGCAGATCAACCAGGGTAAGGCGCGGCTCCCGAAGATACGGATCGGTGAGGGGCTGGCGGACGCGGTGAGCTTGCTGCTCTACCACTACGACGATTTATCCGGACTTGTCATCCTGAATAAGCGGGAAGATGCTGTGCACCATCTCCCAGGGCCATGGCTGCCCGACGCGGCCAATCGTTTCGCGCGCCGGCAGGGGCTGAGGCTGGCTGTGCATGCGGTGTCGCGGGAGGAGTACATCGCCCTGACCCTCAACTCCCGGGACGCGACACCCTGATCGTGTCGGCTCGTATGACCCCGAAAGCGGTCCATCGCGGCATCCTCGGCCGCCTCACCGGCCGTCGGCGGGTCAGGTCCGGGTGGATCGGGTCAGTGGACGATGGCCAGCATCACGTCGGACGCGGACGGCCGGTCGTCGGGGCTCTTGTGGAGGCAGGAGCCCGCGATGCCGCGGAGGGCGGGCGGTAACGGCGAGAGGTCCGGATGGAAGGTGAGCACCCGGTTGAACACCGCCGGCACCGTGTCCTCCCCGAACGCCGGCCGCCCCGTCGCCGCGAACATCATCGTCACAGCCCAGCTGAACACGTCGGACGGCGGCCCCACCGGCGCCCCGGACAGTTGCTCGGGCGACATGTACGGCGGGGTGCCGACCATCTTGCCCGAGGTCATCGTCATCTGGTCGAGCGCCCGCGCGATCCCGAAGTCGATCACTCGCGGCCCGTCCGGTCCGATCAGCACGTTGCTCGGCTTGAAGTCGCGGTGGACAACCCCCGCCTTGTGGATGGCGGCGAGCGCTCCGGCTGTGGATAACGCCAGCCGCGTCAGGCTGTCCTCGTCGCGCGGGCCGTACTTGCGTACGAGATGTTCGAGCGACGGACCCTCGACGTATTCGCTGACGATGTAGGCGTGCTGACCCGTGATGCTGACGTCGAGCACCCGGGCCGTGGAGAACGTCGCCACCCGGCGCGCCGAGTCCACCTCCCTGGCGAACCTGGCCCGCGCCACGTCGTCCACGAGGTCGTGCAGGACCTTGACCGCGACGCGTACGCCGTTGGGCGCCATCGCCAGATAGACCGCGCCCTGCCCGCCCCGCCCGAGCGGCTGGAGCACCCGGTAGTGCCCGATCCACTCGGGCTCGTGCGGCCGGCGCTGGTGACTCGGCGCGGTGGTGCGCTGGTGCAGATCGAAGGGCGGCGGAGTGCTCCGGTGCTGGTGGGGAGGCTGGTAGACAGGTCTGTTGAGGCGGGCCCTGACCATCTTGGGGACGAGGATGCCCGAGTGGACGACCCCGCCCAGCCAGCTGATCGCCAGCGCGAACGTGACCAACCCCGACAGTGGGTCCGGGAATTCGTCGTACTCCGCGTAGGTCACGGCCGCCAGCAAGAACGAGCCGATGCAGATGGCATAGAAACCAGCCGCGACGACCTGCCACGTGCTCCGCAGCCAGTAGGCCGCGAACCCGATCGTGAACGGCGTCGCCAGCCCACACGTCAGCAGCGGCAGCACCGCCCACACGATGGCCGCCGCCCACGCTCCGCCGCTGGGACGGGGCGGCTGGCTGTACGACATGGCGGGAAGACTATCGCGCAGGACTTTCACATATCGGGTGTGGACACATCTTGTGGATAACCTCCGGTCAGCCTGTGGATAGCTGTGGAAAACTTGGGGACAACGGGCCTGGAGCGTTCACCTGCGCGGTCAAGTGCGACATGATGTTGATATGGCGCGGATACCGGGAGTCGGCCTCGCGAAGGGCCTATCGGTCACTCTTCGTCACATGCTGCGCAAATCCGTGACCCAGCAGTATCCCGAGGTCAGGCCCGACCTCCCGCCGCGCAGCCGCGGCGTCATCGCCCTGGTCGAGGAGAACTGCACCTCCTGCATGCTCTGCGCGCGCGAGTGCCCTGACTGGTGCATCTACATCGACTCGCACAAGGAGACCCTCCCGGCCCCTGAGGGGGGACGTCCCCGCCAGCGGAACGTCCTCGACCGCTTCGCCATCGACTTCGCCCTGTGCATGTACTGCGGGATCTGCATCGAGGTGTGCCCGTTCGACGCGCTGTTCTGGTCGCCCGAGTTCGAGTACGCCGAGGGTGACATCCGGAACCTTCTGCACGAGAAGGACCGGCTCGCGACCTGGGTTCCCACGGTTCTGCCCCCTCCCGCCCACGACCCTGGCGCGGAGCCGCCGAAGGAACTCACCGCTGCCCGCCGACCGGCCCGTGGCCCGTCCACCGCCCGCCCTGGCGCCGCGGGTCCTGCCGCGGACCGCAGCGGCCCAGCTTCTGGCGTGGGTGGTTCTGCCCCCGCGTCCGGGGCGGCTTCTGGCGTGGGTTCTGCCCCCGCACCCGGCGCGGCTTCTGGCCCGGCCTCCAGTACCGCCCCCGGACCGGCCGCCGATGCCGCCTCCGGACCGGTTCCCGGCACCGAAACCGGCCCGTCTTCCACAGGCCGACCATCTGCCGAAGAGTTTTCCACAGGCTCGGGTCGGCCGTCGTCGCCGCCCGACCGCGGGGAGCAGACTTCTGGCACGAGCCGACGCGGGCGCCGGATGGCCGATCCTCGATCCATCCGCCCGCCCGGGCGGCTCGACCCGGAAAAGACAAGGGAGTCCGAGGAGGATTCGTGACCGAGGCGGTGCCCTCCTATCTGTCACCCACCGGGCAAGAGATCGTCTTCTTGCTGCTGGGTGCGGTGGCGGTCGGATCCGCGCTGCTCGTTGTCACGACCAGGCAACTGGTCCACGCCGCCCTCTGGCTGGTCGTCTCCTTCGGCGCCCTCGCCGGCGGCTACCTGGTGCTGACCGCCGAGTTCGTGGCCTGGGTCCAGGTGCTCATCTATGTGGGCGCTGTAGTGGTCCTGCTGCTGTTCGGCATCATGCTGACCCGTGCCCCGATCGGCCGCTCCGCCGATCTCGACAGCGGCAACCGGTGGGTGGCGGCCGGGGTGGCGGTGGCGACGGCGGCCGTCCTGGTCACGATGGTGATCGACGGCTTCCGCACGGCGTACACACCGCTGAAACCCGGCGCCGGCGCGGCGAAGGAGCTGGGCGCCAGCGTGTTCAGCACGTGGGTGCTGCCTTTCGAGGCGCTCTCGGTGCTGCTGCTGGCCGCGCTGATCGGCGCCATCGTGCTGTCCCGCACGGACATACCCGGGGGTTCGCCACCTGAGCAGACCGGGGGTTCTTAGTGCACATCGTCTACCCGGCGGTCGTCTCCGCGCTCCTCTTCTCCGTCGGCGTCTACGGGGTGCTCGCCCGGCGCAACACGATCCTCGTGCTGATGTCGGTCGAGCTGATGCTCAACGCCGTCAACCTCAACCTGGTCGCGTTCGACGTGTGGCTGGGCGATCGGCTGCACAGCGGCCAGGTGCTCACGCTGTTCATCATCGTGATCGCCGCCGCCGAGGTCGGGCTGGGGCTCGCGATCGTGCTGTCCCTCTACCGCAACCGCCGTACGGTCGACATCGACCAGCTCCGCGACCTGTCCGAACCAGGCACGTCGGACGCCCCGGCGGACTCGGCGGGTAAGCCAGGCGACCAAGCAGGCTCCGGCATGCCGGATGATCCCGCACCTCCCAGCACGTCGGATGACCCGCCGACACGTCGGCTGGGCGAGCCCGAGGTGGCGGGGGACTCGGCCACGACGGCCGAGCCCGCCAAGCGAGGGGGCGCGTTGTGACAGTCTTCCCGCTCCTAGCGGTCGTCCTGCCCTTCGTCGCGGCCTTCGCCGGCCTGCTGCTGTCGCGCTGGCCGCGCCGGCGCCCGGAGAGCAGACCGGGTTCAGGGGGTTCCGCGGCCAACACGCGGGCGGCGTGGATCGCGGTGGTGCCCACGGCCGCCGCCGCGGTCCTGGCGCTCTGGCTGGCCTGGACACCCGGCTTCGCCTTCCTCGAAGGCGCGACGCCTGGCCCGGCCGTCGGCCGCACCTACGGCACCATCGGCACCGGCGCCGTCCCGATCTCGCTGACCCTCCAGGCCGACGACCTGTCCGGCATCCTCGGCGTCCTGGTGACCCTCGTGGCGCTGGCCGTCCAGGTCTATTCAGTCGGCTACCTCCACGACGACTCGCGCTACCCCTCCTACAGCGCCTTCATCAGCCTGTTCACCAGCGCCATGCTGCTGGTCGTCTACGCCGGCGACCTTCTCGTCCTCTACGTGGGCTGGGAGGTCATGGGCCTGTGCTCCTACCTGCTCATCGGCCACTGGTGGGAGGACAAGGGCAACTCGCGGGCGGCCATCAAGGCGTTCCTGGTCACCCGGCTCGGCGACGTCGGCTTCCTGTTCGGCATCTTCGTGCTCGGCGGCGCCGCGGGCAGCTTCCGGATATCGGAGGTGCTGGCGAAGGTGCCCGAGATGTCCACGGGCACGCTGGTGACCGCCACCATGCTGCTGCTGGCCGGGGTGGCGGGTAAGAGCGCGCAGGTTCCGCTGCACACCTGGCTGCCCGACGCGATGGCGGGCCCGACCCCCATCAGCGCGCTGATCCACGCCGCCACCATGGTGGCCGCCGGGATCTTCATCGTGGCGCGGCTGTTCCCCGCCTTCCAGGGCGCCCGTCCCACGCTCGACGTGCTGGCCGTCATGGCCGCCCTCGGCATGCTGGGCGCCGCCCTGGCCGCGCTCGCCCAGGACGACCTGAAACGCGTGCTCGCCTACTCGACGATCAGCCAGCTCTCCTACATGGCCGGCGGGCTGGCGGCGGGCTCCGACAGCGCGGCGATCTTCCACCTCCTCACGCACGGCGCGTTCAAGGCGCTGCTGTTCCTGTGCGCCGGCGCGGTCATCCACCACGTCGGCTCCAACCTGATGAGCCAGATGGGCGGCCTGAGACGGGCGCTGCCGGTCACGTTCGTCACGATGACGATCGGGTTCGCCGCCCTCGCGGGGCTGCCTCCGGCCAGCGGCTTCTTCAGCAAGGACGAGCTCCTGCTGACCATGGACCGCGCTCTGTCGGGTGGCGGTCTGACGGATGCCGCCGCCCTGCTGCTGTACGGCTGCGCGCTCGCGACCGTCGCCGTCACCGGGGCGTACGCGACCAGAGCCTGGCTGCGCACCTTCTTCGGCGAGGCGAGAATCGTGGCGCTCCCCGAGCCCGAGCCCGGCACGGCCCACGTGGTCGACATCCGCGAGGCGCCACGGACGATGCTCGTGCCCATCGTGCTCCTCTCGGTTCCGGCCGTGCTCCTCGGGTTCGCCGGTGGGCTCCATGTGGAGCTCGGGGTGGCGGCCGTCAGCGTCGTGCTCGCGCTGCTCGGCGCCGGGGTGGTGTACGCGTTCTGGCGCAGCGACCCTCTTGCCGACCCGGCCCGCCTGCTCGGCCCCCTGCGTGTGCCGTGCGAGCGGGCGTTCTACGTGGACGGCGTCTACGCCGCCCTGTTCGTCCGGCCTGCCCTGGCGCTGGCCAGGCTCGTGGTCAGGACAGACGACGTGGTCGTGGACGGGGCGGTGCGCGGCTCGGGGCGGTCCGCGCAAGGGCTGTCCGGGCTGCTGCGGCTCGCCCAGAACGGCAACGTCCAGCTCTATGTGAGCGGCGTACTCGCCGGGGTCCTCCTGATCGTGGTGGGGGCGGTGGTGTTCGCATGACGGGCTGGCTTCCTGTGGCGCTGCTGGCGGTGCCCCTGCTCGGCGCGTTGCTGCTGCTGGTGTCGCCCGCCGTGTTGCGCCCCTGGCTGCGGGTCTACGGGCTGGTCGTGTCGGGTGTCGCGCTGGTGCTGGCCGTGGTGATGGTGGCGACGTTCGACTACGGGCAGGCGGCGCGGCCGCAGTTCGCCGTCGACCGGGAATGGATCCCCGGGCTGGGGATCCACTTCCACCTGGCCGTCGACGGCATCTCGTTGCCGCTGATCGCGCTGACCGCCCTCCTGACGTTCCTCTGCTTCGTCTATCTGAGCTGGGGAGACGCGCGCGGCCCCGGCCAGCTGCTGCGACCGAGAGCGGGGGGTGCGCGGCCGCGGGCGCTGGTGTTCACCCTGCTTGTGCTCGAAGTCGGCATGATCGGTACGTTCCTCGCGCTCGACCTGCTGCTGTTCTTCGTGTTCTTCGAGATCGTGCTGATCCCGATGTACTTCCTGATCGCCGTCTGGGGCGGCAAGGGCCGGCGGAGCGCGTCGATCAAGTTCATCCTCTACACGCTGCTCGGCTCGGTCGTGATGCTGCTCGGCCTGCTGCTCGTCTGGGCGCGTACCGGCACGCTCGACATCGTCGCCCTCAGCCAGGCACACGGCGCGGGCATGCCCAGGGCCGTACAGATCCTCGCGTTCGTGGCGGTCGGCGTCGGGTTGGCCGTCAAGACGCCCATGTGGCCGCTGCACACCTGGCTCCCTGACGCGCACACCGAGGCGCCCACCGTCGGCTCGGTGCTGCTGGCCGGCGTACTGCTGAAGATGGGCACGTACGGCTTCGCCAGGATCGCCATCCCCGTCCTGCCCGAAGGGGCGGCGGCGGTGGCGCCGTGGCTGGGGGCGTTCGCCGTGGTCGGCATCGTCTACGGGGCCCTGGCCTGCCTCGCGCAGCGCGATCTCAAGCGCATGATCGCCTACTCCTCCGTGGGCCACATGGGCTTCGTCCTGCTGGGCTTCGCCACGCTGACCACCGTGGGCATCAACGGCGCCCTGTTCGCGAACGTCGCCCACGGCCTCATCACCGGCCTGCTGTTCTTCCTCGCCGGCGCGATCAAGGAGCGCTACGGCACGGCCGACATGCGTGCCCTCGGTGGCGGCATGCTGGCCACGCTGCCCCACCTGGGGTCGGTGCTGACCTTCGCGGCCATCGCCTCGCTGGGGGTGCCGGGGCTGGCCGGGTTCTGGGGAGAGATGCTGTCCCTCTTCGGCGCCTTCCAGCCGGCGGCCGGGTTGCCTCGGGGGCTGTTCCTGACGTTCATGGTGATCGGCGGGCTGGGCGCGGTGCTGACGGCGGCGTACTTCCTCGTCATGCTGTCCCGCGTGACGCATGGGCGCCCCGAACACGCCCAGGCGGTCCCGGCCATCGCGCGCACGGGCGCTTCTGGCGTGGGCGGCTGGCCACCCGACGGGTCCGCGTTGCCGGACAGTGAGCGGTCCGAGTGGGCGGGAGAGTTGCCGGGCAGTGAGCGGTCTGGGTGGGCGGGAGAGTTGCCGGACAGTGAGCGGTCTGGGTGGGCGGGCGAGTCGCCGGACAGTCAGCAGGCTGCGTGGGCGGGCGAGTCGCCGATCAGTGAGCGGGTCGCGGGGGCGGCGGGGCCGGCCGAGGGCGAGGGGGGTGCCGGCGGGCGGGTGCTACGGGACATCCAGGGGTACGAGTTCGCCGCCTGGGTGCCGTTGATCGTGCTGATTCTGCTGTTCGGGCTCTGGCCGAAGCTGCTCCTCTCGCTCACCACACCTGCCGTACAGACCCTGCTGGGAGCCCTGTCATGATCCAGCAGATCGACTACTCCGTCATCGCGGTGCCCTTGGTCCTCGCGCTGGTGGCCGGGCTCGTGCTGATGCTCGACGCGTTCCTCCCCAGCGGGGGACGTACCAGGACCGGGCTCGGTCTGGTCAGTCTCGCGGGCGTCGTCGTCGGCCTGGGGTTCGTCGTGGCGCAGGCCGTACGAGGTGACGGAGCGCGGGCTACCTTCTGCGTTCCCGAAAGCCTCGCCGGCGCGGCGGGCCCCGGAAGCGAGCCGGCATGCTCCTTCGTGGTCGACCGGTTCACGCTGATCTTCGCCGGGCTGGTGCTGGTCGCGGGCGTCGTGGTCGTGCTGATGTCCATGACCCAGCTGGCCGGGGGTGGCATTCCGGCGGGTGAGTGGTATTTCCTGCTGCTGTGCACGTTGGTCGGCGCGGTGACCCTGCCTGCCTCGCGTGACCTGATCATGCTGGTGGTGGCTCTGGAACTGGTCTCGCTGCCCGTCTTCGCCCTCACCGCGCTCAAACGCTACGACGGGCGCTCCTCCGAGGCGGCGGTCAAGCTCTTCCTGGTCTCGGTCGTGTCGACGGCCGTGATGCTGTTCGGGGTCTCGCTGCTGTACGGGATCGCGGGGACGGTCTACCTCTCCCGTCTCGCCTCGGTGTTCAGCGGGAAGGCCCCCGCGCCGGGGGTGGGGGCGCCGGAGGCATACTCGTCGCTGCTGGCGGCCGGCCACGGGCTACCGGGAGTGGTCACGGTCGGGCTGGTGTTCGTCGTGGCGGGCTTCGCGTTCAAGATCGCAGTGGTGCCGTTCCACGCCTGGGCGGCGGACGTCTACCAGGGCGCGCCGATCCCGGTCGCCGCGCTGCTCTCGGTGATCTCGAAGGCGGCCGGGTTCGCGGGCCTGATCCTCGTTCTGGTCACGGCGTTGCCCGGCCAGGCATCGACGTGGTCGCCCATCATCGCGGTCGTCGCGGCGCTCACCATGACGGTCGGCAACCTCCTGGCCATGCGCCAACGCTCGGCCGTACGCCTGCTGGCCTGGTCCTCGGTCGCCCAGTCGGGCTACATCCTGGCCCCGCTCGCGGTGACGGCCCAGACGGGCGAGATGGCCGCCTCCCCGGGCCTTACCGCGGGTGCCGCGGGTGCGGCCGGTGCAGTCGGCGCGGTTGGGTCAGGCGGCGCGGCGGGCGCATCTGGTGTGACCGGTGCCGTGGTCGGTGCGGCTGGCACGACGGGGGAGGTCGCCGGGGCGGTCGGGGCGTCCGTGGCGTACCTCGTCATCTACGCGGCCATGAACCTGGGTGCATTCGCGGTCGTCATGCTGATGTCGCGGACGACCGCGCGCAACGAACTGGACGACTACCGCGGCCTCGCCTTCCGCAGCCCGGTGGCGGCGATCGCGCTGGCGTTCTGCCTGATCTGCCTGGCCGGTCTGCCGCCGGGGTTGGCGGGGCTGTTCGCCAAGGTGGTGGTGTTCCGGGAGATCGTCGAGGGTGGAGCCGGGTGGCTCGCGGTGGTCATGGCCGTCAACACCGTGATCGGCCTGTACTACTACGTGGTCTGGACGGCCCGGCTGTTCACCCCGGCCGAACCCGTGACCGCCGGTGTCCGCCGGGCGCTTCCCGCCGCCTGGGTGGCCGTCGGGATCGCTGTGGTGGCGGCGCTGCTGTTCTCGGTCGCACCGCAACTGGTGCTGGGGATGACCTCGCTGTCCGCCTCCGGGTGAGTAAGCAGATGAGGCGGATCCGCCTCTGGGTGAGCAGGCGGAGGGGGCGCGGTTCCGACGTGCTGAGCAGGCGGAGGGGGCGTGGTTCCGACGCGCTGAGCAGGCGGAGGTGTCGCTGTTCCGACGCGCTGAGCAGGCGATACGGTCGCGCTGTGCCCTCGGGCGGGCACCACGGGGAACGATGAACCGGGGGATCGTCGTTGGACCAGGTGAACCCACACCGCGAAGGGGGGAACCTTGCACCACAACGGTCTGCGCACCGCCATTCTGCTGGGCGGCCTATCTGCGTTGATACTCGCGGTGGGAGGGTGGCTGGGCGGTGGCACCGGGCTGCAGCTCGCGTTCGTGTTCGCCATGGCGAGCAGCGGTGTCGCCTACTTCTTCTCCGACCGGATCGCCCTGTCGGCGATGCGGGCGCGGCAGGTCAGCGAGGTCGAGCAGCCCATGCTCTACCGGATCGTACGGGAGCTCTCCAACGAAGCCCGGCAGCCGATGCCGCGCCTGTACATCTCGCCCACCGTGCAACCGAACGCCTTCGCGACCGGACGGAGCCCGCGCCAGGCGGCGGTCTGCGTGACGTACGGGCTCACGCAGCTGCTCAACCCGGACGAGATGCGCGGAGTCATCGGACACGAGCTGTCCCATGTGTACAACCGAGACATCCTGGTCTCGTCAGTAGCCGGCGCGCTGGCCACGATGATCACTTGGCTCAGCTACGTGGCCGTGTTCTTCGGTGGGTCCGATGACGATGAGGGGCCCGGGTTCGTAGGGGCGCTGCTCATGATGGTTCTCGGACCGGTGGCGGCGGGGATGGTGCAGATGGCGATCTCCAGAACGCGGGAGTTCCAGGCGGACGAGTCCGGCGCCCGGCTGACGGGCGATCCGCTGGCGCTGGCCTCTGCGCTGCGCAAGATCGAGATGGGCGCTCGCCGGCTGCCGCTGCCGGAGAACAGCCGCCTCACCTCGGCTTCCCACATGATGATCGCCAACCCGTTCAGCGGGTCCGGGTTCGGGCGGCTGTTCTCCACCCACCCGCCCACTTCCGAGCGGGTCGCGCGGCTGGAGCGCATGGCGGGCTACCGCCGCTGATCCGCCACGCCGAGGGCTCCCGCCACTCTCATGACCATTGCCTCATGCTCGCCAAGCAGCTGAGTTGATCTTGCGCAGGAGGGCGGCGAGGTCCTCGGGAAAGAAGACCTCTTCAGTGGCCTCCAGTTCCTCCGGGCTCCACCATCGGTGACCCAGCGTGGTGGCCTTCTCCATCTCCTCCATGTGCTCGTACGAGATGTCCGTGCCCTCGGCCACCCGGACCGCGAAGAACGTCTGGTCCTGGGTGACGGCGTACTCGGCGAACAAGAACTCGATCGTGCTCGTGCCGTACGGACCGGTGAGCTGATCGGCCCCGACCCGGATCCCGACCTCCTCGTGCAGCTCGCGCAGAGCGGCCTCGTGGAGTGTCTCCCCGTCCTCGGCGGCGCCACCGATGGTGAACCAGAAGGGCTCGTCGGGCCGGGCGGGATTGAATCCGTGGAGCAGGAGTACCCTGCCCTGTTCGTCGATGGGCAGGGCGCGGGCCGTAAAACGGCGCAGAGGGATCTTCGTCACGTCACGGGAGCTTATGCGGGTGTTCTCCGGATTGCGGATGTGATGCCACAGGTCGCCGGATCGTCAATCGGACTCGGGGTCGGCGGATGGCTGTTCGATCGGAAAGAAGAGGGGGCTGAGCAGGTATTGCGCGCGGTCCGGCGTCGGCTGGTTGGCCAGCAGGGGCCAGATCACCCGACGCAGCTCGCCGATCATTTTCTCCAGTTCGCCACGGTTGAGCCAGATGGCGTGCTGCCGGTAGCCGACGAGGTCGGCCATCGGGTCGGCGTTCTCGCGGTCGAGGTAGGCGTTGAACTCGGCGACCAGGACCGCCATCGAGGTGGCGAAGACGCGCCGGTGGTCGTCGGGCGACAGCGCCGCGAGCGCGTCGGCGTCGACAGTGACCCGGTCGAGGCGTAGGCGGTAGTGGCGTTCCACCGCGCCCCGCACCCTCCTCTCGCCGGCCACCTCCAGGATTCCGCCGGACGCGAGCAGGTCGACGTGCCGATAGACCATGGCCTTCGAGACGTCGGGGATCCGGGCGCACAGCTGAGTGGTGGTGAGTGAACGCCCGCCGCGCATCGCGTGCACGATCCGCAGACGTACCGGATGTGCCAGTAGCTCCAAGGATTCCATCCGCACAACGATCTCATGCTGTGCTACCGTTCGCAAAACATGAGAAAGGTCGGTGTCGAGATGACGATGGGAATGGGCCCGGCGGCCGTCGCCACGGCGGTCGTCGAAATGGCGGGGAATGGGCGCTTCGCGGATGTCGAGGAGTTATTCGCCCCGCCGCTGCGAGCGGTGGTGTCCGCTGAGGCGCTGCGCGTCGAGTGGGAAGGCCTGATCTCCAGGATCGGGTCGATCTCGGCGTTGGGGACGCCGGTGAGCGAGCCGGTCCAGGCGGGGCTGACCCGGGTGAGCGTGCCGGTGACGTGCGATCGGGGCGGGTTGACGGTGGTCATGTCGGTCGACGAGGCCGGTCTGCTCCACGGTCTGCGGCTCGCGCCGGCGCTCACCGCGCAATGGACGCCGCCGCCGTACGCGCGTCGTAAGAGTTTCGACGAGCACGAGGTCACCGTGGGCTCCGGCGCGCTGGCCGTACCCGGCACGTTGAGCGTGCCGCGCGGGCGTGGCCCGTGGCCCGGCGTGGTGCTGCTCAGCGGCGGCGGACCGTTCGACCGGGATGAGACCAGCGGCCCCAACAAGCCGCTCAAGGACCTGGCCTGGGGGCTGGCCAGTCGTGGTGTGGCGGTGCTGCGCTTCGACAAGGTGACCTACGCCCACGCCGGTCAGGTGGCCGGCAAATCCGACTTCACGATGAGCGACGAGTACGTCCCGCACGCCGTCGCCGCCATCCACCTGCTGCAGCGCCACCCGACCGTGGATGCCGCCAGGGTGTACGTCGCCGGCCACAGCATGGGCGGCAAGGTGGCCCCGCGAGTCGCCGCCGCCGAGCCGTCCGTGGCCGGTCTGGTGCTGCTGGCCGGTGATGCCCAGCCGATGCACCAGGCCGCCGTACGCGTCGTCAGTTACCTCGCCTCGCTGGACCCCGGCGCGCGGTCCGCCGCCGAGATGATCACGCGGCAGGCCGCGATGGTCGACAGCCCCGGCCTGTCGCCCGACACGCCCGCCACCGAACTGCCGTTCGGCTATTCGGCGGCGTACTGGCTGGATCTGCGTGGCTACGACCCGGTGGCGACCGCGGCGGCGCTGGACAAGCCGATGCTCATCCTGCAGGGCGGCCGCGACTACCAGGTGACCGTCGCCGACGACCTCGCCCGCTGGCAGGCAGGTCTCGCCCACCGGGCGGACGTCACCATCCGCGTCCACGACGCCGACGACCACCTATTCTTCTCCGGCTCGGGCCCGTCCACTCCCGCGGACTACGAGTCGCCCCAGCACGTCGACGCGGCCGTCGTCGCCGACATCGCCGATTGGCTGGCACCCCGCCAGGGGAAGATCGCCAGACTCATCTCCGGCCTCACGCGCTGACCAAACCGACTCGACCTTGACCACGGATCAGGACGCCAGATCGAATGGTTCGCCTGGCCGGCCGACATCTGCCACGCGTACGCGGGGCTGTGGGCTGCGCCTGGTCAGCTTCGCGCGGAGCGGCCGCGGCGGCGTGCGGACATCTGCGCCGCCTCTGTCGCCTGCCTGCGCACCCTCTTGGTCCGGCCCTGTTCCGCCAGGATCCGCAACACAGCCGTGTCCTCAACGACCGCGGTGATCCGGAGTTGGAGCCAGTTGGACCAGCCCGGCAAGCTGTCGACCACCTGGTCATGCGGAAAGCCGTCAGAGCGGAGCTCGGTTACACCGTGCCGTCTTCGATCGCGACTCGGTAGAGCGCCCAGCGTTCGTGCTCGTCCGTCAAATCGCCGGCTTCGCCGTCCTGAAGCCGGGCAAGCTCAGTCAGCTTGCCTCGCAGTTCCTCACTGATTTCCTCGTCCATCCGACTACTCGTCAGGGTCGCCAAAGGCTTTCCGGATCTTGGCGGCGCCGTACTGGCCCGAGGGATTGCAGATCGGGCACGCGCATGGCGGTCTCCCATGAGCGTCCGGCATGTAGCGCCACCCGGTCACCTGATTGACGGCGCGGATGCGGTGGATCTCGTCGGCCCGGATGGGCCGCGCGACGAAGAATTCGTACCCGCGTGCATCCTGCTGGGCCGCGATCAGCGCGGATGCCTCCGCGCTGGCCATCTCGGCGGGAAAGCGGCTGTAGTGGCCGACCTGCACCGGTTCGTCATCTGGCACCCGGAAATAGACCGCGACGAGGGTACGCTGCCCGCCTCGCCGCAGCTCACGGACCCACTGATGGGTGATCTGGTACGACGGGAGCACCGGCAGGCAATAGACACCAGAGATATCGTCATGCCCACCGCTCACCGCACGGATGCCGCTGCGCCGCATCGACCGTGTGTGCTTGGCCGCGGTGATGTGAACAAGCATGGTCATCGTGACAGGCTACTGGCGAGATCGGCTAGAAGGTGTAGACGGTATCAACGTTGCACATGCCCCGATCGCGTGGCCGCGCGCAGGACAGCAGCGGCCAGGCGATGGTTCTCCAGGGCGCCGCCGCCACCACCGAAGGAGAAGCGGCGACGGGTGTAGCTGTAGGCGCGCTCGCCCGTCACCAGGCGTCGGCCAGGACGCCCTCCTCAGCGCTGACCAACTCGGCGATGGTGCCGAAAAAGGCGGCGATGCCCGGCAGGTTGGCGCCCTTGGCGCGCGAGACGGCGAAGTCCTCCGCCGAGCGCCATTCGACAACATCCAGCCACTCGTCCCCGGGCAACTGCACCAGACGGGCACCGAGGAAGCCCTCCCGGTCGCCGCGAAAGTCGGCCAGCATCGCCGGGCGTGCCGCCAGCATCGCCTCCGCTTGTTCAGGGCGCACCTTGAAGCGGGTCAGTTCGACGGTTGTGCTCATGGGTTCCTCCTCGATCGCGGTACGGTGAGAACGATATAGTCACCCAAATATATAGTCAAGATAGGTGACTATAATCTTCGGTTACTAAGGGAGGCTGGTCATGAGGCGTAGCGAGCGAAAGCGGACGGATCCTGATCTGGGGGTGCTTGCCAGCCGGCTACTGTTCGCCGTGCAGGAGGAATTGTTCGAAACCCTCGCCGAGCAGGGACATTCCGGCCTGCGACCGCAGCATGGGGCGGTCCTGGCCTACCTGGATGCCGAGGGTAGCCGTGCCACCGATCTGGCCCGCTCGTCAGGGCAACACAAGCAGGTCGTCGGCAAGCTGATCGACGAGCTGGAGGCCCTTGGCTACCTCGAACGCCGCCCCGACCCCAGCGACCGCCGCGCCAAGCTCATCGTGCCCACAGCGCACGGGCTGGACCAGATGAGCCGCTCGGACGCCATCCTTGCCGCGATCGAGCACCGGCACAGGCACGCTATTGGCGCCGACGTGTACGCCGAGTTCGAGCGCCTCCTGCGCGAGATAACAAGGCGGCAGCGCGCCTGGCGGGAGAACACGCCGGCCGAGCCGGCAGGTGAGGACACCGAGATCTGAGCCCCCATCAACCGGCCATGTGAGCGGGCGCTTGTGAGGGGAGCGGCCCGAGGCACCAGAGAAGTCGCGCGTGACCTTGTGGACAGCGCACTCGCCCGCGTGCCCCGGACGTGCCCCTCCGCGATCTCAGACGTACGGCGGGCGCCCGCTACCGGTAATTCACGAACTGCAGGGCGATGTCCAGATCCTTGCCCTTGAGCAGGGACATGACCTCCTGGAGATCGTCCTTCTTCTTCGAACTGACCCGAAGTTCCTCACCCTGGATCTGCGCCTTGACACCCTTGGGTCCCTCGTCACGGATCAGCTTGGAAATCTTCTTGGCGTTCTCCTGGTCGATGCCCTCCTTGAGCGAGACCAGCATGCGATATTCCCTGCCGGACAGCTTGGGCTCGTCCGCGTCGAGGATCTTCAAGGAGAGGCCTCGCTTGATCACCTTCTCCTTGAACACGTCGAGCGCGGCCCCGGCCCGCTCCTCGCTGTTGGCCTTGATCTCGATACTCTGCCCGGTCCAGCTGATGCTGGCCCCGGTGCCCTTGAAGTCGAAGCGGTGTCCGATCTCCTTGACCGTCTGGTTCAGCGCGTTGTCGACCTCCTGGCGGTCGATCTTGCTGACGATGTCGAAAGATGAATCGGCCAAAACGCACATCCTCTCGCTGCGTAAGCATTTGGCGGTATCCGGTTCCAGATCTTGCGGACCTCGAAACGCGCCCTCTGCGAACGCGGACCCCAGCGTACGAGCCTAGCCAGCATCGGCGCGTCGTGCAGGGCGCCAGGCCTTGATCCACGCGCCACACCGAAGGATCACCGGCGTCGCCTCCCCATTTGGGAGCTCTTCGATGGATTTGGTGGGGATCGTACGGGTGCGCGGAGTCGGCTCCGGCCGTACAGGACGCTATCCCTGAAGAGCGAGGTCGAGCGGCTGGCCACGGCCCCGCGTCGACTGTCCGACCGCCACCTACTGGCGCTCGCCGAGCCCTACCCCCACGCGAAGCTCTGAGACTTCCTCGGCCCTCGGTGCCTGGCGAGCCGTTCTCGCAGGCCAAAGACACGGGCCTGCTCAAGGGGACGGCCCGGTCGATGGTGGGGCGAATACCGTTTCGGCGGAGCAGGTAGGCGGGATCCGACGTGGGACAAACCGGTGTCACGTGTACCTCGGAAGTCCGCTATTCTTCTGATGTCGCCGCGAGAGCGGATGGCACGGCAGGTTGCCCGAGTGGCCAAAGGGAGCGGTCTGTAAAACCGTCGGCTCAGCCTACGCAAGTTCGAACCTTGCACCTGCCACACGCAGTAAGAGCAGCTCAGAGGCCCTACGGGGCCTCTTCTGCGTTTCTGGGGTAAGCAGCCGTAGGCCCCTCTGAGCCGCCGTTTGTAGCTGGTCCCGGAATATACCCGGAATGGATCATGGGGTGTTTCCCCAGGTCGGACACCTTGATCCGGAACAGTCGCGGAACGATCAGAGCCCGGCAACGCCGAAGGGCCCCGGAGGGTGATCCGGAGCCCGTTGGCTGTTCCTCGTGAGATCTCACGCAGCAAGCGCGTCCTCGATCCGCTGGTTCACGATCTCCTCCTGCCCGTCGATGCACTTGGCGTAGACGCGGAGCAGGACATCCACGCCGTGACCGGCCCGCTTGGCAACCTCAGGAGCCGGTACGCCGCCGTTGAGCCAGAGCGAGACGGCCGCGTGCCGCAGGTCGTACGGCCGCCGCACGAGTGGCGAGGCAACCTGGCCGGGCATCAGGGCGAGCATGCGGGCTTCTTGCCACACCTCCGTGTACGCCGTCGAGGCCACCACGCCGCCGCGCTCGCTGCGGAAGATCCTGCCGTCTTCGCCGACGCCGAACTCTGCGATGTGCTCGCGCAGGATCTTGACCAGTTCCGGAGGGATCGGCACCACTCGGACGTCGGTCTCTCCACGATGCTTGAGCCCACGCTGCTCGTGTGCGTCTCCGGTGTCCGTCCACTGTCTGTTCACTTCGGGTCGGGAGACGTCGAGTGTGAGCCGTCCCCAACCCTTCAGCGGCAGGTAGCAGTCGTCCTTGCGCAGACTCACCGCCTCGCCCGGACGTAGGGCAGCAAAGTACATACAGGCGAACATGGCCATAAGCCGCTGCCCACGTCCCCGTCGGCCTCGCCCGCGCTTGCCGACATAGGTAACCGCCACCAGCAGCTCCCGAGCCTGACGAGGGTTGACGACCACGCGCGGGTCTACCGTCTCAGTCGTCTTGGGAGGGGACCACTTGACGCGGTGCAGCGGGTTGGAGGGCAACTCCTCCAGTTCCACGGCGTACTCCAGCACGTTGTGGAGCACGGCCCGCTTCCGCTTGACGGTGTTGGCGCCTGCTTTCGTCCCATCCAGGCACAACGCCAGGGCGTCGAGCGCAGGACGTATGACCTTGGTCTCGTTCAGATCTTGGACGTCGAGGGATGCCGACTCCAGCCACCGAATGGCTTGGGCCATGTCCGGGGGAGTGGCTGGCCGCTTGCCCTCTGGCAGCAAGGCGTACTTGCGCAATGCTCCACGGAGGACCTTGGCGTCGGGCCGACCGGGCGTCTCCTTGGTCAGAGCAGGGAGGACCGTGGAGAGCGCATCAGACATGCTGTCACGGCTCTTGGAGGCCGCATGCGGCCATTTCATCTCGACGTACGCCCTGACGAAGTCGAGGACCGTACGCGCCTCCTTGGCCTTGATCATGGACAGAGGGAGGCCGGTTTCGATGTCGAACGGCTCTCCGTTCTTGGCGGCCTGCCTGAGGTCGGAGAGCCAGTTCTTGGCCTGTGCGGACTTCTCGTAGGTCTTGGACTTCTCGCGGCCGGCCACGGTCCAGCGCACCGTGTACGAGATCGTCTTGCCGGACTTCGTCGCTGACTTGTTGGGGCGGATCTCCCAGAACTTCACGTGGTACGACGTCTTCATGCTGCGCTCCGGAGGGATTCAAGCCAGGCTTCGAGGTCACTGCGGTAGATGCGGAGTTCGCCGTTGGGCAGGCGGATGCCTTCCGGCGCCTTACCGATCTCGCGCCAGCGGTAGAAGGTGCGGCGGGAGACACCGCCGAGTTCGTCGAGTACCTGGGCGACGGTGAGCAGTTCGTCTCGCTTCATGCCGCCCTCCCCGCAGTTGCCGAAAGATCTTGGTCTCCGGCTTCCGCTTGGAGTCGGGCCATGTGGGCGCGCCAGCGTTGCCGTTCGGCGACCGACCGAAGAAGGCGTATGGCCAGCGGAGCCACATTCGCGTCACTGGCCGGGACGGGCTTCCAGACGTAGCGGTGTGGGTCGGTTGGCTGGTCGGCCTGGCCGAGGGCTTCGAGGACCCAGGTGCGGCGGTCCTGCTTGTGTTCGGCGAGGGTCTTGTTGGACCACTTGCGGGAGACCAGGACGCGGCGTCCGGCGAAGCCGAGGTGGTCGGGTTTGTGGGCCTTGCCCCGGCACCGGCCGGGAGTCATGCTCGGCTTGGCGTTCTTGGGCTGGACGCCGTAACGCAGCCAGTTCGGGCAGGTCGGCGAGCAGGGCTCGAAGCGCAGCGCCTCAGCCATCCGTGCGGCGTGGTCGCGCTGGGCCTGGTCGTCGGGGTCGAGGCTGTCGGAGATCGACTTGGTGAGGTACTTGGACAGGTAGCGGATGCACTGGTCGGCATCCGGAGTACCGGCGAGCAGGCCTTGCACGTCCACCTGGACGCCGAAGCGGAGCACGTGCAGGGGTTCGGCCGCCTCATCGGTGTCGAGCTGGTCGAGTGCCTGATCCCAGGTGGGCAGCACCTCGCCGGTTGCCGGGTCGAAGTAGCCCGTCCCGTCCTCCCATTCGGGTAGACAGTCACCGTCGAAGATCACTCGGTCAGCCGGCGGCCACCACACCTGGTGGTAGGTGGCGGCGGCTATCTGCTTGACCTCCGCCCTCGGGAGGGTGCCACGGATGGCCATGTGCAGGTGCGGCGCGAGCCGCTTCTGAGGTTCCACGGCCGCGAAGTACTGCACGTCATAGCCCGCGACGCGGCGCAGGTTCTGTACGAAGCGATCGACCAGCTTGGAAAAGTGCAGCGCGTCCCGGGCGGCCCGCGTGTAGTCGTAGCTGTCCGGATCGACGGGAGTCCCGTTTTTGACCTTGCCGTAGGAGGGGAGGGTGAGGGTGACGAACAGTGACGGACGGTAGATCTTGCCGTCCGAGCCGGTGAAGGTCCGTCCGAGCGTCGTTGCCGCCATCTTGCGCTTGGGCAGGTCGGGGGCGTCCTGCCGTCGCCGGGTCGAGCGGTTGCGCTTGGGGCAAGTGCGGCCGAGGACGTTGCCGCGCATCCCTGCCGCGTTGATCTCCTCATCCAGACCCGAGATCAGCTCGTCCAGGTCAGTGGTGTCCTGACCTGCCTGGTCGGCCTGGTCGCGTTGAGCTTGGACGTCGGCGCGGAACTCCACCAGCCAGCGCTGTTCGTCGTTTGGCTCGTCCGGTGTGATGGCCGGTTCGGCCTCCAGGTGCCAGCCTTCCCGGCACTGGGCCATGCGGAGCTGCCGGTTGCGCTTGGCGCACGGCGGGCACTTGGCCTCCAGGGTGGCCCCGCAGGGGACATCGACGATCTCCCACGTACCGGTGTGGGTGTCGAGCCGCTTGAGCGGGACGGGCCGGATGCACACGCCGTACTGCTTGGCGACTTCTTCGGCCACGTCGCGGGCCAGCGGCATGGCCAGCCGTTCGGCGCGGGGCAACGCGCGGTCGTAGGTCATAGCTCCTCCTCGTCGTGGTCGGGGTCGATGAGGGCGCCTTGGCCGCACTCGCGGCACTCGACCAGGCCCGCCGCCAGGTCCATCCAGAGCGTGTTGTCGCTCAGGCAGGCCGAGCAGCGCAGCCCGTCGAGGAGGTAGGCGAGGTCACGCATGGTCGCTGCCCTCCGTCTCGGCCAGTTCGGCGCACAGCCGGTACAGCCCTTGGTAGGGGTGGCGGCTGATGTGGGTGTGGAAGACCTCGAAGGCTCGTACGCGGGGAAGGTCACGAACGGTGAGCATGACGAGCATCGAACGGCCTGCCACCAGCTCGATCTCTTCGGCGGTGCCGTGGAAGCAGACCTTCATCAGGCGCCCCCTCCCGCGTCGGCCATCTCCCGGATGTCGGTGTCGGAGACGTAGGCGGCGCGGACGCGGATCGGGTCGGGTGAGGTCTCCAGTCGGACGTAGCCGACACCGGCGCCTAGTTCGGGGACGGGTGAGATGTGGTCGGCCAAGGCTCCCCGGTCTCGTGCGCCGTCGCCGAGGACCATGTCCACCTGTTCCGACTCGTCCAGCCGAAGGGCGATCTTGTCGGGGAACAGGTTGCGGATGTTCATGACCTCTTTGCGCGGGTCCTGGAGCGCGGCCAGCACGCCCACGCCCACCGCGCGGCCTTGCGTGGTGAGGGTGGCCAGGGCCGCGGAGATCCGGCGTCTCAGCTCCCGGTCGGACTGATAGGCGGTCAGGAACGCCACCTCGTCGACCACGACCAGGACGAAGGGGTCATCGACGGTCGGGGTGTGGGAGCGTTGGACGCCGGCGAAGCGGGCCGCGCGCTTCTGCATGACGGTCACGGCCTGGTCGAGCAGGTCAGCGCAGTCCTCGGGGGTGGCGGCGTACCGTTCGCCGAACAGGGCGCGTCCGTAGGACAGTTCCATCAGCTTGGGGTCCAGCGCCCAGACCTCGACCAGGCCCGCGCGGACGGCCGGGAGGAGCCCGCGGATCGTGGACCAGATGATCGAGCCCTTGCCCGCTCCGGTGGCGCCCGCGACCAGGACATGTGTGCCGTGCACTTTGAGCAGCCACGGCCGTCCGTCCTCCTGCTTGCCGATCTCGACCGGCCCCACGGTCGGGGTGCCCGGCACGGGAAGCGCCGGGATGCGTTCGGCCAGCGGGTCATGCCGGGGAAAGGTGAGCGTGAGGCGACCAGCCCGGGACAGCGCGACCCGGCATGACGTGGAGCCGAACCCCTGGGCGAGGTGGTCGAGGCGATCGGCCCAGTCCTTGACCGACTGCCCCTTGAGCATCCGAACGGTGACCAGGTCGGCCCACTCCGTGCAGGTGACCTTGCCGAGCCGGGGAAGGTAGTCGCGGCCCCACAGGTGCCTGCCGAGGCCGGAGACGATCATGACGGGCTGCCAGTGCCGCCGGTAGATGAAGACGAGCCGCCACCAGGCCAGCAGCCGCCGGCCGATCAGGCGGGCGAAGCTGTTCCAGTTGGTCAGCGCCCAGGCCGCCAGCCCTGCCGGGACGGGAGCGATGAGCAGCAGCGCGGTCTGCCAGCCGTACAGCAGCGTGAGGACACCGGGGGTGAGCGTCGCGAGCATGGCGACGGGGTGGCGCCGCAAGAGCCGGACGAGTCCGGCAAGGAGCCGCCAGGTGAAGATGATCAGAGTCAGGATGGCGGGGGTGCGGATGACGGCCGGGCGGAAGACGATGGCCGTGTCGGGCGTGGTGGTGACGAGGTTGCGTGTCTCGTCGCCAGGAAGGCGCTTGAACATATGCTGGGAACCTCTCGTGAGTGAGATCAGGGAGAACCGAGGGGCCGCCGGAAGTTGCCGCTTCCAGCGGCCCCGCCTTATCTGTCAGGCCGCCGTCTGGTCGGTGGCCTTGCCGGTGGCCGACTGCTCGATGTGCAAGCGCTCGCAGTCGGCCAGGTAGCGGGCGGCAGCGCTGTAGATGTCGCGAGCCAGGATCAGGTCGGCGTTGGTGACCGGCCCGCCGCCCGTGGTGGAGACCGAGACGTCCGCCTCCGGCGTGCTGAATGCCAAGTACGGGCGACGCTCGTCAATCACGTGGGCGCGGACCCCTACCTCGCTGGTGTGGAAGGAGACGATGAGCCGCGGAGTCTGCGCCTGAGTCATCGAGAGCGTGACGTAGGTGTACGGGCCGAGGCTCACGCCGCCGCCTCCTTGCTGACCGGGGTCTGCTTGGTGCGCGGCGGGCGCATTCCCGTGGCGCGGATGGAGTAGGCCAGCCGCCCGGTCTGGCCGACGTACGGGGTGACGGTCATCCCGACGAACTCCACGGGAGTGATCGGGAGACCGGCCGCGGCGGGTGGCGCGACGGGTTCGGTCGCGGACAGGATCTTGACCGCGACGGTCTTCTGGGACGCCTTGAGGGTTGGGTCGCCGTCCATGACCGGGACCTGCCAGACCGGTTCTCCGGTCGTCTTGTCCTTGGCGTAGACGGTCCTGCCGTTGGTCGAGGCGTCGAAGTCCTTGACCTGCTCGACCTGTCCCACGATGTAGCAGCCGTGCGGGAAGACCTGGTCGAAGCCGATCGGGATGGGGCCTTGGATTGCCATGCGGTTCCTCTCGTCAGCGGGGAGAGCGCTCATTCGCTCGTCCACTTGTCCGCATAAGTTGAGAGTAGCTGATCCAACTCGTCCGCACAAGTGGTCTTGTGCTTGCTGTGTTTAAGTCAGTCAGTCACTAATCCCGGCCCGCTAGTCAGTTAGTCACTGAAGCTGGGTCTATGGATAAAATCAGCTCACCTTGAAGACATCCTCAAGCTCGTACAGGCCGCCGGGCAGCGCCAGGCTCATGGCCAGCAGTACGGCTCCCGAAGGGTCGTGCACGGACGCCAGCACGCCGAGCACCGGGTTGGACGAGCCGAGCAACTCGGCTTCCTCCTTGGTGGGCTTCCGCGCAGACAGCCGCTCCGTGATGTGATCGAAGCGCAGGTGCTTGACCGCCTGGAGATGCCGGCGGATGCCGTTGCGCAGCGGCTCGGGCTTGTCCAGGTCGGTGCCCACCGCGATCTCCAGGGGAATCCACACGGTCTCCACCGCGGACGGGACCTCCCCCTGACGGGCCACCCGCCTGCGCACGATCACCGGCGTCCGCTCAGCCACACCGAGAAGCCGAGCCACGTGCCGAGGAGCCGAAACGCGCGCCACCTCCACCAGGCTGTCAGCGCTCTCACCCTGTTCCGCCGTGCTCAGACTCGGCCGGACGCGCTCGCCCCCGCTGTCGGGACGGCCCTTCACGAACGAGCCGCGCCCGTGCTCCCGCTCGATCCAGCCCTGCATGGCCAAGGTCTGGAGAGCCCGCACCACCGTGGTACGGCCCACGCCGAGCTCACGCACCAACTGCGTCTCGGACGGCAGCATGTCACCAGGGGCGTACTCGCCCGACTCGATCCGCTCCTGAATCGCCCGCATAACCTGGGCGTATTTCGGCGGGGCGAAGTCCATGCTCATCTTGGCCGTCCGTTCACTCTTGCGCTCGTCCGCACAAGTACAGTACTGGCTAAGACAGGACCTGTCAGGGCCCTTTCACGGCAGTCTTCCGTGCCGCCTTAGCGGCCTGCTCCCACCGCTCGGTGCATTCCTGGCAGGAGGCCGAGCCAGTCGGGACGAAGGGCAGATGCCAATTGCCGATCATCACCGGCTGGACTGACGCCCCGCACCACGCCGTCGTACCGTGCGTCCGTACCGCATGCTGAACCAGCACGGAGTCTCGCCGGACACTCTCCACCCCGCATCCCCAGAAGGCCGTATCGCTCATGGCTCGACCTCACGCACGAAATCAGCCAGCGGCCCTTTGCCCGAATGTGCGGCCCGCAGGTCTGCATACTGCATGGAGATACGGTGAGCGGCCCGGACCGGGTCAACCGCCGGATGCCAGGCATAGATGACCCGCCGACGCGTGGCATTCCACCCCGTTCGCCACCAGAAGTGCCGGCCATCGCACCACACCACCAGACCGACCCAGACCGATACCAGCGCGAGCCCGTAACCGTCGTGAACATCGGCAGCGATCCCTTTCCCCGCCAGCGCCTGCCGGAGAAGTTCGGCCGAATGGCGCGGATCAATCGTGATCAATTTCGGCGCGTTCATTCGGCCACCCGCTCGAACCGCACCATGCCCGCCGGGTCGAGGGAAGCGCGGAAGATCTCGCGGCGGGAACGGTCGTCGGGGGCCGCACCGAAGTCGCAAACGCTGTGCACGATGCGCCCCCGCACGCACGCACCGTCAGGCATGCCCCGCATCGCCGTGCGCAGCGCGTCCATGGAGGTGGCCTGGAACGGGCTCGACCCGCAAGGGCCCAGCTCGTCACCGTCGCCGATGCTGATGCGGACTTCCCACTCGAACAGCTCACCCAGCACGCCGCCCTGCCCGGGGCCGTCGCAGTACAGGCAGTCTTCCTTGGCGGACGAGGCCATGCCCAACCTCGATGCCGCGACGTGACCGCGCCGAGTGACGATCTTCCATCCTCGGCCGTCGCATTCGGTACACCTGACCGGAGTTGTCATGCCCGACAGCATGAGCAGCCAGACCGTTTATACATATCCCACGGCGTTATACCTCGAAGCCATATCGCGTCTGCGGCACATCAATACACCACCTGGAAGCCGACTTCCGGAGGTCCACATGCGCAAAAGCGCGTTCGACCCCATCGACATACCAGAATGGGTGTGGGACCGCGACGAAAGCCGCGAAATCCTCCAAAAGCGCGACATCACCGGGCTATTCCGGATAGCCGCCAAATACGGCGGTCTCAGCCAAGTACGCATCGCGACAGCAACCGAGATCGCACAACCCCGCGTCAACAAGATCTTCAACGGGACAGCCGGCCCCATCGAAGAACTGGCGGTATTCGAACGCATCGCCACCGGACTCGGCCTGCCCGACCACGCCAGAATGCTCCTCGGCCTGGCCCCGCTCGACCTCGCCTCACCAACCGGCGATCACGACAACGAGCACCAGGAGCAGACCAGCGAACTCACCGCCCGCCTGGACGCCGCCTCAGCCATCGACCCCACCATGGTCATGATCCTGACCACAGACACCAACAACCTCCGCCTACAAGACCGCCGACTCGGCAGCATCGCCATCGCCGACAAGATGCGCGCCCAGATAGCCCAGATCGAACGCGCCCACCACCACGCCGTACGCCCGCACATTCGCGCCCAACTGGCCCACCTCCTCGCCGAGACCGCGTCACTGGCCGGATGGCAGGCCATCAACACCGTCGCCCTCAACGACGCCTGGAACCACTACGAGCACGCCAAAGCCGCCGCCCGCGAAGCCGACGACCCCGCCGTCCTCGCCTACGTCTCCGGCGAACAGGCATACGTCCTCATGGACCTCGGCAGACCCGCCGAAGCTGCCGAACTCCTCCAACACATCCACGCCACCCACCGCAGCCACGTCCCCGCACGGCTGCGGACCTGGCTGGCAGCAGCCGAAGCAGAAGCCGCCGCCGTACTCGGGGACGAGGGCGCCTGCCGCCGCGCGCTCGACCAGGCCGCAGCCGTGTTGCCGGAAGGCGATGGAGACCCCGAGATGCCTTACCTATCGATCAACGTCCACCACTTCGCCCGCTGGAGAGGCAGCTGCCTCCTACGCTTCGGCGACCCCGGAACCGTCGAGGACCTGCGCTCAGCACTGGCCGGGATGGACGGCACCTACAACCGCGCCGAGTCAGGCGTCCGCTGCGACCTGGGGCATGCGTTGCTCGCGGCTGGCGAACCAGAGGCCGCTCAACCGCACATCCAGCGAGCGCAGCAGCTCGCCACCATGACCGGCTCTCGCCGTCAGCGACGACGCATCGACGAACTGTCGCGAGCGGTCAACCGCGCCCTTGGCCGTTGAGCCGCTGCTGAGCCTGGAGAAGACCGATCAACGTCCCCGACGTCCAGATGTCACCGCGGGCGATCATGCCGGGGATCTCCGACATCGGAACCCACTCGATCCGATCGGCCTCCACCTCACCCTCCGGCTTGCCCACCAGCTCGGCTCCACGCACCAGAAAGAGACTGTGCTCCGAATCCACCATGCCGGCCATCGGCTGATAGCTCACCAAGTGCTCGACCTGCTTAGGCCGATACCCGGTCTCCTCCTCCACCTCCCGCACAGCGGTCGTCATGGGGTCCTCACCCGCCTCCACCAAACCACCGGGAAGCTCCCACCCCCACCGATCGAACACGAACCGATGGCGCCACATCAGCAAAACCCGATCCTGCTCGTCGACGACCACCGCGATAGCGGCCCGATCCAGGTGCACCACATGATGCTCGAATCGCTCGCCGCCGGGGATCTCAACATCGGCCATGCCGAGCCGGATCCACCGATTGTCGTAGATCAGCCGTTCCCCATGCACGACCCAGCGCGTCAGCTCAGCGTCATCAGCCACACCTGCGAAGCTACCGGCCCACAACCCCGACGTACACGCACTTCCCAGCGACAGTCCGGGAACGTTGCCGAATAGCGCTCATAGAGATCAAGGGCGGCGCTCCGCGCCGCCGCGCGGCCCGCGCACGCCCGCACGCTGCGCGTGCGGCCTGGGGGCCGTTCTCGCGCGCGACGTGCGCGTGCCGCGCATAGCAAGCGAAACCATTCGCCACGGGGTCGCGTTACCAGCATCATTGAACGCATGGCACGCACGACGTTAGATCCAACGGACTCTACCGACCGCGAACTGATCTTTGCTGTAGGACGCGTAGCCATGGCGTCAGCGGAGTTGGAAGAGGAGCTTCGGTGCGCCCTCAGCGAGTTAATCGGTGGTGACCAAATCTGGATTATCGCAGAGGGCCAGAGCTTGGACTGGCTGGCAAGCTACGTGAAGCTCCTCATCGCCTCTGAGCTCGAAACTTACGAGGCATTGATAGAGCGAGAAGACTCTAGCAAACACTCATCTTGGCGCCGTAAGCGGCATGAATACCTGCTGAGCATCTCGGGCTGCTTGCCGAAGATTCCTCCTCTTCGCGATAGCCGAAACGTCGTTGTCCATGGGATCTGGTACCGCGAGTGCCTCTTCCGGCACGAGTGCAAGGAATACTGTAGCGACAGTCCTTACGGCCGACTCGATAAGGATGCGGTCATGTACCACGCGGACCGCAGTCGGATGCGTCGCGAAAGTTCCCGGCAGCGGTGGAGCATCCCGCAGGTGGAACGACTTGCGGATGAGATTACCGCGATCAGGTCGCGGCTTCAGCGGGCACGTTGGGACATGATGCTGGCTTCGACGGACAACGTGTAGGGATGACAAGAGCGCCTCCGGCGGGGGCGCTCCGGCTCCGGGATGAGCGCCGCGTGGTCTTGAGATCCGTAGGTGGCTGAGGTGGAAGCCTGATCATCCCGCCCGCCATCGACCCGGGACAAGCCGAGCAGACCAGGGCCACGGGGTCAAGGTCGTTCGTCCAGTGGGGCGCTCCACCTTGACCCCGTGGCCCTGGCCCGCCTCCCTTTCGGGCGGGTCGACGGCAGACGGGATGATCAGGCGGCCGGCGTGTGCGCATTGCGCGAGAAACACCAGGTAGCGGGCTGATCGTCGTGCCATTAGCGTGCCATTAGGGGCGGTAACGAGGGGTCAACCACGGTCACTCACGACCGGCCTCAGTCCCAGGTCAGCGCCCCTACGAGCCAAGATCCCTGCAATTCCCAAGCTGACATTGGCGGAAGATGCTCTTATGGAAGACGCATGGGTAGCCATCGACGATCTCATCGTTGCTGAGCGCATCGTTCCAGCGCTGATGATCATGCGTGAACAGTTCGGTGACACCATCCACGAAGCTATCGACAGATTCAACGAACGTTACGAGTACCTTCGAGGGGTACGTTTCGAGGACTTCACGAAGCCTCGCGGGGAGTACGGGCGAGGCGTCTACACCTGAGCGAAGGCCCGGTCTACACTCCTTGATGACAATCGGACGCTCCGACAAGGAAGCGATCAACGAGCCGCCAGGGTTGCATTTCGGGTTGCGGTACGAGGCCGTTCACAGCCGTTCAGGATGGACTGCCCATGCGCCCTGACCTGCATTGAACGATCTGGAACGGCGCGAACTGGATCTTTTAATCCGCAGGTTCAAGGAATGTGCGGGGAATGTCTCCCACTGTGATTTTCTGATCCATCCAAAGCCGACCTTCCCTACCTGGGCTGAGTCGACTCACCATGAGAGCCCGGGAGGTCCTCCGGGGGCTCTCATTTCCGAGAAGGCGGTAGAGCCTAATTTAAGGCATAGGGGCAACCTGAAGTGCTGTGATGCATGGAAGTTCGTGAACGCGGGTGTTGGGATTCCTCGGATTCGTATCGTCGGAACGCCCAAGATTTGACACCGTAGATGCGTCTGCGGATTCAGCCTCCAAGTCGTGTAGATCGAGCTCATCGCCAGGTCACATCGTTTGGATCGACATTTCTTCGAGATCAATGATCGGTGCTTGGCGTAGATGGTCCCGGAATAGCGTGCCTGTGAGTTTCTTCGTTGTTCCAGCTTTTCCGCTTTGCCGGTAAGTCCACCCGCCATTCTCCAGATCGAGGACATGAAGTCCCCGCTTCAGGCGGACGTCCGTGAACTCGCTGAGATCGAGAACATAGGCCTCATACTTTACCCCCGCTTTGTGTTGATCAGAAAGTGATGCCTGAATAAGATGCGCAAATCGCAAGTCAACGAGCTGCGCCAAAATCTCATAGAAACTATGAGATTTTTGGGCTATATCGATCCGGAAATAGGTGTAGCCGGCACTCTTCACGCGTGCTGACAAACCTTCTAGTGCCCTAAGAAGGGCTCCGGCGGTTTCGGAGGCAACATCTTGCTCTAGGTCACGCTTCTTTCCACGAGCAGCGCGTCCAGCAGCATCGGCGACATCTTCTTTACCTATTTCACGAGCCTTAGGCCGTGATCGAGCAGCGACGATCGAAGAGGCAAACAGGTTAAGGTAATCGCGTGGAACGCCTCCAGAACCGAGAACCAAGCGGCCTAGCGCCGTATCTCTCGCAATACTGGACGGCTTGTTGAGCCCCGCCGTTGTTGTGTAATTAGCGAGAACAGATTCAAGGAACGACTGCGTGGCGGAAGGATCTTCGAGGGTGACATCTAGGTCGATCTTTGATGCATCGTGCGGGATTTCGAGCCCCATTCTTGACGAGGGCTCAAAGGGACGAGTGAGACGCTCGATGCTAGCTACTTTGAGCCAGCCATCACAATCACGCAGCATTCCCGCAATGTAGTCAAGCAACTGAGATTGAGCTTTGGTTGGGAAGAGATAGAAATCGTCTATAAAGAGATATAGGCGAACTAGGCCCTCGCGAAGAACCATCCGCAGGGACGAGTTGAGATTTGCGAGAATCTCGCCGACTGATTTCTCGGAGATTGTCTCCATCGTACGGAGGTCGGCGATATTCGCACTAGCTTCTTTAAGGCGGCTAAATGATTCCCCTTGGGAAGATCCTGCGTGCTTCGTGAGTGATTTGAGTACAGCTTCCGCAACTACAAGGAACGCAGGTGCCGCGTCGAGACGCCGAAGCGTATGAGCATTCATCCAGACAGCAACATGCCCCTGCTTCTCGGCTAGACGCTTCGCTTCAAGGAGCAGAGCAGTTTTTCCAACACCTCTTCGACCGTAGACCAGGTGATGCCTAGATGCGCCAATGGCTGCCAAGCTTGCTCGCGGATCTTCCATGTACTTAAGACTTGGAAGAGCATCAGAGGTGCGAGATCTCGCTTCAAGGAGCTGGATTAGTTGATCAGCTTTGGAGCTAGATAGAACTCCCTGATTCCTCTCTTCGCTAACTTCTTTCTCTTCGTCCCGGTTCGGCCGGAACGTGACTACGAAAGAGTTGCCCTCCGCATGCGCAACGTCATTTAGTTCAGCCTCAATTGAGCCCGCTAGACTTTGTGCTGTTATGAGCCCGTCTTCGGCCACCCATATGATAAACCACCTTTCCCCAGGGAATGTGCGTTCTTCTATATGAGTGATAGTGACCCCAGCCTCTACTAGAGTCTGCTTGATGCGGGCCGCGTAATCGTTTGCTGACATCATATGTGTCCGTTTCCTGAGGCGAAGTCCTCGCAGGCCTGAACAAATTCAGCGGAAGTTACAGCTAGCTGGCGGGCCTCATCCTCCCAGTCGGATTGGCCTATCGGGTATATATCATAATCAGCTTGATTGCGCAATAGGCGGGCGTCTGTTAGTTCATTCTCTCGTATAGCTGCGTCTTTCATGTGGGGTGGCAGCTTTCGCGGAAGGATGCTGTGGCGCTCATAATCGTCCCCACGGGTCTCTGCAAATACTATAGCGCGCGCAGCTTGATACATTGCATAATAATGACGGCTAATTGCCGAGCGATACTGTGTTGCGAACAATAGTTGATCCCCGGCACGCAAGTGTTCGCCAGCTAGAATTAAGCGATCAGATATCACTTGCTGGACAAGTTGCGCCAGAGGGAATGGATGTCTTCCTCCGCCTACTGGGAATGCGTCAATGGCGGCTTTTTTGCAGGTCGAGATATGGAGGAGCATCTGATCGGCTGGTGTGATCGCTGGCATTGCTTAGACCTCTTTATCTAGGCAGCCGATCAGCTTAACTCCTACATGGAGAGTAAATCAACCCGAACGACAACATGTCCCATCTATTCATCTTTGTCCGTATCTAGGTCCATGGGTAGTCGGAGTCTTTGGCTGCGCTGCATGTTCCAGCGATGGCGATAGGCTTGCCACTACCTGGTTCCTAATGCGCCCCCACTGAGGTGGACGGATCTATATAGGCGCAGGTCAGATAGTTTTCGCGGCGAGTCCGTATATCGCCGGCACTTCGCTTTTGGGAGCCAACGGCGCGTACGATGCCGGCCAGAGCTGCCGAAGCAGTTGCCTGACATAGGAGCGTCAGGTAGGCGGAGGCATGCGCGGCGCGCAACTCGAACCCCTGCGCGGGTTGCAGTTTGGGTTGCAGTTCACCGCCGTACAGCTCCGTTCAAGACAGACCGGCCACCCCCGTTGGTCCAGGTTGAACCGATCGGGACGGGCAGGACCCGAGCTGCTAATGCGGTTTGGTCCTCATCGCGGCGCACAGATACCGCTCTCACGATCGCCTGTCGATGACTAGCTGCCGTACGTGGCTGGTGCGCTCGACGGTACAGAGTTCGTTCCTCACCCAGCCCCACCATGCAACAGGGTTGATGTCAAGGGAAAGCCTGGGCAGGGCTCGAGCTTGTAAGATCCGGAATATATCCGGAAGACGGTTCGCGAGGGGGTCGCCAAACGCGGCATCTTCGCAGCTCAACAGGGTTGTCAGGCCATTAACTGCGACGCCCTGTAAAACCGTCGGCTCAGCCTACGCAAGTTCGAACCTTGCACCTGCCACACCAGCAAGAAGAGGCCCTTCACCAGCGGAAACGCGGTGAGGGGCCTCTCTCGTTGATCGCCCGTGTGTGCCCGTGGTTCCCTCTGTTTTCCCGTGGCATCTGGCACGGATCTGGCACGGCGATCACCCGCGTTCGGTTGCCCCGTGCGGACGCACGCACCGCTCTCGCCGGATCTTCCCGTCGCCTCCAGCCCTTGGCCCGCTCGGCTTGTCCTGGGCGACGGTGACGGGAGGAGCCGGCCCCACATCAGCCACTGACAATGTGCGGCTTGCCGAGATCATCTCGGAGCCTGAGGCCCCCGCCGGAGGCATCTTTGACCAGGACCTGGCCCAAGGGCAGCAGCGTGGCCGGCATCGGCTGAAGGATGCCGCTGGTGTCGCGCGGAGGCGAGGACAAGTCGAAGCGGTCGTTTCGCTGCGGTGGCGCGGTGGCGCGGTGGCGCGGTGGTGCTGGTTAGCGTGTTGGATATGCCGTTGCAGGAGATCCCTCCGCCTGTGGGTCCCTACAACCCGGACGATCCGTTCTGGCGGGAACTACGGTCGGTGCTGGAGCGGGCACGGGTTGCCTCTGGGGTTCGGCCGGGCGGACAGTTCACTCGCGAGGAGTACGAACGGGCCTGCGCCGAGTTGGAGCTGGTTCCGTTGAGTGACGAGGAGTGTTTCAGCCCGGGGATCAGGGATGGTCGTGCCGGCCCGCCTGATCGGACTTTTGCTGAGACGGTTTCTCTGCGGCTTGCCCGTGATCGGGGGTGGGGGATCATGGCTGAGCTTCGTCGGGAGCGCAGGGAGTTGTGTGGGGAGTTCGGGCGGCGGTTCCCGCGTGGGACGTCTCGGCAGGAGTATGAGCAGGTGTGCGCGGATCTTGGGGTACAGCCTGCGCCGGATGAGTCCTCGGGCCATGGCAGCCACTTATCTTGCGCGGGAAGAGTTCGAGGACCTCCCTGAAGTCAATCTGTTCGTGGCGAACTTCCGGGACATGGGGATCTTCAGAGAGAGACACGGGAGAGCTTCGGAAGCGTAATCCCTATTGGAAATACTTGCAAAGACGCACGGCCGATCAGGCTCTATCAAGCTAAAGACCGCTCAGCAATGCTGCAATCGACGCTGATCGTTCTCTTAAACGCGCTCTCAGTCCAGTCGTTCTTAATATAGCAATCTCCCAGGCAACCAGTAGGTAGAGCATCTCATCTTCATAGCCGAATGATTGCCCCAAGTTCGTGGTCTTTTTCCTTGACTGTTTGCGTCTGTCGGACTCTACTAAGATGTAGCAGTCTGTAACGGCCTGTGACTGTGGCGTCAACTAATGGGGGAGCTATGCGTCGCGTTGCCTATTTCCGAAATCGTATGCATCCACAGCGCGCCTGGTGGCTGATAAAGAATAATTGGTTTTATCCGCCGATCGCTATTGTAATCGTAGTCATGAGTGTGCTCGCCTTCCTCATGATGAAACGCGCCGACATGGTTAGCCTTGATGGGCCAAAGCCGGATTCAAAGCAGGTAGAGACGTTCCTCGCCTTCATTGCTGGCGGTCTTGCTACTGTAGCTACAGTCCTCGCAATGTTCGTTACACAGCGCCACAACATGCGAGAACAGCGAAGGCTCCGAATGGAAGCCGTCCTCAACAGTATCAACTCCCTTCCGGAAGGGGCCGTGGAGAGGGAGTCCGGCCTACTGCCCGCAATGGTGATGCTTGGGCAGGCTCACATCGCGCTACGCGCGCTGGAGCCTGCATGGGAGAAGGGGAAGATAGACGTCGGGGGGGCTACGTGGGTCCTAGGGCAGGTTCTGGCTGGCGAGCACAGCTACAACTCGGCATACGGAAACGACCCTATTGATAGGACTGCGATCGCTGAAGCTGCCATGCTTCTTGAAATCCATGCTCGCAAGGGGAACTTTACTGACGACGCAGGTCATGTGTATTTCCCTGGTTATTTGGCGAGCTGCTGGAATCGAAGCCTCCCGGCTAAGGTGAAACCACATATTTTCAGGGCCGGGGTATTTGCGCTAATAACAAGAAGCAGGTCTTGGTGGTTTGACAGAGGCTCTGGTAATACCATTCCTCTGGTGCCAGTAGAGATGTTGATCCATTGCGTAAAACATGATCGCGACAGGCGCATGCGGGCTACAGCTATCTGCTTGCTAGATGTACTGCAAAAATGCTTCTCCGATCACGCAGGACAGCCCGAAAGGTCGCCTACTCTAGGTGATCATGAGCGAAGTGTGGGGAGAGCCTCAGGAGTACAGCAGGAGGAAGCACAGAGAAAGAGGGCGTCCTCTGAGCTCAATAAGAAAAAAGACGAGCTTCGCAGAGCAGAAATCCGCGAAATTCTGAATCCTTGGCGTAAGTGGTGGGCAAACAGGCTCGGGGTGATTCCGGAGTGTGCCGATCTTGTGGTAATGATCGAGCAGTGGAACAATGGCTCAGAAGCCTACGTGCCTCGTGCCCTCCGAGCGGAGCCACCGTCAATTAATGCGCCTGCGGCCACCATGCAAGATGGCGTCGTCCAGGTAGTCATGGAGAATGGAGATCGAGTTCAATTTCGCATGGAATCCTGATAGTAGCTGAATAGATCCGATGTGCGAGAAACAGTCCGATCCATGATTGGCTACCGAACGTCACATGAACAATCGAGTTGCTCACGATTGCGCGGGCCGAGCACGGCAGCGGTAGGAGCCCTATCCTCGATATGGCAAGGGGCTTGTCCACCCCGGTGTTTCGTGACTCGACATTCCAGGTGGTCCCATGGACAAGCACCAGCCATGGACCATCCGGCTTCACGGCCAGAATCCTGCGCACGGAACCGGTCTCCATGTCCCCAAGCCTGACGCGCCGCCGCACACGCGCTCCGCCATTATTCAAGTGACCGATCGAATGTGAAGGGTGATTGGCCGAGTTGAGGCGCGGAACCGAGTGGTGGCGATGACAGAGCGGTAACTACCCGCTGTCGGAGCAGCTCGTACTGCTCGCGGCACCGGCGGGGCGCATCCGGCGGCCGGTGCTGCACGCGACCACCAGCAACAACCTCGCCGGGCTGGAATTGATCGGAGGTGAGGTCCACTTCAGTGCCGTCAGGCAGCCGATTCCAATAGTGGTTCCAGACCTTGGTCCCGCTGATTTGGACCTCGCCAAGGATCAGGTCACCTCCGAGGAGATCCTGGACGACCAATGCCGTGGTCCCGCACTGGCTCCTTGCCGGGTTGTCGGGCCGCCACTGTTCCCGGCCTACTGGATCGCAGGTGTCAGACCCCCAGGCGGCCCGCAGTACCGGCCGCAACTCCTCTACGTTCACCATCCTGAGAGTGTCACAGAACGGTGCGACAAATCTCTCCAGACCATCCCGCCATTGCGCTCGGCAGCAAGTTCACCGCGCTCGCCATGACGGGGGCCCTGGAACCTTCTGGATGAGGGCTCTCCCGCCAACTAAGTAGCGCAAAGCAGCGTCCCACATACCGTTCGTGTCCACGCGGAGCAGGAGGGGACGCCATGCCCAGCAAATCCAAGTCAGGCAACCAGGGCGGGGCATGGGGCTGCCTCGCTGTAATCGCCTTTGTTGTCGTCGGCTGCAACGCCCTCTTCGTCGGCAATGACCAAGAACCCGGCGGCGCACGCAATCTGCGGCATGAGTGGGCGCCTCGCGCACTCACGGTTGGCTTCGGTGGCTAGGAGGAAAGGGACCTCCAGCGGCCCTCGGAGACGACCTCGACGGTGCCGTCGGTCACCTTGATGGCCGTCTGGTCGTCGATGGCGTACGCCGGACCCGCGATGTCGGCGCCCCACCTTTCAGCGTCGGCCATGGTGTTTCCCGGCATGAGCTCGTGTCCCAGGTGCGGGAAGATCGAGAAGTCGACGACCCCTAAGGTGTGGTCGCTTCCGGTGGGCGGCGTCCATTCGACGAAGTAGTCACCGATCCGGGGGGTCATCACCATGCTGCCGGCGCTCACCCCCACCCAGACCGTCTCGGACAGCGACGGCAGGAGATCCGCCAGCCCGGACTGCCGCATCCAGTGACACAGGTACGTCGCATCGCCGCCGTCCACCAGCAGGACGTCAGCCTCCCGGACCCAGGGGACCCAGCGGTCCTTGCCGATGCTGGGCAGTGCGGTGAGCTCGAGGAGGCCCACCGACTTCCAGCCCAGGTCGCACATGGGTGCCGGGGTCTGTCCGGCGATGAAGCGCCAGGCTGAGGCTGGCGTGCACATGGGGTGGCCATACTCAGCCGTGGGGATGCAGAGGGCACTGGAGTCGGCGATCGGCTTGCCCAGCAGGTCGACCAGCGCGTCGCGGATGCTCGTGTTCGTGACGCCTCCGGACGTGAGAAGAAGCTTCAAGGTGCCTCCTGATTTGAGTGCGACGGAGCGGTGTGACGTGTAGACCCGGGACCACCGCGAGACTCATCGCTGCTGGGGGCCTCTTGTCGCGCCGCCGCCCCAATGCGGCTCTCGATCGCTACGCCGCTGGCGGCCAAGTGCGCCGCAGTCTCTCCAACCCTTCGCCCTCCAGGTCCCCACGGCCTGGACGAGGCTGGCTAACAATCTGCTTGACGGGCTGACGACCTCGATTTTACAGAATATTGGGATAGCCGATACGGTCGATTCGGCCAAGATCTAATGCTCTTATGAGGTTGAAGCATGAACCGCAAGAAGATCACCTCCGTTCTGCTCAGCTCCGCTGCCGGGACGGCCATGCTGCTGGCACCGGCGACCGCAGCCTCCGCACAGGCAGTCTCCGCACAGGCAGGCACCGCACGGACGAGCGCGGAGACCGCCGCGACGAAAGCCACCGCCGCGTCAGCTCAAGCCGGGGTCGAGCGCGACAGCGTCCGTTGCTCCAAGCCCAGAGGCAAGTGGGCCAACTACTCGTGGGGCGAGGGCAACACGAGCGCGACCATCTACTTCAACAACCACTGCAGCCACAAGGTCAGCGCCAAGATCATGTTCGTGAGGAAGGGCTCGGTGGGCGACAAGGTCGCCAAGTACCGTTGCATGACGGTCAACGCCAACACCAAGGGTAAGAAGAAGTTCTACGCCGCTGTCTACAAGCCGTATTCCGTGACCCGCGTCGCGCGCTGCAGCTGAGCCGGCCGCCCGTGCGCGTTCCCCGGGGTCGCGTGGCGTGGGCGCGATTGGCCGCTTTTGCGGTTCGGGCTTGTTCTTGCCCTTGTACGGGTCAGGGCTGGGCTCCTTGAGACTGGCTGCTGCAAGCCCCGCCTAACGGTTGCCTCCAAGCAGAGCCGATCACTGCTCTGAAAGGAGCGTGCGAGGGCGCTGCCAGTCCGCGGGTAGGGATTTTCCCACCTCGAGCAGCACGTCAACGACCGTGGTGTCCATCCCGACATGGACGAGTACTTCGTCTACTCCGTCGACGGAGTGGTGATCACAGGATTCGAGCCGTTCTTCCCCGGCGATCGGGATGGTAGCGATCCGGACCGCCTGCTGGGCCACATGCGGGATCTGGGCATGCCACTGGACGGAGAGGCTGACACGCGGACTTCCGCCGCTCTCGCCATCGCGCTGGCTGCGCGGGCCACTGGGGTCACCCTGACATCGACTCACTACGCGGAGGAGCCCATCGTCGGGTCGATCGACTGAATGTTCCGACCCAGTGACCTGCAAGGCCAGGTAACCACAGGACCAAAAGCGATCTACAACTGAACAGTTAGGATCGGGTCATGCCTTTAACGGTGATTGACGTGGACCGGTTCGAGCTGTCGAGGCGCCGTCTGGAGGCCATCGCCTACCGTCTCCTCGGTTCCGCGGACGAGGCGGAGGACGTCGTGCAGGAGACGTTCCTGCGCTGGCAGGCCGCCGACGTCGACCGCGTCGAGGTCCCCGAGGCATGGCTGACGAAAGTACTCACCAACCTGTGCCTCAACCAGCTCACCTCCGCGCGGGCGCGCCGCGAGACCTACGTGGGTCAATGGCTTCCCGAGCCGCTGCTCGCCGGGGACCTGATGCTCGGCCCGGCCGACACCGCTGAGCAGCGCGAATCGGTCTCGTACGCGGTCCTCACCCTCATGGAGCGCCTGTCTCCCAACGAACGCGCCGTGTACGTGCTGCGGGAGGCCTTCGACTACCCGCACCGGGAGATCGCCGAGATTCTCGACATCACCGAGGCGGCCAGCCAGCAGATCTTTCACCGTGCCAAGAAGCATGTCGCGTACGGCAAAGCCCGAACCGAGATCGACGAGGCCGCGGCCCGGCGGATTGTCGAGGAGTTCCTCGCGGCTGCCACCAGTGGCCAGACCGATGAGCTCGTACGCCTGCTCACCAAGGACGCCATCTCCATCGGCGACGGCGGAGGGAAGGTTCCGGCACGCACCAAGGCGTTCGAGGGAGCCGTCGCGGTCGCGAAGTTCGTGTGGGGCTTGCTCAAGCCCGCCGAGGCCAAGCGCGCCATCGTCAGCGGCTCGCCCGAAATCTACGCCTGGACCGCCAATGGTGAACCCGCCGTTGTGGCCGTCGTGGAGGGCCGGGTCGTCGCCGTCATGTGCCTGGAGGTCACCGCCGAGGGCATCAGCGCCTGCCGTACCCAGGCAAACCCCGACAAGCTCGAACGCGCGACCGCGCAATGGGCGGCGGCCAGCCATGGAAAGCCCTTGCTTGTGATGTGACGTGTCTCACATTGTGCTCCTGTCAGGAAACAGCGGGCCATCCGGTTCAAGTGACAAATCCGAACCGGACAGGAGCCTGAAATGCAGCACCGCGTCATCGTTCTCGGAGCCGGATACACCGGAGCCAGCGCCGCCGGCCGCCTCGCCAAGCGGCTGCGCCGCGAGGACGTCGCCATCACCCTCGTCAACGCCGAGCCCGACTTCGTCGAACGCGTCCGCAATCACCAGCTCGCGACCGGCCAGGACCTCAGGCCCCGGCCACTCAGCGAGATCTTCGCCGGCACCGGCGTCGAACTGAGGCTCGCGAAGGTCACCGGCGTCGACGTCGAGCGCAAGACCGTCGCCATCTCCGGTGCGAACGGTGCCGAAGAACTGGAGTACGACACCCTCGTGTACGCCCTCGGCAGCGGCTGGAACAGCCAAGGCGTACTTGGGACTGCCGAGCACGCCTACCAGATCGCCAGCCGTACCGGAGCGCTCCGGCTGCGCGAGCGCCTGGCGGGCCTCGACGCCGGGCAGGCCGTGGTGGTGGTCGGCGGCGGCCTCACCGGCGTGGAGGCCGCCACCGAGATCGCCGAGGCCCGCCCGGACCTCAACGTCGCCCTGGCCATCAGCGGCAGCCTCGGCGAATGGGTCTCACCCAAGGGGCGCGAGCACGTAAGGAAGGTCTTCGGCAAGCTCGGCATCACCGCGTACGAGCACACCGCGATCAGCGGCGTCGAAGCCGACCACGTCACCACCGCCGACGGCAAGGTCATCCCCGCCGCGGTCACCGTATGGGCCGCCGGTTTCGCGGTCCACCCGATCGCGAAGGCGACCTCCCTGGAGGTCTCCGGCACCGGCCAGATCGTGGTCGACCAGACCATGCGCTCGGTTTCACACCCCGAGGTGTACGCCGTCGGCGACGCGGCCATGGCGATGGGCGCCGGAGACAAGCCGCTACGGATGTCGTGCGCCTCGGGAATCCCAACCGCCTGGCTGGCCGCCGACGCCCTCGCGGCGCGCCTGACCGGCCGAAAGGTCCCGAACAAGACGATCGGCTACTTCAACCAGTGCATCTCACTGGGCCGCAAGGAGGGCCTGATCCAGTACGTCGCAGACGATGACCGTGCCAAGCAGGCGGTCCTGACCGGCCGACTGGCCGCCGTCTACAAGGAACTGATCTGCAAGAGCGCCGCATGGAGCGTCGCCAACCCGACAGTCGGGATGCCGACCCGGCGCCACCGCGTTACGCATGAGCAGACGCTGCTGCAGGAGACTGCGTGAACATCGTTGTGGACGACGATCATTGCGGTGAGGGGCCGTCCGGCTCCAGCTGGGCTAAGGCTTGGCCACCAGCCGGAACCGTGTCGGCCGCCACGCGAAACGCTCAGGCTGGCGGGCCCGCGTCACGCGCCGCCCGTCGGGTGCTCATCATGTTCCGCCCGTGCCAGGCGAGTACGTAGCAGGCAAGTATCACAGCGGCCCCGTCGGCGCCTCTCAGGATCATGCTCCGAACCAGGTCGTAGCCGCTCACCGCGGCGCGGTCGGTCACCGCCCCGGCGGCGGCACCGGCGATCGCGGCCACCGTGACCGTGGCCAGCAACGCGCCGCGTATGCGACCCGCCACCCCGGGCAGCCGTTCCGACCGGACCGGGGTTCGCCGGTACCAGAGCGCGAACCATCCGGCCAGGGCCGCCAGACCGCCTGCCGAACTGGCGTACATGAGCACGTTGAACACACGATGCGGGCCGATGACCGGTAGCCGCAGCACCTGCCAGTGCGCCACCGCGAACCCGCCGACCTGCGTGAACCCGTCCCAGACCAGGTGCGTGACCATTCCGGCGACCAGCGCCGCCACCGCCGCCACGGGCGCCGGCCGCGGCGCGACGGGCAGCCGGGCGCGCACCCCGGCCGGGGCCAACGCGACCAGCGGCGCACGGAGCACCTGGTAAAACAGCATCAGCAGCACCGCGCCCGACGGCACCCCCACCAGCAGCCCCCACCATGCGTGCGTGCTCGCCGAGGAGAACGGCAGCGGCAGGTAGTACGGCAGATCAGGTATCACCGTCCCGACCGCCAGCGCCGAGGGCGGCAACCACCGCCGCACCGGCAGGATCGCGGCGACATGGCTCAGCGTGAACGGCACACGCCATTATCGGCACTCGCCGTCCGGACGATGATCTATATCGATATCTTCGCGGCTTCGAGGCGGCTTCGAGGCGGCTTCGAGGCGGCTTCGAGGCGGTGTCGAGGCGGTGTCGAGGCGGCGTCGGCCTGACACGACCTCCGCCCGCGCAACTATCGCCGCGTGCGCAGGACGCGGGGCGAGGCGCCCAGCTCACGGCGGCACGCCTTGTTGAACGCCTGCAGGTCCGCGATCCCCACTGCCGCGGCGATCGCGGGAATCGCCAGCGTCGACTCGCGCAGCAAGTGCAGCGCCCGTGACAGCCGGCGGCGGCGGATGTAGGCGACCACCGTGTCACCGCTCTGGGCGCGGAACAGCCGGGTGAGGTGGTTGTGCGAGACACCGGCGGCCCTGGCGACGTCCGGTACGGTCAGCGGTGCGGCCAGGTTCGCCTCGATGTACTCGATCGCCGCGGCCACCACGGCGGGCCGGCTGCCGACCACGGGCAGGCTCGCCACCCGCCAGAGCACCGACCACACCTCGGCCGACGCCCTGGCCGGGGTGCCGGGGACGGCCGCGATGGCCTGGCGCAGCGCGGCGCCGATGACCGGGGCCTGGTCGCCGGCGTCCCGCATGACCGCCACGGTGCGGCGCTCGTCCGCGCCGGGCAGGCGGAAGTGCGCGTACAGGTGCTCTGATCTGCCCCGATAGTGGTAGTGCACCTCGGCGCCAGGCGGGATCAGGCTCACGTGTCCCGGCTTGATGGCATGCACGGTGCTTTCCAGGACGAGCTCGGCCGCGTAGCCGTACAGGTGGAGTTGCCACAGGTCGGGCAGCCGAAATACGTCGTGGAGGCCGACGACGCCGTGCACGCCCACTCCCGCACTGGCAACCACGGGTGGCTCGGAGAGCGCGATCGTCAGGTGACGCACAGCGCATGTCTACACCAGCGGGGGAAAATCAACCAGTAGTTGATGATTACAACCCACGACACGGCGAGTGTCCAATTCTAGCTTTGAGGCATGAGAACCACTTTGCTCACCTCCGCGCAGGTGGCCGGCTTCGTGGCCGCCGGTTACCTGCGGCTCGACGGGGTCGTCCCGGACGAGCTCAACGACCAGGCGATCGACGTACTGGAGGCGGGAATCCCGCGCCTGCCGTACGGGACCCCGATCGACACGGCATTCCCCGAGGGGACGTTCGCCCGCCGCCTCATCGAGCTGCCCCAGGTCGCCGGGGCCTTGCACTCCCTCCTCGGGCCCGGCCCGACCGTCGACCACCATGCCGTGCACATCCGCGAGCCGCACGGCGGACAGGCCCAGCCGCTGCACGCCGACGCCATCATCGACACCCGCGTGGACGCCTTCGACGTGCAGCTCATGTACTACCCCCGCGAGGTCACCACGGACATGGGCGGCACCCTCGTGGTGCCCGGCAGCCACCTGCGCCGCGTCAACGAGAGCGACACCGGCCGCTACCAGAACCTGCTCGGCCAGACCCGGCTGACCTGCCCCGCCGGGACGGTGATGCTGCTGCACCACGGCATCTGGCACGGCGGCCGGCGCAACGACAGCGAGGTGCGGCGGTACATGTTCAAGATCCGGTTCAACCCCACCGTCCCGCAGGTGCTCCTGTGGGACACCTCCGACCTCGCCGACCCCGCCGTCCTCGACGAGCTGGGCAGGCGTTTCCCCTGGTACGAGCAGGCAACCGGCCGGCTGGAGATCCACAATCGGGCACTCCTGTGGCGCGCCATGAGCGCGGATCCCTCGTTCGACATCGACTACTGGACGACGCGTGTGAACAACCGCCCCGGGAGGGCCGCATGAAGCAGCAGGTGCTCGTTCTCTACCTGGCCACCTCCGCCCTCGACGCGCCGGTGGTGGGATGGTCCCGCTACGACGGCACCGGGCGTACCGATCCGACGGCGGGCGACGGGGACGAACCGCCGTACGAGACGGGGGTGGACGCGCTGCGCGACGGCTGGCGGCTGTTCCAGGCATCGCAGCTGATCCCGCCGTACCCGGGGCACGAATACGACACGTCGTTCCTCAAGCACGAGTTCTTCTTCGAGAAACTGTCCTGATGGCCGGTGCCCGTCCCGCTCAGGCTCGCCGCCGCGCGGCCGGAGGCGGGCGAGCACGTAGACCTTCGCCGTCGTCGCTCAGGAACGGTGAGTTAGGGTGACCGGCGTGAGCCCACATGAGGTGGCCGCCGGCCGATTATCGAGCCTGGTCGCTCGTGCCCGGTCAGCGGCACTTGTCGGGAAGATGGGTGGGCGGCCCGCGCCACTCGTCGAAGTGGCCGGTCTGCTGCTCGTGATCCTGCTCTTCGCATGGCTTCATGCCGCCGTCGGGCAGGACGTCGCAGCCGCCACCGCCAACGCCCTGGCCGTGCAGTCCATAGAGCGGGCCGTCCACCTGGACATCGCGCTGAGGGCGAACCAGTGGCTGACCGAGCATCCGGCCCTCATCCAGCCGGCGGTGTACTACTACCGCCTGTACTACCTCGTGATCGTCGGTGTACTGGTGTGGGTCTTCGTCCGGCACGCCGATGTCTACGTCAGGATCCGCCGGACCCTCGTCGCGATGCTCCTTCTCGTGCTGCCCGTCTACTGGGCGCTGCCCATGTCGCCCCCACGGTTCGCCTTACCGGGCGTCGTCGACATCATCGCCGAGTACGACATCCTGGGCAGCCATGCCTCACGAGAGATCGCGAACGGCCAGAACCTGACAGCGATGCCCAGCATGCACGTGGGGTGGTCGTTGTGGTGCGCGTATGCCGCGTGGTGCGCGCTGCGGTCCTCCCATCCGCGACTGGCGTTGCTGCCGTGGATCTTTCCGCTGGGCATGACCGCAGTCGTGCTCATCACGGGGAACCATTATGTGCTCGACATCGCCGGAAGCGCCGTGTTGCTGCTCGTCTCCATCGCGGTCGCATCAGCGTGGGGCCACCTCGCCGAGCGCCGGCGTGCTCGAGATTGAGCGCGCCCGCGGACTCCGGTCCTGAGGGGGCCGGGGCGCAGCAATACGCTCTGGCTACCCGACATCAGGACGGTTGGGTTTGTGCGGCGTACAGCAGAATGAACCCGTGCGGCAGTCAGGCGACGAGGACGAGGCCGAGGCGATGGCCAGAGGCCACTGGGGCCACCTACGAGAGGTCCTGGGGCATTTGGCGTGGTCGGCCGCCGACCAGATCGAGTGGCTTGGGTCAGTGATGCTCCCAGATGAGCTGGCACTTGATTTCGACAATGTCTATGGGGCGCGCTGGCTGTCGCGGGAAGCCGGATGGATCACTGACGAACTCTCGGGATATCTCGACGAGATCGATCGGCTTACCGTCGACCTCACAGACGAAGGCCCACGGCCGTGGAACGACGAGGGGTTGCAGAGTCACCCCACCTGGGAGCGCTTGAGGGTTCTCGCCAGCCGCGCTCTGGACATCATGCCTCCAACCCCTTGGACGACCAGATCGGACGCTTGATCGCCGTCCATTTCCCCAGCTGGCGGTGAGAGGATGGGCTCGTGGGAGATCCTTGGGAAGCCATCGATGATCACATTCTGGCTGAGCGTATCCTTCCTGCCTTGGTGATCATGCGCGAGCAGTTTGGTGACACCATCCACGAAGCCATCGATAGGCTTGCTCAGCGCTACGAGCGCCTTCGGGAGGCACGTCCCGGAGATTTCGTGAAACGCCGCGAGCAGTACGGGCGGGGCTTCTACTCCTAGAGCCATGGACTCGAAGGTTCTGCGTTCGAGCCCTGACACGGGATCACAGCGTCTGATCTTGTGTAGATGTACGCGCCCATATCCCGCCGGAGTTGGCGGGGAGCCCGGGTCGGGGACGAAGAGGCCTGTGTCGAGCGGCGGCGGCATGTACGAACCGTCCCTCTCCTTCAGTCTTCACCGGCAAGGGACGCGAGAACAAGACTGTTTCTAGCTGCTCGATCTTGTGAGACTGATGGGCATGACCAGCCTGAACGAACCTGACTTTGCTCATCTCGTCCGTCGGCTCGCTCATGTCCGCTGGATCGCCGGAGGTACCGGCGCGGGCAAGAGCACCCTCAGCCAGGTCTTGGCCGAACGCTATGACGTCGTCGTTTATGACGGCGATCTGGCCGAACATCACTACGTCCAGCGGTGCTCCCCGCAACGACATCCCTACATGTGCGCGCTGCTGCGAACACCCCCGGAACAGAGATGGACGGACCGCACGCCGGAAGAGATCTTCCAGAGCATGCCCAGTCTGCACGGCGAGACCATCGGACTCGTCATCGAAGACCTGCTCACCCTGCCAACCGACCGCCTTGTGCTGGTCGACGATTTCCGTACCCTGCCCGAACACATCGCACCATTGCTGACGTGGCGTGAGCAAGCCGTATTTTTCCTGCCAACACCCGAATTCCGGCGCCATGCATTGGGCAGCCGATTCGCTGACCCAGCCCGAGCACGAGCCAACTGGGGAAACTGCGACCACGCTGAGGCGATGGTGAATCGGCTGGGCCGCGACGAGCTCTGGGACGACGAGGTACGACGCCAAGCTCTCAAGCAGGACCTGCCGGTCCTGGATGTCGACGGCTCTCGAGGCATCGCTGAGCTGGCCGACGAACTGGCTGCGAGGTTTCTCCTGACCGGCAACTGACCGTGCGCGCTCGGCTGGACTCCTGGGAGCCACCTGAACGGAGCAGGCGGTGACTCTGCGTATCTTGCTAGGCCAAGTGCCTAAATAGGTTGGTTTCAACTACTGGAGCTGATAGAACGAACGCCGATGTACCGGAGGCTCCAGAGTCCGACAGCGAACGGGCGAGGGACGTACCGGGGCCAACTTTCACCATGATAAATACCGAAAGTCCGGCTTTATCGCAAAAGGATGCCGGGTCGGACAATTGATTCTTTCCTGGTTCCTAGCCCGACATGCTGATTCGCCCAATTCTGAAAGGCCCCGCCATGTATCCGCCACCCCCCTCCCACCCTGGCTACCCGCCGCCGCCGATGCCGTTGCGCCCGGTCCGCGGCGTCGCCATCTTCGCCGTGGTGGCTCTGGTGTGCGACTCCCTCGTCGGCATCGTCGCGGCCGGGATCGACCTCTGGTACGCCTCGTTCGTGGACCGCATGGTCGTTGACGTCGACTCCGTGTCCGAGGCGGAGATCGACACGGCCGACCTCGTCTACGGCCTGTCCGGCATCCTCGAGGCGGTCGTCTACGTCGTGGCCATCGTGGCGTTCCTGGTGTGGTTGTTCAAGGTCAGGGTGAACGCCGAGATCCTTTCACCCGGCGGCCACCGGCGCGGCCAGCCGTGGCTGATCTTCGGCTGGGTGGTGCCGATCGTCAACTTCTGGTTCCCCAAGCAGATCGTGGACGATATCTGGTACGCCTCCTCCCGCGTCCCCTCGCCTCCGCGGGGGCTGTTCAACGCCTGGTGGGCGGCTTGGCTGATCGGCAGCTGGGTGACCAACGTGGGGAGCCGCCTGCTGTTCAAGGCCGAGGAGTTGGAGTCGCTGGCCGCCGCCGCGCGGTTCGACGTGGTGAGCATCGTGCTGATGCTCATCGCGGCCGTGCTGGCGATCGGCGTCATCCGCAAGATTACCGAGGCTCAAGAAGAACACCGCGCGGCGGCCGCCGCCGACATGGCCTACGGAGGCATGCCTCCTGGCGGAATGCCTCCCGGTGGCGTGGCGCCCAGTGCTCCTGGCGGTGGCTACCCGGGGTACTGACGGTCGTGCCGAAGGCCGGCATTGGCCCCTATCCGGCAGGACGGGGGCCAGACCAAGCCACAGCCTCCCAGAGCAGCCCGCCCCAGGGCACACACATTGAGTATGCGGTACTCACGCCATGCTGGCCCCACGCCAGCACGCTGGGTTACATGAAGTCACACAACCTTCGCACGGCAGCCGTCATCGCTCCCCTCCTCGTCCTCGGCGCGACCAGCGCCACCCCGGCATCCGCCGCGCCGTCGTCCACGGCCGTCTGGGCCGCGTCGAACGTCCAGCTCGTGAACTGGCAGACCGGCAAGTGCCTGACCATCGCCGGCGGCGTCAGTACCGAGAACAACGTCCACGCCGTCCAGTACACCTGCGACAGCCACCCCTCCCGCCGCTGGGACATCTGGGGCTACTCCAGTGCGGCCCTGCAGGTCAAGAACCGTCAGACCGGCAAATGCCTGACCATCGCCGGCGGCGTCAGCACCGAGAACAACATCGTCGCCCTCCAGTACACCTGCGACACCCACCCTTCGCGCTACTGGGCGCTTGGCAGTCAGATCGGCCAACACCTCCAATTCCGGAACGTCCAGACCGGCAAATGCCTGACCATCGCCGGCGGCGTCAGCACCGAGAACAACGTCGAGGCCGTCCAGTACACCTGTGACGGCCACCCCTCCCGCTTCTGGGAAATCCGCGACTACTACGGCTGAGCCCCCGCGTCCGGACAAGCCACGCTCTGATTCCGAGAAGCCTGCGGAAGAGGAAAACCAGTACAGCCTGCGGCAGAGGAAAACCAGTACAGCAGGAGGGATTACCGTCGCCCTAAGCCGAGTATTTCGACCTCGTGACCGCAATGGCCGCCCAGCGCAGGATGGCGGCACGAGAAGAGGAACTCGACCATGCCTAAGTACATGATCCAGGCGACCTACACCGCTGATGGCCTCAAAGGAGTGCTGCGAGATGGCGGCACCGGACGCCGGCAAGCGGTGGAGCGTATGGCAGAAAGCGTCGGCGGGCGGGTCGAGCAGATGTATTTCGCGTTCGGCGAGACGGACACCTATGTGATCGTCGAGCTGCCGAGCAACGCGGCCTCGGCCGCTGTGGGGCTCACGATATCGGCGACCGGGGCGGTACGAACGAAGACGGCTGTCCTGCTGACGCCAGAGGAGATCGACGATGCCGCGCGGATGGAGGTGGCATACCGGGCTCCTGGCGCGTGACGGCCGGGTGATTGCGAGCACCTGGACTGCTCCAAGCTAGGGGAGCGGGCTCCAGCATGACGGTCCTGGAGGCCCGTCGCCAGCGGAAACGTGGTGACGGGCCCATCGTGTTGCGTTCGGATGTCGTCCGCCCCCAGCAGGTCCTCGTTACGAGCGGGCGCGGATGCGCCGGTTCACCAGGATGATCAGCACTATCTGGATGACAAGTAGCACCAGCGCGATCAGTCCCGATGCGGCGCTCATCTTTTCCTCCGAAAGCCCGCCAATGCATTCCGTTATGTTGCCGCCCTCATAGGTGACGCAGTCACTCCTTCCCGCCTGCCGGGTTCACCTTCGCCGGAACAAGTTCGAGAAGCCTGCCCCTAACGGAATCATGGCTCACTCCGAACACATAAGCAGAGGCGAGCGATCACGACAAGGTCAGTGCTGTTGGGCGCAACGCTTTCGACGATATCGCGGGGCCGACGCTATCGGGTTTCGGTCGAAGGGAGTTGGTGCTCCGCGCCCCAATCCCATAGGGCTTGCAGAACGGGGCCGAGCTGACGCCCGTGTGAGGTGAGTGTGTAGTAGACCCGGGGCGGCCAGCCAGGCTGACGGTGGCGAGCGAGCACCCCGGCTTCCGTCAGGTGCGCCAGCCGATCGGACAGGACCTTGTCCGACAGCGCGGGCAGGGCATGGCGGAGTTCGGTGAAAGTGCGATCGCCGTGCAGGAATTCGCGGATCACCAGGGTCGTCCAGCGGCCATGCAGGGCCGCGAGGGTGATCTCCACCGGGCAGGAGGGGGTGGGTTGGGTGACGTTGGCGCGAGGGTCGTCGGGCAAGCCTGGCTGGGCTGGGTAGCCAACCGTTTGGTGAGTCACGAGGGCGTCTCCTAGCGTTGCCGCGTCTTACTGATTTCTACCTGCTGGAAGGACATGCATCGATGATGCGGCAGCTTGCTGAACGCCCCGAGGACGTGCCTGCGGTGTTCGCCGAGCGGTTCAACACCGGTGATGCGGCGGCGGTGGCGGAAGTCTATGAGAGCGGTGCGGTGTTCGTCCCGGAGCCGGGCTCACCGCTGACCGGGCAGGAGGCCCATGCCGCCAATGAGCGATTCTTGAGTCTCGGGCTGCCGATCGCCGTTCGGCCGCGACACGTCTACACCGCCGGTGACATCGCTTTGCTGATCGTCGACTGGGTCATCGACGGGACGGATCGTGATGGCCGCCCCGTACACATCGAGGGCACCGCCACCGATGTCGCCCGACGCGGGCAAGACGGGCGCTGGCTATACGCCATCGACAACCCTTTCGGCGTGAAACCGTGATCCGTTGAGATGGTCAGCGCCTGGCCGGTGCCAGATGGGCGCGCTCTCCCTGCGCGCCGAACAGGGTGAGCACCTCGGCGGGCTGGCTGTCGGCGCTGCCGATCCAGTGTGGTACGTGGGTGTCGAACTCCGCGGCCTCGCCGACGCCGAGCCGGAACTCCTGCTCGCCGAGTACGAGCCTGACGTGTCCGTTGAGGACGTAGAACCACTCGTATCCCTCGTGGGTCCGCAGGTTCATCGTGGGCACTCGGCCGGCGGGTGGATAGATCACCTTGTATGCCTGGATACCGCCAGGCCGCCTGGTCAGTGGCACCATCACCAGCCCGGATCGCCGCACTGGCCGCAGGTGGATGCGCGGGTCGCCGGTGGGCGGGGCTGCGACGAGGTCATCGAGCGGGACGCCGTGCGCCCGGGCCAGCGGCAATAGCTGCTCCAGTGTGGGGCGGAGCTTGCCGTTCTCGAGACGGGACAGAGTGCTCGCCGTGAGGCCGGTCTCGCCGGCCAGCGCCGCCAGCGTGGTGCTCCGCGCCTTGCGCAGGGCGCGCAGACGCGGCCCGACTCCGGCCAACACGTCTTCTGCGGGGTTGTCCATGCCTCCCGATAATGCGGATCCGCAACTTTTCTTGCAAGCGAGAAACGGCGGTGGCGATGCTGTCGTACATCACCGGCGCCGAAGGTGCGTATCACGACCCACGAAGGGGCAACTCACATGGATTCCAACCGACGCCGACGACCCGCTACGGGCGACCAGGGGGCGATGGACGAGGACGCCGAGCTGTTCTGGGAGCGGCACTACCGCACGCGGCGTACCTGGGACGCACGCGTCAACCCGCTGCTCGCCGAGACCGCCGAACCGTTGCGCCCCGGCGCCGCCCTCGACCTGGGCTGCGGCGCCGGAGGCGACACCATCTGGCTCGCCCAGCGGGGCTGGCACGTCACCGCTGTGGACATCTCCACCACCGCCGTCGAACGGGTACGGGAACGCGCCCGCGATCTCGGCGTCGCGGACCGGGTCGCCACCGAACAGCACGATCTGGCCAGAAGCTTCCCGTCCGGCCAGTTCGATCTCGTCTCCGCCCAGTACTTCCAAACCCCGTTCCCGCTACTCCGCAGCCGAGTCCTGCGCACCGCCGCACAGGCCCTGCGCCCCGGCGGTGTACTGCTGATCGTCGACCACGGCTCCACCGCGCCCTGGTCATGGAACCAGGACCCCGACATCCAGTACCCCACACCCACCGAGATCGCCGCCGAACTCGATCTCGACCCCGCGCACTGGTCCGTCCTGCGCGCCGACATGCCCCGCCGCCGGGCCACCGGACCCGCCGGTGAGACCGCCACCGTCATCGACAACATCCTGCTCGTCCAGCGAACCGCCGGAACCACAGGAGAGTGACTTGATGCGGCGATCCAGGACAAGGACGAAGGACACCACGCCGCCGCGGACCGGCGCCGACGAGAAGGCCACCCTGCGGGGCTTCCTCGACTATCTGCGGAACGCGGTCGCGGACAAGGTCGCGGGCGTGCCTGAACCGCAGGTCCGTACGGCCGGAGTGTCCTCGGGCACCAACCTTCTCGGGCTGGTCAAGCATCTGGCGTTCGTCGAGCGGTTCTACTTCCTCGGTGAGGATGCCGGAGACTGGCGCGCGACCATGCGGCCGTCCGCGGCGGACACCGTCGACGGCGTGCTCGCCGACTACCGGAAGACCGTCGAGCGAGCGAACCAGGTCATCGACGCCTGCCCAGATCTGGCCCTTCCTGCCCCGCGATCCTCGCGCCCAGGGCCGGCACCGTCGATGCGCTGGGTGCTGGTGCACATGATCGAAGAGACCGGCCGCCACGCCGGCCACGCCGACATCCTTCGCGAGCAGATCGATGGATCCACCGGCCGCTGACCAGTCGGTTAACGGCGCGCGGTGCATGTGCCCGTCCACATTGCAACTTGCAGTTCTAAGTTAGAATGTTAAGTTAGTAGAGTGGAACGCAATCTGAGTTTCAACCTGCATGTGCTCACCGCCCGCCTGGACCGGTCCGCCGATCGGATCCTGCGGGCGGAGTACAACGTGTCCTACAGCCGTTTCCTGGCGCTGACCCTGGTAGGGGAGCTGGGCGCCTCGACGCAACGAGCCCTGGCCGACCACCTCGGCGTGACCGAGCCGTCGGTAAGCCGGATGACCGCTGTCCTTGCCGCCGATGGACTTCTCGACGTCCAGCCCGATCCGGGTGGGGGGCGCCGTCGGCGGCTGAGCCTCACGGACAAGGGGAAGCAGTTGGTGGCCTCGGTCCAGCACGGATTCGAAGAACGGTTGGCCGCACTCGTGACACACAGCGGCGTGCCGTACGACGAGTACGCGAAGCACACCGCGCAGCTGCTGGCGACGTTTGACCACGTGGAGCGGGAGGGGGCCAAGTGAGTCCCCTGCCGGTGCGCCAGCGCGCGCTCTTCTCAGCCGACGGCACGCAGATCGGCTATCAGACGATGGGCGCCGGGCCGGGCCTCATCGTGCTCGGTGGCGCTCTGCGAACCGCACAGGACTACCTGCCGTTGGCCTCGGCGTTGGCCCGCTCCTTCACGGTGCATCTCGTCGAACGGCGGGGGCGCGGCGCCAGCGGCCCTCAGGGAGCCCAGTACGCCTTGGGGAAGGAAGTCGAAGACCTCCGTGCCGTCCAGGCGGAGACCGGGGCGCGGTTGGCGTTCGGTCACAGCTACGGGGGACTCGTCATCCTGGAGACCGCACGGTCGTTCCAGGTCTTCGATCGCATCGCGGTCTATGAGCCGGGAGTGCCCGCTGGTCATGTCCCCACCGGCTGGATGGCCCCATACCGGGAGCGGCTGGCCGCGGGCGATCCTTATGGCGCCTTCGTTCACTTCATCCGAGGCTCGGGCGGCGCACCGGCCTTCATGGCCAAGCTGCCCTACTGGTATCTGCGCATGGCGTTACGGGTGGGATTCCGGGGACCGAGCTGGCAGCGGATGCGGCCCCTTCTGGAGGCCAATCTGGCCGAGCACGAGCAGGTGGCAGCCCAACAGGGCCGGCTTGCCGCGTTCTCGGCCGTTACCGCGTCGGTGCTGCTCCTTTGCGGGGGCCGTAGCTCGCGCGCGAGCAGGGAGGAGTTCGACGCTGTACGCGACACCCTTCCTGACGTCACGCTCGAAACCTTGGACGGCCTCAATCATTTCGGGCCCGAAGGGAAATCGGCTGTCGTTGTAGCCGAGCGGGCGCTGGCATTCCTCCGTTGATAAACCCCGGGCTGACAGAAGTAGCCGATCGCAGCCGCGGGCTCAGCGGCCTGATCGCCGGTTTCTGGTGGAGAGGGCGGCAATGGAAGCGATCGAACTTCAGGAACGACTGATCCCGCTAATTCGTGAGCATATATCGACCTTCGAGGAAGTGTACGGATATCCGCCGGGAGAGAACGTCATAGAGGCCGCATCGAGTCGCGAGAACGCCGCAGTAAATGTTTTCAGGTGCCGGAATTCAAGATCCCGCCTTCTCTCCGCGGGCCCTCGCCCGCCTGGACCGGGCGAGGGCTGGACTGCCATAGTCGCTTGATGGATCATCGTTCCCGCGCCTGGGCTCAGCGACGGTTATGGTCGCTGGTTTGGCTGGAGTTGCTTAACATCCCGCTGCAGGCGGTGATCTGGTTCGGCGTGGTGGGGTTTCCAGTGACCGCGGGAAACAGTGTGGGCTTCGCGTTGTTCACGCTTCTCTTGCTGGAGGGAGCCGGGTATTGGTCGGCCAAGCGCCGCCAGATCGCCACGCGAAACAGGTCCCTTCCAGGAGCCGGTGCCTTCGTGGTCGCCCGCAGAGCCAACGTTGCCGTGCTGGTCGCTGGATTGCTGTTCATCGTCTGGGCGGTGGTGGTCGATCCGGGGGCAGGAAGCTGGCCAGGCCTGGGGTTTGGGCTGTTCGCCGTGCTGGAGCAGGTGAACTACTTCCATGTCCAACTCATGTACGACACCGCTGGGGATCTCCGCTACCTGCGCTCGCATGGCTTGCGCCGCGCCCATCTGGCCCGCGATCTCGCAGTCCAGGCAAGAACGCGTTCTCTGTCGCGCTCCTGATGACGACCGGTCGTCGTTTCTGAGAACTCGAGGGACACACGCCTCTGCGCTACCAACACGCTGCCGGACGTGCCAGCGGCGTCGCTCCAGATCCCACGCCGCCACGCCCATCTACCGGGCAGTTCCTGACAACAGAGCTGTCCAGACCCCCATGCTTCCTTCGTCGACGTCGGCGTCCCGAACGGCTACCAGACATGGCCGACCGCAACAGCCTCAAGGTCCTCATCAAGCCCTGAACTGTGGACACACGACGGGGTGAAGCGGGGCGAAGTCCTCGACCGGGCTCCAGCCCGCCGGTGCTCGTTCATATGGTCGGGGCGGCGACCAGTTTCCGGATGATCAGCGGTTGGGCGAGGATCTGCCCGAGTACCTGCTCCACATGGCGGAAGTGCGGTGTGGTGAAGTGCTCGGCGAGGGCTTGCGGGCCGGTCCACTCCTCGACGATCACCATGCGGGCGGGATCGTTGGGGTCGATGTACGCCTGGTAGGCAAGGCAGCCAGGTTCGTCCAGGGATGGTTCGAACATGGCTTCCAGTGCCGTGCGGAGCCGGTCGTGCTGTCCGGGAGCGGCGACGCACTCAGCGATGACCCAAAGAGACACGGGGTGATGGTCCTTTCCGCGGTCAGGGGTGGGCGGGACCGGCTCCCGCGCCGGAGCGGGTTATCGCCGTGGCGATCTCGTCGAGGTCGGCGCGGGTCAGCTCCACTGACGCGGCGCCGATCCAGCCGTCGACCTGGGCGGGCTTGCGGGCGCCGACGATCGCGCCGGTGATGCCGGGCCAGGCCAGGACCCAAGCGATGGCCGCCGCTGCCACGCTGGCGTCATGGCGTTCGGCGATCGGGCGCAGCGCGTCGGCGAGCCGGAGGTTGGCGGGCAGGCCGGTGGTGAAGTCGTGGTGGGCCGTACGCCAGTCGTCGGCGGGCAGGGAGGCGACACGCTGGGCGGAGAAGGCGCCGGTGAGCAGCCCCGACTGCAGCGGTGAGTACGCGATCACGCCGGTGTCATGGGCGCGCGCCCAGGCGATCTCGACCGCCGCGGACCGGTTGATCGCCGAGAACGGCGGCTGGATGACGTCGACGTGAGCGATGCGCTCGGCCGCCGCCAGTTGCTGGGGCGAGTGGTTGGACAGCCCGATCGCGCGGACCTTGCCCTCGGCCTTCAGATCGGCCATCACCTGCCAGTACTCCTCCAGCGGGGTGGCGTTGGGCGAGACGGCGCCGGTGCCGTCGCCGGCGTACTCCAGCGATTCGCCGGTGTCGGGCCAGTGCACCTGGTACAGGTCGATGCGCTCGACGCCCAGCCGCCGCAGCGAGTCCTCGATCTCGCGCCGCACGCTGGCAGGCTTCATGATCCGGCGCGGCGCGGCCCGCGGGTCGTCCGGGTCCCAGACCAGCCCAACCTTGGTGAAGATGTAGGGCCGGTCGGCCTCGGGCAGGTCGGCGATGGCCTTGCCGACCAGTTCCTCCGAATGGCCCAGGCCGTAGACGGCGGCGGTGTCGATCCAGTTGACGCCGCGGGCGAGGGCGTGGCGGATGGCGGCGATGGACTCGGAGTCGTCGGTGGCGCCCCAGCCGAAGTGCCAGCCCGAGCCCGACACCGCCCATGAGCCGAAGCCCACTCGGGTGATGTCCATATCGGTGCGGCCGAGCCGCTTGATGGGCAGATGAGAAGAGGTCACGTACTGCTCCCGTGATCTGAACCCGGCAGGGCGTTCATCGCCCATGACGGGTGCGGAACCGTTCCGGCGCCATCCACTGTGGGCGGGCGGCGACGGACACAACCAGCGGCAGCCCATGCCTAGGCACGGCACGACCAGGCTCAACCGGCGCGCGCCCGCGATACTGGAGAGCATGGTGTTGGATCGACGCGCCGAGCTGGGCGAATTCCTGCGATCTCGGCGAGCCCGGCTGCGTCCGGAGGAGTTCGGCCTGTCCGCGTACGGGCAGCGGCGTCGCGTCCCCGGGCTGCGGCGCGAGGAGCTGGCGCAGCTGGCCGGGGTCAGCGTCGACCACTACATCCGGCTGGAGCAGGGACGCACTCTGCACTTTTCCGCGGAGGTCTTGGACGCGGTGGCCCGGGCGCTGCGGCTGGACGCCACCGAACGCGCCCACCTGCATCGCCTGGCCCGGCCGGCTCCGGCCGCCACACCCGGCCCCGCCGAACGTCGGCCTCTGCGCTCAGGCATTTACCGGCTGCTGTCCTCGATCCACGACGTGCCGGCCTACCTGGTCGACCGCAACACCACCGTGCTGGCCTGGAATTCGCTGGCCGCCGCACTGATCACCGACTTCGGAGCACTGCTTCCGGCGCAGCGCAACATGGCTCGGCTGACCTTCCTGGACGAGGGCATACGTCACCTCTACGCCGACTGGCCGGCACGGGCTCGGGATATCGTCGGCTTCCTCCGGCTGGACGCCGGTCACCGACCCGCCGACCTGTCCACGGCGGCCCTGATCGAGGAGCTCTCCGCCGGCAGCGCGGATTTCCGCGAGCTGTGGGCGGAGCACCAGGTGAAGGACAAGAGGTATGGACGGTACCTGTACCGGCATCCGCTGGTCGGCGAGCTCGAGCTGGCCTACGAGACCCTGCGCCTGCCGGACGAGCCCGGACTGGCCCTGGCCATGCACACCGCCGAGGAGGGCACGGCCTCCCACGCCGCGCTCCAACTCCTGGCCACCTGGACCGGCAAAGAACGCCCGCCGGCTGCTACACGATCTACAACTACCTGAACGAGATCTCGACAGGCCGCGCGCCAACGTCGGGATCAAGCGGGTCGCCGACGGCGTGGCCACGGCCATTGTGCGAGTCCTTCCGGCGCGGGTGTGCCCTTCACAGTGCTCGCGGCGACATCTGTCACGCGGGTTCCGTGCGGCCCCGCCGCCCCGGTGGGCGGAGGGGCCGTGACCTGCTGGTACCGATCTATCCGAGCACCGGGTAGTTGGCGCGGAACACGTTGTGCGGGTCGCGGGCCCGCTTGATCTCCCGCAGCCGCGCGAGCGCGCTGCCGGAGAAGGACTTGGCCGCCGTGTCGCCGGGGGACAGCACGGTGTACGGCTTGCGGCCGCTGATGTAGGCCTCCAGGTCGGCTACGACCTCGGCCTGCTTGGCGCGTGTCGCGTCGGCCGCGTGCGGCAGGCCGAGACCCAGCAGGCCGAGCAGGTACGGCTCAGCCACCGCGCCGCTCGCACCGGCCCCCTCTCCCGGCTCGGCGAGCGCCCCGCCCAGGTGCCTGATCTGCAGGTTGATGAGCGGCTGGACCGGCTTGGCCAGCAGGAGCTCCACCGCGTCCGCGTCCAGGCCGGTGAGCAACTCCGCACGAGCGATGGATGGGGCCGGATCGGTGGGCTCGCCGGTGATGGCACCCAGGTCGGCAACCGGGACGACGCCGCGGCTGTCGGAGATCGCGTCCTCGATCTTGTCGAGGCGTGCCAGCAGATCCGCCCCCTGAGCCGCCTCACCCAGGTAGGCCAGATCCAGCGTCACCATCGGCGACGCGCCGGGCGGCTGGAGCCGGTTGATCCAGACACTGAGTTCCCGCGGCGCCTCGGCGGTGATCTCCAGGAACGCGTCGTACACCTCCCTGGTCCGGTGCTCCGGCCAGATCACGCGCCCGCCGTACAGGACCGGCGCGGGATACAGCTCGAGTTCGAGGGCGGTCACCACCGCGAAGTCCCCGCCACCGCCGCGCAGCGCCCAGAACAGCTCGGGATCGGACTCGGCGGTCACCCGGACCGGTTCGCCATCGGCGTCCACGATGTCGACAGCCCGCACGCTGTCAGAGGCGAAGCCGTACTTGCGGCTGAACCAGCCGACCCCACCGCCCAGGGTGTAGCCGGTCACGCTGACCCCCGGCGCGCTGCCGGACAGGCCGGTCAGACCCAGCGGACCGGCCGCCGCCAGCAACTGCCCCCACCTCACGCCCGCGCCCACCCGGACCACGCGCTCCTGCGCGCGTACGTCCACCTCGTTCAGCAGGCCGGTACGCAGCAGGATCAGGCCTTCCACATCACCGGAGGCGCCATGGCCGCTCGGCTGCGCGGTCACCGTCATACCCGCCCGCCGCGCGTAACGCACCAGCGCCGCCACGTCATCGGCATCCGCGGCCTCCGCCACGGCCGCCACCGGCTGCCTGACGGTCAGATTCCACGCGGTAGCGGCCTGATCGAAGCCGTCTTCATCGGGCAGGAGCACGCGCCCCTTGAGGACACCGCGCAGATCGTTGATCGCCATTGTCGTCTCCCTTTTCGAGTTGTCAGAAAATGCGAAGGAATACCGTGCCGCACTACGGGGAGGTCAGGCGGGCTGCGCGGCGGGCGCTGCGGTGGCGGTCTCCTGGGCCTTGCGCGCCTTGCTGGTCTCGCGGAGGATCAGCAGTCCCGTGACCGCGATCAGCGCCGAGGTCAGGCCGTGGATGCCGAACGCGGCGGCCATGGGGCCGTGGTGGGCCAGGACGTTGACCATGTCGCCGAACGGGGCGACGGCCACCATCAGCAGGACCCAGCCCAATGCGCGGCGGTGGCCCGTCACCAGCAGGATGCCCATGGCCAGGCCCATCGCGATTTCGCGGCTGCCCTTCACGATAGGAAAGCCGCTGTCGCCAGAGGGCCAGTTCGGCAAGCCCGGGAAGGACGTCCCGAGGGGCAGGACGAAGGACAACCCGAGGTAGAGGGTGAACAGGACGACGGCGGTGGCCAGGACAGTGTTGAGCTTCTTCAGCGACATGGTCGTTCTCCTTTGATGGTCAGACGGGTGATGTTCAGAGGGGGTGGGGTTCAGCCGCGGACACGGCGGATGTGGCGGGCGTAGCGGGGGCGGCCGATGACGTGCCAGATGACGCGGACCGGGGCGGGCAGGCCGCTGAGGACGATGGCGCGCTCGGCCGGGTTCGCGTCTTCCAGGACGGCGCCGAAGAGCGTGAGCAGGGTGAGCTTGGGAGTGTTGTTCACCAGGTGGTCGCCCAGGGAGGCCCACTCCTGCTCGGTGATGTGCTTGGCCGCGAGCGGGAGGAGGGTGGCCTCCTCGTCGTCGAGGTGTTCCAGCAGGACCGCGCGGTGCTCGGAGAGGGCGGCCACGAGGGTGTCGCGTTCGTCGGCGCCCGCGGTGGCCTCCCAGGCGGGGACCGTGGCGTCCAGCCTGGCCAGGGTGTCCGCGGTGCGTTCGTGCTGGGCCTGCATGCGCAGGACGATGTCGGTCTCCAGGTCCACCCGGGAAAGCAGCGGCGGCCACAGCAGCTCGTCCTCGCCCTCGTGATGGTTGTGCAGGCCCAGCCGGTAGACGCGGAAGTGGTCGGCGATCACCTTGGCGCGAGCGGTGTCACCCGGGGTGACGGCCGCGACGAGCTCCATCAGCAGCCGTGACTCACGGCGGAGCACGCGGTGGACGATCTCCATGTCCTGGGTGTTGACGCTCATCTGTTCCTGCCCTTCATCGGTGGCGACGTGTTCAGGCTGCTCCAGGGTGTTTGGAGGGGATTTGGAAGCGGTTTGGAAGCGGTTTGGAACGTCCACGTAAAATGTGCGGATCATGGTCTTCATCCGGGTGCTGGGCTCTTTCGGGGCCGAGGTCGGCGGCGAGCCCGTTCCCCTGGGCGGGCCGCGGCAGCGGGGTGTGCTGGCGTTGCTGGTGGCGGCGCGTGGGCAGGTCGTGCCGGTCGACCGGATGATCGAGGATCTGTGGCGCGGGGAGCCGCCCGCGCGGGCGCTGATGTCCTTGCAGGCGTACGTGTCCAACCTGCGCCGGCTGCTGGAGCCCGGACGTCCGCCGCGCACGCCGGCCCGGCTGCTGGTGAGCGCCTCGCCCGGTTATGCGCTCCGGCTGCCGTGCGAGTCGGTGGACGCGTGGCGGTTCGAGGATCTGCTCGACCAGGCCCGTACGGTCACCGACCCGCACGTCGTGCGGGCTCGGCTCGCCGAGGCGCTGGGGTTGTGGCAGGGACCGGCGTTCGCCGAGGTCGCCGACGAGCCGTGGGCCGCCGCCGAGACGGCCCGGCTGAACGAGCTGCGCCTGGTCGCCACCGAGCTGCACGTCGCGGCGGGTCTGCGCATCGGCGACGCCGCCGCGGTGGTTCCCGAGGCCGAGCGGCTCACCCGCGACGAGCCGCTGCGAGAGGAGGGCTGGCGGCTGCACGCCCTGGCACTGTGGAGCAGCGGCCGCCAAGCCGACGCGCTGGCGACGCTCCGCCGCGCCCGCGGCATCCTCGCCGAGGAGCTCGGGCTCGACCCCGGCCCGGACCTCACGGCGTTGGAGGAGGCGATCCTCACCCAGCGCTTGGACGTCCTACGTGCGAGCGTGCCGTCGCCCCCGCCACAGCCGACCGCGGCCCCTCGCCCGGGAACGGCCACGATCGTCGAGGCGCCGTTCGTCGGACGCGAGGCAGAGCTGTCGGCACTGGTCACGGCCGCCGCCGAGGCCGCTGCCGACGGAGCCCGTATCGCCCTGGTCACCGGCGAGGCCGGGCTCGGCAAGTCGACGCTCCTGGAACACCTCGGTAGGCGGCTCGAAGGTGACGGATGGCTGGTCGCCGTCGGCCGCTGCCCCGAGGTCGACAGCGCGCCGCCCGCGTGGGCGTGGACCGAGGTGCTGAGGAGCATCGCCGCGACCACATCCCCGGGCGGGTTCGCGGACGACCTCGCGCCGCTGCTCGCCGACGCCGGGCCGGTGAACGGTGACGCGACCGCGGGACGGTTCCGCCTACGCCAAGCTGTGTGGACATGGCTGGCGGCGGTCGCCGCGGAACGCCCGGTCGCCATCGTCCTGGACGACCTGCACTGGGCGGACACCGCCACGCTGGAGCTGCTCGGCGGCGGCCTCGGCATCAGGGCTCCCCTGCTGGTCGTCGCGGCGTACCGGGCGGACGAGAGTGAACACCTCACCGAAACGCTGGCCTCCCTCGCGCGCGCCACACCGCTGCGGCTCCCCCTGCCCGGCCTGGACGAGGAGGCCGTCGCACAGCTCGTACGGACCGAGTGCAAGGCCGACGACGAGACCGCCGCCGCCATCGCCGAGCGCACCGGCGGCAACCCGTTCTATGTACGCGAAAGCGCCCGGCTGATGAACGGGGAGGGCGCGCTGGTCGCCCTTTCCGAGGTCCCCGAGGGCGTACGGGACGTGCTGCGGCGGCGCCTCGCACGCCTGCCCGAGGCAGGTGTGGCCGTGTTGCGCCTCGCCGCGGTCGCGGGCCGGGAGAGCTCGGTGAACGTCCTGGTGGAGGCCGCCTACACCGACGAGGACGGCGTGCTCGACGCACTGGACACGGGCGTGATCGCCGGATTGCTGAGCGAGCCGGGCCCCGGGCGGGTGCGGTTCGTGCACGCCCTCGTCCGCGACACCCTCGTCGCCGACGTCAGCCGCCTGCGGGCCACCCGCATGCACGCCCGCCTCGCCGCCGCGCTGGAGACCACCGGTGACATCACGGCGCTCGCATACCACTACACGCGAGCCGGATCCCCCCAGGCCGTCGGCTACTGCCTCCGGGCCGCCGAGCTGGCCGAGGCACGCTACGCACACGACGTCGCGGCCGATCTCCTCACCGACGCGGTCGCGAACTCGACCGACCCGGAGGAACGCATAGACCTGCATGGCAGGCTGCTGCGGGCGCAGATCCGGGCCGGCGCCTTGCTTGCCGCGCGCCAGACCCGCCTGCAGGCCGTCGAGTACGCCGAGTCCCTGGGACGCGACGACTTGATGATCGCCGCGTTCACGGCCTGGACCGAGCCGACACCATGGCAATCCCGCGAGTACGGCACGGTGGACCGGCCCATCGTCGACAGGCTGAGCCGCCTGCTCAAGCACACCGAACTGGCCCCGGAGGTACGCAGCCACCTCCTCGCCGCCTACGCCGAAGAACTGGTCGGCGAGGACGACCCCACCGCCTTGGCTGCGGCCCGCGAGGCGCTCGACCTCGCCACCTCACCCCGCCTGCGGGCGGCGGCCCTCCAGGTCCTGACCCGCGGCCACGGCAGCTTGCCCGAACGCGACGACCTCTGCCGCGAGCTGGTGGCGATCGGCACCGAGCACGACCTGCCCGTCTACCGCGTCACCGGGCTACTCAACCAGGCCGCCTGCGCCGCCGCGGCCAACGACCCGGCCACCATGCGCCGCGCGGCCGCCGAGGCCCTCGACCTCGCGCGCACCTACCGACTGCCCGAAGCGATCGGCGTCGCCAAGGTGGTGCTGGCGACCCTGGCCCTCATCGAGGGCCGGTTCGCCGCCGCCGAACGGCTCTACACCGAGGCCGCTGACGGCATGCGGCGTGCCGGATCCCTGCACGCCGTCGGCATTCTCGGCCTCGCGCTGGCCGCGATCTGGGTGAACAACGGCACGCTCGGCGAGCACCTGGAGGAGGTGCGCGCCTTCCACGAGGCGTTCGGCCCGATCGCCTCCGACCTGCTGGTCCTCGCCCTGCACGCCAACGGCCTGATCGACGAAGCCCGCCGGATACGCACCTCGGACCCGATCCGCCCCGACTACTTCTTCACCTTCCTCACGACCGTCCGCGCGATGGCCGCCATCGCCCTGGACGATCGCGCCGCGGCCGAGGAGATCTACGCGACGCTGCTTGCGCGCCGCGACGGCCCCCCGCCGGACGCCACGAGCCTGTCGGTGGAGCTGCGCCCGGTCGCCCACACTCTCGGCGAGCTGGCCGTCTTCCTCGGCCACGACGACGAGGCCGCCGCCCACTTCGCTCAGGCCGCCACCATCGCCGACCGGTGGAACGCACCTCATTGGGCCGCCGAGGCCCGATCGCGAACGACCACCTAGCCACCTCGCGCCGAGGAGATCCTCACCTTGAACATCGAGGATCTGGACCTGGAGTTCCGCCGTGCCCGCGTGGTCTCCAAGGGCGGCGCGATCGAGTACGTGCACTGGGGCACCGGCACCGCCCGGCTACTGCCCCGCCTGCTCAAAGGCCGCACCGCCGGCCCGGTCTTCCTGGCCGACCGGCGCGCTCCTGCCTCCGGCTCCCGCGCCCGAGCTCCAGGCCAAGTCCCGCCACCAGCACCTGGCCGGCCTCGGCCGCTATGTCCGCCTCGGCGAGGAGACTTCCGCCCGCCTCACCGCCGAAGCCGACCCGGCCGCCCGCCGCAAAAGCCGCTGAACTACATCAAACACCCCATGGTTTGATTACGGAGAGTTACTTTTCCTCCGGTGACATCAACCCGAGCGGTGGGCCTATATGGGTGGCGAACCTGCCGAGTAGTCCGAGATCATCCGGCCATGTCGGATGACGCTTCAGGACAGTACCGAGCAGGCGAGACAGCATTGCTGGCCGTGGTGCGGGAAGCCGAGCCATTGGTCGGGGGCTGGCGGCGGCGTTTCGATTCCTCCGCGAGGGCGGGGGTTCCCGCGCACGTGACGGTGCTTTTTCCCTTCCTCGACATCGATCGCATCGGGCCCGCGGTCATCGACGACTTGAGCGTGCTGATCGGCGAACACAGCCCGTTCGCCGTCCGGTTCGACACGTGCCGGCGTTTCCCTGAAGTGCTCTACCTGGCGCCGACGCCCGAGCAGCCGTTCCGTGCCCTGACCGAGGCCGTCGTGGCGCGATGGCCCGAAGCGCCACCGTACGGCGGACAGTTCGCCGAGGTCATCCCGCACCTGACGGTCGCCCACGGCCAGCAGGCCCAGGTGTTCCATGAGGTGGAAGCCGCGCTCACTCCACGATTGCCGATCACTGCCCACGTATCGTCGGTCAGCCTGTTCGTCAGTGACGGCACCCGCTGGCACCAACACGTCGAGTTCCCCTTGCTCGGCTGATCTGGTGCATGCGCGTCATTCTCCGGTGACCTGGCTGCGCTCGATGAGCTCCAGCACGGCATCCGGGCGCTGGGTCTTGCGATCGGCGATCGCGGTCATCCGGAGTCTCCAGCGCACCCAGCCGTCGCGCCGGGGCGGCCCCGGCGCCGAACAGCATGATGAAGTGGCCGCCGCTCGAGCCCGCTGGGCGCCCAGAAGCCGTAAGCGGCTGCAAGGACGCCCAGAAGCCGTCAGGGCTGCAAGGGCGCCCAGAAGCCATCAGGACCGCAAGGGGCTCAGAAGCCGTAAGGCGCTCAGACCTCCTCGACGCTGCTCGGCTCGCGCCGGGACAGGTCGATTCCGAGCTCTTCCGCGGCGCGGAAGACGTCCTCGTCGGTGTCGCGCATCTCGATGGACATGCCGTCACTGGAGAGCACCTCGACGTTGAGGCACAGCGACTGCATTTCCTTGATGAGGACCTTGAAGGACTCGGGGATTCCCGGCTCGGGGACGTTCTCGCCCTTGACGATCGCCTCGTAGACCTTCACGCGGCCGACGACGTCGTCGGACTTGATCGTCAGCAGCTCCTGGAGGGCGTAGGCGGCGCCATAGGCCTCCAGAGCCCACACCTCCATCTCACCGAAGCGCTGGCCACCGAACTGGGCCTTACCGCCGAGCGGCTGCTGGGTGATCATGGAGTACGGGCCGGTCGAACGTGCGTGGATCTTGTCGTCGACCAGGTGGAGCAGCTTCAGGATGTACATGTAGCCGACCCCGATGGGATAGGGGAACGGCTCACCACTACGCCCGTCGAACAGTCTGGCCTTCCCGCTGCGCTGCACGAGCCGATCCCCGTCGCGGTTGGCGATGGTGTTGTCGAGCAGGCCGACGATCTCCTCCTCGTGGGCGCCGTCGAAGACCGGGGTGGCCATGTTGGTGCGCGGGGCGACCTTGTCGAAGCCCTTGTCACGCAGGCGTTCGGCCCACGCTTCTTGGACGCCGGAGATGTCCCAGCCGCGGGCGGCGATCCAGCCGAGGTGGGTCTCCAGCACCTGGCCGACGTTCATCCGGCCGGGCACGCCCAGCGGGTTGAGGATGATGTCGACCGGGGTGCCGTCCTCCAGGAACGGCATGTCCTCCACCGGGAGGATCTTGGAGATGACGCCCTTGTTGCCGTGCCGGCCGGCCAGCTTGTCGCCGTCGTTGATCTTCCGCTTCTGGGCCACATAGACGCGGACCAGTTCGTTGACACCGGGCGGCAGCTCGTCGCCCTCCTCGCGGGAGAACACCCGCACCCCGATGACCTTGCCCTGCTCGCCGTGCGGCACCTTCAGCGAGGTGTCACGGACCTCACGGGCCTTCTCACCGAAGATCGCGCGCAGCAGCCGCTCCTCGGGCGTCAGCTCGGTCTCACCCTTCGGCGTGACCTTGCCGACCAGGACATCACCGTTCACGACCTCGGCGCCGATGCGGATGATGCCGCGCTCGTCCAGGTCGGCCAGGACCTCCTCGGAGACGTTCGGGATGTCCCGGGTGATCTCCTCCGG
>NZ_JBFAIF010000025.1:24089-128276 GCF_040654555.1 Nonomuraea sp. NPDC050680 | reverse complement strand
CCGGGCCGACCTGCTGGTCGTCGGCTCGCATGGCAGGAGCGCGATCGGGTCGATCGTCCTTGGCTCGGTCAGCCGAGGCGTCCTGCACCACGCACGCTGCACGGTGACGGTGGTGCGCGCCAAGGACGCACCATCCACCCAAGCGAGCGGCGGTGAACCGCAGAGCCGCAGTGGCTGAACCAAGACCAATGCCCTGAGTCACCATCACCTCCACGCCATCGGCGATTTCTGCGCCCAGCCCTTCCGATGACGCACCCTGGCCCAGCCCTCCCGATCGGATGGCGTTGGTCCCGGGCATGAAGGCCCAACGGCCCTGGTCCTGGCCACGGACCGAGCGCCAGGTTGGAAGCGAGACATCTGCAGGAGTGGAGGAGCGAGATGAGACCTTCGATAACGGCAGCAATCGCCGCCGGAGCGTTGCTCGCCGCCGCTGCCGTCGGCGGGGCCGCCCTCGCCACCGCCGACCGCCAGCCCTCCGCAACCGCTGCGGGATGGCAGCAGACCGGCTGGCCGATGGGTGGGATGCACCGAGTTACGGTGGACGACGAGGCCGACTACCTGGCCCAGATGGTGCCCCATCACCAAGAGGCGGTCAAGGCGGCCGGCCAGCTGCGGCGTTCCGGCCGGGCCGAGATGCGCGCTCTGGGCGCTTCCATCGTCAAGACGCAGACTGCCGAGATCGCCACCATGAAAGGATGGCTGGCCAAGTGGTACCCGGGCCGAGCGGCCGCGACGTACCAGCCGATGATGCGCGATCTGTCCAAGCTGTCGGGCGACGCACTGGATAGAACGTTTCTCGAGGACATGATCGGCCACCACATGGCAGCGGTGATGATGTCGCAGCAACTGCTCATGCACAGCCGCAACCAGCACCAGGAGATCACCGGCTTCGCCCGCACCGTACGCGACACCCAGCACGCCGAGATCTTCCAGATGCAGCAGTATCTGACCGACTGGTTCGACGGGCGCTGGCGGATGCCCTACGGATCGTGAGGACCGCTCCGAACCAGGTGATCTGGCTGGCCACGATCCCCGTCAGTATCGACCTCGTTCATGACTGTCAGCGTTGCGACCATCTGCTGACGCCGTCTCGTTCGTGATCTTTCTGTTTGGACCTTTGAGTGCGAGGCTCAGACCTTGCCGGCTCTCCTGCACCACGGCTACCCGAGACACGTCTCCTGGCTGAGGATCCAAATGATCAAGAGGCCAGATCCACAATCTCGGGATCTAGCCTCTGAGGTAAAACTCTGTGGGGCTACCAGGACTTGAACCTGGGACCTCTTCCTTATCAGGGAAGCGCTCTAACCGTCTGAGCTATAGCCCCGCGTACGCCAAACGGTATCGCATCCCCACCAGGGACGGCGAACCGGTTGTTCGGACGAGGAAAAGCTTACCGCCTCTCCCGAGTTGCTCGCGCCGCCCCCGAAAGATCGACGGCGACGCGAGCCAAAAAGCCGCAAAACCACAAGCCACAAATCACGAACCACGTATGGAAGCTACTCAGCCTCGCTGAAGGTCACCTCGACGCCGCCCACCAGGTCGGAGGCGACGTTGTAGATGACCGCCCCCAGCGTGGACAGTGCCGTGATCAGCACCACGTTCACCGCGCCGATGAGTGCGGTGTAGCCGAGGATGCGGACCGGCTCGAACCAAGAGGCGATGTCGATCGGGATCGAGTTCTGCCCCTGCTCACCCTTGCCGAGCTGGTTGACCAGGTCCACGAGCGAGTCGAACACGCCCAAGGCGGACAGTACGCCGTACAGGACGGCCACTGCCACGAACAGCACCACGAAGCAGACGAGGGAGACCACGAAGCTGAACTTCATGGCCGACCACGGCTCGACGCGACGCAGGACCAGGTGGGCCTTACGGGGGAGACGGGCCCCCGCGGAGCTGGAGGGCTTCTTCTTGGGCATCTCGACAAGCGGAGGGGCCTCGGAAGTCAGCGAGGGACGGAGGCGGACCGTCTCGTTGCCCTCCGTCGTCTGCTCCTCCCCTGGCTGACCCGTGACCGGCGGCACTACTCCTTGCGGAGGCGTCGCCTTCTCCTCGTCGACCGCTCCGTCGAAGATCTCGGTTTCATTGGGCTTCTTCGGCTGCTGGCCGTTGTCCCGGGCCGCCTTAGTCCTGGCGGAGCCACCCTGGGCGCTCATGACCTACTCTCCTCCCCCGTCTTCCTCAATCTCCACCGAAGTCTCCATGGACTCGGCGTTCCGGGCGAGGGCCACCACGCTGTCGCCTTCGGCGAGATTCATCAAACGCACTCCCATGGTCTGGCGGCCGGACTGCTTGATCTCCCCGGCACTCGTCCGGATCACCCCGCCGGCGGACGTGATCGCGAAGACCTCATCCTCTGGGTTGACCATGACTGCTCCGACCAGCTTGCCACGGGAACTGACGATTTTCGCAGTCAGCACGCCCCTACCGCCACGTCCTTGAACTGGATACTGCTCGACGGGTGTCCGCTTTGCGTACCCAGCCTTGGTGGCGATAAGCACATGTTGACCATCGGCAATTCTATTCATGGCGAGAAGTTCGTCACCATCGAGGAATCTCATGCCGATGACGCCGCTGGTCGCCCGGCCCATCGGGCGCAGCGCTTCGTCGGAGGCGGTGAAGCGGACGGACTGCGCGCCCTTGGAGACGAGCAGCAGATCGTCCTCTTCGGAGACCAGGCGGGCCCCGATGACCTCGTCGTCGTCCCGCAGGTTGATCGCGATCAGACCACCGGACCTGGGGGAGTCGTACTCGGACAGGCCGGTCTTCTTCACCAGACCGCTGCGGGTGGCGAGCACGAGGTAGGGGGCGACGCCGTAGTCACGCAGGTCGAGGACCTCCATTACTGTCTCGTCGGGCTGCATGGCCAGCAGGTTCGCCAGGTGCATGCCCCGCGCGTCGCGCGCGGCGTCGGGAAGTTCGTACGCTTTGACGCGGTAAACGCGGCCTTTGTTCGTGAAGAACAGCAACCAATGATGGGTCGTCGTGACGAAGAAGTGGTCGACGATGTCGTCCTGGCGCAACTGCGCGCCCCTGACGCCCTTGCCACCGCGCTTCTGCGCCCGGTAAAGGTCGGTACGGGTGCGCTTGGCATAGCCGCCGCGGGTGATGGTGACGACGATCTCTTCCTCGGCGATGAGGTCTTCGATCGACATGTCGCCGTCGTACGCGATGATCTCGGTCTGCCGGTCGTTGCCGAAGCGGGCCACGATCTCGGCCATCTCGTCACTGACGATCTGCCGCTGCCGGGACTCCGAGCCCAGGATGTCCTGGTAGTCGGCGATCGCCGTCATCAGCGTTTCGTACTCGTCCTGGATCGCCTGGCGCTCCAGGGCGGCGAGCTTGCGCAGCTGCATGTCGAGGATGGCCTGGGCCTGGATCTCGTCGATCTCCAGCAGCGTCATCAGGCCGCCCTGGGCCTCCGCGGCCGACGGCGAGCGCCTGATCAGCGCGATGACCTCGTCCATCCGGTCGAGCGCCTTGAGCAGCGCGCGCAGGATGTGGGCGCGCTCCTCGGCCTTGCGCAGCAGGTAGCGCGTCCGGCGGACAATGACCTCGATCTGGTGCGCAACGTAATAGGTGATGAACTGGTCGAGCCGCAGCGTACGCGGCACCCCGTCGACCAGGGCCAGCATGTTGGCGCCGAAGGTGTCCTGGAGCTGGGTGTGCTTGTACAGGTTGTTGAGCACGACCTTGGCGACGGCGTCGCGCTTGAGCACGATGACCAGCCGCTGGCCGACCCGCGACGACGACTCCTCGCGGACGTCGGCGATGCCGGTGACCTTGCCCTGCTTGACCAGCTCAGCGATCTTGTACGAGAGGTTGTCGGGGTTGACCTGGTAGGGGAGTTCGGTGACGACAAGGGCGTGCCGGCCCTTGTTGTCCTCCTCGACCTCGACGACGGCTCGCATGGTGATCGAGCCGCGGCCGGTGCGGTAGGCGTCCTCGATGCCCCGGCGGCCGACGATCAGGCCCTTGGTCGGGAAGTCGGGACCCTTGACGCGCGCGATGGCCGCCTCGAGCAGCTCCTCATCGGAGGCCTCGGGGTTGTCCAGCGACCACTTGACGGCCTCGGCCACCTCGCGCAGGTTGTGCGGCGGGATGTTGGTCGCCATGCCGACCGCGATGCCGCCCGAGCCGTTGACCAGCAGGTTGGGGAAGCGCGCCGGGAGTACGACGGGCTCCTGGGAGCGGCCGTCGTAGTTGGGCTGGAAGTCGACGGTGTCCTTGTCGATGTCGCGCAGCATCTCCATGGCGATGGGCGCGAGCTTGCACTCGGTGTAGCGCATCGCCGCGGGCGCGTCGTTGCCCGGAGAGCCGAAGTTGCCCTGCCCGTCGACCAGCGGGTGGCGCAGCGACCACGGCTGCGCCAGACGTACGAGGGCGTCGTAGATCGAGGAGTCGCCATGGGGGTGGTACGAACCCATGACGTCACCGACGACGCGCGAGCACTTGAAGTAGCCGCGGTCGGGGCGGTAGCCGCCGTCGTACATCGCGTAGAGCACGCGGCGGTGCACCGGCTTGAGACCGTCACGCACATCCGGCAGGGCACGCGAGACAATGACCGACATCGCGTAGTCCATGTAGCTGCGCTGCATCTCGGTCTGGATGTCGACCGGTTCGATGCGGTCCGAAGACGGTGGAGGCGGAGTGTTCACTTCCGTCACGTGTGAAGATCCTTTTCTACTGTACGGCCGTGCGCTACACGTCTAGGAAACGGACATCTCGCGCATTGCGGATGATGAAGGCTCTGCGTGCCTCGACGTCCTCACCCATGAGCACGCTGAACATCTCGTCGGCCTGAGCCGCGTCATCGAGCGTGGCCTGGAGCAGGACGCGGCTGTCGGGATTCATGGTGGTTTCCCACAGCTGGTTGGCGTTCATCTCGCCGAGACCCTTGAACCGCTGGACCCCGTCGTGGGCGCGGGGGTCACGCTTGCCGCGGCCGATGCCGTCCTCGATGATCGCGTCGCGCTCGCGGTCGGAGTAGGCGTAGGAGGCGTCGTCGCCCTTGCGGTCCCACTTGATCTTGTAGAGGGGCGGCTGCGACAGGTAGACGTGGCCGCCCTCGATCAGCGGGCGCATGAACCTGAACAGCAGCGTCAGCAGCAGCGTGGTGATGTGCTGGCCGTCGACGTCGGCGTCGGCCATCAGGATCAGCTTGTTGTAGCGCAGCTTGCTGATGTCGAACTCGTCGTGCACGCCGGTGCCCATGGCCGTGATCAGCGACTGGACCTCGGTGTTCTGCAGGACCTTGTCGACCCGGGCCTTCTCGACGTTGAGGATCTTGCCGCGGATCGGCAGGATCGCCTGGAAACGCGAGTCGCGGCCGCCCTTGGCCGAGCCGCCGGCCGAGTTGCCCTCGACGATGAACAGCTCGCACTTGTCGGGGTCGTTCCACTGGCAGTCGGCCAGCTTGCCCGGCAGGCCGCTGCCCGACTCCAGCAGCGACTTGCGCCGCGTCAGGTCGCGGGCCTGGCGAGCCGCGAGGCGGGCCCTGGCGGCCTGCAGCGACTTGTTGATGATGTCCTTGGCCTCGCCGGGGTTGCGCTCGAACCAGGCGCGCAGGTGGTCGTTGCAGGCCTTCTGGACGAACGACTTGGCCTCGGTGTTGCCGAGCTTCGTCTTGGTCTGCCCCTCGAACTGCGGGTCGGCCAGCTTGATCGAGACGATCGCGGTCAGGCCCTCGCGGACGTCCTCGCCGGAGAGGTTGTCGTCCTTGCCCTCCTTGAGGAACTTCTGCTCGCGCGCGTAGCGGTTGACGATCGACGTCAGCGCCGCGCGGAAGCCCTCCTCGTGGGTGCCGCCCTCAGCCGTGTTGATGGTGTTGGCGAAGGTGTAGACGGACTCGCTGTAGGAGTTGTTCCACTGCATGGCGATCTCTACGGAGACGCCGTCGCCGTGCTCCTCGAAGTCGATGACCGACGCGTGCGCGGGCTCCTTCTTCGAGTTGAGGTGCGTCACGAAGTCGGACAGACCGCCCTGGTAGCAGTAGGTGACCTCGACGGACTCGCCGTTGACGTGGTCGGGCCGCTCGTCGCGCAGCACGATCGTCAGGCCCTTGTTGAGGAAGGCCATCTCCTGGAAGCGACGCGAGAGCGTCTCGAAGTTCCAGGTGGTGGTCTCGAAGATGCCCTCGTCGGCCCAGAACGTGATCGTGGTGCCGGTCTCGGAGGTCTCCCCGTCCGTCGCCAGCGGCGCGGTCGGCTTGGAGTGCTCGTAGCGCTGCCGCCAGATGTGGCCGTTCTGCTTGACCTCCACCTCCATGGCGGTGGACAGCGCGTTGACGACGGCCGAGCCGACGCCGTGCAGACCTCCGGACACGGCGTACGACTTTCCGTCGAACTTGCCGCCCGCGTGCAGCGTGGTCAGCACGACCTCGACGGCGGAACGCTTCTCGACCGGGTGAATGCCGGTCGGGATGCCGCGGCCGTTGTCGATGACCCGCACACCGTTGTCGGCGAGCAGGGTGACGTCGATGCGGTCGGCGTGGCCGGCGAGGGCCTCGTCCACCGAGTTGTCGACGATTTCGTAGACCAGGTGATGCAGACCGCGCTCACCGGTCGAGCCGATATACATACCCGGGCGCTTGCGAACCGCCTCAAGCCCTTCGAGTACGGTGATTGAGCTAGCGTCGTAGGACAAGTGCCAAATCCTCCTGCCGCGGACACGCGGCTGGGGAGGCGACACATGTCAAGCTGCCCCTGCCGTGCCCGTCACCGTCGTGAGTGCCCCGTTGCGTTGATCACCCGGGGGAATCGGCGCTGTATGCGTGCCGGGGGTGACACGCAAACGGACGTGTCCGGAATCCAGTTTCATTCTACCGGCTCTGAGGGCCCAAGGTGGCATTGAACGCGCCTGTAACGGCCTGTCGCTTGTTTTCCCCCTCTTCGAGCATCCCCCCACAGGAAGGGGGGTCATCGCGTCTGCGGCTCTCTGATGGGTTTTCTCGCGGATCCGGCGCATGGGTTTCTCGCCGATCCGGCTCAGCCGTAGGTGTCTCCCGGGCCCTTGCTGCCGGTCACCCTCAGGCCCCCGGCCGCGCGCGGTGCGTTCTGCGGGCCTCTGACCTTCACCTTCGTCACCGTGCCATGGCCGAGCTCCTCGTTGAGCCGGCGTACGAGAGTGCGCGCGAGCAGGCGCACCTGGGTCGCCCACGCGGTGGAGTCGGCCAGGATGAGCACCTCACCGTCGTCGAACGAATCGGGCTTGGTGTGCGCGGCCAGATCGGGACCGACGATGTCGGACCAGCGGCCGAACACCCCGCCGACGGCCGCCGACCGCTCCCAGCCGCGGTCGGCCAGCAGGTCGGAGATCGCGCGTCCGAAAAGCTGCGGATCGCCGGCGTCCCTGCGCGCCCCCGCCCTGCGCCTGGGCTCGCGGCGGGGGAGCTGGCCGCGCTTGGCCGCGTCGGCCTTGGCCTGGGCCAGCTTCTCCCTGGCCATCGCCGCGCCCCTGGCCGTGGGGTTGTCATCGGCGGGCACCTTGGAGGTGCCGTCGGCGGATCCGCGGGGGTTGCCGTCGGCGGGCACCCGAGGGGTGCCGTCAGCGGATCCGCGGGGGTTGCCGTCAGCGGACACGTGTCACGCTCCCTTCGGCGACGTCGAACCTGGCCCCGATCAACTCCCCGGGCACGTCGTCGGCCACAGCCGCGGTGATGAGCACCTGCTCGGCGGGGGCGACGATCTCGGACAGGCGGCGCCTGCGCTGGCTGTCGAGCTCGGCGAAGACGTCGTCCAGGATCAGCACCGGGTCGCCGCCCTCGGCCCGGAGCAGGTCGTAGGCGGCCAGGCGCAGCGCCAGGGCGAACGACCACGACTCGCCATGGCTGGCGTAGCCGCGCGCGGGCAGCTCACCGATGCCGAGGATCAGGTCGTCGCGGTGCGGGCCGACGAGCGTGACGCCCCGCTCCAGCTCGGCCGCGCGGACTTCCAATAGCCGCTCGCGGAGTCGTTCTTCAAGGGTTTTCCCCAAGTCTGTGGATAACGTCTGTGTATCGGAAGATCCCGTCTCACCGGGGACTTCGTCCTCAGCCGCGTCGGTGCCTGTGGACAAACTGCTGCGATAGGCCAGGGTCGCGGGGGCGCTCGTGGGGGCGAGCGCGGCATAGGCTCCGGCGACCAGCGGGCGCAGCGCGTCGATGAGATCGAGCCGCGCTTGGAGGAGCTCCGCGCCGTGTCTCGCCAGATGCGCGTCCCAGACCTCCAGAGTGCTCAGGACGTCTCCAGCGCCCGCCGCCGAGAATCCTGTGTCACTCTCGGCTCTTCGGGCGCTCCTGGCCCCTCTGCGGGCCTGGGAGGCGGCACGCAGGAGCGCTCCTCGCTGCTTCAGCACACGGTCGTAGTCGGCGCGTACGCCGGCGAACCGCGGGGTGCGGCTCACCAGCAGTTCATCGAGGAAGCGCCGCCGCTCAGATGGGTCGCCCTTGACCATCGACAGGTCCTCGGGGGCGAACAGCACCGTGCGCAGCAACCCGATGACGTCGCGCGGCCTGGACACGGGGGAGCGGTTGAGCCGGGCGCGGTTGGCGCGTCCCGGGTTGATCTCCAGCTCGACCAGCGCCCGCCGGTCGTCCCTGTGGATGGCGCAGCGCACGATGGCCCGGCTCGCGCCCTGCCGTACGAGGGGCGCGTCGCTCGCCACCCGGTGGCTGGAGTGCGTCGCGACGTAGCCGAGGGCTTCGACCAGGTTGGTCTTGCCCTGGCCGTTGGGCCCCACGAACGCCGTGACGCCCGGCTCCAGGCCGAGCTCCACGGACGCGTAGGACCGGAAGTCGGTCAGCGACAGATGGGCGACGTGCACCCCAAGAAGGTTAGTGGCCCACGCAGGTCACTGGGGTCACCGGCGTGCGGCTGTGGAAAACCGGCATCGGAAAACCGGCATCGGAAGCCTCGCATCGGATCAGCGCACGTCCGGCGGGTTCGGATGAGCGTACGTCTGGCGGTTCAGCGCACGTTCGGCGGGGTCACGTCGGCGCCGGGGGAGTCGGCGCCCATCCCCGTCGAGCCCTCCGCCGAGGCGATCGGGTGGCCGCCGAACTGGTTGCGCAGCGCGGCCACCACCTTCATCGCGGGCGGGTCCTCCTGGCGCGAGGCGAACCTGGCGTACAGCGCGGCGGTGATCACCGGCAGCGGCACGGCGTGGTCCACCGCGGCCTGAACGGTCCACCGGCCCTCGCCGGAGTCCTGTGCGTAACCGCGCAGCTCCTCGAGGTGCTCGTCGCTGTCGAGCGACCGCACCAGCAGGTCGAGCAGCCAGGAGCGGATGACGGTGCCGGTGCGCCAGCTGCTGAAGCAGCCCTTGACGTCCTTGACGATGTCGGAGGCTTCCAGGAGCTCCCAGCCCTCGGCGAAGGACTGCATCATGCCGTACTCGATGCCGTTGTGGACCATCTTGGCGAAGTGTCCGGCGCCGACCTCGCCCGCGTGGACGAAGCCGTCCTCGCCCTCGGGCTTGAGCGTCTCGAAGATCGGCATCATGTGCTGCACGACGGCCTCGTCGCCGCCGCACATCAGGGCGTAGCCGTTCTGCAGGCCCCAGACGCCGCCGCTCACGCCGCAGTCGACGAAGCGGATGCCGCGCTCGGCGAGCTCGGCGGCGTGCTTCTGGTCATCCACATAGTGTGAATTACCGCCGTCGATGACGATGTCACCCTCGGAGAGGAGCTTGCCGAGCTCGTCGACCGTCTGCTGGGTGGGCTTGCCGGCCGGGACCATCACCCAGACCGCGCGCGGCGCCTCCAGCCTGTCGACCAGCTCTTTCAGGCTGCCGACGTCGCTGGCCTCCCGATTGTGGTCGTAGCCGACCACCTCGTGACCTCCGCGGCGCAGCCTTTCGGCCATGTTGCCGCCCATCCTGCCAAGTCCGACCATGCCGATCTGCATGATGTACCAACTCCCCTAGTCAGGCCTCCATAATCCCCGATGGGATTTTCAGCTCGACAAGCGGATCGGCATGATCAGGTAACGGTAGTCGGGGACTCCGCCGTCATCCACAGGCTTTCCACCGGTGAGGATGGCGGGCTTGGTGGACGTGGTCATCTGCAGCCGGGCGACGTCCGAGTCGATCGCGCCCAGCCCCTCCAGCAGGAACTGGTGGTTGAAGGCGATGTTCATCTCCTCGCCCTCGTAGTCCACCGGCAGCACCTCGACGGCTTGGGCCTCGTCGCCGCTGCCGGCCTCCAGCACGACCTCGCCGCTCTTGAACGCCAGACGTACGGGAGTGTTGCGCTCGGCGACCAGGGCCACGCGCTTGACCGCCTCGACGAACGAGCCTGTGGACAGCTCGGCGCGCGCCGAGAACTCCGTCGGCAGCAGCGAGCGGTATTTGGGGAACTCAGGGTCGAGCAGCCGCGTCGTGGTCCGCCGTCCGGCGCTGGAGAAGCCGATCATGCCCTCACCGGTGCCGCCCGCCGCGCTGAGCGCGATCTCCACCTCGGCGCCGGTCGCGCCGAGCGCCTTGGCCGAGTCGGCGAGCGTCTTGCCGGGGATCATCGCGATCGCCGCGAAGTCGGGCTGGTCGGGCTGCCATTTCAGCTCGCGTACGGCCAGGCGGTAGCGGTCGGTCGCGGCGAGGGTCACGGTGTCACCCTCGATCTCCATCCGTACGCCCGTGAGCATGGGCAGCGTGTCGTCCCTGCCCGCGGCGACGGCGACCTGGCCGACGGCGGAGGCGAAGACGTCGCTGCCCACCCGGCCGGCGGCCGGCGGCATGGCCGGTAGCGACGGGTAGTCCTCCACCGGCATGGTCAGCAGGGTGAACCGGGCGCTGCCACAAGTGACGACCGCCTTGGCCCCCTCCACGACGAAGTCCACAGGCTGTGCGGGAAGCGCGCGAGTGATCTCGGCGAGCAGCTTGCCGGAGACCAGGACGACGCCGGCCTCACCGGTGTGGAGTTCGAGCGTCACCTCGGCGGAGACCTCGTAGTCGAAGCCCGACAGCTTCAGCCGCTGGTCCTCGGTGACCTCCATCCGCATTCCGGCGAGAACGGGGACCGACGGCCGCGCGGGCAGGCTGCGTGCCGTCCATGCCACCGCCTCTGCGAGGACGTCTCGCTCGATTCGGAACATCACGGTCATCAGCCTCCTGAGTTCGTCGTTGATTCAAGTGTCGCTTCTCCCGCACCCGAGTTTCGGGAGAACCCCTCTATGGGTCTTGAGTTTCCTAGTTAGAGATATAGGTGGTCTTCACACTAGGGGCTGTGGATAGTGTGGACAACCGGCGTTTCCCCTGGTCAGCTTGCGTGGCGTCGCCCACATGCCCGGTGGATTACGCCTGGGGAAAACTTCGGCGCCTGGGGATGACCGTTCGTTGCCCACAGCTCGTCCCCAGATCATGGTGCGTTCATCCACTGGTCATCCACCGGCTTTCCACAGGTTATCCACGGGCTAAACGGCCTCGCGGGAGACCCTTTTTCGACTGTGCACAGGCCGTCCACAAGTCATCCACCGGATATCCCCAGGTTGTCCTCAGGATGTCCCCAGCTTTATCCCCAGGCGTCGCGCCGGATTTTTCAGGCGAAGATGGGGCGTACGGCCGCCGCGTTTGGACGTTTCCCCTGATCCACAGTGTTATCCACAGGCTGTGCATAACAGTCATGATCCGCGCGACGTCTGTTTGATACGCATTGTTAGCTCGTTGACCTGGTTGTACATCGACCTGCGCTCCGCGATGAGCGAGCGGATCTTGCGCTCGGCGTGCATGACGGTCGTGTGATCGCGGCCGCCGAACTGCTGCCCGATCTTCGGCAGCGACAGGTCGGTCAGCTCTCGTACCAGATACATCGCGATCTGTCGGGCATTGACCAGTGCCCTGCTGCGCGAGCTGCCGCAGAGGTCGTCGATGCTGATGCCGAAGTATTCGGCGGTCTTGGCCATGATCGTGGCGATGGTGATCTCGTGGCCGCCGTCGGAGGTGATCAGGTCCTTCAGCACCACCTCGGCCAGCTGGAGGTCGACGCCCTGCCTGTTGAGGCTGGCGAAGGCGGTGACCCTGATCAGGGCGCCCTCCAGCTCGCGGATGTTGGTGGAGATACGGCTGGCGATGTACTCCAGGACTTCGGGCGGGGCGGCCAGGCCCTCCTGGATGGCCTTCTTCCTGAGGATCGCGATGCGGGTCTCCAGCTCGGGCGGCTGGACGTCGGTGATCAGGCCCCACTCGAACCGGTTGCGCAGCCGGTCCTCCAGGGTGATCAGCTGCTTCGGCGCCCGGTCGCTGGAGATCACGATCTGCTTGTTGGCGTTGTGGAGGGTGTTGAAGGTGTGGAAGAACTCCTCCTGCGTCTGCTCCTTGCCCTCCAGGAACTGGATGTCGTCCACGAGCAGGATGTCGATCGCCCGGTAGCGGCCGCGGAAGCCGTCGGCCTTGTGGTCGCGGATGCTGTTGATGAAGTCGTTGGTGAACTCCTCCGAGCTCACGTACCTCACCCGCGCGCCGTCGTACAGGCTCTGGGCGTAATGCCCGATCGCGTGCAGGAGGTGGGTCTTCCCCAGGCCCGAGTCGCCATAAATGAAGAGGGGGTTGTACGCCTTTGCGGGGGATTCGGCTACGGCCACCGCGGCCGCGTGGGCGAATCGGTTGCTGGCCCCGATGACGAATGTCTCGAAGGTGTACTTCTGGTTGAGCCGGGCGGGTTCGCTGGGTTTGTTGCTCTTCGCTTCCCAGCGGTTCTGCGTCGGCTCCGGCAGTTTCTCCACAGGGGACTGCCCCTGTTCAAAAGAGAACGTGGGCTGTGGATATTCGGTGGATATCTGGGCCGGGTCCGGCTGTGGAGAATAGAACTGGGGAGGTTCGGAAGCCTGGTAGAGCTGGGGCGATGGGGGTTGTGCATAACGCGACTGGGGGTCTGGGCCCTGGGGATAATTTTGAGCCACAGGCTGTGGATAAAGGTCCTGCATCGGCTGTTCAGGGGCCGTCGTGTCGATCATCACGGCCAGGCGCATCGCCCGGCCGAGCTCCTGGGAGAGCGCATGGGCCACGAGGGGGCGCAGCTTCCCCTCGATGAGGTCCTTCAGGAAGTCGTTGGGGACGCCCAGCACGATCGTGTCGTCGGCCCGGGCGATGGGTCGCACCATGGAGAGCCAGGTGCGCTGCTGGATGGGGACGTTCTCGTTGAGGAAGTTGCTCAGGGCGTTCGCCCATACCGTGCCGAGGTCGACATCGTTCATGTGCGGTGCCCCTCCTTCCTCTCGCGGCCCCCCGCGATCGATCGTTTACCGCTGGCCCAGTGCGGGCATTGGCCGGTTGCGGCCTGTTTATTGGCGCTTCGCACACGTACATCACAAGTTGTCGATGCGCCGTCACTGACCGTCCACTGCGGCGAGTTATCCACAGGAGCTCCCACTCGCAAGGGCGGCCGGCGCCTTCGTCCACAGCGTGGCGGACGAGCTGGACACCCACACCATCCACAGGCCATCCACAGGTTATGCACAGGCTCTGAGCGGCTCTGGGAGGGCTGACAGTAGCTCTGTGCACAGCTGTGTACAAGCGTTGTCCACAGCCTAGTGGTACCTGAGTGCACATACTGTGGACGCGGCCGAGGCGGTGGAAAACCCGCATGTGGATTAGTGGATAACTCCTTCGCCGGGCCGCCAGTTTGACCTGGGGCATGCTTGCCCCGTAACGTGCCATGGTCGGCTTGTCACGCGACGGCTATTTCGCGTGCCCTCGCTCTCTTGGCAAGCCAGCCATGTGTGTATCAGCGCCCCTGCGGCGCACCTTCAAGCCTGGAGCCCACCCGTGAGCAAGCGTACTTTCCAGCCGAACAACCGTCGCCGCGCGAAGACCCACGGCTTCCGGCTGCGGATGCGCACCCGGGCCGGTCGCGCCATCCTGGCCGCTCGCCGCCGTAAGGGCCGCGAAACGCTGTCGGCCTGATCGGCTCGCGCCCGATAGTCCGCCCGCCGGTGAAGTCCGCCGGCGGGCGATAGGCGTATATGGTGCTTTCCCGTCAATCCCGCATGCGACGCGGGGAGGAGTTCGAGGCGGCCGTCAAGCGTGGGAAGCGCGCGGGCCGTCCTACCCTGGTAGTGCATCTAAACATTTCTGGGGATTCGACGCCTCTGGTTGGTTTCGTGGTGAGCCGAGCTGTGGGTGGCGCCGCCGTCCGGAACAAGGTCAAGCGGCGGCTCCGACACCTGATGCGGGACCGTCTCGACCGGCTCCCGCGAGGTAGCCTGCTGGTGGTACGCGCCAATCCACCGGCCGCGTCAGCGCGATACGAGCACCTTGCCGCCGAGCTCGACCTCGCGTTGGATCGTTTGTTCAGGCGGCGCGAGTCCGCGATGGATGGACACAGATGACGGAGCAGCCGCAAGGGATGCCGAGCCTCCCCGCTCGGGCATTGATCATCCCGATCCGGTTCTATCGGGCCTTCATCAGCCCGATGCTCGGTCCACGTTGCCGTTTCTATCCGTCGTGCAGTGCCTACGGGCTCGAAGCGATAGCCGTACACGGTGCATTGCGCGGCACATGGCTGACTGTCCGGCGCATCGGGCGGTGCCACCCATTCCATCCCGGAGGTATAGACCCGGTGCCCCCACGCCCGGTTCGGTCCCACGAAACGCAAGGGAGATAGCTCGGTGGAGCTGTCCTGGCTGAGCTGGCTCTATGAAGCCGTAGCCCATGTCATCATCTGGATCCATCAGGGATACAGCACATTCCTCGACCCGGACAGCGGGCTGACATGGGCCCTGACCATCATCACGCTGACCGTTTTCATGCGGGTCCTGATCTTCCCGCTCTTCCTGAAGCAGATGCGCTCGTCGAAAAAGATGCAGGAACTCGCCCCCAAGGTGGCGGAGCTCCGCAAGCGTTACAAGAACGACAAGCAGCGCATGAACCAGGAAGTCATGGCGCTTTACCAGGGAGCGGGCGCCAACCCGCTCGGTGGCTGTCTGCCGGTGGTCGCGCAGTTCCCCATCTTCATCTCGATGTTCACCGTGCTGCGGGCCATGGCCGACGGCCGCCCGGTCTACGGCATGACGCAGCAGCTCGTCGACAGCGCCCGATCCGCGCACATCTTCGGCGCGCCGCTCCCGGCCAGTTTCTGGATGTCGCAGGCCCAGGTCGAAGGTTTCGGGGCCACCGTCGTCACGACGAAGATCGTGCTGGGTGTCTTCGTGGCGATCAGCTCGCTGACCACGTTCCTCACCGTCCGGCAGAGCGTCACGCGCTCCATGGCCCAGATGCCGGACAACCCCATGGCGCAGCAGCAGAAGATCCTGATGTACATCTCTCCGCTGTTCGCCTTCTTCAGCCTCAACTTCCCGCTGGGCCTGATCATGTACTGGGTCACCACGAACCTGTGGACGCTCGGCCAGCAGCACTGGTTCTACAGCCGCCACCCGATGCCGCAGTTCGACGCCAAGGGCAACGTGGTTCCGGTCGAGCCGAAGGCCGGCCTGCTCTCGAAGCTCCGCAAGGGCGGCGCCACTCCGGAAGAGGAAGCGCCTCCCGCGCCGCCGGAGCCTAAGATCATTCGGCAGCAGCCCAGTCGTCAGCCCCGCAGCAAGCGCACCGGCAGCAAGAAGTCGTGAACACGAAGGAGAGGCCGGCCATGACCGAGGCCGAGCAGGAGAAGGCTCCTGATCTCAACGCGCTCGAGCAGGAAGGCGAGATCGCGGCAGACTACGTCGAGGGTCTCCTGGATATCGCCGACATCGACGGCGACATCGACATGGACGTCGAAGGTGACCGCGCGTTGGTCTCGGTCGTGGGCCTCAAGGAGGGCACCGGCCTGGTCGGGCCCGAGGGGGAGGTCCTGGAGGCGCTCCAGGAGCTGACTCGCCTGGCCGTGCACCGGCAGACGGGGGAGCGGTCCCGGCTGATGCTCGACGTCGCCGGCTACCGCGAGCGGCGCCGCGCCGAGCTCACCAAGCTCGGCACCGAGATCGCCAACGAGGTGAAGGAGAAGGGCGAGCCCAAGGCGCTGCACGCCATGACGCCCTTCGAGCGCAAGATCGTCCACGACGCGGTGGCGGCCGCCGGGCTCCGCAGCGAGTCCGAGGGCGAGGAGCCGCACCGCTACGTGGTGGTGCTCCCAGTCTGACGCTCCATCGCACCGCACGTACGCTCGCCGAACCGGCCGCCGTCCCGCACTCGAGGGGCGGCGGCCGGTTCGCATGAAAGCATTCTTCATGTACGTACGGCATGCCCGTTCTATAGCCCATTGCTGCTTTATTTACCCTTTGGCCTTTTTGTGAAAGTTTGAGCACTGTGGCCATTTCCAGGTCGGCGCGGAGCGCAGAGAGTGTGGCGCGCGGCCCTCATTCAGGACGGCCCGCTAGCCTTGCCAAGTGATCGCACGCCTAGCCTTTGAGTAGAGACCACCGCCCATGACCCCCGAGGAAGGGCCACCCACCAGTGACCGACGAGCTGCCGCCTCCGCCCGACGAAGCGCGTGAGCTACCGCCTCCACCCGATGTGGCGCGAGAGGTCTTCACCGGCGAGGCGTGGGGCCGCGCACAGGCGTTCGCCGAGTTCCTCGCCGGCCCTGGGGTGGTACGCGGGCTGCTGGGCCCCCGCGAGGTCCCGCGGATCTGGGATCGTCATCTGCTCAACTGCGCCGTCGTCGCCGAGGCCGTGCCACCGGAAGTGCGGCTGGTCGACATCGGCTCGGGCGCCGGGTTGCCGGGTCTCGTGCTGGCGATCGTACGGCCGGACATCACGGTGACCCTGTTGGAGCCGCTGCTTCGCCGTACCGTCTTCCTGGAGGAGTGCGTCGAAGCGCTCAAACTGGACAACGTCGAGGTGCTGCGCGGTCGCGCGGAAGAGTTGGCGGGCAAGCGCGAATTCGACGTCGCCAGCGCCCGCGCGGTCGCGCCACTTGACCGGTTGCTGAAGTGGGCCATGCCACTCCTTCGCGAAGGTGGCGAGTTGATCGCCATGAAGGGGGAGCGCGCCGCGGAGGAACTTGCCGAGGCGGAGCCCCAATTGCGGGCCTGCGGGGCGAGGACAGCCGAGCTTGTGACCGTCGGGCGCGGTAAGGTCGAGCCGCCTGCAACATTGGTTCGGGTGGTAGCAGGTCGCGCGCCGGAGCCCGGTAGGCGGCGACAAAGGAGGTGACGGTCGTGCCAATCGCGTCAAGCGGTCTTGGCTGGCCGGACAGCCCTCTGTCCGAGAGTCCCAGCGGGGTTGGCTGGCCCGAAATGGGCGTGTCGCGACAGCGAATTCCTGGCACCGGCCTGCCACTGGTTGAAAGGATGGCCAACGTGACCCAGACCCCCCTAAACCCCGGTGATTCGCCGTTGGTACGAGAGGCGCTCAGCTCAGTGGTTTCACGTGAAACATCTGCCACCCAAACAGCCACCGCCAAGGAACGCGGAGCGTCTGGGGGAGGCGACGGCGACTGGCCCAGGCCGCCCAAGTGCCGAGTGATCGCGGTGGCGAACCAGAAGGGTGGCGTCGGAAAGACCACGACCTCGGTCAACATCGCCGCCGCGCTCTCGATGCACGGCCAGCGCGTACTCGTCGTCGACCTCGACCCCCAGGGCAACGCCTCCACAGCCCTGGCCACCGAGCATCGGGGCGATGTCCCGGATGTCTATCAGGTGCTCGTTGACGACTTGCCGATGGCCGACATCGTCAAGGAGGTGCCGGACATGCCGGGCCTCTACTGCGCCCCCGCCACCATCGACCTCGCCGGCGCCGAGATCGAGCTCGTCTCACTCGTTGCCCGGGAAGCCCGCCTCCGGCGCGCACTGGGAGCCTTCGAGGCGATCGAGCTCGACTACATCATCATCGACTGCCCGCCGTCGCTCGGCCTCCTGACCGTCAACGCCCTGGTCGCCGCCGAAGAGGTCATGATCCCCATCCAGTGCGAGTACTACGCCCTGGAGGGCCTGGGCCAGCTCCTCCGCAACGTCGACCTCATCAAGGCGCACCTGAACCCCACGCTCAGCCTGTCGACGATCGTCCTCACCATGTACGACGGCCGGACCCGGCTGGCGTCCCAGGTCGCAGACGAGGTCCGCGCCCACTTCGGGGAGACGGTCCTCAGCACGGTCATCCCGCGCAGCGTCCGCCTTTCTGAGGCGCCCAGCTATGGGCAGTCGGTGATGACGTACGACCCTGGCTCGAGTGGCGCCATGGCCTACATGGACGCCGCCCGAGAAATCGCCCACCGCGCCATCGTCTGACCCTGCCGTCGTGTCGTAGGGCTGATCTTGTACGGCCGTAGGTATCTCGTACGGCATGAATGGGGCGGCCGCCCTGCGAAGCTCCTGAGTTCGCTTTCCACAGGCCGTCCACCGGTGGCCTCTTGCTGGGGGCTGGTCCCGTCTCTTGTGCTTCGCATCCGTACGGACCATCCCCTGTTGCTCGTTTCCCGCATCCACACAGACCAGCCCTTTAGCGCTCGTATTCCGGCGTCGCATGGTCTGACCGCTCGTCTCCAGCATCCGTACGGACCGCGCCCGCTCGTCTCCCCGACCCAGTGCTCGCTTTCCGCGACGTCCACAGACGGCTTCAACTCACGGGTGACCCAGAGACCGCGCCCAGTGCTTGCGGGGAACTGCCTACTGATGCTCCCGCCCGGACCACTCGGTCCACACGGTCGGCCCCGTCCACACGGTCGGCCCCGTCCGCCCGGTCCGCTCCGTCCGCCCGGTCCGCCGGGATCATTGAGACTGTGAGCGCTCGCCCCGCGGGGACCGCCCGGGTCGCCCGGTCCACTCGGTCTGTGAAACCGCTGGGACCGTCCGGTTCGCCGGGTCCGCTCGGGCCGTCTGGTCCGGTCCGATGGGTCGCTAGGTCGGTTAGAACTACTGGGATCATTGGGACCATTGGGAACCGCTGTGAGCGCTCGGTCCGCCGGGACCGCCCGGTCCACTCGGTCTGTGGGACCGCTGGGACCGTCCGGCCCAATGGGACCGCTGGGACGCTCCGGCCCAATGGGACCGCTAGGACCGCTGGGACCGGTCGAATGGCTCGCCTTCCGCAGCTGGCCTCACGGACCGACGCTATCCTCGCAATCTTCCTGGCGGGTAAGTCGGGCGTCTCGTCAGCGGTGGCTTGGCTCGGCGTCCTCAAATACGCGGCCCGTAACCCGCTCGCCTCCGCAGCCACAAGCGGAAACGACCGCCTGCGTCTCTGGCACACGCGGCACGGCGCACGCGAGCGTAGATTCAGGCCCGGCCGCGCCCCGACAGCCCCGTGGGGGCCTTGTAGGTGAGGTAAGACCCGCAGGCACCCTCATGGACCCATGGGCCGCTCACCATGCTCTCGAAGTCCGCGCAACGCACATCCACAGGGACGTGATGCGGGGTGTCGACAAGGCGGCGTGCGAGGGAGGCGTGGCACGCGGCGATGCCCACTCCCTCGGACAGGCTCCTACACTCTCGCTGCAAGATCTGAATATCGCCCAATGGTCTGTCTTCTCGGCCGAACCCATGGGGTAGAAGGCCTGCGGAGTGCATGCTGGTCGGATGTGTACGCGTGAGGTTGTGGCGGTGTAAATCCGGAGGAACCGCGCGTGGCGAGCGGGCACCCTGTTGCGTGCACGACGGTAACCTCTCCTGGAGTGACCGGAATCGGCCCGGTGGATGAGGAGAAGCAGTGAGTCAGCATCGGCGGGGACTGGGCAAGGGACTCGGGGCGCTCATCCCGACCGGTCCCATCGTTGACAACACGGGGACAGTTGCTCCCGCGAATGGCGCAACGGGGGAGACCACCGGCCTGAGGCCGATTGCCGGAGCGTACTTCAGGGAGATCGCCCTCAGCGCGATCGTCCCCAACCCACGCCAGCCCCGTGATGTCTTCGACGACGAGCGCCTGCTTGAGTTGTCCAGGTCCATCCGCGAGGTCGGCCTGCTGCAACCGATCGTCGTGCGCTCGGTGGGTGGCGGCGAGTACGAGCTGATCATGGGAGAGCGCCGTTGGCGCGCCTGCCAACTGGCTGAGCTCGACCCGATCCCCGCGATCGTCCGTAACACCCAGGACGATGAACTCCTCAGAGACGCCCTGATCGAAAACCTCCAGCGCGAGCAACTCAACGCCTTGGAAGAAGCCGCCGCGTACCAGCAGCTCCTCGACGACTTCCGGGCGACACACGAACAGCTCGCCCAGAAGGTGGGCCGATCCCGTTCGCACATCACCAACACCCTTCGCTTGCTCAACCTCCCGCCGGAGGTACAGCTCCGCGTCGCCGCCGGAACCGTCAGCGCCGGCCATGCCCGCGCCCTCCTCAGCCTCGACAGCCCGGAAGAGCAGATCCAACTGGCCAAGCGGATCGTCGCCGAACTTCTCTCCGTCAGAGCCGTGGAAGAGATCGTCTCCCTCGGCAGCTCAAAGGCGGCCCCCAAGACCACCCGCGACCGCCAGCCCAACAAGCCGTCTGCACCCGGCCTCGTCCACCTCGCAGACCGCCTCTCGGACCACTTCGAGACCAAGGTCAAAGTTGACCTCGGCCGCCGCAAGGGACGCATCGTGGTGGAGTTCGCGACGATCGACGACCTTGAGCGCATCATCGGCACCATGGCTCCCGAGGCCGTCCGCGCCATGAAGGACGCCGAAGACTGACCTCCGTTTCACGTGAAACCACTGCCTGTTTCACGTGAAACCATGGCCCCTAGGCGCCGCGTCGCCTGGGGCTGTCCGCCGGTATAGCGCCGTGTTTCACGTGAAACACCACCAGCTCCGCCTCCACCGACCGCCGTCACTCGTATCGCGGAGCCCCGGGCCTCGAGAGCCAAGGCGGGATCGCGGGCGACCTAGGGTGAGTCGCGCCGACTTGCGGGCGACCCACGGGTTGCGGGCGACTCCCGGGCGGGTCGCGGCGATGCGTGCGTTCAGTCACGGGCGGTCGCGGCGATGCGTGGACGAGTCCCAGACGGGCCGTGGACGGCCTGCAGGTGATGTCCACGGATGGCGCCGCCGGGCGAGACAGTGCGCCCAACACGGCCCCGTTGCTCTGGCTCTCTGCCCCGCCACCTATCGCCGCACAGCTCCTTCCCGCCGCCCACCGCCTCCCTCGCTCTCGGGACTACCCCGGCATATGATCACGGACCTGTCCTTGACCGCCGCGCCTGCTGAGCCGCACCTTCGGAACTATGGCGCATCTCGGAGGTCGCGCCGCCCCTTGAGGACGGGTCTCGCGTCGGGCCGGGCCGCGTTTTGGCGGCGCCCCATGTCTTGGGTTCCGGGCGGTGTCTTCGGCGCCGCGCCGTGCCTTCGAGGCGGCGCCGCGTCTGGGGTGTCCCATTGTGCCTACGAGAGGCGTTCTGGCTTTCTTCTGACCTCTCACCGAGCCATCCCCAAGTCTCTCGCGCGCTTGCGTTCGGCACCGCGGGATCAAGTGCGGTGGCGGCGTGGGGGGCTGGGCGTGGTGAAGAGGGAGAGGTTTTGGGGTCGCGGAACGCGCCGCGCCGAGGTGATGGGTCTGGACGGCAGCCATGGCGTGGGTCGTGGGCGTGGTGGAGCCATGCGTGGGTCGTGGAAGTGGTGGGCCATGCGTGCGTCGTGGGAGTAGCGCAGCCAGGTGTAGGTCATGGGCGTGGTGGGGTGGGCTGGAGGCGACAGCGGAGGCGGTGCGGGGCGGGGGAGCGTTTTCGACCCAGGGCCGTTGAGTGGCTCGTATGCACCTTCGCGCCTCTCTCTGCGGTACGTAGTGGATGGATGAAAACTAAGCGTCGACCGATTCCTGTCGGTCTTGTATATGCGGCGTTCCTTGCCGAGTGCCGCTTCCGTCGTTTGGTTCGCCATGGCAGCGCTTGCTGGGGTCGACAACGGGACTTCGAATAGAAGGCAGTGGGATGTCCCGTTCAGTGGTCGATCAACGACCTCGTTGTGCGTTTCCTACGTTGGGCAGCACGAGTGAGCGGGTGAGGCAGTACATCGCTCTGCGGGAGCAGCTATGGAGTCCACTGGAGGAGAGGGCGTGGAATGGGTTGTCGCTGTGCCGGGGGTGGATGGTTTCACGTGAAACGGCGCGTGGGTGGAGCGTCCGACTGACGGGCTAGGGAGGCTTGTTTCACGTGAAACCGTGGACCGGGCTTGCGAGGTGCGTGGCCGGGGAGCTCACGCGGATGTCAGGTCCGGAGGGTCAGGTCCGGAGGGTCAGGTCAGGAGAGTCAGGGGAGGACGAGGGACTTGCGGATGTCGTCGAGGAAGTCGTCTACGTGGTCCGGGGTGGTGTCGAAGGCGGTCATCCAGCGGACGGTGCCAGCAGTCTCGTCCCAGTAGTGGAACAGGTAGCGGGCGAGGAGGGCGGCTGTGGCTGGTTTGGGGAGGGTGGCGAAGACGGCGTTCGATTGGACGGGGTAGGCGAGGGTGATGCCGGGGAGATCGGCTATGCCGTTGGCGAGGCGGGTGGCCATGTCGTTGGCGTGGGTTGCGTTGTGGCGCCAGAGGTCGTTCGTGAGGAGGGCCGAGAGCTGGGTTGAGACGAAGCGCATTTTGGAGGCCAGTTGGAGGGACTGGCGGCGGAGGAAGGGGATGGCGTGCGTGAGGGAAGAAGAGGAGAGGACTATTACTGCTTCAGCTGCCAGTGCACCGTTCTTGGTGCCGCCGAAGCTGAAGATGTCTACGCCGACTTCCGTGGTGATGGCGCTGAGGGTGGTGTTCAGGTGGGCGGCTGCGTTTGCCAGTCTCGCGCCATCCATATGGAGGAGTAGGCCGGCGGCGTGTGCCGTATCGGCGAGGGCGGCGATTTCTTCGGGGGAGTAGCAGGTGCCGAGTTCGGTTACCTGGGAGATGGAGACCACGCGGGGCTGGGAGTTGTGGTGGCTGCCCAAGATGTCGAGCCGCGTGGTGATGTCCTGGGGGCGTAGCTTGCCGTCGGCCGTTGGGGTCGTCAGGAGCTTCGCGCCCAGTAGTCGTTCTGTCGCGCCTGTTTCGTGGGTGGCGATGTGGGCGGTGTCGGCGCAGATGATGGCGTCGTAGCGGCCGAGCATGGGGGCGAGGCCGACCATGTTCGCGCCGGCTCCGTTCAGGACGGCGAAGCCTTCAGCCCCAGGGCCGAAGACGTCTTTGACGTGATCCTCGAAGGTTGATGTCCAGCGATCGCCACCGTAGGCGGGTGCGTCCCCGTGGTTCGCCACAGCCATGGCTTCGAGGATGGTGGAGTGGACGCCTGCGTGATTGTCGCTGGCGAAGCTCTTGGGATAGGTCGAATCGATCGGCACATGCCCAGGCTACTTTCAGGACTCACAAGTCTCAGAAGACGAGGAGAGGGCTGGCTGGGTCGGGTGTCGGGTGGTCGGGGAGGTGTGCGCTACCTGAACGGCACCGGTGCTGCCTTGCTGGTTCGCGGTGATGTCCTCCCTCTGGAGAACCGCTGTGGGGGTCGCTTTGGCGAGCGGTTGTGAGAGGCGAGGAAAGAGAGCAGCTTGCGAGAGCGAGGTAGAGCCAGCGGGCGGTGCCGGCCGGGCGAGTGAAGCAGGAGCCAAGCTGTGCTAGGTGTGCGGAGGCGAGGTCAGTCCGGCACCGGGCGCTGCGAAGACCACACGGGACAGCAGCCATCCCCGCAAACCGGAGGCATGGGTCGTACCTCATGGTTGAAGGTGGCGTGAGGTCAGTGCCAAGGGAAGGGCGGGGGCGCGCGGTCAAGCGTGGACGTCAAGCGTGGACGCGTGAGGCGGCGTTCTGGAGGAGGATGCGGCACAGGTCGCCCAGGTCTTGGCCCGCGGCCTCCGCGGCCATCGGCAGCAGCGACGTCTCCGTCATCCCGGGGGCCACGTTGACCTCCAGGAAGTGAGGCTGGCCCGAGGCGTCGACGATGAGGTCGGTGCGGGAGACGTCGCGGAGGCCCAGAGCGGTGTGAGCCTTCACGGCGGTTTCGGCGCAGGCGGCGGCGGCTTCGGCGGAGAGGCGGGCGGGGGCGAAGAACTCGGTATGGCCGGCGGTGTAGCGAGCCGCGTAGTCGTAGACGCCCTCGTCCGGGACGATCTCGACGGCGGGCAGGGCGATCGGGCCGTTGCCCAGATCGACGACCGAGACCGCCACTTCGACGCCCTCCACGTAACGCTCGATCAGCGCCGTGTCGCCGTACGCGAAACAGCCGACCATCGCGGCCGGGAGCTCTTCGGCGGTGCGAACGATCGAGGCGCCCAGGGCGGAGCCGCCGCGGGCGGGCTTGACGAACAGGGGGAGGCCGAGATGTTCGACGATGCGGCCCAGGACGACCGTGGCGCCGAGGTCGTGGAAGGTCTCCTTGGGCAGGGTGACCGACTCGGGGGTGCGCAGGCCGACCGAGCGTACGACGCCCTTGGCGGTGGGCTTGTCGAAGGCGACGCGGCAGGCGTCGGGGTCGGCGCCGACATAGGGGACGTTCAGCAGTTCGAGGATGGAACGGATGGCGCCGTCCTCACCCGCGCCGCCGTGCAGCGTGACGAAGACCGCGTCCGGTGGGTCGGCCAGGATGGACGGCACGAGAGACGCGTCGGTGTCGCGGGCCTCCACGTCGATGCCCGCCGCCCGTAGCACCTCACTCACCCGGCGACCGGAGCGCAGGGACACCTCCCGTTCATAGGAGAGGCCGCCGGCCAGCACGAGCACGTGGCCCAGATCGCTCATTTGTTCTCCTCCGCTGATCGCCCGCTGTCCAACCGTACCGGGGCTGGGGTGGAATGGTGTACGGCAGGCGCTTTCTACCGTGCGGGCCGTGACCAACGGAACGCATCGGTACGAAATACGAGGGAACAGCCGACGCCCCAACGGAGACGCCGGCCGCACTTCCGCAGAGTAAAAGAGGGTTAGGCCAGGTCAGGACCAGGCGTGTCCACGCCCGCATGCCCCCGAGCCGAACCCGTCCCGAACGTGTCCCGCAGCTGGATCTCCTGCTCGATCACGCCAGCCAGCCGCCGGACCCCTTCCCGGATCCGATCCGGCTCAGGGAAACAGTAGGACAGCCGCATCTGCCGAGCCCCACTCCCATCGGAGAAGAACCCGGTCCCCGGCACGAACGCCACTCGCTCCGCCACCGCCCGCGGCAGGATGGCTTTCGAGTCCAGGCCCTCCGGCAGCGTCGCCCACACGAAGAAGCCCCCGGCCGGTCGTGTCCAGGTGACCTCGGGGGGCATGAGCGCCGAGAGCGCGTCGAGCAGCGTGTCGCGTCGCTCGCGATAGAGCTCCCTGAACGTTTTGATCTGCTCCTCCCACGGCTGCGTGGCGAGGTACTGGCCCACGGCCAGCTGGGTGAAGGACGAGTGCGACAGTACGGCCGACTCCATGGCCAGCACGAGCTTGTCGCGGACGGCATGCGGCGCCAGCGCCCAGCCGACCCGGAACCCAGGAGCGAGCGTCTTGGAGAACGATCCGAGATAGACCACGCCGTCGGGATTGTCGGCCCGCAGCGCGCGCATGGGTTCGCCGTCGAAGCCGAGCAGCCCGTACGGGTTGTCCTCGATGATCAGCACTCCGGCCCGCTGGCAGATGTCGAGCACCTGCTGTCGCCGCGCCAGGTTCAGGGTGACACCGGCGGGGTTGTGGAAGGTCGGGATCGTGTAAAGGAACTTGATCGGGGCGCCCGCGGTCTCCAGCGCGTAGATGGTCTGCGCGAGCGACTCGGGAATGAGGCCCTGATCGTCCATGGCGATATGCACCACTTTGGCCTGGTATGCGGCGAAAGTGCCGAGGGCGCCTACGTACGACGGGCCTTCGGCCAGCACCACGTCACCCGGGTCGATGAAGATCCGGGTGACCAAATCAAGCGCTTGCTGCGAACCTACGGTGACGACCACGTCGTTCGCCCCGGCCTGAATCCCCTCCAGCCGCATCACGTCGCAGATCTGCTCGCGCAGGTGCGGATCGCCCTGGCCGGAGCCGTACTGCAGCGCGACGGGACCGCGCCTGGTGACCAGATCGGACACCAGCTCGCCGACCATGTCGAGGGGGAGGGCCGTGACGTACGGCATGCCGCCGGCGAGCGAGACCACCTCGGGCCTCGACGCGACGGCGAAAAGAGCTCGGATCTCGGAGGCGACCATCCCGGTAGCTCGTGCGGCGTACCGATCGACGTAGGCATCGATGCGCGACCCTTGGGTCGCGGGCGTCTGACCGTGATCCAGCTCTCCTGTCACGGTCCACCTCCTTGGTGTCATTTGTCGCTGAACTACCAGATTACGGCAGTCGGACATGTCGGCTGTGACCGGGCTCGACCGTCGTGGTACCCGATGGCGGGACGTCACTGAGCTACGATGCCAGCTGGGGACGCGTTTTTCGCGCGCTTTTCCGGGTCAACGATTGGGGCCGTAGTTGTCGCGTCGGCTGGTCAACATCACCCTGGACAATCTGGACGATCTGCCGCGCCGCTGCCGGCGGTGCGTCTTCTGGGAGCTCGACCCGGTCAACGGGGAGCGCGCGATCGACTCCGGTGGTCCAGAGCTGGAGAAAGAGGCATGGATCTCCGGCACGCTGCTCGAATGGGGCAGTTGCGGCAAGATCGTGTACGTCGACGGGGTGCCCGCCGGATTCGTCGTCTACAGCCCGCCGCTCTACAGCCCCCGTTCGGTGGCCTTTCCCACCTCGCCGGTCAGCGCCGACGCGGTGCTGCTGATGACCGCGCACATCATTCCGGAGTTCTCGGGCGGCGGGCTGGGCCGGATGCTGATCCAGGGCGTGGCCAAGGACCTGACGCGACGCGGCGTGAAGGCCATCGAGGCGTTCGGCGACCTCAAGTGGGAGGAGCCGAGCTGCGTGGTCCCGGCTGACTACCTGCTTTCCGTGGGCTTCAAGACGGTACGCCCGCATCTGCGGTTCCCCCGGCTCCGGCTGGAGCTGAAGACAGCCGTCTCGTGGCGCGAGGACGTCGAGGTGGCCTTGGAGCGCCTACTCGGCTCCATGAGCCCGGAACGCGCCCTTCGCCCCGTCTGACGCCTTCTCAAGGACGCCACGGCCTCGAGGACGCCACGGCCTCAAGGACGCGACGGCCTCAAGGGCCAAACAGGCAGAAGCCCCCTGAGCGAACCATCGCCAGGGGGCTTCCAGCTGAAACGCTGCGGGCGTCGTCAGATGATGCCCTCGAGCTCGCGAAGCAGCATGGCCTTCGGCTTGGCGCCGATGATCTGCTTCACGACCTCTCCACCCTTGTAGACGTTCAGGGTGGGGATCTGGAGCACACCGTAGTTACGCGGGACATCCGGGTTTTCGTCGATGTTGAGCTTGACGATCTCCAGCTTGTCGCCGTGCTCCTTGGCGATCTCCTCGAGGATGGGCGATACCTGACGGCATGGGCCGCACCACTCGGCCCAGAAGTCGACGAGCACGGGCTTGTCGCTCTTGAGGACCTCGGCCTCGAAGGTGGCGTCGGTTACTGCCTTCACGGTGCGCTCCTTAGTTGTCGTTCGAGGCCAGCCAGCGCTCGGAGTCGAGTGACGCCGAGCAGCCGGTGCCGGCCGCGGTGATGGCCTGCCGGTAGATGTGGTCGACGACGTCGCCCGCGGCGAAGACGCCGTCGACGTTGGTCGCCGTGCTGGGCGCGGCGACCTTGACGTAGCCGTCGTCGTCGAGGTCGATCTGGCCCTTGACCAGCTCGCTGCGCGGGTCGTGGCCGATCGCTATGAACAGTGCGTCGGTGGCCAGCTCGGTTTCCTCGCCGGTCTTGAGGTTGCGCAGCTTGACGGCCTCGACCCTGTCGGTGCCGAGGACGTCAACGACCTCGGTGTCCCAGACGAAGCGGATCTTGTCGTTCGCGAGCGCCCGCTCCTGCATGATCTTGCTGGCCCGCAGTTCGTCACGGCGGTGCACGACGGTGACCATGCGGCCGAAGCGGGTCAGGAACGTGGCCTCCTCCATCGCGGTGTCACCACCGCCGACGACCACGATGTCCTTGTTGCGGAAGAAGAAGCCGTCGCAGGTGGCACACCAGGAGACACCCCGCCCGGACAGGCGCTTCTCGTTGGGCAGGCCCAGCTCGCGGTAGCCGGAACCCATCGCCAGGATGACCGACTTGGCGTAGTAGGTCTCGCTGTGGGTCTTGATCACCTTGGGATTGGCCTCAAGGTCCACTTCGAGTACGTCGTCCGCGACCAGCTCGGCGCCGAACCGCTCGGCCTGCTTACGCAGGTTGTCCATCAGATCGGGGCCCATGATGCCGTCGGGGAAACCGGGGAAGTTCTCGACATCGGTGGTGTTCATCAGCGCGCCGCCCGCCGTCACCGAACCCTCGAAGACCAGCGGCTTGAGCTCGGCGCGCGCGGAGTAGACGGCCGCCGTGTATCCAGCGGGGCCGGATCCAATGATGATCACGTTACGCACGTCGCTCAACGCTCTCACGCCTTCCTAGTCTGCTCTTGCCTGTCGCCTCAACAGATCCTAGGCCGCCGTGATTCCCGGCCCCGTCCTCAACGCACGCCGAAACCGAAAGAGCCCGCCGAAGCGGGCTCTGACGTGGGCGTCAACACATGCGCATCAAGGGATCAGCGAGCTACCAGCGCCCCACCGTGGGCTTACGCAGGTTCTTGCAGTTGAACGGGTCGACGATGTCGACGCGAAGCGTCTTGTTCGCCTTGTTCTTCCAGGAGGTCACGATGATGGCCTCCGACCCGTTGTACTGCCCCTGGTCGACCGCGAAGACCTTGAGCTTCGTACGGTTCGCCACCCGGCCGACGCACTTGTCGACCACGTCGATGTCCGAGGAGCCACCACCCACTATGGGCGCGGGCCCGAGGAAGCCTTCGAGTGGCTGGCGCAGCTCCTGGTCGCTGTAGTTGTGCCCGCTGTCGGTCAGCGCGTACGCCCTGGCCCGCTTGTCCACCTTGGGCGGCGACGACGCCGCACCGGTATGCGGCTGCTGCTGCCCACTGGCGATGGTGCCACCACCACCGCCCGCGAGCAGGCTGGTGGAGAGCACCGCGGTGCCCACCACAGCCACCGCGGCAGCAGCGGCGACTGCGGGCATCGCCCATCGGCGCCGTCGTGCGGTCTTGTGCTTGGCTGGGACGATGGTGCCGTCGTCGGAGACCACTCCGAGGCGTACCGGCTCCGGCTCCCAGGGGGAGTGCTCCGGCTCCCGAGGGGACTGCTCCCACGGGGAGTCTCGCATGAGCTCATCCCAGTTGGGGGGTTCCGCCAGGCCGACACCACCCCCGCGCGCGGATCCCGCCTCGGCGGCCAGCGCCTTGTCGATGCGCAGTGCGACTCCCATCGGCATGGCCGGTGTCGGAGTCGCCGCGAGCACCTCGCGAACCGCTGCCAGGTCGGCCAGTAGCTCCCCACAGGGGTCGCATACCGCGAGATGCTCGCGGACCTGGCGGGCCGTGCCAGCGTCTAGGAGACCCTCGGCCAACTCGGCCAGGATTTCCAGATCGTAGTGCGTATCACCCGTCACGAAGTTCTGCTCCCTTCGCGGATGAGACGCGACTGAGGTCCGATCGGTTCCGCAGATGCGAAAGAATCGGGGCAAGTTTCGCGCGCCCCCGCGCGCACCGGCTCTTCACCGTCCCGCTGGGCACCTCGAGCACCTGAGCTGCGTCTTCGACCGAATAGCCCATCATGTCGACGAGCACCAGCGCGGCCCGCTGGTCTGTGGGAAGCATTTTCAGAGCGGCTGAAACCTCCATCGAAACCTCACGCTCACCCGTCTGGTCGGGCATAGGCGTGTCACGCTCGGCGGCCTCGATGAGCTCGTCATCGGCGACCGGTCTGACAGATTTGCGGCGCATCCGGTCGAGGCAGGCATTCACCACGATCCGGTGCAGCCAGGTCGTGACCGCGGCCTCACCGCGGAACGTGCTCGCCTTCCGGTAGGCAGAGACGAAGGCGTCCTGCACCGCGTCGGCCGCTTCGTCGGGATCGCCCAGCGTGCGCAGGGCGACGGCCCACATGCGGTCACGGTGTCTCTTGACGATCTCGCTGAAGGCGTGAGGATCCCCATTGATGTGCGCGGTCAGCAGCTCGGCGTCGGTGACGGCGGGCCGTTCCGCGGAGGAAGGTGGCTCGGGTGGGGAGTTCACAAGAGGGATTCCTGGGTTATGCCGATCCGGGAGAATGCACCACTACTTCATAGATGGTGCCATGAAACTTGCCCGCATCTGCCGGAAGACGGGTAAACCAGATCAAAACGTACTGGCCGCTTGCGGCTTGATCAGGTTTCAAGGTGATCTTTCCGGACCCGTTCTTCTCCTTGGCGACGGTCTTCAGCGAGCCCAGCTCGGGCGAGTCGCCGACCTTCAGCTCGACGCTCGCACCCGATGTATCGGCCAGCGTAGCCACCACGTCGCCGATCGGCATGCTCTTGCCCATATCGAGCAGCAATCCCACGCCGGCCTTGAGATTGCCCAGGTCGGCGCTGTTGTAATTCTCCGTTTTCCACAACGTGCTGGGCTTGCCGTCGATGGCGAGCGGCGCCATCTCGTTCTTCTCATCCCGGTCGGCGAGCGGATCGAAGCCGGTCGCCTTCTCCGGCTTCACGACGACCATCGGCTGCGCCGACGCGGAGGTCGAGGTGCTCGGGGAGGTCTCCGCCTGCGGGGCGTTCGGACTGCCCAGGCTGCGGCCGATCGTCCAGGCCCCGACGCCGACCGCGGCGATGACGAGCAGCACGACGACGGTCATCAGCACCCGGTTGAGCATGCTGCCGCCGCTGGGCGCGCGGGGCGGCATGGGTCTGGGCTGCGTCGGCAGCGGCGGGCGCGGCGGACGCCGCTCGGTCTCGATGCCCTCGGAGTGCGAGGCCGACTGCACCGCCGGCGTCTGGGGATAAGCCATCGGGATCGGCATGGGCCGGGCCACGTTGGCGAGCGCGTCGGCGATCTCGGACGGGCTGGACAGGACGGCTTGTCCCTTGCGGGACTCGGGCAGGCAGGACCTGATGGTGACGGCGTCGAGGTATCCGGGCACTCCGGCGGTGACCTGGCGGGGCGTGCAGAAATGCCCGTCGATCATCGGCGCCGTGGGCAGGCCGCCCTCTTCCTCGTCGCCCGGCCAGTGGCCGGACAGCCCCGCGTACAGCAGGCGGCCCAGCCCCTCGGCGTCGTCGAGGGCGGGCTGGTCGGTGGTGAGACCGGACAGGGCGGCGTCGACCGCGACGCCGAGCACCTTGACCGTGTTGCCGGTCGTCCACACCAGGTGCGCGGGGCGCAGGCACAGGTGGTAGAGGTCGGCCTCATGCGCGTGGGCCAGCGCCTCGGCGGCCTCGGCGACCAGGCCGGCGGCCCGCTCCGGCTCCAGCGGGCCGGCCGCGAGCAGATCGGCCAGGGTGTCGCCGGTGACCCACTCGCTGACCACGTACGAATGATCCTCGTGCTCGGCGGCGTCGAACACCTGCGTCAGGCGCGGATCGGTGAGTCTGCTGGCGGCGCGGGCGGCCGTGACCACCTCGTGGACACGGGGAAAGTCAGGGGAGAAGGTGTGGACCGCGACGGGCCGGGCGAGGATCTCGTCGATGGCCTTCCACAGGGTGGCGCCATCGGACTCGGTCACCCTGTCCTCCAGCCGGAAGCGTTCGGCGAGACGGGTGCCGGGTTCGACCGACGACGTGCTCACTGACTGACTCCGCTCGGCCGCTCGGGGGTGCTCATGACTCGAATCACCTGCGTGGGGGTGTACCACGTAGGCACGCTATGCCAGGTGGATCCGCCCACGCCCCTCCTGCTTCCATTCGCGCCGTGTCGGCACCATGCTAGTGCCGCGCCGGTTCCACCCGCGTTCCTTACCTGCCTATCCGCCCGGCAACCATCCCAACGATCGAGTTGATCTCCGGGATGCGCATGCGATGGGCCACTCCCAGATACAACAGCATGCCCAGACCGCCGCCCACGGCCAAGGCGATCACCGAGTTGAGGAAGGTGAGCCCGCCGAACACATCCTGAACCGCCCAGACGGCCACCAGCGCCAGCACCGCCGCGGGCAGCGCGGACAGGTACATCCTCGTCAGAGCCATCCCGATCTTCCAGCCGCCCAGCCCGTTGACCCGGCGGGCGGCGAGAATCCAGGCCCCGCCGGCCCCGATCGTGTAGGCGACGGCATAGGCGAAGGCCAACCCCATCACCGTGTATCGGGCCGGCAGCAGGACGTTGAAGACTACCATCAGCAGCGCGTTGACCGCGGTCGTCGCCGCGCCCACGTAAACGGGCGTGCGGGTGTCGCCGAAGCTGTAGAAGACCCGCAGCAGCAACTGGAAGATCGAGAACGGCACCAGCGCCAGGCCGTAGACCTGCAGCACATTGCCGATGTAGACGGCCGCGTCGGCCGAGGTGACGCCGTGGGCGTACAACGGCACGGTGATCGCCGGGCCGAGCACCATCAGCAGCAGCGACACCGGGACCATCACCGAGCTGATCAGCCGCACGCTCGACCCGAACTCGGTGCGGACCTCGCCGAGCTGCCCGGCTTCGACCGCCCGGCTCATCCTGGGCAGCATGGCCGTGATCACCGAGACGCCGATGACGCCGTAGGGCAGCTGGAAGAGCTGGAAGGCCAGGGTGTACGGGCTGATGCCGTGGCCGGGCACCGCGTCGCCCGCCGCGCTGGACAGGTTGGTCGTCAGCATGAAGCCCAGCTGCGTGACCACCACGTAGCCGATGGTCCAGATCCCGGCCCGGCCCATCTCGCCGAGCCGCGCGTTGCGCACGTCGAAGCGTGGGACGAAGGAGAACCCGATCCGCTTGAGCGCGACGATCAGCACGACGGCCTGGGCCACGATGCCCGCCGTGGTGCCCAGGCCGAGCAGCGCGATCTGGCCGTTGGTGACCAGGGCGATGTCGCCGCCCGTCTTGCCGGCCACCACCATGTAGAGCACGAGCACACAGATGACCACGAGGTTGTTGATCACCGGTGCCCACATGGGGGCCGCGTAGCGGTCTCGCGTGTTGAGAATGGCCCCGGCCACCGCGCCGACGCCGAAGAAGGCCAGCTGCGGCAGGATGAACCGGGCGAGCAGCACCGCGACCTCGAACTTGCGGCTGCCGGGCAGCCAGTCGGTGGTGTAGAGGTCGATGAGCAGCGGGGCCGCCAGCACGGCGAGCACGGCGACGACCAACAGCGCGGCCGTGGCCAGCGTCATGAGACGCTGTTCGTACGCCCGGCCGCCGTCGTAGTCGCGCTGCTGCGCCTTGACGATCATCGGCACCACGACGCTGCTGAGCACGCCCAGCAGCAGCAGGTCGAGAATGCTGTACGGGATCGCGTACGCGGCGTTGTAGGCGTCACCCATGGCGAAGGTGCCGATCGCCGAGGCGAGCACCATCGTCCGCACGAACCCCGTGACCCTGGACACCATCGTGCCCGCCGCCATGATGGCGCTGGCCCGCAACATGCGGCTCATACGGTCTCACTCTCCCGGCTCTTTGCGGCCCGAGCGAGCCGTCGCTGCGATCTGCGCCTTAGCACCCGTGTCACGACCGCGGCGAGCATGACCGCCAGCGCCGCCCCGACGATGACCAGGGCGATCCCCGTGTAGCCGGTGGTGCGGATCGTCAGCTTGACGGGCTTGCCGTACGGCAGACCGTTCCTGGTCGTCAGCTGGACGCTCACTGTGGCGTCACCGCTGGTCGTCGCGCTCATCGGCACCTGGACGCCGCCGTTCTGATCGTTGAGGATCGTCAGCAGCTTCTTGGACGGCGTGGGGTCGATCTGGAGGACTCCGGGGTTGTTGCTCTTCACGTCGATGTAGAGGGCGATCGTCTCACCGATCGAATTCTTCACGCTGATGGGCACCTGGCCGTTGCTCCCGGCCAGCTGGCGCAGCTGGTCGGGGTCGGCCCCCGTGATCGAGATCTTGTTCATCTGGGTCTGGACGGCCCCGTCGACCAGCTTGGTGGCCGCGCGGCCCGCGCGCGTGTGGTTGCGCCAGGACGAGGAGGCCAGCCTGAGCACCGCGGCGTCGAAGTCGGAGTGCGGCTTGGGCTCCGCGGCGATCAGAGCGGTGAGCTGTGCCTTCTCGGCGACGTTCTTGAGCGGGCGGAGGTATTTGGCGCTGAGCTCGTCCTTGCGGTCCTGGTCGGTGTAGGTGAGCGCGGCCCTGGGCACGGACGCCTTGCTCGGCTTGAGCGAGGCGAGCGGGGTCAGCTTCAGCCACGGCAGAGTGCGCGCGGTCTTGAGCAGGGTGTTGACCAGCGTCGGGTTCGGGTCCCAGCGGCGCGAGGGTGCGATGACCAGCGACCGGGGATTGATCTGACCAGGCTCGGCGGCGACCATCGCGGTCTCGGCGATGAAGCGCTGTTTGTTCAGGAAGACCGAGTCCGGCGCGGTGGAGTCGGGCTCGAAGGTGCGCGTGAGCTGCGCGTCGGCGACCAGCGCGGTGACCGGCCCCTCGACGGCGTCGAGCGTGGTGACGGCGTCGGGCGTGAACGCGACCGGCGGCTGCGGCGGCAGGTTCGTGGAGTTGAGCAGGACCCGGTCGACCTTGGCGACGTTGAGCAGGTCGAGCGCGTCGGCATCGAGCACGCCCGCGACCGGCCAGTTCGTCGTCAGCGACACGTCGCGCTTGAGCAGCTCCGTGGCGACCTGGTGACCCATCGTGATCGCCGTGGCGGTCTGGCCGTCCAGCCCCTGATGGGCGAGCGCGGCGACGTCGGGATCGGCGTACGGGGTGGCCACGACCGGAGAGGAGGCCAGCGCGGTGCGCAGCGAGTTGAGCCACTGCGCGGCGTTGGGGTCGGCGGCCTGGTCCTTGGACTTGAGCCGGTGCTTGCGGGACAGAGTCTGCGCGTCGTCCAGGAGCGCGGGGTCCACGAACCAGGTGACGCTCTTGGGGGCCGTGGCGGCGATGCCGGCCAGCTCGGCGAGCCGGCCCTTGCCGGTCAGCTGCGAGCCCAGCTTGTCGTCGACGAAGTTGTCGTTCTCGGCGCGATGCGTCTGGTCGATGATGGGCAGCGCGATGGCCAGCCGGTTGCGCGGCAGTTTCTGCGGGGTCGGCGGCGCGTACGTCAGGTAGGTGCGCTGCGTGACGATCGGCACGTCGAACCGGGCCACGTCGACGGCTATGCGATAGACGCCGAACGACGTAAACCCCAGCTGCACGGGCGTCGCCAGAAGCTCGAAGGTCTTGGAGGCACCCGCCTCCAGCGCCGGGATGTCCAGGAAAGAGGCGGGCGTCCGCGTCGAGACCTGAGAAGGCAAGGTCGCCGGGTTCGGGTCAGTCTGGTAGGCGGACATGGTGGCCCGGTCGGTGAACTTCTGCGCCGAGTAACGCAGCCGGACCCGCAGGTTGGTCATCGCTTCGGCCGTGTCGTTGCGGACCACACCGGTGATCTTGATCTGCGTGGTCAGGCTCGATGGTGTGTCGGGTGTGATGGACGTGATCGACACGGCCATCGACTGCCTGCTCGTCTTCGCGGCGGCCGTGCCCGGCGTCTTCGTGGCAGCAGTACTCGGCGTCGTCGCGGCCATGGGCGCGAGCAACGCGGCGGACAGTACGGCGACAAGCGAGACCTTACGGATCACGCGTCCGCCCGAGCTGGAGTACGACGCACGCCCGCAATGGTACGGGCTCAGTGCCGTATCGCGACCGCCTGGCGGGATCCTCTGGGCCTCGGGATCCGCAGGTTCACCGTCTTGCCGGGCAGGAGTGTCAGCAGGTCAAGGGCGCGCATGGAGAGGGCCGTGTGGCGTTCCCCAGTGGCCGTGAAGATCGCGTCGGCATCGGCGCGGAGGCGGTCGTCCAGCGCCACGGCCAGGCCCTCGGGCAGCAGCAACGGGCTGACGAGCCCGGCCGCGTAGTCGGTGACGGAATTGACCAGAAAGTCGGGGGCGGGGCGTACCTCCCGTACGCCGAGCGCGCCGCAGACGGCCCCGGCCTGCGGTGGGTCCGAGACGGCGGAGACCACGGCGACGACGACCTCGCGGCCGATTCTCGTGGCGACCTCGAACACCGTGACCGCCACGCAGCGCTCGGGCGCGGCGGAGACCGCATCGGGCAACTCGTCCACGCAAGTCATGGGGCGCGGAAGGCGTACGATCTCATGATGGACCTGGTGTGCGAGGAGCCAGCGGTGGATCGCGAGGGCGTCCTTCATAGAAGACCTCCTGGCCTGGTTCCATGGCCCCCGACGGTCCCCTGACCGACGGTAACCCCGACTCGATATTGCTCGGGGGATATGTTCCGGAATCAAAGGACCTACCCAGCTTGTCCGACTCAAATCTGACCGAAAGCCAGCAGCGGGCCATGACCGACCTGTTCCGCAAGATCGCTCCGGTGGCCGACGAGCTCGGCCGGTTGTTCGCCACGCATGGGCATGAGCTGGCCCTCGTCGGCGGCCCGGTGCGCGACATCCTGCTCGGCCGCGTGGGCAACGATCTCGACCTGACCACCGATGCCCGGCCCGAACGGGTCCTGGAAATGGTCCGTGATTGGGCTGATTCGGTGTGGACGATCGGCATCGACTTCGGCACGGTCGGCGTGCGGAAGGGCGGCTCGCTGCTGGAGATCACCACCTACCGCAGCGAGTCGTACGACCCCAAGTCCCGCAAGCCGGAGGTCATGTACGGCGAGACGCTGGAGGCCGACCTGGAGCGGCGCGACTTCGCGGTCAACGCGATGGCCGTGCGGCTGCCGGCGCACGAGTTCGTCGACCCCTACGGCGGCCTGACCGACCTGTCGGCCAAGCTGCTGCGCACGCCGGGCACGCCCGAGCAGTCCTTCGACGACGACCCGCTGCGCATGCTGCGGGCCGCCAGGTTCGCCTCGCAGCTCGGCTTCACGGTCGACGCCAAGGCGATCGCGGCGATGACCGACATGGCGGAGCGCATCGAGATCGTCTCGGCCGAGCGCATCCGTGACGAGCTCGACAAGCTGACCTGCGGCACCTACCCGCGCGAGGGCCTGCGCCTGCTGGTCGAGACCGGCCTGGCCGCGCACGTGCTGCCCGAGCTGCCCAAGCTGCGCCTGGAGATCGACGAGCACCACCGGCACAAGGACGTCTACGAGCACACGCTGACCGTCCTCGACCAGGCCATCGCCCAGGAGGACGACGGCAAGCCCGACCGGATCCTGCGCTGGGCCGCGCTGCTGCACGACATCGGCAAGCCCAAGACGCGGCGGCACGAGGCGGGCGGGCGGGTCTCCTTCCATCACCACGAGGTGGTGGGGGCGCAGCTGGCCAAGAAGCGCATGACCGAGCTCAAGTTCCCCAAGGACGTGGTGGCCGACGTGTCGCAGCTGGTGGAGCTGCACCTGCGCTTCCACGGTTACGGCACGGGCGAGTGGACCGACAGCGCGGTGCGCCGCTACGTGCGCGACGCCGGTCATCTGCTCGACCGGCTCCACAAGCTGACCAGAGCCGACTGCACGACCCGCAACAAGCGCAAGGCGACCGCGCTGTCGCGGACGTACGACCAGCTGGAGGAGCGCATCGCCCGGCTGGCCGACGAGGAGGAGCTGGCCAAGATCCGTCCGGAGCTCGACGGCAACGAGATCCAGCGGATCCTCGGCGTGGGTCCCGGTCCTATCGTCGGGCGGGCGTACAAGTTCCTGCTGGAGCTCCGCCTGGACAAGGGGATGGTCGGCAAGGAGACGGCCACCGAGGCGCTGCTGGAGTGGGCGCGGGAGAGCGGCGTGTCACCCGCCGGGGACACGGCGCCGGCCTGATCAAGGGGAGTCAGCGGGAGGCCGCGGCGCGCGGCGTCGGGATGATCATCCGGTAGATCAGGGCGCCCGCCAGGTAACCGGCCGTCACGATCACCACGGCCGCGTACGACTTGCCGTTGGCGGGCAGGATCGCCGCGGACAGGGCGGCCGCCAGCACGTACATGCCGTTGAAGAGCATGTCGTAGATCGAGAAGGCCCGCCCCAGGTAGGCGTCCTCCACGTCGCGCTGGACCGTGACGTCGGCGCAGATCTTGACGCTCTGCCCGGCGATGCCGAGCACGAACCCGGCGATCGGCAGGCTCCACGGCTGGAACGGCACGACCAGCACCGCAGTGAGCACGCCGGCCACGACCAGTGCGATCGGCACCCACCGCTCGATCGTGAACCGCGCGGTGGCCCACGGAGTGACGATCACCGCGAGGAAGAAGCCGACACCCGAGGTGGCCACGACCAGGCTGAGCCCACGCAGCGCCACCTCGGAGTCGCCGCCGGAGAAGTAGTAGCGGTAGAGGATGATGCCGAGCGCGGTCGCCATGCCGTACATGAACCGATGTGTCGCCATCGCGCCCATCGTGGCGGCGGCCGTGCGGTGGCCCACCAGGTGCTTGGCGCCGTCGGCGAGGCCGACGAGCACGTTGCGCACGGCCTCGCGCGCCTGCGGCCGCCCGGGGTCGAAGGAGGGGCCGAGCAGCGAGCGCTCCATCGTGCGGGCGATCAGCGCGCTCAGCCCGGCGACCACGCCCGAGACGGCCAACAGCAGCGCCACGCCGAAGTCGCCGCTGCCGAACAGCTCCCGCAGCAGGAACCCCACCCCGGCGCCGAGGAAGGTGAAAACCGTGCCCGAGGTGGGCGTGACCGCGTTGGCGGCCATCAGCCGGTCCGCCGGCACCACGTGCGGCAGCGACGCGCCGAGGGCGGCCAGGAAGAACCGGTTGGCCGCGAGCACGCCGAGCGCGGCCGCGTAGAAGACCGTGTCGGGCACGTCGGCGGCGACCAGCGCCGCCGCCACGACCAGCAGCGCGCCGCGCACGAGCGGCGCGACGACGAGGATCTGCCGCCGCGACCAGCGGTCGATGAAGACGCCGACGAACGGGCCGAGGATGCTGTACGGCAGCAGCAGCACGGCCAGCCCCGCGGCCACCTGCAGAGCCGTGGTCTGCGTCTCAGGACTGAAGAAGGCGAACCCGACCACGGCGAACTGGAAGACCCCGTCGGAGAACTGGGAGACCAGCCGGGTGGCGAACAGCCGTCGGAAGTCCCTGCCCTTCAGGACCACGCGAAGATCGGCGACGAATGACACGCAGTCAGCCTACTTCCGCCCGATTCACAGGTTGGTACAGCAGGCAGTCATTCGTCGCCAGCGGGCAACATGATCACGTACGCTTCGAAGCGTGACGACGGAAGAACACGTGGTGTTGGTCGACAGTGACGGCAACGCGATCGGCACCGCACCCAAGACCACGGTGCACGGCCAGAAAACTCCGCTCCACCTGGCGTTCTCCAGTTACGTCTTCGACGAGGACAGCCGGGTCCTGCTCACCAGGCGCGCCGCGCGCAAACTGACCTGGCCGGGCGTGTGGACCAACAGCTGCTGCGGCCACCCGCTACCCGGCGAGGCGCTGGACCACGCGGTCATCCGCAGGCTGTCTCACGAGCTCGGTCTGACGGTCGAGCGGGCCGATCTCATGCTGCCGACGTTCACCTACCGCGCGGTCATGCCCAACGGCATCGTCGAACATGAGCTCTGTCCCGTCTACCGCGTGACGGTCGACGCCTCCGCCATCCCGAACCCGGACGAGGTTGACGAAATCCGGTGGATGCCCTGGAAGGAGTTCGCGGACGGTGTCCTGAGCACCCTGCTGGCGATCAGCCCATGGTGCCGCGAACAGGTCCCCATGCTGAACGAACTGGGCACCAACCCCCTGGACTGGCGCCCGGCCCCGGCGGAGGAGCTGCCTCCGGCCGCCCGAAGCGCTGCCCCTACGGGTTTGTGAGACGTTGATTCATGAGGCGCCGCGCGGAGTGCGCGGCGCCGGATCACGGACCTATCTGTCCACTTCGCCGCGGATGAACTTCTCGACGTAGTCGCGCGCGTCGTCGTCCGAGTACTGGACCGGCGGCGACTTCATGAAGTAGGAGGACGCGCTCAGGATCGGGCCCGCGATCCCCCGGTCGAGGGCGATCTTGGCGGCCCGCACCGCGTCGATGATGATCCCCGCCGAGTTGGGCGAGTCCCACACCTCCAGCTTGTACTCCAGGGTGAGCGGCGTGTCGCCGAACGAGCGCCCCTCCAGCCGTACGAAAGCCAGCTTCCGGTCGTCGAGCCACGGCACGTGGTCCGACGGGCCGATGTGCACGTCGGCCTTGGCCATCTCGTGCGGGATCTGCGAGGTGACCGACTGCGTCTTGGAGATCTTCTTCGACTGGAGGCGCTTGCGCTCCAGCATGTTCATGAAGTCCATGTTGCCGCCGACGTTGAGCTGGTACGTGCGCAGCAGCTCGACCCCGCGGTCCTCGAACAGCTTGGCCAGCACGCGGTGCGTGATGGTGGCGCCGACCTGCGACTTGATGTCGTCGCCGACGATCGGCACACCGGCCGCGGTGAACTTCTCCGCCCATTCCGGGTCAGAGGCGATGAACACCGGCAGCGCGTTGACGAACGCCACCTTGGCGTCCAGCGCGCACTGTGCGTAGAAGCGGTCGGCCGCCTCGGAGCCCACCGGGAGGTAGGACACCAGGACGTCCACCTGGCTGTCGCGGAGCGCCTGGACGACGTCGACCGGCGACTCGTCGGACTCTTCGATGATCTCGCGGTAGTACTCGCCAAGTCCGTCGTAGGTATGACCGCGCTGGACGATAACCCCAGTGGGCGGCACGTCCGCGAACTTGATCGTGTTGTTCTCGCTGGCGCCGATCGCCTCGGACAGGTCGCGGCCGACCTTCTTGGCGTCGACGTCGAACGCGGCGACGAACTCGACGTCGCCCACGTGATAGTCGCCGAACTTCACGTGCATCAGGCCCGGCACCCGTGTGGCCGGGTCGGCGTCCTTGTAATAGTGAACGCCCTGAACCAGTGACGCCGCGCAGTTGCCAACACCGACAATGGCCACGCGAACCGAACCCATCGCACTCGCTCCCTTACTCATCAGTTGATCTCTCGGGGTTCTCCTCAGAGGAGCCCCGTCTCTCTGTCGCGATCAGCTCGTTCAGCCACCGCACCTCGCGTTCGACCGATTCGAGCCCGTGACGTTGCAGTTCGAGCGTGTAGCTGTCGAGGCGCTCCCTGGTGCGGGCCAGGGCGGTGCGCACGCTGTCGAGGCGTTCCTCCAGGCGGCTGCGGCGGCCTTCGAGGATCCGCAGTCTCACCTCTGCCTCCGTGTGCCGGAAGAACGCGAAGTGGACGCCGAAACTCTCGTCCTCCCACGCGGACGGCCCTGCCTGCGTCAGCAGGTCCTGGAGCCGTTCCTTGCCCTCCGCGGTCAGCTTGTAGACGATCTTTGACCGGCCTCCGACGATCGCGGCGGGCGCCGGCTGCTCCTCCACGATGAGGCCCTGTTCCAGCAGTGAGCGCAGACAGGGGTAGAGCGACCCGTAGGAGAAGGCGCGGAACATGCCCAGCAAGGCATTGAGCCGTTTGCGCAGCTCATAGCCGTGTAGCGGCGTCTCGTGCAGCGACCCGAGCACGGCCAGCTCCAGCACTCTGCCCTGTCCGCTGGCCACTGGAACCGCCCCCTCTCACGTCGATGTATCGAGCCGATACATCCCGATGATACGTCGCGCCGCTATATCGCCGCAATTAACGACTTTGCCAAGGCGTTGGGAGGATTCGGCAAAACGCCGTAGTCTGGCGCTCATGTGGTCACAGGGAAAGGTGGTGGACTACGGCCTTGCCAAGCGGGCGGTGGTCGGCTCCCTGCACCCCAGGCGTACCTCGCCTGGGGATATTCGTGACGCACAGCCGTACCTCCTTCGCGCGGCGCGCCACTTCGGCGAACCGACCGAACACCTCTGCCCGGTGTGCGAGAGGGAGAACGTCACCAACGTGACCTACGTCTCCGGGAATTCTCCGGGACGCCATGCCGGTGAGGCAGAGGTCGCGTCGGAACTCGCCGACAGGGCCCATGATTACGATGAGTTCCGGGTGTACGTCGTCGAGGTCTGTCAAGGTTGTTCCTGGAACCACCTGACGGTGTCGTTCGTCCTCGGCAACGGACCGCCGGCCCGCGTCGGGCGACCGTAGAAGACCGAGGGCGGCGAGGAGCCCCACGCCCATCCGCCGTGCTATCCGACGACGTTGCGAGGACGTGTGAGTAACAGCAGCAATGAGGGGACGGCTCGGCCTGGAAGGCGCCGTCGCTCCAACTCATCCCGTTCTGTGCCCCAAGACAGTTCGCCGCAAACCGGCGAAGCGGGCTGGGGGGCGGCACAGCCTCAGCGTCGGCCGGAGGCCGCGTACGAGCAGACCGGAGCGATGGCCGCCCAGCCAGGCCCCCAGCAAATGGGCGCCCAGCAGCCGGGCATGCCGCAACCAGGCCCCCAGCAGCCGGGTCCGGGTGGTCCCGGCCCCCGCCAGCCGGGACGGCGCGAGGCCGCGCCGCGCGAGCCGGGGCGGCGCCAGAGCGGCCGTGAAGGCTCGCGTTCGCGCGGCGAAGGCGAATACGACACCCGCGCCCGCAGCAACCAGGAGACCATGATCAGCGACGCGCCCAGGCGGGCGCGCGGGCGAGGCTCCGGCGGACCGCAAGGGCCTGGCGGCCCCGGCGGTCCCGAGGGTCCTGAGCGGCCCGAGGACGAGCGGCCGAAGTGGCGCCGCTTCATCCCCAGCTGGAAGATCGTCATGGCCTCGACGACGGTCCTCGCGGCCGGCATCTTCGGCATGATCGCGGTGGCCTACGTCAACACTCCGGTGCCCGACGAGAATGACACGCAGGCCGGAGCGACCGCACAGGGCAGCACCGTCTACTACTCCGACGGCAAGACGGTCATCGCCAAGCTCGGCACGCCCCGGAAGATCATTAAGATCGACCAGATGTCCCCGAAGCTCAGGGACGCCACGGTGGCCATCGAGAACGATACGTTCTACGAGGACTCCGGCATCTCCATCTCCGGCATGGCCCGCTCGCTGTGGATGACCGCGACAGGCCAGCAGTTGCAGGGCGCCTCGACGATCACCCAGCAGATGGCCCGCGGATACTACGGCGGCCTCAGCTCGGAAGTCTCGATCAAGCGCAAGGTCAGCGAGATCTTCATCGCGGTCAAGATCAACCAGACGAAGACCAAAGAGGACATTCTTCAGACCTACCTCAACACCGTCAACTTCGGCCGGGCCTACGGCGTCGAGGCGGCGGCCGAGGCGTACTTCGGCAAGGGCAAGCATGCCTCGAACCTCACCCTGTCGCAGGCGGCCTACCTGGCCGCGCACATCCAGACGCCGAGCTGGGACTCCGAGGCGCCCGCGCTGAAATTCCGCTGGAAGACCGTCCTGGACTACATGGCCAAGCAGTGGCCGGACAAGTACGCCGCGGAAGCGAAGACGGCGGAGTGGCCCAAGATCAAGAAGTCCAACACGGACAGCGCCTACGCGGGTCTCAACGGCTACATGCTCGAGGCGGTGACCCGGGAGCTCGAGGCCCGCGGCATCACCGAGGATGCCATCAAGAGCAGCGGCTACGAGATCATCACCACCTTCGACAAGAGGCTCATGCAGGCCGCCAAGACCGCGGTGCTGGAGTCGACAAGGGGCAAGTCGAAGGAGTTCCACACCAGTCTCGCCGCCGTCGACCCCAAGAACGGCCGCGTGGTGGCCTTCTACGGAGGCACTGACTACCTCAAGGACCCGTGGAACGAGCCCTTCGACTCGGCCAAGCAGGCCGCCTCCGCGTTCAAGCCCTACGTCCTGGCCGCGTGGCTGAAGGCCGGATACTCGATCAACAGCTACGTGCCGGGCAGCGTCACGGTGCCGAAGGAGTTGCCGGGGCAGCAGCCCGGCGGATTCAAGAACAGCCACAACGTGGGCGCCTCGATCGACGTGGTCAAAGCGACCGCGCAGTCCGTCAACACCGCCTACGTGTCGATGGCGTTCGCGCTGCCCGAGCAGATCAAGGACGTCAAGAACCTCGTCGAGGCGGCCGGGTTCAGCAAGACGCGTATGGAGAAGGACGTCGATGACCACGGCTACGGGTTCGCCATCGGCAGCGCACCGGTGACCGCCGTGGAGCAGGCGGCCGGATACTCGATCTTCGCCAACGCCGGCAGGTACACCAAATATCACGTGGTGAAGGAGATCAAGCTGAACAAGCAGATCGCCTACCCCGAGCAGCGGGCCGTCAAGAACGTGATCAGCCCGGAGGCCGCCGCCGACGCGACGATCGCCATGCAGGAGGTGCTGCGGAGCGGCACCGCGGCGGGCAAGGGCCTGGGCAACCGCCCGGCGGCGGGCAAGACCGGCACGAACAACGACGAGAAGGAAGCCTGGTTCGTCGGTTACACCCCGCAGCTTTCTACCGCAGTGGGTATGTACCGCGAGGTGTGCAAGACGAAGAAGGGCAGGGTCGTCCAGCCCATCAACTCGAATTGCCCCATTACCCCGGGGGGCAAGCCTTCCAAGAGATACAACGTCAACAAGCCCTACACCACGGCGTTTGAGACGACGCTGGGCTTCGAGGGCGCGGATACGCCCACGACGATCTGGCGCGCGTTCATGACCGCCGCACTCCAGAACAAGCCGGTCGAGCAGTTCCCCACCAGGGCCGACATCGGGCAGCCGGAGAACATCGTGCCGAGCCCGACGCCCACGCCGAAGGCCACCGAGGACCCGTCGCTCGAGGACCCCAACGCCAACTGCGGCGTCGTCCCGCCGTGCACCGGCGACGACCCCGACCAGATCATCACGGTCGACCCCAACCAGAACGGCCAGCCGCAGGACGACGGCGGCGGTTTCGACGGGCGGGGCCACCAGGGCCGGGGATCCAATCCGGTCATCGTTCCCGGACCGATGCCGAGCAGACGCGAGGACTGGTGAACTCGAGCACCGAGGTCCGCCCACCGCTCATGAACCGGGCCGTGCCGTACCTTCCCCTGGGGCTGTTCGCGGCCCTGGGGGCCACGCTCGCCTACATCGTGCGGCTGCCCTGCCGCACGGGCGGGTGGAACGACCAGGTCTCGACGTACACGAACTTCTGCTACACCGATATCTACCCGCTCTACTTCGATCGGCAGCTGGCGACGCAGAACCCCTACTTCGCCGACGTGCCGTTCGACAAGCACGTCGAATACCCGGTGGTCCTCGGCGAGGTCATGCAGGTGATCAGCTGGATCGCCCGCTGGCTGGAGCGCGACGTGGCCGCCCAGGCGGTCAGGTTCTACGACATCACCGTCATCCTGCTCGGCGTCTGCCTGGTGGCCGGCGTGCTGCTGATGGCGGCGGTGGCGGGTCCGACCAGGCGGTGGGACGCGCTCTGGTACGCGCTCGCCCCTTCGATCGTCCTGGCCGCCTACATCAACTGGGACCTGGTCGCGGGCGCGCTGTCGATGGGCATGCTGCTGGCCTGGGCCCGGCAGCGGCAGGTGCTGGCGGGCGTGCTGCTCGGCCTGGCGATCGCGACGAAGTTCTACCCGATCATGTTCGTCGGCGCACTCCTGCTGCTCACCATGCGCACCGCGCGCTGGCGGCCGTTCCTCGTCACGATGGGCGCGACCGCCGGGTCGTGGCTGGTGGTCAACGTGCCGTTCATGGTGCTGGCCTGGGACGGCTGGCGCCGGTTCTACGTCTTCTCCGAGGAACGCGGCGTCGACTGGGGCTCGCCGTGGCTGTTCTTCCAGAACAAGGGCTGGCCGGTCCTGGGTGACACCGACGTCAGCCGCCTGGGCATGGTCTCGCTGGGCCTGCTGTGCCTGGGCATCGCGGCCCTCACGCTGATGGCGCCGCGCCGGCCGAGACTGGCGCAGATCTGTTTCCTCGCGCTGGCCGCGTTCATGATGACGAACAAGGTGTGGTCGCCGCAGTTCGTCCTGTGGCTGGTGCCCTTCGCGGTGCTGGCCAGGCCCAACTGGAAGCCGATCGCGCTCTGGCAGGTCGCCGAGATCTGGTACTTCTGCGCGATCTGGCTCTATCTGCTCTCCCAGTCTCCGGTCAGCCGTCCCGACCTGGGCATCGGCGACAACACCTACTTCACCGCCGTATGGGGACGGGTCATCACGATCGCCATCATGATGGCCTTCGTGGTACGTGACATCCTGCGTCCCGACAAGGACGTCATCCGGCAGACCGGCATCGACGACCAGGCCGGTGGGGTCTTCGACGGCGCCCCGGACCGGTTCACCCTGCGCCCGGCCTAGCGATGATCACCCGCTCGGCCGACCGCGACGCGACGCTCCTCTGGTTCGCCTCGCGCGGCGGGCTGCTGGTGGCGACACTGCTCGGAGTCGCGCTGCACGACTACGTGGGCACCTGGCGGAAGTGGGACGCCGGGCTGTTCATCACGATCGCCGAGCACGGCTACGACGGCGATCCCGGCAGGCCGCCGGACGCCGGGCTGCCCGCGTTCTTCCCCGGACTGCCGCTGGCGATGCGGGTGGTCCACCTCGTGGTGCCGGACTGGACGGCCTGCGGGCTGATCGTCTCGCTGGTCGCCGGTCTGGTGGCGGTGGTGGCGCTGGCCAGGCTGACGGAGTGGGAGGGCGGCTCGGGGTGGGCCGCGGTGGCCGGGCTGCTGCTGTTCCCGATGGCCGTCTTCCTGGTCGCCGGCTACAGCGAGGCGCTGTTCCTGGCCTTTGCGATCCCCGCCTGGCTGGCCGCCCGCCAGGGCCGATGGCCGCTCGCCACCGCCCTGGCCGCGGGCGCCTCCTGTGTACGCATCACCGGGCTGTTCCTGGCGGTCGCGTTGATCGTGGAGTTCCTCACCAGCAGACAGCCCATACGGCGGGCGCCGTGGCTGCTGGTCCCCTTCCTGCCGCTGGTGGCGTACTCCTTCTTCCACTACAGCCGTTCGGGAGACTGGCTCGCCTGGAAGCACGCACAGGAGGCCGGGTGGGGACGGCAGATGGTGTGGCCGTGGCAGGCGTGGAGCACCACGTGGCAGTCGGCCATGGGCGCGGGTGACTTCGCGATCGCCTTCCGCATGGAGCTGGCCGGTGCGGTGGTGGCCGTGGCCGCGCTCGTCTGGCTGCTGGTCATGCGCCGGTGGAGCGAACTGGTCTACACGGGGTTACAGGCGGGGGCGCTCATGACCTCGGCGTACTACCTGTCGATCCCGCGCTCGCTGCTGCTGTGGTTTCCGCTGTGGGTGGCGTTCGGCCGGCTGGTGGCCCGGCATCCATGGGTGATGGTGGTGTACGCCCTGGTGTCGGGGCCGCTCATGCTGCTCGACGTGGTCCGCTTCCTGAGCGGCGCGTGGGCAGGATGATCTCCATACCCACTTCCGGGACTCGGTAATCCAGATAAGTTATCCACAGGCTGTGTGTATTCGCTAGAGGTTCTTCCTCAGGAACGCGATGTCGTCGGCCTGACCCTCGCCGGGCGTCTCCACCACGATGGGCGCGGCGGCCGCGCGGCAGACCGCCAGGATGAGCTCGGGGTCGATCTTCCCGTTGCCCAGGTTGGCGTGCCGGTCGGCACCGGAGTCGAACTCGTCGCGCGAGTCGTTGCAGTGCACCAGGTCAATGCGCCCGGTGATCGCCTTGACCCGGTCGACCAGGTCGAGGAGCTCCTCCCCGCCCGCGTGCGCGTGGCAGGTGTCGAGGCAGAAGCCCACGTCGAAGCCGTCGAGCGCGTCCCAGAGCCGGGCGATGCGATCGAGCCGGCGGGCTATCGCGTTGTCGCCGCCCGCGGTGTTCTCGATCAGCACCGGGATCGGGCACTCCATGCGTTCGAACACCTTGCGCCAGTTGTCGAACCCGATCTGCGGGTCCTCGTTCTTGTTCAGGTGGCCGCCGTGCACGATCAGGCCCTTGGCGCCGAGCCCGGCCGCCGCCTCCAGGTGCTGGGCGAGCAGCTTGCGGCTGGGAATCCTGATGCGGTTGTTGGTGGTGGCCACGTTGATCAGGTAGGGCGCGTGGATGTAGATGTCGACGCCCTCGACCGGCTCGGCCGGCAGTACGGGCTTCTTGTAGCCCTGTGGATCGCCCAGGAAGAACTGCACCACCTCGGCCCCGATCGCGGCGGCGTGGGCGGCTGGGTCGTCCTGACCTACGTGAGCTCCGATGCGCACCATGTCACGAGCTTATCCGTTTGGAGCAGAGGGCTCAGGGAAGTCGCCAGGCGCCCCCTACGCGAGGAGAACGATATGACGCGCTGGCGCTGGCGCTCACTGATCTTCTTATTCTGGGTTCTTATCGGCATCTATGTGGCCTGGGTCTACCACTACATCACCCCGGGGATCCTGCGGAACATCGCGGAGGCGCTCCTCGCGGTCTTCCTCTGGTTCCTGGTGCTGCTCGGTGTGGATCTGCATATCGGTAAATGACCTGAGACGAACGGTCCCGGCCCGGCCGGGACCGTTTCGCGGGGCACAGGCCGCTTTACGGCACGCGGGGCACAGGCCGCTTTACGGCAGGAATCCGCCGTGCGCGATGCCGAGCGCGACGCCGACGAACGACGCCACCAGGCCGATGATGTTCAGGGAGCGCTGGGGCGTGGTCACCGAGACGTACTGGGAGTAGAGCCCCATCCCAAATCCAAGCGTGCCGAACCACGCGGAGATCGGGTGGGCGGTGACGAAGAACGTCGAGACGAAGGCCACCAGCCCGCACGCGAGTGTGGCGATGGCCAGGACGTTCTCGATCGGGTGCGGCGCCCCGTCGCTGTTGAGCGTGAGTCTGAACCGCTGGGTCTCCGGTGGTTGAAGGATGTGCGGCACTAATGTCACCCCCATGGGTTTCCTACAGGTCCTTCCCATCCGCGAGCGGCTGGTAACCTGGTCAAGCTGCGTTGTGATGGGTGATCCATCAGCCTGGGACGCCGAAAGGGGCGTCCGGGTCCTGACGTCAGCGTCCTCCTGTCACGGCAGAGTGTCGTGACCGCAAAAGTCCAGAGGAGGTTGGAGTCCCGCATGCGTCGTTACGAAGTAATGGTCATTCTGGACCCTTCGCTCGATGAGCGCACTGTGGCGCCGTCCCTCGACCAGTTCCTCACTGTCGTCCGCAACGACGGCGGCACTGTGGAGAAGGTCGACGTCTGGGGCCGTCGCCGTCTTGCCTACGACATCGACAAGAAGTCTGAAGGCATCTACGCCGTCATCGATCTGTCCGCGGAGCCCGCGACGGTCAAGGAGCTCGACCGGCAGATGAACCTCAACGAGGGCATCCTGCGCACCAAGGTTCTCCGCCCCGACGTGCACTAAGCAGCCGTTGCCCGGCTTTTTGTCGGGCGGCAGCCGTACTCTGAGCCGTAACCAAAGCGAAGGCGTGCAGGAAGGCGAGCGCAAGCCATGGCAGCAGGCGACACCGTAATCACCATCGTCGGCAATCTTGTCGACGACCCGGAGCTGCGCTTCACCCCCACGGGTCAAGCCGTGGCTCGATTCCGCATCGCGTCCACTCCGCGGTTCATGGACCGCCAGACCAACGAGTGGAAAGACGGCGAAAGCCTCTTTCTGACGTGCAACGTGTGGCGGCAGGCGGCGGAGAACGCCGCCGAGAGCCTCCAGCGCGGCATGCGGGTCATCGTGCAGGGGCGGCTCAAGCAGCGGTCTTACGAGACCAAGGAAGGCGAGAAGCGCACGGTCTACGAAGTCGAGGTCGACGAGGTCGGCCCGTCTCTGCGTAACGCCACGGCCAAGGTCAACCGCACCACCCGTCAGGGTGGCGGCGGTGGCGGCGGCGGTTTCGGTGGCGGCCCGGCCGACGACCCGTGGGCCTCCGCGTCGCCCGCTCCGCCCCAGGGCGGCGGCGGTTTCGGCGGCGGCGGTGGCGGTGGCGGCTACCAGGGCGGCGGTCAGCAGGGCGGCTCCGGCGGCTCCGGCGGCTTCGGCGGCGGCAACGACTTCAGCGACGAACCGCCTTTCTAATTCCAGTTCACCAGCTCGAGTCCATTCCCGCTTGACGGCGGGGCTCTGAAAGGAGCACCACGATGGCAAAGCCGGCACTGCGCAAGCCCAAGAAAAAGGTTTGCCTGTTCTGCCATGACAAGATCTCCTACGTCGACTACAAGGACACGGCTCTGCTGCGGAAGTTCATTTCCGACCGCGGCAAGATCCGGGCCCGCCGGGTGACGGGCAACTGCACCCAGCACCAGCGTGACGTGGCGACCGCGATCAAGAACGCCCGTGAGGTGGCTCTGCTGCCTTACACGAGCACCGCGCGCTAAGGGAGGACTGTCGATATGAAGCTCATCCTCACCAACGAGGTCTCCGGCCTCGGCACCCCTGGCGACATCGTCGAGGTCAAGGACGGCTACGGCCGTAACTTCCTTATCCCGCGCGGCTACGCCATGCGCTGGACGCGTGGCGCCGAGAAGCAGATCGAGTCGATCAAGAAGGCTCGTGACGCTCGCGAGATCCGCGACCTGGGCACGGCCAAGGAGGTCGCCGGCCAGCTCGGCGCCCTGCGCGTGCGCCTGGTCACCCGCGCGGGCGACTCCGGCCGCCTGTTCGGGTCGATCACCACGGGTGACGTCGCCGATGCCGTCAAGGCCGCCGGCGGTCCGATCCTCGACCGCCGTCGCATCGAGATCGTCAACCCGATCAAGAGCGTCGGCTCGCACAAGGTCAGCGTCAAGCTGCACCCCGAGGTCTCGGCGTCGGTCGACGTCGAGGTCGTCGCCGGCTGACGACTCTCAGCCTCGCCGCTGCCCCCTCTCGCCCGCGAGAGGGGGCAGCGGTGTCTCTATGGCCGGTATGGGTGCAGGTGGGGGACATAGTTCACGCTCCGGCAGCGTAGGATTTGCTCGTTCTTCCCGCGCCCCTTCCCTGGAGGCCCCCAGCCATGGCCCGACCCTCGATGCTGCTGGCCGTTGGCGTGCTCGCGGCGGCGGCCGTCGCCTGCGCCCCCGCCGACACTCCGCCGAGCGGCGCCACGCTCAGTCCCACGGCGTCCACCGCGTGCACCAAGGACCAGCTCAAGCTCGTCAACGCGGGCAAACTGACGATCGCCACCGACAAGCCCGCCTTCGAGCCGTGGTTCAAGGACGACGACCCGAGCAACGGCCAGGGCTTCGAGAGCGCGGTCGCGTTCGCCGTCGCGGGTGAGCTCGGCTTCGACCGCTCCGAGGTGCAGTGGAGCACGGTCAAGTTCGACTCGGCCTTCGCACCGGGGGCCAAGCAGTTCGACTTCGACATCAACGAGGTCTCGATCACCCCCGACCGGGCCAAGGCGGTCGACTTCAGCCACGGCTACTACACGGTCAAGCAGGCCATCGTGGCCATGGAGGACGGCAAGTTCGCCGGCGCGAAGAGCCTGGCCGAGCTCAAGGACGCCAAGATAGGCGTACAGGTCGGCACAACATCCCTCAACGCGGTCAAAGAGGTCATCAAGCCCGGTGCCGAGCCCAACGTCTACACCGATCAGATCGACGCCATCAACGCGCTGAAGAACAAGCAGGTCGACGCGGTCGTCGTGGACCTGCCCACGGCCTTCTACGTGACGGCCGCGCAGGTCGAGAAGTCGAAGATCGTCGGCCAGTTCAGCTCGACCGGAGGCACGCCGGAGGAGTTCGGCCTGGTCATGGAGAAGGGCGGCGCGCTCAAGCCGTGCGTCGACAAGGCCGTCGACGCGCTGAAGTCCAAGGGCGAGCTGACCAAGATCGAGCAGCAGTGGCTCAGCGCGGCCGCGGGCGCGCCCGAGCTGAAGTGAGCGAGCTTCAGGTGAGAGAGCTTGAGGTGAGTGCGCTTGAGGTGAGTGTGCTTGAGGTTAATGAGCCTGAAGTGAGTGAGCTGGAGTGAGTGAGAGCGCCGCGGGCTGGGTCAAGAGCGAGCGGCAGCTCGAACGCGAGCGGGTCCGCAAGTCGCGGGCCCGGCGCTCGACGTCCATCGCCAGTGCCTCGACGATCGTCTTCCTCGTCCTCGCCGTGGTGGTGGTCACCCACTCGCCCGGCTGGCCGCGGGTGCGGGAGTCGTTCTTCAACCCGGAGTGGTTCGTCAAGGCGTGGCCGGAGGTCCTGACCGGGTTCCTGCTCAATATCAAGATCTTCCTGATCGCGGAGCCGCTGATCCTGCTCGTCGGGGTGCTGGTGGCCCTGGCCCGCACCGTCACGGCGCCCGCCTTCTTCCCGGTCCGGGCGCTGGCCACGCTCTACACCGACATCTTCCGCGGCGTGCCGACGATCCTGGTCATCTACCTGGTCGGCTTCGGGTTGCCCGCGCTCAGGCTGCAGGGCATTCCGACGGATCTTGCCACGCTCGGCATCATCGGCCTGACGCTCTCGTACGGCGCGTACGTGGCCGAGGTGTTCCGCGCGGGCATCGAGTCGGTCCATCCCAGCCAGGTGGCGGCGGCCCGCTCGCTCGGTCTGAGCCACGTCAAGGCGATGCGCTTCGTCGTGCTCCCACAGGCCACCCGCCGGGTCGTCCCGCCGCTGCTCAACGACTTCATCTCCCTGCAGAAGGACACGGCGCTGGTGGCCACCATCGGGCCGCTGGAGGCGCTGAGGTCGGCGCAGATCATCGCGGCCAGCAAGTTCAACTACACGCCTTACCTGGTGGCGTCGCTGCTGTTCATCCTGCTCACGATCCCGCTGGCGCGCTTCACCGACCACCTGGCCGCGCGTACACGAAGGAGGCGCGGATGAGCCTGCTGACCATCGACGGGGTGTGGAAGAACTTCCGCGGCCACAGCGTCCTGCGCGGCATCGACCTGGAGGTACGCCCGCACGAGGTGGTCAGCCTGATCGGCGCCTCAGGGTCGGGCAAGTCCACGCTGCTGCGCTGCGTCAACCTGCTGGAGACCATCGACGACGGCGCGATCCACCTCGACGGGCAGGAGATCACCGACCCTCGCGCGGACGTCGACGACGTACGCAGGCGGCTGGGCATCGTGTTCCAGGCGTTCAACCTGTTCCCGCACATGACGGTGCTCGACAACATCACGCTCGCGCCCCGGCGGGTGCACGGGGTGGCCAAGGCCGCGGCGGAGGAACAGGCGGGGGAGCTGCTGGCCCGGTTCGGGCTGGCGAACAAGGCCCGCTCCTACCCCGACCAGCTCTCCGGCGGCCAGCAGCAGCGGGTGGCCATCGTCCGCGCGCTGGCCACCAAGCCACGGCTGATGCTGCTCGACGAGGTCACCTCGGCGCTCGACCCGGTGCTGGTGGTGGAGGTGCTCCAGGTCATCAGGGAGCTCAAGGACTCAGGCATGACGATGATCCTGGCGACGCACGAGATGGGTTTCTGCCGCGACATCTCCGACACGGTGTGCTTCCTGGACGGCGGGGTCATGCTGGAGAAGGGCCCACCGGAGCTGATCTTCACCGACCCGGAGCATGCCCGTACGAGGGACTTCCTACGGGCCGTGCTGGACTCCGGGCGCCTCTAGCCGGGCATCCACGAACGTTCGTCGGAGGGGGTCCCTCAGGACCTCAACCACGACGGGCCGTTTTCGTCCGCTCCCCCCGAAGGGGCCTCCCAGGGGGAATCCCCACCACGACGGGCCGTTTTCGTCCGCTTCCCCCGAAGGGGCCTCCCAGCCGCGACGGACCGTCTTCATCCACCCCCCCGAAGGGGGTATCCCTCCCAAGGGACACCAGCCACCACCGACCGTCACAGGGATGGGGACGGTCGCGACGAACCCACCCAGGCAGGGCTCTCAACGCCTATGACGGCCTCCGGAGTGGTTCAGCGAGGGCAGCTCAGGCTGGGCCAGCAGGCTGTGGCGTCGGCCGTACCCGAGGTAGACGAGCAGGCCGAAGGCCATCCACAGGGCGAACCACGCCCAGGTGAGCACCTGCAGGTTCACCATCAGCCAGAGCGTCGCCACCAGGGACAGCGCGGGCAGGAGCGGCGAGAGCGGGACCCGGAAGCCGCGGTCCAGGTGCGGCATCCGGCGCCGCATGACGATCACGCCCGCCGCGACGAACATGAACGCGAACAGCGTCCCGATCACCACCAGCTGCTGCAGCGTGAACACCGGCACGAGCTCGGCCAGCAGGATCGCGACCACTCCGATGAGCAGCGTCACCCGCGTGGGGGTGTGATACCTGCGGCTGATCGTGGCCAGACGGCGCGGCATCAGGCCGTCGCGGGCGATCGAGAACAGTACGCGCGTCTGCCCCACGATCAGCACCAGGATGACCGTGGTCAGCCCGAGCACCCCGCCGATGTCGATGACATGCGCCATCCAGTCGACACCCACCACGCGGAACGCGCTGGACAGCGGTGAGTCGGGGGAGATGCCGGTGTAGGGGATCATGCCGACCATGACCACGGCCACCGCGAGGTAGATGATCGTGGCGATCACCAGGCTGCGGATCATGCCCTTGGGGATGGCCCTGGAGGCGTTCACGGTCTCCTCGGCGGCGGTGGCGACGACGTCGAAGCCGATGTACGCGAACGCGATGGCCGAGGCCGCCGCGAACACGCCGAACCAGCCGAACGCGTGGCTCTGCCCCACGATCATGTCGAGCACGGTCGCCGCCGGGGTGGCCGGGGGCTTCGGCTCGGTGTAGAGGTCGCCGAAGTTGGCCACTTTGACGTAGCGCGCCCCGACGACGATGACCGCCCCGATGGCCAGCAGCTTGGCCGCCACCATCACCCACAGCGCCCGCAGCCCGACCCGCGCGTTGAGCGCCACGACGCTCGTCAGCACCACCAGGATGAACAGGACGAACACGTCCTCGACCACGTTCTGGTACGGCAGGCGCACCCCGAACCCGGTGATCGCCCGGACCGTGATCAGGGCCCAGGCCCTGGCCACCACGGCGACGGCCAGTTCCAGCTCCAGGATCAGCGCCCAGCCGATGATCCACGCCCATACCTCGCCGAAGATGACGTAGGTGAAGGTGTAGGCGCTGCCCGACGTCGGCATCGTGGACGACAGCTCGGCGTAACACAGGCAGGCCAGCAGGCAGGCGATCCCGGCGATCATGAACGACAGGATCACTCCGGGGCCCGCCATGGTCGCGGCCTGCTGCCCGGCGATGCTGAAGATGCCCGCGCCGATCATCACGCCGAGCCCGAGCACGACCAGATCAGCGGGCCGGTAGAGCTCGGCGAGGCTGTGGCGCGCGCCTGTGCGTAACCCGGTCGCCGCGTCGGGCGGCAGTCGCCGGAGGATTGTCGACAAAGGCACACCCCGCTCAGGGAACCCGCCCACAGTGTCGCACCACACGCGTAACAGCAAGCACGGGACGATTACGCCCCGGTCACCAGCCATGCCGTGCCGAGCGCCCGCTGTCCCAGCGTGATCAAACGTGCGATCATCCACGCTCCGAGCGCGCACCAAAGTGCGACGATGCCGAACCCCGAGGCGAGAAAGGCGCAGGGCAGGTACGCCAGCGTCGTCCACAGGGCCGCCCACGCGAGGTAACGCTGGTCACCCGCGCCGATCAGCACCCCGTCGAGCACGAACACCACGCCGCAGATCGGCTGGAACAGCGCCACCGGCCAGAGCACGGCCAGCAGCTGCTCGGTCACCTGTGGATCGGCGTCGAACAGGCCGGGCAGCAGCGGCCGGGCCGCGACGACGAGCACGCCGAGCACGAACCCGGACCAGAGGCCCCATTGCACCATGCGCCGGGTGGCGGCCCTGGTGGCGGCCACGTCGCCGGCGCCGAGCGTACGGCCGGTGATGGCCTGGCCGGCGATGGCGATGGCGTCCAGGGCGAAGGCCAGCAGTGTCCAGACCTGGGTGGCGATGGCGTACGCGGCCAGCTGGGCCTGGCCCATCCTGGTGGCCACCACGGTCGCCGCGACCAGCACGACGCGTAGGCAGAGGGTCCTGATGAGCAGCGCGACGCCGGCCGTACCTGCCTGCTTGACGCCCGCAGGGTGTGGCGTGAGCGGTATGCCGAGCCGCAGTGCGCCCCTGGCCACCACGACGAGGTAGACGGCCGCACCCAGCGTCTGAGCCAGCACGGTGCCCCAGGCCGAGCCCGCGATGCCCCAGTGCAGTCCGAGCACGAACCACGCGTTCAGCCCGGCGTTGAGCGCGAATGAGCCCACCGCCACGGTCAGCGGCGTGACCGTGTCCTGCAGGCCGCGCAGCACGCCCGTCCCGGCCAGCACGACCAGCATGCCGGGCGCGCCGAGCAGGGAGATGCGCAGGTATGTCGTGGCCTGCCCGGCCTGCTCCGGCACCGCCCCGAACAGTCCGACGATCGACGGGGCGAGCGGCCAGCAGATCGCGATGAGGGCGGCGCCGATGGCCAGCGCGAGCCAGATGCCGTCCACACCGCTGCGCATCGCCGTGGCGTGATTGCCCGCGCCGCTCTGGCGGGCGACGGACGCCGTCGTGCCGTACGCGAGGAAGACGCAGAGGTTCACCACCGTGGCCAGGATCGTGCCCGCGACGCCCAGGGCGCCCAAGGCGGTGGTGCCCAGCCCGTGTCCCACGATGGCATAGTCGGCGAGCAGGAAGAGCGGCTCGGCGACCAGCGCGCCGAACGCGGGCACGGCCAGGCGCAGAATCTCCCGGTCCTGCAGCGTAATGGGCATCTACCCATTATGGCCATTACACGGCGTGTCGGGCCAACTTTCTTTCCTCCACAGCCGGTGGACAAAGTTTCGCCAGGTCAGAAGGGGTGCTGTGGATTGTGGACAGAGTTATCCACAGCTCTGTCCACAGTTGTTTCACACCCTGAGCCGAATAGTGCACAGCTTGACCACAGGGTTGTCCACAGGCCGCGTTGCCGTCTCACCGCGAACCCGCGAAACTGTCAGACCGGTCGACTACAAGTGGGGGTGGTGCGACCGCCTGCAAGGTGTTGAGGGGGCGCGGTGAGTATTGACGAAGAGGGCGGCGGAGGCCCGGGTTTCGAGCGCACGCCGCCCAGCAACATCGAGGCGGAGCAGTCGGTGCTGGGCGGCATGCTGCTGTCCAAGGACGCGATCGCCGACGTGGTGGAGCTCATCCGCTCCGACGACTTCTACCGGCCCGCCCACCAGATGATCTATGACGTCATCACCGACCTCTACGGCCGGGGTGAGCCCGCCGACGCGGTCACCGTCTTCGACGATCTGCAGAAGCGCGGCGAGATGGCCCGGGTCGGGGGTGCCGCCTACCTCCACACGCTGACGGCCGTCGTCCCCACCGCGGCCAACGCCGGCTACTACGCGAAGATCGTCCGCGAGCAGGCCATTCTCCGCCGCCTCATCGAGGCCGGCACGCGCATCGTCTCCTTCGGCTACGGCGGCCAGAACGAAGAGGTCGACGACCTGGTCGACCGCGCGCAGGCGGAGATCTACAAGGTCACCGAGCGGCGCACGTCCGAGGACTACGCGCCGCTGGCCGACATCATGCCGGGCGCCCTCGACGAGCTGGAGGCCATCGGCAGCCGCAGCGGCCAGATGGTCGGCGTGCCGACCGGCTTCGTGGACCTCGACCAGCTCACCAACGGCCTGCACCCGGGCCAGATGATCGTCGTCGCCGCCCGCCCGGCCATCGGGAAAAGCACCCTAGGTCTAGATTTCGCCCGTTCTGCGGCTATCAAGCATGGGATGACCACCGTCATCTTCTCGCTGGAAATGTCGCGCAACGAGATCACGATGCGTCTGCTGTCGGCCGAGGCACGGGTGGCGCTGCACGCCATGCGGTCGGGCACGATGGGCGACGACGACTGGACCAGGCTGGCCCGGCGGATGAGCGAGGTGGCCGAGGCGCCGCTGTTCATCGACGACTCGCCCAACATGTCGATGATGGAGATCCGGGCCAAGTGCCGGCGCCTGAAACAGCGCAACGACCTGCGCTTCGTGGTCATCGACTATCTCCAGCTGATGAGCTCGCCGAAGAAGACCGAGAGCCGCCAGAACGAGGTCTCGGAGATCTCCCGTGCTATCAAGCTGCTGGCCAAGGAGCTGGAGGTGCCGGTCATCGCGATCTCCCAGCTCAACCGAGGCCCCGAGCAGCGCACGGACAAGCGTCCCGCGGTCAGTGACCTGCGCGAATCTGGAAGTATTGAGCAAGATGCGGATATGGTCATTTTGCTCCATCGCGAGGATGCGTACGAGCGTGAGTCGCCCAGGGCGGGTGAGGCGGACCTTATCGTTGCCAAGCATCGAAATGGGCCAACAGCCACCGTCACTGTCGCCTTCCAGGGCCACTACAGCCGCTTCGTCGACATGGCCCAGCACTAGGGCCGGCATCTTTAGGGTCCACGATTCCGTGAGCAATCTCCCCGATCATGAGCACGGTCCGAGCAAATCCGTGTGACCTGAGCGTTGGTAACGCTCTGCGATGTCGGACTTACGGGATCTTCGTGATTCCTGGGGCGGAAGTGTCGCGGATCCCTACGCTCCGGATGTGGCGGGACAAGACGTGGGCGGAGCGTCGCGGTCGCGAAGTTCCCATGGCGTTCGTCCGGTACGCAGACGAGTCCGTGCTTAGGTGGGCCGATGTCGCGGAGTCGGTGCCGTGGCGCCGTGTTCGATCCATGCATGGGAAGGCCCATCGCAACTGGTTCGCCCGCGAGTACGTCGAGCAGGCCCAACACTGGCGGATCCAGCCGACGAGACCCGCGTGAGGCAATCGACACTCGCTCGAAACGCGGCGAAGTGGGGATCCCCCTCAGATCACCCGGCATCTCCGAGGTGCTGCCCTCCCGCCGCACCGTCTGAGCAACAAGAGTTCGCCTCCTCGCAGTAGTACCGGCCAGCAGGGGGCGTTGACGGTGCTAGCTATTTCAGTCATAATTGAAATGACTAGCAACTTGGAGAATAGGCCGGGCCAACCATGGAATGCGTGAACTTCAACAGCCTCGGAACCCGCTGCGCGGGCGATCTGTACCTCCCCGAGGTCAGCGGTCCAGTCCCCGGCTTGGTGCTCGGACACAGCGGGGTCATGGTCAAGGAGGCCCTGGCATTCTTCGCGCCGTACTTCGTCAAGGCCGGGTTCGCGGTGTTGGCCATCGACTACCGCACGGTGGGTGCCAGCGACGGCGAACCACGGGGCCAGGACTATCCGGAACGGCAGGTGGAGGACTTCCGCAGCGCCGTCTCCTACCTGCGAACACGCCCAGAGGTGCAGCCGGAGCGCATCGGCGTGTGGGGGGTCAGCATCGGCGGCTCGGTGGCGGCCCAGGCTGCCGTGCTCGATCGGCGCATCAAATGTGTCGTGGTGCAGAGCCCCAGCGTGTGGAACGGATGGCGTTACCTGGACCGCCTCTTGGGCCGTGCCGGCGTCCACGCGCTACGCGACAGTCTTGACGAGGACTGGCAGCGGCGTAACGAAGGCGGGCAGAGCGCGCGGGTGCCGCACCTGACGCTGGACCACAAGAGCGTGCAGGATACCCCGGACATGTCGACTCAGCTGTTTCCCAGGTACCGCAACGAGAAGACCCTGGACTCCACCGAGCACATGCTCACCTTCGCGCCGGAGAACCTCATCCACCGTCTGGCGCCGACGCCGCTGTTGATGATCGCCAACGGCGGGTGGGACCCCTACCACATGCTCGAGGAGGCACAAAGCGCCTTCGACAAGGCTGGAGAACCCAAGCGGCTGGAGGTGCTGCCCTACGACGTGCTCGGCCTATATACCGGCCCGGGTCTGGAGGAGGCGATGGCGCTCGCGATCGACTGGTTCGACCTCTACCTGCGCAGGACCCGGCTCGCGGACATCACCCCGACACCCACCTTCGAGTCGGTGACGGCCATGACACCATGAGCCCGCACGCGATCAATGAAGGAGGATGCGACATGTCCGGCCAACTGCAGCGGGAACGACTGCTCCGGTGGGTGGAGCGAGTGGCCGCCTTCTGCGTCGAGGAATGGGGACTGCCCCCCATCACCGGGCGCATCCTCGGGTGGCTGATGATCTGCGATCCGGCCGAGCAGTCCGCCGGTCAGATCGCTGAGGTGATCGGGGCCAGTCGCGCGTCGCTCACCTCGAACATGCGGTTCCTCACGGCCATCGGACTGGTCAAGAAAGTGAGAAAGCCCGGCGATCGCACCGCCTACTACCGCATCGAAGACGACGCCTGGCAGAAGGTCATCCAGCGCAAGCTCGAAAGCTTGAGCGCGTTCGGTGAAATCGCCGACGAAGGGCTCGACATCGCAGGCGGCGAGGGCCCCCGCGCCGAGCGCATCAAGGCCGCCCATGACTCCCTGACCTGGCTGCAAAACCTCGCAGCCCGCCATCCACTACGCCGTTAAGGAAAGCGCCCATGCATCGCCGGCAACCCGAACTCGGGCTGATCCAGGAAACGCTGCTGCTCACTCTCTATGCCAGGGCCCTAGACGCCGAGCTGCCCAGCCCGATCCTTGGCGACACGCTCTCCGCCGAACTGGCCGACACTATTGACTACGATTTTCGCAGGCTGAAGGTCAAGCCCAACCTGGTCGTCACCACCGCGCTGCGCGCCAAGAAGCTCGACGACGTCGTCCGCGCGTACATCGCCACCCATCCTGAATGCGTGGTGCTGGACCTGGGATGCGGCCTGGACACTCGGATGGCCCGCTGTGATCCTCCCGCGAACGTCGACTGGTACGACATCGACTTCCCGGAGGTCGTGGATCTCCGATCCGAGTGCCTGCCCGGCCGTTCCCATCTGATCGCAGCCGACCTCACCAAACCCGGCTGGTTGGACACCATCCCCGGAGACCGCCCAGCAGTGATCATCGCCGAGGGACTACTCCCGTTCATGCCCGGCGACTCCTTCCAGCAAATGACCCGCGAGCTGGCCGGTCACTTCCCATCAGGCGAGCTCGCGCTCAACGGCTACACGCGATTCGCCGCCTGGGCCATGAAGTACCACCCGACCATCAAGGCACTCGGCATCAAGGCCGCCCAGGGCTTCGACGACCCACACGAACCCGAGGACTGGAACGCCGACCTCGAACTGGTCGAGGAGGAAATGCTGACCCGCGCACCTGAAGTAGCGCGGTTCCCGCAACCGCTGCGCGCATTCACCCGACTCACCGCCCGCAACACGGCCCTGTCACGGCAGGGAGCGCGCATACTCCGCTACCAGTTCTGACCCGCACCAGCACGCGCCATCTCCTACGGCGAGAAGAGCCAGGCGCGGGAGCACAGCTGCCGTGCTCGGCGTTGACCGTGCCGACCTGCGCTGCCTCGAACTGCGCAACCAACACGACGAGCCGACCCGAAGCCGCCTGGGGCCAGGGCTCGGCCTGACCACCGGCAGCGTGACCGCGCATGCTGAAGCTGCGCGCCATCAACCAAGCGCCTTCTGCGGAGGCTGACGCCCCAGCCGCCGCCACTTGACCACGTCTCCGGTCAGGACGGACGGAGCCGTTCGGCGATGTCGAGCCAGACGGTGACCTCGGTGGCGGTGAAGTGCCGGATCGCCCAGTCGACCATGCGCAGGCTCATGTGCGCCCAGCACGCGGGCTCCGCCTCCTCGGACACCATTCCGTCCAGGGGCCGAGCGAGCTCCGGGGCCCGGTGCGTGAGGTCGAAACGCAGCGTGAAGAGGTCGAAGTCCGCGTCACCCCGCGTGGCGCCGTCCCAGTCGATCACTCCGGTGACCGTGCCGGAGGCGTCGACCAGCACGTTCTCGGGATGGAAGTCGGTGTGGACGAGGTCGGCGCCGTCCAGCCGCTCGGGGTGGGCGGCGCCGATCTCCTCGACCTGGTCGAGCAGCCGGCGGGTGCGGCTGTCGTACGTCCGCAGCGGCTCGTGCAGGCAGAAGCCCGGCCCGTCGGTGCGCAGGAAGAGCGCGAACGCGGGCAGGTCCGTACGGCCGGCCAGCAGGCCACGGCAGCGCCGGTTGACGTCGAGCATCGACTCGATGGTGACCCGGGAGGGCTCGCGCGGGGGAGAGCCCGGCAACAGCTCCTGCACCACGACCGGCGGGCGCACCAGCTCGTACCGCGGCGCCGGGACGCCCGCCGCCCGGGCCACCTCCAGCAGCGCGCCGACATCGGGTCCGCGGGTGAGCACCGACCGGTGGCCGTCGGGCCAGCGCACGTACGCGGCTCCGACCTGGCCGCCGGGGCACGGGCCCTCATAGACGAGGGGGACGTCGAGCTCGCGCAGGACGTCGTCGATGTCGAGGCGGGGTACACGGGGGAGTGTCATGAAGACCGATCTTCACCGGTTCTCCAGCTGTGACACAAGCCGTCGCCAACAGCGGTGTGACACAACAGACAGCGGCTCCCGGAATCCCGGCTGATCGTCGCGGTGCTGCAAGGAGAGAGTGAGCTTCAACTGAAGGGAAGCACGCCATGACCATCCTCGTCGCCTACGACGGCTCAGCCGACTCGCGCGCCGCCATCGAGTTCGCGGCCAAGCACCTGGCCGCCGAGCCCACGCTCATCGTGACCGTGTGGGAGCCGCTGCTCGTGCAGCTCAAGAGGTATCCGCTGGCCGGTGTCGCGGTCCTCCCCGACTCCGGTGAGGAGTGGCGGGTCGAGGCCGAGCAGTACGCCAAGGAAGGGGCCGAGCTGGCGATCGCCGCCGGGCTCGCGGATGTGACGTATCGGGCGGTGGCCGACAACGAGTCGATCTGGCGGACGATCGTGGACGTCGCGGACGAGGTCAACGCGTCGCTGGTCGTCACGGGGTCGCGAGGACTGGCCGGCGTGCGCTCCGTGCTCCTGGGCAGCGTCTCCAACCATGTGCTGCACCACGCCCACCGGCCGACCCTGATCGTCCCACCGACCAAGCACTAGCAGGCGGCCTGTGGGGCCGAGCAGCCGTCCTTGGACGGGGTGAGCCGGGTGTCGATGCGCCTGGCGCCTGGTCCCTCGTTGCCCAGCCGGTCGTGCGGGTTGGCCAGCGCGCACCGGTCGAGCGACAGGCACCCGCACCCGATGCACTCCGTGAGGTCGTCGCGGAGCCGCTGCAGCTGCTCGATCCGGTCGTCGAGCTCGCTGCGCCAGGCCGCCGACAGCCGCGCCCAGTCGTCACGGGTGGGCGTGCGCTCCTCGGGCAGCTCGCCGAGGGCGTCCTTGATGGTCCGCAGCGGTATGCCCAGCCGCTGCGACAGCCGGACGAACGCGACCCGCCGCAGCGTGTCACGGGTGTAGCGCCGCTGGTTGCCGGCGGTGCGGCGGCTCCCGATGAGCCCCTTGGCCTCGTAGAAGTGCAGCGCCGACACGGCCACGCCGCTGCGCTCGGCGAGCTGGCCGACCGTCAGCTCCTTGGAGTTCCACGCCACCTTGGTCATAACCTCAATATTACTTGAGGATTACCGGCCGGAAGTGGGTGACCAGCTGCCGGCCGTCGAAGATGTGCAGCGCGTACGCGGGCGGCAGGTCGTACGTGATGGGGATCTCGGCTTCGGTCTCCACGCTGGTCAGGCTGGTGGAGATGACGCCGGGCGCGACGACGAGCGGCAGCCCGGCGAAACGGGCCGACACGGCGGTGTGCGCGTGGCCGGTCAGCACCCCGGCCACGTGCGGGTGCCGTGACAGCAGGTCCGCCAGCCGTTCCGGCTCGTGCAGCCGGATCCGGTCGACGTACGGGACGCCCAGCTCGATCGGCGGATGGTGCATCCCCACGAACGCCGGGACGTCGGGCCGCTCCGACAGCACCTCGTCGAGCCAGGCCAGCGTCTCGTCGGTCAGATAGCCGTGGTCGTGGCCGGGCACGCTCGAATCGGCCAGGGCGATGGTCAGGTCGTCGAGTCTGAGCGCCTGGTTGGCCGGGCCGAGCAGCTTCTCGAACTCGGGCACCGCGTCGTGGTTGCCCGGACAGACGGCCAGCGGCCGCTCGTCACGGAGCAGCTCCTCCGCGATCGCGTACTCCTCCGGCAACGCGTGGTCGGCGATGTCACCCGTGACCAGGACGGCGTCGAGGCGCAGTGTACGCAGGTGCTCCATGACCCGCCGCGTACGCTCGACGCTCTCGTCGGAGCCACCGATATGGGTATCACTGATCTGCGCAAAAATCGCCACCTGAGCACCCTATTCCACGTGTACGGGCCGCTCGAAGAACGTCTCCAGCACGACGACCGTCTGGGTCCCGGTCACGCCGTCCACCTCGAACACCTGCCGCAGCACCTGCTGTAACTCCCTGGTGTCGGCCGTACGGACCTTGAGCAGCACCGAGGCCGGCCCGGCGATGACGTGGGCCTCCTCGACCGGCGCGATCGCCGCCAGCCGGGCGGCGGCGTCCCCCATCCAGGCGCCGCCGTCGACCAGCACGTACGCCACGACCTCGCGCCCGAGCGCGGCCGGGTCCACCTCGATCGTGGTGCGCTTGATCACCCCACGCTCGCGCAGCTTGCGCACCCGCTCGTGCGCCGCCCCACCCGACAGGCCGACCGCCTTGCCGAGCACCGCGTACGACCGCGTGGCGTCTTCTTGAAGCAGGCCGATCAGCATCTTGTCGATCTCGTCCATGACAGTATGCTATTCGACTATGCAGCCATTTCACCAAACACCATATGGACACATCCCCACCGACCTAGAGGTGCTGGACGAGCGCTTTGCCACGGTCGGCGGTGACGACCTGGTCGAGCGCCTCTACTTCGGCACCCGCTGGGCCGAGGGGCCCGTCTATTTCCCGGCGGGCCGGTTCCTGGTCTGGAGCGACATCCCCAACGACCGGATGCTGCGCTGGGACGAGATGACCGGCGCCGTGGGCCCGTTCCGGCAGCCCGCCGGCTACGTCAACGGCAACACGCTGGACCGCCAGGGCCGCCTGATCTCGTGCGAGCAGGGCCGGCGGCGGGTCACCCGTACCGAGGCCGACGGCTCCATCACCGTGATCGCCGACCGGTGGCAGGGCAAGCGGCTCAACAGCCCGAACGACGTGGTGGTCCGCTCCGACGGCTCCATCTGGTTCACCGACCCCGCCTATGGCATCGACAGCGACTACGAGGGTTATCGGGCCGAGCCGGAGATCGACGGCTGTCACGTCTACCGCGTCGATCCGGTGACGGGCGAGGTGAGCCGGGTGGCCGACGACTTCGACCGGCCTAACGGCCTGGCCTTCTCGCTGGACGAGTCCCGTCTCTACATCGCCGACACGCGCCGCAGGCACGTACGCGTGCTCGACGTGCACGACAACGGCACCCTCTCGGGCGGCAAGGTCTTCGCGCAGGGCGGCGACGACGACCGCTTCGACGGGATGCGGCTGGACGACACGGGCCGGGTGTGGGCGGCGGCGGGCAAGGCGGTGCTCTGCCATGACCCCGACGGGACGCTGATCGGCCGGCTCCGCCTGCCCGACGATGTCGCCAACCTGGTGTTCGGCGGCCTCAAGCGCAACAGGCTCTTCATCGCGTCCTCGTCCTCGCTCTACTCGGTGATGCTGAACGTCACGGGTGCCCGTCCCGTCTGGTCGTAGCGCTGCTGCCGGCGGACGACCTGGCGCTGCTCCCAGCGGAACGGCCGCCCCGCCTGGTCCTGGCGCTACTCCCAGCGGAACAACCGGATCGCGATGCCGCCGAAGACCAGCAGACCGACCGCCATGACGATGAGGTGCAGCGGCTGCGGCGCGTGGCCCGCCCAGGTGTCGCGCAACGCCTGGGCGAACGGCCCCGCCACCGAGTAGTCGCTCACCACCCGCAGCGCGTCCGGCATGACCTCGCGCGGGATCCACATGCCCGCCACGAACATCAGCGGGAACATCACCCCCGACCCGATCGCCGACGCCGCCCTCCCCGACGGCGCGACCGAGGCGATCACCAGCCCCAGGGCCAGCAGCGCGGCCGAGCCGAACAGGAAGACCAGCGCGAAACCGGGGAGCTGCTTGGGTATCGCGACGCCGCGCACCAGATTCCCGACCACCACCAACAGGACGACCGACACGGTGCCGATGGCCAGGTTGATGATGAGCTGGGCGGCCAGCAGGCGCCCCGGCGGAACGGGCGTCGTCGACATCCGCCTGAGCACCCCCTGCTCGCGATAGGTGACCAGGACGGCCGGCAGCACCGAGCAGGCGAGCGTCATCACCGCGAGCAAGGTCATCTGGGCCGGCAGGTGGGTGTCGATGATCCGCTGGCCGCCCATCGCCGGATCGGGCTTGGACAGGTCGGGGATGCCGCTGAGCGCCAGCAACAGGGCGAGCGGCAGGCCGAGGGTGAAGACCATCGTGGGCCACTGCCGCAGATGCAGCTTGGTCTCGACGAGGAGGATCTTCCTCATGACAGTTTCCTTCCGGTCAGTGCGAGGAACGCGTCGTCGAGCGTGGCCTGCTCGATGCGCAGGTCGGCGGGGACGACCTCATGCCGGGCGAGCGCCAGCATGACGGAGGTGGCGAGGTCGCCGGTGCCCGTCACCGCGACCTGCTCGCCGCTCCTGGCGACCTCGGTCACCTCGGGCAGGGCCAGCAGGAGGTCGTCGGAGAAGGGCGCGGTCGGCCGGAACCGCAGCCGCTGCGCGCCGCCCACCTGGGCGATCAGCCCCGTGGGCGTGTCGGTGGCGACGACCCGGCCCGCGTCGATGAGCGCGACGCGGTCGCAGAGCCGCTCGGCCTCCTCCATGAAGTGGGTGACGAGCACGATCGTCACCCCGGAGTCGCGTACCTGCTCGACCAGCTGCCAGGTGTCCCTGCGGGCCTGCGGGTCGAGGCCGGTGGTGAGCTCGTCGAGCACCGCGACACGAGGCCGGCCCACCAACGCCAGCGCGATGGACAGGCGCTGCCGCTGACCGCCGGAGAGTTTGCCGAAGCGCTCCTCCCGCTTGCCGCCGAGCCCGACGCGCTCGATCAGCTCGGACCAGTCAGCCGGATCCGGATAGAAGGAGGCGTAGAGGTCCAGCGCCTCCCACACCTTGATCTTCTCCGGCAGTTCGGCACTCTGCAGCTGCGCGCCGAGTACCCGCCGTAACGCGTCCCTGTCCTGGTGGGGGTCGATCCCGGTCACGCGTACGGTGCCACGATCGGGAGTGCGCAACCCCGCGACGCACTCGACGGTCGTGGTCTTGCCGGCGCCGTTCGGGCCGAGGATGCCGAAGATCTCGCCTTCCGAAACCTCGAACGACACGTCATCCACCGCCACGTGGTTCGGGTACCGCTTGTGGAGGTTCCTGACCTCGATGACTTTCATGCCTTAGACGCTAGGAATTCCGGCTCTCACGGAGAATCGGGCTGGGTACCCGGCAAAGGTGTATCTAGGTGCAATATGCGCGATGCCGCTGATCGCGCACACTGGAAGCATGCTGAGAAGGTACGTCCAGGTCGCGGCGTTGCTGGCGCTGATCCTCGTCGAGGTGCCCGCCGCCGTCGTCTCCTTCAGCCTGCTCGTCCTGACCTTCGGCCTCGGCGTGGTCCCCCTCCTCCCGCTGCAGGTGCGGCTGGCCAGGCAGGTGGCGGAGCACAGGAGACGGCTGGTCGGGGAGTGGCTGGGGATCCGGATCGACTCGCCGTACCTGCCCAAGCCGCCGCCCCCGCAGCGGCAGGCCGACGGGATGTACCGCTCGCACCGCACGCTGTACAAGTCGCCGCGGGTGCCGGCCTGGAACGACAGGTGGAAGTGGCTGGTAACCGACCCGGCGACCTGGCGCGACTGCGTCTGGCTGGTCCTGGACCCGGTGGTCAAGCTGGGCCTGCTGCCGCTGTTCCTGCTGCTGCCCGACCGCGGGCTGCGCGTCTATGGCATGTGGTGCGAGCTGGTGCTGTCCGCGACGGCGGCGAGCCGCCTGGCGGGGCAGGTCAGCCATCTTCAGCGGGTACGCAACCTGGCGGCCGACACCCAGTCCGCGGAGATGCGCAGGATCGAGCGCGACCTGCATGACGGCACGCAGGCGCGGCTGGTGGCGATCGGCATGACGCTCGGCGCCGTCGAACAGCTCGTCGACACCGACCCGGCGGCGGCCAAGGCGCTGCTGTCCAAGGCCAAGGAGGCGTCCTCGGAGACGCTGACCGAGCTGCGTACGGTCATCCGCGGCATCCACCCGCCGGTGCTGGCCGAACGCGGGCTCGCCGACGCCGTGCGCGCCCTGGCCATCGACAGCCCGCTCCGGGTGAACGTGGACGTCGATCTGCCGCACCGCCCGGAGCCGCCGGTGGAGGCCGCCGCCTACTTCGCGATCAGCGAGCTGCTGTCCAACGCCGCCAGGCACGGCGGGGCCGCCACGGCCACCGTCGACCTCAGCGGCAACGGCTCCGACCTGCGGATTTCTGTGATCGACGACGGCATGGGCGGCGCCGACCCCGCCAAGGGCAGCGGCCTCATGGGCATAGAGCGGCGGCTGGCGGCCTTCGACGGGGTGCTCGCGGTGAACAGCCCGCCCGGGGGGCCGACCACGGTGACCATGAACATGCCCAAGGTTTTGCCGTACCACTGGGCGGGCAACCTGCCCAAGCTGCCGCGCTGGAAGGGCGTCCTGGTGGTCACGCTCTGGCTGACCGCCTGGTGCCCGCTGTTCCCCCAGGGCATCGTGGCGGGCATCTTCAAGGCCATCGGCTTCGAGGAGAAGGCCTGGTTCCTCGCGCTGTACATGCCCGAGCCGTGGCAGTGGCCGGTCATCCTGTTCATGATCGCGCTTGGCTGCGCCATGTACCTGACGGCCACCCTGCTCCCGGTCTGCCACAACAGGGATCGCTGGTGGGCGGAGGCGACACCTCGCCGTCTATGGTTCAGCAGATGAACCGCGTTCTCGTCGCCGAAGACCTCTACCTGCTCAGGGACGGCCTGGTCCACCTGCTCCAGGCGCACGGCTTCACGGTCGTGGCCGCCGTGGAGAGCGGTCCCGAACTGCTCAAGGGGCTGATCGAGCTGCGCCCCGACGTCTCGATCGTGGACGTACGGTTGCCGCCCACCTTCACCGACGAGGGCCTGCAGGCCGCGCTGGCCGCCCGTCAGCAGGTGCCCGGCCTGCCGATCCTGGTGCTGTCGCAGCACGTCGAGCAGCTGTACGCGCGCGAGCTGCTCGCCGACGGGTCCGGCGCGATCGGCTACCTGCTCAAGGACCGGGTGTTCAACGCCGAGCAGTTCATCGACGCCGTACGCCGGGTCGCCCAGGGCGGCACCGCGATGGACCCTGACGTGATCGCCAAGCTGCTGGCCAGCAACGCCAGGAACGAGCCGCTGGCCGCCCTCACACCACGCGAGCGGGAGGTGCTGGAGGCGATGGCCGAAGGGCGCTCCAACGCCGCCATCTCCCAGCGGCTCTACCTCAGCGAGAGCGCGGTGGCCAAGCACACGGCCGGCATCTTCGCCAAGCTGGGTCTGGCGCCTTCTGACGACGACAATCGCCGGGTCCTGGCGGTGCTCGCCTACCTCAACAGCAGATAGCCGCATTGTCGGTGACACCGGCTACCTTTCATAGGAGGCAGCAACACGAAAGGGTGGGTCAGGTGAAAATCCGGGTAAACCGCGATGTTCTGGCAGACGCGGTGGCATGGGCCGCCAGGGTGCTGCCAAGCCGCCCTGTGGTGCCCGTGCTCTCGGGCCTGCTGCTGGGGGCCGACGAGGAGCTGAGCCTGTCCGCGTTCGACTACGACGTCTCGGCTCAGGCCAGGATCGAGGCCGACGTGGCCGAGCAGGGCAGGGTGCTCATCCCCGGCCGCCTGCTCGCGGAGATCAGCCGCAGCCTGCCCGCCGAGGACGTCGAGATCGTCACCGAGGGGCAGGAGGCGGTCCTGACCTGTGGCAGCGCCGAGTTCGGCCTGATCACGATGCCCGTCGAAGACTTCCCGACCTTGCCGACGATGCCGCCGAGCATCGGCGCCATCGGCGGCGGCGTCTTCGCCTCGGCCGTGGGCCAGGTCGCGCCCGCCTCCAGCCGTGACGACACGCTGCCGATGCTCACCGGCATCAGGGTCGACATCGAGGGCGAATCGGTCACGATGGCGGCCACCGACCGCTACCGCATCGCCGCCCGCGACCTCACCTGGCGCCCGGCCACGCCCGACGTCGCGGTGTCCGCCATGGTGCCCGCCCGCGTGCTGGTCGACGTGGCCAAGACGCTGCGCGGCGGCGAGGTGGCGGTGGCGCTGGGCGACGGCGTGGCGGGCTTCGAGAGCGTCGGCCGCAGCACCACGGTCCGCCTGCTCGACGAGCAGTTCATCGACTACCGCACCAGGCTGACCGCCGACTGGTCGATCAGGGCCGACGTGCCGGTCACGGCGTTCGTCAGCGCCATCAAGCGGGTGGCGCTGGTGGCCGAGCGCAACACCGCGATCCGGCTGTCGTTCAGCCAGGGGCACGTACGCATCCAGGCCGGCGGCGGCGACATCGGCCGCGGCTCCGAGGTGGTCGAGTGCGAGCTGCGCGGCGACGACATCCAGATCGCCTTCCAGTCGCAGTTCCTCCTCGACGGCCTGACCGGTATAGAGACCGACCTGGCCCGCCTCAACATGGAGTCACCGACGAGGGCCGCCCTGATCCAGGACGTTCCTGGTGACGGGCAGCCCGGCTTCCGCTACTTGGTGATGTCGCTGCGCCTCGGGTGACCCTTTCGGGTCATGCGCCCTTGGTGAGGGCTGTTCGCCGTTGGTGAGGTTTATTCGCCCACAGTGATGGTTATTCGCCCTCGGTGAGTGCGATGAGGATGTGCTCCATGCAGGCATGCCCGGCGCGCTCGGCGGCGGTGGCGTCGCCCGAGGAGATGGCGCGCGCGATGGCGTCGTGGGGGATGTAGCTCTTGTTCAGCGACGTGCCCGCGGCCGTGATGCTGGCCCGCAGCGCCGCCGAGAAGTCCTCATAGAGGTCGATCAGCACGAGGTTGTGCGTGGCATGCGCCACGGACATGTGGAAGGCCAGGTCGGCCTCGACGAAGGCTTCCGGGTCGTCCAGCTCCCAGGCGCGGTCGCGCTCAGCCAGGGCGGCCTCGATGCGCAGGATGTCCTCGTCGGTGCGTCTGGTGGCGGCCAGGCGAGCAGATTCGACCTCCAGTGCGCGGCGCACCTCGAGGATCTCCAGCTGCTCGGCCTGGCGCAGGCGCCTCAGCATGGCGCCGGAGAGCTCGCTGGTGGCGCGGACATAGGTCCCGTCACCCTGGCGGCACTCCAGCAGCCCGGCGTGTGTAAGCGCGCGTACGGCTTCGCGAACGGTGTTGCGTCCCACTCCGAGCTGCTCAGCGAGCACCGTCTCAGTTGGGATCTTGCCGTTCATCTGCCACAACCCTGAGGTGATCTGCTCCTTGAGCTGATCGATCACCTGGTCGACGAGCGAAGCTCGCTGAGCCGTACGCAGACTCACAGTCCGCCTCCTCCGGGGGTGCCAGTCATCCCATGAGTCAATGACTGGTAGACCCTAATTATTCCAGACTCAAAAACCAAATCTGGAGCTCCCGGAGGGCTAGCGGTTCACTGAAACGTCGATCTTCACCCCTGCCAGTGCGGAATGGACTCCGGCGGCCTCCAACGCCCTGCGATAGGCGCTGGTCTGCTGGGCCTTGTCCCCGGAGCCGCCGTAGAGGTCGCCCAGCTCTCGCCAGCAGCGTGCGGCCTGCCTGTCGGAGCCGAACACCGGACGGTTGAGCGTCTCGAGCAGCTGCCGGGCCTCGCCGAGATGTCTCGACGTGTCGGCGTCCAGGGCGAGCGCGACGGTGGCGAGCACGAGGTGGGCCTCGGCCGGTGCCGTGCCCGGAGCGTCGTGCACCAGGTCGAGCGCCGAGGTGGCCAGCTCGCCCGCTCGCACGGCATCGCGCGCCCGCAGCTTTACCCTGGCGTGCGCGATGAGGCTCTCGCCGTGCTCCTGCGCGCTGCCCGCGGTGCTCGCGAACACGCGAGTCGCCGCTTCGCCCCACTGGTCGGCCTCGGCGATCGGCGAGGAGTCGAGCCTGGCCCAGTGCATGGCCACCCGGGCCAGCTGCAGCGTGAGCCTGGCCGGTCGGCCTGCCATGATCGCGTCGTCGGCCAGGCGTACGGCCAGCGCGGAGTCCTCGCCACCGGCTGCGGCCACACTGGCCTGCCAGAGGGCGTGGATCTCAGCGGAACGGTCCACAATCTCAGGCACGCCGCTGGCGTCGAGCACCCGCCGGACGAAGCCGAGCTCGGGAGAGTCGCCCTCGCGCCCGCTGCGCACCTCTACCAGCGCGGCGGCCAGGTCGATGGCGATCTCGCCTTGCGCGACCGCCAGCCGCTCCGCCTGCTCCAGTGCGTGCACGGCCAGGTCGCGGGCTCGCAGGCGGTCGCCCGCCCGCTGGTAGCAGCGGCTCAGCGCGACGGTGAGCGGCAGGTCGGCCAGCCGCTCAGGATGGGCCGCCGCCTCCCTGCGCAGCCGCTCGAACGCCTCGACCGCCTGGCCGAGCCGTCCCTGCGCTTCGAGGGCGCGGGCCCTGCCGAGGCGAGCGTGCGCGGTCAGCAGCGCGTTCTCCTCGTCGGCCGCTTTCACGATCTCCGTGAAGCGGTCGGCCGCGACGACGGGGTCGCCATGCTGTAGTTCCAGCTCAGCGTGGCGCAGGCCGAGCTCGGTATCGATGCGCTGCCGAGGTTCGATCCCATGCAGGAGGAACTCGGTGGTGCACCCCAGGCGCTCGGCCAGGAGTCTTGCTACAACCGGAGTCGGAGTCCGCTTACCCGACTCGATGAGCGAGACATAACTGTCAGATAGGTCGGGTCCGGCCAGTTGGGCCTGTGACATCCGCCTGTTTAGCCGCAGTCCTCGGACGCGGTCACCGATGGTTCCCTGACTCGGCATCTCATCTCTCAAGGCGGGGAAGGGTCAACACTCCGCAATGATTGCATGAAGTGGCGCAATCGGGTATCCCCACGTGAAGAATTCCCCACGGCAGGATTAATCGTCGCTGTCGTCCTTGCTGGGAAAAAGCATCTGGCACACTTCGAGGTACAGAGTCTCCGGATACGGAATGTACTCGACTGTTGACAGTGCCTGATCCTGACCAGCGGATTCAAGGATGAACTCACCGTAGCCGAGCATGCGCCCAAGGAGAGATCGCTGGAAGCTCATGTCGGTGACCTTGCCCAAGGGCATCATTGCGACTTTGCGCGTGATCAGGCCCGTGGTGAGCAACATCCGCTTTGAGGTAACCACAAAGTAGTCGACCGACCACTCCGCGACTTTCCATACAAAGCGGATCAAGAGCAGAAGCCAGAGCCACCAGACGACGACGAGGGCCGTGCTGCTCCCCTCGCCGCCGAAAATCTTGCTGAGCAGTCCGGCGATGATCAGGCCGCCGAAGACCTCGGCGACCGGGCGAAGCAGCACGGCTGGGTGACGCCGTACCATGATGACCTGTTGTTCGTGGGGGAGTAGGTAGCGGTTGACCGACGCCGGAGCAGAGTCCCCGTGGGTCACAAGTCTCATGCGAGGTTGTTCACAAATTGGGCCAGTGAGTCGGCCGCGTTGATCACGTTGTCGAACACTCCTCTGACCGCGGTAGCGGCGTCCGTTGGTCGCGCGAACAGGTAGTACGCCACAAAAGCCATACCACCGTATGTGAGGACCTTTTTGACCTGCACTGTCGCCTCCGTACCACTTACCTACTCCACCCGCTCTCTACATTACCCACCCCAATGCCGGGGTAAAGGTAACTTGACGGGATAGTTTTGATCTTGCTTAGCCACGCTCGCTGGCCACGAGAGCCAGGACGTGAAGGTGCTTGCGCGCGATCCGCTCGACGAGACTCGGATGGGCGTAGCCCGTGACCTCCAGCGCGCCGTAGTGCGCCGCTTCGACGCAGCGCGTTACGGTGATCGCGGAGTGAATGCCGGCGAACTCCTCGCGGAGTGCCGTCTCCACGTCCGCGTACGGACTTGGCTCCGCCTCGGTGTGGTCGCTCACGACAACACCTCGGTAGCCGGAAAAACGCTCATCGCTGCTCCCCCCACGCGCGTGCGGAAGTTGCCTTCCTCTCACCTCATACCCACGTGACAACATTATGTAACGAAGTGAGTGCGCAGCGTGACGAGTCAGACCACCCCGTACAAACGATCTCCGGCGTCGCCCAGGCCTGGAACGATGTAACCGCTCTCGTTCAGCCGCTCGTCGAGGGCGGCGGTCACGACGCGGATCGGCTTGCCGGAGTTGGCGAACACCTTGTCCATGTACGCCAGTCCTTCGGGGGCCGCGAGCAGGCAGATCGCCGTGACGTCCACCGCCCCGCGGTCGAACAGGAAGCGCACGGCCGCGGCCAGCGTGCCGCCGGTGGCCAGCATGGGGTCGACCACGTAGCACTGGCGCCCGGACAGGTCGTCGGGCAGCCGGGTGGCGTAGGTCTCGGCCTGCAGCGTCGACTCGTTGCGGATCATGCCCAGGAAACCGACCTCGGCCGTGGGCAGCAGCCTGGTCATGCCGTCGAGCATGCCGAGACCCGCCCGCAGGATCGGCACGACCAGCGGGTAGGGCTTGGCCATCCGCACGCCATGAGCCTCGGCGACCGGAGTCCGCACGCTCACGTCCACGACCCGTACATCGCGCGTCGCCTCGTAGGCCAGCAGGGTCACCAGCTCGTCCGCGAGCCGGCGGAACGTCGGCGAGTCCGTCCGGACATCGCGCAGCGTGGTGAGCTTGTGCGCTACGAGAGGATGGTCGACGACGAGGGTTTCCATAAGGGACAACGCTATCTTGTGTGCAACGAACCGGCACGTCGCGTCATGGGTTTTGATCACAATTTGGTCGGAGCAGCCCACGGGGGGTGGCCGGGTCTGGAACGATTGGATCCCGTAGTGACCACGTCGTGGGGTGGACGATGACAGAAGAAGATGCGCTCGACTTCGCCATCGTGGTCTATCGCGAGGACGAGTGCTGGGACGCCGGCCTGCTGCCGGTCGCGCTGACGTCCGATCTGCATGGGCTGATCAAGGCGCTGCGCCAGCAGCCGAGCGAGAGTGGCACGATCGGCCTGGTCGCCGTGGGCGACGAGTTCTTCGTGGCGCTGCGCGTCCTGGGTGATCGCGTGGATGTGTTCCTGTCCGACATCGCCGCGTCCTGGGACTTCCCGCTGGCCGAGCAGGTCCTCGACTACCTCGACGTGCCGATCCCGGACGAGGAGGAGCTCGACGAGATCCTCCAGGACGAGGACACGGTGCTTCCGGCAGGCGATCTGTCCATCTTCGCGGACCTGGGACTCGACGAGATGGAGCTGGGCATACTCTCCGGCGACATCGAACTCCTCCCGGAAGACGTACTCTCCAGCATCGCCGCGCGACTCGGCTTCTCCGAGCCGTTCGAGCGGGCCATCGAATCGGTCTTCGGCTGACCCCTGGAGCAACGGACATGGCGTCCAACACCTTCTCTGCGGCCTTCGTCAAGATCTCCGGCGGTTGGAGCGGCGCCGAGGTCGATCTCGGTGACGCCGAGATCGTCGACGACTTCGGCGACGCGGTGACCGAGGCCCTCGGCCTGTCCGGTGACGAGCTCGCCCTGCTCTGCGTCGAGGTGGAGGACGAGTGGTTCGCCATCGTCCGCTACCGCGGTGACGACGAGCCCCGGGTGTTCCTCTCCGACGCGCACGCCATCATGTCGGACACGCTCGGCGAGCTGTTCGCGGAGTTCGCCGGGGTGGCGCCCGACAAGAACGGCCACGGGCTGGGCGTCAAGCCCTCCGGCGACTTCGAACTGCTCAGCGACCTGGGCGTGAGCTCGGAAGAGCTGCTGGAGCTGAGCATGGAAGAGGGCGTGCTGCCGGCCGACATCCTTTCGGTGATCGCCGAGCGGCTGTCCTTCGCCGACGAGCTCGACCGGTTGCGGTGAACCACGCCAACGCGATGCGCCTGGCCCTGTCCGAGGCCGCCGCGGCCGGCGCCCGTGGCGAGGTTCCCGTCGGCGCGGTCGTGCTCGGCCCGCGAGGCGAGGTGCTCGCGTCCGCCGGCAACTCCCGCGAGTCCTCCGCCGATCCGACCGCCCACGCGGAGGTTCTGGCACTCCAGCAGGCCGCCCGGTCGCTCGGGGGGTGGCGGCTGAGCGGCTGCACGCTCGTGGTCACGCTGGAGCCGTGCACGATGTGCGCGGGGGCCGCGGTGCTGGCCCGGGTCGACCGCATCGTGTACGGGGCCGTCGACGAGAAGGCCGGGGCCGTGGGATCACTGTGGGACGTGGTCCGTGACCGCAGGCTCAACCACCGCCCCGAGGTCGTCATGGGTGTGCTGGGCGCGGAGTGCGCTGCGGTACTAAAGGAGTTCTTCGGCACTCGGCGGATCCGGTAAGCTCGTCGACGGTGGTGTCGCCTAGTGGCCGAGGGCGCACGCCTCGAAAGCGTGTGATGGGGCAACTCATCCGTGGGTTCAAATCCCACCACCACCGCCACTAAGTTGGGCCTTCGATCTGCACTGACAGGTCGGAGGCCTTTCGTTTGCCAAGATCATGGGCATTTTGGGGCAACGCCGTTGCGTTAGACCGCTGAGCTGGGCGTACGGGGTGTACGAAAAGGGGCGACTACGGGGTGCATGACCCCCTGCTGTCGGCGACTCGCAGGTCCAGCGACGTGCCGTAGTGCTGGCGCATGCTCTGGCCGGCGGGCGGGTCCTGGGTGCAGACGGTGCGTTCGAGGTGCGAATTGTCGTCGTATCCCTCGGTCACGACGGGCTGGCTGCTGACGTACGGGAAGCCGAGCCGCAAGGCGGCCTGTTCGGCCTCGTTGCCGGTCTTGCCGACGAAGTCCGGCACGACGGGCCAGCGGGTGACGCGGCCGTCGGGCGGGCAGGGCACCTGCGGGGGCAGGAGACCGAACTCCACCTTCTTCGCCTGAGAGTCCTCGACCTGCGTGCAGACGGTCCAGGTGCCGGAGTAGGACTCACCATCGAACAGGTGACCGTCCGGCAGGGCCCTGTACGCGGTGGTGTAGGCGGGCCAGGAGCGCCCCAACTCGCCGCTGACGGCGTCGAGTGTCTTTCCTTTCAAGGAGGGCAACGCAGGTGACGGACGTTGCGATCCTGCGCCGCTCCCACCGCTCGCTCCGGTGGAGGCGCTGTCCTCGCCCCCGCCCGAGCAGGCCGCCAAGCCGAGCACGGGCACTATCAACAGGCTGAGAACAAGGGGCCTGATCCCCCGCATTGCCGCTCCCGGGCGTGATCGGACATGAGTTGCTGATCTTTGCTGTCTTCGCGCCGCAGGGCAACAGCGCCGGTGCTTGTTCGGTATCAGGGTGTGAGGGTGACGATTTCGGTCACAACCGGGCCGCTGTGTACGGCTAGCGGACCATCTTGAGCCCGGTGTGCCAGACGTACCCGTGTCCCCCGCCGTGCAGGTTCCACACTTCGGTCCAGTTCCAGGCTGGCTTGTTGTCCCAGCAGTAGCCCTGGAGCTTGGTGCCCTTCTTGACCACCCGGTAGCCGGAGCTGAAGCTCTGGCGCTTGTGCACCTTGACCGCCCACTTCGCCTGGACGTCGCAGTGCCAGCGAGCGGCCGAGGCCTTGGTGGCGCCTTCGGTGGCGCTGGTGGCGTGCGCTGAGGAGACCAGCGCGCCGGAGGTGAGCGCGGCCGCCACGGCCAGCGTGGCGATCTTTCCTATGGATCTCATGTCCGGAAATGTAGGCCTACGAGGGTTGAGGATGTGTTGAGAATTTGTCGAGCTTCCTAGGCAGGGCCGGTCTACCGTACGGCCGCCAGGCTCCGCGAGCTTTCCGCCTCATCGCCCGTGAGGCCGTGCTTGGCCGCGGCCGGTGCGAGAGCGCGGAAACGATCCTGGCTTTCTGCCAACCTTTCTCCGGCACCTCCGCGTTGAGGCCATGTGAGTGACCCAACGGAAGACGCCGCGTACGCCGCCTTCGCCGAGGCGGCCTGGAACAGGCACATGGCCGTGGCCGTCCTGCTCACCGGCGACCGCCACCGGGGCGAGGAACTGCTCCAGGACTGCCTGGTGCGGTTGTACGTGCGGTGGCGACGTGTAGGCCCCACCGACCCGCATGCCTATCTGCGACGCATGCTGATCAATGGGAACGTCAGCTGGTGGCGGCGGCGTCAACGGGAACTGCCCACTGCCGAGCCGCCTGATCACGCCGATCCTCGGTCCGGGCCGTACGAGCCGCACGAGGATTTACGCCGCGCGCTGCTCTCCCTGCCGCGCAGGCAGCGCGCCATCGTCGTGCTCCGGCACTACGAGGACTTGACGGAGAAGGCGGTTGCGGCGGCCCTCGGCTGCACGGTCGGCACAGTCAAGAGTCAGCACTCCAGAGCGATGGCGCGGCTGCGCACTGCTCTGCGTGACAACCAGGAGGCAGTGCGATGAACGACATTCATGGACGGGACGATCAGGGACAGGACAACCAGGGACGGGACGATCAGGGACAGTTCGCGCAGGCCTTGCGGACCCTCGCCCATCGTGAACCGGCCTCGCCCGCGCCGGTTGCGGCTCTGGTACGCCGGGGACGCCGGGCCAGGCGGATCCGTGCCATGGTGGGCGCCGTCGCCGGAACGGCCCTTGCTTCGGCAGCCGTCGTCGTGGTTCTGGGCAGCGGCGGAGCCGTCCCGGCCACCACGCCATCGATTGCCAGTGCGCCGCTCTCCGGAGACGGTTCACGGCCTTCGCATTACCCCCGTACACGATCTCTGGACGCCCGGTCCGTCCTGCTGGCCGCAGCCGAGACCGCCGCCCGCGAGCCGGCCACGTCGGGCCCCTACTGGTACACCCGTCAACGCACCTCCCGGCCGGCGCAGTATGTGAAGAAATTCAAGAAGCCGCAGCAGAAATTCGACAAGCCGCAGCGGCAGAAGATCCCCTTCTCGGCAACCGTGGCGAGTACCCAGGACAGCTGGTACGCGGGCAAAAAGGGCGCGCCCAGCCGAACCGTGACGGATCAGGACCCGAAGGTCGCTTTCGCTTCCTCGGCGGACGAGGCGAAGTGGAAGCAACTGGGCTCGCCCGCTCTGACCGAAGAGAAGCCGTCGACCAACGACTACGACATGGAACTCCACTTTCAGATCGGCAACCACGACTTCACAGTTCGGCAACTGCTCAAGCTGCCGACCAGCAAGGACGAACTGGAGAGCCAGGTACGGCGGCTGTTCGACGAGGAGTCCGCAAGCGACTGGTGGCCCGCCAAGCCAGAGTTCACCGACTACGTGTGGTCGGCGGCGCAGGACCTGCTGTCCGGTCCGATCAGCCCCGGAACCCGCTCCGCCCTCTACCGGCTGCTTGCCGAACAGCCCGCGATCAAGTCGCTGGGAGAGGTCACCGATTCGCTGGGGCGCACCGGCGTTGCCCTGGCGTGGACCATAGCGGGGAATGGGGACGGGTCGGGCGAGGCTCGACTGATCGTGGACGACGCCACGGCCGAACTGCTCTCCTACGAGTTCCGCGAACAAGGGCAATCAGCGCCGACACTGCAGGTCACCTACGAGGACATGGGCTGGGCCGAGGCCTTGGGTGAGCGCCCGCAAAGCTGACCCCGTCCGAGGCGCGGGCCCGAACGGGGTAGGGATCAGTCGCAAGGGGCGGGGGACTCATTGGGGCCTCTGACCTGTCTGACCGAGTCAGGGGCCTTTCCCTCCTGCCGTTGGTTTGCTACGGCGGGACCTCCGGTGCCCCACCTGGTGAGTGCCGTCTGGTGCCCGGTCTGGGCTCCTGTGCGGGGATCCACCTTGAAGGCACCGAACAGGGTGGTGGTCTCCAACGTCGTGGCGGCGGACCACAGCGCCTCACGGGCCGTGCTGCCGGCTTGCCGGGCACAATAGGTCGCGATGGCCGCGGCGGCGACGGCCTGTACGGCTGGATAGTCCGGGAGCGAACCGGTGCGCTCCCGGTAGGCGGTCAGGAGGTCGGCCTCGGCGATGGACGACAGCTCGACCTGACCGCCTCCGCCGGGAAACCACTGCCCGACCCCGTAGACGCCCAGAGGATCGTCGGCGGCTTGGCCGAACTCGCGTACGCCCGCGGCCACGGCGCACACGGTCCGCGGGGTCGTCGGCAGGGACCTGGCGCGGTTGACGGTCTCCACGTCCTCTTCGAACGAGCCGGCGCAGAAGAGGTCCCAGTCCTCTTCGAATGAGCAGAGGTCCCAGGCTTCCGGTGTGCTTGGGCGGTGGCGGACGGGGTGCACCCCGAGGGCGCGTGCCAGGCGCTCGGCGCCGTCGGCGACCTGACGGCCGAAGCGGCCCTTGCCGGAGAGGATATGGAGCGGGCGGGGATCCGCGCGGGCGGCGAGGTGCCGGACGAAGGGCTCCGCGTAGCGGCTCGCCGGCGTCGGCACGGACACGACGTGGCCGGGGTGGGCGGTCTCCACGTCATCGCCTGATCCGCCGTGGTTCCAGACCAGGCGATCCAGGGCCTTGGCGATGGCTCCCGCGCTTCGCATGAGCAGGGTGGAGTAGGGGCCGAGCAGGAGGTCGCATTCGGCCGACACCCTGGGGAGGAGGGCCGCCAGCCGCTCGGGATCGCTGCCGTCGTCCTCGACGAGCAGGTCCGCCGCGCCGGTCGTGGACCGCCAGATGTCCAGGGCGAGTCCGGCCTGCCTGCCGAATCTGGCGTACTCGCCCGACAGGGACAGGCAGGCGCCGATCCGCAGGCGGCTGCCGGACATCGTCCCTCCTACTCGTCGTAGGCCCAGCCGCTCCACCGCTCGACGGTGATCGCGACCACCGGGCCCTCGGGGCGTCGCTCCACGTATTGGTCGTAGCGTGCGGCCAGCCGGTCGAGCCACTGGCCGCGTGTGGTGTCGTCGTCGACGATCGCGGCCGTGCCGTCGGCTCGGGCCCACCACAGTCGCCGCCAGTCGTCGGCGTAGTGGTCGACCAGGACGCAGACTCGGTCATTGCCCGCGATGTTCCGAAGCCTGCGGAGGTCTGTCGTCCGCTTCGGTTTGTCGTCCACGGCGAAGGCGATCACGTCGTCCGCCACGGCGAAGACGATGGGCACCAGGTGCGGCGCCCCTTGCCCGTCCACGGTGGCCAGCCTGGCGCTGCGTGCTGCCAGGAACTTCGCTCGGGCAGTGGCCTCGTCCATCCATCGCACCAACCCTCAGCCGACCTCTGAGGCCGACCCCTCAGACGACGTCGAACTCGTTGCCCTCCGGGTCCGCCATCGCCACGGCGTAGTGGTCCACCCCGGGCTCGGCGAGCACGCGTACGACGGAGGCGCCCGCGCGGACCAGCCGCGCCACCTCGGCGTCCACGCGCTCTCTGCGGGTCGCCAGCGGGACCTCCTCCCGCTTGCCGCCCACCTTGATGTCGAGGTGGAAGCGGTTTTTCACCACCTTGCCCTCAGGCACCTGCTGGAACCAGATCCGCGGGCCCCCGCCCGCCGGATCGACGATGCTGTCGGAGCAGTCTCCGTCGCCGAGCTCCTCATCCGGCACGCCGATGCTCTGCCAGTAGTCTCGCCAGGTGTCGAAGTGGCCCGGCGGCTCCTCCAACTCATAGCGCAAGCCGTCGGCCCAGAAGCGCGCCAGCCGCCCGGGGTCGGCGCAGTCGATCACCAGCTGAAAAGAGACCATGGGGGCATCCTGCCGGAGGGGTCCGACAATTTCTTTCTCAGCGGAGCACCTCCAGGACCCTTCAGCGGGGCATCTCCAGCACTCGGGCGTGCAGGATCGATCGCTGGTGCAGAGCCGCCCGGAGCGCCCGGTGCAACCCGTCCTCCAGATAGAACTCGCCCTGCCACTGCACCACGTGCGGAAAGAGGTCGCCGTAGAACGTCGAGTCGGCGGCGAGCAGGGAATGCAGGTCCAGCATGGCCTTCGTGGTGATCAACGAGTCGAGCCGGACCTGCCGTGGGGGGATCTGCGCCCACTCTCTGGGCGTCAGACCATGGTCGGGATAAGGACGTCCGTCACCGACGAGCTTAAAGATCACCCCAACGATTTTAGGAGAGAATCCGATTACTCGCGTTCTACGCCGCCCTTATACAAGATCGGCCTGCGCGCATTTGGCCGGATCGCCGATCTTGTAACCGCGATTCAGGGCGTTGACGCGTTGCTCGGAGCTGCCGTGCGTGAACGACTCCGGGTCGATCCTGCCCTGCGTACGCTGCTGGATCCGGTCGTCGCCGACGGCCGCCGCCGCGTCGAGCGCCTCGGCCATCTCCGCGGTGGTGAACGGCTTGTCGTAGAAGCCGGTCTCGACGGCGTGCTTGGCCCATACGCCGGCGTAACAGTCGGCCTGCAACTCCGTCGCCACCGAGTTGCCCTGGGAGAGCTCGCCTAGGAGGTCCTGAGCGTGGTGTCCGTACTCGTGGGCGATTACATAAGCCTGTGCGAATGGGCCGCCTTTTGCGCCAAATTGGCTTTGCAACTGGTCGAAGAAGCTCAGGTCCAGGTAAACGCGCTGGTCGCCGGGGCAGTAGAAGGGGCCGACCGCGGAGCTGGCCGCGCCGCAGGCGGTGCGCAGGCTGCCGGAGTACAGGACGGTCTTCGCCGAGCGATAGTCGGAAATCTGAGTCTTCCAGTAGTCCTGGATGCTGTTGACCACGCCGACGACCCGGCATTTCTCCGACTGGTCGGCGTCCTTGCCGGTCCGGCACTGTTGCGACAGGTTCGAGGACGGCTGCCGCTGCTGTGCCGGCTGGTCGGTTCCGCCGTTCAGGTTGTTCAGGACGAAGACTATGACGAGCACGACCAGGCTGACGATTCCGCCGCCGCCGATGACCATGCCGCCCGGGAACCCACCGCCGCCGCCCCCACCCCCTCCACTACCGCCAACGTCCTCCACCTGTGAGGAATCGAGGTTGACGTCGTCCCTGAAGTCCATCGCTGAGGTCCCTTCTCGGGTGCTGCTCGGAGGACAGCTTCCCGAAAGGGGCGTTTAGATGCCACCGGTGAACCTCTCATACCGTCCGCTTACCCAGAGTATTCACCGGCGTCTGGGTGCAATGTCCGCTAATCTGCCCATATGACGGGTGGGCTGCTGGGAATCGCGTTGGTGTCGCTGGGCATGGTTCTCACCCCCGGGCCGAACATGATCTATCTGGTGTCGCGCTCCATCACCCAGGGACGCCGGGCCGGCCTGATCTCCCTCATCGGGGTGGCGCTCGGGTTCACCGTCTATCTGACGGCCACCTGCCTGGGCCTGACGGCGATCTTCGCGTACGTACCCGCCGCCTACACGGTGCTCAAACTCGCCGGCGCCGCCTACCTGCTCTCGCTGGCCTGGAACGCCGTCAGGCCCGGCGGCACCTCCGCCTTCGAGCCGCGCGAACTGGCGATCGAGCCGCCGCGCAAGCTCTTCGCCATGGGCCTGCTCACCTGCCTGCTGAATCCGAAGATCGCGATCCTGTACCTCTCGCTGCTGCCGCAGTTCATCGACCCGGCCATGGGGCACGTGCTGCTGCAGAGCCTCGCGCTCGGCTCGGTCCAGATCCTGATCGGTACCCTGGTCAACGCCCTGATCGCGGTGTCGGCGGGCACGCTGGCGGCCTTCCTGGCCGGCCGCCCGCTCTGGCTGCGGATCCAGCGCTACCTCATGGGCACCGTGCTCGCCGGCATCGCCGTCCACCTCATCGCCGACCGCTCCAAGGCCCTGGCACCCGCATAGGCACGCGCCGCCTCAGAGCCCGTCGCCTCAGGGCCTGTCCGCCTCAGGCGCGGCTTCAGGCGAGGCCGCCGATCGGCTCGGTTCGGCTCGGTGGGCGATATTTCGGGAACCGCGTGGCCTCTTGGTGGCAATTACTCGTGTCATGACAGACACCCGAGAGGCACGAGATGCGACACGAGAGCCGGACGGGCACACCGCCCTGGCCCGAGGCCGTGGACACGGCCGAGGACGCCGTGGTGATCGCACGATCCCGGCATGAGCCCGAACACTTCACCACGTTGTTCACCCGGCACGCCCCGGCCCTGAAGCACTACGTCATCAGGCGGCTGGGCCCGGATCCGGCCGAGGACATCGTGGCCGAGACGTTCGCGCGGGCGTTCCAGCACCGGGAGACGTACGACCTGACGCGCGCCGATGCGCGGCCATGGCTGTACGGAATCGCCACGAATCTCATCGGGCGGCACCGGCGTCACGAGATCAGCCTGTATCGGGCGCTGAGCCGCACGGGGGCGGACTCGGTGACCGAATCGTTCACGGACGAGGTCGACCAGCGGGTGGCCGCCGACGGCGTGCGACGACGTCTGGCGGGCGCCTTGGCCGGGCTCCCCCGGGGGCACCGCGACACGTTGCTGCTGGTGACGTGGGCGGAGCTCACGTACGAGCAGGCTGCTCAGGCGCTGGGTGTTCCGGTGGGGACGGTGCGTTCGCGGGTCAATCGGGCTCGAAGCAAGCTACGACGGGTGCTCGGTGGCATCGATCCAACCGACGCGGACGAAGGAATGAACCGATGAACGAGCTCGAACTTCTCAACAGGTTGCGCGACGAGGTTCCGCCACGGCCCGATGTGCGAGCCGAGGAACACCGGCTGCTCGCCGTGATCCAGGGCCGCTCCCCGGCGCCTCGCAAACGGCCGGTGCTCCGCCCACGCTGGGGCCTGGCCCTGGTCGCCTGTGGCGTGGCCGCCGCCGTGGTGACGGTGACCCAGCTCGGCGGAGCCGAGCAACCGGTCAAGGTGCGGCAGCCCGACCCGGTCGGGTTGCTGGAGAACGCGGCCCTCGTCGCCGCGCGCACCAAGGCCATCGAGATCCGCTCCGACCAGTGGTTCTACCTCAAAGAGTCACAGCACATGGGTGGTGACCTCCCGGACTTCGAGCTCTGGAGCCGGATGGACGGGGCGAAGGAGGCCGTACGGGTCAAGGGCAAGCTGAAGATCGGGAATGGAGAGAAGGGACCGACGAATCCGGGCAGGACCGCACAGGAACTGGAGGCTCTGCCCGCCGATGCCGACGAGCTGCTCGCGCACTTCCGCGGGCTCAAGGAGGAGCGGTCTCCGCTGTCCATCTGCCAGCCCGCCTGCCCGCAAGGCTCGCTCCCGGACGTCAATGCCTTCGGGGCGATCGGGTGGTACCTGAAGTTCGGGCCGATGATCCCGCCGGACAAGGCGGCGGCGATGTACCGGGCCCTGGCGAAGATCCCGAACGTCACCGTCCAGGAGAACATCTCGGACGGTGACGGTCGCAAGGGGATAGGTGTCGTCCTGGACCTGGGTGAGGCGGGCAAGGGCACGTACATCCTCGACCCGGAGGACTACCACTACATGGGAATCAGGGTCGAGCAGGACGGCGAGACCCGCTCCATGTCCGTACTGGGCTCGGGGATCGTCGATCAGCCCGGCCAGACGCCCTGATCAGGTGAGCGCGACGCGGATGGCCGCGGGGTCGGCTCCGGCAAGGGGGATGGAGAAGACGGCCGTCCGCTCGCGCGCCCCGTACACCACGAACCGCAGGCCGTCCTCGTCCCACACGTCCTGGACGTCCGAGGTGAGCTGCGCGGACGCCGAGCAGTACGCGGGGCTGAGGTAGAGCAGGTGCAGCGAGACCTCCAGCGGGATCTCCGCCGGCGAGCGCACGGCCAGCGGCCGGCGGAGCCGTACGAGGAGCTGGCGCAGTGGGCTCAGCCAGAGGCGGTCCAGCTCCGCCGAGAGGCCCAGCAGGGCGACGACCTCCACCAGGCCCAGCGCGACGAGCGGGGGATCCAGCGGGTACGGCCGCGCCCAGACCGCCGCGACGCCCGCGGCGCACAGCAGTCCGGCGCGGGCGAAGGCACGCCAGTCCACGGGATGGGAGTGCGCGCCCAGGCAGCCGCACGACGAGGTGGGCGCGGCCGCGTACGCATAGGCGAGATAGGCGACGAACCCCGCCGAGAGTACGGCGGCGGCCGCGCCCTCCTCAGGGGTGACGGGCGGCAGCAGCAGTGCGGCCGCCACCGCGAGCTCCACCACCCCGACGAGGCGGAGCGTGGGGATCGCGCGCGCCGAGCCGACCAGCCGGGCCAGTGCGGTCCGTCCGGCTTCGGCCCGCATTCGACGGCTGAACAGTTTCATCAGGGCCGCCCAGAGGAGGAAGAGGGCGATCACGTACGGCTGAAGCGCGGCGATCCCTTGCATGTGTCGCTCCTAGTGGGGGGAGAAGACGGTGGCGATGTCGACCTCGTTGGTGTCCGGTCGCCACGCGCCGAGGATCTGCACGTGCTGGCTCACCCGCAGCATCGACAGGTCCGCGGACGGCGGTGACTCGGAGTGGACGGCGACCGACTTGCCCGACACGACGTGGCAGAGGACCTCTTGGCCGTTGTGGTCGAGGTGGATCTTGTCGCTGGTGATGTTCTTGATGTGGCCCTTGATGTTGACGATGTTGAGCCACACCGACTCGGCGGCGAGCACCCCGTCGGGCATCCGCACGCCCCGGGCGTACAGGCCGTCACCCGGCTTGGCCTGGTCGAAGGGGACGGGCCCCAGCTTCCAGAGGCTCGTGCCGTCCACGACCCGGATGTTGTGGAAGACCATGTTCGAGCCCAGGACGAGGAGCGTGTTGTCCTTGATGGAGCGGATCCGGCCCTCGGCGAAGTTGGGGTCGACGGTGCCGGGCTCCACCTCGGGTGCCCTGGCCGTGGCGAACGCCGCCTCGGGGCCGAGCGAGCCCAGCGCGGTCGCGGCGACCACGCTGGCCCCGCCCCCGAGCAGGGCGGACTTGAGCATCTGCCGTCTACTGGTCATCGTCAGCTCCCTAGGGGGTCGAGATCTCGCAGGGCCTCAGGCCGGCGGAGAGGCTGGCGATCTTGCTGTAGGCGGCCGGGGTGAGGTCGATCAGGCGGTTGCTGGCGCAGGTCGCGCCGCAGCAACTCTTCTCACCGCAGAACAGGTCCGTCTGCGGGCCGCAGTCGGCGATGGCGGTGACGACGCTGGTACCGCTGCACAGCGCCGTGATCCGGTGCTGGAACCCGCAGGTCCGCCGGGAGAGGCTGACGCCGCAGGTGTCGGGGTGGGTGATGGCCAAGCAGGCGTCGGAGGTGTTGGGCCAGGCGTGCTGGAGGCTGCCCGAGTTGCAGGTGCCGCAGGCTCCCTTGCCGGTGGTGCTGCACGGTCCCCAGGCTGTGCCGCAGCAGAACCAGGAGACCTCTCCTTGAACGGAGGCGAGTAAGTCGATGGGTGGGGGGTCAGTGGGCTGGCGGCGCACCATGCGCTTCCTCCTTGGGGTGGGCTCTGCAGGGTCCCCCGACGAGGTGGTGAAACTTTCCGACTTGACCCATCAAAACATGTAAGAATTTTTCGTCAATGCCCAATTTGTCCGGGCATGTCAGCTCGGACGCGAGCTCAATTCTTCTTCGGCAGTCGCGCTACATCGGATACTGGTCCGAGATGGCCAAGCTTGTCGGGATTCGACACCGAGTGGATCGCCTGGACCACGCCGTCGGCGATGTCGAGTTCGACCACGCTGGCCACGCGCCCTTCGGCGTCGTACATCACCGCGCCGGGCCGGTCGTTGACCCAGGCCGGCCGGAAGGAGACGCCGAGTATCCGGACCCGGCGGAACCCGCCGACGAGCAGCTGTGCGACGCGCCGCAGCCCGGTCGCCGGCTTCCCGATCGCCTGCGCCTTGCCGCCGCCGTCCCCGAGGAACACGACGTCGGGGGCGAGCATGCCGAGCAGCGCGTCCATGTCGCCGCCCGCGGCGGCCTCGAAGAACCTGCGGGCGAGCTTCTCGCCTTCCGCCCGCCGCGCCGGGGGCGGCACGCTGTCGCGCTCCCGCCTCCCGGCGGCGATGCGCTGCCTGGCGCGCGTGAAGATCTGCCGGCAGTTCGCCTCGGTCTTGCCGGTGATCCTGGCCACGTCCGGGTAGCCGTACCCGAACACCTCGCGCAGCATGAACACCGCCCGCTCCACCGGCGAAAGGGACTCCAGCAGTACGAGGAACGCCATCGACAGCGAGTCGGCCAGTTCGGCGTGCTCGACCGGCCCCGGCCCATCCGCGGTCACGACGACCGGCTCGGGGAGCCAGTCGCCCACGTACGTCTCCCGTCGCACCCGCGCCGACCGCAGGTAGTCGATGCCCAGTCGCGTCACCGTCGTCGCCAGGTACGCCTTCAGGTCGGCGATCGTGGTTCCGGCCTGGCGCGCCCGGGTCAGGCCGAGGAAGGCGTCCTGCACGATGTCCTCGGCGTCGCCCACCGACCCGGTCATACCGTAGGCGATGGAGAACAGCAGCGGCCGGTACGCGACCGCGCCCGTCTCCTCCGCCGGTCCAGGCACGGGATCCCGCCCGCCGCTCATCTCCTTGGCCTTCTCCTTCGAGGACACTTCCGCACGACGTCCAGCAGGGTATCCCTCGGCTCGTCGAGCATGCCCCACCGCGGCGCGAGTTCCGCCGCGGTCACCACGCGATGGGGCCGAGACGATCGATGAAGATCCCGGTCGGCCCGTCGGCGCCGATCGTCGCGAGTTTCACGATGGAGTCGGTGCCCTCGGTGACCGTCAGCTGACCGGTGTGATGGTTCATGTCGGTGGCGGCGAATTTGTGATTGACGACTTCTCCGGGAGTGGCGACGTTGAACTTGATCTCCGGGAGCGCCTGGGCGTACCGGACGGTGATCATGTTCAGCGCCGCTTTCGACGAGCTGTAGGCGAGCTCGTGCATTTTCGAGACGGGCTGCTCTGGATCCGTCACGACCGCGAAGGAACCGCCACCGCTGGACACCATCACCACGCGCGGATGGTCCGCCGCCCGCAGCAAGGGAAGGAACGCCTGCGTGACCCTGACCGGTCCGTACACGTTGGTGTCGTAGACGGAATGAATGTCGTCGGCCGTCGCGTCTGCCGGTGCGATGATCTTTCCTGGCGCGCCGGCGTTGTTGATCAGCACATCCAGCCGATTGGTGTGCTCCTGGACGAGCCGCACGGCGGCGGTGACCGACTCGTCCGAGGTCACGTCCAGGGGAACCATGACCACGTTCGCGCCACCGGCGGTCAGCTTGTCGGCGGCTGCCTGTCCTCGGCCCTCGTCACGCGAGCCGAGAAAGATCGTCCAACCCAGTTCGCCGAGCCGCCGGGCCGCCTCGAGGCCGAGCCCCTTGTTGGCTCCGGTGATCAATACCGAGGTCTGTTCCGAGTTTGTCATGGCCTCTAAGACGGCATGCCCTGCTCGGCTGTGACACAGTGTGAGCGAGCTCACAACGGAACGCGGCCGCTTCGGTGGGACGGAAATCCGGCGGGGCCGCCGGCGCGCGACCCCGGCCGGAGGCCTTCGCTCAGCCGCAGGGGCTCGAGGTCCAGTCGCTGTAGCGGGTGACGGTGCCCCAGCTCGAGACCTCACCGTCGCAGAATTCCGTCTTGACTCCGACCAAGTTGGTGTACGCGGAGTCGGAGTAGTAGGCCGTGTTGCACTGATAGCCGGCCGGGCAGCGGAAACCCAGCGTGCCGGCCTGCGCGGTGGTCGGTATGACAGCGAGTGCGGCGGCGGCCAAGGCTACGACCCCGAGTACGCGACGGATCATGAATCGTCCTTCCTGAGCACGAACGATGTGGACTCACCTCCTGGGCGGCGCCGCAACCCATGATCGAAATGATCGGTCCCGTCCGAAGGAAACGCAACACTTACAAACATGGATGACGATCTGTAGAACGACAGGTGCATTCGCACCCCGCGTCATAAGGTGCGGTCATTATCGGACCATTGATGGCGCGTATCGACGTGCTCACCTGGCGTCATGTCCGCTGTTCATGCCACCGCACCTGCGCTTACCAGATAATTCGGACGCAGGTTTTATGATTTACGGATGGAGCAAGGTCGTCGGCTCCGGCCTGGCCCGCTCTGCGAGGCCCCGGCCTATCTCGAACCGCAGATGCTCTTGACGAATTCCTGGTACCACTGATCCTCCTTGCCCACGATGGAGCGATCGGGATAAATGATTTCCTCGCCCTTCGGCCTCACTCTGGAGGGACGGCAGCGACACCGACTCCGGCGTGGCCTACGCCGACGGCTTGGCGCCGGCTTGCTCACGTGCGAGAGGGCGGCGGGGCAGCAGCAGCGGGCTGGCGAGGATGAGCAGTCCCGCGATCGCGATGGCCGTGCGTGGGCTGGTGGCGTCGGCGAGCAGCCCGCCGAGCGCGCTCAAGAGGGCGATGGCGGCGCTGCTGCTGATCGACCAGGCCGACAGGGTGCGGGCGACGCGGTCTTGGGGAGTGTGTTCGAGGCGATAGGTGGCGAGTACCGGGTTGTACAGGCTCATGCTGATGATGATCGCGAACTCGACGGCCATCACGATCGCGAGGCCGGCGACACCGGGACGGACGAAGGCGAGGCCGATCAGCCAGAGCGCGCGCAGCGTGCCGACCGTACGGAGGATCTGGTGCTGCCCGTACCGCGCCACGACGCGGCGGGCAAGACGTGAGCCGATGAGCCCGCCGACGCAGGGAGCGGCGAAGGCGAGGCCGTACTCCCAGGGGGAGAACCCGAGCTCGCGGAGCAGGAGCACGGCCAGCAGCGGCTCGGTGGCCATGATCAGTCCGCCGACGAGCAGGTTGTTGAAATACAGCGCCCGCAGGCCGGGATGGGTCAGGATGTGCCGCCAGCCGTCGAGCAACTCGCCGGCCCGGGCCCGGCTCTTGCCGGTTCGCCGCGGGAGTTCTTCTCGGCCGCGTACGGCGCTGATCCCCAGTGCGGAGAGCAGGTAGCTGAGCGCGTCGGCCACCACGGTGCTCACCGGCCCGAACAGGCCGATCGCCGCCCCGCCCAGCGGCGGCCCGACCGCGATCGAACTCCACGTCGTCGACTCGAACCGCGCGTTGGCCACGAGCAGATCATCCGGCCGGACGAGGGCTCTGAGGTAGGCGCCGCCGGCCGCGTTGAAGGCGATCTTGGCCGCGGCTATCAGCGCCGAGACGACCAGCAACTGGACGAAAGTGAGCCGGTTGACGGCGTAGGCGAGCGGGATCGTCAGCATGGCCGCGAACCGCGCCAGGTCCATCGCGATCATGACCGGCCGCTTGCGACGGAACTCCACCCACGGCCCGAGCGGCAACGCGATCAGCGCGCCCACTGCCGGCCCGACAGCGGACAGCGCGGACACCTGGGCCGGGCTGGAATCCAGCACCAGCACGGCTATCAGCGGCAATGCCCCGAATCCCAAGCCAGAGCCGTAGGCGCTGACCGCGTACGCCGCCCACAGCCATCCGAACTGCCGGCCCAAGGATCGTCTAGCCACGAAGCTCCGCATCTTCTCACTTCGAACAACTTGCCGTTGACCGCTCTGATCAAAGCAAGGCCGAGAAGGCGGATCAAACAACCGAATTGGCCGCAAGCCACAACCTCATGTTGTGCGAGTAGCGTTTGGCACGTGGATCTCAACGCCGTACGCACCTTCGTCGCCGTCGCGGACACCGGCCAGTTCCAGGAAGCCGCCGCTGAGCTGTCGATCACCCAGCAGGCCGTCTCCAAGCGCATCGCCACGCTGGAGAAAGACCTCGGTGTGCGCCTGTTCACCCGTACGGCGCGCGGAGCCCAGCTCACCATCGACGGCCAGGCATTCCTGCCCCACGCCCGTGAACTCCTCCGGGTGGAGGAGCGGGCAGACGCGTCCGTACGTCCTGGTCGGCGTGCTCTACGCGTCGACGTCGTCAACCGGCGGGTCGCGGCTGGGGTGCTTCTGCAGGACTTCTACCGTACGCATCCCGAGATCGAGCTCGATGTCGTGACTCTGAAGGGCGACGTCGATGCCGCGATCGCCGCCGTCGAGGCTGGGACGATCGATGCCACGTTCCACGCTGTCACGGTTCCCGCGCAGCATCTGCCGGACCCGATCAAGGCTGCCCGAGTGATCGACGAGCCGCACCAGCTACTCGTCGGACCCCGCCACTCGCTCGCCAAAGCTCACGCTGTCACGCCCGCGCAGCTTGCCGGGCACCGAATCTGGATGCCCGGCATGGCGCCCGAGACCGAATGGGCCGGCTACTACGACGAACTCGCCGCCGCGTTCGGTCTCACGATCGACATGGTCGGACCCAGCTTCGGCATCGAGGCTCTGCTGGCCGAGATCGCTGACTCCGCCGAACTGGCGACCCTTGTCGGCGAAGGCTCGCGGTATCTGTGGCCGGACAGCTACGACCTGCGGCGCATACCGGTACGTGACCCGGCACCGGTCTACCCGATGTCACTGATCTGGCGCGAGGACAACCCGCACCCGGCGCTCGTCGAACTCCGCGGCTACCTCGACTCCAGACGAGTGGACGTACCCGACGCTGATGTCTGGCTGCCGACATGGGGACGATGATCAGCTCGTTCAGCTCGCCCGCGTGGTGAAGGCCAGGAGGAGTGCGGCGGTCCGCGGCGGATCCTCGAGCATGGGTGAGTGTCCGAGACCGGGCAGCAACTCGACTCTCGCGCCCGGAACGGCGCGGTAGTCGGCGGCGGATGAGGATCGCCATCGCCGGTCGTCCTCGCCGAAAATCACCAGCAGCGGCTTGCCCAGGGGCGTCAGCCGGTCCGGGAGCGCCTGCTGCTCCAGATACTCGCGGATACCCTGCATCGTGGCGGTGAGCGTGTGGTACGTCATAGCGCGCACCTCGTTCAGGAGCTCTTGGGGGATCTGGTAGCCCGCGCGGCTGAAACCGGTGCTCGCGAACTGGCGGAGCTGCTTGTCGGTCGGCGGCCACTGTGAGGGTCCGATCGCGGCGGACTCCGACGCGATGAAGGCGTACAGGCTGGGCCCGGTGTTGATGAGCGCGAGCGCGTTCACCAGGTCGGGTCGCTGTTCGGCGAGGGCGGTGGCGACCGCGCCGCCGCTGGAATGGCCGACGACGATGGCGTGCTCGACGCCGAGCCGGTCCAGCGCCGCGCCCACCCGGCGTCCCTGCTCCGAGGTCGCGTAGCTGCGGTCGGCCGGTTTGGCTGATCGGCCGTGCCCGAGCAGATCGATCCGGATGACGCGATGGGACTGGGTCAGCATCGGAACCAGCGTGTCCCACGAGCGGGTCGAGGATGCGGACCCGTGGATGAGCAGGAGTACGGGGGCGTCGTGGGGGCCGTCCTGGCACACGTAGATGTCGTCGCCGTCCAGGGACAGGGTCGAATTCTCGGTCGTCTCGGTGTCGTCGTTCACGCCGTCGGAAATGGTCATGAGGCCACTGTCGTCGCCGGTACGCGCCGGCGGATTGGACGAATGTTCCCCTCAGCCGGCGCGCGTAGCATGGGACGGTGCGGACGTTCGTACATGGCGCGGCGGTGTGGGAGGTCGCATCCCCGCAGCGGCGCAGCCGGGTGGCCGGTATCACCATGGCCGGGTTCCGTGTCCGTGACCTGGACGCGCTCCGGATGGTCCCGCATCCGGCCGTGACGCTGCTGCTGGACTTCGGCGCCGGTTCGCCCGTCCTGGACGACGCCGCCGGGCGGCAGCAGCTGGGAAGCGTCGTCGCCGGGCCCGGCATCGGGTCCGGGGGTGCGGTCTGGGCGCGGGGGGAGAACGTCGAGTGCGTACAGGTACGGCTGTCCCCGGTGATCGCACGCGCGGTTCTGGGCGCTTCCCCCGCCGAACTCGACGGCGCCATGGTGGCCCTCGACGACCTGTGGGGCCGGGAGGCGTCACGGATCCGTGAGCGACTGGGCGATGTCTCGTCGTGGGAGGAACGCTTCGCGTTGACGGACGCACTGCTCGCCCGCCGCTACGAGGCGGGGTCGCCGCCGGTGGACCCGGAGGTGGTCTGGGCCTGGGACCGGATCGTCGGCAGCCGTGGTCTGGCCCGGGTCGACGGACTCGCGGCCGAAGTCGGATGGAGCCGTAAGCGGCTGTGGTCCCGGTTCCGCTCGCAGCTCGGCCTGCCGCCCAAGCGTGCCGTGAAGCTGGTCCGCTTCGACCACGCCGCCCACCGCCTGGTCGCGGGTGAAGGGGCGGCCCGGGTCGCGGCCGACGCCGGCTACGCCGACCAGTCCCACCTGCATCGGGACGTCGTGGCGTTCACCGGGGTAACCCCCGCGACCGTGGCCGACGAGCCGTTTCTGGCGGTTGACGACATCGCCTGGCCCAGCCACTCACCCGCCAACCCGCGGACCACAGCGAGATCGATCGCGCTCAGCAGCAGCTCTCCGACGTGTTGACCGATTCGTCGCCCGATGCGGTGGCCGGGGTGCGGCAGGCTGAGTCGGTTTCCTTGGTCAGGGTGTCGGCGTCGCCCTTGACCACGTACACCTCCCATGGCTCGGCCCCCGGGCCGTGCACCCACACCTTGTCCTGGAGGGCGTAGCAGCAGGAGGTGTCGTTCTCCTCGAAGGTGGCCAGGCCGGCGTCCTTGAGCCGCTGGGTGGCGGCGTCGACCTGGGCGGTGTCCTCGACCTCGACGCCGAGGTGGTCGATGCGGGTCTCTTCGCCCTTGTCGCCCTCGATCAGTACGAGCTTGAGCGGAGGCTCGGCGATGGCGAAGTTGGCGTAGCCGGGGCGAAGCTTGGCCGGTTCGGTGCCGAACAGCTTGGAGTAGAAAGCGATCGAACTCTCCAGGTCGGCGACGCGCAGGGCGAGCTGGACGCGTGACATGACGATCTCCCACCTTGTTGTTTCGATGAATGTCTAAACAGTTACGAGTTTGCGCTCTTGCTTAGAAGTTTGTCAAATTAGGGGCATGTCGAAGCAGGAGCTGCCTCAAGCCGAACGACGGCTGACACGAGCAGGTGCTTGCAATGCCGGGGACGCCGGCCCCGGAGTGTCACAGCCGGTCTTCCGCGCTTGGCGCGCGGCGAACCGCGGCGCAAGACCTGGCTGTAACACTCCGGGGCCCGCCGCTACCTGTATCGGTAGAGGATTCGGCCGCGGTTGAGGTCGTAGGGGCTGAGCTCCACGAGCACCCGGTCATACGGCAAGATCTTTATGTAGTTCTTCCGTATCTTCCCGCTGATGTGCGCCAGCACCTTGTGCCCGTTCTCGAGCTCTACCTTGAAGGTGGCGTTGCGTAGGCACTCGACGACGGTGCCCTCCACTTCGATGCCGCCCGCTTTTCTTGCCATGATTTCTCCGGAGTGGCTGTGAGGTCGGTGCGGAAACGGATTCTGTTGCCGCGACCGTGATCGAGGCGCCTCGGCGGGCGCGGTTGTCGCGGACGGCGGCTGCGACCCGACCGTCCCGCGTGCTGGGTGGAGCGTCAGCGGAGCACCAGCTCCAGGTTGCTGCTCGCACGTCGGGCGCCGACGCCCTCGAAGAGCGCCATAGCCGCCCCGTTGGACTCGTTCACCTCGGCCGATGCTGTTTCGATCCCGCGGCGGTGCAGCGAATCCAGCACATGGGCGAGCAGCGCCCGGGCGATGCCGCGGCGGTGCCGGTCGGACCGGACCGCGATCAGACCGATCCGTGGCCGCCGGGTCACCGGCGCCACCCGGACCAGTCCCACATATCCGTCGGACTGTGCTGCCACCGCGTACTTCGACGGGTCCGCCAGAGTGACGCCGGCCGGGCGGGGCAACACCTCAGCCGGCATCTCCTGCCATCCGACGGTGGCTTCGACCTCTTCGCGGATCACGCGGTCCAGCTCACGCAGGGGGCCCTCCTGCGCCTCGCCGACGCCCACGATCGTCACGTCCGCCGGCGGTGGCGCTGAGCCGAGTCCCGTGACCTGCGGGTCGGTGGGCACGACGTACTCCCACTCGCGGCGTCGGATGGTGAAGCCGGCTCGTTCCCAGTGGGACCTCAAGTCGAGTTCGGCCTCGTCGACCACCGTGTACAGCGGCTTCGGCAGGTCCGCCAGCATGGCTTCGGCGAGCCGGTCGAAGACCGCGCCGTGCCACGCGTCGATGCTGACGAAGATCCGTCCGTCGGGCCGGCGCGAAGTGTCGCCGCGGCCGACCACCCGGTCGTCCGCCACGGCGTGCCATTGATTGTCCGCGACCCGCGCGATGACTACGGCATGCTCGTCCATGCCCGAAGTGACATGCATAGGGTTCATAGGTTGTTGCCTTTCGGGATCGCCTTGTCGAGGCGCTCCCGGCGACACCTACGTCAATCGCCCGACCGTGACGACGAAGGGGAGCACCCACATCGATACAGCGTTCATGGGTCTCACCTCCTCGTGGTCTGTCACGGTTTCCGCACGCTATCAACCCGAACGCGATCCCGTACAACCGTTTTCCGCCGGCCAACTCGGCGGGCCGCCAATGTGCTCATCAGCCGCGAGTCGCACGGCTCTCCCAAGGTCCAGGCGCCCGCCCGTCGCGTCGTTGATCCTTGAGGATCGCCAACTCTGACAAGACCGGTATGAGCGACACGAACGATCTCCTTGTTGCCTCGCTTGTGACACGTCCGAGGTGCCGCGATGATGTCAACTGAGACTGGAAAGCCAGAAGGGGTGTGCCGTCGTGACGGCACACCCCTTCTGAGCTGGCGGAGGATAGGGGATTTGAACCCCTGAAAGGTTGCCCTTTACACGCTTTCCAAGCGTGCGCCCTCGGCCACTAGGCGAATCCTCCGCCGAGTAGCTTACCGGACTCCCGTACGTCACGAGACCATGATTTACGTCCGGCGAGACCACGATTTGGCTGCAGCGAGCACTGCTGGATGTGGCTAGACTGTCCAAGGACCCCTCGCGCGGCGTCATCCTGTGAACCTCCCCAGGGCCGGAAGGCAGCAAGGATAAGCGGGCTCTGGCGGGTGTGCGGGGGGTCTCTTCGTTGAGAGCCCCCTCGCAGGCGGGATGGTCGTATGAGCCTTGCGCTTTATCGCAGGTACCGACCCGGGACCTTCGCCGAGGTCAAGGGTCAGGAACACGTCACAGATCCGCTCCGACAGGCGCTGCGTACGGGCCGTATCAACCACGCCTACCTCTTCAGCGGGCCGCGCGGCTGCGGCAAGACCTCCAGCGCCCGCATCCTGGCGCGTTCGCTCAACTGTGAGAAGGGCCCGACCCCCGACCCGTGCGGTGTCTGCGAGTCGTGTGTCGCGCTCGCCCCCACCGGGCCGGGCCACCTCGACGTCATCGAGATCGACGCCGCCTCCCACGGTGGCGTGGACGACGCGCGTGACCTGCGTGAGCGGGCCTTCTTCGCGCCCGTCTCCGCGCGCTTCAAGATCTACATCATCGACGAGGCGCACATGGTGACCCGCGAGGGTTTCAACGCGCTGCTCAAGCTCGTCGAGGAGCCCCCGCCGCACCTGAAGTTCATTTTCGCGACCACCGAGCCGGAAAAGGTCATCGGGACCATCAAGTCGCGGACCCACCACTATCCCTTCCGGCTGATGCCGCCGGCGACGCTGCGCGCGCTGCTCGAAGAGATCCTGGTCGCGGAGGACGTGCCGTTCGAGCCGACCGCCCTGCCGCTCGTCGTACGCGCCGGGGCCGGGTCCGCGCGTGACTCGCTGTCCATCCTCGACCAGCTGCTCGCCGGGGCCGAGGATGACGGCATCACCTATGCCAAGGCCGTCTCGCTGCTCGGCTACACCGATGGCGACCTGCTCGACGAGGTCGTCCAGGCGTTCGCCTCCCGTGACGGGGCGCAGATCTTCCACACCGTCAACCGGGTGATCGAGGGCGGCCACGATCCTCGCCGGTTCGCCTCCGACCTGCTCGAACGCTTCCGCGACCTGGTGATCCTGGCGAACGTCCCCGAGGCCGCCGGCAGTGGTCTGCTCGACCGCCCGGCCGATGAGCTGGAGCGCCTCGTCCAGCAGGCCGGCTCCATGGGGCCGGCCGAGCTCACGCGGGCCGCCGAGATCTTCAACGCCGGCCTCACCGAGATGCGCGGTGCGACCTCGCCGCGGCTCCTGCTCGAGTTGATGTGCGCCCGTGTTCTGCTGCCCGGCGCGTCGCAGGGCGAGGACGCCCTGCTCGCCCGCCTTGAGCGCCTCGAACGCGGTGGCGCCGTCGCCCAGATGGCCTCCCGGGCCGCGTCTGTCCAGGCCGCGCCTGCCCAGCCCATGCCTGTCGGTGGTGCTGTGCATGGTGGGGGTGCCTCGCACGCGAGTGGTCCCGCGCAGGGTGGTGGGCCCGCGTACGCGAGTGGTGTTCCGCAGGCTGGGGACAGCGCTCATGCGGGTGGAGGTGCGCAGGCCGACGGGCCGGCGGTGGGTGGTTCGGCGGGTGGTGTGTCCGCGAGCCCGGGATCCCAGGCGAACAGTGCCGACGACTGGCCGGAGCCGGCTCGTCCAGGTCGGCCCGCGCAGTCAGCCGCCGGATCCCAGGCAGCGTCGTCGCCCGGCGCCGGGGCCCAGGGGCCGGCGTCGCATGCGGCCGTGCCTCAGGGGTCATCCCAAGGCCAGGCGTCCCAGGGGCAGGGGGCGTCGTCCCACCAAGGTGCGGCTCCAGTTGGTGGCGGGGCGGTAGCCGGGGGTGGCGCTGGGGGGGTCCAGCAGCAGTGGCCCGCCGTGCTGGCCGCGCTCAAGCAGCGCAGCATCGTCGTCTGGGCCAATGTGAGCACCAATGCCCAGGTGGTGGGCATCGAGGGCAATCTGGTCACGCTCGGCTTCGGTCAGGTCGGCGCGATGAAGAACTTCACGGGGGGCGGCAAGGACGCCGTGGTGGCCGGCGCGCTGGGCGATGTGCTCGGCGGCACCTGGCGGGTTGAGGCGGTCGTAGGCGGCTCCCCGGTTTCCCAGGGCTTCGGGGGCTCGCGGCCAGGGCCTCAGCCCGGCCCGCAGCCGGGTTCGAACGCGGGTCCGCAGTCGGGCTCGCACACAGGGCCGCACCCGGGCTCGCACGCGGGTCCGCAAACGGATCCGTCGCAGTCGAGCGTTTCCCGGTACAACCAGCCGGGCGCTGCGGCGGCTCCGCAGAGCGGTGCTCAGTCGGGGCACGGCCGTGCTCATTCGCACGGCTCGTCGAACGACGACTCCGGCTCCCAGGAGGCGGGCCAACCACCCGGACCGGCCGATCACGCGTCCCAGAGCGGTGTCCGTCCGACGACGGACGAGTCATGGCCGGACGCACCTGACGATCCGAGTCCCGGCTCTCCGCCCACCCCGGACCCCACCGACTCGACGACCGGTGCCCGGCCCCAGGGTGCGGGACGAGCCGTAAGCGTCGGCGCGGGTACGGGCTCGCCCGGGACGGGACTGGCCGCCGCGAGGTCGGCCGCGAAGGCAGCCGCCCAAGCGGGTCCCAGGGCCCCCGGCTCCAGGCAACAGGCAGGCTCTGCCGCCTGGCCCGAGGCTGTCCCCAACCGCCGGAAGGGTCCGGAGGCCGACGAGGTCGACCCGCTGAACGACGCCGACGCGGACGTGGACGCGCGCTCCGGGATGGCTCTGCTCCAGAGCGAGCTCGGCGCCCAGGTGATCGGCGAGATCTGAGGCCACGCCCGCCCAGGCGTCAGCGACCATGGACCCGTGTTCGGGCGTGCGGTGAGCCGGCGGTCTCAGGCGCGCAGGCGGGCTTGGGCGGCGGCGGCGCGGTGGTCGGTGGCGGGGAGAGAGGTCGCGAGACGCTGCAGGACCTCGAAGTCCTCCCGCCCGCCGGAGGTCTGCGCGTACGCCCACAGGTCGTCGGGTGAGCCGCGCAGCAGCAGGCACGTACGTACCTGGACCTCGAATTCGTCCCTTTCGCGGCGGATCTCGGGCGACTCCGAGCGCGGCAGCAGCGGTCCGGCGTAGACGCGGGCCAGTGAGGCGGGGTCCGAGTTTGCCAGCAGGCCGCGGAGCTCCAGGAAGTCGGCCTCGATGGGTGAGGTCAGACGGTACGGCCGGGCGCCTATCGTGTCGCCGAGCTCGGCGCGGAGGCGGTGGATCTCGACCCGGATGGTCACCGGATTGCCGGCGTCGCCGTACAGATGGAAAGAGAGCTGTTCGGCGTTGAGGCCGCTGGGGTGCAGGGCCAGGAGGGCGAGGATCTCGGCGTGCCGGAGGGAGAGTGGCAGACGGTGCTCGCCCACCAGGGCGGTCGGCGAGCCTTCGCCGAGGAAGCCGTGCAGGCGGAGGTGGGTGGGGGCGGATGCTGGGGCGGATGTGGGGGGTGCGGCGCGCAGGAGGTAGCCGTCGGAGAAGGGTTCGAGGAGGACGAAACGGCCGTCTCGGAGAATCATGCGCTCGCCGGGGGCGGGCAGCGGGAGCCGTTCGCCGAGCGTGCCCAGCGGGTCTCCGGAGAGTACGCGTCCGGTCTGGGAGAGCAGGATACCGGGGTGGCCGCCCAGCGCCTCGTAGCGGCGGCGCAGGCGCTCGTCGCGTTCGTGCATGCGCAGGGCGAGTTGGGTCTCGGCGAGCTTGGCCGTGGCGCAGACCAGCGCGACCGTGGCCGGGTGCGGGGAGCGCGCGGTGCCGCTGAGGTCGACAGCGCTGATGTCGACGCAGCCGAGCACCCGGTCGGTGTCGGGGTCGATGATCGGGGCGGCGCTGCGTGACTGGACGTGCAGCACGCGCATGAGGCTTTCTTCCGAGTAGACGTGCACCTCCCGGCGGGTGGCCGCGTCAGGGTTGCCTTCGCGCCACAGGACCCAGCCGTCGGCGTCCGTGACGACCATCATGTGGGCTGATTCGTCGGCTATGTGGGCGAGCGGCTGGGCGAGTAGGGGGAGCAGTGGCTGCAACGGGTGCACTTCGTGGAGGTCGTAGGCGTTCCCGATCTCGTTCGTGTGCTCCCGGCCGACGCTCATGTCCTCCGGGCCGACGCTCATGTCCTCCGGGCCGATGCGCAGCCCTGTGATGGCCATCCCGTACGGTCCCTCCGACGCCGCCTCCTCCGTAACCGCCGCCGCTGCGCGCGCCCCGCGAGAGTAGCGGGAGTACGCGTCCGGATGTGTGTGACACATGGGCCACTCCAAGTAGTCAACCCCTTACGGTGAGCATCCGCTTCGCGGTTGGTGGCCGCAACCGGTTCGGGGGGATTGCAAGGGGTGATTGAACGATCGCAACGTGTGTGCAACGTTGCCGCGGCTAGCGTGCGGCAACGCGTCGGCGTGGTGCGGCCGCTCCGGCCGACGTGTTGGCCGGGTCTCGGACACTGGAGGGGGGCCGGGATCCGGCCAAGGCGAAACGCGGGGGATGCCGCAGTACATGACGACGCCCAAACACCGTAGGCTCGTGGCAGTCAAGAACGCGGAGCCACGAGGAGCGCACGACGGTGAACCCAGGGGATGTCAACCTGCAGCAGCTGCTGGAGCAGGCACAGCTCATGCAGCAGCAGCTTGTGAGCGCCCAGCAGGAGCTCAACGACGCGCAGATCGAGGGCTCGGCCGGCGGCGGCATGGTCACAGCCGTGGTCAACGGTTCGGGAGAGCTGCTCGAGCTGAAGATCAACCCGAGCGTCATAGACGCCGACGACCCGCAGGATACGGCCGACACGATCGCCGACCTGGTGATCGCCGCCGTACGTGACGCCGTACGCGCGGCGGCCGACCTGCAGCAGGAGAAACTGGGCCCGCTGGCCCAGGGACTCGGCGGCGGCGGTCTCGGACAGTTGCCAGGGTTCTAGGCCATGTACGAAGGGGTCGTCCAGAACCTGATCGACGAGCTCGGCATGCTGCCCGGCGTCGGTCCCAAGAGCGCACAGCGGATCGCGTTCCACCTGCTGGCGGCCGACCCGGCCGACGTGAAGCGGCTGGCCCACGCCCTGCTGGAGGTCAAGGAGAAGGTCAGGTTCTGCCGGGTCTGCGGCAACGTGGCCGCGGAGGAAGAGTGCCGCATCTGCCGCGACCAGCGGCGCGACACTCATGTGATCTGCGTGGTCGAGGAGTCCAAGGACGTCGTCGCGATCGAGAAGACGCGCGAGTTCCGCGGGACCTATCACGTGCTCGGCGGCGCGATCAGCCCGATCGACGGCGTCGGCCCTGACGATCTGCGCATCCGGGAGCTCATGACGCGCCTGGCCGATGGCCGGGTCACGGAGCTCATCCTCGCCACGGACCCCAATCTCGAGGGGGAGGCGACGGCTACCTACCTTGCCCGTCTGGTCAAGCCGATGGGTCTGAAAGTGACACGACTGGCCAGCGGTCTGCCTGTGGGCGGTGACCTCGAGTACGCCGACGAGGTGACCTTGGGCCGCGCGTTCGAAGGACGGAGGCTGCTGGATGTCTGACCAGTGGAGCGCGCTGGCGGAGGAGATAGCCGCTCACGCGCAGAACTATGTGGACGGCCTGACCAGGGTTGCCGGCGGCGAGGGCGGCGACGCCATCTGGTCGCTACTGCTGGTCGAAGTGGCGCAGGTAAGTCTCGCGGGCGCCAAGCTCGGCGCCAACGAGGATGTGATCCTCTCGGGCAACTACGAGCCGCCGCTGAGTGAGGATCCCGACATCGACGGCGTACGCACCGCGATGTCGGAGTTGCTGGAGGCGGTCGACGACTATGCCGAGGTGTTCGACCCGTACAAGGACACGGGTGTCACCGCATACCGGCTCTCCGACGATCTGACGGCGGTCGCCGCCGACCTCATCCACGGACTGCGGCATTTTCAGGCCGGGCGGCCGCACGAGGCGCTGTGGTGGTGGCAATACTCCTATTTCAATACGTGGGGCAACCACGCGGGCGCGGCCATGCGGGCTCTTCAGGCACTCGCCGCCCACTCGCGGCTTGACGTGGCGGAGGAAGCCACGACGGTGTGATCATCCACATAGTGGTATGAGCCATCAGGCCCACGAGAAGCCCCCAGTAGACTGGCACCTCACAGTCCGAACCGGGAGACTCTCGTGGCGCTCGTTGTGCAAAAGTACGGTGGTTCGTCCGTCGCCGACGCGTCCTGCATCAAGCGGGTCGCGCAGCGGATCGTGGCGACGAAAAAAGCCGGCAACGACGTGGTCGTGATCGTCTCCGCGATGGGCGACACGACGGACGAGCTGCTCGACCTGGCCGAGCAGGTGTCGCCGCTGCCTCCGGGCCGCGAGCTCGACATGCTGCTGACCTCCGGCGAGCGCATCTCGATGGCCCTGCTGGCGATGGCGATCGCCAATCTGGGGCACGAGGCCCGTTCGTTCACCGGCTCGCAGGCGGGTGTGATCACCGACTCCACGCACGGCAAGGCGCGCATCATCGATGTGACGCCGAGCCGCATCCGCGAGGCGCTCGACCGGGGCCATATCGCGATCGTGGCCGGGTTCCAGGGCGTCTCGCAGGACACCAAGGACATCACCACGCTGGGCCGTGGCGGCTCCGACACGACCGCCGTGGCGCTGGCCGCCGCGCTGGAGGCGGATGTCTGCGAGATCTACACCGACGTCGACGGCATCTTCACCGCCGACCCTCGCATCGTGCGCGCGGCCCGGCAGATCCCCAAGATCTCCTACGACGAGATGATGGAGATGGCGGCCTGCGGCGCGAAGATCCTGCACCTGCGCTGTGTCGAGTACGCTCGGCGCTTCCATGTGCCGATCCATGTACGCAGTTCGTTCAGCACCAAAGAAGGCACCTGGGTCGTTTCCGATCCTTATACCGAAGGAACCGAGATGGAGCAGCCGATCATCTCCGGCGTCGCGCACGACCGGAGCGAGGCCAAGATCACCGTTGTCGGGGTGCCCGACAAGGTCGGCGAGGCTGCCGCGATCTTCAAAACTCTGGCGGACGCCGGGATCAACATTGACATGATCGTGCAGAACGTCTCGGCCGCGGCCACGGGCCGCACCGACATCTCCTTCACGCTGCCCACGACCGACAGCTCGACGGCGCTGACGGCGTTGAAGAAGATCCAGGGAGACATCGCCTACGAGTCGCTGCTCTTCGACGACCAGATCGGGAAGGTGTCGCTGATCGGCGCGGGCATGCGCTCGCACCCGGGCGTCACGGCGACGTTCTTCGCGGCCCTCGCCGACGCGGGGGTCAACATCGAGATGATCTCCACCTCGGAGATCCGCATCTCGGTGGTCGTCGGGCAGGACGGTGTCGACACGGCCGTGGCGGCCGCCCACCGGGCCTTCGATCTCGACGCGGACCAGGTCTCAGCAGTGGTGTACGGAGGTTCAGGACGATGAGCAGGCCCAATCTGGCGTTGATCGGCGCGACCGGGGCCGTGGGCACCGTCATGCGCGACCTCGTCTCCACCCGCGCCGACATCTGGGGCGAGGTACGCCTCGTCGCCTCGGCGCGTTCGGCCGGCAAGCTGCTCAGGGTGCGCGGCGAGGACGTCGTCGTGCAGGCCCTGGCGCCCGAGGTGTTCGACGGCATCGACATCGCCATCTTCGACGTACCCGACGAGGTGTCGGCCGTGTGGGTGCCGATCGCGGCCGAGCGTGGCGCCATCGCGATCGACAAGTCGGGCACGTTCCGCATGGAGCCCGATGTCCCGCTGGTCGTGCCGGAGGTCAACCCGCTCGACGCCCGCCGGCGGCCGCGCAACATCATCTCGACCCCCAACTGCACCACGCTGTCGATGATGGCGGCGATGGGCGCGCTGCACGCCGAATACGTGCTCAAGGAGCTCGTCGTCGCCTCCTACCAGGCGGTCTCCGGCGCGGGCGTGGCCGGTTCCGCGCGGCTGTACGACGAGGTCGAGGCACTGGCCGGTGACCGGTCGATCGGCCAGGTGACGGGCGACGTACGCAAGGTGCTGGCCAACAAGCTGCCCGAGGAGTCGCCGTTCCCGGCGCCGATCGCGTTCAACGTGGTGCCTTGGGCGGGCTCGTACAAGGAGGGTGGCTGGGCCTCCGAGGAGCTCAAGCTGCGCAACGAGTCGCGCAAGATCCTCGGCATCCCCGACCTGAAGGTCTCCGCGACCTGTGTCCGGGTGCCGGTGATCACCACGCATTCGCTCGCGGTGCACGCGCGGTTCGAGCGTGACATCACGGTGGCGGACGCGCACCGGGTGCTTGAAGCGGCGCCGACGGTGGTGCTGATGGACGACCCGGCCAACGGGGTCTACCCGATGCCGATCGACGTCGTGGGCACCGACCCGACGTATGTCGGGCGGGTCCGGCAGGCGGTGGACTTCCCGAACACGCTGGATCTGTTCGTGTGTGGTGACAACCTGCGTAAGGGCGCGGCGCTCAACGCCGCCGAGATCGCTGAGCTGGTGGCGGGCGAGCTGTAGTCGCTCCTCCGGATCTCCCGGTAAGCGGCGCGTCGTGCGTGTTCGCACGGCGCGCCGCCTGCTGGGCTGTTGGCCGTCACCGGGCCGTGTCACCGGGCCGTGTCACCGGGCCGTGTCACCGGGCCGTGTCACCGGGCCGTGTCACCGGGCCGTGTCACCGGGCCGTGTCACCGGGCCGTGTCACCG
>NZ_JBFAIF010000025.1:0-23993 GCF_040654555.1 Nonomuraea sp. NPDC050680 | reverse complement strand
ACCAGGCCGTGTCACCGGAACAGGATGTCCCAGTGGTCCGCCTCGTCGGCGAAGACCGTGCCCGAGGGTGATCGGTAGAGGGCGGCCCCGTCACCCCTGGTGCCGGACTTCTCATGGTTTTGGGTGACGTATCGGTCGATACATGGGTTGTGAGTGATGTCGAGCTTGTAGCCATTGCCGTGGCTGTACTGGCCCGGGGCGTGGCCCGCTTCGGTGCCGCCGGTGACCAGGACGGGGCAGCCGCTCTGGCGCTTGATGCCGATCACCCGCGAGATGGTCGAGGTGCGGACGTCTTCCAGAGACGTGCAGTGGTACACCTGCTTGTTCGTGCAGTGGCCCGAGGAATGCGTACGCAGGCCCTCGTCATGGAGCCAGTCGGCGGCCAGCGCGTGGGACATGCGCACGGTCGCGTACCTGGGCTTCACGCGGGTGAGGTCCACGTCGGCCTTCTGCACCTTGTCGGCCTTCTGGAGTTTGTCCGCCTTCTGGAGCTTGCCGGCGTTCCGTGTGGTGGCGGTGCCCGGTTTCCGCGGAGTGGCGGCGCCGGGTTTTCGCATGGTGCCGGCCTCGATCTTCCGCATCGTCACGGCGGCCGGCTGACGCGAGGACGACAGAGGGCGCACCGCGGTGGCGGACACCTCGGCCGGTGAGGCCGGTGAGGCCGGTGCGTCGGGTCGCAGAGCGACGAGGACGGCGTCCTGTGACATCGTGGGCGGGTTGGCCGCGCCCCGGCCGCGTATGGCCGTCTCCGGGCCGTTGACGGCCGTCTCTGGCCCGCTCGCGTCCGTCTCCGGGTCCCGCAGGAGCGCAGCCCGGTCCCGTATGACCGCATTCGGGCGACGTACGACCATCGCCGCCGTCTCCAGCCCGCCAGGCGCCGTCCCCGGGTCCCGCACGAGCGCATCCGGGCCGCTCTCGTTCGCGAGCGGCCCGAAGGTGATCGGTTCTGGGTCGCGTACGGACGACTCCGGCGCGCCCGCGCGCGTGTCAGGGTCGCGCCCGATCGACTTCTGGCCGTGGGCGGAGGGGCCCCTGCGGTTCAGGGCGGGCTCCGGGCCGAAGTCGGCCGGATCCACCGAAGGGTGCCAGCGGCGCGCCTCGATCGTCCCCCCGATGTGGTAGGACCGAGTGATCGGTGATGGTGTCTGCCGCGGCGCCCTGCCGGGTGCTTGGGAAGCGGCGGAAGCGGCCGACGCCAGCGCGATTATGGAGATCTCAATGTTGAGGAATACGACCGCTACCAGCCGTACTGTTCCACGTATCCACATGTCGATGCCTTTTCGCGGAATAGCCCTTCCGCCAGAAACATCAATCCCATCCTTCGCAGGAGCTAACCCCTATCTCACCGGGATTTTTGCCCTGTGATGGCGATCAACGTGATCCTTCCTGACCTAACGCACGACTACCACGTAAAGTGACGAACGTGTCCGAAGCCCGAAACCGAGGACCGGAGAGCACCCGGGAAGTCATTGTCGAGACGGCTTTGCGGCTGTTCCGGGAGCGCGGCTTCGATGCGACGACGATGCGGGCCATCGCGGCCGAGGCCGGTGTATCCGTCGGTAACGCCTACTACTACTTCGAGAGCAAGGAGGCGTTGATCCAGGCGTACTACGACCGCGCCCAGGCCGAGCACGAGGCGGCCTGCCAGGACCTGCTGGCCACGGAGTCGTCGTTCGCCGCCCGGCTGAGCGGGGTGCTGCGCGAGTGGGTACGGGTCTCGGAGCCCTACCACGAGTTCGCGGTGAAGTTCTTCAAGCATGCCGCCGAGCCCACGAACCCGCTGAGCCCGTTCAGCGCCCAGTCCTCACCGGCCCGTGAGGCGTCGATCGACATCTACCGGCAGGTGGTCGAGGGAGCGCGCGACCGCATGAACTCCGAGCTGCGCGAAGAGCTGCCGGAGCTGCTGTGGCTGCTGTCGATGGGCATGGTGCTGTTCTGGGTGCACGACACCTCGCCCGGCTGCGACCGTACGCATCGCCTGATCGACGTGACGGTCCCGCTGGTGGACCGGCTCGTCGGCCTGTCGCACCTGCCGGGACTGCGCGGGATCACGAAGGACTTCATCGCGGCGGTCCACGAGCTGCGCGCCTGACCCGGCAGGCCCGGAGCGGTCAGGGTGGCGACTGCATACCGCCCGGTTGGTATGGTCGCCCTACCTGAGATTGACGCCCGACCCCCCGCGAGGGGCAAGCTGGAGGCCGCGATGACTCAGAACTGGGGCATGACGATCCCGTTCACCGACCGTTCACTGGCGGACTCGCAGGAGCTGATCGCGGAGCTGCCCGCCCTCGGCTACACCGACGCGTGGTCGGCCGAGGTCAACGGCGTCGACGGCTTCGTGCCGCTGGCCATGGCCGCGCAGTGGGCGCCGGGGATCCGGCTCGGCAGCGCCATCGTGCCCGTGTTCACGCGCGGCCCGGCGCTGCTCGCGATGCAGGCCGCCACGCTGGCCGACCTGGCGCCCGGCCGGTTCCTGCTCGGCATCGGCTCCTCCTCCCCGGCGATCGTGGAGCGCTGGAACGCGGTCGAGTTCGCCAAACCTTACGCGCGTACCCGCGACACCCTGCGCTTCCTCAAGGAGGCGCTGACGGGGGAGAAGGTGTCGCAGCGATACGAGACGTTCGAGATCAAGGGGTTCAAGCTGGACCGGGCGCCGAAGATCGCGCCGAAGGTGGTGCTGGCGGCGCTGCGGCCCCGGATGCTGCGTCTGGCCGCCGAGGAGGCGGACGGCGCGATCACCAACTGGCTCTCGCCCGAGGACGTGCGGAAGGTGCGGGCCGAGATCGGTGACACCGAGCTCATCGCCCGCCTGTTCGTCTGCGTGAGCGAGGACACCGACAAGGTACGCGCGCTGGCCCGCTGGATGCTGGCCGCCTACCTCACCGTGCCGGCCTACGCCGCCTTCCACGACTGGCTCGGCCGGGGCGAGGTGCTGCGGCCCATGCACGAGGCGTGGGCGGCCGGCGACCGGCAGGCCGCGCTCAAGGCGATCCCGGACGAGGTGGTCGACGCGCTGGTCGTGCACGGCGACGCCGCGACCTGCCGCGCCAGGATCCAGGAGTACGTCGACAACGGCCTCGACACCCCCGTCCTGGCGCCCATCGCGGGTGGTGAGGTGACCATCACACAGGCCGTCCGCGACCTGGCCCCCACAGCCTGACCGGGAGGGGCCCAGGGGGCCCAGGGGCCGAGGGGGCCGAGCGCCGGGAAGCTCGGGAACTCGGCTCCGGCCGTGACGCGTTATGTCGTGAGAGGCCCGGGTAGGAGGAGCGACATGATGGCGAAGGCAGGACGGGCTGCGGCGGCCTGGCGTACATACCGCGAAGTGAGCAAGCCCGGCACGCCGGGCCTGATGGCCAGGTTACGAGCGATCCCGCGCATGATCGGCGCCGTGATGCGCGGCGAGTACGACGGCATGGGCAAGAGCAAGCTGGCGCTGATGGGGTTCGGCGTGGTCTACATGATCTCGCCGATCGACCTGGTGCCGGACTTCCTCGTGCTCATCGGTGTCGTGGACGACTTCGGGGTCTTCCTCTGGCTGATCGCCTCGCTGCTCGGCGAGAGCGGACGTTACGTGGACTGGGAGCGCACGGCCATCCCGGGAAGGGTCCAGGGCAAGCTCGACGACCCTGGTCCCAAGCGACCTCGACGACGCTAGCTCGACGGCGAGCCGGCACCGCTCCCAGGCGCCGGCTAGAACTCCTCCATCCGGAGCCAGGCTCGTGACGGCAGCGGGTGGCCGAACAACCGGGCGGCGTTGCCGTAGGCGACCCTGGCGATGTCGGCCGGCGGAAGCGTGCCCAGGTTCTGTGCCACCGCCTGCTGGGTGTCGGGCCAGGTCGAGTCGGAGTGCGGGTAGCCGCTCTCCTGAAGCACGTGGTCGAGGCCGACCGCCAGCCGCACCCCCGACAGGGAGTGGTCGTCGAGAGTGCCGAAGTAGAAGTTGCGGCGCAGCACCTCGCTGGGCTTGAGACCGCCGTCCCACTGCGCCTCGCCCGCCACGGGGTGATCCAGCGCGTAGTCGGCCCGCGCGGCCAGCATCGGCAGCCAGCCCACGCCGCCCTCCACGATGAGGATGCGCAGGTTGGGGTAGCGCAGCGGGAGCCCCGACCAGAGCCAGTCGGCGCAGGCGAACATCGCGCTGGTCGGCATGAGCGTGGTGATCGCCTCGATGGGTGTGTCGGGCGAGGGCACCGGCGACCAGCTGGAGCCTCCGGTGTGCAGGCAGACGACGGTGCCGGTCTCCTCGCAGGCGGCGAAGAACGGGTCCCAGTGGCCGCTGTGGATCGACGGCAGCCGCAGCCGGGTCGGGAACTCGGGGAAGATCACGGCCTTGAAGCCGCGGGCCGCGTTGGCCCTGATCTCCTTGGCGGCGACGTCGGGGTCGGGCAGCCAGGGCAGCTGCAGGCCGATGATGCGCTCGGGGTAGGTGCCCGCCCAGACGTCGATGTGCCAGTCGTTCCACGCCTTGACCAGGGCGAGGCCGAGCTCCTGGTCGCGGGTCCTGGCGAACGGCATGCCCGACTGGCCGGCCAGCATGCCGGGGAAGCAGAGCGCCGCCCAGATGCCGGCCAGGTCCATGTCCTCGATGCGGGCCTCGATGTCGTGGCAGCCGGGGCGCATGTGCTCGAACCTGACCGGGTCGAGCGTCCACTGCTCGCGGGGCAGGCCGGCGCCCACGTCGAGCCCGGCACACGGGTATGTGGCGCCGCCGTAGCGCCAGACTTGGTGACCGCCCTCCGTCTCCACGACCTTTGGCGCGACCTCGGCGTATTTCTCCGCGAGCCGGCCTTCGAAAAGGTCTGGCGGCTCGATCAGGTGATCGTCGGCGGAGATGATCACATAGTCGCGCCGCCTCGGATCCGGATCGGGGAGCAGCGGCGTAGTCACGCAGGTAACCGTACGACGGCCGCATAACGTCGAACAAGCTGCGACGTCTCCGTTGGGTATCCACTATGCCCGAAGGCCCGGGATCGCTGGGAGGGGGATGTGGCGACCCCGGGCCGTGAGGTCCGCTTCGCGAGGTTGCTGCATCGCGAACCCCGGTGCCGCCTACCCACCGGAGATCGGTTCAGTCCGGGACAGAAGACTATTCTGCAGCTCTTCGATGGTCCCCGCCTCGACCTGCAGGACGTCCGTACAGTAGTTCGCGACCGAGCCGTGCCGGGCGGCCAGGTCGGCGAGGAACAACCGCATCGCGTCGGCCGGAGCCACCCCGAAACCGGGCCATCGGGCGGCGTTCGGGTGTCTGCGCTGCCAGCTCGCGATGAAGCGCTCGGTGGCCAGGCCCGTTAACGCGTAGTCGTCGATGATGTCCTCGTCCGCCACGCCGACGAGGCTCAGGATGAGCGCGGTGAGCAGCCCGGTGCGGTCCTTGCCCGCCGCGCAGTGCACGACCACGGGCGCGCTGCCGGACCGGGAGATCGTCTCGACGGCCGCGCGAAGGTTGTCGACCCCGTCCTCGGTCACCTCGAGGTAGCGGTCGGCGAGGTATCTCGCGACGCCCAGCCGGTCGTCGTAGGTGCTGGTGTCCCAGCGGCGGCCCTCGATGGGCAGGTTGCGATAGTCGAGCCCGTCGGACTCGGGCACCCGGCCGGTCCGCTCCACCTCGAAGGGATGGCGCAGGTCGATGACGGTCCGCACCTTGAGGGCGTGGAACGTGAGGAGATCGTCTCCCGCCAGCCAGCCGAGGGAGTCGGCACGATAGAGCCGTTGCCACTGGACGGTTCGTCCGTCCTTTGCGGCATATCCACCTACGTCACGAAAGTTGTAGATGCTTGCGAACTCTATGTGGCGGATCACCCTATCCACCTTAATTGCTGGGCGCCCCGACTTCCTGGGCCGGCGCGTCCTCCGCGGCCTTCCTGTCGGCCACCTCGCGCCGGATGAGCAGGATCCAGCCGCCCACGGCCACACCGATGAACAGCCACCACTGCACGCCGTAGGCGAGGTTGAGGCCGCCCCCGGCGCCCACGTCGGGCGCGGGCACCGGCGCGGGCGCGGTCGCCGCGGCCGGCTGCTGCTTGGTCAGCTCCACGTAACCGCCCATGAGCTGGTACGGCAGCGCCTTGCCGATCTTCCCGGTGTCGATGAGCAGCACCTGACCGGGCGGCAGACCGGCGCGCTCCTTGACTCCGGCCGTCGCCTCGGTCTCGCTGAGACGTAGCCTCCCGGTGACAGTTACCTGACCCGTCGGCGGCGGCGGCACCTCAGGAGGCGCGTCGGCGGTCGCCCCGGCCTTCACCCATCCCCGGTTGACGAGCACGGCCTGACCCGGCCCGGTGACCAGCGGGGTCAGCACGTAGAAGCCCAGCTGTCCCTCCTGCGGCCGCCTGCGCACGACCAGCGCGTGGCTGGTGTCGTAGCTCCCGGACGCCGTGACCGTCCTGAACCGGTCGGCCTCCCGTGCCCCGTTGCCCACCAGGCTCTCCAAGGGCACGGGGCCGGCCGCCAGGTTCGCGGTGACCTGTGTGCTGTTGGCGGATCGCTCCTCGAAGCGTCCGAACTGCCACCGGCCCAGGAACACGAAGGCCGGGATCACCAGCAGCACCACGATGTGGAGCGAGATCCAGCGGGGCGTGAGAAGGAACCGGTACACCCCTCAAGGGTAGGCACCAGGGCCGGTGCTCCTTCACCTGGCTCGGTCCGCCGGAGTTCACGTGGCTCGGTCTGCCGGAGCGTGACCTAATCGCAATCTGGTCGAAACACTTACCGAACGGCGCTTCATCGCGTACGGTCGGGATTCGTCCGATCAGCTCCCCCTCCAGAGAGCGCCTCCAAAGCCATATGACCGTGCTTGCCGCGCCGTCCGAGGCGCCCGCGTTCGAGCTGCCCCGGTTCGGCCGTCTGGTGCGCCACGCCGTGCCCCGCGTGTTCGAGGGCATGATCCTGCCCGTTGCCGTCTTCTACGCCGGGATGATCCTTTCCGGGATCACCGGCGGGATCGTGGTGGCCGTGGCCTGGGTGTACGGGGGTGTGGTCTGGCGGCTGGCCAGGCGCAGGGCGGTGCCGGGGGCGGTGCTGCTGGCCGCGGGCACGGTCACCGTCAGGGCGGTGCTGGCGCTGCTGTCCGGCAGTGCGGTGATCTTCTTCCTGCAGCCGACCCTGGGCGTCTTCTGCGCGAGCGCCGGGTTCCTGGCGACCGCCCGGCTGCGCCGGCCGCTGGCGCAGCGGGTGGCGGAGGACCTGGTGCCGCTGCCGGAGCACGTGATCGAGCAGCCGGTGATGCGGCGCTTCTTCGCCCGGCAGTCGCTGGTGTGGGGATGCGCGCAGTTCGGCAACGCCTCGCTGAGCCTGTGGCTGCTGCTCAGCCAGACGATCCAGACGTACCTGATCGTGCGCACCGCGGCCGTCGCGGTTCTGCTGTCCGGGGCGGCGCTGCTGACGCTGATCGACTTCCGCTGGTGCCTGCGCGCCCTCCAGCGCGACATCTGAGCGCTGCCAGTTCGCGGCCTGCGGGGTTTACGCGGTCTTCAGTTCGGCGCCTGAGCCGGGGAGTGCCGTCACCTCGCGGGGTCCCACGACCTCGTGGCCATCGGCGCAGCGGAAGTGCTGCTCGATGGGCGCCCCGCAGTCGCGGTGGGTCAGCAGCACGGGTGGCCCCTCGTCGCCGGCCAGGTATTTGTCGCCCCAGTGCATGAGCGCCACGAGCAGGGGATAGAGGTCACGCCCTTTCTCGGTCAGGCGGTATTCGTCACGCTGGCGCTGACCTGGCTCGCGATAGGGCTCCTTGCGCATCAGGCCCTCGTCGACCAGGCGCGCCAGTCGCGCGCTGAGCACCTGCCGGGGCGCGCCGGTGATCGCCTGCATGTCGGCGAACCTGCGGACGCCGCGGAACGCCTCGCGCAGCACCAGGAAGGTCCACTTCTCCCCGACGATGTCCAACGTGCGCTCGATGGAGCAGTTGTTCACCTGGAATGCCACGTTCATGCGCCATATCATACCTGAGTTCAATTGACAGACCCAGGAAAAGAAGAGGAAGCTGAGTTCATGCTCGGAACTCAGATCCGGCCCGCCCGGCCCGACGACGCCGAACGACTCCGGCGCTTCCTCGCCCGGCTGTCCCTGCACACGCAGACCCTGCGCTTCTTCACCGGCATCGGCGCCCCGGCCGCCAGTCTGGTGCGGGTGCTCATCGCGTTGGACGACCACAGGGACGCCCTGGTCATCACCCTGGGCGGCGAGATCATCGGCCATGCCATGAGCTACCGGGGCGAGGCGGCCGACGTCGAGATCGCCGTCGTGGTCGCCGACGAGTGGCAGGGCAAGGGGCTCGGGCCGCACCTGATCGACGTGCTGCTGTTCAGGGCCGCGGTGCGGGGCGCGAAGACGGTCGGCATGGACGTAATGGGGGAGAACAGGCGGGTGCTCCGGATGATCCGCAGGCTCTGGCCGGACGCTCAGATGAAGGTGGCTTCCGGGACGGTCGAGGTGACCGCTAGGATCCAACGGGCGGAGGTATTTGCGGAATAAGGTTCTGTTGCTCCACCATTGACAGTGTGAAGAGTGCCAAGAACGGACGCGACGGACGCACCCGCATCATTGACGGTGCCCTGCGCCGATTCAGCCAGGACGGGGTGTCGGCCACCACGCTGGCCAGCCTCCGTGAGGAGAGCGGCGTAAGCGTCGGCAGTTTCTACCACCACTTCGCCAGCAAGGAACACGTCTTCGGCGTCCTCTACGCGGAGATCCTCACCGCCTATCAGGCGGCCTTCCTCGCCGAGCTGGTCAGTCACGAGGAGGCCCGCGACGGCATCGAGGCCGTCGTGGCGCTGCACATGCGGTGGGCCGGCGAGCACCCGGAGCGCGCGAGGCTCCTGGTCAGCGAGCGCCCGCCGCGCAAGAACGAGCCGGGCGGCGCCGAGGTGGCGGAGGCCAGGCGGGCCTTCTTCCGCCAGGTGTCCGACTGGTGGCGGCCGCACATGAAGAACGGCCGGCTTCAGGTCGTACACCCGACCATGTGCTACGTGCTGTGGCTCGGACCGGCGCAGGAGATGTGCCGCCTGTGGTTCGCCGGCGCCCACACGCCGACGGAGGAGGAGATCAAAGGGCTCGGTGAGGCCGCCTGGCAGAGCCTGCGGCAGCGCTAGTGGCCGGCCTGATCCGGGACGGCACTCGCCAGCAGGCCGCGTCGAGCGAGATGTCCAGCCGCAGATCGCCACGCTGCCTGCGCAATCCCGGCACGCGCACCCGCGCGTGCACGTCGTACCGGCCCCGGCAGGGGTAGCCGAATCCCAGCTCGCCCGGCAGCACCCGCAGGTCGTCGCGGTTGCCGCAGCTGGGGCAGGTCCATGAGACCAGGTCCAGCCCGCGGTTGTAGTCGGAACAGGCGCGGAAGTAGTCGTCGGGCCAGAAACGGGACTCGCAGGCCAGGCAAGGGATCTGCATTGATCCGCTCCTCTTCTAACGCCGAGCGTGGGTCTTCATAGAGATATCGTGGCTCACTTGCAAAACGCTTGGACGTTTCAGTAACAGTATGATTACTGTGGGTATCGGATCATGCGCGGATATCTGCGGTGAAAGGATGGTCTCGTGGAACGACTGCGTGATCACCTCCTCGAGACCGGCTACTCGATTGACGGCGTCCGCGACCGGCTGGGCGCCATGGCGGCCTCGGCCCTGTCCCGCGAGGAGCTGGTCCCGGCCCTGCGCGCCACGGCCGGCGACGACCCGCTGGCCGCGCTGATCCGGCTCTGGTGGCTCGGCGTCGCCGTTCCGGCCGCGCGGTTCCCGGCCGGGGTTCTCGACGAGGCCCGCGCGTCGGGCCTGGTCGCCGCCGAGGGCGAGCACGTACGCGCCACCGTGCACCTCCAGCCCTGGGAGACCGGCGGCTACGTCGTCTCCGATCGCAAGGTACGGCCCGGCGACCCGGCGCTCCGTCCCGATCACGTCGTGGGCGCGGGCGGCGCCTCGGCCAACCTGGCCCAGCTCGTCACCCGCCGCCCGGTTCACCGGGCCCTCGATCTCGGCACGGGCTGTGGCGTACAGGTGCTGCACCTGGCGGACCGCGTCGACGAGATCGTGGCCACCGACCTCAACCCTCGCGCGCTGGAGCTGGCCCGGCTCAGCTGGCGGCTGTCCGGGATCGACGGCGTGGACGCCCGCGCCGGCTCCCTCTTCGAGCCGGTCGAGGGGGAGCTGTTCGACCTCGTCGTCTCCAACCCGCCGTTCGTCATCTCGCCCGGCGGCGAGCTGACCTATCGCGAAACGGGCGCCGACGGCGACGCGTTCTGCCGCGACCTCGTACGACAGACCCCCCGCTTCCTCAATCCGGGCGGCCAGGCTCACTTCCTGGCCAACTGGCTGCACGTGGCGGACGAGGACTGGCGCGACCGGGTCGGCGGCTGGCTCGGCGAGACCGGCTGCGACGCCTGGGTGGTCCAGCGGGACGTCCAGGACCCGGCCGAATACGTCGAGCTGTGGCTGCGGGACGCCGCCGTGCAGGGCACCCCCGGCTACACCGAGCACTACGACCGCTGGCTGGGCTGGTTCGACGAGCACAAGGTGCAAGGCATCGGCTTCGGCTGGATCACCATGCGCAACGCGGGCACGCTCGACCCGGTGGTCCGCGTGGAGCAGCTCACCCACCAGGTCACGCTGCCCGTCGGCGACTACGTCGACGGCGTGCTCGACTCGATCGCGACCGCCCACCGGGTGCGCTTCCTCGACTCGGCCCACCTGCGGACCGTGGCGGGCCTGCTGGACGAACGCATCGGCCTGCCGGGCGCGGAAGACCCCATGCGCATCGTGCTGCGCCAGACGGACGGCCTGCGCCGCAGCAGGGAGGTCGGCACCGTCGAGGCGGCCCTGGCCGGCGTCTGCGACGGCGACCTGGCCCTCGGCCCGCTGCTCAACGTCATCGCCGAGCTGGTCGGCGACGGGGAGATCCTGCACACCGACGCCATCCGGCCGCTCATCGCCGAGGGCTATTTCCTGCTTTGATCGACCGTTGATCGGATGTTGACCCCCCGGGTGGAGGCTTCTCACCAAGACACGAGCCCGGGGGGTTCGAGGCTCGTGTCGGGTCCGGCCGGCCGTCGATGTGAGGCGGCTAGCCGTTACGCGGAGCATCCGGATAACCGGGCCCCCTAGCGACGCGTGACGGTCAGATGGCCGGCCGGGCTAGCAATCGCGCCACGTGCACACGCATCACGGGGGCTCCGTGACTCCCAAAGGGACAGCCTTGATCAACCATGTGTGGATGACACGTCTGGACGACGAGCTGTACTCAGGGCTCGACGGGACCGACGACCGGTTCGACGTCAGGACTGACGACAGTACTGACAACCGGCTCGGCGACAGTACTGACGACCGGTTCGACGACAGGACGGACGATAGGACCGACGACCGGCTCCGGCTCGACGACAGGACTGACGACCGGCTCGACGACGGAACCGGTGGCCGGGGCCTTGTCGAGGCGGACCTTGAGGTCTCCCGCCTCGGGAGCGCCGAGCAGCGAGAAGATCTCGAAGGCCTGCCGTAGGCAGTCGAGGCTCCGCGTGGCGCTGCCCATACCTTCGAGCGCCTCGCCGAGCACCATCAGCGAGAGCGCCTCACCATAGGGATGGCCGATCTCCCTCGACACCACCAGCGCCTCCTCCGCGTGCCGTACGGCATCGGGGTAGCGCTTGGCGGCGATGAACGTCTCGGCCAGCCGGGAGCAGACCCGCTGCTCCCACACGCGCTGCTTGCTGGCGCGGAAGAAGGCCAGGCACTCGGCGTGGTGGTGGACGGCCTCGGCGATGCGGCCGACCCGCGACAGGACGATGCCCAGGTGGTAGCGGGCGCGGGCGGTGCCGGCGCCGCTGCCGATCTCGGTGAAGATGGCCAGGCCCTTCTCCGCCGCGGTGATCGCGTCCTCGGGGCGGCCGAGGCCGAGATGGTCGCGGGCGGAGTAGCTGAGCACGAGCGCCTCGCCGGCCGGTACACCGTTCTCGCGGTACCAGCCCATCGCCGACTCGAACCAGGTCAGCGCCTCGGCGTGGCGGCGCTGCCGGCCCACGACGACGGCCAGCGCGTTCATCACCTCACCGGTGACGACCTTCTCCGCCCGCTCGACCGAGAGCTCGTGCACGATCCTGAACTGCTCCTCGGCCTGCGTCAGCTTGTTGCTCGCGAACAGCACCCGGCCGAGCACATAACGGGCCCGCAGCTCGCTGCCGGCGTCGCCGATGCGCTTGGCGGTGGCCAGCACGGCCCGCGTGCCCTGGTCGAACTCACGGGTGTGGGTGCCCGACTCCAGCAGCGGCTCCATGGCCACCAGCAGGTCACCGGCGGGCAGCAGCGGCTCGGGGGCGCGGGCGGTGGCGGCGGCCTGGTTGATCGCGGCGAACAGCGAGTCGCCCTCGGCCACCAGCCAGGCGACGGCCTCGTTGACGCTGTTGAAGGAGAGCCCGCTGCCGTCCACCTGGAGGTTGTCGGCGATCATGCTGCCCTCGTAGGCCAGCCGGTGCGCCGACTGGGCGGAGGCCAGGTAGAACCCGAGCAGCCGCCGCAGGGCCATCGTGCGGGCCTGCGGCCGTTCGGTCTTCTCCAGCGTCCGCCGGGCGAACAGCTTGAGCAGGTCGTGGAAGCGGTAGCGGCCCGGCGCGGGCGCCTCCAGCAGGCTGGCGTCGACCAGCGACTCCAGCAGGTCCTCACTGGCGAACGCGCTCATCGACAGTACGGCCGCCGCCGCTCCGACCGAGAAGTCGGGCCCGTTGGGCAGCGACAGCAGCCGGAACGCGCGGGCCTGGGCGGTGTCCAGCTGCCCGTAGCCGAGCGCGAACGTCGCCTCGACCGCCAGGTTGCCCACCCGCATCTCATCCAGGCGGCGCTGCTCGTCGGTCAGCCTGGGCACCAGCGAGGCGACCGTCCACGAGGGCCGCGCGGCCAGCCGGGCGGCCACGATCCGTACGGCCAGGGGCAGGAACCCGCAGGCGGCGACCACGTCCATGGCGGCGCCGTGCTCGGCCGCCACCCGCTCGGCCCCGGCCACCGAGGCGAACAGCGTCAATGCCTCGTCCGGGTCCATCACGTCCAGGTCGAACAGCCGAGCCGAAGGCAGGTCGGCCAGCTTGTGGCGGCTGGTGACGATGGCGGCGCAGCCCGAGGAGCCGGGCAGCAACGGGAGGACCTGCTCGGCGTTGTGGGCGTTGTCGAGCAGCACGAGGATGCGCCGTTCGGCGAGCAGCGACCGATAAAGCGCGGACCGCTCGGCCAGCCGCTCCGGGATGACGTCGGACGGCACGCCGAGCGCGCGCAGGAACGCGCCCAGCGCCGACTCAGGCCCGGTCGCCTCGTCGGTGTAGCCGCGCAGGTCGGCATACAGCTGGCCGTCGGGGAACAGGTCGTCGGCCGCGTGCGCCACGTGCACGGCCAGGGCGGTCTTGCCCACCCCGCCGATCCCGCAGATCGCGGCCACCGGCACGCCCTCGGCCGGCTTCGACGACAGCAGCGTGCGCAGCCGTCCGGCGATGTCCGTGCGCCCGGTGAAGTCGCTCACGGCGGCGGGCAACTGGGCGGGCCGGGGCAGGTCGAGCGTCGGCGCCCGTTCCTCCGGCGCGTCCTCCTCGGCCACCTCGGCCACGGCCAGCGTGGGGTCGGCGGACAGGATGCGCTGGTGCAGCGCGGTCAGCTCGTGGCCGGGCTCGATGCCCAGCTCCTCGATCAGCGCATCGCGCGTCTCGGTGAAGACGGCCAGCGCGTCGCCCTGCCGGCCGCACCGGTAGTAGGCCAGCATCAGCTGGGCGCGCAGCCGCTCGCGCAGCGGGTGCTCGGCCGTCAGCGCGATCAGCTCGGAGACGACCGCGGCGTGCTCGCCCAGCTCCAGGTCCAGGTCCATGAGCGTCTCGACCACACTGATCCGCCGCTCGACCAGCCGGTCACGCTGATGCTCGGTGTACGGCCCGACGGCCCCGGCCAGCGGCTCGCCTTCGAACAGCGACAACGCGGCCCGCAGACCCTCGGCGGCCTCCCGCGGCCTACCGGCCCGGCGCGCGGCCTCGGCCTCATGGATGCCCCGCTCGAACCGGGTCAGGTCCAGCGAGTCGTCGGGCAGCCGCAGCGCGTACCCTCGGCCGACGGAGGTCAGCAGTTCGGGCCGGGAACGGGCGGCCCTGCCGGGTTCCAGGACCGTGCGCAACCTGGAGACGTACGTGCGCAGCGCACCGAGGGCTCGCGGCGGCGCGTCCTCGCCCCATACCGCGTCGATCATCTCGGTCGGCGTCACCGCACGGCCTTCCCGCAGGAGCAGCATGGCGAGAATGGAGCGCTGCAGCGGAGTGCCCAGGTCGACTTCCGTGCCATCGCGCCACGCGCGGACGGGGCCGAGCACGGCGAACCTCAGCCCGCCTTCGCCGCTCTGACCAGTCATGTCGCCTGTCTCCAACGCAATGGAAAGATTTGTTACCAAATGATAGGTCCATCCTTGCGCAACAGATAGGCATCCGCCCATTCGTTAACCGAAGCGTTGATCGGCCTTTAATCGGGTGTTGAGCCACGCGGCGGATGCTGAGGGTCAACAGCGGCATGGCCCCGATAACGCGGGGGCGGCCATGACACTGGCATATATGGGGCAATCAAGACACAGGCCCCGCCGTATGGCGGGGCCTTCACGGATGCTTCCTTATGCTGCCTCGGCTGCGAGGACAAGCCTCTGGGCCAGGCGTTCTCGAATCCCGGGCCATTCCGAGTTCAGGATCGAGTAGTAGGCCGTATCTCGGACGGTGTCATCCGCGCCCCTGCATTCCGCCCGGCGTATCCCGTCGAAATGCGCGCCCAAGGCGGCTATCGCTGCCACGGACCTGTTGTTGCGTACGTCTGACTTGAGCGTGATGCGGTGGACGTTCCACGTCTCGAAGGCGTGCGAGAGCATCAGGTACTTGCTCTCCCGGTTCGCACCCGTGCCCTGGGCGGAGGCGCCCAGCCAGGTGTAACCGATGTCGGCCACGGACGGGACCTCGCCCACCGCGCCCCGCGTACCCGGCGGCCAGGGCATGGGGCCCTGCCAGTACTCCAGGTGCATGAGACGGGTGGCACCGACCACACGGTCGGTGTTCAGCCACCGGACGGCGAAGGGCAGCGTGCGGCCCTCCGCCTGCTCAGCCAGTGCGGCCTCCACATAGGAGACCATCTCGTCCCGGCCGGCCGGGACACGGGTGAAGGCATACGTGGAGCGGTCTTCACTCGCCGCGGCGACGAGGTCGTCGATCACCGCGAGGCTGAGAGGTTCCAGGCGCACGAGGCGCCCGGACAAGGTGACAAGAGCGGGCATGAGCACATGATGGAGGCTGCTCGGTATGGGAGAGAACAGCACTCGCCCAGCATTCTTTGCAGCTTGTTGCAACCTGGGTGTTCATGCAGGTCAACGGGCCGATTACGGGGTCTCCGCACCGGCCCGTGGACAAAGTTTCGCCTAACTGTGACATGGCGTCGGCACGAGCGCCGGGTGCCGTTCACGCACCGGGCTCCGCCGCGCCAGCGAGAGCTCTGTCAAGCCCATCGACAGCTGGTCCAGATTGGCCGCGATCCACGGCAGCTGGAGCGGATCGGGGCTGGTCAGCGCGGCCAATCGCTCCTCCGTGGTGTCCCCGTAGAGCAGGCTCACCGCGACCCGTACCCGCGCGGCGGCGGGATCGTCGCCGAACGCGTGGCCGGGCAGCACACCGATGCCGTGCTCTTCGAGCAGGAGACGGGTGATCTCGGCCGAGCCGCCGAGCCGCAGGTGGCTCAGGTCCGGGTAGAGGTAGAACCCGCCCTGGGGAGTGGGCACCGACGCGCCGATCTCCGTGAACCTGTCGTACACCGCGCGGGCGAGCGTTCCATGCAGCCGCTGGCTGCGCAGGATGCGCTCGACCAACTCGGGCGGGTCGGTGAAGGCGTAGGCGGCGGCTTCCTGCACGGGAGCGGCCGGGGCGGACCAGATCTCGCTCGCCACCGCGAGCAGCCTGGCGCGCAGGTCGTACGCCTCGTCGGGCAGTCTGGCCACACCGATCCGCCAGCCGCCCAGCGCCAGGCTCTTACTGAGCCCCGTGGTGACGACCGTGCGCTCGGGCGCCAGGTCCGCGGGCGAGGTGAAGGGAAGCAGCGGGTCGTGCAGCAGGTCCCGGTAGATCTCGTCCGAGATGATGTACAGGTCGAGCTCGCGGGCGACCTCCACCAGGCGGTGGATGGTCTGCGGCGGCGCGAGGCGTCCGGTGGGGTTGTCGGGCAGCGTCACGAGCACCGAGCGGACGGTCCTGCCCTGGGCGCGAGCGTGCAGCACGGCCGAGGCCACGCGATCCGGATCCGGTACGCCGCCCTGTCCCTCCGGAGGCGCGACCATGATCGGACGGGCGCCCACCAGGTCGGCCTGCGCCGCGTAGCTGACCCAGCTGGGCATGGGCAGGACGATGTCGCCGCCGATGGCCAGCAGCACTCCGTACAGCAGTGACTTGCTGCCGGGGCCGCAGACGACCAGTTCGGGGTCGGTGGGGAGGCCCCGTCGTGTCCAGTAGCCCGCCGCCGCGTCCCGCAGGTCGGCCGCCCCCGCGACCGGCCCGTAGCCGTTGCGCTCGGATGCGGCGACCAGCTTGTCGCGCAGCGCCGGGTGGACGGGCAGGCCGGCCTCACCGAAGGCGAGATGCAGCACCCGTTCCCCGGCGCGCCGTCTTCGCTCGATGTCTTCGTTGGTCGCCAGAGTGGCGGAGAGGGTAACCGTCATGTTTGTCACGTTCCCAGCGTGGTTGGATGAAGGCATCAGCACAAGCGAGGCTTTTTGTGGGTAGGCGGAAGGAAGTCCGATGCTCGAATTGCGGCGCCTGGTGCTGATCTGCGAGTTCGCCCGTCGAGGCAGCATCTCAGCGACCGCCGAGTCACTCGGGTACAGTCCCTCCGCCGTGTCCCAGCAGCTGGCGGCCCTCGAACGCGAGACCGGAACCGCGCTGATCGACCGGACCGCGCGCAGCGCCGAGCTGACCGACGCGGGCCGCCGCCTGGTGATCCACGGCGAACGCATTCTGTCCATGGTCGAGGAGGCCGAATCCGACCTTTCGGCCCACGCGGGCACGCCGTCCGGCCGGGTGGTGGTGACCGCCTTCCCCACGGCGGCGGTCGCGTTCGCGCCCGCGCTGGCCCGCTCGCTGCGCCGCCACACCGAGCTGACGCTCAGGCTCGGGCAGAGCCGGTCGGGGCGGGGCATGCGCGAGGTGCAGGCGGGCGAGGTGGACATCGCGCTCGTCGACGACTGGTACGGGCGGGTCGGCGACAGTGACAGCCTGCGGACGTTCCCGCTGCTGAACGACCCGCTGGTCCTGGTGGTGCCGCGCAAGCACCGGCTGGCCGACCCCGAGGTGCCCCTGGACCTGCGCGAGCTGCGTGACGAGCCGTGGATGGCCACTCCGGACGGGGAGCCGTCGCGCCTCGCGGTCGACCGGCTCTTCGTGGACGTGGGCGGCACCAGGCCGACGCCGTGGGAGTTCGAGGGGCTGGGCACGATCCTGTCGCTGGTCGCCAAGGGCATCGGGATCGCCGCCGTGCCCGCGCTCGCGCTGGCCGCCGGCGTGCGCGGCATCGCCGTACGGCAGTTTCCCGGCAATCCGGTGGGCCGTGAGATACGGGCCGTCGCGCGCGGCTCCAGCGTCCACCGGCCGTCGGTGTCGGTGACGCTGCGGGCCATCCACGTCGCCGCGCGCTATCTCGCCGCCGATCTGGATCCGGTGTCGCTCGCGGAGCGATAACGTCTGGTGCCCATGGCGCCCACCTATGACATTGAGCACCTGCTGCTCTCCCAGCGCAGCACGACCACGGTCGCGGGCCTCGACGAGGTGGGCCGGGGCGCGTGGGCCGGTCCGGTGACGGTGTGCGCCGTCATCACCGACCTGTCGGACCCGCCCGCCGGGCTGACGGACTCCAAGCAGCTGTCCGCCGCCAAGCGCGGGACGGTGGCCGCCTCGCTGGAGTCCTGGGCGGTCGGCATCGGCTTCGGCGACGCCACCCACGTCGAGGTCGACGAGCTCGGCATGACGGAGGCCCTGCGCCGCGCCGCCCGCCGCGCCCTGGCCGCCCTCCCCACGCGGCCCGACGCGCTGATCCTCGACGGCTCGCACGACTACATCGGGGCGCCGTGGCCGGTACGCCTGGAGGTCAAGGGCGACTCGGCCAGCATCTCGGTGGCGGCCGCCTCGGTCCTGGCCAAGGTGCGGCGCGACGCGTACATGGGGACGATCGGGTGCGACGAGTACGGCTTCGCGGACAACGCCGGCTATCCGTCACCGGTCCACCAGGAGGCGCTGGCCCGCCTGGGGCCCACGGAGCACCATCGGCTGTCGTGGTCGTACCTGGACGACCTGCCCCGCTGGCGCCACCTCAAGCGGCACCGGGACCCGGCGGTGGGCGAGGGCCAGGCCAGCCTCTTCGGTTAGCCAGGTCTCTTCCGTTGGCCGGGTCGCTTGGTCGGCGTTGTCGATCAGCGACCGGTTGCGGCCCTTGCGTCGCCTTGAAACGGTGTTCCGAGCGTCAGGAATCAGCCATTATCGATGGGATGCGAATCGGGATTTTTCTCATCGTGGCCCGATTTCCGGACCAGAGATCAGAGCAGGTGCTGGCGAGCGCTCTCGACCTCATCGTGGCGGCCGAGGAGGCCGGATTCGCCGATGCCTGGATCGCCGAGCACCATTTCATGTCCTACGGCGTCTGCCCCTCCGCCACCACGCTGGCGGCCGTGGCGATCGGCAGGACCAGCCGCATCGGCCTCGGCACCGCCGTGAGCGTCCTGTCCACCCAGCACCCGATCGCCCTGGCCGAACAGGCGGCCATGCTGCACCACCTGTCGGACGGCCGCTTCACGCTGGGCGTCGGGAGGGGCGGCCCGTGGGTGGACCTGGAGGTGTTCGGCACCGGGCTGGAGCGCTTCGAGCACGGCTTCGAGGAGTCGCTGGACGTACTGCTCGCCGCGCTCTCGGGCACGCGGGTGTCGGCGGCGGGGGAGTTCTTCAGCTTCCGTGAAGTGCCACTGGTCCCGCCGGCCAGACTGTGCCCGGTCCTGGCCTGCACCTCACCACCGACCGTGGCACTGGCCGCGAAGCGCGGCCTCCCGATGCTGCTCGGCATGCACATCGACGACCGGCAGAAGAGCTCGATGATCGCCATGTACGCGTCTCGCGGAGGAACGCCTCAAGCCCACATGGCAGCTGCCGTCGCCCACGTGGCGAACTCCACCGCCGAAGCCCGAAACGACCTGAAGAACTCCCTGCCGCGCTGGTTGACGCCCGGCCTGGCCGGCTACGTACCGGTGGACAACAGAGAACCACCGTCACGGGATATTTCGGCATACGTCGACTTCTTAACCCGCGTCCACCCGGTCGGCTCACCGGCCCAATGCGTGGAGTCCATCTTGCGCACCTCGGAAGCCACCGGAATCCAGCACCTCATCCTCATGGTCGAGGGAATGGGGGACCACCAGCGCACTCTGGAGAACATCCGCCGCCTCGGGGCAGAGGTGTTGCCGCAGGTCACTGGCTGAGCGAAACGGTAACCCCGGCCCGTCCGCCGCACCCAGGCAGGCGCCGGGCCGGAGGCACGCGAATGACCGTCACTTTATGTGATCGTGATGTAACAATGAGTACCATGCCGTCCCCCCGACATGACACCCTCATCAAGCTGTTCGCCGACCGCCCTGAACTGGCGGTGGAGATCCTGCGCGACTTCCTGGGTGCGGACTTGCCCGCCACCCCGCTGATCCGGCGGGAGGCGAGCACCTTCAACACCCGCCCTTCCGACGACATCGAGGCCGACCTGGTCCTCGTGCTGGGCCCACCGCAAACGCCCGCCCACGCCATCATCGTGGAGATCCAGCAGGACAAGTCCAAGGATCCCCGGCAGCTCGCCCGCTACGCCGCAGCTCTGTGGCTCATGCTGGGCTGCGACGTCTCGGTCCTGGTCATCTGCCCCGACCGCAACGTCGCCACCTACTACGCACAGCCGATCGACTCCGGGCTGACCGGCTACCGCCTGCGACCCTGGGTGCTGGGGCCGGACGGCATCCCGGCCATCACCGACCCCCAAGAGGCCGCCGCCCACCTGGACCTGGCGGCCCTGTCGGTCATGGTCCACGGACTCGACCGCAAGGTCATCGAGGCGTTCACCGCCGCGCTGCCGGACGTGACCGACGAACACGCTCCGGATTACTATGAATACGCTTACAACATCTCCGCGCCCGAGATCCGCAACCTCATGGAGGAGATCATGAAGTCCGCGTCCACCAAATGGCCGGTCTACAGCCCCTTCGCCCGCGAGCACTTTGGCCGCGGCAAAGCAGAAGGCATGGCAGAAGGCATGGCCGAAGGCAAGGCAGCGGGCAAGGCGGAAGAGGCTGGTAGGTCGGTGCTGCTCGTGTTGGCTGCCCGTGGCTTCGACGTTCCCGACGACATTCACGCCCGGATCGTCACCTGTACGGACCTTGCCCAACTCGAGACCTGGCTCGCCCGAGCGGCCACCGCACAGACCCTCCAAGGGCTGTTCGACGAAGTGGGCTAGCCCTACTCGATGCGGGTCAGGAAGAAGTCCCGGACGTCCTCGGCGAGCAGCTCCGGCACCTCCATCGCGGCGAAGTGGCCGCCACGCTCGAACTCCGACCAGTGCCTGATGTCGTACAGCCGCTCGGCCAGCGGTCGCACCGACTGCGTGATGTCGTGCGGCAACACCGCCACGCCGACCGGCACCTGGCACGACACGGCCTGTCCCCGTGGAACATCGTGGTGCAGCCGCGCCGAGGAGGCCGCGGTGGCGGTCAGCCAGTACAGCGAGATGTCGGTGAGCATCCGATCGTCACTGATCTGCGAGCGGGGGTCCGTCCACTGCGCGAAGCGCTCGGCGATCCAGACCAGCTGGCCGACCGGCGAGTCGGTCAGCGCGTAGCCGATGGTCTGAGGGGTGAGAGCCTGCAGCGCCTGGTACGGCGGCCGGTTCCCCATCAGCTGCCGGACCTTGTCCAGCCGGGCTTCATCCGTTGCGGACAGCTCGATGCCGGCGTCCGGGTCCGGCCGGGTCGGCAGGTAGTTGACGTGCACGCCGACGACTTGCTCGGGCGCCACCGCACCGAGCGCCAGGGAGATGCCCGCGCCGAAGTCGCCGCCCTGCGCTCCATAGCGCTCGTACCCGAGACGGCGCATCAGCTCGGCCCAGGCCCGCGCGATCCGGACGGCATCCCAGCCGCGCTCGTGGGTCGGCCCGGAGAAGCCGTACCCCGGGATGGACGGGATCACCAGATGGAACTCGCGCGACAGCGGCTCGATGACGTCGAGGAACTCCAGGAACGAGCCGGGCCAGCCGTGAGTGAGGATCAGCGCGAGCGCGTCCGGCTTCGCGGACCGGACGTGGACGAAGTGGATGTTCTGCCCCTCGATCTCGGTGGTGAAGTGCGGGAGCTCGTTGAGCTCGGCCTCGTGCTCGCGCCAGTCGTACTTGGTCCGCCAGTGTTCGGCGAGCTCCTTGAGCCGCGCCAGCGGGAAGCCGTAGTCCCACCCGGCGTCGGCGACCTCGTTGGGCCAGCGGGTGCGGGCGAGGCGGTCGGTCAGGTCGTCGAGGTCGGCTTGGGGGACGTCGATGCGGAACGGCTTGATCATGGTCTCAGCTCCAGTGGGATTCATTCAGCCACCGAACGTTCAGATGACTAACGTTTATGTCCCGAACGATAGCACAATCATTAGCGGGCCGAACGATTCGTTAGACTTGTCACATGGAGAACCCATCCGAGGACACGCCCACCCGATGGGAGGGCCTGCCCAGCTGGCTGCTCAGCCAGACCGCCAACCACGCCCACCGCCTGGTGGGCGACGGGTTCTCGTCCGTCGGCGCCCGCGGATACCACTACCGCCTGCTGACGACGCTGGAGGAGGCCGGCCCGGCCAGCCAGGCCGCGCTGGGCCGCCGTAGCGGCATCCACCTCAGCGATATGGTCGCGACGATCAATGAACTCGCCGAAAGCGGACTGGTGGAGCGCGCCCCGGACCCGTCCGACCGGCGGCGCAACATCATCTCGCTGACATCGGCGGGGAAGCGGCAACTGCGGCGGCTGGAGAAGCGGCTGGCCGAATCCCAGGACGAACTGCTGGCTCCGCTGTCACCCGAGGAGCGACAGCAGTTGGCCGGGCTGCTGTCCAGGCTGTTGGATCACCACAACGGGCGAACCGGCACCCCTGAAGAGCCGTGGAGTTGACTGGGAACGTGAGCGTGCAGTGCTCGATCGCCGGCTCGGATTAGTTGTGTGGATTGCTGTCCGGCCCAAGGGAAGGGCGGAGCATCGTGCCGCCCCACCTCGTTCAGGGTGATCTGAATGCCACCATCGCCGGCCTGGTCGGACAGGCCCCGCCGGACGCCACGCTGGTCGTGTTCCACAGCGCGGTTCTGGCCTACTTGCCGCAGGAGGAACGCGATCGGTTCGTCGAGACGATGCGTGGCCTGCCCGCCCGGTGGATCTCCAACGAGGCGCCCACCGTATTGCCTGGCGTGGCCGCTCGGCTGACGCGTAGCCCATCGACCGACCGTAGCGCGTTCGTCCTGGCCCTGGACGAAGAGCCGGTCGCTTTTACCGGACCACACGGGCAGTTCCTGGACTGGTTGCCAGAATGAAACCGATTTGCCGGGGGCGGACGGTCAGCCTAGTTGGTCGAACTCGCCGTCCTTGGCGCCGCCCAGGAAGGCCCTCCACTCGTCGGGCGTGAAGGTGAGTACGGGGCCGCCACGGTCCTTGCTGTCGCGGACGGCGACGATTCCGGGGATGTTACTTGCGACCTCTACGCACTGGCCGCCATTTGAGCCAGACCGGGAACTCTTCCGCCAGACGGCCCCGGACAAGTCAATGCCGCTCAGGTCTGCTGCTTCCATTGGTTCCGCGCTTCCTCGATCATCTGTAGAGACGGACCAGGGCGGAGCGCCTCTGTGCGTAGTTTGTCATAGATATCCCAGATTAGAGAAACGAGTTTATGATCTGCCGAGACTTCCGCCTTCGTTGCGGAGTCTACTGAGACAGTGGTCGGGGCGTCGGAAAGCTCGGCAATCGTGAACGCGGACATGAGGCCTGTCGTGCAGGTGGTGTCATAGGGGACGATCTGTATCGTTACGTTGGGGAGTTCTCCAGCGGTGAGCAGGTAATCAAGCTGATCCCCCATGACCTTGGCGCCCCCGATGGGGCGACGAAGCACCCACTCGTCCAAGAGCACGAGCAAAGTGGGCGACTTATCTCGCTGAAGTATTCCCCTACGCCGCATTCGCGCATCAATCTTGTCTTGTATGTCCTGATCAGAAGCGAATAGGCCACCGCGAAAGACGGCTCGCGCGTATGCCTCCGTCTGGAGGATGCCGGGTATCTGGAGAGGGTCCCAACTTCGGAGCATTCGTGCATAGGGCTCGATTTCCTCTGTCCAACCGATGTACCAGTCGGGGCCGGTGGGAGAGGTGATATTGCGGCATAGGCGTTTGAACCGGTCACCTGTCCCGAAGACCTCATCACACCCTGCGGCAAGGTCGGGTTTCGGGGTCCTGTCGCCTTTTTCAAGATGCGCTATGAGTGATGACGAGCAGCCGAGACGTTTACCCAGGCGGATTTGCGTCATGCCCACCTCCTTGCGAACGCGGGCGAGCTCCTTGCCAAAGCGCTGAGCTGCCGTCAGGCGTGGGTCAAGATCGTTGGCCATGATCGTCCTCCACCTGTGTCCTCCCAAAGAGTGACGCATCTTTGACAAGTATTGACGGCCAGTCCCTCTCGTGGGGGCTTTTTGGGTCTTAATTGTGCGCCACCTTCGTCTACTGCACAAGTTTCTACCGAGGCATTCTGAAAGCTCAAGGGGTTCGGTCTGAGTTCGGCCATGACAATGAATGGACAATTCGGTCATGAAGCTGGGGCTATCGCGACAGGCCAAGATCTCAAATGGATGGCCTCAGACCCGCGTTCCGCAGATGTGTAGCGGGAAAAGCACACAGATCTGCGGTCTGAGCTGGGGAAACGCTTGCGGGCACGCTGATGCGGCGTGTCACTA
>NZ_JBFAIF010000024.1:0-149367 GCF_040654555.1 Nonomuraea sp. NPDC050680 | reverse complement strand
CGCGAACAGCGCGAAGAAGAAGCGGGGACCTAAACCGGCCATCAGTGGTGACCTCGAACTGGCCACCTGTGGGGACTTTTACATGGCCACGGACACTGGGGCCTCGATTTTAAGGTGGCCCATAGTTCTGGGCGGGGAGTGGATCCCGGCCCCATGCTGAGGGCGTCCTCATGCTGGGGGCAAAGGGCCGGGCGGACCGGTATTTAGCGCAAAGTTCGTGAAAGTAGAGGGGTTTTTCGCTTCCGCGAGCAATGTGGCTTGTGTGGCTGTCGGGGCTAGGTCGCAATCGAATTACGACTTCTTAGACAGAGTGTCCAAGAGTTAGATAGCTCACATAAGGTGCCGCTTACTCGTGAGTCCATGCCGTCTGGGTTCGGAGTCTGGGATGTCCCCGGACCTGAGCCGCTAGGGTGCGGGTTCAGGGGCGGTCGGTGATCGACATCGGCCAAGCGGACTGCATTCCGGTCGTCGCGTGAGCGCCCCAGGGTGGTCAGGCGGCGCGAGGCTCTCTATGGAGGGAAGCGCCGTGACGGTTGGCAGAGCGATAGTCGCAACGGCGGTCGTGGCGGGAACCATCGTGCTCGGTGGGTCCGCTCAGGCGGCCGTGGCCACGCGGCAAGGTGCGGGCCCCGGGGAGATCACGTCTCCGTCGGACGGTCAGGTGGTCACGAGTGGATCCGTGCCGATCTCTGCGCATACCGGTTTGATGCAGCTCAACATGGGCGTGTACGTGGAGGGCCCCTCGACCGCCAGGCAGAAGGTCGCCGGTGGAGGTGCCAATCAGACGATTTCTGGGACGTTCGACGCGGACAGCGCACCCAACGGGACCTTCAACGTGGTCCTCAAGGGTGAGATCACCGGCAGCACCTACGCGACGAGCACCTTCAAGCTGAGGCGGCCCGCCGCCGCGCCGGACAATGTCGCCGCAGCCTTGCAGGGAACCGAGAAGATCGTGGTGACCTGGAGCAAGGGTTCGGAGCCGGACCTCCAGTCGTACGAGGTGGCTACCAGCCAGTCCGGCATCGTGGGCAGGCTGCCCGCCGACAGCGCCTGCTCCGGATCATCGTGCAAGGCCGTGCTCGCCGTACCGACCAAGGCGGCCGGGCAGCGAGTGGGCTTCACCGTGAAGGCGTTCAGGGGCGATGGCGATGGAGGGTCGATCGAGTCCGGCAATTCTGGCGCCGCGTACGTGACCATCCCCGCACCCCCGGCCGCCCAGCCGAAGAAGACCGCCACGAAGCAGGAGACTCCGGGTACCAAGAAGGGCGTCGAGACTCTGCCTACGCTGCCGGCCAAGAAGCACGCGCAGGCCACGGTCGCGCCCACTCGCAAGGCGACCACGACGAAGAAGACCGACAAACTCCCTGCCATGCCCGACACCGACCCCAAGGGCAATCTCCCGATTCCGACCGCCGACACGACCGGGGATTCGGGCAAGACCGACGGCCTCACTCCGAATGGCACCACAGGCGACGCGGACTCTGCTGCCATCGATTCCAAGGTGAAGGCCCAGTCGTCGGAGTCGGCCGCCGGCGGCATCGGCCAGTACGGCCTGTACGTCGCAGGCGGGCTCGTCTTGCTGCTGCTGGCCGCGCATGGAGGCGCGTGGGCGCGTCGCCGGTCTCTCGCCGCCGCTGGTCCGGGGGGTTCGGTGCCGCACCCGGCTGGGGCTTCGCCCAGCCACGACATTTCTGCTCAACACAGTACGGATAGCGTCCCGCCCACCGCTTCGGCACCTCGACGTCCTGCCGTGGTGCTGGCAGTCGCCAAGGTCCGACCGGCCGGTGAGCATCCTCGTACGCAGGCCGCTGAACAGTCCCGCGCGTCGGAGCGGTCCGGCGTTCAGACGCCTGAGCGTTCACGCGCGTCAGAGCGGCTTGGTTCTCAGGCTCCTGGACTCTCGCGTACGCCACCAGAACGCCTCGGCGCGCAGACGCCCGCACGGTCCCGCATGCAGGCACTGGAATCTCACATGCGAGCACTGGAACACTCTGGCTCGGCGGCGTCCGACCGGCCCGGCTCGGGGACGCCCGAACAGCTCGGTGCGGCTTCGTCCGATCGCTTCACCTCGACAGCGTCTGACCTGCCGGCCACGCCGTCCGCAGCACGGGGTTACGCAGAGGGGCCGAGTGCCGGTCGGGCTGACGGGCCGGTGCCGGGGCAGGCTCGTGCGCAGGTACGCGCCGCCCTCCCGCTGCACCTCAGCGACGCCGACATGCAGCCTGTTGATTCGGATGATCGGGCGCCCGGCGATCAGAATGGTCGGACGGGTGCCGGGCAGGCTTCCTGGGTGTCCGCGGATCGGGATGGCCGGACGGAGGCGGGTGCTGAGCAGGCTTCGTGGGTGTCCGCGGATCGGGATGGCCGGACGGAGGCGGGTGTTGAGCAGGCTTCGTGGGTGTCCGCGGATCGGGATGGCCGGATGGGTGCCGGTCGATATGACCGTGTGTCCGTCGATCAGGACGGCTGGAGGGGAGCGGCTCACGGTGACCGGGAGCCCCTCGACCAGCCCGGTCGGCCGCGTGTTGAGCTGGGCGGTCGGGAGGCCCGTCAGGAGCCCATACGGATCGCGCTGCCCAGCTCGGCCGTGATCGAGGTGCCCGAGTCGGCCGCCGCCGTCACGCCGCCCGTTGTACGCATCGAGGAGCGTTGGGACGACTACCTGCCACCTGCTCCCAGGGCGATGGAGGACAGCGGCTTCTGGGAGCGCCCGCAGCCCGGAGCAGGTGACTTCTGGGCGGCTGACGACGACGAGAACGCGTTCGCGGGCCACCGCCATCGCGGCGGCGATAGCTAGCCCACGACCAACCCGCCAAGTCCTCCGAGGGAATCGGCCGGTCGGAGAACTTGCCTGGGCTAGCGCCAGCCCTACGGCGTGTTCCTCCGCGTAGAGGGCGTGCCTGATGCGATCGGTCTTGCCGAGACCATCGGTATGCCGTCGGACTTTGAGCTCCCTGACCTGGGCACTGATGTGGTGGGTGAGGTCATCTGGCACAGCGGGCGGGTCGTTATCGAGCCGAGGTCGGACGGGCTCTGTTGCGCGTCAAAGGCTTGTTGTGCGTCAAAGGCTTGTTGTGCGGCAAAGGCTCGTTGTGCGGCAAAGGGCCGCAGATCTTCGTTAATCCTGAGTCTGGTACTGGCCGGCGTACTCGGTGGTGGGAGCGATGGGCGTGATGACGTCGATGAGCACTCCGTTGGGATCGGCCACGATGAAGTGCCGCTGTCCGAAATCCTCGCTGCGCAGTTCGAGCACGGCCGGCAGACCTCCCCGAACCACGAGCCGTTCCCACTCCCCGTCCACGTCCTCGACCTCGAAGTTGAGCAGCAGCCCCTGAACGTGCGCGCGGTGGCCCTCGGGCAGCGTCGGATGGCGGTGGTCGAGAAGGGCCAGCTCGTACGGCGGAGTCCCCGGCCTGCGCAGACTCACGTACCAGTCCGCCTCGAACGTCACCTCGAACCCGAACCACCCGACATAGAAGTCCCGCGACTCCCGCAGCAGGGAGGTGCAGAGAACCGGATAGAAGCTGGTCAGCATCACGGAAAGCTCCTTCGCATACCGATGGTATGTCAAGCTACGCTATTGGCATACCATCGGTACGTCAACGGGGGTGACGCGATGCACCAGGGCAGCAGGATCGAGCAGCGCGAGCAGACCAGGCGGATTCTGGTACGCGAGGGCAGGCTGTTGTTCGCGAGCCGGGGCTACGGGGCGGTGGGCCTGTCGCAGATCGTCGCCGCTGCCGGGGTCACCAAGGGTGCGCTGTACCACCACTTCGAGAGCAAGGCCGACCTGTTCCGCACGGTTCTGGAGCAGGTGCAGGGAGAGGTGGCCGAGTCGGTGGCCGCGACCGCCGAGGCCCAGGACGACCCATGGGAGCAACTGGTGGCCGGGTGCCGGGCGTTCCTCGCAGCCTGCACCGATCCGGACATCCAACAGATCATGCTCATCGACGGCCCCGCGGTCCTGGGCTGGAGCGAGTGGCGCGCGCTGGACGAGGCCGCCTCCGCCCGCCATCTGGCCGAGGCGCTCTCGGGCCTCATCGAGGCAGGGATCATCGTTCGACAGCCGGTCGCCCCGCTGACTCACCTGCTGTCGGGGGCGATGAACGAGGCCGCCCTGTGGCTGGCCGGATCCGGAGATCCCGGCGACCTGAACGACGTGTGGGCCGCCTTGTCCCGGATCCTGCAGGGGCTGCGCCTCGAGTGAGTCCGCGCGTCCGGTCCCTGTGACCGTCCGTCGTGTCAGGGGTCCCCAAAGGGATACCAACCGGACACCCGGCGAACGTTCGTCGGCACCGGACTAGCTTGCGCTGGGGGTGGAGCGTAGCAGGGTGTCCAAAAGGTGGATGGCGCCGCGTTTGTCCAAGGGCTCGTTGCCGTTGCCGCATTTGGGGGACTGGATGCAGGATGGGCAGCCGCGTTCGCATTCGCAGGAGGCGATGGCCTCGCGGGTGGCTGTGAGCCAGTCGGTGGCACGGGCGTAGCCGCGTTCGGCGAATCCGGCGCCTCCCTCGTGGCCGTCGTACACGAACACCGTCAGCAGGCCCGTGTCCGCGTGAAGTTCCGTGGACACGCCGCCGATGTCCCAGCGGTCACAGGTGGCGAAGAGGGGGAGCAGGCCGATGGCGGCGTGTTCGGCGGCGTGGGCGGCGCCGCCCAGGTCGAAGCCCTCCTCGGCCAGGATGGCGACCTCTGAGGCGGGGAGCGTCCACCAGACCGCGCGGGTGCGGAGGGTGCGCGGCGGGAGGTCCAGGGGCTCGTCGCCGAGCATCTCGCCGGACTGGAGGCGCCGTTTGAGGTACGAGACCACCTGCCTGGTCACTTCCACCTCACCGAAGTGGAGACTCCCGGGACCGAGGTCGTGTGAACGCAGGGAGGCGAGCACCGAGATCTCCGTCACGTCGCGCGCGAACGTCGTGTAGTCGGGCTCCGGACCGCCCACCAGGGCGACCCCGGCTTCGAGATCGAGGAGCTCCACCAGGTACGTCTCGCCCTGGTGCAGGTAGACGGCGCCGGTGTGGACGGTGGTGTGGGCGGACGGCTCGTCCACGCTGCCGAGGAGACGGCCGGTCGCGGACTCCACGACCTGGATGGGCGCGCCTCCGCCGCCCCGGATGTCGGCCAGGTCGGTGGCACGTTCGCGCCTGGTCCAGAACCAGCCTGCGGGGCGCTTTCTGAGCAGGCCCTGGGTGACCAGGTCGTCGAGGACGTTCGGGGTGGTGGGGCCGAAGACGGGCAGGTCGGCGTCGGTCAGCGGGATCTCCGCGGCGGCGGCGCAGAGGTGGGGGCCGAGGACGTACGGGTTGTCCGGGTCGAGCACGATCGCCTCTACGGGCTGACCGAAAAGGGCCTGGGGGTGGTGTACGAGGTAGGTGTCGAGGGGGTCGTCCCTCGCGATGAGTACGGCGAGTGCCTCCTGGCCGTCGCGGCCGGCTCGGCCCGCCTGTTGCCAGAGGGAGGCGCGGGTGCCCGGCCAGCCGGCGATCAGGACGGCGTCCAGGCCGGAGACGTCCACGCCGAGTTCGAGGGCGTTCGTGGTGGCCAGGCCCATGATGGAGCCGGAGCGGAGGGCCTTCTCCAGGAGCCTGCGATCTTCGGCGAGATATCCGGCCCGGTAGGCGGCGATCCGGTCTGGAAGGTCGGCCCAGCCGGCGGAGTCGGGCACTCCCCAGGACAGCGCGCTCTGGTCTGAGCCCGGTGAAGTGGCGCCCTGGTCTGAGCGCGGCGGGGTCGTGCCGTGGCCTGGGCGTGGTGGGGCGGTGCCGGGGTCCAGGGATGCCATGGGAGTGTCGCGGTCTGGAGATGAGCCGTCGACGGTTGGCGGCCCCGGGGTCCCGGCCAGGGAGAAGGCTACTTCGGCGAGTTTGGCGCGGGCGGTGAGGGCGACTGTTTCGGCGCCGCGCCGGGAGCGGACGAAGGCGAGTGTGCGGACGTTCGCCAGGACGAGGTCCGTGAGGAGGTCCGCGGCCTCTGCGGTGGCCGTGCGGCGCACCGGAGCGCCTCTCTCGCCCCGTAGCTCGGTCAGGGGCGGCTCCCAGAGCGCGATGGTCGTCGCACCCTTGGGAGACCCGTCCGACGTCACCTCGGCCATCTCAAGCCCCGTCAGCCGCATCGCGAACGCTCCCGGCTCGCTGGCCGTCGCTGAGGCCAGCAGGAAGACCGGCTGCGAGCCGTAGCGGGCGCAGACGCGGCGCAGGCGGCGCAGGATCTGGGCCACGTGCGAGCCGAACACCCCGCGGTAGCCGTGGCACTCGTCCACCACGACCATCCGCAGCCGCCGGAAGAACGACGACCACTGGGCGTGCCGGGGGAGGACGCTGCGATGCAGCATGTCGGGATTTGTCAGTACGTAGTTGGCGTGCTGCCGGACCCAGGTACGTTCCTCGAACGGAGTGTCGCCGTCGAAGCAGGCCGCGCGGAGCTGGGTGATGCGAAGTTCGCGCAGGCCGCGGAGCTGGTCGGCGGCCAGGGCCTTGGTAGGCGTGAGGTAAAGGACCGTGCCGCCGTCGAGGCAGGAGGCGACGGCCGGGGTGAGGTACGCGAGCGACTTCCCGGACGCCGTTCCGGTGGAAATGATCACGTTTCGGCCACGATGGGCCAGGTCGGCGGCTTCGTACTGGTGTGGCCACAATCCCGGGATTCCGCGGTTCGCCAAGCGCGTAACCAGGAGTTCCGGCGCCCATTTCGGCCAACCCACTTGACCCGCCTGACGTACTGGAACATGCTCCACATGAGTGACGCGCTCATGACGTGCGGGAACACCGAGCAGGTGACCGAGGAGTGGACCTGGCCGGTGTGGGGAGGAAGCGGAGGAAGTCACTGTTTCCAGTCTGCATCCGTGGGCAAAGTCGCCGGGAATCGTGATTTCGTATAGACACAAGCCAGACGCGTGGTTGAATGCCGCGCGTCAGGGTCAGACGGTCTGGAGCCCCGTTCCAGACTGCCAGGCCCGCAAGGGTACTTTCGCAGGCGAGGCGCTGGAGGATCTGTGGATCTGAAGTTGGATCACCACAACGAGGACCGACTCACCATCGTCGAGGTTGAGGGTGAGATCGATGTCTACACGGCGCCGAGATTGCGTGAGCTCCTCATCGACCTGGTGAACAAGGGCAACTTCCACCTTCTCGTGAACATGGAGAAGGTCGACTTCCTCGACTCGACGGGCCTCGGTGTCCTGGTCGGGGGGCTCAAGCGGGTTCGGGCGCACGACGGTTCGCTCGAGCTGGTGTGCACGCAGGAGCGCATCCTCAAGATCTTCCGGATCACCGGACTGACCAAGGTCTTCGGGATCTACGCTTCGGTCGACGAGGCCAAGGAAGCTCACGGCAAAGACAAGTAGTCATGGCTACCGTCGAGCTGACGTTCAGCGCCCTTCCCGCGCATGTGCGGACCGCCCGGCTGGTCGCGACGGCGATCGCCCGGCGCACCGGCGTGGAGGAGTCGCTGCTGGACGAGGTCAGGCTCGCCGTCGGTGAGGCTTGCTCCCGGGCGGTCGAGGCGCATCGCGCGCACTGCCCGGGAGAGCCCATCCGCATCGAGTTGAAAGACGACTCGGGACGGTTCGAGGTCACGGTCAGCGATCAGGCCCCCAGCGACGAGATCAAGCAGGAGCAACCTCTCGATTTGGGCATGCTCTCTGACTCGTTCATGTCGGGGTTCGGCATCGCGGTGATCGCGGGGCTGGCCGACGACGTGGAGGTGTTCCCCAGCCCCAAGGGGATGCGCATCCGCATGAGCTGGCCGGCCGCCACCAACGGCCACGCGCCGATATAACGACAACAACTCTCTCTTTACGGCACGGCACGGTGGGCCCCGCCCGCCGACCGTGGCTGAGCCCTGTCCAGGGGTACGCTCCTCTGGTGATACGGGGCTGGGCGCCGATACGAGGCACGGCACCCATGGCTTCCACCAGTCGGCAGCCATAGGGCCGTCGCCGTCTCTTCCGAGTGACCGGCCGGGCCGTGGGCACCCACGGCCCGGCTCCGGCATGTCATCCCTCTGGCATGTCCCAAACCCATGTTTCGGGCGTGTCGTTTCGGGCACCTTGTCATGGCCGTAAACCCGGGGAAATTTCGGTTGTCAGATGGCAAATCGCCTTGCTGGCTGGGGATTACTGGGGGATTACTGGACGCGTGGCCAAATAGCGACCGGCAGAGCCTTCATATCCGCGCAGCCCGTGCGTAGACTCCCGGCACCGGCCAAGGTGATCCGGCGAAACTGCGGACTCAACCGGAAGCGGCACCCACAACCCGGATGGTGCCGCACCAGCCCCGCCGATCTTTGCGCACCGCCCGGGCAGGACGACCGGTCTTGCCGAGGAGAACGATGTTTAGGCACATGCTGGCGGTGGAGCCAGCGTCCAATCTGGCCCTGAGCGGTAACAATCTCACTATCGTGATCGTGGTCGCCGCGGTCGCACTGATCGCCCTAGCCGTCGCCGGCGGCCTGGTGCGCGAGGTGCTGTCCGCCGACCCCGGCACGGAGCGCATGCAGGACATCGCCCGTGCCGTACAAGAGGGAGCCGCCGCTTATCTCACGCGGCAGTTCCGCACGTTGGCGGTCTTCGTCGTCGTGATCCCTTTTCTGCTGCTCCTTCTACCGGGTGAGACCGATGTGCGCATCGGCCGCTCGATATTCTTCGTGGTCGGGGCGGTATTCTCCGCGCTGACCGGCTTCATGGGCATGTGGCTGGCCGTACGCGGAAACGTACGCGTCGCGGCGGCCGCCCGTGAGGCGGGCGAGAAGCGCGCCATGCGCATCGCCTTCCGTACGGGCGGCGTGGCCGGCATGTTCACCGTGGGCCTCGGCCTGTTCGGTGCGGCCGTCGTCGTCTTCGTCTACCAAGGTGACGCGCCCGGTGTCCTCGAGGGCTTCGGTTTCGGGGCGGCGCTGCTGGCGATGTTCATGCGAGTCGGCGGCGGCATCTTCACCAAGGCCGCCGACGTGGGCGCCGACCTGGTCGGCAAGGTCGAGCAGGGCATCCCCGAAGACGATCCACGCAACGCGGCGACGATCGCCGACAACGTGGGCGACAACGTCGGCGACTGCGCGGGCATGGCCGCCGACCTGTTCGAGTCGTACGCGGTCATGCTGGTCGCCAGCCTCATCCTGGGCAAGGTGGCCTTCGGTGAGCAGGGGCTGATCTTCCCGCTGATCGTGCCCATGATCGGTGTGCTCACCGCGATCATCGGCATCTTCGTCACCCGGATGCGCGACGGCGACCGCAGCGGCATGGCCGCCATCAACCGCAGCTTCTTCATCTCGGCCGGGATCTCCGCGGTCCTGGTCGCGGCGGCGGCGTTCTGGTACCTGCCCAGCACCTTCAGCGACCTGACCGGCTCGGCCGTGCAGTCCACCGCCAACCCGCGGCTCATCGCCATCGGCGCGGTGATCATCGGTCTGATCCTGGCCAGCGCCATCCAGCTGCTGACCGGCTATTTCACCGAGACGACCAGGCGTCCGGTCCGCGAGATCGGCGAGAGCTCGGCCACCGGGCCGGCGACCGTCATCCTGGCGGGCATCAGCGTCGGTCTCGAGTCGGCCGTCTACTCGGCGCTGATCATCGCCGGCGCGGTCTACGGCGCGTTCCTGCTGGGCTTCGGGAACGTGACGATCGCGCTGTTCGCGGTGGCGCTGGCCGGCACCGGCCTGCTGACCACGGTCGGGGTCATCGTCTCGATGGACACCTTCGGCCCGGTCTCCGACAACGCGCAGGGCATCGCCGAGATGTCCGGCGACGTCGAGGGTGAGGGCGCGCGCGTGCTCACCAGCCTCGACGCCGTCGGCAACACGACGAAGGCCATCACCAAGGGCATCGCGATCGCCACGGCGGTGCTCGCGGCGACCGCGCTGTTCGGCGCGTTCCGCACGGCCGTGGAGACGCAGCTCAGTCAGGCGACCGACGCGATCAAGGAGTCGCTCGGCGCGTTCTCCTCGTTCAGTTTGAGCATCGACCAGCCCAACGTGCTCGTCGGCCTGATCATCGGCGCGGCGGTCGTGTTCCTGTTCTCCGGGCTGGCGATCAGCGCGGTCGGGCGGGCCGCGATGCGCGTGGTCTTCGAGGTACGCGACCAGTTCCGCAACCACCCGGGCATCATGGACGGCACCGAGAAGCCCGAGTACGGCCGCGTCGTCGACATCTGCACCCGTGACTCGCTGCGCGAGCTGGCCACGCCCGGCCTGCTGGCGGTCATGACGCCGATCGCGGTCGGGTTCGCCCTCGGGTACGCGCCGCTGGGCGCGTTCCTGGCCGGGGCCATCGCCTGCGGCACGCTCATGGCGGTCTTCCTGTCCAACTCGGGCGGCGCCTGGGACAACGCCAAGAAGCTGGTCGAGGACGGGCACCACGGCGGCAAGGGCTCCGAGGCCCACGAGGCCACGATCATCGGTGACACGGTCGGCGACCCGTTCAAGGACACGGCCGGACCGGCCATCAACCCGCTGATCAAGGTGATGAACCTGGTGGCGCTCCTGGTGGCGCCGGCGGTGGTCCTGTACGCGGGCAACCCGGCCCTGCGCATCGGGATCACGGTCGTGGCGGTGGGCGTGGTGGTCGGCGCCATCCTCGTCTCCAAGCGCCGCTCGGTCACCAAGGAGTCGGCCAGCAACGACAACAACCGGGAGCACCAGCCGGTGGCTTCGTAGCGACCCCGTCCGGACGCCCGCTCCTCCGAGGTCTGGGGGAGCGGGCGTTCCACGTCTCAAAAAGCGACATCCCCAGGGCCGTGGGTTTCAAGGGGCGACGTCCCAAGGGCTGAAAGAAACATCGCGGGTCAGGTGCGGCACCCGTCGCCCCCGATGGGAAACTGGGCGGATGGAAGAAAAGCGGCCCAGCGGCGGCAAGGCGCTGGCCTACATCCTGCTGGCGATGCTGGCCATCCTCGCGGTGATCGTCGCGCTGGGTGTGTGGGCGACGAGAGGAACATGAACACGTGCGTACGTTGATCGTGCTCCGCCACGCCAAGGCCGCGCAGGTCCCCGGCCTGGAGGACAGCGAGCGTCCGCTGACGCACCGGGGCGAGCGCGACGCGAAGCGGGCCGGCGACGAGGTGCGGGCCCTCGGACTGGCGCCCGACCTGGTGCTGTGCTCCCCGTCCCTGCGTACGAAGCGCACCGCCGAGCTGGCCTTCCCCGAGGTGGCGGTCAGCTACGAGCGTGATGTCTACCAGGCATACCCCGAGGAGCTGCTGGCGCTGGTCAAGCTGACCGATCCGGAGCTGGAGACGGTCGTGCTGTGCGGCCACAACCCGGGCGTGCACGAGTTGGCGATCGCGCTGGCCGGGGGCGACTACGGGTTCCGGCCGGGCTCGTTCGCGGTCATCCGTACCGAAGCGGACTGGGTGGACCTGTGGCCGGGCGAGGCCCAGCTGATCACCCGCTGGGACCCCAAGGGAGAGATCAGCGGGTGAGCACGCCATCCTCGGCGTCCGCCGCCTCCACCTCGTCCCGGGAGATCCCGAGCAGGTAGAGGATCGAGTCGAGGTAGGGGGTGTTGACCGCGGTGTCCGCCGCCTCCCGGACGACCGGCTTGGCGTTGAAGGCGATCCCGAGCCCGGCCGCCGCGATCATGTCGAGGTCGTTGGCCCCGTCGCCGATGGCCACCGTCTGGCTGATCGGCAGCCCCGCCTCGCGGGCGAACCGCTCCAGCGCGCGGGCCTTGCCCGGCCGGTCGACGATCTCGCCGACGACGTGGCCGGTGAGCTTGCCGTCGACGACCTCCAGCACGTTCGCCGCCGAATAGTCGATGCCCAGGTCCTCGACGAGGCTGTCGGTGATCTGGGTGAAGCCGCCGCTGACGATGGCGAAGCGGTAGTCGAGCCGCTTGAGCGTGCGGACCAGCGTACGGGCGCCGGGGGTGAGCACGACCTGCTGGCGTACCTGCTCGAACACCTCGGCCGGCAGCCCTTCGAGCAGCGCGACCCGGCGGCGCAGGGACTCGGCGAAGTCGAGTTCGCCGCGCATGGCCTCCTCGGTGACCCGGGCGACCTCTTCGAGGCAGCCCGCGTGAGCGGCCAGCAGCTCGATGACCTCGCCCTGGATGAGCGTCGAGTCGACGTCCATGACGACCAGCCGCTTGGCCCGCCGCGACAGACCGGTGCGCTGCACGGCCACGTCGACGTGCAGGGCGGCGGCCTCGGCGGCCAGCTCGACGCGGAGCGCGCTCGGGTCGGCGCCGGAGACCGACAGCTCGATGCAGGTGACCGGCCACTGGGCGAGGCGCTCGATGCGGTCGATGTTCGCGCCGGCGGCGGCGATGCGCCCGGCGATGCCCGCGATCGCGGCGGGCTGGAGCGTCGCGCCCAGCACACTGACCGACAGGCGGCCGCGCCGGCGCTGCTCCTTGGTCTGGGAGCCGGTGGAGAGCTCCAGCTCCAGGCCGAGGTCCTCAGACACCCGCTCGACGGCGGTCCACATGGCGCCGAGTGTGCTGCCCGTGCCGGTCGACGGACCGCCCGCGTAGGCGACGAGCACGCCGAGCGTGAGCCGCCCGCGGATGACGACCTGCTCGATGTCGGCCACGGTCACCGGGAAACCCGACAGAACCGAGAAGAGCCTCGAGGTGACGCCCGGTCGGTCCGGGCCGGTCAGGGTGATCAGGAGGGTGCGCTGGTCCACATTGAGCCAGGCTACTGGGCGTACCCTGACACATGAGCACGAGGGGCCACTATCGGCGCAGCAGCAAGTGGGTGTCACCGAACTCGTGCCACAGGTACCCCTCCCGCAACGCCGCCTCGTAGGCGCGGGCGAGCGGCTCCCGCTCGGCGATCGCGGTGAGCATCATCAGGTGGCTGGACCTGGGCTCATGCAGCCCGGTGAGCAGCCCGCTCACGGCCTTGACCCCTACCTCGGGTGTCACGATGTGCCTGGTCCAGCCCGCCGAGGCGGCCACCAGCCCGTCATCGCCGACGGCCGTCTCCAGCGCGCGCACCACGGTGGTCCCGGCGGCCACCACCCGGCCGCCGTTCGCCGTGGTCAGGTTGACCAGGCGGGCCGTGGCCGCGGGCACCTCGTACCGCTCCGCGTAGGGCGGTTCGTCCTTCTCCGTCGAGGCGACGCCGGTGTGCAGGGTGATTGGCGCGATTCCGACGCCGCGCGCCACCAGAGCCGTGACCAGCTCGGCGGTGAACGGCCGGGCCGCACTCGGCATCTCCGCGCTGCCCGGCACGGTGGCGAAGACGGTCTGGTAGGCGTCGAGCGGCCAGTCGCGCGACACGTAGGAGTAGCGGATGGGCACGCCGTGATCGCGCAGGTACGCCTCCACGTCACGGTCGAGTCTGGCTCGCCACAGGCGCGGCGTCTCGCGTTCGATGAGCCGCAGCGTCGCCCGTCCGGGCAGCGGCAGCCACTCGCCCGGCTCGCCGCCGCCGTACGGCTCGGAGGACTTCGGGGTACGGCGGCGCAGCTCGACCAGCCAGGTGCCGTCCTCGCGCGCGGTGGAGAAGTGCACGGCGAGCCGGTCGAGCCTGATGGCGGCGGGCAGCGTCGCCGAGTTGTTGACCACGATCAGGTCGCCGGGGTCGAGCAGCCCCGGCAGGTCGGTGAAGCGGCGGTGCTCCGGCGGGAGATGGCCGTGCGAGACCAGCAGCCGTACCGAGTCGCGGGTCAGCCCTCGGGCCTCGGGCGGCTCGTGCGCCGACAAGGTGTCCGGCAGCGCGAAGTCGAGCGCGGCGGTCATTGCAGGCTCACCCGGCCGCTGGCCGGACGGGCCCTGACCAGGTCGTACAGTGCCGCGGCCACCTTGGCGGGATCCGCCGCGCCGGCCGCCTCCTGCGCGCCGACGGCGTCGGCCAGCATGCGGGTGTTCATCTCGCCGGGGTCGGCCCACCAGACGGCCAGGTCGGGTTCCTCGGCCGACAGGACGTTGGACAGCTGCTCCAGGGCGGCCTTGGTGGCGCCGTAGCCGCCCCAGCCCTCGTAGGCGCCGGTGGCGGCGTCGGAGGTGATGTTCACGATCGCGCCGCGCGTGGCGCGCAGCGCGGGCAGCGTCGCCTGGATGAGGGCCAGGGGAGCGATCACGTTGGTCTCCAGCAGGGCCCTGAACTCATCTCTCGGGTACACCGACAGCGGGGGCAGCGGGGTCACGCCCAGTCCGCTCGCGTTGTTGACCAGCAGGTCCAGCTCGGGTACGGCGCGCGCGAGCCGCTCGACATGTGCGGGGTCGCTCACGTCACCGGCGATGGCGGTGACGCTCAGCTCGGCCGCGACCCGCTCCAGGTCCGCCGCGCCGCGGGCGGTGAGCAGGAGCTCCCATCCGGCGCCGGCTAGCGTCGTCGCCAGGGCCAGGCCGAGGCCGCGGGAGGCACCGGTGATCAGTGCGGTGTTCGTCATGTCTCGACGGTAGGAGCGCGGAGCCGGCCGTACATCGGGCTGAGGGGCCGCCTCGTCCTGGGCATTTGGACCTAGGACCGGCATGTGAACCCAGGCCCATAGAGTGGGTGCCGTGGCCTCCGACAGGGACGAGATCATGCAGGCGGTGAGCACCGCCGTGCTCGCGGTGACCCGGCACCTTTCGGTGCGCGAGGTGCTGCAGGTCATCGTCCGCTCGGCCCAGCGGCTGCTCGACGCCCGTTACGCCGCGCTCGGCGTGCCGGACGAGGACGGCTCGTTCGCCGAGTTCGTCGCCGAGGGCCTCACCGACAAGCAATGGGCCGCGATCGGCCCGCTGCCCAGGCAGCATGGCATGCTCGGCGCGATGCTGCGCGACGGGGCTCCGGTGCGGCTGCCCGACCTGCGCGAGGACCCCAGGTTCGAGTGGTGGCCCAAGGCGCACCCGGTGATGAAGGACTTCCTCGGCACCCCGATCCGCGACGGCGAAGAGGTGCTCGGCATCATCTTCCTGGCCAACAAGCGCGCGCCCGACGGGTTCACGGAGGCGGACCAGGACCTGCTCACGCTGTTCGCCGCGCACGCCGCCATCGCGCTGACCAACGCCAGACTGTACGAGCGGGGCCGCGAGCTGGCCATGCTCGAAGAGCGCAACCGGATGGCCCGCGAGCTGCACGACGCCGTCACCCAGAAGCTGTTCTCGCTCAGGCTGACCGCGCAGTCCGCCGCGGTCCTGCTGCGCAGCGCCCCCGACCAGGCCGCCGCCGAGCTCGAACGCGTGCAGCGCCTGGCGGGCGAGGCGCTGGCCGAGCTCCGGGCGGTGATCGTCGAGCTGCGCCCGGCCGAGCTCGACCGGCACGGGCTGGCGGAGACGCTGGGCAAGCACGTACGCCTGCTCGACCGGATCCAGCCGGCGAGCGTCACGTTCGAGGGCGGCGAGCTGCCGCCGCTCGACTCGGCGGTGGAGGTGGCCGTGCTGCGGGTCGCGCAGGAGGCGCTGCACAACGCGCTCAGGCACTCCGACGCCGGCCACGTCGAGGTGCGGCTGGCCGACGAGGGCGGCAAGCTGGTGCTGACCGTACGCGACGACGGCAAGGGCTTCGAGCAGGCCGAGTCGCGCGGCCTTGGCCTGGTGTCGATGAGGGACAGGGCGGAGTCCGTGGGCGGCGTCATGACCGTCGCCTCGATCCGCGGCGAGGGGACGACGGTCCGCGTGGAGGTGGGTGTGTGATCCGGGTGCTGATCGCCGACGATCATCCGGTGGTACGGCAGGGCCTGCGGACGTTCCTCGACCTCCAGGAGGACATCACGGTCGTCGGCGAGGCGGCCGACGGGGCCCAGGCCGTCGAGCTGGCCGGGGAGCTCGTTCCTGACGTGCTGCTGCTGGATCTGAAGATGCCGGTGCTCGACGGGCTGGGCGCGCTGGGCCGCCTCTCTGGGGCGCTCCCCAGGGTGATCGTGCTGACCTCGGTGAGCGACCGGTCCGACGTGGGGCCGGCGATGCGGGCGGGCGCCTCCGGGTTCCTCTACAAGGATGTCGATCCGAACGCGCTCGTGCAGGCGGTGCGGTCCGTACACGGAGGGCAGGTGCTGCTCGCCCCCGAGGCGGCGGAGGCGATGCTGGCCGGTGCCAACGGCTCGCCGCCGGCGCCGGGCCCGGTGCCGCTGACCGAACGGGAGCGCGAGGTGCTGGCGCTGATCGCGGCCGGCCACTCCAACCGGGAGATCGCCCGGAGCCTGTCGGTCGCCGAGAAGACGGTCAAGACGCATGTGTCCAACGTGCTGATGAAGCTCGGCGTCCAGGACCGCACCCAGGCCGCCCTGTACGCCGTCCGCCACGGCTTAGCTTGACCTCACGATTACCCCTGACCCCTGGCAGGCGTGGCGACGCCGTCCCTCCAGATCCCACGCCGCCACGCCCGTCTATCGGGCTCTACCGGACAGCAACGCCGCCCAGATCGCCCGAGCTTCGGCGAGAGACCATCGGCTGGTCTCGTGGATCTTGTACTTGTGGTCGAGCTGAGCGGTTCGCCGGATGAACGCCTGCCCGCCGCCCTCGCACAGCTCATAGACCGTGGCGCGGCAGGCGCAGGTCCAGTTCACCGGCCGTATGCGGTCAGACGTCCGGTACGGATTCCGCCACTCCAACCGCGTGTGACCGCGCTGGGCCATGGCCACGTGCGGGCTCAAGCACTCATCCGGTGACTTCACGACGTGCCTGCGTGGATCGGCTCCGACAACGAGCGGCTTTGATGTAGTTCCACGTACCGACGAGCGACACAACGGGCGACCGTAGTTGGGTTGTCCACGTTGTAGACCGTGTAGAGCCGTCGGCCCGTCCGCCCCGAGATCTGTCCCGTCCACCAGCGGTAGACGAAGCCGTCCGTCCAGACCAGCAGATCAACCCAGACCGACACCAGGGCGACGCCGTAGCCATCATGAACGTCAGTGAAGATCCCGTGCTGTCGCAGTGCGTTACTGAGCTGGTCGGCGGCGTGTACGGCAGGCGGCCGGGCCAGCGGAGCGGGAGCGATCATTGTTGTCCGCCTCTTCTCGGCGCGGTTGATGTTTGTAGCCGGATTGCCTTTCCAAGGGTGTAGCGAAGCGACTACTTTCGGTAGTGGAGCGCCTCCAACGGTGAATCCACACGTTCAGTTGCGTCTTCGGTAGGACACACAACGATTCGTGTAGACCTATGAAGGACGGGAGTAGAGATCCCCTCTCCGAGCGAGCTGGACGCGAACGCGAGTGTCCTTGCCTACTGGGGTTCTGAACTGCGCAAATATCGCGAGGCAGCGCAATGGAGTCAAAAGGATCTCGCGCGTAGGATCTCCTACTCCACATCTCTCGTCGGTCTCATCGAGACGGCCAAGCGCGCGCCGACGAAGGAGTTCGCGGAGAAGTGCGATGACGCATTGGAGACGGATGGCGCTCTCGTCCGTCTATGGCCTTTGATCGGCAGGGACGTCTACCCCGTGTGGTTCCGGCCGTTCGTCGAGTTGGAACGAGAGGCGCGGACCCTGAAGAGCTTTCAACCCGTCCTCGTTCCGGGGCTGCTCCAGACCGAGGACTACGCACGAGCGGTTCTACGAGCAGGCCGACCAGGCGATACCGACGATCAGGTGGAAGATCTGGTGGCCGTACGCATGGAGCGGCAACGAATCCTCACCAGGCCGGACCCGCCCATGTTCTGGGCCACCCTGGACGAAGCCGTGTTGATCCGTCCCGTCGGTGGTCGGCAGGTCATGCGCAAGCAGCTTGAGCAGCTTCTCGAATTGGTTCAGCGGCCCCGAATCACTATTCAATTCATTCCGCTTGAAGTAGGCGCGCATGCCGGTCTAACTGGGGCTTTTGTGATCGCGAACTTCAGGGGGTCGCCCGATATAGTCTATTTGGAAACCGCAGCCGAGGGTCAGATAGTCAACGGTCCCACCGAAATCGAGACCCTGTTGACCCAGCTCGACGCGCTTCGGGCGTGCGCTCTGCCACAGGCCGCGTCGGTGGCCCTCATCGAGAAAGCGATGGGATCATGAACCTGACGGACGCCCAATGGTTCAAGAGCAGCCACAGCGGCGGCAACGGTGGTGACTGTGTCGAGGTGGCCACCAACCTCCCCGGCATCGTGGCCGTCCGCGACAGTAAGGACCCCAGCGGCCCAGCCCTGGTGTTCGCTCCCGAGGTGTGGGCCGACTTCATCGCGCGGGTGAAGGCAGACAAGATCTAGAAGCCTGTTGGTCGCCGAGAAGACGGTCAAGACCCACTGACCTGACCGCGATTCAGCCCGACCTTGCGATGTGGATGGCGAGCTGGGTGCGGTCGCGTAGCCGCAGTTTGCGCAGGATGCTGGAGATGTGGTTCTTCACCGTGCCCTCGGTGATGAACAGCCGCCTGGCGATCTCGCGGTTGGTCGCGCCATCTCCGACCAGGACGGCCACCTCGTGCTCGCGTTCGGAGAGCTGGTCGGCGAGGCCCGGCGTGGCGGGGACGTTGCGCAGCTCGGCGACCACCCGCTCGGCGGCGACTCCGCCCAGCACGGTCTCGCCCCTGGCCGCCTTGCGGATGGCCGCCACCAGCTCGTCGGGCGGGGTGTCCTTGAGCAGGTAGCCGCGGGCGCCGGCGCGCAGGCCGCCGAAGATGTAGTCGTCGTCGTCGAACGTGGTCAGGATGATCGCGGGGATGTCCAGCCGGCCGATCAGCTCGATCCCATCCATCCTCGGCATCCGCGCGTCCACCAGCGCCACGTCAGGCCGGGCCGAGGGGAGCAGGTCAAGCGCGGCCAGGCCGTCCGCGGCCTCGCCCACGACCTCGATGCCCTCCTCCAGCTCCAGGAGCTTGCGCAGGCCCTGGCGCATCAGCACCTGATCGTCCACGATCAGCACTCGGACGATCACAGGGCCGCCCCCGTTCCGGCGGGCAGGTTGACCCGTAAGGTGAATCCGCCCTCCGCGCGGCTCCCCGCGTGGAGCGAGCCGCCGAGCGCGCTGACCCGCTGCCGCAGCCCGGCCAGGCCGTGCCCGCCGCAGAGCTCCCCGTCAGCCGCGCCGCGCCCGTCGTCGGTGACGGCCAGCTCGACGTGGCCGTCCGAGGCACCGAGCACGACCTCCACGCGCCGCGCCCCGGAATGGCGCGCCGCATTGGTCAGCCCCTCTTGCAACGCCCGGTACATGACCAGCTCGGCCTCCTCGTCAAGCGCCGGCCCCGCGCCCTCCGCCTGGAAGGTGACGTCGAGTCCGGTGCCCTCGAACGACCGCGCCAGCTCGGCCAGCGCGGTGGCGCCCGCCTTGCCCTCCAGCGCCAGCGGCTTGAGCGCCCGCACCCAGCGTCTGGTGTCGGCCAGGGCCTCCACGGTGAGCTGCTGGGCCTGCCGCACCTCGGCCCACGCCTCATCGGGGCGGGCCGCGCGGTAGCGCTGGGCGTTCTCCAGGCCGAGGTTGATCACCGTGAGGTAGTGGCCGACGGAGTCGTGCATCTCGCGCGACATGCGAGCCCGCTCCTCGGCCACCGTGAGCTCCCCCACTCTGGCCGCGTAGCGTCGCAGCTTGGCGTGGGCGTCGGTCAGCTCGGCCAGCAGTCGTTCGTTGTCGGCGGCGCGCTGCCTGGCGCCCAGCAGTACGCGGGTGGCGATCAGCGCCCACACCGTGAACACGGCCATCACGATCGTCTCGGCGAGCAACCGCCAGATATCTCGCCCCAGCATCAGATTCGCGGTCAGGGTGAAACCCACCGCGACCACGCTGAACCACGCGCCGCCGCCGAACCCGAACACCGAGACGATGTGCGTGAGCACCACCACCGCCAGGGGGATGGTCGTGATCGCGCTCCCGGTGCCCATCCCACCCAGCGCGGCCAGCACGAAAAGGAGGCTGACCGCTCTACGGGTCCGCGAGGCCGCCCTATTCCACCGCAGGAACGGCCACATGCCCAGCATCGCCAGGGGAGGCACACAGAAGAACCACAATCTGTGGTCACCGGCCGCGATCTGGAGCGCGGACCAGAGAAGGATCAGGTCCGAGCCGCCGAAAAGGGCGCTCAGAATGTAGGGGGCCCGCTCATCGGTGCCATGTGTCCAACGATCACTTCCGGCCACGCTTCCACGCTAACAGCGGGGACGGCGAACCCCTCGGGGTCGGCGGCCGAACATGACCTGCGACACATACGAAGACAGGCCGTGATCGGTCTCGCGCTGGATTCGCCCCGGTGCCGCCCATCTCTACGTTCAGCGATATGAACAACGCTTTCGTCAATGCTTCGACGGCCGGGAAACGCGGCACCCATCCGCTCGTGGCGGTCCTGCTGGCGCAGTTGATCTACGCCGCGGGGATCGTCATCGGAATGGCGCTCCTGCTGCCTCTCGGCATGCTCTTCCCCGGCAGGCAGTCGGGCCTGCTCTTCGCGGTCCTGCTGCTGGTGACGACCGTGATCCAGCACGCACCGATCTTCGTGCTGCTGTGGCTCTGGACACGCTTCTACGAGAAGCGGCCGTTCGCCTCGCTCGGCCTCACCTGGGGCCGCGACGCCTGGCGGCAGCACCTGATCGGCTTCGGCCTGGGCGCGGCTTTCATCGCGGGCTGGCTGGCGCTGCAGTACGCCACGGGCAACCTGCGCGTGGACGGCTCGCTGTGGAACTCCGCCCTGATCTATCTGCTGCCCGTGTCCTACCTGTCCAGGATCATGATGATCGCCATCGAGGAGATCCTCTTCCGAGGCTGGATCCTGCAGAGCGCCGGGGCGCGATGGGGCGTGCCCGCGGGCATCGCTCTGTCGTCCGCGGCGTTCGCGCTCTTCCACTTCGTCGGACCCCTGATGCTGATCGCGCCGCTGCACACCTTCCACTGGGTGCTCGCGACCAACCTGGTGCTCTGGTCGGCGCTCGCGGCGCTGCTCACGCTGACCACTCGTAGCCTCTGGACGGCCATGGCCTTCCACGCGACGCCGCTCTGGCTGGCCACTTATGCCTTCCCGGTGGGCGTGCGGGGTCAGCGCCCGCCGGAGATGGCCGTGCTCCTGCTGAGCCAGCCGAAGGCGAGCCCGCTGGCCGGGGAGGCGGCGCTGGCCGGGCCCTTCACCGGTCTGCCGACCACGTTCCTGCTGGCCGTCCTGTGCGCGGGCGCCCTCGCGGTCTACCTCAGGAGGTCCCGCGCGAGGGAACTCACGGCCGCCGCGGCCTGATCGTCGCGAAAACCCGCCTGCGGCTACGGCCTGATCGTCACGAAAACCCGCCTGCGGCTACGGCCTGACCGGCTCGAAGATGGAGTGGTGCGCCGCCACGAGGGCGCGGCGTACCGCGCGGTCGAGCTCGCGCAGGGCCTCGCCGCTCGCCGCGATCTGGCCCGAGGTGAGCCCTCTCTCGTCGGCCACCCGCAGCACCGCGCCCAGTCGCGCGGCCAGGGCGGAGACGCGGTGCGCCCGTCCCGGATAGCCGGGGGCGAGCTCGCCGCCGAGCCGTCCCAGCCGATCGGGCCGCTCTGGTGCGGGTCCGTCGACCGAGGTCAGCGCGTCCGTCGCCGACCGCATCGCGATCGACAGCTCCCGCTCCGCCTCGGCCACGGAGGGCAGGTCCACGCGTACGGGCCCCGAGGTGTGTACGGCCAGTCGTACCCCCACATAGGACGACCCGCGCAGGTCGGGCGAGGGCACCAGCCCGAGGCATCGGTCGGAGAGCACCGCGATGACCGCCTGGCCGGCCTCCACAGCGGCCGCGTTGAAGGCGGGCGGTCCGGAGAGCCCGAGCGGGTCGCCGGGCGCGGGCAGTGCGAGCCGGAGTTCGGTCAGCCCGTCGGATCGCAGCTCGGCGAGGTAGGCACGCAGGGGCAGGTCGCCGGCGACGGGACCGGCGACGGGATCCACCGCAGGGCTCTCGGCAGGGGAGCCGGGCACCTCGGCGGGACCCACGACGGCGGGACCCACGACGGCGGGACCGGCGGCGGCTTCGACCTGGTCGACGGCCTCGTCGAGACCGACGTGACCGGCGAGCCAGGCGTTGCCCCAGGCGACCAGCGGAGGAGAGACAGGTGATTCAGGGAGCACCGATCCACGATATGCGCTCGCCCTGCAATAGGTTTGTCCCGAGCGTTACTCCTAAAGGAGGGATACGGGGATGGGTGGTCAGGTGCTGCGGCTCCAGGACGTCGCCGTCCGGCGCGACGGAGCAGCCCTGTTGCGCGGCATCGACTGGACGGTCAACGAGGACGAGCGTTGGGTCGTCATCGGGCCGAACGGAGCAGGCAAGACGACGTTGTTGCAGGTCGCGGCGACGCTGCTCTATCCGAGCGAGGGGGTCGTGGAGGTGCTCGGCGAGCGGCTGGGCCAGGCCGACGTCTTCGATCTGCGGCCGCGCATCGGCTTGGCGAGTTCCGCGCTGGCCGAGCGCATTCCGCCGGAGGAGAAGGTCATCGACCTGGTCCTGACGGCGGCCTACGCGATCATGGGCCGCTGGACCGAGGAATACGACTCCAACGATGTCACCAGGGCCGTCGAGCTGATCGACATGATGGGTGCCGCGCATCTGATCAGGCGCAGGTTCGGCACTCTGTCCGAGGGCGAGCGTAAACGGGTGCAGATCGCCCGCGCCCTCATGCCCGACCCCGAGATGCTGCTGCTGGACGAGCCGGCGGCCGGGCTCGACCTGGGTGGCCGGGAGGACCTCGTACGCCGGCTGTCGGTGCTCGCCAACGATTACCGCTCACCCACGCTGGTGCTGGTCACGCATCACGTGGAGGAGGTGCCCAACGGGTTCACCCACGGGCTGCTGCTCAAGCACGGCTCGGTCGTGGCCCAGGGGCCGCTTGAGCACGTGATGACGGCCGACAACCTGTCGCAGACGTTCGGGGTGCAGCTGACGCTCGACCGCAGCGCCGAAGGACGTTGGTACGCCCGCGCACACTAACGGCCGCGCACACTAACGGCCGCGCACACTAACGGCCGCGCACACTAACGGCCGCGCGCACTAACGGCCGCGCGCAGTAACGGCCGCGCGCAGTAACGCCCGCGCGCACTAGATCGCGTCAATCCGCTGAACGCCCAGTAGCATTTACCAAGGCGATCCCCTCGGCCTCGGAGCGTTGGCATGTCCACGGAGCAGCTCATCGTCGCCATCGTCGTGGTCGCGGCGGTGGGGTTCGGGGTGACCCGGACGGTCCGCATCATCCCCCAGGCGACCGCGGCGATCATCGAGCGGCTCGGCCGCTATCACCGCACGCTGAAGCCGGGGCTCAACCTGGTGGTGCCGTTCGTCGACCGGATCAAGGATCTGATCGACCTCCGCGAGCAGGTCGTCTCCTTCCCGCCACAGCCGGTGATCACCTCCGACAACCTGGTGGTCTCGATCGACACCGTCATTTACTTCCAGGTGACCAATCCGAAGGCGGCCACGTACGAGATCGCGAACTTCCTGGTCGGCGTCGAGCAGCTGACCGTCACCACGCTGCGTAACGTGGTCGGCGGCATGGACCTGGAGAGCACGCTGACCTCCCGCGAGGAGATCAACACCGAGCTGCGCGGCGTGCTCGACGAGGCGACCGGCAAGTGGGGCATCCGGGTCAACCGGGTCGAGCTCAAGGCCATTGACCCGCCCTCCTCCATCCAGGACTCGATGGAGAAGCAGATGCGCGCCGACCGCGACAAGCGGGCCGCGGTGCTGGCCGCGGAGGGGCAGCGGCAGGCGGCCATCCTGACGGCCGAGGGCGAGCAGCAGGCGGCGGTCCTGCGCGCCCGTGGCGAGGCGGAGGCCGCTGTGCTGCGCGCCCAGGCGGAGGCCGAGGCTCAGGCCATGCGGGCCAAGGGGCAGGCCGACGCGATCGGGATGGTGTTCAAGGCCATCCACGAGGGCAAACCGGACCAGCGGCTGCTCGCCTACCAATACCTGCAGATGCTCCCTGAGATCGCCAAGGGTGACGCCAACAAGATCTGGATCGTCCCGTCGGAGATGGGCCGGGCGCTGGAGAATCTGGGCGGTCTCTTCTCGCCGCCCAAGGACGACCCCGAGATGTAGCCGGGAAAGGTCCCGCCTCTAAGCTCTGTCGGATGACAGTGTGGGAGGCGGTCGCGGTGTTCGCGGCCGGGGTCGCGGCCGGAGCCATCAACGCGGTGGTCGGGTCGGGCTCACTGATCACCTTCCCCACGCTGGTGGCCATCGGCGTCGACCCGGTCGTGGCGAACGTCTCCAACAACATCGGCCTGGTGCCCGGCTCCTTCACCGGCGCGTACGGCTACCGCGCCGAGCTCGCCGGGCAGCGCGAGCGGCTGCTGCGCCTCGGGCCCGCCTCGGCGATCGGCTCGCTGATCGGCGGGATCCTGCTGCTGTTCCTCGACCCGAGGGTCTTCCAGGTCGTGGTCCCGGTGCTGATCGGGCTGGCCTGCGTACTGGTCGTGGTGCAGCCCAAGCTCAACGGCTGGCTGTCGGCGCGGCGCGAGAACGACGATCCCCACGGCGGGGTGCTGCTCTGGCTCGGTGTGCTGGGGGCGGGGATCTACGGCGGCTACTTCGGCGCGGCCCAGGGCGTGCTGCTGATCGGGCTGCTCGGCAGCTTCCTGACCGAACCCCTGCAGCGGGTGAACGCGGCCAAGAACGTGCTCTCCCTGATCGTCAACGGCACCGCGGCCGTGCTGTTCGTCTTCATCGCCCACGTGGACTGGTGGGCGGTGCTGGCGGTGGCGCTGGGGGCCACGGTGGGCGGGTTCGTCGGGGCCAGGATCGGGCGCCGCATCCCCGCTCCGGTGCTGCGGGGCATCATCGTGTGTGTGGGGATTGTGGCGATTATCAAACTGGTGTACGGATAAATACCGGGCATTCTGGGTATAAATCCGTACATGAAGGGTGATCGGGTGGAGATCGTCATCGACGCGGGCGATTCATCCCCGCGCACCTACGAGATCGTCGCCACCCGCGCGGGCCGCCGCGTCGAGGTGGCCACGCGTCGGGGGCTGGTCGAGGTCAGTGAGGTGACCAGGAGCGGCACCGCGGTACGTACGGCGCGGTTCATGTCCAGCCGCATCCTGGCCCTGGTGGAACATCCGGCCGACGAGAGCTGACCTACCGCGGGTCGGCCGCGTGGTTCGTCAGCGGAAGTCGCCCGCGTGGTCGGCGGCCCACTGACGGAAGGTCAGTGCCGGTCGGCCGAGCAGCTTCGGGACCGTGTCCGTGACCCGCTCCGGTGTGTCCACGAACGCGCCCCAGCCCGCGAGCGCGCCGTCGACGAACCGGGCGTCGCCCCACGCGGCCAGCAGTTGCTCACGGGCCACGTCCAGCGGCAGCTCCGCCCACCGGACCTCCCGGCCGGCCGCCTCGCCGATGATCCGCACCTGCTCGGCCTGTGACAGCTGCTCGGGCCCGGTGAGGACGTACTTGGCCCCGCCGTGCCCGGCCGAGGTGAGCACGTGGACGGCCACGGCCGCGATGTCCTTCTCGTGGATCAGCGACCTGCGCGCCTCCCCGTACGGCCAGCGCACCACGCCCTGCCTGACCTGGTCGGCCCAGCCGAGCGTGTTGGCCGCGAAACCGCCGGGCCGCAGGAACGTCCAGCTCACGTCGGTGTGCCTGATCAGCCGTTCCACCTCCTGGTGGAACAGCGTCGCCTCCTCGCCGTCGGCCAGATCCTCGACGTCGGCCGACAGGTAGACGACCCGGCGCGCGTGGGCGGCGATGACCTTCACCACGTCCCGGGCGGTCTCGGCGGCGAAGCCGGGCCAGATCAGGAAGACGGACTCGACGTCCTTCAGCGCCGGTTCCAGGGTCTCGGGGACGGACAGGTCGCCCTTGACCACCTCGACCCCTTCGGGGAGTTTCGCCCGGTCCGGGTCGCGGACCAGGGCGCGGACCTGGAGGCCCGCCCCGGCCAGTTGGGAGACCACGTGCTTGCCTACGTTGCCGGTCGCGCCGGTCACCAGAATTCTGCTCATGGACGGACCGTAGAACTTCAACCAATGTTCAGGTCAAGCTCGCCGTACCTGGAGCAGGTCAGGTCAAGCTGGGCCGTACCTGGAGCGTGCCGTCGCTGCGGATCCGGGTCTCGAAGGTGGGCGCGGGCGCGGTCGCGGGACCGTGCTTGACGGAGCCGTCCATCAGCCGGAACGTGCTGCCGTGCCAGGGGCATATCACGCACGGATCGCCGTTCTCCACGACGAGCCGGCCCTGGTGGAGCGGGCCCGCGAGGTGCGAGCACCGGTCGGCGAGCACGGTGACACCCGAGCTGTGCCGCAGCACGAAGAGCTGGATGTAACCGAGCCGCCGCGACACCGGGCGGCCCGGTGGCAGGTCGTTGACCAGGCAAAGGTCGTGCCAGCCCAGCGGCACGAGATGGGTGACCTGGGGCGCGTGGTTGGCGCCCGCCGCCTGCCGATAGGCCAGATTCCCGCCCAAGTAGGCGCCGAGACTTCCGGCGCCCAGACCGGCGACGGTCAGCATCTTGCCGGCGCGCTCGTTCCCGCGCAGCCGGGCCACGAGCGAGGCGGAGAAGAACCCCAGTGCGGTCACGTTCGAGAGCATGTGGACGAAGCCGACACGCTGCTGCTCGCGATGGAGAGACGACCAGTCGGTCAGGCCGGCGGCCGCGGTGGGCAGCGCGCTGCCGAGGCCCATGGCCAGCAGCAGCCGAGCGGCCCGAGGATCGGAGTTGGTCCAGTCGAGCATCGCGGTGGACGTCCAGCAGCCCAGGCTGAAGGTGGCGAGCGGCGGGTGCAGCGGTTTGCCCGTGGGCACGCCGTGCAGCCAGTCGCGCAGCCGTCCCGGCCGGATCCCGTCGCGTATGGCCTTGGCCAGCACTCGGATCGGCTCGTCCATGGCTTTGGACCTCTCGAGCCGGTCGGCCAGGTCGACCGGCCCCACGAAACGCCGCGACTGCCGCCTTCTCGCTCGCACTTTCTCTTTCACGACAAGTCCCCTACCCCGGCCATAAGGGCATCACTCGGACAGGTGCCCCCTGGCGATGGAGAGCTCGACCAGTTCGAGCGCGTACGCCCCGAGTGACGGCGAGCCGTCCTCGATGAGCCGCACCTTCTCCTTGACCTGCGCGGCCGTCACCTTGAACAGCGGCCAGGTGCCGCCCTCGGTGTGGTGGTTGGCCAGGATCGGCGCGAAGCGGTCGAGCGCTCGGGCGAATTTCGCCTCCGGCGTCTCCCTGGCCTCGAACTCGTCCCAGAGCGCCCGCATCGCCGCCCCCTGCTCACCCGGGAGCAGCGCGAAGATGCGGTCCGCGGCGGCCCGCTCCGCGGCGGGCTGGGCGGCCACCGCGGCCGTGTCGTAGACGAAGGTGTCACCGGCGTCGATCTCGACCAGGTCGTGCACGAGCAGCATGGACACCACCCGCTGGATGTCGGTCCCGGGTGGCGCGTGCTCGCCCAAGACCATGGCCAGCATGCCTACGTACCAGGAGTGCTCTGCGTCGTTCTCTCGCCGTGAGCCGTCCATGAGATGGTTGCGGCGGATGATCCGCTTCAACTTGTCAATCTCGACGGCGAAGGCGATCTGGGCGGTCAGGCGGTCCTCTGCTGGTGCGATAGTCACGCGCGACACCTTAATGTGCGGTGATCACCCCGGTTGGCAAAATCGTCACCGGAACCCCATTGAACACGGCATTTCCCGACGGAACGTCTATTGCCGACTCATCGGTCAGCACATTCGCGCTGACCCCCGCGTGCTCGGCGGCGACCAGCTGAGCGCTGCCCGCGTGTCCCCAGCCGTGGGGCAGGCTGACCACGCCGGGCATGATCGTGTCGGTGGGTTCGAGCGGCACCCTGAGCTCTCCCGTGGCCGAGCGGACCAGGGCCTCCCCGTCCAGTCCGAGCCTGGCCACGTCGGCCGGGTTGATCTGGAGCGTGCAGGTGTTGCTGCCGCCGACCAGCGGGCCCACGTTGTGCAGCCAGCTGTTGTTGGAGCGCAGGTGGCGCCGCCCGATCAGGACGATGTCCGGCGGCTCCTGCTCCAGCCCGCCGCGCAGCCGCTCCACATCCTCGATGAGCTGCGGCGGCGCGAGCTCGATCGCCCCGGAGGCGGTCCTCAGCACCTCGCCCAGCCGCGGCTCCAGCGGCCCGAGATCCAGCCCGTGCGGGTTGTCGAGCAGCTTGCGCAGTGACAGGTCGCCCTTGCCCGCCCACTCTCCGTACGGGCCCAGCTTGAGCATCAGGTCGAGCCGGCGCTCGGCCCCGCAATCGCCTTCGAGCGCGGCCCGCAGCTCGGCCACGTCGCGCCCCTCCACGCCCGAGCCCGGCAGGCCGACCGCCTTGCGCAGCATCTGGCCGAGGACGAACTCGTCGAGATCGCTCTCCAGCCCGGAAGCGATCACGGTCAGCCTGGCCAGGATCTGCGCCTCCGACGGCTGCCCGTCCAGCGGCAGCGACGGCGGCGAGTAGCGGGTGTAGTTGCGCACCGCGAAGTTGAGCAGGGCGAAGTCGTAGTGCCCCGACTGGAGGGCCCGCGGCGGCGGCAGGATGACGTTCGCGTGCTTGGTGGTCTCGTTCAGGTAGGGGTCGACGCTGACCATGAAGTCGAGCCGCCCGAAAGCCGCGTCGAGCCGGGGGCCGTGCGGCGCGGAGAGCACCGGATTGCCCGCCACGGTGAGGAGGAAGCGGATCTGCCCGTCGCCGGGTGTCTCGATCTCGTCGGCGAGCGTGGCGACCGGCAACTCGCCGTTGGCCTCGGGCAGGCCCCTGACCCGGCTCTTCCACCGGCCCATGGTGTAGGGCCGGCGGCCCAGGCCGAACTCGGTGGCGGGTTTGGCGAACATGGCCCCGCCGGGCCGGTCGAGGTTGCCGGTGAGGACGTTGAGCACGTCCACCAGCCACTGGGCCAGCGTGCCGAACTCGGCCGTACACGTGCCGATCCTGGCGTAGACGGCCGCCGTCCTGGCCGCCGCCAGCTCCCTGGCCAGCCGGACGATCACCTCGGCGGGCACGCCGGTGCGGCGGGACACCACGTCGGGCGGGAAGTGCTTGGCCGCCTCGCGTAACTGCTCCAGGCCGTTGACCTCGTGGGCCACCGTGGTCAGGTCCTCGGCCAAGAGCGTGTGCGCGATCCCGAAGAGCAGGTAGGCGTCGGTGCCCGGCCGTACGAACACGTGCTCGTCGGCCAGTCCGGCGGTCCTGGTGCGGCGGGGGTCGACCACGACGAACCGGCCGCCGCGGGCGCGCAGCGCCTTGAGGCGGCCGGGGAAGTCGGGCGCGGTGCACAGTGAGCCGTTGGACTCCAGCGGGTTGGCGCCCAGCATGAGCAGGTAGTCGGTCCGATCGAGGTCCGGCACCGGGACGGCGAGCGGATGGCCGAACATCAGCCCGCTGGCGACGTGCTTGGGCATCTGGTCGGCGGTGCTGGCCGAGAAGATGTTGCGGGTGCCGAGTGCCTTGAGCAGCGGCGTGCCGTAAAGCTGGCCCGCCATGTTGTGCACGTTGGGATTGCCGAGATAGACGCCGGCCGACTGGCGGCCGTGCCGTTCCGTGACCTGGTCGAGGCCCTGCTTGACGGCGGCGAACGCCTCGTCCCAGCCGACCTCGCGCCAGAGCCCGCCCTCCCTGATCAGCGGCTTGCGCAGCCGGTCGGGGTCCTCGTCCAGGCGGCCCAGGCTGGCGCCCTTGGGGCAGATGAAGCCCTTGCTGAACGGGTCGTCCTTGTCGCCCCGCACGCTCGTCACGTGCCCGCCTTCGTCGAGGGTGAGTGTCAGGCCGCACACGGCCTCGCACAGGGGACAGGTCCGGTGAACGGTCGACGTCATCACGGCTCCTGAGTTCGTCGGTTGAACTCATCTTGGCTCGTACGGCACACATGGGGAAGCCCCGGAGCCCCCGCGGTCTCCGGGGCTTGCACTGGAGAGCGTTCGGCCCAGGCCCGAGCCGCCACTCTCCAGGTCATGGGCAGGCCGTCAGCCGACCTGCGGCAGGGCGAACGGCCTGGCCAGATCAGGGGGCTCCTCGAGGTCGGTCCGCAGAGAGGTCCAGGCGCGGCCGTAGAGCCGGTCGAGTCCGGGGGAGGCGGCGCCGGGCAACTCGTCACGCCGGACGATCTCCACGATCAGCAGGTGCGCCCACTTGCGATGCCGGTAGACGTTGGCGCTCCTGGCCCAGCACGCCGCCGCGATCTCCTCCGCGTAAGCCTCGAACTCCGCGGCGGAGATGCCCGCCCTGGTCATCACCAGGGCCTTCTCGCCCGTACGCGTGGGCGTGATCCACAACACCAGCGGGATCCGGCCCGCGCGGGTGTGCATGGTGGTCTCCAGGCAGGTCTTCTGCAGCCGGTGCCTGGACGCCACGCACCAGAAGTGCGCCGTCACCCAGTTGCGACCGGTCCTGGTCACCGCGGGCGCGGAGATCGCGCTGGTCAGCATGATGAACGGCCACCACCGGCCTTGCTGGGTCCCACCCAGCAGGGTCAGCACGAACAGGGTGAGCGCCCCGATCAGCAGCAATTCGGTACGGATTCGCCAGAGCCTGGCCGGCAGCCCGGTACGGGCGGGCGGCAGGTCCTCGTTGGCGGGGTAGATCTGGTTGCGCGGGTTCCTCGACATCTCAGGACACCTCCTCGGCGATTCGGGAGGGGATCGTGAGCTGGTCGAATCGGGGGTCGCGGTAGCGACGGGCGCCGAATCCGGTCTTGGCGACGGTCCAGTCGCGCCGGTAGGCGAACTCGTCCGGCTCCATGCAGATTTCTCGATCCGCCCATGCCATGAGTTCCCGGATCCGGGTCTTGATTCGGCTGAGTCCCTTGGTACCTTGTGAGTACATGGAACACCTCTTTCGCGGCATTACTCGAGGTGGGTTCTTTCGCTGGATCGCAGGCTGATGACCGGTATCGCCGCAGGGTGGCAGCCCTTTTGAGCGGCTAATAGGTGGTCAGCCTGGGTCCGGCTTCTTCGTGTTTCTGCGTGCTCGCATGAGCTTTCTGCGTGCTCGAATGAGCGACATGTGCTGCGGTCAGTCAGATGCGTGCGGGGTCCTTCCGGCAAGCGGCCTCCCTGGGGCAGAGATTCAGATCCGGGACGGCGACGTTGCCGGAGGTGCGGCCCGCGTGGCCGCCAGCGATGAAGAGCGGTAGGCCCGGTGTGGTAGGCCGTGTCGTCATCTCGGCCCCCCATCCCTCGGTTACCTTCCAGAGCTCGATCGTCTCTCCCGGATGGGCCCGGTGCAATACATTCAGCAAGAGAAGATTTAGTTTTCTTCGGTCCTTGCTTGATAGTTTGCGGTGCATCTGTGGATGCAACTTGCACGCCAACTGTCAGGTGGTCTGTGGCAAGGGCGGGATGAGGGGAACCATCGGATGCGGCCCCACCCCAGGTCGCGCCCTCTTGCCCCTTGCGCTCACTCCGTGAAACCCTTGCGGCAAGCCTCAGTGGCAGTGCTCGTGCAAGTTGCAGTGTAAGATTGACCGAACGGCTAAGTGGCCTTTCTCTGTTACACCTTCACCTTCATTCACCTTCATTCCCGACGAGGAGAGTGGACGGTGCCATCGCAGCAGGGCAGTCCGACTGTTCGCAGGCTCAGACTCGGTCAGGAGCTACGCCGCCTTCGCGAGCGAAAGAAGCTGACGGGGGCCAGAGCGGCTGGCGACCTGGGCTGGAGTCCCAGCAAGATCAGCCGAATCGAAGCAGCCAAGACCATGCCAAGTGCCGAGGACATCAAGGCCATGGCAGAGCTGTACAAGATCGACAGTGAGAAACGTGACGAACTCTTCGCCCTGCTGAGGGATGCGGATCAGCGTGGGTGGTGGGAAGATTACGAAGACGCCCTCCCGGAGGAATACACAAGATTCCTCGGGCTGGAAGCGGAGGCGACATTCCAGCGCAACTGGGAACCCCAGATCGTGCCTGGTCTCCTCCAGACCGAGGACTACGCACGGGAGATCGTCCTCTCCGTCCGTGGCATCTCACGGATCACGCACAGCGGTGTCCGGAGCCGGGTCGAGGCGCGCCAAGATCGGCAGCAGCGGGTATTACACCGTCCACAGCCGTCGCAGCTACGCTTCGTGCTCGACGAGCCGGCTCTGATGCGGCGTTTCGGTGAGCCCTCGGTCATGCGTGCGCAGATGGAGCATCTCCTGGAGATGTCTCTGCTGCCGCACGTCAGCGTGCAGGTGCTGGCGACGGATGCGTTGCACCCCGTCAACACAGGGGCGTTCATCCACCTGAAGTTCGCGGAATTCGACGATGTTGTATACCTGGAGCAGCTCTACACGGCCCACTTCGTCGAGGACCTCGAACGTGTGGCTGGATACGAGACAGCCTTCGACTACATCGAGTCCCAAGCGCTTGACGAGGACGAGTCACGTGTCCTCATCCAGCGCAAGGCCATGATGTGGCGGGGCTAGCAACAAAGATCACAACAAGGGGCAATGGTGCCCCTTTCGCCCGTTTGGGGAGAAAATGTACATCGATCCCGTGGTAGCGAACTGGCAGAAGAGCAGCTTCTGCAACGGCGCGAGCAGCTGCGTCGAAGTCGCACCGCTTGCCGACGGAAACGTCGCTTTGCGAGACGGCAAGGAGCAGGACGGTCCCGTCCTGGTCTTCACGCCGAGTGAATGGGCCGCCTTCACGGCCGGGGTTCGCGATGGCGAGTTCGACCTGAACTCGCTCGCCGCTACCGCTTCATGAAAAACGGCCCTGGCAGGTTGCTAGCACAACACCATCAGGGCCGCCACGCACTCCAGATCGACCTTGTACACGAGATCCGAAGATCTTCATATCTTGGCCCGAACCGCCTTGGAGATCAACTAGCCACACCTTGTTCGAAGCAGAGGATCAGTCCTCAATCGCGGAGTACGGTCTGACGACTCCAGCCGAAGAGCCCTCTGCCCCCCATTTGGACCACCCACAACGCGAACAGCCCGCGCCGCATATGGGCGCGGGCTGTTTCGCGTGCGACCTCGGGTCGGCGTCAGGAGAGGCCGAGGCCGTGGGAGACGCCCTGGCCTAGGTCCTTGTGGATGTTGTTCCAGTACTCCACGACGCGCTGCTTCATCTCCGAGGTGACCTCGGGGGCCGAGGCGTGCCCGACGATGTTGCTCACCAGGTGCGCGCGGTCCGTGTCGGACAGCACGTTCTCCCAGAGGGCGCGCGGCTGGACGTAGTCGTCGTCCTCGGCGTGCTTGGTGTACGCGGACCGGATGATCTCGCCGGCCACCTGGTAGTTCTCACCCTCGTACAACGCCGGGTCCGCCGCCGGGCCGTTGACGCTGTTGGGGGCGTACACCGGGTCCTGCGAGTTCCTGAAGGTCATCGGACCGTCGAAGTTGTAGGAGTCGACCGCGGCGCGCGGCTGGTTGATCGGCAGTTGCAGGTAGTTGGGGCCGATCCGGTAGCGGTGCGTGTCGGGATAGGAGAACAGGCGGCCCTGCAGCATCTTGTCCGGGGAGGCGCCGATGCCGGGCACCAGGTTCGACGGCTCGAAGCCGGCCTGCTCGACCTCCGCGAAGTAGTTGCGCGGATTGCGGTTCAGGGTGAACCTGCCGATCGTGATCTCGGGGTAGTCCTCGTGCGGCCACACCTTGGTGAGGTCGAACGGGTTGAAGCGGTAGTCGGCCGCGGCTTCGAACGGCATGATCTGCACGTTCACCTTCCACGACGGGTGGTCGCCCGCCTCGATGGCCGTGTGCAGGTCGCGGATGTGGTGGTCGGGGTCGACGAGCAGCGCGGCGGCCTCTTCGCCGGTGTAGTTCTTGATGCCCTGCTCGGTCCTGAAGTGGTACTTCACCCAGAACTTCTGGCCCCCGGCGTTGTACCAGAGGAAGGTGTGCGAGCCGAAGCCGTGCATGTGCCGCCACGAGGCGGGGATGCCACGATCGGTCATGAGGAACGTGACCTGGTGCGCCGACTCCGGCGACAGGGTCCAGAAGTCCCACTGCATGTTGTTGTCACGCAGGTGGTTGTCGGCCCGGCGCTTCTGGCTGTGGATGAAGTCGGAGAACTTCTGCGGGTCGCGGATGAAGAAGATCGGGGTGTTGTTGCCGACGAGGTCGTAGTTGCCCTCTTCGGTGTAGAACTTGATCGCGAACCCGCGCGGGTCGCGGGCGGTGTCGGGGCTGCCGAGTTCGCCGGCGACGGTCGAGAAGCGCAGGAAGAGCGGGGTCTCCTTGCCCTTCTGGAAGAGGCCGGCCTTGGTGAACTGGCTGACGTCCTCGGTGATCCGCATGACGCCGTGGGCGCCGCCACCTTTGGCGTGTACGACGCGCTCGGGAACACGTTCCCGGTTGAAGTGCGCCATTTTCTGGATCAGATAGTGATCCTGCATAAGAAGTGGGCCGTTGGGGCCGACGGAGAGCGAGTGCTCGTCGCTCGGCGCGGGTATGCCGGCGTCGTCGGTGGAGATAGGCCTGTTCGTCATCAGCGCGGTCCTCCGAAAATCATCGTTGACAGTTCGGGCAGACGCCCCAGAAGGTGACGTCGGCTTCGTCCACGACGAATCCGGCCGCGTCGACGGGCACCAGACACGGGGCGATCCCGGTCGCGCAGTCGACCTCGGCCATGCCGCCGCAGCGCCGGCAGACGAGGTGGTGGTGGTTGTCACCCACCCCGGCCTCGTAGCGCGCCGGACTGCCCATGGGTTCGATCTTGCGGAGCAGTCCGGCCTGGTGCAGCGCGTGCAGTGAGTCGTAGACGGCCTGAAGGGACACCTGACCCACACGGTCGAGCACGCCGTGGTGGACGGCTTCCACGTCGAGGTGGTCGCCTTCGCGCACGGTCCGCATGATCGCCACGCGGGCCGCGGTCACCCGCAGCCCCCTGGCGAATTTGGTCGTTGTCCCCCATATCCGGACACGCTAGCGATAAACCTGAATGGTTCAAGTAAAGGACTGGTACAGGTCTCAGCCGTGCCGGGTACAGGTTTCAGGTGCCCCCATACCAAGGAGGACCGGTACGTGTCTCAGCGACGCCGTACCAAGAAGATCGAGCTCACCCCGGCCAGTACGGCCAGCGCCGCGAGCGCCACGGCAGTCGCCATCGAGGCGGAGCCGGTGCCCCCGCCCTGGGACAGTGAGATGAACAGCGTGCCCACGGTCGACACCCCGATCACCTGGCCGAGCTGCATCACGGTGAGGAGCGCCCCGCTCGCGTCGGCGGCGTAGACGTCGTCCACCTGCTGGGTCGCCATGTTGGTCACCGCGACCTGCACGCCGAGTCCGCCGCCGATGAGCGCGCTCATGACCGCGTACAGGAGGCCGCCTCCGGAGGCGAGCCCGAGGCCGAAGTAGGCCGGCGCGGCCACCACGTAGCCGAAGGGCACGAGCGAGCGCTGGAGGCCGGGCGGCAGCAGCGGCCAGCAGAGCCCCACGAGCGCGAACGCCAGAGCGCACGGCACCAGCATCATGCCCGAGGCCAGCGGCGACAGGCGCAGGTCGCCCTGCAGGTGCAGCGCCGAGGTGAACAGGAACGCGCCCCAGGTGGCCGGCCCGAGCAGCAGCACGGCGAGCCCCGGCCGCATACCGGGCGCGCGCAGCACGCGCGCGTTGACCAGCGGGCGCCCGCCACGGCTCGTCACCCAGCGCTCGACGCGGACGAACACCACGAAGACCACCGCGCTCAGCGCCATCGAGGCCCAGCCCCACAGCGGCCAGCCGAGGTCCCTGCCCAGCACGAGCGGCACCACGAAGAGCAGCACGGCGGCCGACAGGCTCACCAGACCCCACGGGTCGAGCCCGCCCTGGCCGCCACCGTGGTCGGCGGGGAGCACCCGAAGCCCCGCGACCAACAGCAGCGCGCCGATCGGCACCAGCACGAGGAAGACGATCCGCCAGCCGGCGCCGAGCCCGAGCAGGATCCCGCCGAGCGCCTGACCGACCACGATGCCGCCGCTCACCACGGCCGACCACAGGCCCAGCGCCCGGCCTCTGGCCGCGCCCTGGTAGTTGTGCTGGATCAAGGTCATGACCTGGGGCATCATCAGCGCGGCCCCGGCGCCCTGGGCGAGCCGGGCGGCGACCAGCGTGCCGGTCGTCGGCGCGAGCCCCGCGGCCAGCGTGGTGAGCGTGAAGAAGGCGAGCCCGGCGAGAAAGGCCTTGCGATAGCCGAGCAGATCGCCCAGCCGGGCACCGGTGATCAACAGGACGGCGTAGACGATGGTGTATCCCGCCACGATCATCTGCAGCCCGGCACCTGATGAGTGCAGATCGGCCTCGATGGTCGGGGTGGCCACGTTGACGATGTTGACGTTCAAGATGGCCAGGAACTGCCCTACGAGGATGATCGCCAGGAGCAGCCCGCTGGCCTTGCCCTTCTCCGGCTGTATGGCCGGGATCGGGGGAGCGACAGGAGCGGATTGGGTCATAGATCGATTCTGACGGCAAACCAGTACCAGTAACGAGAGCCCCTTTATACTGGTATTAGTGCTACCTGGATGGCTGACGCCCGTTCCACCATAGTGAAGGGGTGACCGTGACAGAGGCAAGGCGCTCCGATTTGTCGGCGTTCCTGCGCACCCGGCGCGAGCGGATCACCCCCGAGATGGTGGATCTGGCGCCGGGTCCCCGCAGGCGTACGCCCGGCCTGCGCCGCGAGGAGGTCGCGCAGCTCGCCGGGGTGGGCGTCACCTGGTACACGTGGCTGGAGCAGGGACGGCCGATCAACGCCAGCAGCCAGGTGCTCGACGCGATCTCGCGTACGCTCCGGCTCGACACCGCCGAGCGGGAGCACCTCTACCGGCTGGCGGGACAGCCGGGCACACCCGTCCTGGCCGGCTCCGCCCAGGTGACGCCGGAGATGCAGGCCATACTCGACCAGCTCGGCGCGATGCCCGCGTGCATCACCAACAGCCGCTGTGACGTGCTGGCCTGGAACCCCGCCTACGCGACGATCTTCCCCGAGATCGTCGACGCACCGGAGGGCGAACGCAACTCGCTCTGGCAGACGTTCCTCAGCCCTTCGTGGACGACCATGCTCGTCAACCGCGACCAGGAGCTGCCGCGCGCCGTCGCCGTCTTCAGGGGTGCCTACAGCCGCCACACCGACGACCCTTGCTGGCAGGACTTCGTCCGGCGGCTCGCCGCGGAGAGCGCCGAGTTCGCCAGGCTGTGGGCCAGGCAGGACGTGGCCGAGCCCGGGCCGCGGGTGAAGACCTACGAGCACCGTGAGATGGGCCGGATCGGCTTCAGCACGACCAGCTTCCACCTCTCGTCTGCGCCGGAGACCCGCATGATCGTCTACTCGCCGCAGGACCAGCGGTGCCTCGACGCCATGACCCGCCTCATGGCCGGCGTTGCCTCGACGTCGTGACCCCGCTCCACGGCTGGCGCTGCCTGGACGTTGTGACCCTGCGGCGTCTCGGCCTATGACCGGCCTCATGACCGAAGGTCAGCGCCTATAGGGCCGCGCGCGATTCCTCCGCTCATGGCATGCTCGATGGCTGAAAGTCAGGATCGAGCGGAAGTAGCCGCACATGAGAGTCCCCCGCCCCCTTCTCGCGGCGCCCCTCGCCGTCATGCTGGCCTCGGCCGCCGCGTGCTCGGCGGCCAAGCCGGAGCAGCCGCCGAAGAGCGAACAGGCGGCGGAGAAACCGAAGGAAGCGGCCGTTACCAAGCCCGCCGCCCCCACGCGGAAGCCGTACACGATCGCGTTCGGCGGGGACGTGCACTTCGAGGGCGGGCTCCGTAACCGGCTCGCCGCGCCGCGCACGGCGCTCGGACCGATCGCGCAGGTGCTGCGCGCGGCCGACCTGGCGATGGTCAACCTGGAGACGGCGATCACGACGGGTGGCACGCCCGCGCCGGGCAAGCAGTACACGTTCAGGGCGCCCGACACGGCGTTCGGCGCGCTGAAGGCCGCCGGGGTCGACGTGGCGTCGATGGCCAACAACCACGGCATGGACTACATGGAGACCGGGCTCGCCGACTCGCTGGCGGCGATCAAGCGGAGCAAGTTCCCGATCGTGGGCATCGGGGCGAACTCCACGCAGGCCTACAAGCCGTTCAGGAAGACCGTCAACGGCAACCGGGTCTCCATCATCGGGGCCACGCAGGTGCTCGACGCCGAGTTCATCCAGGCGTGGACGGCGACGTCCACCAAGGGCGGGCTCGCGTCGGCCAAGGACGAGGACCGCCTGCTCCAGGCCGTACGGCAGGCGCGCAAGAACTCCGACACCGTCATCGTGCACCTGCACTGGGGCACCGAGATGCAGAAGTGCCCCAACCCGGCGCAGCTCGCTCTCGGCCCGAAGCTGGTCAAGGCGGGCGCGGACGTCGTGGTCGGCGGGCACGCGCACATCCTCCTCGGCGCCGGGTACGTCGGCAACGGCTACGTCAGCTACGGCCTGGGCAACTTTCTCTTCTACAACTCCACGCCCGGCACCACCGGCAGGACCGGCGTGCTGACGCTCACCATCAAGGGCCGCAAGGTGCTCAAGGACCAGTGGACGCCCGCCACCATCCAGGGGGGTATACCGATCCCGATGACGGGCACGGCCAAGACGCAGGCGGTGGCCGACTGGCGGGCCCTGCGATCCTGTACGGGGCTGGCAGCCCGCCCTTGACGAGATCTATCATTGGACACCACGTCCAATAGGAGGTCGCCATGCGCTGGGTCGAGTCCGATGACGTACGGCTGGCGGTCTTCGAGGAAGGCGATCCCGGCGACCCCACGATTCTCCTCATCCACGGCTATCCGGACACGCACCGGGTCTGGGACGAGGTCGCCGAGCGGCTGCGCGACCGCTTCCACGTGGTCCGTTACGACGTACGCGGGGCGGGCGCCTCGACGGCCCCGCGCCACACCGGCGACTACGCCCTCCACCGGCTCGCGGGCGATCTGGCGGCGGTGCTCGACGCGATCGGCAAGCCCCGGGTCCACCTCGTCGGGCACGACTGGGGCTCGCTGCAGGGCTGGGACGCCGTGACCCGTCCCGGCCTCCGGGACCGCATCGCCTCCTTCACCAGCTTCGGCGGTCCCGGGCTCGCGCGGGCACGCCACTTCATGCGGCACGGCAGGCGGCGCGACGTCCTGTCGCAGGCGGTCAGGTCCTGGTACATCGGCGCCTTCCGGCTCCCGGTGCTGCCCGAGCTGGCCTGGAGCACGTTCATGCCGCGCGTTCTGGAGCGGTCGATGCGGCGGGGTGATGGCCTTGAGCCCAGGCCGGGCCACCCGGCCGATACCTTGAGGAGCGACGCCCGCAACGGGCTGCGCCTCTACCGGAGCAACATGGGCTCCGCCCACTCTGGCGGCGACGTGCCCGGCCACTTCGGCGGGGATGTGTCCCGCCGGCCGGGCGGGGATCTGTCGGGCGGAGTGGGTGCTGAGGTGGCTGGCCGACCGGGCGGTGAGGTGGTCGATCGATCCGAGGGCGGCGACGGCCGTCCTGGGGGCGGTCCGACCGTCGCCGTGCCCGTTCAGCTCATAGAGGCGACGCGGGATCCGTTCGTCGGCCCGGCGCTGCTGGCCTCGCTGGGGGAGGGGGTGCCCAAGTTCTGGCATCGCAAGATCGCGGCCGGGCACTGGGTCCAGCGCAGCCACCCCGACGTCATCGCCAGGATGATCGCCGAGTTCGCCACCCACGCCGACGGCGGCGCGCCCACCAGGAGCCTGCGCGGGGCCCGCATCGAGGAGGGACGCAAGGCCTTTCACGGGCAGTTGGTGGTGATCACCGGTGCCGGCAGCGGCATCGGGCGCGCCACCGCGCGGGCCTTCGCGGCGCACGGCGCCGAGGTCGTCTGCGCGGACCTCGACGGCGAAGCGGCGGCTCGTACGGCTGACGGCATCGCCAAGGACCTCAGCGGTACGGCACACGCCGTACGGGTCGATGTCGCCGACACCACCCAGATGGAAGACTTCGCCAGAAATATCCGCGCTGAGTATGGAGTGCCGGACATTGTGGTGAACAATGCCGGGATCGCGGTCAGTGGGCCGTTCCTCGACCACTCGGCCGACGACTGGCGCAGGACCCTCGACGTCAACCTGTGGGGCGTCATCCATGGCTGCCGGCTGTTCGCCGCCCAGATGGTCGAACACGGAGAAGGCGGTCACATCGTCAACGTCGCCTCGCTGGCCGCGTTCGTACCGTCGCGGCTGCTGCCCGCCTACTCGACCTCGAAGGCGGCGGTGAAGATGCTGAGCGACTGCCTGAGAGCGGAGCTGGCCGGGCAGGGCATCGGCGTCAGCGTGATCTGCCCCGGTTTCGTGTCCACACCCATCGCGCGCAACGCCACGTACGTCGGACCGGACATCAGGGAATCGGCCGAACAAGGGCTGACTCGCCGCGGCTACCCGCCCGAGCGCGTCGCCGCTCATATCCTGCGCGCCGTACACCGTGACCAGGCCGTTGTCCCGGTCAACGCGGAGGGGAAGATCGGCTACGCGCTGTCGAGGATCTCGCCGGGAGCGCTGCGGCGGTTCGCGAGAGTGACCGGCGTCACGAGAAATCCGCCATTCGCCAGGTAACGATCGTGCACTTGGGGGGAAGATGGAGCACGTGTCCTCCCCGATGATTGAAGACGGCTGCGCGGCGCCCAAATCGCTCCGGCGACGGCCGACGCAGCGCCGCAGTGCCCGCCGCGTCGAGCGGATGCTCGACGCGTGTGCCGAGCTGCTCGACGAGATCGGCTACGAGGGGCTCTCCACCACCCGCATCGCCGAGCGAGCCGGCGTCGCGATCGGGTCGGTCTACCAGTTCTTTCCCGACAAGCGAGCCATCACGCAGGAGCTGACCCGGCGCAACGTCGAGCAGTTCGTCTCCCGCGTCGGCCGCCGGTTCCTCGAAGAGGACTACCGCGGCTGGTGGGAGGCGGTCGACGCGATCATCGACGAGTTCGTCGACATGCACCGGAGCGTGCCCGGGTTCAGGAATCTGCGCTTCGGCGACGTGGTCGACCTCAACCTGCTCGACTCCGACTCCGACAACAACATGGTGATCGCCGGGCGGCTGCGCGGGCTGCTGCTGAAGGAGTTCGGGCTGGCCGACAGCCAGGAGCTCGACATGGCCGTGCTGGTCGCGGTCGAAGCGGGCGACGCGGTGCTGAAGCTGGCCTTCCGCCGCGATCCGGACGGCGCACCGGAGATCATCGAGGCGGCCAAGCAGCTGATCCGCGGCTTCCTGTCCCGCCAGCTCAAGTCCTGGCCTTCGGGAGGCATCCTGGCCCGCGACGAAGGGTCACGGCCCTCGTGAAGCGTCGCTCGCCAGAAGGGCCACGGCCCTCGTGAAGCGTCGCTCGCCAGAAGGGTCACGGCCCTCGTGAGCGTCACTCGCCGGGCTGCTGGGCGTTCAGTGGGCCGCGTGTAGCTCTCTGAGGAGCTCCGGCAGCCAGGCGGGAGTCGAGCCGTGAGGGTCGTACATGGACTGGAGCCGGTCGCCTGATTCCGGGACGAGCGCGGCGGCGGGCGGCGGGTGCGGCTGGGTGCGAGAGGTGTCGGTGCCCGGCGCGCACGGTGTCAGGAACGTCACCGACCGTGCGTCACGGGCCTCCCTGACCATCCTGGTGTGCAGCCTCGCCTCAAGCGCGTGCAGGTTTCGCTCCGCCGATTCGATGGCCTCCAGACGGGCCGAAAGGTAACCGACCGCACCCGGAATCACGGCGGACAGCACGACGAGGCAGACCAAAATGAAGGTTATCTGCCTGGACAGGCCCATCGCGACTCCCTCCACTGGCGGACGAGCGCGACGGTAATATCCCCTCCGACCAGCACAGACACGCTGACTGTAGTCAGACTTTAACGCTACGTTGCCGAACCCGTGCGAGATCCGCGATGTGCATTGACCGGGCAAAACCGCAAGCGGCTCGGTAGTCTCGCGGTGTGGCGCATGTGACCCGTGAGCACCTTGATCGCCTGCTAGAGCAGGCACTGCTGGCCGACGACCACGGTTCGCTGGCCAAGCGGCTGTACGACGTCGCGCTCGGCTATTCGACGGGCGACGTTTCCAGGGCATCCATCCTGGTTCTGGCCGCCGAGGAATGGCGGGCGGCGGGACAGCCCGCGCGTGCGATGGAGTGTTTCCAGCGTGCGATGGAGGACGGAGGCGAGTCGAGCATCGACCCGCGAGCCGGCATCGCCGACACGCTCTTCGAGCTCGACCGGCCGGACGAGGCAAGGGAGGTCATCGAGACCATCCGTGCGGAGGGCGGAGCCACCACGGCGACCGCCCACACGATCGCCGAGACCCTGGTCGCCTACGGTGACCTGCGGGCTGGGCACGAGTGGGCGACCCAGGCGGTGCTGGCCTGCGACGAGGACGACCCCGAGCAGGTGGCCCTGCTGCGTACCCGCTATCGCATCAGGGTGGACCTCGGCCTACCGGAAGACGACCTCGACGCCCTGGTGTCCTGACGAGGGACGCCACGGAAGGGCGGACGTGACCGGCGCGGTGGTGGCGTGAGCCTGCCCACCCGCCGTGGAACGACGACGCCCGGAAACCAACCGGTTCCCGGGCGTCACGTGCCAGGCCTCAGCCGCGGACGATGGAGAGCTCGTCGTCGCCCAGGTCCACCAGGACCCGGTCGCCGTCCACGACCTCGCCCGACAGCACGGCCTTGGCCAGTTTGTCGCCGATCGCCGACTGGACCAGGCGGCGCAGCGGGCGCGCCCCGTACATCGGGTCGTAGCCGGTGAGCGCCAGCCACTCGCGGGCCGCGTCGGTGACCTCCAGCGTGAGCCGGCGGTCGGCCAGCCGCTGGGCCAGGCGTTCGACCTGGAGGTCGACGATGCGCGTCAGCTCTTCCGAGCCGAGCGCGTCGAACAGGATCACGTCGTCGAGCCGGTTGAGGAACTCCGGCTTGAACGAGTTGCGCACCGCGCCCATCACGGCCTCGCGCTTGGCGCCGTTGGCCAGTTTGGGGTCGACCAGGAACTGCGAGCCGATGTTGGAGGTGAGGATCAGGATCGTGTTGCGGAAGTCGACGGTACGGCCCTGGCCGTCGGTCAGCCGGCCGTCGTCGAGCACCTGCAGCAGGATGTCGAAGACCTCGGGATGGGCCTTCTCCACCTCGTCGAGCAGCACGACCGTGTAGGGCCGCCGCCGGACGGCCTCGGTGAGCTGGCCGCCCTCCTCGTAGCCGACGTAGCCGGGAGGCGCGCCGACGAGCCTGGCGACGCTGTGCTTCTCGGAGTATTCGCTCATGTCGATGCGGGTCATCGCCCGCTCGTCGTCGAACAGGAACTCCGCCAGCGCCTTGGCCAGCTCGGTCTTGCCGACACCCGTCGGGCCGAGGAACAGGAACGAGCCCGTGGGCCTGTCGGGGTCGGAGATCCCGGCCCGGCTCCGGCGTACGGCATCCGAGACGGCCTGTACGGCCTGCTGCTGCCCGATGAGGCGCCGCCCCAGCTCCTCCTCCATCCGCAGCAGTTTGGCCGTCTCAGCCTCCAGCAGGCGCCCCGCCGGGATGCCCGTCCAGGAGGAGATGACCTCGGCGATGTCGTCGGCGCCGACCTCCTCCTTGACCATGGCGTTGTCGGGCGTCGCGGCGTCGGAGGCGGCCCGCAGAGCCTGCTCCAGGCGCGGCACCTCGGCGTACATGAGCCGGGAGGCGGCCTCGAAGTCGCCGTCGCGCTGCGCCCGCTCGGCGCCGCTCCTGGCCTCGTCGAGCTGCTTCTTCAGCTCGCCGACCTTGTTGAGGCCGGCCTTCTCGAGCTCCCAGCGGCCGACGAGGGCGTTGAGCTCCTCCTGGCGGTCGGCCAGTTCCTTGCGCAGGCGTTCGAGCCGCTGGATGGAGGCCTCGTCGGTCTCCTTGGACAGCGCCAGCTCCTCCATCTTCATCCGGTCGACGTTGCGCTGGAGCTGGTCGATCTCGACGGGACGCGAGTCGATCTCCATGCGCAACCGGGAGGCGGCCTCGTCGACCAGGTCGATGGCCTTGTCGGGCAGGAAGCGGTTGGTGATGTAGCGGTCGGAGAGCGCGGCGGCGGCGACCAGCGCGCTGTCGGCGATCTGGACCTGGTGGTGGGCCTCGTAGCGGCCCTTGAGCCCGCGCAGGATCGCGATCGTGTCCTCGACCGTGGGCTCGCCGACGTAGACCTGCTGGAAGCGGCGCTCGAGCGCGGGGTCCTTCTCGATGCGCTCGCGGTATTCGTCGAGCGTCGTGGCGCCGATCATGCGGAGCTCACCGCGGGCCAGCATGGGCTTGAGCATGTTGCCCGCGTCCATCGCGCCCTCGGCGGCGCCCGCCCCGACGACCGTGTGCAGCTCGTCGATGAACGTGACGATCTGCCCGTCGCTCTCCTTGATCTCGGAGAGCACGGCCTTGAGCCGCTCCTCGAACTCCCCGCGGTATTTGGCGCCCGCGACCATCGCGCCGAGGTCGAGCGAGATGAGCCGCTTGTTGCGCAGCGACTCCGGCACGTCGCCGGCCACGATGCGCTGGGCCAGGCCCTCGACGACGGCGGTCTTGCCGACGCCGGGCTCGCCGATCAGCACCGGGTTGTTCTTGGTGCGCCGCGACAGCACCTGCACGACCCGGCGGATCTCGGAGTCGCGGCCGATGACCGGGTCGAGCTTGCCGTTGCGGGCGTGCTCGGTCAGGTCGACGCCGTACTTCTCCAGAGCCTGGTAGGTGTCCTCGGGCGTCTCACTGGTGACGCGGGCGTGACCGCGTACCTTCTCGAAGGCGTCGAGCAGCGCCTGCGGAGTCGCTCCCTGGGACTTCAGCAGCTCGGCGGCCTGGCCGCCGTCGGTGGCCAGGCCCACGAGCAGGTGTTCGGTGGAGACGTAGTCGTCTTCGAGCCGCTTGGCCCGCTGCGCGGCGGTGTTGATCACGGTCAGCAGCTGGCGCGAGCTCGACGGCGCGCTCACGGTGGAGCCCTGCGCCTTCGGCAGCGCGGCGAGCTGCTCCTCGGCCTTGGCGCGCAGCGTCTTCCAATCGGCGCCGACGGCTTCGAGCAGAGGTATGGCGGTGCCGCCCGTCTGGGCGAGCAGGGTGGTCAGCAGGTGGGCGGGCGCGATCTCCGGATTGCCCTCCGCGGCGGCACGCCGCATGGCCCCGGAGAGAGCTTCCTGGCTCTTCTGGGTGAGCTTGTAGTCCATGTGTTCTAGGCCCCCGGTGGCAGCTCGTAGCGGATCAGCGCCCTGACCATCTGCATCTCGGCGCGGAGGCGGTGAACCTCCTCACGCAGCCGCAGAGCCTCGTTCTCGAGCTCGAGAATCCGCTTGATGCCCGCGAGGTTGATGCCCTCCTCCTGGGAGAGCCGCTGGACCTCGCGGAGCTGGATGATGTCGCGGGTGGAGTAGAGGCGGCCGCGCCCCGCCGTGCGGCCTGGACAAACCAGTCCGAGCCGGTCGTACTGCCGCAAGGTTTGCGGATGGAGGCCCGATAGCTGCGCGGCCACCGAGATCACATAGACCGGAGTCTCGTCTGACAGGTCGAAATAGTTGGCGTCCATCGGCTACTCGCTTCTGGCTCTCTGTATGAGATCAGCCCGCGGGTCCTCGCCCGCCGTCGCGGTGTTGAACTCCGTGAGGAGCTCGCGGGACTTGTCGTCCAGTGTCTGGGGGACGAGCACCTCGACGGTGGCGAGCAGGTCGCCCTTGGTGCCGTCCTTGCGGGCGACGCCTCTGCCGCGGACCCTGAACGTACGGCCGTTGGGCGTGCCCGTCGGGATGCGCAGCGTGACCGGCAGCCCCTTGAGTATCGGCACCTTGATCTCGGCGCCGAGCGCGGCCTCGGAGAACGTCACCGGCACCGTGATGGTCAGGTTGTCGCCCGTCCTGCCGAAGACGGCGTGCGGCTTGACGTGCGTGAGGATGTAGAGGTCGCCGGCCGGGCCGCCGTTCTCGCCCGGGGCGCCCTTGCCCTTGAGCTTGACCCGCTGTCCGTCGGCCACCCCTGCGGGGATGCGTGCCTGGATGTTGCGGGTGCTCTTGGCCCGGCCGCTGCCCTCGCACACGGGGCAGGGGTCGTCCACGAGCAGGCCGCGGCCCTTGCAGTCGCGGCAGGGCTCGGAGAAGGCGAAGTTGCCCAGGTTGCGGCTGGCCGCCCCGGTGCCCTCGCAGGTCGGGCAGACCCGCGGGGTGGTGCCGGCCTTGGCCCCGGTGCCGCTGCAGGCCGTGCAGGCGGCCGAGCTGGTCAGCCTGAGCGACACCGTGGAGCCGTCGACCGCTTCGGTGAACGTGAGCGTGACCTCGGACTCGACGTCCTGGCCACGCCGCGGCCTCGTGGCGCTGGTCGTACGGGTCGAGCCGCCGCCGCGGTTGAACAGCCCGCCGAACAGGTCGCCGAGCCGCTCACCCGCCCCGTGGCCCTGCTGCTGCTGGTTGGCGGTGCCCCCGAACAGGTCGCCGAAGTCGAACGGGAAGCCGCCACTGCCGGGACGCTGGGCCCCCACCCCGGACCCGAACAGCGTGCGCGCCTCGTCGTATTCCTTGCGGCGCTTGCTGTCGGACAGGACGTCGTTGGCCTCGGAGATCTCCTTGAACTTGGCCTCTTTGGCCACGTCGCCCTGGTTGGTGTCGGGGTGGTACTGCCTGGCCAGCTTGCGGTAGGCCTTCTTGATGTCATCGGCCGTGGCTGACTTGGGCACACCAAGGACGGCGTAGTAGTCCTTCTCCAGGTAGTCCTTGGTGCTCATCTATCGCCCTTCGTTCTTCGTCAGTTGTCGTCGTCGGACGCCGGGGGGGCGTCTTCTGGCTCCGCCACGGCCACCCGCGCCGGGCGGAGCACCCGCTCACCCATTCGGTAACCGGGCTGGAGCACCTCGATTGCGGTCGGCTCGGTGACGTCCGGCGAGTAGCTGTGCATCAGCGCCTCGTGGACGGTCGGGTCGAACGGGTCGCCCTTCTGGCCGAAGGAGTTGAGCCCGAGCTTGGTGACGGCCGCTTCCAGTGACTCTGCCACCTTCGCGAAGCCGCCGGTGAGCTCGCCGTGATCACGCGCCCGGCCGATGTCGTCGAGCACGGGCAGGAGCTCCTGGAGGGCGCTCGCGACGGCCTGCTCCCGCACGGCTCCGCGGTCACGTTCGACCCGCCTGCGGTAGTTGGTGTATTCCGCCTGGAGACGCTGCAGGTCGGACGTCCGCTCGGAGAGCTGCGCCAGCAGGTCTCCGTCCTGCGCCGCCGCCTCACTGGCGGCGGGAGGAGGGGGAGCGTCCTGGTCCTGCGGTCGTTCGCGCACCTGGCCCGTCTCCGGGTCGATCTTGCGGTTGTCGCGGATCACCGGCTCGTCGTGCCCGTTGTCACGCGTCGGCATCACTTGTCCTTCTTCGGCTGGTCTTCGTCGACGATCTCGGCATCGACCACGTCGTCATCGGCCTTCTGCTGCTCGCCGGCCGCGGCGTCCTGCGGGGCGCCCTCGCCGCCGGGCTGCTGGGCCTGGCTCTGCGCGTAGATCGCCGAGCCCATCTTCTGGCTGACGGTGGCGAGCTTCTCGGCCGAGTTGCGGATGACGTCGGTGTCGGTGCCCTCCAGAGCCTTCTTCAGCTCGGCCAGTGACTCCTCGACCTCGGTCTTGATCTCGCCGGGGACCTTGTCGTCGTTCTCGCGGAGGAACTTCTCCGTCTGGTAGGCGAGCCCGTCGGCGTTGTTGCGGACCTCGGCCTCCTCGCGGCGCTTCTTGTCCTCGTCGGCGTAGGACTCGGCCTCGCGCATCATCCGCTCGATGTCGTCCTTCGGCAGCGCGGAGCCGCCGGTGATCGTCATCGTCTGCTCCTTGCCCGTGCCCAGGTCCTTGGCGGAGACGTTGACGATGCCGTTGGCGTCGATGTCGAAGGTGACCTCGATCTGCGGGATGCCGCGCGGCGCCGGGGCGATGCCGGTCAGCTCGAAGGTGGCCAGCTTCTTGTTGTACGAAGCGATCTCGCGCTCGCCCTGGTAGACCTGGATCTGCACCGACGGCTGGTTGTCCTCGGCCGTGGTGAAGACCTCGGAGCGCTTGGTCGGGATCGTCGTGTTGCGCTCGATGATCTTGGTGAAGATGCCGCCCTTGGTCTCGATGCCCAGCGACAGCGGGGTCACGTCGAGCAGCAGGACGTCCTTGACCTCACCCTTGAGCACACCGGCCTGCAGGGCGGCGCCGATGGCGACGACCTCGTCCGGGTTGACGCCCTTGTTGGGCTCCTTGCCGCCGGTCAGCTCCTTGACGAGCTCGGAGACGGCGGGCATGCGGGTCGAGCCGCCGACGAGCACCACGTGGGCGATGTCGTTGATCTTGATGCCGGCGTCCTTGATGACCTGGTGGAACGGGCCCTTGGTCCGCTCGAGCAGGTCGGCGGTCAGCCGCTGGAACTCGGCCCTGGTCAGCTTCTCGTCGAGGTGCAGCGGGCCCTCGGAGGAGGCGGTGATGTAGGGCAGGTTGATGTTGGTCTCGGCCTGGCTGGACAGCTCGATCTTGGCCTTCTCGGCGGCCTCACGCAGACGCTGGAGCGCCATCTTGTCCTTGGACAGGTCGACGCCGTGGGCGTTCTTGAACCGGTTGGCCAGCTCGTCGACGACCCGCTGGTCCCAGTCGTCACCACCGAGGTGGTTGTCGCCGGAGGTCGCCTTGACCTCGACGAAGCCGTGGCCGTCCTCCTGGCCGACGTCGAGCAGGGACACGTCGAAGGTGCCGCCGCCGAGGTCGAAGACCAGGATCGTCTGGTCCTGCTCCTTGTCGAGCCCGTAGGCGAGGGCCGCCGCGGTGGGCTCGTTGATGATGCGCAGCACGTTGAGGCCCGCGACCGTGCCGGCCTCCTTGGTGGCCTGGCGCTGCGCGTCGTTGAAGTAGGCCGGAACGGTGACCACCGCGTCGGTGATCTTCTCGCCCAGGTAGGCCTCGGCGTCCTGCTTCAGCTTCTGCAGCACGAAGGCGCTGATCTGCTGGGGGGAGAACTTCTTGCCGTCGATCTCCTGGGACCAGTTGGTGCCCATCTCCCGCTTGACGGAGCGGATGGTCCGGTCCACGTTGGTGACGGCCTGTCGCTTGGCGACCTCGCCGACCAGGACTTCGCCGTTCTTAGCGAAGGCGACCACGGACGGCGTGGTCCGCGAGCCCTGCGCGTTGGCGATGACGGTGGGCTCACCGCCCTCGAGGATCGAGACGACGGAGTTGGTCGTCCCAAGGTCGATACCTACCGCACGTGCCATGAGTACGTCCCTGTAGTTAAAGTTGAGTCGGTCAGACTCAACGTACGAATGCCCGGGGTGTTTGTCAAACAGCTTGAGCCTACTCGACTCAACCTGCCCTCGGGCACCCGTATTCCCCCTGAAAGTTCCCCCCTCGAAACCCTGAGGGACCCCGGCACGACAGGGGTCGCATGCCGGGGTCAGGTCATCCCCCGTGAAAGTCCCCTGCCCGGAACTGGCGGGCAGCGGCGCGACGAGGGTCGTGTGCCGGGGTCTGGTCATTCCCCCGTGAAAGTCCCCTGCCCGGAACTGGCGGGCAGCGGCGCGACGAGGGTCGTGTGCCGGGGTCTGGTCATTCCCCCTGAGAGTCCCCAGCCCGGAACTGACCGGTAGCGGCGCGACGAGGGTCGTGTGCCGGGGTCTGGTCATTCCCCCTGAGAGTCCCCAGCCCGGAACTGACCGGCAGCGGCGCGACGAGGGTCGTGTGCCGGGGTCTGTCGGGAGGTTCAGGGCTTGGCGCCGTCCAGGATCTTGCGCTTGCCGAGCGGGGCCTTGAGCTTGACCGTCGTCGTCTTCTCCACCGCGATCATGATGCAGGCGACGTCCTTGGCCTTCGGGGCGGTGCCCTCGTACAGGGTGACCTTGACGCTCTTGCGCGTCTCCTTGACCTTCACCCGGTCGAGGACGGTGCACGGGGCCACGCCCGACCACCAGGTGAGTTTGAGCTCGCGGCCGTGGGACGTCGGTTGCGCCTTGGTCCAGCGGACCTTGTGCGTGTTGATGGTGTCGCCCGTGGGCTTGACCGGTTTCGGAGACTTCGTGGGAGTGGTCTCAGCGGGAACACTGGCCACGGGGTCAGTGGTGACCGGCGTCCGGGGGGCTGGGGCGGTGGCCTGCTTGGCAGGCGCCGGGGCCCCGCAACTCGTCGCAAGCACCAGACATCCGGCCAGAAGAGTCGCTGTCATTGTGCGCATACCTCTTGGACGAATGGGACGGCTCGCAGGTTCAGCTGCCGAATCCGGCGGGTATCGCGCCGGCGAAGTTAGGGTGGAATATGTGCTGCGTCAGGCCCTGCTAGCCGTATCCAGGAGCGACCTCGTCGAACGGGTCGTCACCACCTCGCCGCTGACCAGAGACGTGGTCAGGCGCTACGTCGCCGACGACGTCGGCCAGGTCGTCGCCCGGCTGACCCGCGACGGGCTGCTCGTCACCGTCGCCCGCCTGGGCGAGGACGTCACCGACCGGGCGCAGGCCGAGCACTCGGTCCGGGACTACCTCGCGCTGCTCGGCCGGCTGCCCCGGGACGCCGACGTGTCGGTCAAGCTGACCGCGCTGGGGCTGCGGCTGTCCGAGCAGCTCGCGCTCGACAACGCGGCCACCGTCTGCGAGGCCGCCGCGGCCAGGGGAGTGACGCTCACTCTCGACGCCGAGGAGCACGACACGATCGCCAGGCTCGAGTCCGTGCACGCGACGCTGCGCAAGGAGCATCCCGATGTGGGCATCGTGGTGCAGGCGTACCTGCCGGACGCCCGTGAGCGCTGCGAGAGGCTCGACGGCGCCAGGGTGCGGCTCTGCAAGGGCGCCTACAGCGCGCCCGGCGCCCTCACCTCCCGGGCCGAGATCGACCGGTCGTTCGTGCGCTGCCTCAAGGTGCTGATGGCGGGCACCGGCTACCCCATGGTCGCCACACACGATCCGCGGCTGGTGGAGATCGCCTCAGCGCTGGCCGTGCTCACCGGGCGGGACGCGACGGGCTTCGAGTATCAGATGCTGTACGGCGTGCGGCCCGCCGAGCAGGCCCGTCTGGCCGGGCTCGGCGCGCAGGTGCGCGTCTACGTGCCCTACGGCGCCGACTGGTACGCCTACCTCATGCGCCGCCTCGCCGAGCGCCCGCGCAACCTGGCCTTCTTCGCCCGGTCGCTGGTGAGCCGGCGCTAGCTCTGGTGAGACGGCACCAGCTTCGCCCGGTCGCCGGTCAGCCGGCACCGGCTCGGTAGGCTACCGGGGTGATTGCGATTCTGGGCACGGGCAAGATGGGCGAGGCCCTCCTGTCCGGCCTGCTGCGAGCGGGGTTCGATCCGAGCGACATCCTGGCGACGGTACGCCGCCCGGAGCGGGCGCAGGCGCTGCGCGAGGCCTATGGCGTGCGGACCGTGACCAACACCGAGGCCGCCAAGGCCGCGGAGACGATCATCCTGGCGGTCAAGCCGCAGGACATGGCGGCTCTGCTGGCCGAGATCGCCCCCTACGTCCCCGCCGACCGCCTGGTGATCACCGCCGCCGCGGGCATCACCAGCGCCTTCGTCGAGCAGCGTCTCGGCGTCGAGGTGCCGGTCGTCAGGGTGATGTCCAACACGCCGATCCGCTTCGACGAGGCGATGAGCGTGATCTCGGCGGGCGCCCACGCGCGCGAGGAGCACCTCAAGCACACCGAGGACCTGCTCAAGCCGGTCGGCAAGGTGCTGCGCATCCCCGAGTCGCAGCAGGACGCGGCCACCGCGCTGTCGGGCAGCGGGCCCGCCTACTTCTTCTACCTGGTCGAGGCCATGGTCGACGCGGGGATCCTGCTCGGCATGCCCAGGGCCGCCGCGCTCGACATGGTCACCCAGTCGATCGTCGGCGCCGCGGTGATGCTGCGCGACTCGGGCGAGCACCCGGTGATCCTTCGCGAGGCGGTCACCTCGCCCGGCGGCACCACGATCGCGGCGATCGCCGAGCTCGAACGCCACAGCGTCCGCGCCGCCTTCCTGGCCGCCATCGAGGCCGCCCGCGACCGGAGCCGCGAGCTGGCCTCGGGCTGAGCTTCGGGCTGAGCCGCGAGCCGGCCTCCGGCTAGGTCCGGGGTGAGTCCGGGGCTGGGGGTCCGGGCCGAGTTCGGGAGGCCCAAGTCACCCCGGGCACCCTGCTCCTACGATGGGTCGGGTGACGATCCGTCGCGGCATCCCCCCGCTGCTCGTCCTGCTCGCGCTGACCGGCTGCTCAGCCGAGGCACCGGCCGCCGTACAACTGGCCGACGTCAAGCGCGCCCCTGTCACCGAGGTCGTCGAGGCGCCCGCCACCATCGGCGCCCGCGCCACGGCCACCCTCCGCTCGCCCGCCCAGGGCACGATCGCCCACCTGTACGTACGCGAAGGCGACCACGTGCGCGAGGGCCAGATCGTGGCCAAGATCCGTTCGCCGCAGGCCCAGGACCAGCTCAAACAGGCCCGGCGGGCGTCGAAGTCGGCCGCGCCCGCGACCCCGAGCCTGGGCCGCCCGAACGTCCGGCTCGCCTCCTTCGACACCGGCGCGTTCGACCGCAAGGTGGCCGGGCACTTCGCCAGGGCGCGCAGGGAGGCGAAGAAGATCGACGACGCCCAGGCCCGCAGGCAGCTGCTCAGCGCCATCGGCCTGGCCGAGGCCCAGCAGAAGGCGCAGACCAGGGCCCTGAAGTCGATCACAGCGCAGCTCAACCGGTCGATCAACAGCGTGCTGGCCGGGGTCACCAGCGGGTTCGGCGGGCTGACGTCGTCCATGGCGTCGTTGCAGGAGGCCTCCAAGTCCCAGGCGAAGGCCGCGGTCAAGGCGGCGGAGCGCACGGTGGAGTCGCTCACCGTCAAGGCGCCGTTCGGCGGGGTGGTCACGCTCGGCAGGCCCTCGGGCGGCGGCGCCGCGAGCAGCCTGAACGGCCTGCTCAGCCAGCTGCCCACCGGCGGCCAGCAGTTGCCCGCAGACACCTCCGGCGGCTCGGCGAGCGGCGGCACGCCGGTGGCGACCGGTGTTCCCGTGTCGGCGGGCGACCCGATCATCACCGTCACGGACATTTCGGAGCTCACCCTCTCCGCCGACATCGACGAGACCGACGTGCTGCTGGTCAAGAAGGGCACCAAGGCCACGGTCGAGCTCGACGCGGTCCCCGGTGCGGCCTACACCGCGCGGGTGACGGGCGTCGGCGTGACCCCGATGCCCGGCACGACGGGCGGCGTCAGCTATCCGGTGCAGCTCACGCTCGGCGCCGGCCGGTTCGACGACGGCGCCGCGGCACCCACCCCGAAACCGGGTATGAGCGCGGTGACGCGGCTGACGGTCCGTGAGTCGCCCGCCGCCATCGCGGCCCCCGCCTCGGCGATCGTCTCCAGCGGGCGCGAGAGCGTGGTCTGGGTGGTCAGGAACGGTACGGCGGAGCGCCGCGTGGTCAAGCTCGGCGCCCAGGGAGAGGCGGTGGTCGAGGTGCTGAACGGACTCGCGGTCGGTGACCGGATCGTGGTCAAGGGCGCGGACTCGGTACGGCAAGGGCAGCGGCTGCCATGACCGCCGCCGCGCCGGACGCCGCCTTGGAAGCCGTGGACCTCACCAGGCGCTACCAGCTCGACGGCGTCGCCGTGGAGGCGTTGCGCGGTGTGTCGCTGAGCATCGGCCGCGGCGAGTTCGTGGCCATCATCGGGCCGTCCGGGTCCGGCAAGTCCACGCTGATGCACTTACTCGGCTGCCTCGACCGGCCCACTTCCGGGCGGCTCCGGGTGAACGGGGTGGAGATGTCCGAGCTGTCCGATACCCAGCTGGCCGAGCTGCGCAACAAGACCATCGGGTTCGTGTTCCAGTCGTTCCACCTGCTGGCCAGGACCACGGCGCTGGAGAACGTGGCGCTGCCGCTGGTCTACCGAGGGGTCGGCAAGGCCGAGCGCCGGGCCAGGGCGCGGGCCGCGCTGGAGGCGGTGGGTCTGGGGCATCGGATGGAGCACCGGCCCTCGCAGATGTCCGGCGGCGAGCAGCAGCGGGTGGCGATCGCCAGGGCGCTGGTGGGCGAGCCGAAGGTGCTGCTGGCCGACGAGCCGACGGGCAATCTCGACACTCGCAACGGCGCCGAGGTGATGGCCATACTGGACCGGCTCAACAGTGACAGCGGGGTGGCCGTGGTGCTGGTCACGCACGAGCCGGAGGTCGCGGGGCACGCCCGGCGGCAGATCCACGTACGCGATGGGCTGATCGAGCTGGACACCGCGGACCGTACCGGAACCGGGCACCCAGACGGCGGCGAGGAGTGAGAGCGCGCGAGGCGTTCGGCATGGCGCTGGAGGCGCTGCGGGTCAACCGGATGCGCAGCGTGCTGACCATGCTCGGGGTCGTCATCGGCGTGCTCGCCGTGGTGATCCTGGTGGCCGTCGGCACCGGCGCGAAGGACGCGGTGGAGAAGGAGATCTCCGGCCTCGGCACCAACATCATCCTGGTCGTCCCGGGCCGGCTCACCGTGGGCGCGGCGCCGACCCAGAGCAAGCTCAACCTGGCCGACGTCGCGTACGTGCGGCGCGTGGTCGGCGACCCGGCCAAGGTGACGGTGTCGCTGCAGTCGGGCGAGACCGTACGGGTCGGCGGGACCGAGGCGTTCGTCACCGTCGTCGGCACCGACCAGAACCTCACCAACATCTTCGACCGCCCCCTCGACAAGGGCCGCCACCTGAGCGGGACCGACGTCGACACCCGGCGCCGGGTCGCCGTGCTCGGCTCCGAGGTGGCCGACAAGCTGTTCGGCGACCTCGATCCGATCGGGCGGCAGCTGACGATCTCCGGGGCGCGGTTCCGGGTCGTCGGCGTCTACGCCAAGATCGGCCAGACCTTCGGGGTCTCGCGCGACCAGGAGGTGCACATCCCGGTGACGACGGCCCAGCGGCTGCTCGGCATCGCCAGGGTCAACGGGATCGCGGTCGGCGCGTCGGGGCCCGACGAGATCGAGCCGCTGCAGAGCCGGGTCGTGGCGGCGCTGACCGACAGGTACCCGGGGGAGAAGTTCTCGGCCGTCACGCAGACCCAGCTGCTCGGCACGATCGGCAGCGTGCTCGGCATGCTCACGGGCGTGCTGGCCGCGATCGCCGGCATCTCGCTGCTGGTGGGCGGCGTGGGCGTGTCCAACATCATGTTGGTCAGCGTCCGGGAGCGGACCCGCGAGATCGGGCTGCGCAAGGCGCTCGGGGCCAGGCAGCGCGACGTGCTGACCCAGTTCCTGATCGAGGCGGTGCTGCTGACGACGATCGGCGGCGTCATCGGGATCCTGCTCGGCGTCGGCGGCGCGCTCGCCATCCAGGCGCTCACGCCGGTGCCCGCCTCGGTCACCTGGTGGTCGGTCGCGCTGGCGTTCGGCGTCTCGGCGGCGGTGGGCGTGTTCTTCGGCGTCGCGCCCGCGCGGAGGGCCGGCCGGTTGGACCCGGTCATCGCCCTCCGCGCTGAATAGTGTGATCAGAGGTGATCACGCGTCGCGGCGCCGCATCAGCACGGCGCCCGCGATCATGGCGACCGCCACCCAGGCGAGGTAGACCGCGAACCCGCTCCACGGGCCCAGGGAGCCGCGGCTCTCGCCGGACACGACCAGCAAGCCGGCGTTCGTGGTGAAGTATTCGGCCACGGTCCTGCCCCACTCGCCCGGGAGCTGGACCGCGACCGTGGGCAGCACCATGATCAGTGAGATGGCCGACACGATCGCGCCCGGCGTGTGCCTGATCAGCGTGCCCAGCCCCAGCCCGAACAGCCCGCACGTGGTCAGGTAGAGACCGGACCCGAGCGAAGCCCGAACCGCTTCCCCCATCTCGATGGACGGCGGCTGGGAGATCGCCACGCCGACACCCAACGCGACGGCCGACGCGGCCAGGCAGACGACCAGCGACACCGCGACGAACACCACGATCTTGCCGGTCAGCAGGCGCATGCGCTGGGGCACGGCCATGAGCGAGGTGCGGATGCCCCCGGTGCGGTATTCGCTGGAGATCACCAGAACGCCCAGGGTGGCCATGGAGATCGAGGCCATCATCGCACCGGTCAGGCTCAACACGATCGCCTGCGAGCCCGGGACCGGCCCGTCGGCCATGTTCTTGGTCGTGACGCTGAGAAGGACGGAGAAGCCCAGCATCAGCACGGCGGTGATGGCCAGGGTCCACACCGTCGAGCGGACAGAGCGGATCTTGGTCCATTCGGACCGGAAAATGTCGATCACGATGAGTACTCCAGACTGTCCTTGGTGAGCTCCATGTAGGCCGCTTCGAGCGAGGGCTGGACGAGCGTCAGCTCCTCCAGCGGCAGGCCGGCCCGCGCGGTGATCGTGCCGATCTCCAGCGGCGTCACCCCGGTCACCCTCAGGTGGTCGGGGTGCAGGTCACCGACCTTGATCAGATCGGCCACCTCGGCCAGGCGGGGCGAGCGCACCCGTACGTACGACTGAGAGCTGCGCCCGATGAACTCCGACATGCTCGTGTCGGCGATCAACGCGCCCTTGCCGATCACCACCAGGTGGTCGGCCGTCTGCGCCATCTCGCTCATCAGGTGGCTGGAGACGAACACCGTGCGCCCCTCGGCGGCCAGCTTCCGCATGAACGTGCGGATCCACAGGATGCCGTCCGGGTCCAGCCCGTTGACGGGCTCGTCGAAGAGCAGGATCTCCGGATCGCCGAGCAGCGCGGCGGCGATGCCGAGCCGCTGCGCCATGCCGAGCGAGAACCCGCCGACCCGCCGCTTGGCCACCTTGGCCAGGCCGACCACCTCCAGCACCTCCTCCACCCTGCTCGCCGGGATGCCGTTGGTCTGCGCGATGGCCAGCAGGTGGTTGCGCGCGCTGCGCCCGCCGTGCACGGCCTTGGCGTCGAGCAGCGCGCCGACCTTGCGCAGCGGGTGCCGCAGCTCCCCGTACGGCCTGCCGTCCACGAGGACGGACCCGCCCGACGGGTGGTCCAGGCCGAGGATCATGCGCATGGTCGTCGACTTCCCGGCGCCGTTCGGTCCCAGGAACCCGGTCACCTGGCCGGGCTCGACGTCGAAGGACAGGTCCGCCACGGCCACGGTGCCGCCGTAGCGCTTGCTCAGGTTCGTTACCCGGATCGCGGTCATGACTCAAGCGTGGCCGTCCGGGAACGGGGTTTCTTCCTGCTGGAGGACCGTTCGCGGACGCGGCCTCTGGGACCCTGCTCCTACTCTCCAGGGGTGATCAGCGCCGCCTCGTAGGCCACGATCACCGCCTGAGCCCGGTCCCGGACGCCGATCTTGGCGAACAGGTTCGTCACGTGGTTCTTGACGGTCGAGGGGGAGACGTCCAGCTCCTCGGCGATCTCCGCGTTGGACCTGCCACGGGCGATCAGGACGAGCGTCTCGCGCTCACGCTCGGTCAGCCCGTCCAGCTTCGTGGGAGCCGCCCGGCGGCGCGGTCGCGCCGCCCGTACGAACGTGCCGATCAGGCGAGTCAGCAGGCGCGGCGCCACGGCGGACTCTCCCCGGTGCACCACGCGGACGCCCTCGACCAGCTCCTCTGGGGAGACGTCCTTGGGCAGGAACCCGGCGGCGCCCGCCCGCAGGGCCGCCACCACGTTCTCGTCCAGGTCGAACGTGCTCAGCGCGAGCACCCGCACACCGGGCGACTCCACGGTGATCCGCTCGGTCGCGCGTACCCCGTCGAGGCCCGGCATGTGCAAATCCATGAGCACCACGTCCGGGCGCAGCCGCCCGCACAGCGCGACCGCCTCCGCGCCGTCGGCCGCCTGGCCCACCACGCGCATGTCCGGCTGGGCGTCGAGCATGAGCTGGAAGCCCTTGCGCACCAGCGCGTGGTCGTCGGCCAGCAGTACGGTGATCATGTCGTCTCCAGGGGAATGCGGGCCTGCACCAGGAAGCCGCCCTCCAGGCGGGGGCCCGTACGCAGCAGGCCGCCGCACAGCGCCACACGCTCGGCCATCCCGTCCAGCCCGAACCCCGGGGGCGGGGCGGTCCGGCCGCTCGCCGCGGGCAGGCCGTCGTCGACGACCTCCACCTCGACCGCCTCGCTCTCGTACGCCAGGCGGACGCTGGCCCGCGCCCCCACGGTGTGCTTGCGGGTGTTGGTCAGCGCCTCCTGCACGATCCGGTAGACGGCGTGGTCGACGGCCGCCGGCAGCGTGACGGGCTCGCCGATCACGGTCAGGCTCGCGGGCAGCCCGGCGCTCGCGGCCTCCTGGACCAGCGCCGGCAGCCGGGCGGCGCCCACCCCGGTCGCGGCGTCGGCGCCCCCCTCGATCCGGACCAGCCCGTCCGTGGTGAGCACGCCGCCCACCCCGACCGGGTCATCGGCCCTGAGCACGTTGAGGAGCTGGCGCATCTCCGCCAGCGCCTGGCGCGCGGTCCGCTCCGCCCCGGCCAGGGCGTCATGGGCGACGTCCTCGCTCGGCGGCAGGGTGGCTCTGGCGCCGCCGACCAGCACGTTGATGACACTGATGTGGTGGGCCACGACGTCGTGCAGCTCTCTGGCGATGCGCCGCCGCTCGGCGCGGACCGCGCTCTCGGTGGCCTCTCGCTGGCCGCGCTCCCTGAGCTCGGCGCGCACCCTGACGAGCTGCCCGACGACTAGGGGGGCCAGCGGGTACAACCCGGCCATCCAAGAGCCGGGCATCGGCCTGATCAGGTGGTTGGCCAGGCCGTAGACCACGCCCCCGCCGGCGGCGGTGAGCGCGGCGGTCCTGCCCGGGGTGTAGCGACCCACGCTGTAGAAGGCGATCATCGAGGAGATGTTGGCCGCCGCCACGATGCCGGCGGCCATGCCGAAGACGTCACCGGCGGTCTCGATCGCGGCGACCGTGACGGGCCGGCTCCGCCGTAACAGCAGCGGCAACGTACTGAGGATGAAGAGGACGGCGCCCTCGCCGACGTCCGGGTAGCCCTGGCGCAGCACGGAGACCAGGCCGACGCTCGCGGCCCCGGCGAGCACGGTCACCAGCGTGATGTCGAAGACGCGCGGACGCTTGAAGAAGCGCCATGCGGCCGTGACGCGACGCATGAAGCGCATGATCCAACCCTATGCGGCACTTATTCAAAAACGACGATATTTCGCCGGAACAGCCCCCGTCACCGTATGGACGCCGCCAGTTGACGCTGCGGTAACGTCGCTCCAAGGGCGAGGGACGGGAGCGGGAATGAGTTCTACGGCACGGGCCATCTGGGACGATGCTCTCACTTCCTACGATTTCGGGCCGAGCCATCCGCTGGCGCCCGTCAGGGTGGAGCTGACGATGGCGCTGGCCCGTGAGCTCGGCGTGCTGGACAAGGTCGAGGTGGTCGGCTGCGTGCCCGCCACCGACGACGAACTGGCCATGGTGCACCGGCGCGACTACATCGAGGCCGTCAAGCGCGTCTCCGCCTCCGGTGGGGCCGACCTGTCCGTGGGGCTCGGCACGACCGACAATCCGGCCTTCAAGGGCGTACACGATGCCTCCGCGCTCATCGCGGGCGCGACGCTCGCGGCCGCCCGCGCGGTCTGGGAGGGCACGGCCGAGCACGCGGTCAACGTCGCCGGCGGTCTGCACCACGCGATGGCCGGTAACGCCAGCGGCTTCTGCGTCTACAACGATCCGGCGCTGGCCATCGCCTGGCTGCTCGCGCAGGGGGTCGGCCGCATCGCCTACGTGGACGTCGACGTGCATCACGGCGACGGTGTGCAGGCGCTGTTCTACGACGACCCCCGGGTGCTGACGATCAGCCTGCACGAGAGCCCGCGCACGCTGTTCCCCGGCACCGGGTACCCAGGAGAGACGGGCGCGGAGGGCACGGCGGTCAACGTGGCGCTGCCCGCGGGCTGCGGAGACGAGGGCTGGCTGCGGGCCTTCGACGCGGTCGTGCCCCCGCTGCTGCGCGAGTTCCGGCCGGAGATCCTGGTGACCCAGCACGGCTGCGACAGTCACGCGCTCGACCCGCTCGCCAACCTGATGCTCAGCCTCGACGGGCAGCGCACCGCCTACGCCGCCCTGCACCGGCTGGCGCACGAGACTGCCGGTGGCCGGTGGCTCGCGACGGGCGGGGGCGGCTACGAGCTGGTCCAGGTGGTGCCGCGGGCCTGGACGCACCTGATCGCCGAGCTGTCCGGGCATCCGCTCGACCCGGCCACCCAGACACCCCCGGCCTGGCGGGCGTTCGTACGGGAACGGACGGGCGAGACGGCCCCGCTGACCATGACCGACGGCCGAAATCCGGAATTTCGTGACCTATCTGGTGGTTATGACCCAGCAGACCCCATCGACCGTGCGGTCATGGCGACCCGACAGGCGGTCTTCCCCCTGCACGGCCTCGACCCGATGCCTTAGGGAGAGCTGTGCTCAGCCGCGACCAACTCCGCGAACACCTGGTCCGCACCCGGATCGCCGGTGAGGTCGCGACTCCGCGCGAGAACAATCTCGACCACTACAGCTCGGTGGCCAACCGCGATCCCTATTACCTGCTGGGACTGACCCTCGAACAGCCGTGGTCGTTCCGGGACGTCCTCGCGCAGATGGCCAAGTCGGCGGGCGTGCAGGCCGACGCGGGACACCGCTGGGGCCAGGACACCATCGACCCCGACCTGACGATCGACGCGCTCGACGCCATGGCCGAGCGGATCGCCGGTGTGCTGTCGCGGGACAAGCCGCGCCTGCTGTTCGCCACCGGGCACCCTACGGGCCTGCTCGCCGTCCACCTGGCGCTCGCCCGGTTCGCCGTGGAGCGCGGGGCGACGCTGCTGACGCCGGCCGAGGGCTGGACCTACTCCGGGTCGGGATTCGGACGCGCACGTAAGATCCGCTACCTCCAGGACATCGCCATGCTCGATGACAAGGGCGGGTTCGTGCACACCCACGACTCCGCCCCGATGGAGCGGATGCTGACCGTGCTGGGCGAGGTCACGCCGGACCTCGTCATCGCCGACCACGGCTGGGCGGGAGCGGCCGGAGAGGCGGGTGTGCCGACGGTGGCGTTCGCCGACAGCAACGACCCCGGCCTCTTCCTCGGCGAGGCCGAGGGCAAGATCGACGTGGTCGTACCCCTGGATGACAACGTGCTACCGCGCTACTACGAGCCGCTGATCGCCCATCTGGTCACAGGAGCCTCACAGGCCCTTTGAGTTCAATTCGGTCATCCTCATACCGTCTTTTCGCGCCTGCATTCCGAGAGGCTCGCAGTCCCTTTGCCAACTTTTGAGGGGGCCTGGGCGACTCTTATGTGTGACAAGTTGGACAGTTCCAACGGCCAGGCGAGGTGCTCAAGCCGGTGTTAACCAGCGACTTTGCTGGTTTGGCTGACAGGTAGCTCCGTCAGCTGAGAAAATAGGGGGTTTGCGCTGTCGGAGTCCCGACTTACGCTGACGGCAGTACACGTGCGTGAGCAGTGGCACCAGTGGGGATAACCCGTAAACACGTGCGGAAGAGGCGTCCGATGGGTGCAGGCGAAAGACCTCTCAGTGAGGTGAAGTTCCTGACGGTGGCGGAAGTGGCCACGGTCATGCGGGTGTCCAAGATGACGGTGTACCGCCTGGTGCACTCTGGCGAGCTGCCGGCCATCCGAGTCGGCCGGTCGTTCAGGGTGCCCGAGCAGGCGGTCCACGACTATCTGCGGGAGGCCTACATCGAGGCAGGGTAGATCTTGAGGTAGCGGCGTATGCCACACGCCGTGAATGCCGTCGTGGGAGATGCCCGGCCGCCGCCGAGCGGCCGGGCTCACCCCCAGGGGGCGATCCACAGCCGATCGCCGGTAGTCTGTGATCCGGTGTGCGCTCGCGCATCGGTTCAGATCTGCTATCAGTACCTGGGGGTCCCGTGGGCTCTGTGATCAAGAAGCGCCGCAAGCGGATGGCCAAGAAGAAGCACCGCAAGCTGCTCAAGAAGACGCGCATCCAGCGGCGCAACAAGAAGTAACAGACGCAGCTGCGAGGCGCTGATGACCCACACCGTGCTCGTCACCGGGGTCTCGCGCCACGTGGGCGCTCGGATGGCGAGCGTGCTCGCCGCCGACCCGGACATCAGTCGCGTCATCGGAGTGGACACCGTGCCGCCCCCCTCGCTGACGCGAGATGGCGGCATCTCCCTCGGCCGGACGGAGTTCGTCCGGGTCGATCTGCGCAGCCCCGACATCGCCCAGGTGATCGCGGCTGCCGACATCGACACCGTTGTGCACATGAGCCTGGTCAGCGCTCCGTCGCGGAGCGCGGGCAGGGCCGTGATGAAGGAGCACAACGTCATCGGCACCATGCAGTTGCTCGGTGCCTGCCAGCGGTCGGCGACCGTGCGGCGCGTGGTGGTCCGCTCGACCACCGCCGTCTACGGTTCGTCGCCACGGGATCCGGCGGTGTTCACAGAAGAGCTGGAGCCGCACGACAGCCCGAGCCACGGCTACGCCAAGGACGCGGTCGAGGTGGAGGGCTACGTGCGCGGTTTCGCGCGCCGTCGGCCCGACATGACGGTCTCGCTGCTGCGTTTCGCCAACTTCATGGGTCCTGGCGTCGACTCGCCGCTCACCCGTTACTTCACCCAGCCGGTGCTGCCGACCGTGTTCGGCTTCGACCCGCGGCTGCAGTTCGTCCATGAGGACGACGCGGTCGAGGTGCTGCGGCGGATGGCGACCGAAGACCACCCCGGCACGTACAACGTGGCCGGGGCAGGCGTGTTGCTGCTGTCGCAGTGCGCGCGCCGGGCGGGGCGGCCGTCGCTGCCGCTGTTCGCGCCCGCCTTCCGCATGCTGGGCGACGCCGCGCGCCGCATCGGACTGGTCGACTACTCGCCCGAGCAGGTCCGGCTGATGAGCTACGGCCGGGCGGTCGACTGCTCCAGGCTGGAGACCGAGCTGGGCTGGAAGCCCAAGTTCACCACCGGAGCGGCTTTCGACGACTTTCTGCTCTCGCGGGGGCTGCACCCGCTCGGAGGTGTGCGGCATTGAGCGTTCCCGACGACGAGGCCCGCGTCATCCCCATCAGCTCGGCACCCTCCTTCGAGGAGCCGGAGCCCCTCGCCAGGCTGCTGGCCTTCATCCGCCGGCGCGTCACCGGCGACTACGAGGTCGACGAGTTCGGCTATGACGCCGAGCTGACGGACAAGGTGCTGCTGGAGCTGATCAGGCCCCTCTACCACCACTGGTTCAGGGTCGAGACCGTCGATCTGAAGAACGTGCCCGCAGAGGGCGGCGCGCTGGTCGCGGCCAACCACTCGGGCACGCTGCCGGTCGACGCGCTGATGATGCAGGTGGCGCTGCACGATGAGGCGGACCGGGCGCTGCGGCTGCTCGGCGCCGACCTGGTCTACCAGCTCCCGATGCTCGCCCACCTGTCGCGCAAGACCGGCCACACGCTGGCCTGCCGCGAGGACGCCGACCGGCTGCTGCGCAAGGGCGAGTTGGTCGGGGTGTTCCCCGAGGGGTTCAAGGGCGTCGGCAAGCCGTTCTCCGAGCGCTACAAACTGCAGCGTTTCGGGCGCGGCGGGTTCGTCGCGTCGGCGATCCGCGCCGGGGTGCCGATCCTGCCCACGGCCATCGTGGGCGCCGAGGAGATCTACCCCAAGATCGGCGATCTGCCGTCGCTGGCCAGGCTGCTCGGTCTGCCCTATCTGCCGATCACCCCGCTCTTCCCGCTGCTCGGCCCGCTCGGCCTGGTGCCGCTGCCGTCGAAGTGGATGATCCAGTTCGGGGAGCCCGTCCGCACCGACGAGTACGACGCGGCGGACGCCGACGATCCGGTGCTGGTGTTCAACCTCACCGATCACATCCGCGAGATCATCCAGCAAATGCTCAACGAGCTGAGGCTGCGCCGCGGCCCCGCCTTTCCGCCATTTTTCTGATCTCAACAGAATCTTGACATGATCGGTCAAGCCATCAAGGATGGGGAAACCGAGCAAGGCAAGACGGCGGCTGGACACCCATGGGTTCGACACCTAGGGAGCGTGCATGAGACGGCTCGTCGACTCCGTGCTCGTCACGAACGCCGGCGACCAGGTGATCCTGTCGACCGGCTCACGTGACGGATTATCGCTGCGGGGCGACCTCGACCGCGTCGAGCAGGCGGTCACGCTGCTCCGGGGCGGTGTCGACGACAGTGAGATCCACGCGGACCGGCTGCTGGCCGACCTGGTGGCGGCGCTGACGCACATGGGGTGGCTCACCTCGGAGCCGCCGCAGTCGCCGGCCGAGTCCATGGGCCGGCTCGCCCGCCAGCACGGCTACCTGACGCTGTTCGCCCCCGACGCGCGCGAGCTCCAGTCGCGGATCGCCGCCTGCTCGATCATGCTCCTCGGCGTGGGCGGCATCGGGGCCGTCGCGGCCCAGCACCTGGGCGCCGCCGGGGTCGGCCGCATCGTGGCCGTCGATCCCGACGTGGTCGAGCTGCACAACCTCAACAGGCAGCTGCCGTACACGACGAGGGACGTGGGCGTGCCCAAGGTCGACGCGCTCAGCGCGCGGCTGCGCGACTTCGCGCCCGAGACCGAGGTGGTGTCCGTACGGCGGCGCGTCGCCAGTGCGGCCGACCTCGACGGCCTGCCGCGGGTGGACCTCGTCCTCATCGGCGCCGACGAGCCCGCCGAGCTGGCCGACACGGTCTGGCGGTGGTGCCGCGAACGGGAGGTGGCCATGAGCCGCGCGGCGGTCGCCCACGAGCACGGCCACTGGGGCCCGCTGCTGTCGCCCCGCGACGGGCACTGCCATGCCTGCTTCGAGCACGCCCGTGAGGCCGGGCTGTCGCGCGAGCGGCGGCTGGAGGGCGGGCACGGCCCCACACCGTGGTCGTTCGGCGCCACCAACACGGTCATCGCGGCCTGGGCCGTGCACGACATCGTCCAGTACATCGCCACGTCCGAGTGCCCCACGCTCAACCGCCGCGCCCACCTGGACTTCGCCCACGGTGAGCTGCACTTTCTCGATGGTCCCCGCTGCACCTGCAACCAGTAGCGGGCTTGCGGTGTTCTCCGGCTGAGACAACACCGCAAGCGAAGGAAAACTATGGATCTGCAACTTACCGGCCGCGTCGCCATCGTCACCGGAGCGTCCAAGGGCATCGGCCTGTCCGTGACCAAGACACTGATCGAGGAGGGCGCCCACGTCGTCGCGGCCTCCAGGACCCGCACCCTCGAGCTGCCCGACAAGGCGGTGCACGTGCCGGTCGACCTGATGAACCCCCAGGCGCCGGCCGAGGTGGTCGCCCGCGCGGTCGAGGAGTTCGGACGGGTGGACATCCTGGTCAACAACGCCGGTGGCCCGCCGCCCGGCGTGACGCTGCCGCATGCCGGGTTCATGACCTCGGACGACGAGACCTGGCGGGCGATGTTCGAGTTCAACCTGTTCTCGGCCATCCGGATGATCCGCTCCGCCGTACCGGTGATGCTGGAGGGTGGCGGCGGCTCGATCGTCAACGTCTCCTCCGTCAGCGCCCGGCAGCCTTCGGCGGTGAACATGGACTACGGCGCGGCCAAGTCGGCCCTCACCTTCGTCAGCAAGGCGGTCGACGAGGAGTACGGCCCGCAGGGCATCCGGGTCAACACCGTCTCTCCCGGGCCCGTGCTCACCCCCTGGTGGACCGACGAGGGCGGCGCGGCTGACGTCTTCGGGGGCATGGTCGGCGCCGACCGGGACAGCGTGATCACCAAGGTGGCCCCGGAGATGATGAAACTGACGACCGGCCGCCTGGTCACCCCCCAGGAGGTCGCCGACGCGATCGCGCTCCTGGTCTCGCCCCGCTCCGGCAGCACGGCGGGCGCCGACATCGTGATCGACGGAGGCTGCGTCAAGGAGGTGTAAGCGCAAACTGCGTAAACTCCGCGGCTTGCGGCGGCCCGCTGAACGCGAACCACTGTGAACCTGATTGGCGGGTTGTGGTGATACATCCCTGACCGACTTCCCCCGCAGAAGGGCGGAGATGATCACGCAACCCGCCACCAGGGGTGCGGACGCCGACCTCGTGAACGCTTCGCTGACCGATCCAGAAGTGTTCGCCGAGCTCTTCGACCGCTACTCCGCCATGCTCTACAGGTACGTCTCCAAACGGCTGGGCCCCGAGCCCGCCGAGGACATCGTCGGCGAGACGTTCCTGGTCGCCTTCTCCCGCAGGAAGAGCTACGACCCGAGCTATCCAGACGCCCGGCCGTGGCTCTTCGGCATCTTGACCAAGCTCGTCTCCCGGCACCACCGCACCGAGGCGGCCCGCTACCGCGCCCTGCAACGCGCCCCTGTCGACGCCGACGTGGAGTCCCCGGCCGACCGTGTGGCCGCCGGGGTGACCGCCCAGGCGTCGCGTCCCGAACTGGCCAGCGCGCTGGCCGCCCTGCCCGCCAAGGACCGCGACGTACTCCTGTTGATCGCCTGGGGCGATCTGACGTACGAGGAGGTCGCGCAGGCGCTCGGCATCCCGATCGGCACCGTACGCTCCCGCCTCAACAGGGGCAGGCGGAAGGTACGCGCGGCGCTCGGCGACACCAACCCGATGCTTGAGGAGGAGTGACGATGGACGACCTGAAGATGCTCCGCGACCTCGGCAGGGAGCTCGAACACCAGCCTCCGGCGACACTGGTCCGCCAGCGGCAGCGCCTGCTCCAGGCCAGACCGCGGCGCAGGCGGCTGACGTGGCTGCTGACGGGCCTCGTCGCGGTGGCCACCATGGCCACGGTGGCCACGGTCGCCGTGCCCACGCTGATGCTGGCGGGCCGGCGGACCGAGAATCAGCCGGCGGGTGCCCGCCCGGCCAATGCGAGCGGCGTGTTGAACGTGCTGCTGGTCGGCAGCGACAGCCAGGGAGGTTCGGACAGGTTCGACAACGGAGCCCGATCCGACACCATCCTGCTGCTGCATCTGCCGGCCGACCGGACGAAGGCCACGATCCTCTCCTTCCCCAGGGACTCGATGGTGCGGATCCCCGCCTGCGGGTCCCAGCCGTCCAGGAGGGACATGATCAACCAGGCGTTCGGCACCGGCGGTCTCGCCTGTTCGGTGAAGACGGTCGAGACGCTGACCAAGGTGCGCATCGACCACATGATGGAGGTCGAGTTCTCCGGAGTGGAGGATGTCGTCGACGCCCTCGGCGGGGTTGAGGTCACGTTGCCGAGGGCGGTGGACGACAAGAACGCGAAGCTGAGGCTCCCGGCGGGCAAGCAGGTGCTCAACGGCAAGCAGGCGCTGGGCTACATCCGGCTGCGTCACTACGGCGACGGGTCGGACATCCAGCGCATCAAGCGCCAGCAGGGGCTCATGATGTCGATGCTGAAGAAGGCCAAGCAGCGGCTGAAGGATCCGGCGGCCATGCGGGACTTCCTCACCACCGTCAGCAAGTCGATCAAGACCGACCCGGAGTTCGACCTCGACACCATGCTCGGCATCGCCGGCACGCTGGAGAAGAGCAAGATGACCTTCGTCACGGTCCCCTGGAAGCCCGATCCGGACGACCAGAACCGGGTCGTGTGGGCGCAACCGGCGGCGGAGCGGCTCTTCGCCAGCCTGCGGTAGAGCCCCTGCGCGGTTCGGCTGACGGTCCGTCGTGGCCGAGGTCCCCTGGAGGGATGTCCGGGTCGGCTACTGCGTCGAGCGGTAGTGCCTGCGGAGGGCGATGCCGGCGGCGATGCCGCCGGCCACCGCTCCGACGCCCGCGGCGATCGGCAGGGCGGTCAGCGTCGCCTTCCTGCCGGTGCGGAAGTCCTTGATCGGCCAGTCGTGCTTCTTGGCGTGCTCGCGCAGCTCGCTGTCGGGGTTGATGGCCACCGGCTTGCCGACCAGCGACAGCATGGGCAGGTCGTTGGCCGAGTCGCTGTAGGCGGTGCATCGGGTGAGGTCGAGGCCCTCTCTGCGGGCCAGTGCCCGCACCGCCTCGGCCTTGGCCGGGCCGTGCAGCAGGTCGCCGACCAGCCGCCCGGTGTAGACGCCGTTGGTGGTCTCGGCCACCGTGCCGAGTGCGCCGGTCAGGCCGAGGCGCTGGGCGATGACCCTGGCCAGCTCGATGGGCGTGGCCGTGACCAGCCAGACCCGCTGGCCGCGGTCGAGGTGGCTCTGCGCGAGCGCCCGGGTGCCGCCCCAGATGCGGTCGGACATGACCTCGTCGTAGATCTCCTCGCCCAGCCGGATCACGTCGTCGACCTTCGCGCCCGCGACGAACGCCAGCGCGGTCTCGCGGGCCACCGCGATGTGCTCGGGGTTCTCGTTGCCGCGCAGCCGGAACACCGCCTGGCCGAGGGCGAACTTGAACAGGTCGGAGGTGGTGAACAGGCCACGGGTCGCCAGGCCTCTGGCGAAGTGGTAGATGGAGGCGCCGCGCATCATTGTGTTGTCGACGTCGAAGAAGGCGGCCGCCCGCTGGTCGGGCTCCGTCGGGGTCACCGTCACCGCGGCCGCCGCTGCGGCCTCGCCGGCGATCTCCGCCTCCACCTCGCGCCGTCGTCGCATTAGCCGCCACATGCGCCTCAGCTTACCTAGGCGGGGCCACAAGCCCGTCTATGTAGTCGAGGTAGCCTGTCGCCTTGTCCTGTTGATCCCCGTTCAGTCGTTCGAGCATTGGTTCGACCATGTTCTTCTGGTCGTGCGCGAACCGGTTGATCTTCGGTGAGCGCGGCTCGGCCCGCTCCAGCCTCCTGATGCCGGACCGGGTCGACTCCTCCATCTCCTTGAGCGTCTTGGTGACCAGTGGCCCGTCGCCGGACGAGCCGAGCAGCTGGGCGACCTCGGCCGCCCGGGTCTTGGCCGAGACCAGCTCGCGCTCGGCCCGCTGCACGTCATCGGTGCTGAGCCGGACCAGCGTGCTCTCCGCGGCGCGCTTGAGCGGGTAGAGCGTGTCGCCGGGCAGCGCGTGATAGGTGGCGAACGCCGACAGCATCATGGCCGCCGCCAGGCCGAACGTGGCGAGCTGGGAGAGCCAGGAGAGCCGCCGCCCCGGACGGCGATGGGAACGGCGGGCCGGCCGTACGGACTCGGGGAGAGACTGTGCGGACAGGAGCTCGGCGCGGAGACGTTCGCGGAAGGCGGCGGCCGGTCCCCCGCCCAGCGGGAGCCGTCGCAGCTCTGTTAGGTGATCGAGCACGCGCTCGCGCGATCTGCGCGCCCTACCCATGACAGCTCCCTGACGCCACCGCCAAAAGATTCGATCGTGACACCTGCCTAACGACAGGTCGCTGGTGGAGGTTACGCCAGGTCGTGCTTGAGAGCCCTGGCCAGGGCCCGGATCGCTCGGAACTGGAGTGCTTTGATCGCTCCACTCTTCTTCCCCATGATCAACGCGGTCTCGGCGAGCGACAGGCCGTGCAGGAACCGCAGGACCACGCATTCCTGCTGCTCGGGGTTCAGATCTTGGACGGCGCGGAGCATCCGGTCGTTGATGATGGCCGTGACGACGGCGTTCTCCGGGATGTGCGGGCCGTCAAGCGGGACGTCGATCACCTCCCCGGTCGGGATCTCCAGGCGATAGCGGCCGGACTTGAAGTGATCGGTGACCAGGTTCCTGGCGATGGTGACCAGCCAGGCGCCGAAGTCACGGCCCTGCCAGGTGAAGTCGGTGATCCGGCGAAGCGCGCGGAGGAAGGTCTCACTGGTGAGATCCTCGGCCAGCGGATGCGAGCCGACACGGAAGTAGATATAGCGATAGACAAGATCCACGTATCGGTCATAGAGCGTGCCAAAGGCATCCGAGTCTCCGGTCTTGGCGTGCAGCACCAGCATGCGGAGGTCATCGGGAATCTCTTCGCGCACGGCAAGCTCGCTCGTCCGGGCGGGACCAGCGACCGCTGGTGGGAGCAGCCCGGCGAACGGCCACGAGTCAGGCATCCGGTATCCCTAGGGGTAAGGGGTGCGGCGTGCTCGAACACTCTAGAAATCAACCGGAAATTCCACAATCCGCTTCGTGAAGGCATGACTAGCCGTAATCGGCCGATACCGTGTGGACCGACCCGTTCCCTCTTCGGCTACCGGCTGGGAGGCATAGTCCGGCAGCATTGGAGTCACCATGGAGATCCTCGTTGCTGTCCTAGCCTTTGTCGGTGCCCTCCTCGCCGCGATCGGCGCAGTCGCCCTGGTCCGGCGCCTGCGCGACGAGGTTGAGGGGTGGTTGATCGCCTGGACCGTGTCAGCCGTCGCGCTCTGCCTGGCGCTCGGTGCGATCGGCGTCGGCTACCTGATGGGATTCGGGGACGTCACCTTCAAGGTCTACCAACTGACCGGATCCCTCCTCGCGCCCTTCTGGCTGGCCATCGGACTGATTCAACTCCTGTCGGAGAAGGTGCCGCCGAAATTCGCCGCCTGGCTGTTCGGGATCGCGTTCACCGTCGTCGCCGTGGTGGTGCTCACCTTCGACCCGGTGAGCGGAGGCAGCGAGATGGGCAAGGTGCTCCCCGCTGCCGAAGGGCACTGGGACGTCATCCCCCGCTACCTGCTGATCGGCGCGCACTCCATCGCCGGGCTGATCATGCTGGCGGCCATGGTGATCGCGGGGCTGCGCTGGCGCAACGGTGACGAACTCGACACCGACAACCTGCACGCGGTCCTGGTCATCGCGCCCTCGGGCATCGCGATCATCGGGGCGATGAGGTTCGCGGTGCCGGGCGTCTTCGCCACCGCGCTGTTCCTGGTGGCCGCCGCGGGCATCTGGTACGCCGTGCTGCGCCCCCTGGCGCCGTACGAGGACGACGACGAGGACGACGAGCTCGAGGGCCACCGCGGCGAGCGGTCCGGCGAGCGGTCCGGCCAGCGGTCGGGCGAGCGGTCGGGCGAGCGGTCCTCCCATGGCCGCCGGGCCATGCGGGAGCGGGACCCCTTCCCCCAGCCGGACTCCTTCCCCCACTCGGAGCCGTTCCTCCCGTCGGACTCCTTCCCTCGGTCGGAGCCCTTCCCCCAGCCCGTCGCCGAGATGCCGATGCAGGGGCCGCCCCAGCAACAGCAGCAGCCGCCTCCCGGCCAGCCTCGCAGGTCCGGCCTGGGCGATCTGGTGGCCGAATACCGGGCGAGCGACCAGCCGGTCGACTACGCCGCCCGGATGGCGCCGCCGCCCGACCAGGGCCCCTCGACCGGCTACATCATGAACGGCGGGCACGGCGCCGGGCCGCAGACCGGTCCTCAGGACTTCGGGATGCCCGCACCGGGCGCGGGCTACCCGGGGGCCGAGTTGTTCGCCACCGGCTCCCGTGGGGCCCAGCAGCCCCCTCAGGGCCAGCCTCCGCAGGCTCAGCCCGCGCGGACGCCCGTCCCGCAGGCCCAGCCTCAGCAGCAGGCGGCCTCCAGCAGGCCCTCACCGAGCATCTACGGCATGCTGACCGTCTTCACCCTCATGGACGGCTCGGGCGAGGCGTTCGACCGCCTGGCGGAGCTCACCGTCGAGGCCGTACGCCGGGGCGAGCCCGACACGCTCATCTACGCCTGCCACGCGGTCAAGTCGGCCCCGCTGCAGCGCATCGTCTATGAGCTCTACCGCGACGAGGTGGCCTACCGCGACCACCAGCGCCAGCCGCACGTCGAGCGGTTCGTCAACGAGCGCCAGGCCATGGTCCTGGCCACCAACATCATCGAGCTGAACGTCAACGCCGCCAAGGTCGTGCCGCTCCCGACCGCGATGTTCTAGTCACTCGACGTTCTAGTCACTCGACGTTCTAGTCACTCGACGTTCTAGTCACTCGACGTTCTAGCCACTCAACGTTCTAGCCACTCAACGTTCTAGCCACTCAACGTTCTAGTCACTCAACGTTCTAGCTGCTCAAGGCGTGCTAGGCACTCAGCGCGGCGCGCAGCCGGTCTTCGGAGACCCGCCAGAAGTCGTGCTGGACTCCGTCGACCAGAGTGACCGGGATCATCTCCCAGTATTTCTCCCGCAACTCCTCGGAGGAGTCGATGTCGACCTCCTCCCACGGCACACCCAGGTCTCCCGCCACACGGGAGACGACCTCGCGCGCGTCGTCGCAGAGGTGGCAGCCCGGCCTGCCGAGCAGCGTGATGCGGTGCATGCATCCAACCGTATCGTGCCGACTTTGTGCATCGCTTCACAAAGGGATTAACCTGAAAGGCGGTTCGATTTCATTCACGCGGCCGGCAGGCCGCTCGTCCCCTGGAGCTCCGGCACGTGAAGAGCCCGTCCCAGTCCCGTGACCGCGGGATCCCCGAGGCAACGGTCGCCCGGCTCCCGTTGTACCTGCGGGCGTTGAACGGGATGGCCGAACGCGGTGTCGCGACCGTCAGCTCCGAGGATCTGGCCATGGCCGCGGGCGTCAACTCCGCGAAGCTCCGCAAGGACCTGTCCCATCTCGGCTCGTACGGCACCCGAGGCGTCGGCTACGACGTCGAATACCTCGTCTACCAGATCTCCCGCGAGCTGGGCCTGACCCAGGACTGGGCCGTGGCCATCGTCGGAGTGGGTAATCTGGGGCGGGCACTGGCCAATTACGGTGGTTTCGTCTCCAGAGGCTTCCGTGTGGCCGGGCTTCTCGACGCCGACCCCGAAGTCGTGGGCGACGATATAGCGGGGTTGAATGTTGAGCACATAGACGTCCTGGAAGCCGTCATCGAACGGCGCGGGGTCTCGATCGTGGTTCTGGCGACACCCGCGTTGGCGGCGCAGGAACTCTGCGATCGTGTGGTGGCGGCCGGGGTCACCAGCATCCTGAACTTCGCGCCCGTAGTGCTTTCTGTACCAGATGGCGTGGATGTCCGTAAAGTCGACCTATCAATAGAACTGCAGATCCTTGCGTTCCATGAGCAGCGCAAAGCAGGGGGGCCACTTATGGCCGTGGACAGTCAATGAGTCTTCTCACCATCGGACTCAGCCACCGGACAGCTCCGGTGGCCATGCTCGAGCGCGTATCGGTGTCCGGCGAGGCGCTCGTCAAGCTCCTGCACGACGTGCAGCAGGACGTGTGCGTCGCCGAGGCCATGGTGGTCTCGACGTGCAACCGAGTAGAGGTTTACGCGGCCGTCGACCGTTTCCACGGCGCCGTCACCGCGATCAGCCGCTTGCTGGGCGTCCACTCGGGCGTCCCCGTGGAAGAGTTGCAGCCGCACCTCTACGTCCACTACGAAGACCAGGCCGTCGAGCACCTGTTCGCGATGGCCTGTGGCCTCGACTCGATGGTCGTGGGCGAAGGGCAGATCCTCGGCCAGGTTCGCCGGGCCCTCACCCTGGCGCAGAAGCAGGGCACCATCGGCGCCACCCTCAACGAGCTGGTGCAGCAGGCGCTGCGGGTCGGCAAGCGCGCCCACGCCGACACCGACATCGACAAGGCGGGCGCCTCCCTCGTCACCGCCGGACTCGCCCTGGCGGGCGACCTCGCCGGGCGCCGGGCGCTGGTGGTCGGCGCGGGCTCGATGAGCTCGCTGGCCGCCACCACGCTGGCCCGCGCGGGCGTGACCGACATCGTGGTGGCCAACCGCACCTTCGAACGAGGCGTACGCCTGGCGGCGTCCGTAGGCGGCAGGGCGGTGGAGTTCGCCGCGGTTCCCCGAGAGCTCGCGGCGGCCGACATCGTCATCTCCTGCACGGGCGGCGGCCGGCACGTCATCACCCCCGACATCGTCCCCTCAGGCACGTTCCTGCTGGACCTGGCGCTGCCGCACGACATCGACCCCGCGGTGCGCGAGGTCCCCGGCGTCACGCTGGTCGACCTGGAGACCATCCAGGAATCGGGCATAGGCTCAAGGGAGGGCGACACCGTCGACTCGGTGCGCAGGCTCGTCGCCGAGGAGCTGGCCGCCTTCCTCACCGCCGAGCGAGCCGCCAAGGTCACCCCGACCGTGGTGGCGCTGCGCAGCAAGGCGGCGACCGTGGTCGAGGCCGAGCTGGGCCGGCTCCTGATGCGCATGCCCCAGCTCGACGGCAAGGCCAGGGACGAGGTGGCGCAGACGGTGCAGCGGGTCGTCGACAAGCTGCTCCACGAGCCCACCGTGCGTGTCAAACAGCTCGCCACCAGCCCGGGAGGCGATCATTATGCCGAAGCGCTGCGCGAGTTGTTCGACCTGGATCCGAAGATGCCCGAAGCCGTGAGGGAGGTGGAGTTGTGACACTGCGCTTGGGGACCCGGCGCAGCCTGATGGCGACCACGCAGTCGCAGATGGTCGCCGACTCCTACACCGAACGGAGCGGGCGCGCCATCGAGCTGGTCGGCGTCACCACGTTCGGTGACGTGACCAAGGCTCAGGTGGCGCAGCTCGGTGGCACGGGCGTGTGGGTCAGCGCGCTGCGAGACAAGCTGATCGAAGGCGAGATCGACTTCGCCGTCCACTCGCTGAAAGACCTGCCGACCAAGCCGGACCCGCGGGTGACGCTGGCCGCCATCCTGGCCCGGCACGATCACCGCGACGCGCTGGTCGGCCCGGCCAAGTTCGCCGACCTGCCCGCCGGGGCCAGGGTCGGCACCGGCTCGCTGCGCCGGACCGCCATGCTCAGGGCGCTGCGCCCCGATCTCGAGTACGTCCCGATCCGCGGCAACGCCGACACCCGGATCGGCAAGATCGCCGCCGGCGAGGTCGACGCGGTCGTGCTCGCCTCGGCGGGTCTGACCCGGATCCGCCGGGACACGGAGATCGCGCAGATCTTCGAGATCGAGGAGCTGCTGCCCGCGCCAGGGCAGGGCGCCCTGGCCGTGGAGTGTCTCTCCGACCGCGCCGACATGATCTCCTTCCTCGGTGTGCTCGACGATCCGCGGACGCGCTCCGCGGTGACCGCCGAGCGCGCCGTCCTGTCCGCTCTCGAGGCCGGCTGCTCATCCCCCGTGGGTGCCTTCGCCGTCGATGACGGGCAGACCCTGAACCTCACCGCCGTGGTCGTCTCTCTCGACGGCCAGCATGCGGTGCGCAAGTCCGCCGCCGGCTCTCCTTCCGAGTCTGTGAAACTCGGCCAGCTCCTCGCGGCCGAGATGATCTCCGAAGGGGCCGACAGATTGATGGGGGAGCAATCCCGTTGAGCTCCGATAGTCCAACCTCCGGTTTCCTCGCGTTCGTGGGCGCGGGCCCCGGCGATCCGAACCTTCTCACGCTCCGCGCCGCCGAACTGCTCGCCAAGGCCGACGCGGTCGCCCTCGACGAGGAGCTGTTCGGCTCGTTCCTGCGCCACTGCCGCGAAGGCGTGGAGATCGCGTCCGGCGACCTCGTCAAGCGCGCCAAGGCCGGGCAGTTCGTCGTACGCCTGTGCGAGGGCGACCCGATGCTGTTCTCCTCGATCGCTCGTTCGATCGAGGAGGAGGTCGCGGCCTGCGCCGCGGCGGAGGTGGACTTCGAGATCGTGCCCGGCGTGCCGCCGGCGACCGCGGTGCTCACCTACGCGGGCATCCCGCCGGCGGCCGACGTGCCGGAATTCCGGATCGTCGACGCCGCGCACGAGCAGGACTGGGCCGCCCACGCCGCCTGCCAGGGCACGCTGGTCATCTACAACGGCCTCGCCGGGGCCGTCGCGATCGGCAAGGCGCTGGTGGCCGGGGGCAAGCCCGACAGCACGCCCGTGGCGGTCAGCAGCGGCGGCACCACGACCGAGCAGTACACCGTCGTCTCGACGCTGGCCAGGCTGCAGGCCGACATCAAGCACGCGGGCTTCACCGAGCCCGCGCTGATCGTCGTCGGCGACGCGGTCGGGCAGCGCGACAAGCTGTCGTGGTTCGAGACCAAGCCGCTGTTCGGCTGGCGGGTGCTGGTGCCGCGCACCAAGGAGCAGTCCGAGCGCCTGTCCGAGCAGCTCACCTCTTACGGCGCCGTGCCGGAAGAGGTGCCGACCATCTCCGTCGAGCCGCCGCGCACACCGCAGCAGATGGACCGCGCGATCAAGGGTCTGGTCACCGGGCGCTACGAGTGGGTGGCGTTCACCAGTTCCAACGCGGTCAAGGCGGTGCGCGAGAAGTTCGAGGAGTACGGCCTCGACGCCCGCGCCTTCGCCGGGCTGAAGGTGGCCGCCGTGGGCGACGCCACCGCGCGGGCGCTGGTCGAGTTCGGCGTCAAGCCCGACCTGCTGCCCTCGGGTGAGCAGTCGTCGGAGGGCCTGGTGGCCGAGTGGCCGCCGTACGACTCGATGCTCGACCCGATCAACCGGGTGCTCCTGCCGCGGGCCGACATTTCCACAGATACCCTCGTGGCCGGCCTGACCGAGCTAGGCTGGGAGTGCGACGACGTCACGGCCTACCGCACCGTACGAGCCGCACCGCCCCCCGCCCCGACCCGCGAGGCGATCAAGGGCGGCGGGTTCGACGCGGTGCTCTTCACCTCCTCCTCGACCGTGCGCAACCTCGTGGGCATCGCCGGCAAGCCGCACAACGTCACCGTGATCGCGGTGATCGGGCCGCAGACCGCGAAGACCGCCGAGGAGTTCGGGCTGCGCGTCGACGTCATGGCCGACCGGCCGTCGGCGTCCGCCTTGGCCGCCGCGCTGGCCGCGTACGGTGCCAAGCAACGCCAGGCGGCCCTCGCCGCCGGCGACAGCCCGCGCCGGCCGTCGCAGAACCGCAGAGGCGCCAGAAGGAGAGCCAAGTGAGTGCTGACTACCCGGTCGCCCGACCGCGCAGGCTCCGCCGCAGCCCCGCGATCCGGCGCATGGTGGCGGGCACCAGGCTGCACCCCGCGGACCTGATCCTGCCGCTGTTCGTCAAGGAGGGCATCGACCAGCCGCAGCCGGTAGCCTCGATGCCCGGCGTGTTCCAGCACACCCGCGACTCGCTGCGCAAGGCCGCCCACGAGGCCGCCGACGCCGGGGTGTCCGGGGTGATCCTGTTCGGCATCCCCGCCGTCAAGGACGCGCGGGGCTCGGCGGCCGACGACCCCGAGGGCATCCTGCAGGTCGCGCTGCGCGAGGTGAGCGCAGAGGTGGGCGACGCGGTGGTGGTCATGGCCGACACCTGCCTCGACGAGTTCACCGACCACGGCCACTGCGGCGTGCTGACCGCCTCCGGCGACGTCGACAACGACGCGACGCTGGAGCGCTACGCCTCGATCGCGGTCGCCCAGGCCAGGGCCGGATCCCAGATGATCGCGCCGAGCGGCATGATGGACGGCCAGGTCGGGGCCATCAGGGCGGCGCTCGACGCCGACGGCTTCAGTGACCTGCCGATCCTCGCCTACACCGCCAAGTACGCCTCCGCCTTCTTCGGTCCCTTCCGCGAGGCCGCCGAGTGCGCGCCGCAGTTCGGCGACCGCAGCACTCACCAACAGGACCCGGCCGGGCCGGTGGGGGACGCGATGCGCGAGCTACGCCTCGACCTCGCGGAGGGCGCCGACGCCGTCATGGTCAAGCCCGCGATGGCCTATCTGGACGTCATCAGGCGCTTCCGCGACGAGGTCGACGTGCCGGTGGCGGCCTACCAGGTGAGCGGCGAGTACGCGATGATCGAGGCCGCCGCGGCCAACGGGTGGATCGACCGCGATCGGATGATCATGGAATCGCTGGTCTCGATCAAGCGCGCGGGCGCCGACCTGATCCTGACGTACTGGGCCACCGAGGTGGCGCGCCGCCTGTGAACCAGGGGGTTTCCCGTCGATCGCTGAGACGTGTGCGTTAGAGTGCGATAACAAGTGCTGGTGTGTCCCGCGTGTGCTAACAGCCAGGAGCCGGGGCCTCTTCAGGCACTTGGATCGACGGGAGACACTCATGGTGGGGGTACCACTCGCTCGGCGTACCAAGAAACGGCAGCGCCCGACACGGATCGACTCCGTTCTGGGCTATGCCGCTCTCGGCTGGCCGAGCGTGCCCGGTGCCCATCCGCTACGTCAGGGCGCCCGCTCCTGCTCCTGTGATCGTCTCGGCTGTCCCGACCCGGGCGCGCATCCGCTGTCTCCCGCCTGGCACCTCCAGGCCACGACGGACGCCACGCAGCTCACGCGCTGGTGGCGGATGGACCCCGACGCCAATGTGATTCTGCCCACCGGCCGTGTGTTCGACGTCTTCGACGTACCGCTGGACACCGGCCTGTCGGCCCTCACCCGGATCGACGGCGCCTCAGCGCACTCGGGCCCGGTCGCCGCCAACGGTGACCGGGTTCTGTTCTATGTGGCCACCCGCGGTAACCCCGATGACGAGGACGAGTGGTGGTCCTGCCAGCTCGACTGCGAGCCCGGCACCATCGAGGACAATCCGGGCCTGCGCTGGCACTGCCGCGACAGCTACGTCCTGGCCCCGCCCTCCACGCTGCCCACCGGCCAGCCCGTCTCCTGGCTGCGCCCGCCCGACGGCCGTCCGCTGCCCGATCCGCTGCGCATCCTCGACTGGCTCGCCGACTAGACCGCCGTGGCCCAGGACTAACCTGGAGCGCGTGAGCCGTACACAGAACTCCGAGGACCTGTTCGCCCGCGCCCGCGCCATCGTGCCGGGTGGCGTCAACTCCCCGGTCCGCGCGTTCGGCGCGGTCGGCGGCACGCCGCGCTTCATGGCCTCCGGGCAGGGTCCCTATCTCACCGACGTCGACGGCAACCGCTACGTCGACCTGGTCTGCTCGTGGGGGCCGATGATCCTCGGCCACCGCCACCCCGCCGTCGTCGAGGCCGTCTCGTCGGCGCTCTCCCACAGCCTCTCCTACGGCACCGCCACGCCGGGCGAGGTCGAGCTGGCCGAGGAGATCGTCGCCAGGGTGGCGCCCGTGGACAAGCTCCGCCTGGTCAGCTCGGGCACCGAGGCGACGATGAGCGCGGTGCGGCTGGCCCGCGGGTTCACCGGGCGGTCGAAGGTGGTCAAGTTCGCCGGGTGCTACCACGGTCATGTGGACGCGCTGCTGGCCTCGGCCGGGTCGGGCGTGGTCACGTTCGGGCTGCCCGACACCCCAGGCGTGACGGGGGCGTCGGCGGCCGACACCATCGTGCTGCCGTACAACGACATCAGCGCGGTGGAAGAGGCGTTCGCCTCAGCCGAGATCGCCTGTGTCATCACCGAGGCGTGCCCGGCCAACATGGGCGTGGTGCCGCCGCTCGACGGCTTCAACGCCCGCCTGCGCGAGCTCTGCACGGCCAACGGCGCGCTGCTGATCATCGACGAGGTGCTGACGGGCTTCCGGGTCTCGCCCTCGGGCTGGTACGGCCTGGACCCGGTCGACGCCGACCTGATGACCTTCGGCAAGGTCATGGGCGGCGGGTTGCCGGCGGCGGCCTTCGGCGGGCGGGCCGACGTCATGTCCTGCCTGGCACCGGAGGGGCCGGTCTACCAGGCGGGCACGCTGTCGGGTAACCCGCTGGCGTGCGCCGCCGGACTGGCGACGCTACGCGCGCTCGACGCCGGCTCCTACGCCAAGGTGGACGCGGCGGCGCTGGCGGTCGGCCAGACCGCGTCCGACGCCCTCGCCGCGGCGGGCGTGCCGCATCGGTTGCAGCGGGCGGGGAGCCTGTTCTCGGTGTTCTTCACGGACGCGCCGGTGACCGACTTCGACGGTGCGCGGGCCCAGAACACCGCGGCGTACACCGCCTTCTTCCACGCGATGCTGGATCGGGGGGTCTACCTGCCGCCGTCCGCGTACGAGGCCTGGTTCCTCTCGGCCGCTCACGACGACGAGGCGCTCGACCGGATCGCCGACGCCCTGCCGGCAGCCGCCAAGGCTGCCGCGGCGGTCCTCTGATCGGTTACTTGCTCAGTTGCTCGACGCTCGCTTACTTGGCGGCCGGCTTCTGGTAGCGGACGCGCTGGTCCCGAGCCTGCTCGGCGAGGGTCTTGAGGTAGGAGATGGTGGTCGACTGCTGCTTCTGCGCCTTGTTGTTTCTCATGCATATATTTTCTCCTGCTACAGAGTGAAGGACAAGCGAGACTTTCTACGCTAAACCCTTTAGACTGGCTTACATGTTGGACTTGAACCGTCTCAAGGCCCTTCACGCTGTGCACATCTACGGCTCTGTGGGCGCCGCGGCCGACGCGCTCATGGTCACGCCGTCGGCCGTGTCGCAGCAGATCGCCAAGCTGGAGCGCGAGACCGGTGCCCGGCTCATGGAGCGCAACGGGCGCGGGGTCCGGCTGACGGACGCCGCCGGGCTCCTCGCCGACCACGCCGAGCGGATCCTGGCCCTGGTGGAGACCGCGGAGGCGGATTTCGAGGCACTGCGCGGCGAGGTCGTGGGACGGCTGAACATGTCCGCGTTCCCGACGGCGGCCCGCGGGCTGATGCCCCCCGCCCTGACCGCGCTCAAGCGGCGCCATCCGGACCTGCACGTCCAGATGCACGAGCGCGAGCCGGAGCGCATCGTGCGCGACGTGGCCAGGGGCGAGCTCGACCTGGGCGTCATCCAGGACTGGCTGAACCGGCCGATCGCCCTGCCCGAAGGGCTGTCCCGCTCCACGTTGCTCGACGACATCGCCGACATCGTGCTGCCCGCTGACCACCCGCTGGCCGGTAGCAAGGAGGTCGAGCTGGCCGCGCTGCCCGCGAACGAGCGGTGGATCAGCTCCTCGCCCGGCACCGTCTGCCACGACTGGCTGGTCTACACGCTGCGCAGCGCGCAGTTGGAGCCGGAGATCTCCTGCATGGCCGACGAATATCCGACCCAGATGGCGCTGGTGGCGGCCGGCCTCGGCTGCGCGATCATCCCCCGGCTGGGGCGCGACTGCGTGCCCGACGGGGCGGTCGTGGTGCCGCTGCGGCCCCGGCAGTCGCGTCGCATCTATGTGATCTGGCGGTCGGACGCGGCCCGGCGGCCCGCGATCCGGGCCGCGGTCGAGGCGCTCGCGGACGCCAGCCGTACGAAGGAGAACGCCTGGGCGGTCGCCTAGCGCCCGGGGCGTCTGAGATCGCGGAACGGGCAGAGCGGGATAGGCTGTGGCACACCATGGCTGAAACCACCGTAGTTCACCTGATGCGCCACGGTGAGGTGCACAATCCCGAAGGCGTCCTGTACGGCAGGCTGCCCGGCTACCACCTGTCCGAGACCGGCCGGCTGATGGCCGATACGGTGGCCAAGTCGGTGGCGGGCCGCGACATCGTCACCCTCTACAGCTCGCCGCTCGAACGCGCGCAGGAGACCATCGCCCCCCTGGCCGCGCTGCTGGAGCTGCCGGTGCAGACTGACGAGCGGCTGATCGAGGCCGCCAACATGCTCCAGGGGCGCAAGGTCGGCCAGGGTCTGGCGGTCCTGCGCGATCCGAAGAACTACCGCTACTTCTGGAACCCGCTGCGCCCGTCCTGGGGCGAGCCCTATCCGGCGATCGTCAAGCGGATGCGCTCGATCATCGAGGAGGTCAGGGCGGAGGCGCGCGGGCACGAGGCGCTCCTGGTCAGCCACCAGCTGCCGATCTGGTCGATCAGGATGGCGGCCGAGGGCCGCCGGCTCTGGCACGACCCCCGCCGCAGGCAGTGCAACCTGGCCAGCCTCACCACACTCACCTTCGACGGCGACCGTCTGGTCAGCGTCGGCTACAGCGAACCCGCCGGATCACTGGCGACGGGCCCCAGCGTCCCGGGCGCCTGACCTCGCCGGTAGAGTTGCAAGCTCTACCGGTCGTAGTACAAGGAGATCTTCCTCCGTGCGCGCCAAGTCCATCTCCCATGTCCTTCTGGCCGTCCTGGTCGCGGGCGGCCTCGCGGGCTGCGCGGGCGCCAACCAGTCGGGCCAGCCGCAGGCGGGCGACACCCGTTTCGTCGCGGGCGACGGGAAGATGCAAGTGTTCGACGTCGCCGACCGCCACGCCGCCCCCGAGATCGGCGGGCAGACCCTCGACGGCGCGACCGCGTCGCTCGCCGCCCACAAGGGCAAGGTCGTGGTGCTCAACTTCTGGGCGTCGTGGTGCGGCCCGTGCCGGGCGGAGGCGCCGGTGCTGAAGGAGGTCGCCGCCAAGACCAAGGGCGGCGTGGAGTTCCTCGGCGTCGACTTCAAGGACCGCAAGGCCGACGCGCAGGCGTTCGAACGCACCGAGCAGACCGGCTACCCGAGCATCTTCGACCAGCCGGGCAAGGTCGCGCTGGCCTTCCAGGGCACGGTGCCGCCCGCGGCCATCCCGTCCACGCTGATCATCGACGCGCAGGGCAGGATCGCCGCCAGGGCGCTGGGCGCGGTCAAGTACACCGACCTGATGAACGCGGTGACCAAGGTGCGCGATGAATGACGTCGTCGCCACGGGCTCGCTGCTCCTGGCCGTGCCCATCGCGGTGCTGGCCGGGGTGGTCTCCTTCCTGTCGCCGTGCGTGCTGCCCCTCGTCCCTGGCTACCTGTCGTACGTGACGGGCATGAGCGAGGACCCCAAGCGGGGGCGGCTGGTGCTCGGCACGGTGCTGTTCGTGGCCGGTTTCGGGCTGGTGTTCGTGCTCAGCGGCGCGCTGTTCGGCGGGCTCGGCGCGGTCATGCTGCGCAAGGCGGAGATCATCACGCGGGTGCTCGGCGTGCTGACGATCCTGCTCGGCCTGGCCTTCCTGGGCGTGCTGCCCGGCCTGATGCGCGACGTGCGCATCCACAAGCTGCCCGCCGCGGGTCTGGCCGGGGCGCCGCTGCTGGGCGTGGTGTTCGGGCTGGGCTGGACGCCGTGCATCGGGCCCACGCTGGCCGTCGTGCTCACGCTCGGCCTGAATGAGGGCAGCGCCTCGCGCGGCGCGCTGCTCGCCGTGGCGTACGCGCTGGGCCTCGGACTGCCCTTCGTGGCCGCCGCCCTCGCCTACAGCAAGGCCCTGCGGACGTTCCGCGCGATCCGCAAACACTCACAGCTGATCACCAGGATCGGCGGCGGCATGATGGTGGCCGTCGGCATCCTGCTGGTGACCGGCCTCTGGGGAGAGATCATCGCGACCATGCAGGGTCTGATCGGCGCCTTCAGGCCGGTGATCTGATGACTGTCGACGAGCTCGAGAAGGAGCGCGCGCGGCCCGCCGGGATGGGGCCGGTGGGCTGGCTGCGCTGGGGCTGGCGCACGCTCACCTCGATGAAGACGGCGCTGATCCTGCTGTTCCTGTTCGCGCTGGCGTCCGTGCCCGGCTCGCTGGTGCCGCAGCGCGGTGTCGAGCCCGACAAGGTGGCGGCGCTCTTCCAGAACGACCCGACGCTCGCCGAATGGTACGACCGCTTCCAGCTGTTCGACGTCTTCACCTCGGCCTGGTTCGCCGCGATCTACCTGCTGCTGTTCACCTCGCTGATCGGCTGCGTCCTGCCGCGCACCGCCACCTACGTGCGCGAGCTGCGCCGCCGCCCACCGGCCGCGCCGCGCAACCTGTCGCGCCTGCCGCACTACTCGCGGCTGGACGACCCGCTGACGGTCGAGGAGGCCGCCCGGCGGATGCGCGGGCTCCGCTTCCGCGTCGAGGTCGGCGACGGCTGGGTGGCCGCGGAGAAGGGCTACCTGCGCGAGACGGGCAACCTGCTCTTCCACGTCTCCCTGCTCGCCCTGCTCGTCGCGATCGGATTCGGTTCCCTGTACGGCTACCGCGGCAACGTGCTGGTGGCCGAGGGCGACGGCTTCGCCAACACGGTCGCCGCCTACGACCGGTTCATCCCGGGCAGTCAGGTGTCGGCGGAGTCGCTGGAGCCGTTCTCGTTCACGCTCACGGACTTCCAGGCCACCTACCAGGTCGAGGGCGCCAAGAGGGGGCAGGAGCTCGACTACTCCGCCTTCATGAAGGTCAACGACGCGCCCGGGGCGCCCACGCGCGACTACACGCTCAAGGTCAACGAGCCGCTTGAGGTCAACGGCACCCAGACCTACCTCCTCGGCCACGGCTACGCGCCCGTCTTCAAGGTCACCGACGGCAAGGGGCAGGTCGCCTTCGAAGGGCCCGTCCCCTGCCTGATCGAGAGCAAGCCCACGCTCACCTCGGGCTGCGTGGTCAAGGTGCCCGACGCCCAGCCGTCGCAGCTGGGGTTCCTGCTGCGCTTCCTGCCCACGGGTGACGGCGCGGGGGCCTCTCTCTTCCCCGGCGCGCTCAACCCGCAGGTCCAGCTCCTCGGGGCCTTCTCCGGCGACCTGGGCGTACGCTCCGGGCGGCCGCAGTCCGTCTACGAGCTCGCGCCGCCCGAGGTGATGCGCAAGCTCACCCCGCTGCTCATGGGCACCGGCCAGGCGCCGCTCGCGGTCGGGGGGTCGATCGACCTGCCCAAGGGGGCGGGAAAGCTGGAGTTCACCGCGGTCAAGGAGTGGATGACGCTCCAGATCGCCTACGACCCGGGGCGGCTGCCCGCCCTGGTCGCCGCGGGCACGGCCGTGGTCGCCATCGCGCTGTCGCTGATGATCCGCCGCCGCCGGGTGTGGGTGCGGGTCAAGGACGGCGTGGCCGAAGTCGGCGGTCTTACCCGTACCGAAGGGTCCGCGGCGGGCTTCACCGAGGAGTTCGCCGACATCGTCAAGGTCCTATCAGCTGGAGGCAAGGATGCCCGCTGAGCAGCAATTGGCCGAGGTGAGCGACCTCTTCGTCGTCGCCGCCGTCCTGCTCTATCTGGCCGCCATGATCGGGTTCGCGCTGGATCTGGCCTTCGGCCGTTCCCAGGCCGACTCGGCCGCGGTCCCCGCCAGGCAGCCCGTGGGAGCCGGAGTCGGCTCGGCGGGCGGCTCCTCAGACGTCCCTGCCGCTCCGGAGCCGGTGGTCGAGCCGCCGGCCTGGGCGGGCAAGGCCGGCTGGGCGGCCATGGCTCTCGGCTGGCTCGGCTGGGCCGCGAACCTGGCCGCCATCGTCACCCGCGGTCTGGCCGTGGACCGGTGGCCCTGGGGCAACATGTACGAGTTCGTGGTGGCCATCTGCTTCGCCGCGGTCACCGCCTTCCTCGGCACCCAGCTCCGGCAGAACGTCCGCTTCCTCGGCGCCTTCGTCATGGTGACGGCCGCCCTGGGGCTCGGCTTCGCGGTCAAGGTCCTGTACACGGCGGCGGGTCCGGTCGTGCCGGCGCTCAACTCGTACTGGGTGGCCATCCACGTGACGGCGGCGATTCTGGCGAGCGGCCTGTTCATCGTGGCCGGTGTGTCGGGCATCCTCTACCTGATCCGCGGCGGCGGGGTGTCACGGCTGCCGTCACGGGCCGACCTGGAGCGGGCGGCCCACCGCGCGATCGTCTTCGCCTTCCCGGTGTGGACCTTCGCCGTCATCGCCGGTGCCCTCTGGGCCGACAAGGCATGGGGCCGTTACTGGGGCTGGGACCCCAAGGAGGTCTGGGCCTTCATCACGTGGGTGGCTTACGCCGCCTACCTCCACGCCCGGGTCACCGCGGGATGGCGCGGGCGCGCGGCGACGATCGTGCAGCTTCTGGCGTTCGGGTGCCTGCTGTTCAACCTGGTGGGGGTCAACATGTTCATCTCGGGGCTGCACAGCTATGCGGATGTGTCGGGGTGATCGTCTGTCTCACGGCCGTCTCGATCCCTGTGACGGTCGGTTGTGGCTGACTTCCCTGTGGGGATGCCCTGCGGGGTGAAGGAGACGGTCCGTCGGCATTGAGGTCTCTTGGGGGGGACGAAGACGGTCTGTCGTGGCTGGGGTCCCCTTGGGGGGTTGCCCCCGTCCGAGTCGGTCCGTGGTGGCTGGGGTCCTTGGAGGGGTACCCCCTTCGGGGGCGAGGAAGAAGTCGGCCCCATGCGTCATGGGCGAGGGAGAGCGGACAGTCGGGGACGCCGCTCTAGCTGTCGTCGCCTCGCATGCGGCGGTCTAGGTCGCGGAGGAATTCGGGGTCGTCGTCCGGGCCCTTGGGGGTCGAACGGCGGCGGGAGCCCGGGCGCGGGGGGACCGGCCAGGTCTCGCGGGGCTGCTGAGGGCGGCCGCGGATCATCCAGACGGCTCCGCCCACCAGGGGCACCAGCGCGACGACGAGCACCCAGAGCGGTTTTGGTACGTTCCTTACCTCTTCCTCCGGCGTGGTGATGACGTCGAACAACGAGTAGAGCCAGAAGGCCAGCAGCGCCAGGCCGATAACGACACCTACCATGTCCGAACTGTAAGCCATTCGCGTCGTGATCGTGTTTTTCCGTTGTCCCATTTCAGGTGACTCCAGCGAGACCTACGTCGTACGGTGGACTCGATTCAGCGGCGTCCGCCCGCTGGGACCGCCGTTCGGGGCGGCCGGGGGCCATGCGCGCGGGCGTCCCACGGCGTTGAGGGGTGCGATGGCCTTTTCTAACGACAAGGGCCGCCATCGGCGGGGTCGTTGGTGGCGGCGCGGGTCGTATCTCTTCTCCCGCCGCAGTGAGGCGCCCCCTGACGCGGATCGCTCCTTCTGGACGAACGACCGGAGTACGCCCCCCGGCAGACCCGGCCCGGCCGGACGGCCGGACCGGGTCCGCGAGGACCGCCCGGGACGGCTGTCCTGGCCGTGGCGGCCCGGCGCCGGCGGGGACGGGCACGGGTGGCCCGGCGGAGACAAGCGCGGCGGAGACAGGCGCGGCGGGGACAGGCGTGGGTGGCCCGGCTCCTGGGGCGGGGCCAAGGGGCGCGACCGCCCGGCGTCCGAGCGGCCGGATCACGAGTGGCCCGGCTACGAGCGCTCGGACCACGAGCACATGGGGCGCCAGCGAGCCGATCGGGATCGTCCAGGACGCGGGTGGCCGGGCCGGGAGCCCGCCGGACGGGATTCGATCGGGAGTGAGGGGAGCTTCGCGCTGTTCGGTTGGGTGGGTCGTGAGCGGCGCCAGGCCGGCGGAGACGGTTCCGAGGGGTGGCCCTGGCCGGGGCGCCGCCGGCAGGAGGAGTTCCGGCAGCAGGAGGAGTTCCGGCAGTGGGATGCCGCCGAAGCCGGGCAGCCGCAGCGCTGGGATGCCGTCGAGGCTGGGCAGCCGCAGCGTTGGGATGCCGCTGAGGCCGGAGAGCCGCGGCGCTGGGATGCCGTCGATGCCGGGGAGCCGCGGCGTTGGGAGGCGGGGGAGCGGCTGTCGGCCGCCGTGGTGGACCACCCGCCGTACACGTGGCATGACTTCGAGCTCGACGACGTGGTGCTCCGGGCGCGCCCCAACCGCCCCGACGCCCCCTCGCTGGGCGACGGCCTGCGGCACTGCGGGAAGCTGGAGACCATCCTGCACCGCCAGTGGGACGCCCGGGAGGGTCCGCCGTCGCCGGAGGTGGTGCGGGCCGTGGAGAGCCTGGCCATGCTGCCCGACCTGCTGAAGGAGAAGCTCGCCGCCGGTCTCGAAGGCATCTACGTGGGTGCGGGCGGCGTACCGGACCTGGACGACATGGGCTACCTGCGCGGCGCCCCCCTGCCGTCCGGCCGGGCCTCATGGGACATCTGCGCCGGAGCCTACGGCGACGGGAAGATCGTGGTGGGTGACCGCCCCTCACCCACACCCGACGTGATGATGCACGAGGTCGGGCACGCCATCGACGACGTCGACTCGGCTTACGGCGATTGGGTGTCTGATTCTCGGGAATTCGCGATGCTGTACGAGGACATCACGCCGCTCCTGGTCTCCGCGTTCCACCGCCAGGGGGACGGGCTGGGGCGCAAGGAGTTCTTCGCCGACGCGTTCGCCGCGATCGCCTCGCGCCAGCGACCGGCCCTCGTCGACATGCTGGGTGGCGACACGCGCTCGGCGCTCAACGTCATGCTGTTCTTCAACCGGCGCTACGGAATCTAGGTGATGAGCCATGTACGTCATCCGGCTCGCTGACGGGACCCTGCGCGTGCCGCAGAGCCTGACCAGCGAAGACGGGCGTCTCATCGGCAACGCGTACGTGGAACTCGAACCTGGCGACCCTGACTACGACACGTGGCTACCGGAGTCTCTGACGGAGGAGGAGGCGGCGGATCGCCGGGAGCGCTGGCTGATCGAGAACGACGATCTGGAGCAGGAGTTCCTGGCCTTCAAGGCGGAGCAGGAAGACGCCTAGGCCGGCCCGGGTCACGAGGTGCGAGGGGCCCTCAGATGACGCTTACAGGCAGTTACGTTTATAGACAGGGGGAGACGGCGACCCTGCGGGCAGGATCACCGTCTGATGGAACGTCAAACACGCGGGGACTCGCCCGACCTGTCGGCCGTTAGAACGTCCTCGCCTCGAAGAAGGGCATGCACTTCCGACTCGCGGAACCGACGATGCCCCCCGGGGGTGCGGATACTACTGATGCGGCCTGCCGCGGCCCAGCGTGTAACCGTCTTTGGGTCTACCCGGAAGAGGGCGGCAACCTCTCCTGGGGTCAGCAGACGCTCGCTGCTACTCTCCACCAATCTCTCCCCCTCGCATCCCGCTTCCTGCCAGCGGGCGGACAGGTAACCAGTGTGTCGAGCGAAGCCTGATTTATCCGTGGTTTTCGACAAAGATCACGGGTTGTTATCAGCTGACTGCCCGATTGTTATATGATAGAGCCTCTTTGGGGCTCTCGTGGGTGTTTCTTTACGAAACACCCTAACTGGGACACTAGCAGTGCTGGCGCCCGGTGCGAAGAGCGACCGTGTCACACAGGGCGAGTAACCTCGATCTGTGCATCCCGTTCTCGTATACACCGCGTCGCGGATCGGCCTGTTTGTCGTGACACTCGGCGTGCTGCGCCTGCTGGGCCTGCAAAACCCGGTGATACTGATCATCGTGTCTTTCTTGATCAGCGGCATCGCCAGCTACGTCTTGCTCTCGAAGCAGCGTGACGCCCTAAGCACTCGCATCAGCGACAAGATCGACCGGCCCAAGCCACAGAGCGACTAGGGCAGGGGGAACATGCCAATCCGGGCATGGTACTCCCGTCCGAGTCTCGTTGTGTCGCTACCAACGAGTAGTCCGCCGCTGTACGCCAGAAATGCCTTGACGCCGATCCCGCGCTCCCGGCCAGGATTCCAAGTCAGCGCCATTCCGGTGAGCGGATGAATGGCGCCGATGCCCTCGCGGGGCACCGCTCCAGGCCCGGCCGAGTCGTGGCCCAGCGGATTGTTCAGCCATCGCTGGTGGCCGCCGACGTAGATCGCCGCGCCGGTCACCGCCACTGCGTAGAGTGAGTCGCCGCCGGTCTTGTTGACCCAGGTGGGCGTGATCCGCTCGCCCCTGCTGTACGTCTCGAACCTGGCCGTGCTGTCGCACAGCCGCTTCCCGCGCACCGGCCCGCCGGTGGTGACGACGGCGAAGTAGCTGCCGTCGGGCGCGAAGTCCAGGCCGCGTACGTAGGAGGGAAAGGTGTCCATGCAGGTGGGGACGTACGCCTCGGTACGCCAGTCGGCCACCTTGGCGCCGCCGCCGCGTACGTCGATCAGCCCCAGCTGCGGCCTCGACAGCCCGTCGAGCGTGGTGAAGTTGCCGTCGACCGCGAGCCGCTCGGCGGTCAGGGCGAGCGCGTAGACCCTCAGCGTCGGCGTCAGCGGCGCCCCCGGCGTGATCGCGAACTCCGGGTCGGTCGCGCCGGTCGTCGCGTCGAGCCTGGCCAGCGCCGCGCGCGGCCTGGTGAAGTCGCCGCCCGCGTAGAGCTGCGCGCCGCGCCTGGCCAGCGTGGTCACCATCCCGCCGGAGACGCCGGGCCTGAAGTCCCGTACGGCCGAGCCGTCGAAGAGGTTGAGCTTGGCCAGCGCCCGGGTCGGCGTCCCGTTGACCGAGGGGAAGTCGCCGCCGACGTAGACCGTGCCGCCGTCGCCGGCGGCCAGGCTGTAGACGGGCCCGCCGACCTGCGGCGCGAAGTAACGCAGGATGCGCCCCGTCGCGAGGCTGAAGGCGAAGACGTTGTCCCGGGTGTAGGTGTGGGTCCGGGAGGCGTCGGCGACCTCGCTGAACGAGCCGCCGACGACGACCGTGCCGCCGACCAGGGTGATGGAGTTGACGATCCCGTCGAGCACGTGCGGGGTGGTGTCGACCGGGTCGGCCGAGACCACGCGCGGGTGCGCGACCGGGGTCGTGGCGAGGATCGCCGCGAGGGCGACACGTACAAACATTCGCCAACTTTTAGCAGACGTTGGGTAATGGCGCGGCTACTTTCTGTTGATTGTCGCGATGGTCATAGGCTTGGGCCATGACGCGTGCTCAGCTGGACAAGCAGCCGGATCAGGTCGCCGCGATGTTCGATCGCACGGCCCGGCGCTACGACTTGGTCAACGATGTGATCTCCCTGGGGCAGGTGCGCTTCTGGCGCAAGGCGGTGGCCGCCGCCGTCGACGCCGGGCCCGGCGAGATCGTGCTCGACCTCGGAGCGGGCACCGGCACGTCCACCGACGCGTTCACCACGCTGGGCGCCCGCGCGATCGCCTCCGACTTCTCCCTCGGCATGCTGCGCACAGGGGTGCGCCGCCACGGAGGCAACGCGCTGAGCGGCGGCGGGGTCCCGTTCATCGCGGGTGACGCGTTGCGGCTGCCGTTCGCCGACGACGCCTTCGACGCCGTGACGATCTCGGTGGCGCTGCGTAACGTGCACGACACCTCGCAGGCGCTGCGGGAGATGCTGCGCGTGACGAGGCCGGGCGGGCGGCTGGTGATCCTGGAGTTCTCGCACGTGAAGGTCGAGGCATTCGACCTGGTCTACCGCGAATATCTGATGAAGCTGCTGCCGCGGGTGGCCACGGTCTTCGGGTCCAACGACGACTCCTACGCCTATCTGGCCGAGTCGATCCGGGACTGGCCCGACCAGCCGACGCTCGCGCGCACCATCCAGGAGGCCGGCTGGGGGCGAGTGGCCTGGCGCAACCTCACCATGGGCATCGTTGCGATCCATCGGGGATTCAAGCCTGAGTAAGCCCGTTTGGTGCTGCGCGTAACCCCGTTCTGTGCTGCGCGATAAGGCGAGACGCCATTAAGGCCGTCAAGTCCGCGATCTGGCCGGGGTTCCGTGTCCGGAGATATCGTTTATCGCGGGAATTATCCGTCGGGCGGGCCGGCCGAGGCAGGTCCGGCGCTGGACGAGGATGCTTCTCGACTAATTTCCCGACCGCACTGGTGTAGCGTTTCGCTTACGGAGCGTGACCGCACTGCTGTAACCCGCGTCACATTTCTCACGATAGGCTTCGGATATAACCGTGACGCTACGAAGGAGTCTGCCGCAGTGGGCCCGATGCTCTGCTTCACGCCCGATGAGTGGCGCGCCTTCGTCGAGGGTGTGCGCCGCCGCGAGTTCGAGGTCTGATCTCCTCGTGGCGACGACGCAGGGCCCTTCGTCTCAGACGGAGGGCTTTCGTTTGTGTGAAGACCGGCCCCCGACTGCCACTTTGTCCAAGAAAAGGGTTAGACTGCGGGCCGACAAGTTTGTGAAGGGGTTCACAAAGGAACGAAGGCGCCACACCCCGAGGCCTTCGAGCGTGTAGGACAGGACGGGACAGTCCAGTGACCGAGCCAGCAGCCATACAGGCTGACGCCGATGTCATCGTTGTCGGCGCCGGTCCCGCCGGTTCCACGACCGCCTTTTACCTCGCTCGGGCCGGCCTCGACGTGCTGCTCCTGGAGAAGACCAGGTTCCCCCGGGAGAAGGTCTGCGGCGACGGGCTGACTCCCCGAGCGGTCAAGCAACTGCTCAACATGGGCGTCGACATCGACGCGCCCGGCTGGATCAGGAACAAGGGCCTGCGGGTCGTGGGCGGCGGGCACCGCTTCGAGCTCGACTGGCCGCAGTTGGAGCGCTTCCCCGACTTCGGCCTCGTGCGTACGCGCAAGGACTTCGACCAGATCGTCGCCGCCAACGCCGTCAAGGCCGGGGCGCGGCTGATGGAGGGCGTGAACGTCACCGGGCCCGTCCTCGACGACCGCAGCGGGCACGTGGTCGGAGTGACGACCAAGGACGGTACGACCTACCGCAGCCGTCTGGTGGTGGCCGCCGATGGCAACAGCACCCGGCTGGCTCTGGGAATGGGGCTCCACAAGCGCGAGGACCGCCCGATGGGCGTGGCCGTACGCACCTACTTCGAGAGCCCGCGCCACGACGACGACTACCTGGAGACGTGGCTGGAGCTGTGGGACGACAACACGCTGCTGCCCGGCTACGGCTGGGTGTTCGGCGTGGGCGACGGCACCGCGAACGTCGGACTGGGCCTGCTCAACACCAGCGACCAGTTCAAGAACATCGACTACCGCGACCTGCTCAAGCGGTGGTGCAAGGCGATGCCCGCCGAGTGGGGCTTCACCGAGGAGAACATGCGGGGCCCGATCCGCGGCGCCGCGCTCCCCATGGCCTTCAACCGCCAGCCTCACTACACGCGCGGCCTCGTCCTCGTCGGTGATTCCGGCGGCGCGATCAACCCGTTCAACGGCGAGGGCATCGCCTACGCCATGGAGACCGGCGAGATCGCCGCCGAGACCATCGTCAAGGCGCTGCGCCAGACCACCCCCGCGCAACAGGAGCGGATCCTGCGCACCTATCCTCAGGTGTTGAAGGACGCCTATGGCGGATATTTCACGCTTGGCAGGTTGTTCGTCCAGGCGATCGGGAAGCCAGGGGTGATGAGCTTCGGAACGCGGCATGGGTTGCCACACCCGAGGCTGATGCGCTTCGCGCTCAAACTCCTTGGTAATCTCACCGACCGGCGAGGGGATGCGTCGGACAAGATCATCAATGCACTCTCGAAGGTCGCGCCACCAGCATGAACCTCAGACTCACCCATAGATCAGGCTGCGCGCCCGCGCGCGTGGCGACTCCAGAGGAGGCGTAGCGATGGACCTTTACGTGCCCATCCTGGTGCTCGCCGTTCTCGCGGGGGGCTTCGCGATCTTCTCGGTCGCCATCGCTCCCTTCACCGGTCCCAAGCGCTGGAACCGCGCCAAGCTTGACGCCTACGAATGCGGCATCGAGCCGACGCCCCAGCCGGTCGGTGGCGGACGGTTCCCGCTGAAATACATGATCACCGCGATGCTCTTCATCGTGTTCGACATCGAGATCATTTTCCTTTACCCCTGGGCAGTCTCCTTCGCGCCGCTGAAGAACGACGCGGGCAGCGTGCTCTCCTCGGGCCTCGGGGTGTTCGCGCTTGTCGAGATGCTGCTGTTCATCGTCACCGTGCTCGTCGCCTACGCGTATGTGTGGCGTCGCAAGGGTCTGGACTGGGACTAGAAATGGGACTTGAAGAGAAACTCCCCAGCGGGTTCATCCTCAGCACGGTCGAACAGGCCGCGGGCTGGGCGCGCAAGAACTCCGTATGGCCGGCCACATTCGGCCTCGCCTGTTGCGCCATCGAGCTGATGGCCACCGGTGGCCCCCACTACGACCTGGCGCGCTTCGGCATGGAGCGCGCTTCGGCGTCTCCTCGGCAGGCCGACCTGATGATCGTCGCCGGCCGCGTGTCGCAGAAGATGGCTCCCGTCCTGCGGCAGATCTACGACCAGATGGCCGAGCCCAAGTGGGTCATCTCGATGGGCGTGTGCGCCTCCAGCGGCGGCATGTTCAACAACTACGCCATCGTGCAGGGCGTGGACCACATCGTCCCGGTCGACATCTACCTGCCCGGCTGCCCGCCGCGGCCGGAGATGCTGATCGACGCGATCGTGAAGCTGCACGACAAGATCCAGAACATGAAGTTCGGCGCCCACCGCGCCAAGCAGATCGACGAGCTCGAGCTGCAGGCGCTGCGTACGCTGCCGCTGATCGATCAGGGGGCCGCGAAGTGACCTCGCCCGACAACCTCCCCGAGGTCCCCTCCGCCGAGGTCCCCGAGGTTCCGGCGGTCGCCGAGCCGCCCGTCGCCAGACGGGGCATGTTCGGGGCGACCGACACGGGTGACACCTCCGGCTACGGCGGCCTCGTCGTACGGCGGGCCCCCCAGCTGTCCACACCCCGCCCCTACGGCGGCTACTTCGACGAGCTGGTCGACACGCTGGCCCTGGACGACGCCATCGAGCGCGTGGTCGTGGACCGCGGCGAGCTCACCCTGCACGTGAAGCGGGAGCGGCTCGTCGAGGTCTGCCAGAAGCTCCGCGACGAGCCGGCCCTGCGCTTCGAGCTCTCGCTCGGCGTCTCCGGGGTGCACTACCCGCACCTGAAGGGTGAGGAGCTGCACGCGGTCATCCACCTCTGCTCGATCACCCACAACCGGCGCGTCCGCGTCGAGGTGAGCGCCCCCGACGAGGACCCGCACATCCCCTCGACCGTCGGCGTCTTCCCGGGTCACGACTGGCACGAGCGCGAGGCGTTCGACTTCTTCGGGATCGTCTTCGACGGCCACCCCGGGCTGACCCGCATCATGATGCCGGACGACTGGGACGGTCACCCGCAGCGCAAGGACTACCCGCTCGGCGGCATCCCGGTCGAATACCGCGGCGCCACGATCCCCGCGCCCGACCAGAGGAGGTCGTACGCGTGAGCGTCATCGAGCTAGTACGAAGTGAGGTTCACTCGTGAGCACCGGATATGACGAGGCGACCGAGGGCAAGGTCTACTCGGTCACCGGCGCGGACTGGGACGAGGTCGTCAGCGGGGTCCGTGACTCCGACGACGAGCGGCTGGTCATCAACATGGGCCCGCAGCACCCGTCCACGCACGGCGTGCTGAGGCTGGTCCTGACCCTCGACGGTGAGACGGTCACCGAGGCGCGCGGCGTCATCGGCTACCTGCACACCGGCATCGAGAAGAACCTCGAATACCGCACGTGGACGCAGGGCACCACGTTCGTCACGCGCATGGACTACCTCTCGCCGATCTTCAACGAGACCGCCTACTGCCTGGGCGTCGAGAAGCTGCTCGGCATCGAGGACCGCGTCCCGGACCGGGCCCAGGCCATCCGCGTGATGATGATGGAGCTCAACCGGATCTCCTCGCACCTGGTGGCGATGGGCACGTTCGGCATGGAGCTCGGCGCGACCACGCCGTTCCTGTTCGGCTACCGCGACCGCGAGCTGATCATGGACTTGTTCGAGTACATCACCGGACTGCGCATGAACCACGCCTACGTCCGCCCCGGCGGCGTCAGCGTGGACCTGCCCGCGGGCGCCGTCGACAAGATCGGCGAGTTCCTCAAGATCATGCCACAGCGGATCAAGGACATTCGCAAGCTGCTCGACGAGAACCCCGTCTACCTGCGCCGCACCAAGGACGTGGGCTACCTCGACCTGACCGGCTGCATGGCCCTGGGCATCACCGGGCCGATCCTCCGCTCGGCCGGACTGCCGTGGGACCTGCGCAAGTCGCAGCCCTACTGCGGCTACGAGACCTACGAGTTCGAGGTGGCGACCGAGCGCGGCTGTGACGTGTTCTCCCGCTACCTGGTCCGGATGCGGGAGATGGAGGAGTCGCTCAAGATCGTCGAGCAGGCTCTCGACCGCATCGCCGGGCCGCTCAAGGGCGACCCCGTGATGATCGAGGACAAGAAGATCGGCTGGCCCGCGCAGCTCGCGCTGGGCCCCGACGGCTTCGGCAACTCGCCCGACCACATCGCGCACATCATGGGCAGCTCCATGGAGGCCCTCATCCACCACTTCAAGCTGGTGACCGAGGGATTCCGGGTGCCGGCCGGGCAGGCGTACGCCTCGATCGAGTCGCCCAAGGGCGAGCTCGGCGCGCACGTGGTGAGCGACGGCGGCACCCGCCCCTACCGCGTCCACTTCCGCGAGCCGTCCTTCTGCAACCTGCAGGGCTTCCCCGCCATGGCGGAGGGCGGCCAGGTCGCCGACGTGATCGCCGCGGTGGCATCTATCGACCCCGTCATGGGAGGTGTGGACCGGTGACTTACTCACCGGAAGTCCGAGAGCGTCTCGAACGAGACGCCAAGGAAATCATCGGACGCTATCCGAAGACGCGGTCGGCCCTGCTGCCGCTGCTCCACCTCGTGCAGTCCGAAGACGGTCACGTCTCCGACGACGGGCAGGAGTTCTGCGCGCAGATGCTGGGCCTCAGCAAGGCCGAGGTCGTCGGCGTGGCGACGTTCTACACCATGTACAAGCGCAAGCCGGCCGGTGACTACCACGTCGGCGTCTGCATCAACGCGCTCTGTGCCGTCATGGGTGGCGACCAGATCTGGGAAGAGCTGTCGGAGCACGCCGGCATCGGCCACGAGGAGACCACCGCCGACGGCAAGGTCTCGCTCGAGCGCCTCGAGTGCAACGCGGCCTGCGACTTCGCCCCGGTCATGATGGTCAACTGGGAGTTCTTCGACAACCAGACGCCCGAGTCGGCCAAGCAGCTCGTCGACGACCTGCGCGACGGCAAGGACGTCCGGCCGACCAGGGGGCCGAAGAAGCTCTGCACCTTCAAGGAGGCCTCGCGGGTGCTCGCGGGCCTGCCCGACGACCTGGCGGGCGACGGTCCGTCGGCGGCGGGCCCCTCGCTGGAGGGCCTCAAGGTCGCCAAGGCCAACGGATGGAAGGCCCCAGAGGCATGAGCACGACTCTCACCCCGGTCCTGACCGCGAACTGGGACCAGGCCAACTCCTTCACCCTCGCCGGCTACGGCGAGTATGAGGCGGCCAAGAAGGCGCTGGGGATGGACCCCGACGCGGTCATCCAGGCCGTCAAGGACTCGGGCCTGCGCGGCCGCGGCGGCGCGGGCTTCCCGACCGGCATGAAGTGGGGCTTCATCCCCCAGGGCGACGGCAAGCCGCACTATCTCGTCGTCAACGCCGACGAGTCGGAGCCGGGCACCTGCAAGGACATCCCGCTGATGATGGCCAACCCGCACTCGCTGGTCGAGGGCGTCATCATCACCGCCTACGCGATCCGGGCCAACCACGCCTTCATCTACGTGCGGGGCGAGGTGCTGCACGTCATCCGGCGGCTGCACGCGGCCGTGCGTGAGGCGTACGAGAAGGGCTATCTCGGCACCGACATCCTCGGCTCCGGCTACGACCTCGAACTCGTCGTGCACAGCGGCGCGGGGGCGTACATCTGTGGCGAGGAGACGGCGCTGCTCGACTCGCTCGAAGGCTTCAGAGGTCAACCGCGGCTCAAGCCCCCGTTCCCGGCCGTGGCGGGCCTGTATGCCTCGCCTACTGTCGTGAACAACGTGGAGTCTGTGGCCAGTGTTCCCTCAATCGTGACCAACGGGGCCGACTGGTTCGCCGGGATGGGCACCGAGAAGTCCAAGGGCTTCGGCATCTTCTCGCTGAGCGGCCACGTCACCCGGCCCGGCCAGTACGAGGCGCCGCTCGGCATCACGCTGCGCGAGCTGCTCGACATGGCGGGCGGGATCCGCGAGGGTCACGAGATCAAGTTCTGGACCCCCGGTGGTTCGTCCACGCCGATCTTCACCGACGAGCACCTGGACGTGCCGCTCGACTTCGAGTCGGTCGGCGCCAAGGGGTCCATGCTCGGCACCCGCGCCTTGCAGATCTTCGACGAGACGACCTGCGTGGTCCGTACGGTGCTGCGCTGGACGGAGTTCTACGCCCACGAGTCGTGCGGCAAGTGCACGCCGTGCCGCGAGGGCACCTACTGGCTCAAGCAGGTGCTCAAGCGCCTGGAGAAGGGTCAGGGCACCGAGGAGGACCTGTCCACGATCACCGACATCGCGGACAACATCCTGGGCCGCTCGTTCTGCGCGCTCGGTGACGGCGCGACGAGCCCGATCCACTCCTCGGTGAAGTACTTCCGCGACGAGTACCTCAAGCACTTCGAGGTCGGCGGCTGCCCGTTCGACGCGAAGAAGTCCACTCTCTGGGGTGACCAGTGACAACAACCGCCGTAGAGACCAGCCTGATCACCCTCAGCATCGACGGGTTCCAGGTCAGCGTCCCGAAGGGCACCCTGATCATCAGGGCGGCAGAACTGCTGGGCATCCAGATCCCGCGCTTCTGCGACCACCCGCTGCTCGACCCGGCGGCCAACTGCCGCCAGTGCCTGGTCGACATCCCCGACGCCGGCAACGGCCGCGGCTTCCCCAAGCCGCAGCCGTCCTGCGCGATCGAGGTCGCCGAAGGCATGGTGGTGCAGACCCAGCTCACCTCGCCGGTCGCCGAGAAGGCGCAGCGCGGGGCGATGGAGCTGCTGCTCATGAACCACCCGCTGGACTGCCCGGTCTGCGACAAGGGCGGCGAGTGCCCCCTGCAGAACCAGGCGATGTCCAACGGCCAGGGCGAGTCCAGGTTCCAGGAGCAGAAGCGGACCTTCCCCAAGCCGCTGCCGCTGTCCACGCAGGTCCTGCTCGACCGCGAGCGCTGCGTCCAGTGCGCCCGCTGCATCCGCTTCTCCGACCAGATCGCCGGCGACCCGTTCATCGACTTCTTCGAGCGCGGGGCCAAGGAGCAGGTGGGCGTCGCCGACGGCAAGCCGTTCGACTCCTACTTCTCCGGCAACACGGTGCAGATCTGCCCGGTCGGCGCGCTGACCGGCGCCGCCTACCGGTTCCGGGCCAGGCCCTTCGACCTGGTGTCGACGCCGAGCGCGTGCGAGCACTGCGCGTCCGGCTGCAGCCAGCGCACCGACCACCGGCGCGGCCGGGTCACCCGCCGCCTGGCGGGCAACGACCCTCAGGTCAACGAGGAGTGGAACTGCGACAAGGGCCGCTGGGCGTTCTCCTACGCCACGCAGCCCGACCGGCTCAAGACGCCGCTGGTACGCAACGAGGACGGCGTGCTCGAACCCGCCTCGTGGCCCGAGGCGCTCAGCGTCGCGGCCCGCGGCCTGGCCGCCGCGCGCGGCAGGGCCGGGGTGCTGGTGGGCGGCCGGGTCACGGTCGAGGACGCCTACGCCTACGCCAAGTTCGCCCGGCTCGCCCTCGCCAGCAACGACATCGATTTCCGCGCCAGGCCGCACTCCGCCGAGGAGGCGCAGTTCCTGGCCCACGCCGTGGCCGGCAGGGGCATCGAGGTTTCCTACAGTGACCTCGAGAGCGCCCCTGCCGTGCTGCTCGTCGGATTCGAGCCCGAGGACGAGTCGCCGATCGTCTTCCTGCGCCTGCGCAAGGCGTGGATGAAGAAGGGTCTCAAGGTCACGGCGATCGCCCCGTTCGCCACCAACGGCCTGGCCAAGATGGGCGGCACGCTCATCCGCACCGCGCCGGGCGCGGAGGCCGACGCGATCGGTGACCTGGTCGGCTCGCTCGCGGAGGGCACGATCGTGCTCGCCGGCGAGCGGCTCGCCACGGTTCCGGGTGCTCTGTCCGCCCTCGTACGCCTCGGCGCCGCGTCCGGCGCCAAGCTCGCCTGGATCCCGCGCAGGGCCGGCGAGCGAGGTGCCATCGAGGCGGGCGCGCTGCCGAACCTGCTGCCCATCGGCCGCCCGGTCGGCGACGAGAGCGCCAGGGCCGAGGTCGCCAGGGCGTGGAACGTCGGCTCGCTGCCCGGCACGCCGGGCCGCGACACCACAGGCATGCTCCTCGCGGCCCTGGAGGGCAAGCTCGACGCGCTGGTCGTGGCCGGGGTCGACCCCTACGACCTGGCCGACCCGGCCGCGGCGCTGGCCGCGCTGGAGAACACCCCGTTCATCGTCAGCCTGGAGATCCGCGCCAGCGCGGTCACCGACCGGGCCGACGTGGTCCTGCCGGTCGCCGCCGTGCAGGAGAAGGGCGGCACGTTCGTCAACTGGGAAGGCAGGGGCCGCTCGTTCGGGGCTCCGCTCAGGGTGCCCGGCCTGCAGAGCGACCTGGCCGTGATCACCAACCTGGCCGACCGGATGGACGTCCACCTGGGTCTGCCCGACGCCGCGGCCGCCCGCCGCGAGCTGAGCGCGATCGGCGCCTGGCGCGGCACCCGCGTCGCCGCCCCCAGCACCGCCACCCGCTCGCAGCTCGCGCCGCGGACCGGCGAGGCGCTGCTGGCCAGCTGGCACCTGCTGCTCGACGACGGCCGCCTGCAGGACGGCGAGCCGTACCTCGCGGGCACCGCCCGGCCGGCCGAAGCGCTGGTCTCGGAGGCCACGGCGGCGGAGATCGGCGTCGCCGACGGCGACAAGCTGGTCGTCGGCGGTCAAGGACCCAACGCGGTCACGTTGCCGGTGCGCGTCGCCGACCTGCCGGACCGGGTGGTCTGGCTGCCGGCGAACTCCGGCGGCTGCTCGGTCACGCGCGATCTCGGCGCGGCGAGCGGCGACATCGTCACGATCGGGAGCGCCTCATGATCCCTGTTCTCGCGACTGATCCGACCCTTGCCGACTTCGGCAAGGATCCGCTCTGGATCACCATCATCAAGGCCGTGCTGCTGTTCGTCTTCCTGATGGTCTGCATCCTGTTCGGCGTCTGGTTCGAACGGAAGCTGATCTCCAGGATGCAGAACCGCTTCGGCCCCAACCGGGCGGGCAAGTTCGGTCTGCTCCAGTCGGTGGCCGACGGCATCAAGATGGGCCTGAAGGAAGACCTCTTCCCGCGGACCGTCGACAAGATGCTCTACCTGATGGCCCCGGTCATCATGGTGATCCCGGCCTTCCTGGCCTTCTCGATCACCCCGTTCGGGCCGATGGTGAACCTGTTCGGCGTGCGGACGCCGCTGCAGCTCGTCGACCTGCCGGTGGCCGTGCTGTTCATGCTGGCCATGGGCGCCATCTCGGTCTACGGCGTGGTGCTGGCCGGCTGGTCGTCGCGCTCGCCGTACGCGCTGCTGGGCGGGCTGAGGTCGGCGGCGCAGGTGGTCTCGTACGAGATCGCGATGGGTCTGTCGTTCGTCGGTGTGTTCCTGTTCGCGGGGACGCTGTCGACGTCGGAGATCGTCAAGTCGCAGGCGAGCGGCGGCGAGCTGTGGGGCATGTCGATGCCCTCCTGGTACGTCGTCCTGCTGCTGCCGTCGTTCCTGATCTACGTGTTCTGCGCCTTCGGTGAGGCCGCGCGTATCCCGTTCGACCTGCCCGAGGGCGAGGGCGAGCTGGTCGGCGGCTTCCAGACCGAGTACTCCTCGTCGCTGAAGTTCGCGCTGATCATGATGGGCGAATACCTGCACACCTTCGTCGCCTCGGCGATGGCCATCACGCTGTTCCTCGGCGGGTGGAGGGCACCGTTCCCGATCACGTGGTTCTGGGCCGGGGCGAACGAGGGCTGGTGGCCGCTGCTGTGGTTCTTCGTCAAGTTCGTGCTGGTCTTCTGCTTCGTGGTGTGGGTGCGGGCCTCGCTGCCGCGCGTCCGCTACGACCAGCTCATGTCGCTGGGGTGGAAGGTTCTCATCCCGGTCAACCTGGCGTGGATCATGCTGGTCGCCACGATCCGGACCGTCATGTACGTCAAGAACGGCGAAGCCGGTTTCCAGGGCAGCCTGGCACCCGTCTTGGTGATCGCGGCGATCGTCATCGTCGGCGCGCTGGGCATCTGGGCCCGGTTCGACACGGTGAACCAGCGCCGCAAGGAAGCGAAAAAGGCGGAGGTCGAGGCGGAGTTCGAGGAGCTGTCCAACGAGCCAACGGCCGGTGGCTTCCCTGTGCCGCCGCTCGACCTGCCGCACTACCACGGGGTGCAGCACAAGGAGATTCCCAGTGGGACTAACTGATTGGCTGAACCCCGTCAAGGGCTTCGGGGTCACCTTCCACACGATGTTCAAGAAGCCCGTCACGGTCAACTACCCGGAGGAGAAGAGGCCCACGGCGCCTCGCTTCCACGGGCGGCACCAGCTCAACCGCTGGCCTGACGGGCTGGAGAAGTGCGTCGGCTGCGAGCTGTGCGCCTGGGCGTGCCCGGCCGACGCCATCTACGTGGAGGGTGCCGACAACACCGACGCGGAGCGCTTCTCGCCGGGTGAGCGGTACGGCCGCACCTACCAGATCAACTATCTGCGGTGCATTCTCTGCGGTCTGTGCATCGAGGCGTGCCCGACCCGGGCCCTCACGATGACCAACGAGTACGAGCTGGCCGACACCAACCGCGAGAGCCTCATCTTCACCAAGGAGATGCTCCTCGCGCCCCTGACCCAGGGGATGGAGCAGCCTCCGCACCCCATGCGCCTCGGGGACACCGAAGAGGACTACTACCGGCTGGGACGGACCAATGGGTGAGACCATTACCTTCTGGGTGCTCGCCGTCGTCTCCGTCGGCGCGGCACTCGGCATGGTGTTCAACCGGAAGGCCGTCTACTCGGCGCTGATGCTCGGCACCGTGATGCTCTGCCTGGCGGTCCTGTACGCCGTGCAGGACGCGCCCTTCCTGGCCGCGGTGCAGATCATCGTCTACACCGGCGCCGTCATGATGCTCTTCCTGTTCGTGCTCATGCTGGTCGGCGTCGACTCCTCCGACTCGCTGGTGGAGACGCTGCGGGGCCAGCGCTTCTGGGCCGCGATCGCCGCCGTCGGCTTCGCCGCGCTGGTCATCCTGGCCATCGGCAACGCCGTCTTCGCCAAGGAGGCGGGGCTGGCCTCGGCCATCGGGCAGGCCGGTTACATCCGCGCGCTGGCGCTGCTGCTCTTCACGAAGTACGTCTTCGCCTTCGAGATCACCTCGGCGCTGCTGATCACCGCCGCGCTCGGCGCGATGGTGCTGGCACACCGCGAGCGGCTGACCGTACGGCCTTCGCAGAAGGACCTGGCCCGCGCCCGGTTCCTCGGCGATCGCCCGTCGCCGCTGCCCGGACCCGGCACCTACGCCAGGAGCAACGCCATCGACATGCCGGCGCTGCTGCCCGACGGTTCGGTCGCGGAGAGCTCGGTCAACCGCTACATCGCGCGGTACGACGTCGAGCAGGATCATCTGCCCACGGACCCGAAGCTCGCCGAGGCCATCAAGCACAGGGCCGCCGTCGAGTCGGCTGAGGAGGAGTCCAAGTGACCACTCATTACCTCGTCCTGTCGGGCCTGCTGTTCGCCATCGGCGCGATGGGCGTGCTGATCCGGCGCAACGCGATCGTGGTGTTCATGTGCGTCGAGCTCATGCTCAACGCCTGCAACCTCGCGTTCGTCGCCTTCGCCAGGCAGAACGGCAACCTCGAGGGCCAGATCATCGCGTTCTTCGTGATGGTGGTGGCCGCGGCCGAGGTTGTGGTCGGCCTGGCCATCATCGTGACGATCTTCCGAACCCGCAGGTCAGCGTCGGTAGACGACGCCAACCTGCTGAAGTACTAGAGGTGACTGGTGGAATCTCCTGTTGGGATCATCCAGCACACAACCGGCGGCATGATCGGGGCCTCCTGGCTGATGATCGCCTTCCCGTTGCTGGGTGCGGCGATCCTGCTGATCCTCGGGCGCATGACGAACCGGTGGGGCCATCTGCTGGGCGTGGCCATGTCCCTCGCCTCGTTCGTCGTGGCGGTGCTGACCTTCCTTGAGATCATCGGCCTACCGGCTGAACAGCGCCGTCAGGCCGTACATCTGTATGCGTTCATTCCCGGCATGGTCGACATGGGGTTGCTGATCGACCCGCTGTCGATCAGCTTCGCGCTGCTGATCACGGGTGTCGGATCGCTGATCCACATCTACTCGATCGGCTACATGTCGCACGACGCCGAGCGGCGCCGGTTCTTCTCCTACCTGAACCTCTTCGTCGCCGCGATGCTCCTGCTGGTGCTGGCCGACAACTACGTGGGGCTGTTCATCGGCTGGGAGGGCGTGGGCCTGGCCTCGTACCTGCTCATCGGGTTCTGGCAGTTCAAGCCCTCGGCGGCGGTCGCGGCCAAGAAGGCGTTCGTCGTCAACCGCGTCGGTGACTTCGGGCTGCTGGTCGGCATGTTCATCATTCTGGCCACCTTCCACACGCTGACCTTCAGCGAGCTGGGCAAGAAGATCGCCGAGCACCCGCCCTCCGGCGGCGCGATCACCGCGATCGGCCTGCTGCTGCTCCTCGGCGCGTGCGGCAAGTCGGCGCAGTTGCCGCTGCAGTCCTGGCTGCTCGACGCGATGGAGGGCCCGACCCCGGTCTCGGCCCTGATCCACGCGGCGACCATGGTCACCGCCGGTGTCTACCTGGTGGTCCGTTCCGGCGCGTTCTTCTTCCCGCCGGACTCGACCCAGGCGATCGCCGTCTCGATCGTCGGCGCGGCCACGCTGCTGGCCGGTGCCATCATCGGTTGCGCGAAGGACGACATCAAGAAGGGCCTGGCCGGTTCGACGATGTCGCAGATCGGCTACATGATGCTCGGCGCGGGCCTCGGCCCGGCGGGCTACGCCTTCGCGATCGGGCACCTGATCACGCACGGCTTCTTCAAGGCCGACCTGTTCCTCGGCGCCGGTTCGGTCATGCACGGCATGAACGACGAAGTGAACATGCGGAAGTACGGCGGCCTGCGCAAGCACATGCCGATCACCTTCGCGACGTTCTTCATCGGCTACCTGGCGATCATCGGCTTCCCCCTGCTGTCCGGATATTTCACGAAGGACGGCATCATCGAGACCGCCGTTCACCACCAGCCGATCCTCGGCTGGCTGGCCGTGCTCGGTGCGGGCATCACCGGCTTCTACATGTCGCGGATGGTCTTCATGACCTTCTTCGGCGAGAAGCGCTGGGAGAAGGACGCGCACCCGCACGAGTCGCCCGCCGTCATGACGTGGCCGCTGATCATCCTGTCGATCGGCGCGCTCTTCCTGGGCGGCTACCTGATCCTTAGCAACAGGCTCTACGACTTCCTCTCGCCCGCCGTGGGCACCGCGGAAGTGCGGCCGGAGTTCGACTTCACCAGCACCGCCGGCCTGGTCACGCTGGCGCTGGTGGCCGTCGGGGCGGGCTTCGCGTGGGTCAGGTACGGCAGGGCCGAGGTGCCCGCCGTGGCGCCGCGCGGCTCCTTCCTCACCACGTTCGCCCGTCGTGACCTCTACGGCGACGCGCTCAACGAGTCCCTGTTCATGCGCCCCGGCCAGTGGCTGACCCGCTTCGCGGTGTACTTCGACAACCGCGGCATCGACGGGCTGGTCAACGGCCTGGCGGCGGGCATCGGCGGGACCTCGGGGCGTCTCAGGCGGATCCAGACGGGCTTCGCCAGATCCTACGCGCTGTCCATCCTGTTCGGTGCTGCCCTCCTGGCAGGCGCCCTGCTCCTCGTTGGGAACATCTGATGTCACCCTGGCTCCCGATACTCATGGCGGTGCCCGTCCTGGGCGCCATCGTGGTGGCCCTGCTTCCCAAGGGCAGTGACAAGCTGGCCAAGCAGGCCACGCTGCTGGTGTCCCTGGTCGTGCTGGTGCTGACGCTCGTCATGGCGGCCCAGTTCAAGACGGGCGGCCCCAGGTTCCAGTTCGAGGCGGATCCCGACTGGATCCCGAGCTTCGGCGTGAAGTTCGGGGTCGGCGTCGACGGCATCGCGCTCGTGCTGATCGCGTTGTCGGCGGTGCTGGTGCCGATCGTGGTGCTCGCCTCCTGGCACGACGCCGACGGCACGCAGAGCGCCGACGGCACGCTGATCACCCCGAAGCGGTCGGTCAAGACGTACTTCTCGCTGCTGCTGGTGCTGGAAGCGATGATGATCGGCGTCTTCGCATCGACCGACATCTTCCTGTTCTACGTCTTCTTCGAAGCCATGCTGATCCCGATGTACTTCATGATCGGGTCGTACGGCGGCGCCCAGCGGTCGTACGCGGCCGTCAAGTTCCTGCTGTACTCGCTGTTCGGCGGCCTGCTCATGCTGGTCGCGGTCATCGCGCTGTATGTGCTCGCGGGCAAGAACACGTTCATGTTCCCCCAGCTCATCGGCGCCATCCAGGACCCCGCGACGCAGAAGTGGCTGTTCGCCGGGTTCTTCATCGCCTTCGCGATCAAGGCGCCGCTCTGGCCGGTGCACACCTGGCTGCCCGACGCGGCCGCCCAGGCTCCGGCCGGCGCCGCCGTGCTGCTCGTGGGCGTGCTCGACAAGGTCGGTACGTTCGGCATGCTCCGCTTCTGCCTGGAGCTGTTCCCCGACGCGGCCAAGGCGTTCACGATGCCGATCGTGGTCCTCGCGGTCATCAGCATCATCTACGGCGCGATCGTGGCCATCGGGCAGACCGACATGAAGCGGCTCATCGCCTACACGTCGATCTCGCACTTCGGCTTCATCGTGATGGGCGTGTTCGCCATGTCGCAGGTGTCGCAGTCCGGCGCCGCGCTCTACATGGTCAACCACGGCTTCGCCACCGGCGCGCTGTTCCTGGCCGCCGGGTTCCTCATCGCCCGGCGCGGCTCGCCGCACATCGCCGACTACGGAGGCGTTCAGAAGGTCACCCCGCTGCTCGCGGGCTTCTTCCTGATCGCCGGTCTGGCCGGGCTCTCGCTGCCGGGACTGTCGTCGTTCGTCAGCGAGTTCATGGTGATGATCGGCACCTACACCAGCCCTGCCTTCGGGTCCGGCGCGCTCGCGGTCGCGGCGATCGTCTCCGCGCTGGCCGTGATCCTGGCGGCCGTCTACATCCTGTGGATGGTGCAGCGGACGATCAACGGGCCGACCGCCGAGCCGGTGAAGGCCTTCAAGGACCTGAACGTGCGCGAGATCGTCGTCCTCGCGCCGCTCGTCGCGCTGATCATCGGCTTCGGCTTCTTCCCCAAGCCGCTGCTCGACGTGATCAACCCCACGGTCACCCAGACGCTGGTCAACGTGAATGTGGACAACCCGGCTATCGCTGAGAAGGGGGCCGGCCAGTGAACGACGCTGTCGTGGCGCCGACCATCGAATACGGCACGCTGGCGCCGATGCTGCTGGTCTTCGGCGCGGCCGTCGTCGGTGTGCTCGTAGAGGCGTTCGCGCCGCGCTACATGCGCAAGTCGATCCACGTACCTCTCACCCTGCTGTCGCTGGCCGGCGCGTTCGCGCTGGTCATCGTGCAGGTGGTCAAGGGCGCCGTGCCGACGGCGCCGGTCGCCATGGGCGCGGTCGCGGTCGACGGACCCTCGCTGTTCATCTGGGGCGTCATCCTCGTCCTGTCGTTCGTCTGCGTGCTGATGATCAACGATGAGGGCCACTTCGTCGCCTCGGCGGCGGCCGTGCCCGGCAGCGCCGACGAGGAGGAGGCCGAGGCCGCCGGTGGCTCGCACACCGAGGTCTACCCGCTGGTCCTGTTCGCGGTGGGCGGCATGCTGCTCTTCCCCGCCGCGCACGACCTGCTGACCATGTTCGTCGGCCTTGAGGTCATGTCGCTGCCGCTGTACCTGCTGTGCGGCCTGGCCCGCCGGCGCCGCCTGCTGTCGCAGGAGGCGTCGATGAAGTACTTCCTGCTCGGCGCGTTCTCCTCGGCCTTCTTCCTGTACGGCACGGCCATGATCTACGGCTTCGCCGGGACGGTGTCCTTCACCGGCATCAACAAGGCCCTGTCCACCGGCTCGCTGCTCGACCCGATCCTGCTGCTCGGGCTCTCGCTGCTCGGCGTCGGCCTGCTGTTCAAGATCGGCGCGGCGCCGTTCCAGGCGTGGAAGCCGGACGTCTACCAGGGCGCTCCGACGCCGATCACCGCGCTCATGGCCTCCGGCACGCTGGTCGCGGCCGTGGGCGCCGTGCTGCGGGTGTTCTGGGTGGCGCTGGGCAACCTGGACTGGGACTGGCGGCCGGTCATGTGGGCCGTCGCGGCCCTGACGATGGTGGTCGGCGCCATCCTGGCGATCACGCAGACCGACATCAAGCGGATGCTGGCCTACTCCTCGATCGCGCACGCGGGCTTCCTGCTGATCGGTGTCATGGCCACGTTCGACCAGAGCGCGCAGAACGCCAAGTCGCTGTCGGCGATCATGTTCTACCTGCTCGTCTACAGCATCACCACGGTCGGCGCCTTCGCGGTCGTCACGATGGTCCGCGACCCCGGCGGCGAGGCGAACCACCTGTCACGCTGGGCCGGGCTGGGCAAGCGCTCGCCGATCCTGGCGGGCATCTTCGCCTTCTTCCTGCTGGCCTTCGCCGGCATTCCGCTGACCAGCGGCTTCTTCGGCAAGTACGCCGTGTTCGCCGCCGCGCTGGCCAGTGGGTCCGAGGCCGGTGACTCGCTCGGGGGCTGGATGACCGGGCTGGTCGTGCTGGGCGTCATCGCCTCCGCGATCGCCGCGTTCTTCTACGTGCGCGTCATCGTCCTGATGTTCTTCAGCGACCCGGCGGCCGACGGCCCCTCGATCGCGGTGCCCAGTATGGGGACCGTGGCCGTCATCGCCATCTCGCTGCTGGTTACGGTAGGAGTCGGGCTCTTCCCGCAGCCCATGCTCGACCTCGCCAACCAGGCTGCATCCGGCCTGTTCATCAGATAAGGGGATCTGTATGTCCGCGCCTCCCGTGGTTGACCTTCCCATTGAGGACGAACGGTTGGCGCAGGACGTGGCCAACGGACTGGCCGCGGTCGAGAAGCTGCTGCGCTCCTCGGTGGAGAGCGAGGACGCCTTCGTCACGGAGGCGTCCAAGCACCTCATCGAGGCCGGGGGCAAGCGCTTCCGTACGCTGATGGTGCTGCTGGCGGCCCAGTTCGGGGATCCGTCGGCGCCGGGTGTCGTGCCCGGCGCCGTGGTCATTGAGCTGACCCATCTCGGGTCGCTTTACCACGACGACGTCATGGATGAGGCTCCGGTACGCCGGGGCTCGCCGTCGGCCAACGCCCGGTGGGACAACACCGTGGCCATCCTCACCGGCGACTACCTGTTCGCCCAGGCGTCCGACCTCCTGGCCGACCTCGGGCCCGAGCTCATCCGCGTACAGGCCCAGACCTTCTCCCGCCTCGTCCAGGGTCAGATCCGCGAGACGATCGGGCCGCGCGGCGAGGAGGACGCGGTGGCGCACTACATCAGCGTGCTGGCGGACAAGACCGGGTCCCTGATCGCGGCCTCCGGCCGGTTCGGGGCGCTGCTGTCCGGGGCGCCTTCCGACGTCGAGGAGCGGCTCAGCCGGGCGTGCGAGGCCGTCGGGGTGGCCTGGCAGCTGGGGGACGACCTGCTCGACGTGGCGTCCACCTCGACGGAGTCGGGCAAGGTGCCGGGGACGGATCTGCGGGAGGGCATCCGTACGCTGCCGGTCCTCTACGCTCTGGCCGCGGACCCGTCCTCGCGGCTGGCGGAGTTGCTGTCGGGGCCGGTGGCCGAGTCGGACCTGGACGAGGCGCTGACGCTGCTGCGGGCGCACCCGGCCATGGGACAGGCGCGGGCCGAGCTGGATGCCTGGGTGGATCGGGCTCGTACTGACATCTCCGGCCTCCCAGACATCCCCGCCAAGAACGCATTTTTGGCGCTATGTGACTACGTTGTCGAGCGTTCTGGGTGATTTCCTGATCGCGGCCCGGTTAGCGCGGGCCGTACGGATGCTGTCGTAGGTGAAGACGGCCAGGGCCAGCCACACGATCGAGAACCCGATCCAGCGGCTGGCCGGCATCGTCTCCTTCGCGACCAGCACCCCGCACAGGAACTGCAGGACCGGCGCGATGTACTGGAGCAGGCCGATCGTGCTGAGCGGCACCCTGATGGCGGCGGCGGTGAAGCACAACAGCGGCACCGCCGTGATCGCCCCCGCCCCGACCAGGAGCGCCGCATGGCCGAGGCCCTCGGTTCCGAACGTGGACTGCCCGGTCTGACCGAGGTAGAGGATGTAGGCCAGCGCGGGGGCGAGCAGCACCAGGGTCTCGACGGTGAGGCTCTCGGCCGCGCCCACGTTCGCCTGCTTCTTGACCAGCCCGTACAGACCGAAGCTGACGGCCAGCGTCAGCGCGATCCACGGCGGCCGGCCGTAGTCGATGGTCAGCACCAGCACGGCGAGTGTCCCGAACCCGACCGCCACCCACTGCAGCGGGCGCAACCGCTCCTTGAGCAGCACGACCCCGAACAACACGCTGATCAGCGGATTGATGAAGTACCCCAGGGAACCCTCGACCACCTGACCGGCGTTGACGGCATAGATGTACACGCCCCAGTTGACGGTGACGATCACGGCGGCCAGCGTCAGCAGCGCGAGCTTCCTGGGCTCCTTGAGCAGTCCTCGCATCCAGGACCAGTGGCGCCGCACGGCCAGCACCACCAGAACGGCGACCAGCGACCAGGCCATGCGGTGCGCGAGGATCTCAACGGCTCCTGACGGCTTGAGCAGCGGCCAGTACAGGGGGAACAATCCCCACATCGTGTAGGCGGCAGCCCCGAACAGCACACCGCGCCTCAGGTCAGGCATGTAGTCCAGTTTCGGGCATTACCACCTTTAAACACAAATGCGTATTGCTGTATGGAAATATGTAGGACTTCTAAAAGGTCTTGCCGACGCCGGCACCCAGTACCGCGGACCGCCGGCCGGGGCAGGCGGTTTTCATGCGGAGATCATGCGCCCGGTGATCGAGCATGGTCAGTGACGTCAGTCGCGCTATGGAGGTCAGGTATGAAGCACGTTCGTCACGCAGCCATCCGCGTCCTGGGCCGGGTCCGCATGGGAGGCATGTACACCTACTGGAACTTCTGGAACTAACGAGCCGAGGGCCGACGCGTGACGCATGCAGCTGGGCCGGAGCGGCCTCCCGGGCCCCGAGGGCACTGGTTGTTCGGTAACACCGAGGAGTACGACCGGGACAGGAATGGCTTTCTGGAACGGTGTCACCGTGAATACGGGGACGTCTTCTCCTTCGACGCCCGCACCATCGTGGTGTCCTCACCGGATCAGGTGCATGCGTTACTCACCAGGACCAACAGCGACTTCCTGGCCGAGAATTCGCCGTTGGCGGGAAGCATGGACACCGAGCGGATGGCGGCCGACGCCGAGCTGTGGACCACGACCCGTCGCGCGGGCTGGCAGGGTTTGCACAGGAGGATGGCGCAGGCGCACGCCGAGCGGCTGCGCGAGATCTTCCTCAAGACCGTCGGTGACGGGGAGATCGACGTGCTCGCCACGATGGCCGATTTCTTCGGCCGGGCGACCGCCGACTTCTGCCTGGGCGCCGACGCGGAAGGCGTGCCGGAGACGTTGGCCGAGAACGTCGCGGCCCTCGATCCTCTGTCGCGTGACTCGCTGCAGCTCCCGCCGTGGTGGCCATCGCGCAAGGTACGGCGCTTCGCCCGCTCCCGCAAGCGACTCCTGGCGCTCATGACCGACATCGTGCGCCGCCGCCTGGCCGGAGATTCGTCCGCTCAGGATCTCCTCAGCGTGCTGATCGCCTCGGGCGACCGGCAGCTGTCCGACCTGCAGATCGAGCGCTTCCTACGCGGGATCATGCTGGCCGCCTTGGGCGTCCCGGCCGCCGCGCTCACCTGGGTCGTGTACGAGCTCGGCAGGCGACCGGACATGCTGGCCCGGCTGGAGGCCGAGGCCGCTTCGGCCGGTGATGTCCCGGTCATGGGGGATCTGCCGTACACCGAGGCGTTCGTCAAGGAGGTGCTCAGGCTGTGGCCGCCGACCTGGCTGATCGGCAGGACCGTACGCCGGGAGACCGAGCTCGACGGGTGGCCTCTCAAGACGGGGGATCAGGTGCTGTTCAGCCTGTACCGGCTGCATCGCGATCCACGCTGGTGGTCCGACCCCGACCAGCTGATGCCGGAACGGTGGCTGGATTCTCGCGTCGCGCCCGTCAGGCATACCTACCTGCCATTCGGCGCCGGGCCAAGGGTGTGCGTGGGGACTCAGCTCGGCATGATGCAGCTGACGTTGGCGACGTTCTGGCTGGTCACCGGTATGAACATGACTCGGCTGGATGAGACGGCGATCGTGCCCGATTTCAGCGGTCTGCTGGTGCCGCGGGACCTGAGGGTCCGGCTGCGGCGGAAGGCCGCTCGGCAAGACGCCTGATCTTCTCCTGAACGTTCTCGGCTTCGGCCGCGCGGTGTTGCTTGTGATAGAGATCGAGCGCTCGCTGCCAGGCGTCACGGGCGGCGGTGGTCCGGCCTGTTTCGTGCTGGACCTCGCCGATGCGGACGAGGGTGTCGGCGCCTTGATAGGTGTTGCCGAGCCTGTCGCGTAGTTCGAGGCATCGGCCGTAGTAGTCGAGCGCCTGATCGCGTTGCCCTGCCCAATGGGCGATGTAGCCGAGGCTGTCGAGTGTGGCGGATTCGCCGTTCAGGTCCTCGTACTTCCGGAACAGCTCCAGAGCCTGTTCGCAGTACGATCGCGCCTCCGGGTAATGGCCGAGTTTGGCGTGGCACCAGCCGGCGGCGCTGAGTGCGTTGGCCTCCCAGAGGGGGTCTCGTAGTTCCCGCTGGAGGCGCAGGGCGTTCTCCACGTGAGGGAGTGCGTGCTCGGGCCGGCCTCGCGCGAGCCAGGCGAACCCGAGGGTGTGGCTGGTGTGCGCCTGGCCGGCGAGGTCATCCTCCTGCTCGAACAGCTTGAATGCGAGCATCAGATGTTCCAGGCCGTCGTCGGCCCGGGGGGCCTGCGCGTAGGCGTACCCCAGATACCAGTGGACGAAGGCCCGGGTGCCCGAGTGTCCCAGCCGCTCGGCGGCGGCCAAGGCCGTCTGCCAGGACTCGATGCGGATCTCGTGCTGGCACCTCTTGTGGTAGGTGTCCATCGCCCAGGCCAGCCGCCAGACGGCCGCGTCCATGCCCAACCTTACGGCGAGCTGCTGTACGGCGATGAGGCTGGACTGCTCGTCCTCGAACCAGGCCCAGGCCGCCGCGGCGTCCTCGAACTCGTCCGGCGAGCGCTCGGGGAAGATCCGCGAGACGAATGGACGGTTGGGATACAGCAGCCGGTCGCCGGCGCACGCGGTGCGCACGTAGGAGTCGACCAGGCGGGTGAGCGCCTCCGTCCGCTCCTGATCGGGCCGATCGGACCGCGCGCGTTCGGCGGCGTAGAGGCGGACCAGATCATGCGTGCGATACCGCCCGGGACGGTGCTGATGGATCAGATTGGCGGCTTCGAGGTCGTGCAGCAACATCCTGGTGCGAGAGGTGGGCAGGCCGGCCACCGCGGCGGCCGATCGCAGGCTGACGTCCGGCCACGGCGCCAGCCCCAGAAGCGCGAACAGCCGGGCGGTGGCGGCGTCGAGGGCCTCGTACGAGGCGGTGAACGCGGCCCGGAGGTCCGTGCCCAGGTCGCCGGCGTGCAGGGCGTCGAGGCGGGTGGAAGGGCTGCTCAGCTCCGCGGCGAGGACCGACAGGGGAAAGCCGGGGTGCATGGCGGCGCGTGCGGTGAGCACGCTGATCGCCAGGGGGAGGCCGCCGCTGTGCTCCACGAGGACGGCCACGCTGTCAGGATCCGCGCTGATCCGCGATTCGCCCAGGTGGCGGCCGAGCAAGCGGCGCGTCTCGGCGCGCGTGAGGGCGTTCAGGCCGATCAGGCTCGCACCGCGGGTGGCGTTCAGGCCCGGGAGGTGGTTGCGGCTGGTGATCACTACGATGCAGCCGGGGCTTCCGGGGAGCAGCGGCTCGACCTGTGCCACGTCGCGGGCGTTGTCCAGGACGATGAGCAGGCGGCGTCCCGCGACCAGCGACCGGAAGAGCCCGGCCTGGGCCTGCTCCCCAGCAGGGATGGCCGCCGCCGGGACACCGAGAGAACCGAGAAAATGACGCAGCGCCACCTGGGCCGGCAGAGGGCCGTTGCTCGGGTCGAACCCGTGGAGGTTGACATAGAGCTGGCCGTCGGGGAAGAGATTGGCGTTGTCGTGCGCCCAGTGCAGGGCCAGCGAGGTCTTCCCCATTCCCCCGGTGCCGCTGATGGCGGCGATGGCCAGGCTGTTCGTGGTCGGGTCGCGGGTGAGGCGATCCAGCTCGGCGCGTTCGCGTTCGCGGCCGACGAAGTGCGGTGGCGGAGCAGGTAGCTGCCGAGGGACCGGCGAGACCACCGGACGTGGCTGATGACGTGGCGCTTCCGGAGCGATGTCAGAGGTTTCCGGAGTGACGTCAGAGGTTTCCTGGGCGGTGTTTTCGAGTGCGGTGTCCGAGGTGAGGATCCGCTGGTGAAGCCGTTGCAACTCGCGTTCGGGCTCCAGCCCCAGCTCCTCGGTGATCCGCTCCCGTAGCCTCCGGTAGACCGCCAGAGCGTCGGCACGCCTGCCGCTCCGGTGCAGCGCGAGCATGAGCTGACCGTGTGCCGCCTCACGCAGGGGATGGTCCGCGATGACCGCGGTGAGCCCGGTCACGGCTTCGGCATGCCTTCCCATCGCGAGCATGGCCGAGCTCCGCCCCTCCACCGCTTCCAACCGCAGCTCCTCGAGCCTGGCCACTTCCGCCTGAACGAAGGAGCCGTCGATCCCCAACAGCGGTGCCCCGTGCCAAAGGCTCAACGCCTCGTCGTAGCAGCTCACCGCGGTCTCCAGGTCGCCTCTGGCCGCCGCCTCGCGGGCTTGCGCCGCGCGGTCGAGGTACCTGGCCAGGTCGAGCTGATCGGGCGCCAGCCGCACGACGTACCCGGGCCGCTGCGTACGGATCAGATCGTCCCCCGCGGTGACGCACGTCCTCCTGAGGTTGGAGATCAGCGTCCTGACACGGGAGGAAGGGGAACTGGGCAGCGGCTCGCCCCACAGCGACTCCGCCAGCCGCCGGACTGACACCACGCGGTTGGCGCTCAGCAGCAGGATCGTCAGTAACGCCCCCTGTTTGCCGGTCAGGACGACGCGTCCGGTCGCGGTCTGGAGTTCCACCGGCCCGAGCACACGGAACGTGGCCCGCAGACGACCTTCAGAACTCACCGACGACCTCCAGTTGAGCTGACGAACCGGACGGGCGGAATCTGCACCTCGACGTGTGGAAAGCTGTCCAGGGTATTTGTCAGGATATCGAGACTTGATCACCGTCGGCGGGAAGGCACGGCGTCAGCTCCGCTGGAATCAGACATTTAGCCCGCGGGCGGGGACGAAAGGCCCGCTAACCTCTGCAGGTGACTTCCTACCGTGCGATCGTCCCTGCGGAGCTCGACCGCGTGACCGCGTGGGTCGTGACCGAGCCCGTCGGCTGGATCCCCGCCGACCGTTACCTCACAGAACTCGCCGAGAACATGTACCGGCCGGAGTGGACATGGATCGCCGAGGTCGGCGACCGGGTCGTGGGACGGGCGCTGTGGTGGGGGCCGAGGGACAGCGCGTACCCGGTCGCGCTCGACTGCCTCGACGTGGACCCCGCAGTGGGTGAGCGCACCGCCGTCGCCGCCGAACTGATCAGGGCCGCGCTGGCAGTGTTCCCACGACCGGTGCAGTACGCGATCAAGGCGGCCGGCGGCTGGCGTGACGATCCGGCCACCTCTGCGGCCGTGGAATGGCGGCGGGCGGCAGCGCACGCGGCCGGCCTCACCCGGGAGGTGGAGCGGCTGCAGTTCGAGTGGGCGCCGGCCGACGGGGTGCCCACGGCGGCCGGGGCGCTGCGGTTCGCCGAGGCGTCCGATGAGGAGTTCCTGGCGATGTTCACGAGAATCGCCGAGGGCAGCCTGGACTTCCAGACCCGAACGAGCGTGGCGGCCAAGGGCGTGGACGCGACCGCACGCCAAGAGATGGACTTCTATCTCGGCGCGCCGGGCAAGCGGGAGTGGTGGCGGATCGCCTACACGCCCGAGGGCGAGGCGGCGGGTATGGCGATCCCCTCGGCGACGCCGTACAGCGTGAACGTGGGGTATCTCGGGGTGGTCCCGGAGTTTCGGGGGCGCGGATACGTGGACGAGGTACTCGCCGAGATCACCCGCATGCACGCGGCCAATGGAGAGCCGCGCGTCACCGCCACCACCGACGTGGGCAACGCGCCGATGGCGGCCGCGTTCCTGCGCGCCGGATACCGCAACACGGAGATCCGGATCAACCTCTCCAACGACCTCTGATCCTCAAGACTTCTGCATGACCGCGGCCCTGCTGCGGCCCTCGGCGGGTCGGTCCTCGCCCTCCGCCAAGCCGCCTCGCGGTCAGCCCTCCGCGCGGGCGGGCAGCCGCCATCCGGGACGCGGGAAGTGGCAGGTGTAGCCGTTCGGGTAATGCTGCAGGTAGTCCTGGTGCTCGGGCTCGGCCTCCCAGAAGGGGCCGACCGGCTCCACCTCGGTGACGACCTTGCCCGGCCAGAGTCCGGAGGCGTCCACATCGGCGATCGTGTCCTCGGCGATCCGCTTCTGCTCGTCGTCCACGTAGTAGATCGCCGAACGGTAGCTGAGACCGATGTCGTTGCCCTGGCGGTTCTTGGTGCTCGGGTCGTGGATCTGGAAGAAGAACTCCAGGATCGCGCGGTAATCGGTCGTCTCGGGATCGAAAAGGATCTCAATGGCCTCCGCGTGCGTCCCGTGGTTACGGTACGTCGCGTTCGGCACGTCACCCCCCGTGTATCCGACCCGGGTCGCCGTCACACCCGGAAGGCGGCGGATCAGCTCCTCCATCCCCCAGAAGCATCCGCCCGCCAGCACGGCCCTCTGCGTCTGCGTAGCCATCACGGCCCTCCAAGATCTCTCAGCTCGGTCGCTCGGGCTGCTCGGCTCGCACACCACCGGCATCCCATGCCCGCTGTTCTCAACGCGCGAGGGTTCCAAGCGATTCCGGGCCCGCGCGGCTGCAAGCCACGGACAAGGAGCCAGCGCGGTGGTACCGAAGAAAGCGGCCGCACCACCTGCTGGAGTCGAGCTTCTTGCTCACCTAGGGGGATGACGGAGGGCCCGCCGTCCATGGGTCACACGGCAGCGCAGTCTCCGACCCCGGCCACATCGTGGCCTACACCGATCAAGATTTCCTGGAAGAATCGCACGCTTGCGGGCAAGCAAGGGTGTGATCACTGCTCCTGACGTCTTCGAGGCCATCTTCGAAGCCCATTACGAGGAGATCTGGCGCTACATCGGCCGCAGGCTCGACCTCGACGTGGCCGAAGACCTGGCGGCGGAGACGTTCCTCATCGCCTTCAGACAGCGCGACCGCTTCGACTCGGCCGTAGGCGGGGTCAGGCCGTGGCTGTACGGCATCGCCACCAACCTCATCGGCAGGCATCGGCGCGCCGAGGTGCGTAGGTACCGCGCCATGGCCAGGACGGGGCCACCACCTGACGACGAAGGACACGATCAGCGAATCGTGGACTGGCTCACCGCGAAAGTCACGGTCGACCGGCTGGCGGGGGCGCTGGCGCGGCTGTCACAGGGTGAGCGCGACGTGGTGCTGCTCGTCGCGTACGCCGGGCTGAGGTACGACGAGGTGGCGGCGGCGCTCGGAATCGCCCCGGGGACGGTCGCGTCCCGGTTGAGCAGGGCCAGGACCAAGCTTCGTAAGGGGTTGGGATGAACGAGTTCCAGGTCATCGACTCGCTGATGCCCGACGCGCCGACCCCGTCGGCCGGCCAACTGGCGGCGGCGCGGGCGCGGGTATTCGCAGCCGCACCGATTCCTCCTGTGTCCAGGGCGCGGATCGGCAGGAGGCCGTGGACGGGCATGGCGCTCGTGGCGGCGGCCGTCGCGCTCGTGGTCGGCGCCGTGGCGGTTCTCGTGCCTCGGCCTGCGGTAGAGCCTGTCGCGGTCACGCCCATGCAGAAGCTGGAAGGTGCGGCTGCCAGGCTGGCGGCGACACCGGAGGCGAAGGGTCGTTTCTGGCGACGTGACACCGAGGAGGTCATACGGACGAAGAACGAGTACGGCTACAAGGTCGAGGAACGGGCCTTGGAGGTGCTCGCCTTCGGTCCCAGCCGCGAGGTCTACGGTTGGCGCGAGCCGATGTCGTCGAAGCCGTACACGGCCGAGGGCCTGAAGGCGTGGCGACGGGACGGCTCGCCCAAGCTGTGCCCCGCGCGGGGGTGCGACAAGAACATGCCCGCATACTCCTCGACGGACCTGGAGTTGGGGCTGGAGCTCGCCAAGGGGTTGAAGCCGTCGCTGACGGAACTGCGGAACCTCCCCAAGGAGCCGGCGGCGCTCAGGGCGCGCCTGCTGGCAAGTTACGACCCTCAGATGGCCGCCGAGCGCGAGCCATGGCTCGCGGGGGCCGCCTCGCGGCTCATCAACTCACCGGCGACGCCCGGCACCAGGGCTGCCGCCTACCTTCTCCTGGCGAAGGCGCCGGGCACCAAGGTGGTCGACGACGTTCCCGGTACGTTCGGGCTCGACGGGCTGGCCCTCCAGTACAAGGGAGGTCAGCTGGTGATCGACCCCAGGACTGGACAGTTGCTCGGGGGGCAATGGCTGGCTCCTGACGGCGTTCCGTGGAGCGCCGAGATCGTCAGGAAGGCGGGCTGGAGCGATGTGCGGCCGACGGCGCCTGCCAAGTGCCGCAGCTGTACAGCCCGGCTCTAGAACGCGCGCAGTCGCCTTTCGAGATGATCGTCCAGTGCGCCGTTACCGGCCATAGCCCAAGATCCGATTATCTCCTCCCCGGCAGGCATTGAGCCCGCGGGGGACTAGGCTCGCCCGTCGTGGGATATCGGCTTGAGGCGGTTCTCGGTAGCGACGCGTTGCTGCGCTCGTCAGCAGAGCCGTTCGCCGAGGCGCGGGTTGTGACCCTGAGGCACGGCGTCGCCATGCTGCCCCTGACAGACGAACTGTTCGACGTCCTCAACGAGGCCGATGGCGAGAAGCCACAGGACGACATCTTCTGGAAGTTCCCGAGCAGCGGAGAGGATCTCTTCAGAAGCTGGTCACAAGGCGGCGTCGTAGCCTACATCGAAGTGGAGCTGTTCGGCGGCGCAGGCAGTCAGGCCGTGGCTGTGTGGGAATCGGGCCGGGTTGCGATGGCTCCGTTCATGGATGAGAACCTTGCCGGGCCTGCGAATGCCTGGCCAGTCAACGCCGCCTTGGCGAGGCTCGGTGTCCGCTCCGATGGAGGGTCTCGCGACCTGTTCGCAGCCGTGGGGCTGGATTGCCATCGGGGTACCGACGACTGGGCGGCGCACCATGGCGAGCATCGCCGGCGCTGATCGGTCGGCGAGCCCCAGTTGGCGGACACGTTCATGATCGAGCTGAGGCCGGACGTCTGGCGCGGGACCGAGCTTCTCCGGCATCTGATCGGCAAGCTGGACTCCGCCAACCCCTACCTCGATGTGGTGGTCCACACGTTGTGGGCACACTGGTCATGATCCACCGAGGGCGAGAGGGGACTTCCATGGCGGAGGAACTGTCGAGGCTGACGGGCCTGCTGTATGAGGTCGGACTGCTCAAGCGCTACAAGCGCACGGGTTGGCTGGTCGCGGGAGTACGCGATCCCGAGAGCATCGCCGATCACTCCTTCCGAACAGCGATCATCGCGAGTGTGATCACGGCCCTGGAAGGGGGAAATCCCGAGCGTGCGGCGTTCCTGAGCCTGTTCCACGACACCCAGGAGACCCGCGTCACTGACATCCCCTACATCGGCAAGCGTTATCTGAAGGCGGCGCCGAACGAGGAGGTCACCGCCGACCAGGTGCGCGGCGTTCCGGAGCCGGTCGCGGAGATGAGCACTTCGGTGCGCGGCGCGGGCCGGCTCGGCGGAGGGGTGCCACGCATAGATCGCCCGCCCGGCAGGCCGCAAGCGAGCGACCCACATGGGGGCCCACAACGAGGGTCGACGGATGGAGCGAGACTTGAATCTAGCTCGCCCCGCGGCCGAGGGCTGGTTACTTTGGTGGCTAGCTAGTGTGCATCTTCGGGAAAGGCGAACTCATGAAGCGGAGGAGCCCGCAGGAGAAGAAGCGGCTGAGCTACGCCAAGGATCGTCGCAATGATTACGGTGCGAACGACAAGAGCTCCAGGAAGAACATCCCCCTGCGCAAGCGGGCACCGCATCGTGCCAACAGACGACGCACCCACCAGACGCTCGAAGCAGCCGCGGGCGCTGTTGACGAGCTTGCTGAGGAGGCTGCCGAGGAACGGCTTCTGGCCACGCGTCCCAAGTCTTGGAAGAAGTGGCGCGATGCCCCTCTGGGGGAGATCATCCAGGTTCGCCTTGAACGCCGAATACGCCTAGGCATCGAACATGAATCCCAGGCGGCGGCGCGCATTCAACGCGTCCGTCAGCGGCTACAGCGCCCAACCTGACAAGCGCCCAAGAGGTCAGCGAACGGACGTTGCGCGCTACGCCGAGGCACGCAAGCCTACGAGCGGCAACTTCGGGCCGGTGCAAATTTCGGCATGAGCCCGAACGCGTAGATCTGAAAGGCAGCACTCATGGGGCGAGTCGAGTACTGAAATGCCCCGGACGCTCCGAAGGCGAACAGCTTGGTACCCGCCTGCGAGACAGTCCCGGTGGACGACGCGGGTCGCATCCTGATGCAGCGCCGACGGGATGTGGGGTCTCCTCATCCGATAAGCCGTTTGCGCCAATCCAGGGGCGCGACGGTTATGGCCTGGTCGGGGCGGCCGTTCCACTCCACCGAAAGGCCGGTTTCCGTCAGCGCGGCCACGACCTGCCGGCCGATGGATACGGTCGTGTCCGATGAGTCGTCGAACCCGCCGTACAGGAGCGACAGTCCGTGTCCTGCCACGGCGGAGTCAGTGCACTGCGTGTGGAAATAGACGAAGCCGCGGGCATCCGTTGAACCTGCCCCTCCGATCTCCGCTTGACCGCACGAGCGGCAGCAGGTGAAGTTTTCCCGAGCGGTGATACCTGTGGCTTCCAGGGCCGTGAAGGCTCTGGTGAGTCGTTCCGGGTCCGTCTCGTCCTCCCAGGCGGCCTGCTCCTTGACACGCTCCAGCCACATGCGATCGGTCAGTCGCCGTGCCTGCTCGGCAGACACTGGTCGGTGGTCTCCTGACACGAGATAGTCCTCCGCGATCTCGGCCACCTGTGCGCGAGTCGCGTACCCGCCCACGATCACCGTACGGATGCGCGCCTCGAGCTTTTGTCGATCATCTTCGTCAAGTTCAAGCGGAGGTGCGGGCTCCGGGTGGCCCAGGTCCAATGGTGTCCAATCCAGCCCGGAATCCCAGTCGTCCTCCAGGCGTGCCCAGCCGGTGATGGCCTCGATCACGAGGTCAGAGGTGTCGAGCGTCACCTGGTAGTGCCGGTCTGGCGCGCCGTTGCGGTGCTCCAGTGTGTAGTCGCTTCCCTCCTCGTGCCAGACCTGTATGAAGATGTCGGGCAGGTCGGGAATCCGCTGGACGACCAGAAAACGGTCGCGCTGCCGGCCGAGCCGGTGAACCAATTCGGCGAGTTCTTCCGCAGCCACCCGGACGTATCGGCTGCCGTCCTCGGTGTACACAGTGATCGCGAGCATGCCGACCATGCTGACACGACTCGCGGGGGTGCTGATGAGCATGGAAGGGACCTGAAGGTGAGCCGATGGCACAGCCAGTGGTGGCGGTCGCAGCCCACCATGCCTGTTGGATCGCGTAGTGGTACCGCCGATCAGGCGACTGTGTCGCGTGTCACACCGATCGCATGTCACGGATCGGCGGGCTGCTTGCATCCCGTGGTTGTCCGTAGCAAGCGAAAGGTACAAAGATGACCACACACCGCGAAACTGGCACAGTGACCCCGCACCGCGTTCTGATTCTGGGGGCGGGCTACGCGGGCATGGCCGCGGCGATCCAGCTCGCCGCTCGGACCAAGGGCCGTGAAGACGTACAGGTGACCCTGGTGAATCCGCAGGAGCGGTTCACCGAGCGGTTGCGGCTGCACATCTCGGCGACCGGGCAGCAGGTCGCCGAGATGAACATCCCGGAGCTGCTGGAGGGCACGGGTGCGCGGTTCGTGCGCGGCTGGGTGACGGGGATGGAGGCGGACGCGAAGATCGTGCGGATCGACGACGACCGGGTGCTGCACTACGACACGCTGGTGTACGGGCTGGGCAGTGTGGCCGACACGGTGACGGTGCCGGGGGTGGAGGAGTACGCGTACACCCTCAACAGCGCCCAGGACGCTGAGGTGCTGGCCGAACGGCTGGCTCGGCTCGGTCGCGGCACGGTGGTGGTCGGCGGCAGCGGGTTGACCGGTGTCGAGGCGGCCGCGGAGATCGCTGAGCGGCACCCCCAACTGAACGTCGTGCTGCTGGGCCGACAGGAACCGGGCGCGGCCATGAGCCCCAAGCCGAAGGCATATCTTCAGTCCGCGCTCGCGCGCCTGGGTGTCCAGGTACGCAGCGGGATCGAGGTGGTGAAGGTACTGCCCGACTCCGTCGAACTGGCGGGCGGGGAGAGCGTCGCCGCCGACGCCGTCCTGTGGACGAGCGGTACGCGGGTGTCGCCGCTGGCGGCCGCCGCCGGTCTGACCGTCGACGAGCGTGGCCGCATCGTCACGGACGCGAAGCTGCGGTCGGTGTCGCACCCGGACGTGTACGCCGTGGGCGACGCGGCCGCTATCCGCCAGGGCTACGGCGTCATGCATGGCACCTGCCAGGGCGGCATGCCGACCGGTGTACACGCTGCGGTGTCGATCGTCCGCGCGTTGGACGGCAAGCGGACCAAGCCGTTCCGCTTCGGCTACTACCACACGCCGGTGAGCCTGGGGCGGAACGATGCGGTCGTCCAGTTCACCCACCCCGACGACAGCCCCCGACGGGTGCATCTGACCGGCCGCATCGCGGCACGGTATAAGGAGGCGGTGACCGCTTCACCCTGGCCGACGTACGGTCGTATGAAGAAGATGCCTGCCTCAGGCGCGTTCTGGCCCCGTGGCGGCCGTTTCACCCGTGTCCGAGGTGTGCGATGACCAGCCCGTTCCGGGACCACGATCAGCAGGTGTTCAACCAGCATCGCAATCTGCTGTTCTCGGTGGCCTATCGCGTCCTCGGTACCGTGGCCGACGCCGAGGACGCGGTACAGGATGCCTGGATCAAATGGTCGGCCGACGACCGTTCGCAGGTGGCCGACCCCAAGGCCTATCTGGCGCGGATCGTGTCGAACCTGGCTCTGCAACGGCTGCGTTCGACCCGGTACCAGCGCGAGACCTATGTGGGACCGTGGCTGCCGGAGCCCATCCTCACCAGCGGCGACACCGCCGACGACATCACGAACGCCGAGTCGGTGTCGACGGCGATGCTGGTGGTGCTGGAAAGCCTGAGCCCGCTTGAGCGCGCGGTGTTCGTACTGAAGGAGGTCTTCGACTTCAGTCATGCGGAGATCGCGCAGGCGGTGGAGCGTTCCGAGACGGCGGTACGCCAGGCGGCGCACCGTGCGCGCGAGCACGTACGGGCCCGGCGGCCGCGCTTCACCGCCGACCGGTCGCGGCAACGCGACGCCACGGAGCGGTTCCTCTCCGCCGCGACCGGGGGCGACATCAACACCCTCATGGAACTGCTGTCCCCGGACGTCACGCTGTGGACCGACGGGGGAGGCAAGGTCCGTCAGGCCCTGCGTCCGGTCGTGGGCGCCGAGACGGTCGCGGCCTGGTTCGCCGCCATCGGCAAGGTCACGTACCAGGGCGTCGAGCCCGCTGACATGAACGCCGAACTGGTCGAGATCAATGGCGGGCCGGGCATGGTGTTCAGTGGTCTGGGACGTGTCATCGCCACTGTCACCTTCGATTTCGACGCCGACGGGCGCATCACCACCATCCATAACATCGCTAACCCGGACAAACTTCGGGCCATCGCCGAAGGGGCCATTCGCACGCTCTGAGGCCTGCTCGGGTCCGCTCCGGCGAGGTGTAGGTGTCGGTAGCAGTCGGGGCTTGCGCCGAGAAGGTTCCGGGCTTTTGCTACTTCAGGTGGTAAACTGATTCTGTGAGCATGCCTGAGCGAGAGTTCGCCCCAGGAGACGGGCCGGCCGCGAAGGTCAGCGTGTCCTTGAGAGCGGGTAACATTCGCGCCGTCCGAGAGCGGGTCGGGGCGCGTGGATTCTCGGCCTATGTCGATGCCGCCGTGGAGCGCCAGATCGAGAGGGATCTTCTGGAGGAGGCCCTTCAGGCGAACGAGGCCGCTTCTGGGCCGATCCCGGAGTCTTTGCGTGATGAGGCGGCGCAGCTGTTCCGCCATGTCAAGTCGGCGCCGGAACTCCAGGAGACGGACGGATGGCGCGCGCACGAAGCAGGTTGATCGCGGGCACCGTGGTTCTCGACTGTGAGGGGCTCGTGAAGTGGTGCGAGGCTGATCAGCGGGTGACCGCGTTCGTACGGGAGGCCCAAGACAGCGATTTTCGAGTTGTGGTCAGCGCGCTGACGCCGATCGAGGCGCAGGACGTTCGCGTCAAAAGTGATCGATTCAGGTGGTACCTTTCCCGGCTGAAAATTGAGCCGGTGACCGAGGAGATCTCGTCAGGGGCGATCGACCTTCTGCGAGGTGCCCGCCTGCATGGTCACAAGTACGCCATTGACGCCGTGGTCGCGGCTACCGCGCTGCGTTCGGTACGTCCGGTCATCGTTCTGACATCTGATGAGGACGACATGAGCAAACTGTGCGGGAAAACCGTCCAGGTGGTCCCTGTCTGAGACCGTTCGCGGGGTAACCGAGCGGGAGCGTCCAAGCGCCTCGTGGCCGTCGGCGTTGCCCGACGATGCGCTATCCGAGGTCACGCCGGTGGAAAGCGGCCAGCCCGACGGCGGTGAGCAAGGCGGCGACGAGGGTCAGCAGGATCAGCGGCGTCATGGTGAATTCGGCGACCGGGAGCCCGGGGGTCTGTGCGAACGGCGACACCGTCAAGATCGACGGGTCGGCGTGCAGCAGTTCCACCGCGAACTCGAGCACGAGGCACAGCCCGAGCGCGACATAGGCGACGACCGCGGCGAGCCGTGGCAGCAGGCCGTACACCAACACCGGAACGGCGGCCAGCACCAGGACCGAAGGAAGCCGCGTCAGGCTCGCCCCCAGCAGCCGGGCGATCTCGCCGCCCACGTCTCCCGTGGAGAGCCCGGAGACCAGACCCATCCCGAGACCGAGTCCGGCGAGCACGATCGCCGACCCGGCCGCGACGACGGCCAGATGGCCGCCTGCCCAGCGCAGCCTGCCGACCGGGCCGGTCAGGATGACGTCGGCATGACCGGAGGTCTCCTCCGCCCGCAAGCGCAGGGTCGCCTGAATCGCGTAGACCGTGATGACCTGGCTCATCAGGTAGATGACGAAGGCGAAGAAGCCGTCGGCGGGACGGCCACCGCCACCCATCCGCTCGATCATGCCTCTGAGAGCCTCGCTCGCGTTCAGCTGCTCGGCGGCGCTCTGCGCCGCGCCGCCCAAACCGGCGCCGAAGGCGGTGGACGCGATGGCCCAGGAGAGGAGCGTGCCCCGCTGCAGCCGCCAGGCCAGGGCAAGCGAGGTACGCAGGCCCGGCGCCGCTTCGGCACGACCGAGCCGGGATGGGAGGATGCCGGCCCCCAGGTCCCGGCGTGCGGACATCCGGTAGGCGGCGGCCACCAGCAGCAGGGTCAGGCCGATGACCGGCAGCAGCGGCCAGTAGTGGTCACCGGCGAAGGGGCGCATGCGCTGGGTCCAGCCGAACGGCGACAGCCAGGACACCCAGGAACTCTTCTCGAGGTCCGCGATCGCGCGCACCGCGTACAGGATGGCCAGCGCGGTGGCGGCGAGGCCGGCGGCGGTACGAGAGCTCTCGGTCAGCTGGGCCGCCAGGCCCGCGAGCGCGGCGAAGACCCAGCCGGCGGCGGCGACCGACAGTCCCATCACCAGGGATCCCTGCGCGGGCATCCCCTGGCCCATGAGCCCCAGTGCCACGGCAAGGGCGGTGACCAGGCCGGCGGTGAACGCCACGGTCAGCGCGGCCGTCAGTGCGGCGTGCCTGCCGACCACGGTCGAGCCCAGCAGTTCGCTACGGCCCGCTTCCTCCTCTCCGCGGGTGCTGCGGATCACCAGGAACAGGCTCGCCAGTGCGATCAGCAGGGCGGCCTGCCCGCGTACGCGCCACGCGGCGAGCCCCGCGGCTGACGAGTCATAGATCGGGCCGATCATCATGAGCTGTGTCGGGTCGCCGTTGGTCGTGTGGAGGAACGCCTGGCGCGCCTCCTCCGTGGGATAGGCGGCGGCCACCGAGCCGGCCACGCCGATCACGAGCAGCGCCACGAGCCCGTACCAGACCGGTAGCCGCACCCGGTCGCGCCGCAGGATGAGCCGGATCAGTCCGCCGGTGCCGGTGAGAGTGCTCATCGCTGTGCCACCGCGTGCTTTCCGTTCGAGCCCGCGCCGGACAGATCGTCTTCGTAGTGGCGCAGGAACATCTCCTCCAGCGTCGGCGGCTGGCTGACCAGGCTCCGCACGCCCACCTTCACGAGCTCGCGCAGCAGCGTGTCCAGCGCGTCGCCGTCGACCTGGCAGCGCAGCCGGTTGCCCTCTGTCCACAGGCTGTGTACGCCCGCCGATCCGGTGAGCTGGGGGACGGGCCCGGTGAGCTCGGCCGTGATCGAGGTGCGGGTGAGGTGGCGCAGCTCGGTGAGCGTGCCCGTTTCCACCGTGCGGCCGTGCCGGATGATGCTCACCCTGTCGCAAAGGGCCTCGACCTCGGCGAGGATGTGGCTGGACAGCAGCACCGTACGTCCTTTGCGCCGCTCTTCCTGGATGCTCTCCTGGAAGACCGCCTCCATCAGCGGATCGAGGCCGGAGGTGGGCTCGTCCAGGATGAGCAGGTCGGCATCCGAGGACAGCGCCGCGACCAGGGCCACTTTCTGCCGGTTGCCCTTGGAGTAGGCCCGACCCTTCTTGCGGGGATCCAGTTCGAAACGGTCGAGCAGTTCGGCCCGGCGCCGGGGGTCGAGCCCGCCGCGCATCCGGCCGAGCAGGTCGATCGCCTCGCCACCGGACAGAGTCGGCCACAGGGTCACGTCACCGGGTACGTACGCCAGCCGGCGGTGCAAGGCCGTCGCGTCTCGCCACGGATCGCCGTCCAGCAGCCGAGCGGTGCCGGAGTCCTGACGCAGCAGGCCGAGCAGGATCCGGATGGTCGTGGATTTACCGGCCCCGTTCGGACCGAGGAAGCCATGCACCTCACCGGCCCGGACCGTCAGGTCCAGACCGTCGAGCGCCCGGGTCCGGCCGAAGGTCTTGACCAGACCGGACGCGGAGATCATGTTTGACATACTTCGGACACTACATGAATTTCATGAAAACCGTGAAGTATGGGTTACTCTGTAGTCTGTGGCCATCAGAGCCGATGCGCAGAGGGTGTGCATGACCGAGAGAGCCGACGACCAGAGCGGCATGACCGAGAGAACCGGGGACGTGCCCACGGCTGACGCGCTGCGGTTCCTCGAACGGTTCGCCGTGATCATGTCCAACTCGGGTTATCCGCGCATGGCGGCACGCGTGCTCGCGGCGCTGCTCATCGCCGACGACGGCCGGCGCACCGCCGGAGAACTCGCCGACGTGCTGCAGGTCGGCCCGTCGGCGGTCTCGGGCGCGGTGAAGTATCTGATGCGGGTCGGGATGGTGACCCGCGAGCGGGACCCCGGTGAACGCCGTGATCATTACCGCGTCGATCAGGCCGCGTGGTACAGGGCGGCGGCGTCGAGTGACGAGGTGTTCCGTCGCTTCGAGGAGGGCGCGCGCGACGGAGTCGAGGTGCTCGGTACGGACACGCCCGCGGGCGCCCGGATGGACGAGACGCGGCGGTTTTTCGCGTTTCTCCGGAGCGAGGTTCCCCAACTGCTGCACAAGTGGAACGAGTTGAACGCTCAGCCTGCAGAACGATCAAGCGGCTCGGGCCGGTCCGGCTCCTGACGCGCACTTGATCGTCGGCTGGGGGCCGATCAGCAGAAGAGATGGCTGATTTGCGTGATCTGGCGCTTGTGCTCGCCCGGTCTGTTGCGGACGCGGGGGAGCAGGTCGCGCTCGATGAGGTGCTGTCCGCTTTCGGGCATACTCGCCAGTCGCTGGCCGCCATCCCGGATGGCGAGTGATGTAGCACGCCGAGGACAAATCAGTGGAGACAGTTCCGCAAGGATGCCACCCTACGTGTTCTGTCGAACGCGAGGCGCGATCGAGACGCCTGCCATAGCATCAACGCTATGGACTGGGGTACTGTAGAGCTGGAACCAGAGGTCCGGCAGTGGCTTGAAGATCTACCCGCGGCATCCTTTGCGCGAGTGGTCTTCTACGTTGATTTGCTTGCGGCGGAGGGTCCCCTGCTGGGCGAGCCCTACACCAAGCAACTCGACGGTAAGCTGCGTGAGCTCCGGTTCCACCTTGACGAGTTCGCGATGCGCCTCACCTATTGGATCGCGTCTGGCCGTCGGATCGTGCTTTTGACGGTGTTCCACAAGACGCGGACGCGAGATGATCGGGAGGTCGAGCGGGCTCGGCGGGCTATGCGGCGCTGTATTGAGTTGGCGCACACCGTCAACGAGGAAGAAGAAGCGGTATGAGCGAGCAGGAGAGTTGGCGGGAGCTCCGTGAGCGCCGAATGGCCGAGCCGGGCGCGGCCGAGGCGTACGAAGCCGCGCGCCTTGCCTACGAGTTGGGTAAGACAGTCCGGGCGATGCGTGAAGGGCGGGGTTGGAGCCAGAATGACCTGGCCCGCGAGGCCCGTATGACCCAGTCGGCCGTCGCCCGGTTCGAAGCCGGCGGGACCATTCCCACATTGCCGGTTCTGGAGCGCCTGGCACGGGCTATGGATGCGGATGTAGAGGTTCGTTTGACGCCGCGGGCCCCGGCTGCTTGAAGCTTTCCCACGGTATTCCGTGGGCTGCCTTCCTGTGGTTTTGGTGGCACCAACATCCGTCTTCCCGAAGTTGAGCGGTCACCTTCCCCGTTTCCTTCGGTGAGTTAGCACTGCCACAGGAAGCGGCCCTCCTGCTCATCGGGGCTGAAGAAACCGTAGCCCACCCCGCTCTCGGCGAACAACGACTCGCCAGTCGCGCGGTGCGGCGGATCAAGGATTACCTCATGCGATATCCCGAGCAGTCGGCCATTCGCGTCGCCGACGAGCACGGTGGCGAGGATCCGTTGATCCCGCCTCGCGAGGCTGTGAGCCTGCTCGCCTTCGTCCTCGCTCAGGCGGCTGAAGGGCGCGGAGTAACGGTCATACCGTCCCATGCCGAGCTGACCACGCAGCAAGCAGCGGACATGCTGAACGTCTCGCGTCCTTATCTGATCAAGCTTCTGGAGGCGGGTGAGATGCCCTTCCGGCTGATCGGTAAGCATCGGCGTATCACCTATGAGGACCTCCAGGAGTACAAGCGCCGTGACGACGTCAAGCGCCGGACAGCTGCTGATCAACTTGCTGCACTGGGGCAGGAGCTGGGCAGCTGAACAAGTTTGGCAAACTCCGCCTCCTGATAAATCGCGCCTCCTGATAAGAGGTGCAGCCCGCGCCGATGCGAAACGCGAGATCGCCTCCGCATGCCGACTGATCATTTCAGCGCGCTGAAGTGCGGGAAGATCTCGGACTTCTTGCCGAGCTTGAGCAGGGTCTCGGTCACCCGGCCCTTCAGGTCGACGATCCCGACGCCGGCCCTGGTGGTGATGAGCAGGTGCTTCTCGTCGTACCAGCCGAGGGTGGTGGGCCGCCCGCTGGAGACGATGGGAAGTCTCGTCACGGCCTTGCCGGTCGACGCGTCCCACACGCAGGCGGCCTTCTCCAGTGGCAGGCAGGCGGTGACGAACCGCTTGCCTGAGGGGGAGAAGACGCCGCGTCCGTCGCCGCCCGGCCGGCCTCGTACCTGGTATTCCTTGGTGGCCTTGCCCTGGAGGTCGTACAGGCGGACGGTCGTGCTGCCGAGCTTGCCGTGCCTGACCAGGAAGCGGGTGCCGTCCTGATTCCACTCGAAACCGCCGACGGTGACCAGCGCCTTGTGGATCTTGATGAAGCGGGGCGTGAGGTCAGGCACGTCGAGAATCAGGACTCCTGCCGAGCGGTCGCCCTGGCGGGCCAAGCTGACGGTGAACAGCAGCTTCTTGCCGTCCGGCGACCACCTGGGCCAGCGCATCTGGGGATACTGGGTGCCGCCGTTCTCGGTATCGGCGGGGGTGTAGTCGGTGAGCTGGATCGCGACGTCCCGGCTCTTGCCGGTGGTCCGGTCGAGGATCCGCAATCGGCTCTTGTCCGGCCCTCTCAGCGACTCCAGTCGCGCGACCGTCCAACGTCCGTCGGGGGAGACCGCGAAATCCCCGTAGTCGCTCTTGATGAACCGCCGCCGGTCCGGCTGCCATGCCCACAGCGCGAACATGCCCCCGTGGTTTTGCATGTCGACGGTGGTGTAGGACGTGAGCTGGATGGGGCGGCCGTTCAGGTCGGCGACGACCGCGGCCTGACCCTTGCCGAACTGGCTGCCATCTCCCGTCCGTTCCATTACACCAGGTAACGGGCCCCGGGTCGGCTGGGGCGGGGGCGCGGCGGCGGTGGCTGTAGTGGTGGTGAGCACCAGTGCGCTCACCAGGCTGGACGCGAAACGACCGAGCATGTGTTCTCTCCTGGCTGTCGGAAGGAAGCCGTACCAAGATCAGAATAGGATTCGCCCTGTCCCCGCTGTGGCGGTTCATCGCGAATTTCCGCCAACCCGCCACCGAACCCCGCATGGACGTCCTCGCGCCGAGTTGATCGGCCCTCGGGCTCGCTGTCGAGCGTGCGGGTGGTGTGTCAGTAGTCGCGTCAGGACGGCGACGGCCCGGTATCAGCACGGTCGGCGATGCTCAATCCCATGAACGGTCCAGCGCTTGCGAACTGGGCCACGCCGAACTCAGATTCAACAGGAGCACACGATGCACACGTTCGACACCCCCGCCCCGATCACCACCATCCTGGACATCCCCGCCGGACGCGTCCAGTTCATCGCGGCCGACCGGGCCGACACCACCGTCGAGGTCCTGCCCGCCAACGCCTCCAAGGGTCGTGACGTGAAGGCGGCCGAGCTGACCACGGTGGAATACGCCGACGGCGTCCTGCGGATCCAGACCGCGACGAAGAACCAGTACCTCGGCCCCACCGGAGCCATCGAGGTGACGATCCAGCTGCCCGCCGGTTCCCGCGTCGAGGCGAAGACGGGCAGCGCCGAACTCCGGACCGTCGGCCGCCTCGGCGACGTCGCCTTCGAAGGCGCCTACCACCAGATCAAGCTGGACGAGATCGCGAGCCTGCGCCTGACCGCGACCGACGGCGACGTCGAGGTCGGCCGGCTGGGCGGTCCCGCGGAGATCAGCACCGCACGGGGCGACATCCGGATCGCCGAGGCCACCGGCGGCAAGGTCGTGCTGCGCACCCAGTCCGGCGACATCTCGGTCAGCGCCGCCGCCGGCGTCTCGGCCGCTCTGGACGCCGGCACCACCCACGGCCGCATCACCAACGCCCTCAAGAACAACGGCACCGCCGAACTCGACATCCACGCCACCACCTCCAGCGGCGACATCACCGCCCGCAGCCTCTGAGAGTTCCGGATGCTTCCCGGGGTCCGATGGGGGCGCGGACAGACCTTGCCCTGGCCGCCCTGGCCGCCCTGGCCCACCTCGACGACCTGGCCGCGCGTAAGCGGGCCGTGGAGCTGGCTCGTCCACGGCCTGCCGGCTCGGGCAGAGGCCAGTTGAAATGTCGTCGACAAGGCCGTTGCCGACCACCTATGGTGCGGACCGTGACAGATAATCCCAGCATGCGCCAGTGCGACTGCGGTGCGAGTGCCGGCCCGCTGGGCGTGTGCGTGGACTACTACCATGCGATCCTGGCCGAAGAGCAGGGCGATCCGCAGATGTACAGGTGGCACGCGCCCGTGGTGTGCGCGTACCTCCTGCAGCATCCTGCCAGAGCCCATGAGAAGTACCTCGACGGCCAGTTCCGCCAGCTGCAGTTCTACGTGGACAAGGGCCTCGACGCGCTGCTTCGCGCGGCGGCTCATCAGGTGGCGCGGAACAAGCACGGGGTACGGTCGGGCTACGACATGGCGCCACTCGAGGAGTACGCGCCGCTCCCGCAGGGCGGATCTCCTGGGCGTTTCCGCGCTACGTTCTGCGGCTTGCCGTTCAAGGGCGGCAGCTTCGTGTCCGATGGGCATCTGGCGTACGGACGCGGCATCGAAGCCATCGCCGAAGCGACTGTGGAGTCCTGGAGATCCGTCCAGTCCTGACGCAAGGCCGCCGGGCTGGGCGGCGCCCAGATCCGGGACGTACGGGAAGTGATTCATGAAGCGCTACATCCTGACCGGCACGCCTGGAGCCGGCAAGACCGCCATCCTGCGTTGGCTGGAGTGCGACGGCTACACCGTCGTCGAGGAGGCGGCGACAGATGTCATCGCCCTGCGGCAGGCCCAGGGCGAACCCGAGCCGTGGACGAAGCCGTCCTTCGTGGAGGCGATCATCACCTTGCAGCGCCGACGGCAAGAACAGGCCGCGGCCCTTCCCGGCGCGGTACAGATCTACGATCGATCGCCTGTCTGCACCTACGCCCTGGCTGTTCATCTCGGCCACTCCGTCTCGCCGGCGCTGTCCCGCGAACTGGAACGCATCGAAGCCCAGCAGATTTACGAAAAGAAGGTGCTCTTCGTACAGAACCTCGGATTCGTCACGCCGACCGACGCGCGGCTGATCACCTTCGAGGAGTCGCTGCGCTTCGAGCAGGTCCACCGGGACGCCTACGCCTCACTCGGGTACGAGTGCGTGTTGATCGCCCCGGGCGTGCTGACCGACCGGGTAGCGGCGGTCAAGAAGCAGTTCGGTTCCTAGCGCCAAGGATCAAGGCCGTGCTTGCCATGGGTCTGGCCTGCTTCGAGTTCCTGAAGCACCGCCGGCCCGTCGCCCAGGGGGTGAACGTGGGGAGTGCCGGGCGGGTACACGCCGTGGGCGATGAGCACCCCGATCTCGGTGAGCAGCGATCGGTAGATCGATGGAGCGGCGCTCGCCAGCGCACCGATGTGCAAGCCCTTGACCTGCACCTGATGGGTGAAGACCAGGTCGTGCGTGGTCAGAGTGGCGTCGCCGGAAGCGGCGCCGAACACGACGACGCGCCCGATGAAGGGCTTGGCGACCGACAGACTGGCCTTGAACGTGGCCTGTCCTACCGATTCAAGGACCAGGTCGACTCCGCCGGCCAGACGGGTGATCTCCTCGGCCAGGTCGGGGCGCGCACTGTCCAGAACTTCGTCGGCGCCGAGCGCTCGAACGGCGTCATGCTTGGCCGGTGAGGCCGTGGCGATCACACGCGCACCGTAGTGGCGGGCCAGGCGGACCGCGGCCTGCCCGACTCCTCCCGCGGCCGCATGGACGAGCACCGCGTCGCCTGGCTTGATCTCACCCAGCGGCTTGAGTGCCGCCAAAGCGGTCGCCCAGTTGAGCACCATGCCGAGGGCTTCGGCATCCGTCCAGCCGGACGGGACGGGAAGCGCCCCAGCGGCGGGCAGTGCCATGTACTGCGCGAAGGCCCCAGGGCCGGCTCCGATGACGTGGGTACCGACCTGAAGCGGTGTCTCGACGTCCGGCCCGATGCCCACGATCTCGCCGGCGGCTTCGAAGCCCGCGACATAGGGCGCCTGAGGTCCTCCTCCGTACGTTCCACGAGTCTGCATGACGTCGGCGAAGTTGACCCCTGCGGCGCCGACTCGGATCAGGTATTCGCCCGGGCCCGGGATGGGGCGACGACGGCCACTGGTGAGGATCAGATCCTTCGGCCCGCGGTGTGACCGCTGGAGCAGTGCCCGCATCGTCTGGTCAGAGGTGTGCTGGTGGTCGTTGGTCTTCATGTGCCGAAAGGTAGGAGCCTCACACTGACGTGAAGGTCAAGTCATGGTCACCGACCTGTTGGGCGGGCCTCGCGCAGGAAGGCGTCGAGTGCCGACTGCTGGGTGGTGAGAGCGGCGATGCGAGCGGCGAGCCGATCACGATAGCTCTCCACCTCATGGAGGAACTCGGCACACAGCGGATCGGTGTCGGCTACCGGTCCGTCGGTGAGGTGGGGCAGGGCTGCCTTGACCAACCGCACGGGCAGCCCGGACTCCAACAGCGAGCGAATAGCGTGGACCCGGTCGATGGTCGACCGGCAGTAGTCGCGGTACCCGTTGCCGCGGCGACCAGGGACGATCAAGCCTTCATCCTCGTAGTACCGCAACGACCGCACACTCACGCCGCTGGCACTGGCGGCTTCGCCGATCTGCATGTCTCAGACAACGTGCCGGCGCTCCGCGAGCTTCCGTGAAAGTTTCACCGGCAGCGCGCGGCTCACCGGCTGGGCCTTCACAACAGTGAGCCGGGACCGCGATCCCGATCCCATGCCGGTCGAACCGGGGGTCAGCGGCCGCTGCCCGCTACGAGGCCGGAGTAGTTGGCGAGCACCTTGACCTGGTCTGGTTTGCCGCTCTTCGGGGGGATGTGGGCGGCCACCTGGAACAGATCGGTGATCTTCATGTACGTGTAGTACTTGCCGCGCAGGATTCCGCTGTCCTTCTGGAAGACGTAGTTACGCTCCGGGCCCTGCCGCACGTCGTAGCGGATCGTGCGCTCGATCGTGGTGAAGGTCAGCGCTCCGCCGTCGGCGGTGCGCAGCGTGTACGACGGGTAGCGGGTGACCGGGCGGGCGGTGGACGTGATGCGCGCGTACTGGTTCATCCGCTGGCGCGTCTTCGCCGCCCCGGTGGTGATGCCGTCGGCGGCGAAGAGACTCTTGTCGGCGGCGGTGCCCTTGCCGACCATGTGGGAGGCGTACTTCTTCGCGAAGTCGGCGGGTGACATCAGCAGGCCGGTTCCGTCCGTGGGGCCGACCGCCGTGGCGAGGCCCGAGGCGTCGGCGGCGATCGCGGGCAGTTCATCGGTAGTGGTGCCGTCGAAGGTGTCGGGGGAGTACACCTGCCGCCAGCCGTCCGCCTGCCGGGCGAAGAGCAGGTACGTCGGTTCCTTCGCGGTCGTCGGCTTGCGCTGCCAGTGTGCCGTGGCCAGGAACCAGGACTGCTGCCCGGCGGCCGGCGCGCGGAACGCGGCGCGCGTGTAGCCGAACGGCTGGTACTTGATGGTTTTGCGCAGGATGCGGCTGGAGGTGTAGCTGGCCTTGTCGATGGAGAAGCTGGAGCCGCCTTCGTAGCCCGCCAGGAGCTCGTCGCTCCGGGCCTTGTTGGCGGCGTTGTTGCGCTTGACGTAGTCCGCGAGGACTGAGGCGGCCTCCTGGTCCGTGACGGCGCGAGCGGGCGTCGGGGCAGTGCTCGCGCTGGGTGTGCCCGTCGGGGCAGGATCCGCCTTCGCGCCGCCCATGCCTGGCAGGCCGGAGCATCCTGCGAGCAGGCACCCTGCCGTGACCGCGCTGATCGTCCAGCCGTACCGTCGCACTTCTGTACCTCTAACCACTATGGGACTAAAGGGCACAAAAGTAGCAGCAGTGATGTCAGGTGCGTTATTGGGGCTCGCGGCCAGGGCAGCCGGTTACGGCTCCCTCGCGGAGTGTGAGCGCCCACAAGAGCCTGTTGGCCGGGCGTATGGGGACTCTATAGAGTCTGGCCAGAGATCAGCGCGACTCCGGACCGGAGGAGGGGATGTCCATCAAGCCGCTTTCCCTGCCGCAGCCGCCTCAGAGGGCGCCGGAGTTCGGGCGGGACGCGCTGATCGTCTGCGAGAGCCTGGTGCGGATCTACCAGTCCGGGTCGGTCGAGGTGCAGGCGTTACAAGGGCTGGACCTGCTCGTGGACAGCGGCGAGATGGTCGCCGTCGTCGGGGCGTCGGGGTCGGGCAAGTCGACGTTGCTGTCCATCCTCGCCGGGGTCGACGCCCCCACCGCCGGGCGGGCACGCGTCGACCGGTGGAACCTGCTGGCGATGTCCCGGGCCGACCGTGTGCGCTACCGGCGGCGTACCGTCGGATTCGTCCGGCAACAGACGGCCGGCAACCTCGTGCCCTACCTGACCGCGCGGCAGATGGTCGACCTGCCGATGACGGCGGCCCGCACGCCGGCCCGCAGGCGCCGGGCCCGCGCCGCCGAACTGCTGAGCACCCTTGGGGTCGCCGACTGCGCCGACCGGCGTCCCGCGCAGTTGTCCGGCGGACAGCAGATGCGCGTCGCCATCGCGGTGGCCCTCGCCAACGAGCCCCGCGTTCTGCTGGCCGACGAGCCGACCGGCGAGCTGGACTCCGCCACCTCCGCCGAGGTCTTCGGGACGTTACGAGAGGTCAACCGCCGGCTCGGCGTCACCGTCGTCATCGTGACCCACGATCCCGCGGTCAGCGGCCAGGTCGAGCGGACCGTGGCGATCCGCGACGGACGCACCAGCAGCGAGGTGCTGCGCCGCACCGCCACCGGCGCCGACGGCGACACCCACATGATCGCTGAGGAGTACGCCGTGATGGACCGTGCCGGACGGGTCCAGGTGCCGCGCGACTACCGGGAGGCGCTGGCGCTGACCAGACGGGTCCGACTGGCGCTGGAGGCCGATCACGTCGCGATCCGCCCCGATCTTGATGGGGTCGATCATGTCGCGGTCCGCCCTGACCTCGACGGGGCCGATCACGTCGCGGTCCGCCCCGACCTCGATGGGCCCGCATGAGCGCCGGTCCGGCCGACAGGCCGCTGCTCGCCGTGCGTGGCGTCCATCGGCGCTTCGGCAGGGGCTCGACCGCCGTCCACGCTCTGCGGGACGTCACGTTCGACCTCGCCGCAGGCACCATGGTGGCTCTCATCGGCCGGTCCGGCTCCGGGAAGACCACATTGCTGAACGTCATCGGCGGTCTGGACCGTCCGGACTCCGGGACCGTAGTCGTCGACGGTACCGATGTCACAGCCCTCGACGAGGACGGCCTGTCCCGGTTACGGCGGGAGAAGGTCTCTTACGTGTTCCAGACGTTCGGCCTGATCCCGGTGCTGTCGGCCGCCGAGAACGTCGGCGCCCCGTTACGGCTGGCGCGCCTCCCCGCGGCGGAACGCGAGCGTCGGGTCGAGTTGTTGCTGGAGCTGGTGGGTCTGGCCGACCACGCCCAGCAGCGTCCGGGTGAGCTGTCCGGCGGCCAGCAGCAGCGGGTGGCGATCGCCAGGGCCCTGGCCGCCTCACCCCGGCTACTGATCGCCGACGAGCCGACCGGGCAGTTGGACGCCGAGACAGGACTGTCGGTGATGGCGCTGCTGCGCGGAGTGGTGGAGTCCGAGGGCGTGACGGCGCTGGTGTCCACGCACGACCCGACGATGCTCGCGCTGGCGGACCGGGTGATCCAGATCAACGACGGGCGGCTGGACGGGCGGGAAGCCTCGTGATCGTCCAGAAGCGGCGGGCGGCTGGACGGGCGGGAAGTCTCGTGAACGTCCAGAGTCGCCCGTGCTGAGGCTGCTCGTCCACCGAGCCCGCGCGCAGTGGCCACTGCTGGCCGCCCTCCTGGCGGTCGCCATGGTCGGCCCCACCCTGCTGGGCGCCTGCGCCCTTCTCATCACCCGCACCGCCGAGCAGGCGTTGGAGGCCGCCGCGTCCCGCGCCGCTCCCGATCAGGTCGACGTCACCGCCTACACCGTCACGGTCCGCGGACCGGACGCGCGATCCGTCGCCGACGACACCCGCCGCGTACTGACCTCGGCGCTGGCTCCGTTCGCCGCGACGACAGCCGCGCGCGCGTCGTCGGTGATGCGGTCGCTGCCGACGACGCGGGCCGGCGGCGACGGCGTCCCCGCTGAGACCTACCTGTCGGCGGTGGAGGACCTGCCGGCCCGCGCCGCGTTGGTCACTGGACGCTGGCCGCGAGGCGCGACCGACACGGCGAACCCTGCCGTGCCGTCGAAGTCCGGCGTGGCGCACCCCGCCGTGCCGCCGAAGTCCGGAGCGGCGCACCCTGCCGTGCCGTCGAAGTCCGGCGCGGCGCGCTCCGCCGTGCCGCTGGAGGCCGTCGTGCTCGAGCCCACCGCGCGGCTGCTCGGCCTCACCCTCGGCAGACGCGTCCGCCTCGGCGCGGAGCTGGGCGACGACCCCGCCCGGACGGTCGAGGTAACCATCGTCGGCGTCGTACGCCCGCTGCCGGGCACCGGCTGGGACCGCGACCCCCTCGCCGCCGTCGGCTACGACCTCGCCTATCGCGACGGCCGCTCCGTGCGGCCGGTCCACGCGTACGGGCCGTTCATCGTCGACCTCGCCGCCCTGCTCGCCGGTGGCTCCACCATCGACCGGCTGGAGATCACCGCCCATCCCGACCTGTCCACCCCCACCCGCCGCGGTCTCGACACCGCCGCCGAGGCCGTGCTCGGCGCCGACCGCCTGTTGGCGCGTACCCTCGGCGACCGGGTGCGGATCGAACGCGTCGCCTCCCGGTTGCCGTCGACCCTGCTGTCCGCCCGCGACCAGCAGCAGGTCACGGCCGCCGCGGTACTCACCGTCGCCGTCCTCGGCGTCGTCCTGACCGCGACCGCCCTCGCCCTCGCCGGCCGGCTCACCGCCGGCGTGCGCGCCGACGAGACCGCTCTGCTGTCGGCGCTGGGTGTCAGCCGCGGGCAGTTCGCCGCCGCCGCCATCGTCGAGGCCGGCGCACTCGCGGTCCTGGCCGCCGCGCTCGCGATCCCCGCCTCTTCCGTCCTGCACGCCGGCCTGACCCACCTGCCGCCGCTGGCGGAGGCCGGGCTCGCCGTCCATCCGGTCGTGACCGGCTTCCATGTGCTCGCCGTCGCCGGTGGCGCGCTGGCGCTCGCGGCAATGCTCGTCGTCCTCTCGGTGCGGCCCATCCCCGTGGCCGGCGACCGTCGCCACCGGCGCGAACTGCTGGCCCGCTCCGGGGCCGATGTGCTGCTCGTGGCGTTCGCCGTAGTGGGCTGGTGGCAGCTGCGCGATCAGCCCACCGGCTCCGGCTCCACTGTCGACGCCATCCGCGTGCTCACTCCCGCGCTGCTGCTCGCCGCCGGCTCCGCGCTGGCGTTGCGCCTGGTGGTGCCCGCGCTGCGCGGCGTCGAGCGGCTGGCGCGCCGCGCCCGTGGGCTGACGCTCCCGCTGGCCGCCTTCGAAGCCGCCCGTCGGCCGCAGGCGGTCGCCGCGGGGCTGCTGATCGGCCTGGCCTGCGCGGCCGCCACGTTCGGGGTCGGCTTCGACGCCACGTGGCAGCGCTCCCAGCATGACCAGGCCGACTTGGCCGTCGGCACCGACCTCGCTCTCACCCTCACCGCGCCGCCGGAGGCCGGGCAGGGCGCGGCTGTCGGCGCGGTCACCGGAGGAGCGGTGAGCCCGGCCACCGACCGTGGCGTCGCGGTCGGGCAGTGGCTCGGCAACGCCGGCGACGTACCGCGGCTGGTCGCCGTCGACACCACCCGCGCCGCGTCCTTGCTGCGCGGCCGGCTGAACGATGGCCAAAGGTGGACGGACGTGGGCGCCGCTCTCGCGCCGCCGACTCGCGCCACCGGCGTCCCCGTCCCGAAACGCGCCGTGCTCACCCTCACCGGGAAGGCGACCGGCACAGGGATGGCGACCGGTACGACCCCGCTCATCGTCACCCCCCGGCTGCTGCTGCAGGACGCCACGGGCTTGCGGATCCCCTGCGATGGCGCGCCCGTCCCGCTCGACGGCAAGGCGCATTCGCTGCCGGCCTGCGCGAGCGCCGAAGGGCTGCGGCTGGTCGCGGTGTCCCTCCCGTTCGCGCCCGATCTGGGGAACGTCGGCTTCGGCTACTCCGATGCGCTGGCGGAGCTGCCGGCCGGGGCCGGCGACAGCCGCGTCGCCGTCACCCTCACCGTGCCGGAGACCCGCGACCCCGCCCGCGCCTCAGAGTCCGCCTCAGCCGGCGCGGTGACCGGGTCGCCGTGGAGTGCCACCTCCGTCGAGCCCGCCCCCGGCCAACTTGGCGATCCGGCCGTCGCCCTCGCCCGTACCCCGGCCGGTGTTCAGCTGAGGATGACGACGACCGTCGGGCTCAAGGGCCCTCCGGACGCCGCCCGAACCCTGGTCGCCACCGCCTTTCCGGTCGCGGGGCCGGTGCCCGTCGCCGTCTCCACCCGCTTCGCCGACGAGGTCGGCGCCCGTCGCGGCTCCCGGCTCACCCTTACCGTCGGCCTCACCCCCGTGCTGGTCAGGGTGACCGAGGTGCTGCCCACCGTTCCGTCCGCCCCGGGCGCCGCGGCGATCCTGGCCGACTCGGACGCCCTCTCCCGCGCCCTCGTCGGCCGCGGCAACCTCGACTTCCCCGTGGACGCCTGGTGGGTCGGCAACCCCGACCGGACCGACGCCGCCGTTCGCGTCGCCGCCCTCCGCCTCGGCGCCGTCACCACGCGCGCATCCGAGACGGCCCGCCTCACCGGTGGCCCCCTGCGCGCCGGGCTGCCGGCCGCGCTCCGGCTGCTCGTCCCGGCCACGACCCTGCTGCTGCTCGCCGGCGTCGTCCTGCATGTGACCTTCGACCTGCGGACCCGCGCGCTGGAGGTGGCGCGGCTGCGGGGCCTGGGGATGACCCGGCGGGAGGTGCGTGCCGTACTGCTCGGCCAGCACGTCGGCGTCCTGGTGCCCCTGCTCGCGACAGGCGCGGCCGTCGGCGCACTCGCCACCCGTGTCGTCGCGCCCCTGCTCGTCCGCTCCGACACCGGCGCCGCGCCCGTGCCGGCCGCCCTGCCCATCTGGCCGTGGGCCGCCGAGGCCGGCTTGTTCGCCCTGCTGCTGGCCGGGTGCACGCTCGCGGTGACCGTCGTGGTCGTCGTGCAGGCCCGCCGCGTCGACGTCGCGTACCTCCGGGTGGCGTCGTGAGGCATCTGTGGGCGGCGTCATGAGGCACCTGCGGGCACGGCTTCGTGAGGCATCTGCGGGTGACGTCGTGAGGCGGCGCACCGGCCTGTGGCCGGTCGGCCGCTGGTGGCCGACCGGCCTGCACTGGCCCAGCATCCGGGGGCGCGCCCGCGCCGACGCCGGGTCGCTGCTCCTGGCCGCCGCGGTCGTGGCGGTCGTCACCCTGCTCGCCGGCGCCGTACCGCCGCTGCTGCGCGCGACCGCCGACGAGGCCGTTCAGGACGGGGTCCGCCGCGCCGGTGGCGACGGCGACATCCTGGTAGAGGCCCGGATAGAACGCGATGACGGGCCCAACGGCGGACGTGTCCGCGCTCCCCGGCTCGCCGAGGACGTTGACGACCTCCGCGACAGGGCGACGGACGAACTCGGGCCCGGCCTGCGGGCCGCGCTGCATCCGCCCGTCGCCACCGTCATCAGCCCCACACTCAAGATCACCGATGGCAGCGTGCTGCGCACCTTCCAGCTCGCCTACCTGGCGAAGGGCGACGGCGGCGACGGTGGGCCGCACGTGAACGGCACCGGTAGTGGGCCGCACGTGAACGGCACCGGCGGTGGGCCGCACGTGAACGGCACCGGCGGTGGGCCGCACGTGATCTGGATCGCGGGCGGCCCGCCCCGGTCCGCCGTCCCTGAGGCGGACGACCACGTCGAGGCGCCCGTCATGGGGCAGCCCTGGCCGGTGCAGGTCGGTCTGTCGGAAGCGGACGCCGACGCACTCAAGCTGCGTCCCGGTGCCCGCATCCCACTCAAGGACGACGAGGGAGGCGTGAAGAAGGTCCTGGTCAGCGGCATCTTCCGAGCGACGGACAGCACCGACCCCGCCTGGCGGTCGGCCCCCGCGCTGCTGCATCCCGTCTCCGGTGCGGATGGTGTGGGCTCCACCCGGCTCGCCGGCCTGCTGTCGCGTGACTCCCTGCCCGACGCCCGCCTCGCCTTCGACCAGGACGCGCTACGGCGCGTCGTCCGGTTCACCCCCGATCCGAGCCGGCTCACCTGGGACTCCGCCCAGGCGATCTCCGCGAAGGTGGTCGCGCTCAAGGCGACCTCCGGCTCCTCCGGCGCCCTCGACGGCTCCCTGAAGTGGGAGACGGGGCTCGACGGCGTACTGCGGAACATCCGAACCCAGGTCGGCGCCGCATCCGCGCAGGCGTCGGTCCTGCTCACCGGCGTGCTGGCCGCCGCGGTCCTGGTCCTGCTGCTCGCCGCCGACCTGCTGGTCCGCCGCCGCGCCCCGGCGCTGGAGGCCGCACGGCAACGAGGGGCGGCCCTGCCAACGCTCGGCGCCGAGCTGCTGATCGAGTCCGCCGTGGTGGCGCTGACGGCCGCCGCGGCCGGGCTCGCGCTGTCCCGCGCGGTCGTCCCGGACGCCTCCTGGGAGTGGGTGCTCCCCGTGGTGCTCGCCGCTGTCATCGCCGGCCCGGTGTTCGGTACGCTCGCCGCCGCCCGTGCCACCCGCGACCGGCGGGTCCCGGCCAACCGGACCGCGCGCCGCTGGGCCCGCCACACCGTCCAACTGCGCCGCGCCGCCCTTGAGGTCGCGGTACTGATCGCCGCGGTGGCCGCCTTCGTGGCGCTGCACCAGCGCGGGATCCTCCCTGCCGCCCTCGCTCCCGGCGGCGACGTGGCCGGTCCGGGGCTCGGGCTGGGGGGTGGCGGGCCGCTGCCCGCGAGCGCGCCCGCTCTTGGCGCTCTCGCCGGCACGCTCGTCCTGCTACGACTGCTCCCCGCGGGGCTGGGCCTGGTGCTCAAGCGGGCCCTGCGCTCACGCCGTCCGTTGGCGGTGTTCGGCACCGCGCGGGCGGTCGCGACGTCCGCGCGTGCACTGCCGCTTCTGGTCCTGGTGACCTCCGCCGCCTTGGCGTCGTTCGCGCTCACCCTGGACGCCACCGCCGGCGACGGCCTGGCCGAGGGCGCGTGGCGTACCGTCGGCGCCGATGCCCGCCTCGACGTCGTCCCCGCCGCGGCCGGTTCCACACCCGACGTGGTCCGGCGCATCGCCGCCGCGCCAGGAGTCCGGCAGGCCGTCGCCGCGCAGGTCACCGACAGGGCGCGGATCGTCGCCGACTCACAGGTCGTGGCTCCGCGCCTGGTGATCGTGGACGCCTCCGCGTTCCGGCGGCTGCTCGCCGCCACCCCGCTGCCGGACGCGCCGGCGCTCGCCCGGCTCGGGGCGACCGGTCACGGGGACGTGCCGGCCCTGGTGCGCTCGGGCGACGGCGGCCTGCGGTCGGGCATGCGGCTGGACCTGCTCCGGGACGGTGCTCCGGCCATCCGGCTCACCGCCGTCGGTACGGCACCCGCTATCGGCGACGCCGGTGACGTCGTCCTCGTGGACGCCGCTACGCTCCAGGCCGCCGGTCTGCCCTCCGTACCCAACACGGTGTGGGCGACCGGCCCCGGAGCGGCGCGGGCGGTCGCCGCGAGCGCCGTCGACGCGGCCACCGTGTTGCGCGAGGACGTGCTGCGTGCCCGCCGAGCGGCGCCGCTGACCTCCGGGCTGCTGACGTTGGCGTGGGTCTCGGCCGCGACTCTGCTGGCCCTGGGGCTGCTGGGTCTGGCTCTCGGCGCTTCGGCGAGCGCGCCGGAGCGATGGCAGACCCTGGCCCGGCTGCGCACCCTCGGTCTGCGGCCGCGGGACGCTCGGTGGATCGCCGCGGGGGAGTTGCTGCCGCCGGTGCTGGTCGCCGCCGTGGCCGGCCCACTGATCGGGGTGCTGCTCGCCCGTCTGATGCTCGGCTCGCTCGCGCTGCGGTTGCTCACCGGGCAGGCCGCTGACCCGGCCTTGGTGCTGCCGTGGTGGCGGCTCGGCCTGGTGACCGTCGCGTTGCTGGTGGCGGTCGCCGTCGTGGTGCCCATCGAGTCGGCCCTGCGGCGCCGTCGGCGGCTGAGTGAAGTGTTGCGCGCGGGCGACGGATAGCCGGCGCCCGCAGCCTGGCAGGATGCCCTTTGCCAGACTTCGTTTGAGGCGGCGTCTGCGCAGCTCAGGTGAGGGTGAGGGGAGCCAGTTGCCGGCTGAGCCGGAGGACGGCCTGGATCGTTCGGGGGTCGCGGCTGGCTCGGAAAGGGGCGACAGGTCGGGCCTCTGGGCCGATGACCAGGCCTGTCTGTCCGTCCAGCGAGGCGTCGGTCGCGGCGAGGATCGATGGCCGGGCGGCCACGGACGCGGGGCCGGAGGTGGCGCGTTCGAAGGTCCGGCGGACCAGTGGCCAGAGCAGGCGCAAACCCGGCGAGACGATCTTGGGTGAGCGCATGGTGCCGTCCGTCATGTCGGTGGCGGCGCCGCCGGGGTCGGCCGCGAAGACCGAGACGCCCGTGCCCCGCAGTCGCTCGGCCAGGTCCAGCGTGTATGCGAGGTTGGCGAGCTTCGCCCGGCCGTACCAGTGGAAGCCGTAGTAGCCGCCCGGCGGCTCGACCGCCGCGAAGGTGCGCTTGGCGGTCCTGATCGAGCCGGAGGTGACGTTCACGATCCGGCTCGGCCCGCCGGCCTGGAGTGAGGCCAGCAGTAGCTCGGTCAGCAGGTAAGGGGAGAGGTGGTTGACGGCGAACGTCGCTTCGATCTGGTCCGTCGTCTGTTGCCGGTCGGCGAACATCGCCCCGACGTTGTTGATCAGAACGCTCAGTGGCCCCTCCGCTGCCAGCTGGGCGGCGAGGGCTCGTACGGCGTCGAGCGATGCGAGGTCGGCGGCCAGGAACCTCGCCTCCGCTCCGGGCACCGCGGCGCCGATCCGTTCGACCGCTTGGGCGCCGCGCTCGGCGTTCCGGCCGACCACGGTGACTGCGTAACCGGCCGCCGCCAGCCCGATCGCGGTTTCCAAGCCGATTCCGCCGGTCCCCGCCGTCACTACCGCCCGTCGGTCCATGGCTCCACCCTTCAGCGCCTAAGCGGATAGCTATCCGGTTCTCTTGGCGTACCGTAGCACAAGCGGATAGCTATCCGGTTGGGTGCGGGTATCAGCGCGGCGGGCGTAGGCCCTCAAGGAGGACGTCGAGGTAGAGCTCGGCGTACCTGGAATCGCCGTCACCGGAGCGGACCGCGTGCTGGACGCCGCAGAGCAGGCGGCGGATGTCGTCCGCCTCCAGGCCATGCCGGACGGCGCCGGCTTCGCGGGCGCGATCGAGCAGCTCCTCGATGGCGCGGTCGAGCTCGGTCTTCATCGCCGAGGTCTGTGCCCCGGCGTCGCCGGCGGACTCGAGCACGGTCGCGAACCCGGCGTCGTCCAGCGCGCGTCCAAGCGCGAAACGCAGCAAGCGGTGCAGACCGGTGAGGGCATCCTCGTCGGCCGCCGCGTTCTGCGCCTCGGTGACGAGCTGCTGGAAGCGTTCGGCCGACAGCGCCTCCAGCAGCGCGTGCCGGTTGGGGAAATGCCGGTACACGGTCCCGACGCCCACCCCCGCGAGCCGGGCGATGGTGTTCAGCTGGAGTGAGTCGTCACCCGCGGCCAGCTGCTCGCGGGCGACCCGCAGCACCCGTGCGCGATTGCGCGCGGCGTCCGCGCGCAACGCTGTGCCTTGTCCGGCTTTCGGTGCCACAGGGTCAGCCTAATGAGCTTTCCGGTGTCACAGGCTCACGCTGAGGCAGCCGCGAGGCCGATCACTCGTCGGACGGTGGTTCGGCAGTGGGGGCGAGGTCGAGAAGGCGCTCGAGCAGTTGGTGCATGTGAGCGCGAAAGCGCCGCAGTGTGGCGGGGTCGTCGGGGCGGCGACGTTGTCCTGTCATGTCGACGACCCCGCTGAGTGAGAACCCCTGGATGCACCAGACCATCGTGTACGTGGTGAACCGCGCGTCGGCGTGTACGGGCGCCGCCAGGGCGGTGATGGTGTCGACGGCGTGCTGGGCCAGCGGCTGAGCGGCGAGCGACTCCAGCTCTTCGATGTCGCTGGCGTCGGAGAGCCATCGGTGCATCCATAGCGCGGGCACCTCGGGATGTTCGACGCACAGGTCGATGTAACCGTCGATGAACCGGTGGAGGGCGGCCGGCCGCTCCTCGGGTGCGGCCGCCTTCAGCTCGTCGGCTCTCTTGTCGATGACGGCCGCGAAAACCTGGTGGGCACGTTCCATGACCGCCAGGTAGAGGTGGCGTTTGGTGGGGAAATGCGGGGTGATGGCGGCCGTGTCCAGCCCGGCGGCCTCACCGATTTGACCGATGGAGACGCCGTCGTGGCCGAGCGCGGCGAACAGCCTGGTCGCCACCCGCAGGATCAACTCCCGCTCATTGTCTTCTGGAGAGGCCATGGACGCGACCATAGGACCGCGCTGTCGCCGGGCCTACTGCTCGATCGGCAAGCGCGGGTAAAAGTCGGAGCTGCGGAGCGGGGTGCCCGCCGTACGGGGATTTAAGGGGACAACGGGGGATATTTCGGGAAACTTCGTGCTGATTTTGAAAGAAGTGTGAAGAGGAGTCGGGGGTTCGGCGGAATAGAGGTGTACCCCACAGAAGGGACACCATGCGAATGGCCGCTCCCCCGGACGTGCCAGTGACAGACGATGACGCCGCGCTCATCGAGCGGTCATGGCACCACCCGGAAGCGTTCGCCGTGCTCTACGACCGCTACTTCGAAGAGATACACCGGTACGTCTCCGGACGGCTCGGCACGCAGATCGCCGATGATCTGGCCGCCGAGACGTTCCTGGTGGCGTTCAGGAAACGGCAGACGTTCGACTCCGCCCGCGGTGCCGTACGGCCTTGGCTGTACGGGATCGCCACCAACCTGCTCGCTCAGCATCGAAGGAGCGAAACGCGCAGGCTGGAGGCTTTTCAGCGGGCACCTGCCGGCGAAGTGGCGGATGACGGGCACGAGGACAGGGTGACGGCGAGAGTGGCCGCCGCGAACGCACAGGGGCGGCTCGCGACAGCGCTTGGACGTCTCTCCGCCGGCGATCGCGACGTGCTCCTCCTCGTCGCGCTCGCCGACCTCACCTATGAGGAGGTCGCGCAGACGCTCGACATTCCGTTCGGGACCGTCGGCTCGCGGCTCAACCGGGTGCGTAAGAAGCTCCGCAGGGCCCTGGGCGGCGTCAATCCGATGATCGGAGGGTTCGATGGATGAACTGAACGACCGTCCGGACGAGCTGGCCGCCGTACACGATCTCCTCTCGATGCCCGGTCCTTCATCCGAGGTCGTCGACTCCGGCCGGGCCAGGCTGCTGGCGGCGCTGACCGCGCCACCTCAAGCCCCGCAGCGGGTACCGGCGCGAAGGAAGCGGTCGCGGTGGTGGGCGCCGGTCCGCAACGGGTTGATCGGGGCGGCGTCGGCGGTCGCGCTGGCGCTCGCCGTGGCCGTGCCCTCGAACTCGCTGATCGACCTCTCGCCTGTTCCCGCCGTCTCCGCCTCCGCCCCGCCGACCGCCAGGCAGATCCTGCTCGCCGCGGCGATCGCGATGGCCACGGCGCCGTCCGACGGCGCCTACTGGCGCACCGACGTCGTGACCGGGCAGCTGATCCTCTCTCCCGACCGCCGGTACGTCGTCAAGCGCCAGTCCACCCGCGAGACCTGGCTCACCAGGAAGAACGGTGAGCAGGATCGCTGGACCGGCCGCTACCTCGGCGCGCGACCGGCGACGTCCCAGGACGAGGCGGCGTGGCGAACCGCCGGGTCGCCGAGCCGCTGGCAGTACCCGGCGGACGTGACCGGCCTGGGCCGCGTCTCTCCGCAGGCGCTGGTGGAGGCGGCGCCCGGTCCACCGCAGGGCGGACCGCACCGCGTCGGCTGGCGGAACGCGGACGGCATCCTGACCAAACAACTGGTCAGCTGGACGGCCCTGAGTACGATCCCGAGCGACCCCACGGCACTACGCGCCTTCCTTGTGACCCACATCGCCCGGGAGAACGGTGCGTACGTCGGGCGCGAGATGGAGGCCGAGCTGCGCGAGAGCTGCCTGGAGATCATCACCGGGCTGCCGGTCTCGCCCGAGGTGCGCGCCTCGGCGTACCAGATCCTGGCCTCGATGCCCGGTATGAAGCCGGAGGGCGCGGTCACCGACCCGCTCGGCCGGGCTGGCCTAGCCCTGAGCTACCAGGTGATGAGGGACGAGCGGCTCAGCGACGAGCGGCTCGTCATCGACGCGGAGAGCGGGCTGCCGCTGGCCACGGAGACGCGGAGCGTCAGCCGGGGGGCCGGCGGCCGGGACGTCGAAATTGGCTCTTTCACCGCATATCGACAAATCGGCTGGACGGACGAAGGGCCCGCACAGTGACAACCTTCACTTTGGACGACGTGCGCACGCTGACCTACAAGGCGCGGGACGCCTGGTGGACGGTGTTCCTGGTCGATCCGCTCGCCGGTCGGCTGGTGGTCGGCCTGGCGAACCGTACCGCCATCACGCCGAACCAGGTCACCTGGGGCGCCTTCTTACTCGGGCTCGGCTCGGCGGGCTGCTTCCTGATGGCCGACGGCTGGGCGTGGCTGGTCGCCGGCGCCGTCCTGTATCACCTGAGCTTCGTGCTGGACTGCGTGGACGGCAAGATCGCCCGGCTCAAGGGCACCGGCACCGTGCTGGGCGGCTGGCTCGACTACGTCTTCGACCGCATCCGGGTGCTCACCTGCGCACTGGCGCTCATGTGGGGGCGCTTCGAGAGCACCGGTGAGGAGTTCTACCTCGTCCTCGGCATGCTCGTCGTCTTCCTCGACATGCTCCGGTACGTTGACGCGCTCCAGATCGCGAAGGTACGCCGCCAGATGCGCCGCAAACTGGACGACGCGATCGAGGAGGCCACCGGCGTCCCGGCCGTCTCCTTGGAGAAGCCGGACCTGGAAGAGACGGGTCTCGACTCAGGCGAGATCCGCTCCGCCGACTCGGTGGACCTGCAGCAGAACTTCCGTACGCACTTCTCCTGGTACATCCGCATCCGCGACTGGCTGCGCGACCACCGCGTCCGAGCTCATCTGATCAGCGGTATCGAGTTCCAGATGGCGGTGTTCATCGTCGGCCCGCTCACCGGGTGGATCGTGCCGGTGACCATCGGTACGGCGGCTCTCCTGCTGGTCTTCGAGGCCGCGATCATGTTCAAGCTCTACCTGTCCTCCCGGGACCTCACCCGGGCACTGGCGAAGATCCGCTCGACCCCGATCCGGCCCACGGCACCGGTGGCTCAGCCGCACGGCTAGCGCCGGCCGAATCACGCGTGAACCCCCGCCCCCGATCACCCGACGGCGGTATCCCTCGGCCGGCGTCAACTCGTCTGTGCGGCATGGGATGTGGGCCGCGTGGGACGCCACCGGTTGGGGCATCTGTGGACGTAGTTGACACTTCGGTCGGGACACGCGATCGGGCAGCTATCGGGTGCGGGGGAGATGCGGGCCGTGGGATGAACCGGCCCGCTCAGAAAGGGGTACGGCGGCGCGGGGCTCCTAGGTTCATCCAACCGTCGGAAAAGCCGGCGGATCAGTGCCCGCTTACCCGAACGTCCAGGAACACCGGCCGCTTGTGCGGGAACAGTTCCTGGCCCTGCGCATCGGTCATCTTCCAGTAGATGCGGCAGGTGCCGGGTTTGTCCGGAGCGCGGACCTGTACCGCGATGTCCGCGGTTTGGCCAGGTGCGGTCGGCGGTATGCGCACCGTTTTGGGGGATCGGCAGGGCCCGGCGTTGATACGAGCCAGATGCCTGCCCGCCCAGGACGTCGTCCCGATGTTGCGAATGCGCCACACCTTCTTGAACGACGAGCCCGGCCGCACTTCCGAGCCGTCCGGGTACGTGATGTCACCCACGAATTCGGAATCATCCTTCGCGGGCGTGCTCGCTGCCGGCGGCGTCGGGGGATCATGCTGGCCCGCGTTCGTCGCCAGATGGAAGCCGGTCAGGCCGGCCATGATGATCGCGATCGCCGCCGCGATCATGGCGCTGACGAGGACGCGCTTCCGCCGCGTGGACGGCGCCGGAGCTTTGACGGCTTCGGCTGTGGTGGTCGGCGGCGCTGGAGCTTTGACGGCTTCGACTGTGGTGGTCGGCGGCGCTGGTGCGGGCTCGTCGTCGGCCGCCGCTCCGTCGACGCCGGCGGCGTCGTCAGCGGAGAGGACCGCCTTCGCGCGCTCCCAGAGCTCCCGCCACTCCCGTTCGGTCTCCTCGGGATCACGCCCCAGCCGATCAACCGCGAGCACCCGGACGAACTCCCACGCGGTCTCCCAACTCGGTAACTTCCGCCCCTGGGCCGCGCTGGCCAGCGACGACTTCGAGGCCGCCGCGCCGAGCCGAGCGGACATCTCGGCGTACGAGGGATCGCCGGCTTCCTCTTTCAGCCTCAGGAGCCGGTCGGCGAAGGCCCCCACCGCACCCGAATCCGGATCAGGGCGTATTGGCTGCCGTCCCCGGCGCTTACGATCCTGAGCCGGCACCTCGACCCCACTTCGCCCCGTTCACTCTTCCCCCGTTCACTCTTCCCCCGTTCACTCTTCCCCCGTTCACTCTTCCCCCGCTCACGCTTCCCCCGCTCACCCGCGACACCGCCGGCGCCTGCGTACCGGTCAGTACCTTCCAAATTATCTGACGCGACAAGTCAACGATCAGTTCAGATCAGCGCAGGTCGACGCGCAGGCGTGATTTGTCCAATGTCCAGCGTCGGCCTCGTGGAGCAGCCTTGGACAAAGATCGCTGGATGGCCCCTTCCTCCTGATGGCATCGTGGCGGAGGTTCCTCGGCGAACACACCCGCGCGGCACCGGCGCCCCCCAAGCGCATCTCTCCTGAGCGCGTCGTCCTCAGCTGCCTCGTCTCAGCGAAGTGACCGCATCACTCCAGAGAAGGAGATTTCTCATGTCCACCATTTCTCGTATGGCGAGCCTGCGCACCCGTGTCGCTGTCGTCGCCACCTCAACCGTCATGGTCGCCGGACTCGGCGTCGGCCTTGGCGCCGCTCCGGCGGCGGCGGACGTTCATCGCGGTGTCAGCGGCTGCTTCGCCTGGTCTTGGGGAGACGGCAATACCTCCGTGACGGTGTACTGGCACAACCGGTGCGGCAACAAGCGCAAGTTGAAGATCAAGTACAGCCTCGGCTGGACCTACAAGAACTACACAGCGGTGGTCAAGTCCGATGGGAAGGGCCATAAGAGGTTCCAGACCGCTTCGATCGTGTCCATCAAGGACGGGGGCCGCGCCTAGCCTGCGGGGGCAGGCGCTTGGGGGTGCGGGGCCGGCACGCCCCGCACCCCCGGCCCGCCCGCACTCGCGCGCCGCACCCCCGGG
>NZ_JBFAIF010000023.1:0-152044 GCF_040654555.1 Nonomuraea sp. NPDC050680 | reverse complement strand
GGCCACCTGTCTGGGCATCACGGTAGAGCCTCACCAGAGTCCCCTCACCGAACCGCTCGGCGATGAAGCGACACGCCAGCCACGGTTTCGCCTCGTCCCGGGTCACTTCGTCGTACAGCCGGTCGACGATCTCCTCGACCGGGCCGGTGCCGTACGCCCACACCACCGGTCCGCAGTCCGGGATGTCGGCCGCGGGGAACCCGGCGGCGAACGACACCGTGGTGCGGTCTCCGCCGAGGGATTCCAGACCGCCGTAAACAGCCCGGGCGGGCTCCAGATCGGTGCACCCCGCGTTGATCGGGATCAGGAACGGCACCCGGCGCCACGCGAGCCGGAACCGTTCGCCGTCGAGCAGCCGGGCGAGCAGGCCGGCGGCCCGCGCCCCCGTCGCGGCCATGTCGATGTGCGGGTAGGTGCGATAGCAGACCAGCGCGTCGGCGGCGTCGAACATCCGGGCCGACATGTTGGCGTGCAAGTCCAGGCTCGCGACCACCGGCACGCCGGGTCCGGCCGCGGCGCGGACCCTGGCCAGCAGCTCGCCCTCGCCGTCGTCGTGGTGCTCGGTGACCATGGCGCCGTGCAGGTCGAGGTAGACCGCGTCCGGCCGGCTGAGGCGCACGGCGTCGACGATCTCGCCGGCGATGCGCTCGAACGTGGCGGTGGTAACCGGCCCGGACGGGCCGGCGGCCGCCCAGATCACGGGAAGCACCACCCAGCCGCGGGCGCGGGCCTGCCCGAGGAACCCGCCGACCGGCAGGTTGACCGGCTCCAGTTCGAGCACTCCGTCGCCGCGGCGCAGGGCGGGGAAGCCCTCGCCGTTGGCGAAGTTGCCGTACGAGGCCGGTGTGGGCGCGAACGTGTTGGTCTCGTGCTGGAACCCGGCGACCAGGATCCTCGTCGTGCCGTCCGTCATCGGGCCACCTCCGCACCGTTCGCGGCCGGGACGGTCCGGCCGGGCTCCGTCCGTACCCGCGTGACCGCCAGCGAGACCGCGCCGGCCACGAGCAGGCCGACGAGCGTGAGCAGGCCGATCTCGGTGCTGCCCGTCGTTTCCTTCACGTAGCCGATCAGGGTGGGGCTGAAGAACCCGCCGAGCAGGCCGATGCTGTTGATGAACGCGATGCCACCCGCGGCCGCGTCACCCTTGAGGAAGGTGGCCGGCACGGACCAGAACACGGTGTAGGCGCCCCACATGCAGGCGGTGGCCACGATCAGCGCGATCATCGAGACGCCGAAGGCCGAGCCGGTGACGGCGGCGACAGCCATGCCCGCCGCGGCGACGACGGTCGGGACGACCGTGTGCCGGCGGCGCTCGCCGGTGGCGTCGGAGTGCCGGGCCAGCACCCGCATCAGCACCAGCGCGGCCGCGTAGGGCACCGCGGACCACAGGCCGATCGCGACGACGGACCGGACGCCGTTCTCCGAGAGGATCGTCGGCAGCCAGAAGCTGACCCCGTACAGGCCGCTGATCAGGCAGAAGTAGCCGAACGCGAGACCGTACACCCGCGGGTCGGTGAGCACTTTCCGGAAGCGGTGCTCCCCGCTCTCGTGCGAGCCGGCCAGATCCTGGGCGAGCAGCGAGCGCTCGCCGGGCGTGAGCCAGCGGGCGTCGCCGGGTCCGTTCGGCAGGACCTTCAAGACGACGAAGGCCAGCACGACGCAGGGCAGCCCCTCGACGAGGAACATCCACTGCCAGCCGGCCAGGCCGGCGGAACCGTCGAGTCCGCTGATGATCAGCGAGGACGCCGGTCCGCCGAGCATCGAGCCCAGCGGACCGGGGATCATCAGCACCGACATCGCCGCGCCCGTGCGCGCCCGCGGGTACCAGTACGTCAGGTAGAAGATGATGCCCGGCGCGAACCCGGCTTCGAACACCCCGAGCAGAAAGCGCAGGACGTAGAAGCTGGTCGCGTCGTGCACGAACAGCATGGCTACCGAGGTGATCCCCCAGAGCAGCATGATGCGGAAGAGCGTCTTGCGGGTGCCGATCCGGCGCAGCAGCAGGTTGCTGGGCACTTCGAACAGCACGTACCCGAGGAAGAAGATCCCTGCCGCCAGTCCGAAGACCGATTCGCTGATGCCGACGTCCTCGGCCATCTGCAGCTTGGCGAAGCCGATGTTGACCCGGTCGATGTACGCGAACAGGTAACAGATGACGAGCAGCGGCAGGATGCGCCACCCGATCCTGCGGTAGAGCTCCGGTGGCGCGACGGTCGGCGGTGCCGCGCCCTCCTTCTCGATGGCCATGCGGACTCCTCGTGGTCGGCCCGGCGGAGCTGGGTGGGTCGTCGTTCGCTTGCCGGTACTGTGCGGTAGATCGTTGATCCCTGCGTCGAAAAGGTGGGAAACAGCCGATGATCACCCTTGAAATGTTCGATCGGGACGCTTGGTGGCGCCGATCGGGTTGTGCGGCCTGACGTGCTGGACGAGACGGATCTCGCGCTGGTCGACGCCCTGCAGCTCAACCCACGGGCCAGCTGGTCGAGCCTGGCCGACGCGCTGGAGCTGGCGCCGATCACGCTGGCGCGGCGATGGCAGCGGCTGGTCGACGACGGCACGGCTTGGGTGACGGTCGCCCTGAGCGACCGGCAGATGCGCGGGGCGGTGCTGGAACTGTCGTGCCGGCCGGGCACCGCGCGGGCTGTCGCGCTCGAACTGGCCGAGCTGCCGCACGTGAGCACGGTGGGCGTGACCACTGGCCGGTTCCAGGTGTTCGCGCTGGTCCTCGCGCCTTCGCTGGCGGCCATCGCCGACGTGCTAGTGCGTTCCCTGCCGGTCCCCGCCGACGTCACGACGCTGCACTCCCACCTCTACAGCGGGCTGTTCGGCGGCGTGGTGTGGCGGCTGGGAGTGATCAACCGGGTCCGGACCGAGCAGGTGCGGGAACCGGCCGGGCCACCACCGGAGCGGATCCGCCCGTTCGGCGAAGGGGATCGGCGGCTTTTCCTGGCGCTGGGCCACGACGGGCGGCGTTCCTACCACGATCTGGCGGCGGAATTGGGCGTCTCGCCGCAGGCCGTCAGGCGCCGGCTGGACCGGCTGCACCGCCATGGGGACATCACCTTCCGCTGCGATGTCGCACGCCCGCTCACCGGCTGGGGCACGATGGCGTTCCTGTGGCTGTCGGTGCCCGACGGCGATCTCCCGGCGGTCGGCCGGGCGCTGGGGGCGATGCCGGAGACGCGGCACTGCTCGGGGGTACCGGGGCCGGCGAACCTGGCCCTGGTCGTCAGTCTGCACTCGCTCGAGCACCTCGACGAGCTGCTGGCGCGCATCGTGCGGGACCACCCGACGGCGGCGGTCGTCGACCGCCGGGTGGTGCTCCAGCAGGTGAAGGTGCACGGACGCATCGTCGACGAGTTGGGCCGCAGTGTTCGCGTGGTCCCCGTCGATCCCTGGGCGGCGATCGATCCGATCTCCTAGAGGACTCGCAACTGCCGGAGCCGCCCTGAGTCATCGGGTCTCGGGCACCCGGGCCGCTTGCTCACGGCCGATCCGGTTCCGGGCCGTCTCCGGGCCCAGCGCCAGTGCCACGACGGTCAGCGCCGCCATCGCCGCCATGTACGCGAGGATGGGCCACCAGTGCCCGGCCCACGCGTAGAGCGCGGTGGCGATGAACGGGGCCAGGCCGCCGGCGAGGACGGAGCCGACCTCGCGGGAGAACGCGAACCCCGACATGCGGAACTCCGTGTCGAACAGCTCCGCGTACCAGGCGGCCTGCGGCGCGAGCATCGCCGGGTAGAACACCCCGAGCCCGACCACGAAGGCCACGATCACCCAACCCACCGAGCGGGTGTCGGTGAGCAGGAAGAACGGGACCATCCAGCACACGGAGCCGATGATGCCGACCAGGTAGACGGGCTTGCGCCCGACGTGGTCGGAGAGCAGCCCGCAGAGCGGGATCAGCACCGCCTGGACCGCGGAGGCGATCATGACCGCCCCCAGTCCGAGCGACCGGCCGAGGCCCAGCGTCGTGGCCACGTAAGCGACCCCGAAGACCGGGAGCAGGTAAGCGAAGCCGTTCTCGCCCATGCGGGTGCCGACGACGATGAAGAAACTGCGCGGGTGTCGGCGGATCGCGGCGAAGATCCCGCCCGGCCGCCCGGCCGATGGGTCTGTCCTGGTGTTGTGGAAGACCGGCGGCTCCTCGACGGTGCGCCGGATGAGATAGCCGACGAACAGGCACAGCGCGCCGAGCAGGAAAGGCAGCCGCCAGCCCCACGACGCGAACTGATCCGCGGGCAGCAACAGAAACAGGGAGAACACGCCGTTGCCGAGCAGGGTCGCGACGGCGTAGCCGAGCGGAGCGGCCGAGCCGGCGAATCCGCGACGGTCCGGGCGGGCGTGCTCCACCGAAAGCACCACGGCGCCGGCGTACTCGCCGCCGGCGCCGAAACCCTGGACGAGCCGAAGCAGGACCAGCAGGATCGGTGCCAGGACCCCGACCTGGGCGTAGGTGGGGAGCAGGCCGATCGCGGTGGTGGACACGCCCATGAGGACGAGTGTCAGTACGAGCATCCGCCGCCGCCCGACGCGATCCCCGAGCCGGCCGAGAACGAGGCCGCCCACAGGCCGGGCGAGGAAGCCGACGGCGTAGGTGGCGAACGCCGCCAGGGTGCCGAGGAGCGGGTCGTGCGACGGGAAGAACTGCGTGTTCAGCACGATGGCCGCGGCGGTGCCGTAGACGATGAAGTCGTACCACTCCAGCACGGTGCCGACCAGCGCCGCGAGCGACGCCTTCCGTGACTGTCCCGGCGCGGTGCCGGCGGGTGCTGCGTACACGGTGTTCTCCTTCGGTCTGGGGGGAGGGCGCGTCAGTGGCCGGACGGGGGTGTGGCGGGTTTGGGACGGCGGAGAACGGCTCCCTGCTGGACCGGGCCGACGAGCGCGGCGTACTGCCCGAGCCAGCCCCGTTCTTCGGCGGGGCGGCCGGAGGTGACCGGTTCCCCGTGCCGGAGCGGGACGGTGTCGACGGTCCGGTCGTCGAGGTCGATGGTGATCGTGTCGCCGGATCGCACGCCCGCGAGCGGGCCGCCGTCGGCGGCTTCCGGCATGACCTGGCCGAGGACCAGTCCGTGGTTCAGGCCGGAGAGCTCGCCGTCAGTCACCACCGCGACCTTGCCGCCCAGGCCGGCGCCGTTGAGGGCAGCGACGAAGCTCGCCGCGAAGACCGTGCCGGGGCCGCCGCGCGGTCCCATCCCGCGCAGCACGATCACGCTTCCTTCGGCGATGTCCCCGGTGCCCAGCGCGGCGATCGCGGCGTCCTCGCCCGCGAACACCTCGGCGGGGCCGGTGAACCGGCGCCGGGCGGTGCCGGCGCCCGCGACCTTGACCACCGACCCATCGGGCGCCAGCGAGCCACGCAGGATCAGCAATCCCGGTTCCGGGCGCACTGGGTCGTCGAGCCGGCGCAGTACGGTTCCGTCCGCTTCCGGGGCGTCGCCGGAAAGCTCGGCCACGGTTCGCCCGCTGACTGTCAGCGCGTCACCGTGCAGCCGGGGCAGCAGGGTCCGCAGCACCGCCCGGACGCCGCCGACACGTTCGAGATCCCACACCTGGTGGGTTCCGTTCGGGCGGACGGCCGCCAGCTGCGCCGTGTCTTCGCCGAGCCGCTCGAACAGGGCCACGACGTCGAGGTCCAGGTCCGCTTCGCTGGCCACGGCCGCCAGGTGGCGCACGCAGTTGACCGAGCCGCCCAGCGCCATCGCCACCCGGACACCGTTCTCGATGGCCTGTCCGGTGATGATCTTCCGCGCGGTCAGCCCCGCGGCGACCATTTCGACGATCCGGCGGCCGGCGTCGGCCGCCAGGGCGCGCATCCGGTCGGAGTTCGCGCGGATCGGCGCCGCTCCGGGCAGGGTCATGCCCATCGCCTCGGCCAGGACGTGCATGGTGTTGGCGGTCGCGAGTCCGGCGCAGACACCGGGGCCCTGGATCGCCGAGTCGGCCAGCTCGCCGAGTTCGCCGACCGTCATGGTGCCGGCTTGCACGGCGCCGACCGATTCGTAGACGGTGTCGATGTCGACCGAGCAACCGCCGTAGCGGCCACCCCCTTGGAATCCGCCGGGCACGATGATCGAGGGCAGGTCCAGCCGGGCCGAGGCCATCAGGTGCGCGGGGGTGGTCTTGTCGCACGACGAAAGGCACACCATGCCGTCCAGGACGGCGCCCTCCACCGCGGCCTCGACGTCGTTGACGATGAGGTCACGGGTGGGCATCAGGTAGCGGGCCTTCCGGCCGGCACTGGTCACGAAGTCCAGTGGTGCGGTGGTCCGGATTTCGAACGGCAGTCCGCCCGCTTCCCACACCGCTTCGGCGACGATTTCGGCGATCCCGTCGAGGTGGGAAAAGCAGATGCCGAGTTTCGAAGAGGTGTTGACGATCGCGATCTTGGGGCGTCCCTGGTCTTCCGGGGCGAGGCCCAGCGCGGTCCATTGGGCGCGGCGGACGGCCCAGCGGGTGCTGCCGGGGGTGAATTCGCTGCGCAGCGCGCCTGGGCGCACGGGGTCGTAGTCGGGCAGGCCGGTCACGGAGGTGGTCCTTTCGCGGATGTCGGTCAGAGACTGCTGCCGGCGGCGTGCATCGCCGCTCGGACGTCGGCGCCGGACACCGACCGGTACGGCAGGTCCTTCCGCAGCGACAGCAAAGTCGCCGCGGCGGCCGCGTGGCCGTACTCGAAGCACTGGGCGGTGACCCGGGCCGACGCGAGGGCCTCGTGCTCCGCCCCGAGGCAGCGCCCGGCCACGATGATGTTTTCGCTGGCCCGCGGCACCAGGGCGAGATAGGGGACCTCGTAGAAGTCGTCCAGCAGCCAGCGCAGCTCCGGCCGGTCGCCGGAGTGCAGCTCGATGGGCCACGGTGACCGGACGATCCCGTCGGCCCGCTTGCGGCAGGCGAGGACGTCGGCGTTGGTGAGTTCCTCGACCGCTTCGATGCTGCGGGTCTGGCGGATGCCCACTTCGACACCGGTGTCGACGACGAATGAGCCGGCGCATCCCGGCACCCGCTGCCGCAGGAACCGGGCGTAGTCCCGGACCTGGCGCCTGCCGTCGATTTCGGCCTCGGTGAAGTCTTCGGGGTCGACCACGTTCAGCATCCGCCCGTCGCGGCCGACCAAGCGGGTCGCGTTCACGAGCAGCTCACCGGGCCGGGTCGTGTGGAACAGCCAGACGTGTGACCGAGGGAGGCCGAGCCCGTCCGCGCGGGCAGACTCGATGGCGGAGCTGACCCACGGCGGGCAGATCGTGTCCTCTCCGTAGGCTTCGCGGAACGCCGGCAGGTCGACGTTGCCGAGCCGGAAGAACATGGTGGGGTTCTGGATCCGGCCACCGTCCCCGAACCGCGTGGCGTGCCCGGCACGGGCGACGACCGCGGCATCCCCGGACGCGTCGATGGTGCGCGCGGCCCGGATCACCGAGCGGCCGGCGTTGGATTCGACCACGACGCCCGTGTGCCGCCCGTGCTCGACGAGGACTCCGGTGACCGCGGCGTGGAGCAGGATCCGCACGCCCGCGCGTTCGAGGAAGTCGTCGGCGACCTCGCGCCAGACCAGCGGATCGTGCGCGACCGTCCAGGTCTTCCCGTACTTCTGGGGGCCGGTGACGCCGCCGCGCTCGGCGAGGCCTTCGCGGAAGCGCTCGGTGAACCCGTGCACCACCTGTCGCGGCCCGCCCGATTCCGTGGCCAGGTAGAGGCCGCAGATCGTGCCGGACATCCCGGCCACCGCCGCACCGCCGAAGAAGCCGTAACGCTCGACGATCACCACGGACAGCCCGCCTTCGGCGCACACCGTCGCGGCGGCTACGCCCGCGGCTCCGCCACCGACGACGACCACGTCCACGTCGGCGAGCACGGGAAGGTGCGCCGCGTCCGACGCGGCGGCATCCAGGCGCCAGCCGGGGAATTCAACCGACATATCACTCATATATTGGTTGTATATGGCGCCGGTGGGTCATGTCCAGCCCTGCTGCGGAATGAGCGATGATGAGCGGGTGACAGAACAGGTCAACAAGGCCGAACAGGTCTACACCCTGCTCGAGGACATGATCACCTTCCAGGACCTTGCCCCGGGTGAGGCCGTCTCCGAGGCCGGGTTGATGGCCCGCACCGGCTTCGGCCGCACGCCCGTGCGTGAAGCGCTGCAGCGGCTTGCCCGGGAGCGCATGGTCGAGATCCACCCGCATCGCGGAGTGTTCGTCGCCGCGGTGTCCGTCGAAGCGCACTTCCGGCTCCTCGAACTGCGCCGAGGACTGGAAGAGATGGCGGCGCGGTTCGCGACCTACCGCGCCCAGACCCGGCAGAAGGAGCAGATGCTCGCGCTCGTCGCCGAACTGGACGCGTTCGAAGGCACCGATGTCCGGCAGTTCGCCACGCTGCTCAAACGGTCGCACTCCCTGATCGTCGAAGCCACGCAGAACGAGTACCTCGAACTGGCGATGGCGCCCTTGCAGTCGCTGTCGCGGCGGTTCTGGTTCGCCCACCTGCCCGATGTGGCCGATGACCTGCGAACCGCAGCCCGGCTGCACGGCGACCTGCTGCGATCGATCGCCCACGGCGACGAAACGGCCGCGGTCGCCGCGGCCCTCGCCCTGAACGACTACCTGACCGACCTCACCTATGCCGCGCTCGGCCGGCCGGAGTCGCGTACGTGAGGTACGGGGAAGCCGTCAGAGCCGCTCGAGGGCGGCGGCGCTTGAGCTGCCCGGCTCGGCCGTGTACATCACCAGGGTGTGTCCCGCGCCCGGGAACAGCAGAGTTGTCCGATCCAGTTCCAGTTCTCCCAAAACCGGGTGGTTCACCCGCTTGCGGACGGCGGGGGATGGGGCGCACGTCATGGTCACGCCAGCCGGCGGCGAAATCGGCGTCGTGGGCGGCGAACTCGATGATCAGCTCGGCCAGCGCACGGTCGGCGGGGTGTTTCACAACAGCCGTCCGCAATTGCGAGGCGGATTGCCGCGCGAAAGTCGCTTCCGTCGCCGGTGCGGCGTTGCACAGGGTGCCGGCCAGCCGCAGAGCGAGCCGGACGGCGTTGCGTTCGGCGGGCGCCATCAGGCCGAAATCCGTGATCAAGGCCGCCGCCGCGCGGTTCCAGGCGACGATGTCCTGCCTGCTGTTCACGATGTAGGCCGGAATGGTGCCGAGCCGGTCGAGGCTGTGGCGCGGTCGGCTGCGGTGTTGAGGAGATCGGTCATCCGGCAGACCGCCAGCCCAGCGTCGGTCCAGCCAGTCGATGCCGTTTGGTCGAAGGTGACCTCGAGCGTGTTGATCGGCCTCCCGAGTGGCTCCGGGGTGACCAGCTGGAGGACCGAGTTGGTCAGGAGGACGTCGTAGTCGTCGGATTCCCGCGTCGGTGGCCCGGCCATGACGGTGGACAGCCCACGCCCGGCGAGGAGGGACGCTGCTGTCGTTCCGGCGATCCCGGTGCCGAGGACGAGGACGTCGGTCTTCAGTTCGGCCACAGGACGTCCTGGAGTCGGATCAGGGTCCGTCCGGTGTCGGTGTCCGCGAGCGGTCCGAGTGCTTCGACGGCGCGTTCGAAATGCCGGTGAGCAAATCGGTCGGCTTCGGCGAGGCCGCCGGCCTCGCCGATCAAGGTGCGAATCCGCGGTAGTTCGTCGACCGTGAGAGCGGGCGAGAGCAGGAGGGTGGCCAGCTCGGGACGTCCTGGAGGAGCGCTGGCTGCGGTCCCTGGCGTCGCTGTACCCGGGGGAGCGGGCCAAGCTGGTGTCCTGGTTCCCGCACCTGCGATCTGGGCGGGCCGTCCCTGCGTCGAGTGCCATCGCCATTTCATCGCCATCTGACGACTGAAGCCCTGCCCCTCCGGGGAGGGACAGGGCTTCTGACCTGCAGTTTCAGGTGGTGGACGATACTGGGATTGAACCAGTGACCCCTTCCGTGTCAGGGAAGTGCTCTCCCGCTGAGCTAATCGTCCTGGGAGGTGGAGACGGGATTTGAACCCGTGTAGACGGCTTTGCAGGCCGTTGCCTCGCCTCTCGGCCACTCCACCGAGCCGGAAGCTCCGAGCGGAAGACGGGATTCGAACCCGCGACCCTCACCTTGGCAAGGTGATGCTCTACCACTGAGCCACTTCCGCGTTGTCTCCGCTGGTGTGCGGCGACGAGAGAACTCTAGCGAATCCTGGCCGAGTCCCCAAACCGGAGGGTTCCCACCTGCTCGGCGTACCAGGTGATCTCGGACACGTGCTCGGCGATCCCGCGCAGCGTCCAGTTGGGGGAGCGCGGCAGATCCCAGGCGTCCGGGGCCGTGGTGTAGCGGTTCACGTAGGACTGGCCCAGGCGTGTCCAGCGGGAGCGGGCCTCGGCCAGGTCCAGCTCCGTGAACCGAGCCCAGTCGGCCTCCAGCGTCACCATCCGGCCGTGCCAGTGGTCGTCCTGCGGGGTGGCGCCTGCCAGGAGCGCCTCGACTTCGGCGAGGTGGTCGATGAGGTGGTCCTGGATGCGGCGTACGGCTTTCGCCGGGGTCCACAGGTTGGCCCCGTCGGTCACGATGGGGGTGCCGTCCCAGGCGAGCCAGGTCTCGGCGATGGTGAGGCATCGATCCACGGCTTCGGCGACGAGGAGTGCGGGGTTGGCGGCGTTGTCTGTCATGGGGTCGATCGTGGTCGTGCAATGGTTGGGGCGCCGTCTAAGCGTGGTCGCGTCTGGAGGGCGCGACGGCGGCGCGGTGGAGCTCGGCGCCGTCGCCGAGCGCCTCGGGCTTCGGGTCAGCCGATGGTGTGGCCGCCGTTGACGGTGATGCGTTCGCCCGTGACGAACGCCGCCGCCTCCGAGGCCAGGAAGGACACCGCGCCCGCCACGTCGTCAGGCGTGCCCATCCGGCCGAGCGGGACCTGCGCCCGGTACGTCGCCAGCTCCTCAGCGCCGATCTCGGCATGCCGTTCGACGGGGATGAAGCCGGGCGCGACGAGGTTCACCGTGACGCCGTACGGTCCCAGCTCGCGCGCCCATGCCCGGGTGAGCTCGTGCTGGGCGGCCTTTGCGGCGATGTAGGCGGACATGCCGGGTAGGGCGCGATCCACGATGTCCGAGCCGATCTGGATCACGCGCCCCCGGCCCCGTGCCTTCATGCCCGGCAGGGCCGCCTGGATGAGGAGCGTGGGGCTCTTGACGAAGAAGCGGAGCTGGTCCAGGTGCGTCTGCCAGGTGAGATCCTCGAACGCGACCTTCGGCTGGGGGCCCGTCGCGTTGAGGACCAGCACCTCCACGGGGCCTAGCCGGTCGGTGACCTGGGCGACCAACTCGGCCGTCGCGGACTCGTCGGTGACGTCCCCCGCGAACGCCTCCGCGGATCCACCAGTGGCGCGGATGTCGGCGGCCACACGGTGGGCGTTCTCGTGGTCGGAGTGGTAGTTGACGGCCACGGTGTGGCCGTCGGCGCCTAACCTGCGGGCGATCACGGCGCCCAGGCCGCGGGACGCTCCGGTGACGAGCGCGACGCCGGCTCCCACCGCCGATGCGCCGGTTCCTGCTGTGGACGGGACTGCCAACGGAACCTCCTGGCTAGGCTCACCCGCAGCCTAACCGGGCGCCGGCCGCGGCGAAGGGGGCGATGCTTCGGCGGCCGGCGAAATGTCCGTGGGTTAGCGTCAAGTATGGCCGCCGAACACATCGCCCACGATTCCGACATCGCGCCCGTCGCGGCGCTCATAGCCGATCCCACCAGGGCGGCCATTCTCACCGCGCTGCTGGGCGGTCGCGCGCTGGCCGCCGGGGAGCTCGCCAGGCTCTCCGGCGTGAGCGCCGCCACCGCGAGCGCGCACCTGTCCCGCCTGCTCGACGGGCGGCTCGTCGACGTCGTACGGCAGGGCCGCCACCGCTACTACCGCCTGGCCGGCCACGAGGTCGCCGAGGTGCTGGAGGTGCTCGCCAGGGTGAGCACCCGGCCGCCCATCCGGTCCCTGCGCCAGTCGCGCCAGGCCAGGCAGCTGGAGGAGGCGCGTACGTGCTACGACCATCTGGCCGGGCGGGCCGGTGTGGCGCTGTTCGACCAGCTGGTCCAGGGCGGTTTCTTGGTGAACCAGGAGGTAACGGACAAGGGGGAGCGGCTGCTGGCGGGGCTCGGGGTGGACGTGGCGGGGGTACGGAAGACCAGGCGGCGGTTCGCTCCGGAATGCCTGGACTGGACTGAGCGCCGGGCCCATCTCGGCGGGGCTCTCGGCGCGGCGGTGACCGGGGCGCTGTTCGAGCACGGCTGGTACCGGCCGGCGGCCGTTCCACGGGCGGTGACGCTGACCGACGAGGGCAAGGAAGGGCTGGCCGCCTTGTTCTCCGGTAAGGAGCTAACATCGCATACGCAGGTTACCTAAGCGGGAGAGTCACATCATGCGCGACAACGGAGTCGTGAACGTCGGTCCAGAGCCCCTCACCTTCGACGACGTCATCCGGGTGGCCCGTCACGGCGCCCCCGTACAGCTCACCGACGACGCCATCGCCGCGATCTCCGCGGCCCGGCAGCTGGTCGACGAGCTGGCCGAGAGCCCGGTCCCCGCCTACGGGATCTCGACCGGGTTCGGGGCCCTGGCCACGCGGCACATCGACCCGGCTCTGCGCGCCCAGCTCCAGCGCTCGCTGGTCCGCAGCCACGCCGCGGGCAACGGTCCGGAGGTCGAGACCGAGGTGGTGCGCGCGCTCATGCTGCTTCGCCTGCACACGCTGGCCACCGGCCACACCGGCATCCGGCCGACCACCGCGAAGACGCTGGCCGCGCTCATCAGCTCGGGCATCACGCCGGTCGTGCACGAGTACGGCAGCCTCGGCTGCTCGGGCGATCTGGCGCCGCTGGCGCACGTGGCGCTCACGCTGATGGGCGAGGGCGTCGTACGGGATGAGTACGGAAATATCACCGCAGCGGAAGAGGCGCTCAAGCAGGCGGGCATCGAGCCCGTCGAGCTGGCCGCCAAGGAGGGTCTCGCGCTCATCAACGGCACGGACGGCATGCTCGGCATGCTCATCCTGGCCATCGACGACCTGACCAGGCTCGTCAGGACCGCCGACGTGAGCGCCGCGATGAGCGTCGAGGGGTTGCTGGGCACCGACCGCGTCTTCGCCCCCGAGCTGCAGGCGCTGCGGCCGCAGCCCGGCCAGGCGCTCTCCGCCGCCAACATGACGAAAATTCTGGATAACTCGGGCATCATGGCGAGCCACCGCGACCCGGCCGCCTGCACCCGCGTCCAGGACGCCTACTCCCTGCGCTGCGCCCCCCAGGTGGCCGGAGCCGCCCGCGACACGATCGCCCACGCCGCGAACGTGGCCACCTGGGAGCTGGCCAGCGCCGTGGACAACCCCGCCGTGCTCTCCGACGGCCGCGTCGAGTCCAACGGCAACTTCCACGGCGCCCCCGTCGCCTACGTACTGGACTTCCTGGCCATCGTCGCCGCCGACCTGGCCTCGATGTCCGAACGCCGCACCGACCGCTTCCTGGACGTGGCGCGCAACCACGGCCTGCCGGCGTTCCTGGCCGACGACCCCGGTGTCGACTCCGGCCACATGATCGCCCAGTACACCCAGGCGGCCATCGTCTCCGAGCTCAAGCGGCTCGCGGCACCCGCCAGCGTGGACTCGATCCCCAGCTCCGCCATGCAGGAGGACCACGTCTCGATGGGCTGGTCGGCGGCCCGCAAGCTGCGCAAGTCGGTCGACGGCCTCACCCGGGTGCTGGCCGTAGAGGTGCTCACTGCCGCCCGCGCCCTCGACCTGCGCGCCCCGCTGGAGCCGGCACCCGCCACCGGCGCGGTGGTCAAGGCGCTGCGCGAGACCGTCCCGGGGCCCGGCCCCGACCGCTTCCTGGCGCCGGAGATCGAGTACGCCGTCCGCCTGGTCGCCGACGGCGGCGTGGTCGCCGCCGCCGAATCCGTCACAGGCCTCCTGGCGTAATTTTTCGCCATGCGCGCACTACGGCAGTGCGACGATCGCGTCCATCTCCAGTAGCAGCCCCGGCATGAACAGCTTCGACACCTCCACGGTCGTGCTCGCGGGCGGCGTCCCCGGGAAGTACTTGCGGCGCACCTGCCCGTACGCCACTCGATCGTCCATGTTCGTGAGGTACGTCCGGAGGAACGCCACGTCCTCGAACCCCGCCCCCTGATCGGCGAGAATCCGCCCCAGGCACTGGAACACATGCTCGGCCTGAGCCGCCATGTCCCCCTCCCCGACGATCTGCCCGCTCGAGTCGAAGGCCGCCTGCCCGGAGACGTACAGCATGTCGCCCACCCGTACGGCATGGGAGTAGAAGCCGTTCGTGGCCGGAACCGTCGCGGGGTTGATCGGCACGGCCCGGTGCGCGGGCCGCCCGCCGACGTGGGCGGCGATCGCCGTCACGTCGTGCTCGCCGAGCCCGGCCGCCTCGGCCTCCTGCAGGCGTGCGCGGGCCGCGGTGGCCAGGGTGGCGCCCGGCCAGGCCGCCAGCGTCAGGTCCTTGGCCGCCAGGCCGAGCGCGTAGCGGGTCTCGGGGGTGGGCGTCCGCAGGCGTTCCGCGAGGACGCCCAGCGGGGTGCCCGACAGCACCTCGGCCAGGGCGTCGCGGTCCACCCCGTGCGCCTCTCCGTACGCGTACGTCTCCGCCAGCAGCACCTGCGCCGGCACGAGGGCGCTCATGACGGCGAGCTTCATCGCCGCGCCCGCCCCCGGCGGCCCGCACTCGCGCACCGTGCCGAACACCGACAGCACCTCGCGCACGCCCGCCAGATCACCGCCCGCCAGCACGGTCAGCGTGCCGTCGGCCGCGGGACCGACGCTGCCCAGGACGGGCGCGTCCACCAGCTTGACGGAGGCGGGCAGCAGCGCGCGCAGCTCCCGCACCGCCTCCGGGCCGATCGTGGACATCTCCACCACCGTCGCGTCGGGCCGCAGCCCCGGCAGCGCGGCCGTCAGCACCTCGCGCACGGCGGCCGGGTCACGCAGCATCGTGAGAACCAGATCCGCCCCGTCGACCGCCTCGGCGACCGGGACACCGGTCCCGCGCCGCCATGTCGTCACCTGATGCCCGGCCTCACTGAGCCGCCGGGCCATGGGGACGCCCATGCGTCCCTGTCCGAGAAATGCAATCACGTTCCCCAGTTAACTGACATGCGAGGCATTCCACCACCGACTAGATTGCATGTCAGCCATGACAGACATGAATGCCTTCGACACCGGCGCGCTCCGCCTCTTCGATGAAGTGGCCAAGAGCGGCTCGTTCACCGCCGCCGCCGAGCTGCTCGGATACACCCAGTCGGCCGTCTCGCGGCGGATCGCCGCCCTTGAGCGGGCCACCGGTGGGCCGCTCTTCGAACGGCTGGCCAGGGGCGTACGGCTGACACCGGCGGGAGTGGCGCTGCACCGGCACGCCGTCGCCGTGCTCGACCGGCTGGAGCGCGCGAGCGAGGAGCTGGCCGCGATCCACCGCGGCAGCGGCGGCACGCTGCGGGTGGGCGCGTTCGCCACAGCCAACGTCGATCTCGTGCCCGTGACGCTCAAACGGTTCGCCGAGCGCCGGCCGGAGGTCGGGCTGCGGCTGGTCGAGGGGCTGACGACGCGGCTGATGGAGCGGCTGCAGGCGGGCGCGCTGGACGTCGCGGTGATCAGCGACTATCCCGCCGGGCTGCCCGCCGACGGCGGCCGGATCGTGCCGCTGCGCGAGGACCGGCTGCTGGTGGCGCTGCCGCGGGCGCACCGGCTGGCCGCCGAGCCCGACGTGGACCTGCGCGACCTGGCCGACGAGACGTGGATCGAGGCCGCGCCGCGCGGGCAGCCGACGCTGCTCGTCACCGCCTGCGCCGCCGCCGGGTTCACGCCGCGCAGCGGGCTGCGGGTGGCCGAATGGACGGGCAAGTTCGGCTGTGTCGCCGCCGGGCTCGGGGTGACGCTGGTGCCGGAGCTCGCGGCGCGGGCCGTACCGGCGGATCTGGTGTTGCGGCCTCTGAGGGGGTTGGTCCCGGCACGCAAGGTGTACGCGGCCCTGCCCGACGTGCCGCTGCCGTCCGCGCGGGAGTTCGTCCGATTGCTGGGAGAATGGCAGGTGTGTACGACGGCTTCGCCTCCGTAGGCAACCTCCTCGCCACCGGCCTGCGCGACCTGACGACCGACCTGGCCGCGCTCGACGGCGACGGCTGGTGGGCTGTGGTGGTCGACTACGAGGGCGTCGAAAAAGAGGGCAAGGTGACGTGCGCCCGCTTCGACCACGTACGCCAGGCGCCCCTGCCCACCCCAAGGACCCCGTGGCACGGCCCCGCCCCCGACCGGTGGCACAGCTCCCTCGACCAGGCCGCCTACGAGCGCGGGGTCCAGACCATCCGCCATTACATCGAGCAGGGCGAGGTCTACCAGGCCAACCTCTGCCGCGTCCTGACCGCGCCGCTGCCCCACGACGCCGACCCGCTGGCCCTGGCCGCCCGCCTGGCCACCGGCAACCCGGCCCCCTACGCCGCCGTCGTCCAGGTGCCCGGACTGAGCGTGGTGTCGGCCTCGCCCGAGCTGTATCTGTCACGCGAGGAGGACCTGATCGAGTCAAGACCGATCAAGGGCACGGGCGCGACAGCGGACGACCTGCTGGAGAAGGACTACGCTGAGAATGTCATGATCGTCGACCTGGTCCGCAACGACCTCGGCCGGATCGCCGCCGTCGGCTCCGTCGAGGTGCCCTCGCTCTGCGCCGTCGAGGAGCATCCCGGGCTGGTCCACCTCGTGTCCACCGTACGGGCCAGGCTGGCGCCGGGAGCGGGCTGGCCGGAGCTGTTCGCGGCGACCTTCCCGCCCGGCTCGGTCACCGGCGCGCCCAAGTCGTCCGCGTTGCGCATCATCAATGAGCTCGAACCGGAGCCGCGCGGGCCGTACTGTGGGGCCGTGGGCTGGGTCGACGCCGACCGTCGACGGGCGGCGCTGGCCGTGGGCATCCGTACGTTCTGGATCGAAGCAGGCGAGATCCGCTTCGGCACGGGCGCGGGCATAACCTGGGGCAGCGATCCCCGGCGTGAATGGCTCGAGACCGAGCTGAAGGCGTCCAGGCTCATCGCACTGGCATCCTCAGGAGGAAATAGATGACCATCCCTGTCTGGGTCAACGGGGAACTGCTCGACCCCGCGCAGGCGACCGTCTCGGTGTTCGACCATGGGCTGATGGTCGGCGACGGAGTCTTCGAGACCATCAAGATCGTGCACGGCGAGGCGTTCGCGCTCACCAGGCACCTCGACCGGCTCGCGCTGTCGGCCCAGCGTATGGACCTGCCCGAGCCCGACCTCGGGTCCATCGAGGACGGCGTCGGCAAGTGCCTGGCCGCCGCCCCCGACTGGCCGCTCGGCCGCATCCGCATCACCTACACCAGCGGTCCGGGCCCCCTCGGCTCCGACCGCGGTGACCAGGGCACCACCTCGATCGTGATCGTCGACGAGCAGAAGCCGTTCCCCGGCACCGCCAACGTCACCGTCGTCCCCTGGCCGCGCAACGAGAACGGCGCCCTGGCCGGCGTCAAGAGCACCTCCTACGGCGACAACGCCAAGGCCCTGGCCCACGCCAAGGCGCGCGGCGGCGGCGAGGCCATCTTCGGCAACCTCGCGGGCAACCTGTGCGAGGGCACCGGCTCCAACATCTTCATCGTCCGCGACGGGCGGCTGCTCACCCCGACCCTCGACTCCGGCTGCCTGGCCGGCGTCACCAGGGCGCTGGTGCTGCAATGGTGCGGCGGCGAGGAGACCGACGTACCGCTGTCCGCCCTCTACACCGCCGAGGAGGCGTTCCTGACCTCCACCACCCGCGACATCCAGCCGATCAGGCTCGTCGACGAGACCGAGCTGCCGGTGGCCCCTGGACCGATCACCGCGAAGGCGATGCGGATCTTCGCCGAGCGCGCCGCCGCCGACCTCAACCCCTGAGCAGATGGCCGTCGACAAACCCCGGCCGGGCGACCCGCTGCGGCTCGGCGGCTATCTGATCGTGGGCCGGCTCGGGCAGGGCGGGCAGGGCGTGGTCTACCTGGCCGAGAAGCCGGGTGGCGAGCGGGTGGCGATCAAGGTGATGGCGGGCGGCATGGCGGGCGGCGTCGATCGCACGGCGCAGCGGGAGCTCGCCGCCGCCAGGCAGGTCGCCGAATTCTGCACGGCCCGGGTGATCACCGCCGACCTCGACCACGACCCGCCCTACGTCGTGAGCGAGTACATCGACGGCCCCTCCTTGGAGGAGGTCGCGCCCCTGCGCGGCACGCCCCTCACCCGCCTGGCCATCGGCACGGTCACCGCGCTGACCGCCATCCACCGGGCGGGCGTGGTGCACCGCGACTTCAAGCCGGGCAACGTGCTGATGGCCCAGGACGGGCCGCGGGTCATCGACTTCGGCATCGCCCGGCTCGCCGGGCTCACCGCGACCAAGAGCGGGCTGGCCGGGACGCCTCGCTACATGGCGCCCGAGCAGTTCGGCGACGGGCCCGTCGGGGCGCCCGCCGACATGTTCGCCTGGGGCTCCACGATGGCGTACGCGGCCACCGGGCAGGCGCCGTTCGGTGGGGACACGATCGCCGCGGTCGCCTACCGGATCCTGCAGGGCGAGCCCGACCTGGGCGATCTGGCCGAGCCGCTGCGCGGGATCGTGGCGCGTTGCCTGGCGAAGGACCCCGCGGCCCGGCCCACGGCCCGCGGCGTCCTGCTGGAGCTGCTCGGCGAGGAGTGGCGCTCGGAAGAGGCCGACGTGCTCGAACAGGGCGCGCTGGCGGCCGCCGACACCTTGGTGGCCGGGCCGCTGCCGGCCCTCGGCACTGTGCGGGCGCTGATGGCGCGCAGGAAGATGCTGGCCGGCGCGGGCCTCGCGGCGACGGGACTGCTGGTCAGCGGGGTGCTGCTCTGGGAGCGGGCGACCGGCCGTACGCCCATCGCGACCCCGGCCGCCGCCACCGGTACGCCGTCGTCTCCCACCGGCACGGCCGAGTCCGCGGTCCCTCCGCCTCCGGCCAAGCGCGCGGAGCTGGTAGCGGCCATGGAGGCGGCGACCATCGTGACGCCGCTGGCCGACTTCACCTACTCGGGCGGCCTGAGCGAGAGCGCCTACGCCGGCGAGGCTCGGGGCCGGCTCGTGTTCGGCGCGAGCGATGGCACCACCACGGACTTCGACATGCGGGTCGAGTCGGTCGGCGACAGCCGGCAGGTGGTCGTCATAGAGAGCTCCGACACACCGGCGGTCTTCCTGGACGGCAAGCCGGTGAAGGGCAAGGAGGCGTCGGGGGCGCTCTACTTCGCCGAGATGCTCCCCTTGACCGCGGGAATCGGCGCCCTGCTCGACGTGATCAGCCTGACGCCGCGGATCAGCGCGGAGGGGCGGTCCTACTCCGGCTCGCTGGTGACCAGCAAGGGCCCGCAGGCCCTGCAGGACAAGATCTCGGAGATCACCGGCGGGTGGACCGTCGACGAGCTCGCCGACACCCAGCTCACCTGGAAGCTGAAGCTGGACCCGCGCGACAGGCCGATCTTCTTCGACCTGTCCTGGCGCGCGCTCAACGCCAACATCCGGCTGGCCTCCTCCTTCGCCACCACCTACAGCAATTGGCGGGCGGGGACCATCACGGCACCTCAGTAGGACTTCTGGGTCTGGACGTTGAAATCGTCCATCTTGACCTGCTTGGCCGGGTCGGTCAGCGGATCCTTGATCTCGATGACGTCCAGACCGCCCCGGATGTCACTGGAGTAGATGTAGCCGTTGTAGTAGTAGGCCGACCAGGACCCCGCGACCCCGTTGAACGCGGGCGGATCGAAGTAGCCGATCTCCCTGGCGTTCGAGGAGTCGGTGAAGTCCCAGATCGACACGCCGCCCTGATACCAGGACTGGACCATGATGTCCTTGCCCGGGACCGGGAGGAGCGAGCCGTTGTGGGCGACGCAGTTCTCGTCCTGCTCCTGCTCGCGCGGGATCTTGAAGTAGCCGCGCCGTTCCAGCTGCCCGTTGGTGAGGTCGTAGATCGCGTCCGCGCCCTTGGTCCGCGGGGTGTCCCGGTCGCAGGTCGGCGCGGAGCCGCCGCCCAGCTCGTCGCTGAACACCACCTTGGTCGCGTCGTTGTTGAACGTCGCCGAATGCCAGAGCTGGAAGTTCTCCTCGTCGCGTACCCGCTGGAGCATCTTCGGGTTGACCGGGTCGGAGATGTCGAGCAGCACGCCGTCACCGAAGCAGGCGGCCGCGGCCAGCTTCTTCTCCGGGTACGCCGTGATGTCGTGGCACCCGGCGCCGGTCTCCTCCCGGTCCGGGAAGAAGTTCGGCCGGGCCACGACCTTGGCGGCCTTGGGATCCTTGGTGGGGATCTCCACGACCTGGAGGAGTTCGTGCGGCGGCGGGCAGGTGTCCGACTCCGGCTCGGGGCCGGGCGAGGACACGTACACGTACAGCGTCTCCCCGTCGGGGATCATCGTGTGCGTGTGCGAGCCGCAGTCGGTCGCGACGGCCGAGACGTACTTCGGGTTCTTCTTGTCGCTGACGTCGAAGATCCGCAGCCCTTCCCAGGCGCGGCTTTTCGTCGTGGAGGCGCAGCTCTCGTCGCTGCGCGGCTCGTCGATCGACAGGATCAGCAGGTCGCCGTAGATCGAGACGTCGTTCTGCTGCGCCGGGCAGGCGACCTGGCTGACGGTCTTGGGCTTGGTCGGGTCGCTGATGTCGTAGATCGAGAACCCGCCGAAGTTGCCCACGTACGCGTAGTCGCCCTGGAAGGCCAGGTCGGTGTTCCAGTCCATGGCGCCGTTGAGCGGAGCCGTGCGGGGCACGTGGGCGACCAGCTTGACGTTCGGGCTCGTCTTCGCGTCACCGGTCGGCTGGGCGGTGCTGACCGTCTCCTCGGAGGGATCCTCCCCTCCCGGATCCCCCTGCGGCCCGGCGCTGCACGCGGCCGCCAGCAGGAGCGCCGCGCACGCCGCCGCCACCCGTACCTTTCCGAAGATCACGCACTTCCCTCTCGTTCCTGGGTCACTATGGAAGCTATGTCAGTAAGGTTCCGATCGCGTGCGCTCGCTGCCGCAGTCTTGGCGGCGCTCATGCTGCCCATGCTGTCGGCGTGCGCCCAGGAGGCGGAGCGGCCGTCCGCGATCGGCACCGACGCTCCGGTGATCGTCCCACAGGGCCCGGGCACCCCTGCCCGCACGGCCACGCCCGGCGAACGCCTCGGCCAGCCACCGCCCGCCCCGGCCGCCGCCGACGTCCGCTTCGCCGAGGGCATGATCCCGCACCACCGGCAGGCGCTGGAGATGACCGGCCTGGTCAAGGACCGTACGACGACACCGGCCGTACGCCGCTTCGCCGAGCAGATCGCCAGTGCGCAGCGCCCTGAGATCACCGTCATGTCCTCCTGGCTCGCTTCCCTCGGCCGCCCGGTCCCCGCCGACCACTCTCACGGCCCCGAGGGCTACGGCATGGCCACCCTGGAGGAGATGAACGCCCTGCGGGCGGCCCGCGCGGCCGCCTTCGACCGCCTGTTCCTGCAACTGATGGTCAGACACCACGGTGGCGCCCTGAAGATGGCCGGCGAAGAGCTCGCCGCCGGCACGGACCAGCCGATGAGGCGCATGGCGAGAGACGTCTACTCGGGCCAGAGCATCGAGATTACGAGAATGAAAGCGGCTCTGATGGAGATCGCCCAATAATCCCAGCAAACCATCAGGAACCCGACATACCATCTACGGTCATGTCATCTGTGGCGCATGGAACAGACCCCGGCCCAATCCCCGGACCGGGGTCAAGAGTGCGCACGTCACGGCGCCCGGCCACCTCCACCGGAGGAGCGTGCCCCTGGACAGAGCTCAGCTCTGTGCGGCGGGTGGGGCCCACCGTGCTCAGCCGTAAAAGATCGAAAAGAGTCAGCTCGGCCAGAGCATATTGATGAGTTCGGCGTCGAGGTCCATGAAGTCGGTTTCGCGACCGGCGGGCACCTTCTCGTAGGTGCGGTGGAGGAACTCGGTCAGCGGCGCCAGCGGCACCTCGAACAGTGCCTGGCCGAACGGCGAGGTCAAACTGATGTGCAGGGTGCGTTCGCCGTCGGCGCGTGCGGGCCACACCTGCACGTCGCCGTCGCCGACGCGTCTCACGATGCCAACTGTCAGCAACTCACGGGCAAAGATCCACTCGACCGGTTCGTCGTTCCCTACGTGGAAGGCCATGCGGATGGCGTACGGGTCGTCGGCCGTGTAACTCAGTCCGGCGAGCAGGGGGACGGTAGTACGGTCGGGGACCACAAGCCGAAGGCCAAGCTCGGCGGAGACGGTGGTGCTGTTCATCGTCAGCCAAACCTTTTCGTCGAAGGTCCCCTCTTCGGGGCTATCACTGCTCTGACGGACTTCGTCCTGAGCTATCACGCGGAACGAAGAAACCTGTAGGAAAGATTCCGCTCCTAGGCCCTTCTGTAACGCACATCACAGCTGGACATTTAGGCATCTACCTGGCTAAACGGCATCAATCGGGTCGTATTTACAAGGGTTTTGCGTGTTCGTGGAGCCTGTTCCGGGGGCCCACCAAGAACGTTCCTTGAGAAAAGATCACGATCGGCACCTACCGGAACACGACGATGGTATGCCAACGAGCCGTCACGCCGATGGGCATCCGCACCCTTTCCCCGAATCCCCTCCCCGCCTCCCACCGCTTCGCCACCAGGTCCCGGAGTGCGGTATGGTTTTCCCGTCGGCGCCGCAAGGGGCCGCAGGGCGGGCGATTAGCTCAGCGGGAGAGCGCTTCGTTCACACCGAAGAGGTCACTGGTTCGATCCCAGTATCGCCCACCAGCTCAAAGGCCGCTTCCCAATCGGGTAAGCGGCCTTCTTGATCTTTTCTCGGCGGTGTGTCACCCGTTGTGACTGCCTCCCAGACGCTCGAGCACGCCGCTGTCGGCGTCAGGCGGGCACTCCGCCGGGATCCGAATCTTTACCGTCGTTGAGACCCCGTGGCCGCGGAGTCCACCGGCGAGCGCAGCCGGCGGGCGATCCAGCGGCGCGGGCGACGGATCGCCGACCTGGCTGAGGGCGGTCGCCGCCTTCGGCTCTACGATGGCGCAGACGACAGCCCCGAGCATGGAGAGCCAGAAATGTACGAGCTGATCGCCTTTCTCCGTGCCAGGCTCCACGAAGACGAGCGGGGAGCGCTTGCCGCATCGCGGGGACCGTGGTCGTCGGACGGCGACGAGGGCGAGGGCGGTAACACCGTCGCAGCTTCGAGCAGTGGTCAGTCGCGTGCCATCGCCGCCCATCTGGCCCGCTACGCTCCGGTCCGTGTGCTGCACGAGATCGAGGCCAAACGGCGGATCTTGGATGAGCTGGCGGGGTTCGTCGCCGAGGCCGAGTTCCTCCCCGTGGATGAGGGCAACGCGACCAAGGCGATGGCGGTCGGGGTCGTTCGCCTGCTCGCCCTTCCGTACGCCGACCACGCGGCATACCAGGAGAAGTGGCGACCCTGAGCAGAGATCCCGGCACCCCGTGACAGCGTTTGAGGGGCCCGCGAGCAGGGGGCTGACCGCCTGACGCGTGTGGTCCTTTACGTCTCCTGGGAGCGTGCCGATCACCACATCGACTCGCAGGTCAGAAGCGCCGCTCCGGTTCAGCGGTCGGCAGGCTCGGCGGACTCGGCCCGAAGCCCCGGCCCACGAACCGGGTGAACAGCCGCTCGGAGTCGGCGGGATCCAGGCCCACCCCGTCGTCCCGCACCCTGAGGTCCACCACCACGCCCGGCTGGGACGCTAGATCCCAAAACGCACAGTTACGCCGAAGGTGAGGCAGCATCATGCTCGCCTTCCTGCGCCGGGTCGCAGCTATCGGTACCATCCGTGCCGCTGAACCTGCCGGTGGCCACATCAGTCCCGGTCATCGCCGGCCGCGCGATGACCGTAGCAGGAGCACGGGCTTGAGCTGCCGCGCGAACTCCGCCGCGTCGGCCGCGGAGTCTCTTGCCGGATCGCCGTCCGGCAAATAGACCGTGAGAAGCCTGCCGCCGTTCGGCGTCCACGTCCAGGCACCCGCGTCACGGGATCCGGTCCCCTCGACGAAGCCCGGCAGCGCGTCCTCGGGCAGGGGATCCTGCGAGGCCTGGAGGTCCCGCAGGCGACGCAGGGTGAGCCCGGACGGGTCGTGAACCTCGATCCGCAGATCGACGTGGCTGTCCGGCCGGGAGCGAACGGCGCAGGCCCACGTCACGTCGCCGTCGTCGTCGAGGGGTGTCCTACGGACGACGAAGAACCGCAGGCCCAGGGCGCGTTCGACGGCCCGGCGCGAGATCACGTCGCACACCTTCGGCCCGTCGCCGAGGACGTCCAGCGGTTCGACGGGGCGCTCGGGAGGGCGCGGAGGGGACGAGGACGGCGACACGGCCAGGCACGCCACCAGCAGCAGGGCGAACGCCACGCGGGCAGGGCCTGTCATCTGCTCTTCCTCGGGGTCAGCATGATCGGCTTGAGATAGCGGAACAGCTCGACGGCGTCGGCCTCGGAGTCGCGGGCCGCCCCCAGGACGATCCGGATCGACAGGAGCCGTTCGTGGCCGGGAGTCCAGCCGTACACGTAGGCGAAGGCCGGTTCCTTTCCCTCGGGCACGGTGGCGCTGTACCCGGGGCCCAGCTCCTTCCGCAGGGGACGGCCCTTGTCGAAGGCCATGGTGTCGGCCAGTTCCCGGGGGGTGCCCCGGAACGGATCGTCCAGGCTGACGTCCAGCGCCCATTCGCGCGCGTCGGCGACCTTGACGGCGCATGAGGTGTAGCGGCGGCCCTTGGTCAGGCGCTTGTCGGGCAGCCCAGTGGTGGTCGTCAGGATGGGGAGCGCGCCGACGACGATGCGTAGGGCACGGGCGGAGATCAGGCCGTCGCAGGCCAGCGGCTCCGCGGTCATGTCGCCCAGCGACCGCGTGTCCCTTGGCGACGCGGGCGGCGCGGAGGAGCAGGCGGTGGACACCACGAGCAGCAGCACGGCGGTGAGCGTGGGTCCTGCATGGCGCATGGTGACCACCTCAGCTCGGCACATCGTTCGCGGGCGGCCGGGATGGAGTCCCGTCGCGCGTGAGGTTGAGCGGGGTGGTGACGTGCAGGTTCCAGCTGAGGCCGGGCGGCGCGAGCGCGTGGTCGACCCAGGCGATCACCGGGTCGCCCGCGACGTTCAGCGTCATGGCCAGCCTTTCTCCGAAGCCGCCCCCGCTCTTGGACACCGGGATGCTCACGCAGCGGCTGCCGGTGCAGACGGCGAGCATGAGCCGCTGATGTTCACGACTCTCGAACGCCACCAGCGCGCGCCCCTCCCGGTCCAGGACCAGTGCGGGGACCGCGTGGTGCTCATCCCCGGCGCCCAGCGTGCGTATGTCGGCCTGAGAGCAGTCTGGGGTGCGGCAGTCGAGCAGTTTGTTCACCTGCTCGCGCGGGTCCTGGTAGGCGATGGCGGGGCGGCCGTCGGGGCGCACCGCCATCGCCAGGCCGGCCGTCCACGGCAGCTTGTCGGCGTTCGTCGGAGCAGGGGGCACGGGCCTGGCCACGCTCGGCGAGTGGCAGGCGGTGTCCAGACAGGAGATCACCTGGATCTGACCTGTGACGGGGTCGTAGCGGGCGGCGACCGGACGCTCTCCGGGGCCGATGGCGACCGCCAGGTTGCGCTGGGAGGCGGAATACACTCCCGCCTCCAGACGGGCGACCTGGCGAGGCTCTGAGCGGGCGCAGGTGGTGTCCGAGCAGAAGATGAAGGAGACGAGGTCGTGGGCCGGCCTGTCACCGCCTGCGGGATCCTTGTCGGCGTAGGCCACGACCAGGCCGCCGCTCCGCTGCGCGGCCAGCGCTAACAGCAGGATGCCGGGTACTGCCAGCAGGCCCGGCATCGCCGTGTACGCGGCGACCACCAGTACCGCGTTGGCCGGCCACTGCTGGTCGGTCGCCATCAGCACGCCGCTTCGCGTGGCCCACACCGCCCCGAACGCCAGCGCGGCTATCAGGAGCAGGACGAGCAGGGACGGCAACCGTCGTACCGCTGCTCGTAGCGCCTCGACCGGCGACACGTGCCGGTCGGCCAGGTGGCCCGTGGCGATGATCACTGTCGCGGGGAACACCACGATCTCCCCGGCGAGCGCGACCGCCGCCAGCACGAGCGTGCAGGTCATCAGCGGGGCATCGGACGTCCCGATCAGCTGGAACCGCTGGTTGACCAGCGCCGCCGAGTCGCCGGCCGCCACTGTCAGGGCCAGCAGAGACAGTGCGGCGAGCGGCACGTGCACCAGCACACCGGGCAGCGTGAGCCGGACCAGGTGCCGCCCGGCATCCAGATAGCCCCGGAACGGCACACCGTCCATGCGCAGTCGTTCGACGTGCTCCATCGAGATCACCTAGTCGGCTGTCGCGGGTCAGGGCAGATTGAGCGGCGTGGTCACGACCAGATCCCAGTCGTTCCAGACGTCCATCCAGGCGATCATCGGCCGACCGTGGCCGTCCAGCGCCATGGCCAGGCCGTCACCACCACCGCGCTGGATCGTCGTGACCGGAGTAGGCGTGCAGCGTGTTCCCGAGCAGGCGGCGATGACGATCCGTTCGCGGTCGAGGTCCTGGTAGGCCACCAGCGCCCGCCCGTCCCGGTCCAGCACCATTGCCAACCCCGTGTTGTGACCGGGTCCGGACAGCGTGGCCGTGTCGGCTCGCGAGCACTCGCGGGTGTGGCAGTCCAGCAGCCTGATCGCGCCGTCGCTCACGTCCCGGTAGGCGATCAGCGGCAGGCCGTCAGCCCGGACCACCATGGCGGTATCGTCCCGGTGGGCGCGGCCGGAGTAATCGGGCGAAACCTCCCGGACGGGCTGTCCTACGCGCGCCTGGGCGCAGGCGGGATCGTCGCAGGAGATCACGAAGATCGAGCCGGTGTCGCGGTCGAAGCGCATCATGACAGGGCGGTCGTCGGGACCCACGCCCGCGACGAGGCTGCGCCTGTCGAACCTGTATCTGTCGGCGGGAAGCTTGGCGATCTCCTTGGAGCGTGGACGGGTGCAGGCCGGATCATCGCAGGTAGTGATCGAAAGCCCGTCCTTGTCGACGTCACGCTTGCTGAAGGGGAGCCTGTGGAGCTGAGCGACCAGCAGACCGCCGCCGGGCCGTGCCGCCAGGGCGACCGTCCTGTACTGGCCGGACCGCGTCACCTCCGTGATCGGCCTGCCGCCAGGGGCCGGGACACAGCCCGTCGCGTCGCAGATCAGCAGCCCGAGCCGGGCGCGCCATTTCTCGGGGTCCCGTCTCAGCTCCTCTTCGTCCACTCTCTCCAGCGCCCACGTCGACACGACGAGACGGCCGTCCGTCAGCCGGGCGCTGGCCGCTGTGTACCCACCGGCGACGTCGACCGGCTCGGCCCAGGTGAACCGGGTTCGAGCGCAGCTGCTGTCCATGCAGGTCAGCAGCTTCGCCTCGTCCGAGCCGTCCATGAGCATGACCATGCGTCCGCCCGGCCCCGCATATAGGGCTTGCAGATCCGACCTGTCAAGCTCCGGCTTCGGACGCTCATCCTTAGACACCTCGGAGTCCGGGTCGCGTGGCCAGTCCTCCGTGACGGCCGTCTCGGAGACCTCCAGCCAGCCGAGCGGGTTGATCAGCACAGCTCCGCCGTACAGCAGGCCGGGCAGGAGCAACGCCGCGAGCACCGGCCCGCGCCTGGCCCGGCGTGGCGTGCTCGCCGGCAGACCGTCGACGATCTTCTCGAACTCGGTGATCGTCCCCTTGACACCCAGGCGGTGCAGGAACAGGCGCGCGATCACGGCCGCCTGGAACGGCACGGTGACCAGCGCCAGCAGGTAACCGGCCGCGACCGGCACGATGGGCAGCCCAGACGCCGCCCAGTTCACCGCCCTCGCGGCCAGCGCGGGGAAGAGCACGACACCGAAGGCCAGCGTGAGCGGCGTCGCCCAGGAGGCGCCGGCCGTCAGCCGGTAAGCGCGAGCGAGCGCGCCCCTCGCGGACCGGCCCTCCAGGATCATGGGCGCCACCGCCAGCAGGCACGGCATCGCGGACAGGGCCAGGACCGCCATGACGGCGTAAGCCGTGACCTGCGCCCCGGTCCACATGAGAATGCCGAACCCGGCCGCCAGAGCCACCGCGAACGCCACCACGCCGACCAGGACGAGTACCGCAGTGGCAGGCCAGCGCCGGGCCGCGGTCCGCATCGCGTCGGAGGTCGAGACGTCCTTGCCGACCAGTCGCCCGGTGGCGAGCATCACCGTCGCGGGCAGCGCCACCGCCTGTCCGGCCACCAAGACGACCAGCACCGCCGCCGACCACGCCAGCAAGGACATACCAGGAGCGCCGATCAGCTCGAAGTCGCCGTTGACCACCGCCGCCGACCCGTCCGCGAGCACAACCAGCGCCGACGTCGCGAACAGGCCGATCGGCAGGAATACTGCCACGGCAGGCACCGCGAGCCGGATCAGGTGTCGCACCGCGGCGGCATAGGCCAGCCAGACCACGCCGCCCCGCCGTAACTCGTCCCGGGCGTGCGGATGGCGGTCGTCCACACCATCGCCCTCGGGGCGCTCACCGGTCAACCGGCTCGTTGCCTGTTCCGTTGCCGCAGGTGAAACCGATCTTGGGCGGGCTTTGTGAGGAGTTGTGTCGCTCCCACGCCCGCGACCCGAAGATCCAGGGCGTACGAGCAGGATCAGCGTCTGCACCCAGACGCGGGCCCGCGCCAGCCTGGCCCGCAGCTTGGCGAACAGTTGGTCAGGCCCGGACATGGAGGTCCTCCAGCGGCAGGGGGTGGCCGTGAGCCTAGATTCCGCGCCGTCCGTGAAGGATGCCGAAGACCCCTTCGGCATCGGATCGAACCCGCCGCTGGACGCGTTCCGTACTCCAACAGCGCAAGGCGCGCGTTGGGCTTCCAGCTCCAGGTGCTTACGCAGCTCGTCCAAGGTGGCTCCACACCGGACATTGGAGAGCCCGCTGTGTGCGGGGACCGTGGCGATGCGGATGCCCTCTTGTGCGAGTGCCTGTCGTAGATGGTCGGCCGCGACGATCGGCGAAACGCCGGCGAGTTGCGGTGCGCGAGTCGCCACGATGCATTCCTTTGTCCGCAGGTTCGAAAGTGCCTCCACGCTATGAAGAAAAACAGGGGTGGGCAGCATGTTCGAGTCGTGGAATAAATCGCGAGTTGGAATAGCCGCTAGCTTCCGTGGCGGAATTCTTCGGCCCATTGGGTGAGTAGTGCGATGGCTTCGTCTCCGAACCGCGCATAACTCACGAAGAGCGAGAACAGCTCCCGGTGGTAGGCGATATCGCGGGGGTCCCGCATGATTATCGCGCCGGAGAACACCTCCGCAGTGGCCAGTCGACTGTCGTAGACCGTGAACGTGCTCAGCGGCCCCTCTGGCAGGTGCGGTTGAGTCACGGGGATGACGCCTAACCGGATGTTGGGAAGGGCCGCCGGCGACGCCAGACGACCAAGTCGGACCGCCATGACATCCGCCGGGCACAGAGGCCAGCGCACTGCCGCCTCGGTGAGGACGAAGATGAAGCTCTTGCTCCGGTCGTACAGGACGGTCTGCCGCTCCAAGCGCTTGGCGATCGTCTGGGTGAGATCGCCGGGGTTGCCGGACAGGCTGGCCCGAGCGTACTCAGGCGTGTGCAGGAGGCCAGTGATCATGGTCGGCAGGAAGGAGCGCAGCTCGGTCGAGTCCGCTTCGATGGCGGTCAACTCGCGCTGACGATGATGTAGGCCGCGCCGAAGGGTAGAGCGCCAGTCTTGGAACTGCGTGTTCGCCAGCGCCACTCGTCCCGATAATCAGGTGTGGCGTGGCACGTTGATCGGTAGCGTGGGAACCAGTTCATCGGACCGGGAGAGGACACGGGTCGAAGGGCGTCGGTCATCTCTTCGAACCAGATCACACCGGTGCTCGTCTCCACATCCGCGTCGTCTCCCGGCTCGGTGAACTGGTCAGGTCCGGTGCCGGCGCGGGTCGAAGTCCTGTCGGTTATCCACTTTTAATGGGGTTGTCGCAGGTTCGAGTCCTGCCCGGGGCTTCGGCTTCGGTAGCTCAGCCGGTAGAGCACCTGAACACCGGTGGGCATCCCCACATCCGTGCCGGTTCCAGACCTGATCGCTCGTCAGTCCCGCCGTTGGCGCGGGTCGAATCTGATCGGTTATCTGGCATAACAGGTTCGAGCCCTGTCGGGTCGCTTGCGACCTGAAGCCGGTTGGAATCTCCACATCCGTGCCTTCGGCCGGACTGACGAGCAAGGGGAGCGGGTCGAACGTCGTCATCCGCTCCCCTTTCGCATATCCACATCCGCTCATGCGGGTCGAACTTGGAGGACGCCATGGCGCGTGATCCCCTTGCCGCTGTCTCGACGGTCGCCACGCCGCAGTCTCAGCCCATCCCAGGCCAGACGCAGGTGAAGAACGCTGCGGGCGGCTACGTCTGGTGCGTGTATGCCCTGACAGATCCGCTGACCGGCGCTGTCTTCTATGTCGGCAAGACCATCCAACTGCGGGTCCGGATCCGGGAACACCTGAACGACCGGACTGACAGCAAGAAGGCCCAGAGGATTCGGGCGCTGCGGCTGGCCGGGCTCGCACCAGCCGTGTCGATTCTCGAAGAGGGTACTGGTGACTGGTGCGAAGCTGAGCGGCGATGGATCGCCGAGCATCGCGCTGCGGGCGTGGTTCTCGCAAACCGGACCGATGGCGGCGAGGGGCTCCACGGGGCATCTGCTGAAACCCGGCTGAAGATCTCCCTCGCCCAACGGGCGCGCTGGGTTGGGGGTCGCCGTGAGCAGTCGCTAGCGATCAGTCGGCATCCTGAGCGGCGGCTGGCGATCTCGGAGGCGCTCAAGGGGCGGAAGAAATCACCGGAGCACGTCGCCAACTTGCCCCAGAATCAACGCGGATATGACTGGGCGCCGGACATCCTGGAGCGACGTCGCGAAGTGCTGCTTGAACGGGCAATGCCGGTCGCGCACTCGATGGAGCGCAGTCCTGCACAGCAAGAGCATCTGAAGCGCGTGCAGGAGGCCAACCGAGGTAGGCCGGGCTGGGCTCGCGGGCGTGTTCTCTCCGAAGCCGAGCGCGCCGTACGAAGCGCCGCCCTGACCGGCAAGCCGAAGACGCCAGAACACAAAGAGCGCATTCGCCAGGCTGCCCTGCGCAGGTGGGCACGAACGCGCGCCGCCGCCAATCAATTGCCACCAGACGGTGCTGAGTAGACGCCCTTTAGCGCCGCCAGCTTTAGAGGGAGGACATTCCATGTCCCGCGATCCACTCGCAACGTACTCTACGATCTCGACTCCGCAGACTCGCCCAATCCCCGGTCGCAATGATCAAATCCAGAACAGCGCTGGTGGTTATGTCGTCAGCAAGGATATCTGGGAGCGTGTTGAAGACTTCATCCTGCTTGGAACATCCGGCGGCACCTACTACGTCGGCGAGGACAAGCTGACTGCGGAGAACGCGGGCGTGCTGTTCCAGGCCATCGCTGAGGACGGGCCGCGAGTGGTCGCTCTGCTGACGGAGGTTTCGGCGGCTCGCCCGCCCCGCGCCCCGAAGCAGCGCCCGGCCCTGTTCGCTCTCGCTGCGGCGTACGCGAAGGGCGACGCCGATACCCGCCAGGCCGCGAAGGTGGCGCTGGCGAAGGTGGCGCGTACGACCGACCATCTCGCGCAGTTCTTCGGCTACTACAAGAACTTGGGCGGCAAGCCGACCGGTCGCGGCACCTCGCCTGTGGTGGGCCGGTCGCTGCGGACGGCGCTCGGCTCCTGGTTCCTCACCGGGAGCGCCGACGACGTCGCGTTCAAGGCGTGCAAGGCCGCCCAGCGCCGGACGCCGCAGGGTGAGGCGTTCAGCCTGCGGGACGTGCTGCGGGTGGCCCATCCGGTCGCCGACGACGAGCGGCGCAAGACGTTGTTCGGGTGGATCGCCGGGAACATCGCCGACGAGCAGGCTCGCGAGGTGCTGCCCGCGGTGGACCGGTTCCTCACGGCGAAGGCGGTCACCGGCGCCGACGAGGCGATCCGGGTCGTGAACGACTCACGGGTGCCGTGGGAGTTCCTGCCGGACGCGATGCTGCGCGAGCCGAAGGTGTGGGAAGCCCTGGTCGACACGGTCGGGATGACCGCGCTCATCCGGAACCTGGCCCGCATGACCCGTCTCGGCACGCTGACGCCGCTCGGCGAGGCCACCCAGCGCGCCGTGGCCCGGCTGACGGACCGGGCGGCACTGCTGCGTGCCCGCATCCACCCGATGGACGCCTGGCTCGCGATGCGCGTCTACGCCTCCGGCCGAGCCCAGCCCAACCCGCGCGCCGACGCCCAGACGTGGACGCCGGTCCCGGCGATCCTGGACGCGCTGGAGCAGACGTACGAGCTGTCCTTCGGCAACGTCGAACCGACCGGGAAGCGGCTGCTCGTCGCCGTGGACTCGTCCGGGTCGATGAGCTGGGCCAACCGCGTCGCCGTTGGCGGGTCGCCGGTCGGGTCGCCGTACGAGGTCGGCTGCGCGATGGCCGTCATGCTGGCCCGCATGGAGGCGAACGTGCACGTCATCGACGTGGACACCGCCGTGCACGCCTCCAAGGTGACACCGCGCACCAACCTGCGGGAGCTCGCCTCCTGGGAGCCGTCGGGCGGAGGCACCGACCTGTCGCTGCCGTTCACCTGGGCCGCCAAGGAGCGGATGAACGTGGACGGGATCATCGTCCTGACCGACAACGAGACATGGGCCGGCCGCTCCCACCCGACGCAGGCACTCGACGGCTACCGCCGGCGGATCAACCGGGACGCCCGCGTGGTGGTCGTGGCGATGACCGCCGTTGGTTACTCGATCGGCGAGCCCGGGGACGCGGGTGTGCTCAACGTCGCCGGGTTGGACGCGTCTCTGCCGCTGATCGTCAACGGCTTCGTACGCTGACCGGAACCTGAAAGCTTCGTACGCTGACCGGGTCCTGAAGGCGCGGATCAGAATCGCCGCTCAGGCTCGCGGTCGGAGCGGTCGGAGCGGTCGGAGTGGCCGGAGTGGCCGAGCCGGTCAGAGCGGTCGGTGGGTTCGGTGGGTTCGGTGGGGTCGCTTCTGGGTGGCGGGCGGTGCGGGGCGGCGGTGGGATCCGCCGGGAGGCGGACGGTGAAGACCGCTCCTGCTCCCAGCCGCCCGTCCGCCGTGATCGTGCCGCCGTGCCCGTCCACCACCTCCCGTACGAGGGCCAGCCCCAGCCCGAAGCCCTGGCCGACGAACCGGGTGAACAGCCGCTCGGAGTCGGCGGGATCCAGGCCCACCCCGTCGTCCCGCACCGTGAGCTCCACCACCTCAGGGCCGCCGAAGACCGTCACCCAGATGTGCCCGCCCATACTCGTGTGGTTGAGCGCGTTGTCCAGCAGCGCGGAGATCACCCGGCGGAGGGCCGACTGCGCCCCGCGTACGAGGTGGGCGTCGAGGCCCTGGCGGTGTACCTCGATCGTCACGCCGTGCGCCGCGGCGCGGGCCGCCTCGGCCACGGCCAGTTCATCGGCCAGCGCCGCCAGGTCGACGGGGGCGAAGGGCCGGCGCAGCTGCCTGAACTGAGCCGACACCAGCAGGTCCTCGACCACCTCGCCCAGCTGGCGGCTGCCGGTGACCAACTGGTCGACCTCGTCTATGACCAGGATCGGGTCGGTGCCGCGCCGCAGCTGGCGGGTCACGAGCTGGGCGCGGGTGTGCAGGCGGGTCAACGGGGTGCGCAGCTCGTGGCTGACGTCGGCGGCGAAACTGCGCTGGCGGGCCAGGGCCTCACCCAGCGGTGCGATCGCCCGCCGGGCGAGGACCTGGCCGATCAGCAGCGCGGCCAGCAGCCCGGCGAGTTCGGCGGCGGCGATCGTACGCAGCAGGCGTTGCCGTTCGGCGGCCTGGTAGCGAAGGTCGATCACCGCCTGGGCCGCCACGTCACCGCGCCGCTCGGTGCGTACGAGATAGCTCTGCCCGGCCAGCTCGACCTGGGCGACCCGCGGTTCGCCACCGGCGGCGGCCAGGTACAGCGCGGTGCGCAGGGGGAGCGCCGCAGGTGCCCCTGGGGAGCTCTGTACGGTGCCGTCGCGCAGCTCGAACAGCCACATGCAGGGGGGAGGGTGGGTGACGGAGCCGTGCTGGGTCGCGGCGGCCAGGTCACGCCGTGCGGAGGCGCTCTGGTCGCCCACGGTGACGCAGTAGACCAGCACCCCGAAGAGCGCCAGTATCACCGAGATCGCGCCCGCCACCTGCACGGTGACTCGGCGGCGGGCCCGGTTCAGCAGGCGCCGCTCTGGATCGATCTCCGTGGTCCGGCGGCGGGCCCGGTTCAGCAGGCGCCGCTCCGGATCGGCGGTCGGTCGCCCCCTCACAGCTCACCCAGGCGGTAGCCCACGCCCCGTACGGTGCTGACGATGCCCGCCCCCAGCTTGCCGCGCAGGTAGTAGACGTAGGTGTCCACGATCGCCTCGGTGCGGGCGCCGTCGAAGACCCGCTGCCGCAGCGAGGCGCGTGTGTGCACCTGCCGGGGCCGGATCGCCAGCGCGTGCAGCAGCCGCGCCTCCTGGCCGGACAGGGCCACCTGCTCGCCGGTCGGCAGCTGTACGGTGTGGGCCTCCGGATCCAGCCAGCCCGCGCCGACGGGCAGCAGCCCGGCCTGGTCCAGGTTCCTGCGGTGCAGGGCCCGTACCCTGGCCAGCAGCTCGTCGATCTCGAAGGGTTTGACCAGGTAGTCCTCGGCGCCCGCGTCGAGCCCGGTGACCCGGTCGGCGACCGTGCCGAAGGCGGTCAGGACGAGCACCGGCACGGTGACCGCCTTCCGGCGCAGCCGCCGCAGCAGGTCGATGCCGTCGACCACCGGCAGTCCCCGGTCGACGATCATGGCGTCGTAGGCGCGGCTCAGCCCCAGATGCAGGCCACGCTGCCCCTCCAGGGCCAGGTCGACCGTGTATCCCTCGTCGGTGAACAGGTCCACCAGCATGTGCCCGAGCTCGCGGTCATCCTCCACGAGCAGCAGCCGGCGGGAGGGGGCGCCAGCTGTACTCGATGTCCCAGCCACGGATCAACGGTTGCATCACCGCCGCAGAATTACCAGGGTCCCGACAAATGTTGACATTTCAAGAAATGGTGGGTCGGGCGGCGGCTGTCTGTTCCTCCAGAGGGCGTGGCTGTTCGGGAGTGGTTCTCCTGGCCTGCTCGAGACGTTCGGGCAGCGCCAGCTTGTAGAGCGGCAGGGCCCCCGCGGTCGTGATGACGGCCACCAGCACCAGCATGGCGAACAGCTCCTGCGTGATCATCCCCTGTGCCAGGCCGATGTTGATGAAGATGAGGATCATCAGCCCTCGCGCGTTCATGAGCGCGCCCACCGCGTACGACTCGCGCCAGCTGAAGCCCATCGCCCTCATCGACAGCGAGCAGCCGAAGTACTTCCCGCTGAAGCCCGCCGCCAGGATGAGCGCGAACGCCAGCAGCATGGCGCCCCCGGCGATGCCGTTGAGATGGGTGTTCAGCCCCGAGAAGGTGAAGAAGACCGGCAGCAGCAGCGTCGAGACGACGTCCATCATGCGGCCGTGCAGCACCTGGCGGAACGCGGGGTCGCGGGGCATGGTCAGTCCGGCGATGAAGCCGCCGAAAACCGCGTACACACCGATCCAGTCGGTGAGCCAGCCCGCCGTGAGCGGTACGAGGATGACGACGTACATGGCGCCGGGGCCGAGCCGGCCGGTTCGCGCGAGGCCGCGGCCCAGCGGACGCAACAGCGGGGCGACCACCATCAGCATCACCACCGCGAACAGCGTGGCCAGGCCGATGGTGCGCAGGGCGCCGCCGGAGCCCGAGCCGAGGTGGATCGCCGACAGCACCGCGAGGATGCACCACGCCAGGGCGTCGTCGATGGAGGCAGCGATCAACGTGAGCCGGCCGAGCGGGGAGTTCTCCAGCTTCCGCTCGTACAGGATTCTGGCCAGCATGGGGAAGGCGGTCAGCGACAGTGCGCCCCCGACGAACAGGGCGAACTCCCACCGGCTGACGTCCGGGCGGGAGAGCACGTCCCACAGGAGCAGGCCGGTGCAGGAACCCAGGAGCAGGGAGGGCAGGATGCCCGAGACGGCCAGGAGCGAGCCCCGGCGGATCTCGCCCGGGGAGCGCGCACTGTGGTCCAGCCCGGCACCGACCAGGAACATGTACAGCGTCAGCCCGATGGTGCTCAGCACGTACAGGACCGGCCGGACTTCCTTGGGGAACAGGGCGGCCTGGGCCTCCGGGAACAGCCAGCCGAACAGGGTGGGGCCGAGCAGGACACCGGCCACCATCTCGCCGAGGACCCGCGGCTGCATGACCATCAGCGCCAGCCGGCCGCACACGCCCGCGGTCAGCAGGATGACGACCAGGGCGGGCAGCACCTTGAGGATCAGTTCGAGGTTCGGGTCACCGGCGGCGACCAGGGCCATCGTGGGCATACCATTCCTCCGCTCGTAATCCGGACGATCAGCACGAACAGTGGGTGGCCAGGTGGCCGGGACGATCAGTGGGCGACCGGCTGGCCGTCATCCGCGAAGTGGCGCTCGCACAGTCGCTGCCTGCGCGCGTCCCAGACCATGTAGGTCCCGAGGACGAGCTGGACGAGGCTGCGCCAGACGTCCTCCCAGCGGTCCCGGAACCGCACGAACAGCAGCAGCGGCCGGTGGGCGGCACTCCTGCGGGCGTAGCGCGGGGTGAGCAGGCACGGGCCCCGGTTGGGCAGGGACCGGGTGTGGGAGGCGGTGGAGTCCAGGGCGTACAGGCGCAGGATCTCCTCCGCCGCGACCCGCATGGCGATCGGCGCCAGCCGCCAGGCCGGACACGGCCGGTTGGCGGCGACGCCGAACGGGATGTGGTTGAGCTCACGGATCGCCCCCGATCGGCCGATGTGGGAGCGGGCCGAGCCGAACCGGTCAGGGTGGAAGCGGTCGGGGTCGAAGCGGCTGGGGTCGAAGTGGTCGGGGTCGGTGAAGCCAGCGCGGTGGAACTCCGGGTAGTTGAAGCACAGCACCGAGCCGGCCGGGATCACCGTGCGCTCGTCCAGCGTGATGTCGCCGGTGGTGACGCGGTGGGCGATGCCGAAGAGCGGGTAGAGCCGCAGCGTCTCCGAGATCACTTGGTCCAGGTAGCGCGGGCCGTCCGTCGACGCCCTGGCCTGTACGTCCGGGTGCTGCGCGAGGACCATCAGCAGGTGGGCCATGGCCTCCGACAGCTGGACGACCGCGGTGTTGAAGAAGGCCCCCTGCAGGTAGAGCGCCTGCTCCCTGGCCGACAACCCCTCGGGCAGCGGCTGCCGCACCAGGGGCAGCCGGTCCATGAGATACCGGGTCAGCCGGTCGCGCCGGGCCATGTGCCGCAGCCCGCAGCACTTGAGCGAGGTGACGACGTCGTTCGCGTTGCCGGCGATCAGGTCGCGAGCCGTGCGCGGGCATGGCCTGCCGAAGACCAGTTCGTAGGAGAACTCCGCCCAGAGCGGCATCATCAGGTCGCGCAGCCGGACCAGCCCGCGCGCCTCCCGCAGCGTCCGGGTGACGCAGCGGCGGGTCAGCTCCTCGGCTTCAGTACGCGGTACGGACAGGAAGCCGCGCGTGGCCCGGGCGACGGCGTCATACCGTTCGCCCGCCTCCAGGTGCTCCTGGTGCATCTCGGGGCCGGGCGCCAGCCAGTACCAGAACAGGTCGGACAGGGCGGCGCCCTTGCTCCGGCCACCGGCCGCCGGGTGGGAGTAGACCTCCTTGAACCGCTCGATCCCGACCAGATCGCCGGGCACCGGGATGCCCTCGTCCCCGTTGACCCGGTTGAAGACGCGTACGCGCAGGGCCACGACCCGGCCCGGCAGCCACCACGGCAGGCTCAGCACCGCGACGACGGCCATCACGGTCACGACCCCGGTCACCACGGCCGTCGCACCATCCCCGGCTCGAGCTCGTCGATCGACGCGCAGCCGCACAGGGTGAGCGCCCGCTCGACCTCCGTACGCAGCAGGCTGAGCACCCGGCCCGCGCCCCGCTCGCCGTCCGCCGCCAGCCCCCAGATCACTGGGCGGCCCACCGCGACCGCGGTGGCGCCCAGCGCCAGCGCCTTGAGCACGTCGGTGCCGCGCCGCACACCCCCGTCCAGCAGCACCGGGACGGTTCCGCCCACGGCGGCGACGATGTCCGGCAGCAGGTCCACGGCGGCCGGGACAGTGTCGAGTTGCCGGCCGCCGTGGTTGGAGACCAGGAGCGCCGAGACGCCGTGCTCGAGCGCGAGGCGTACGTCGGCGGGATGGGCGACGCCCTTGAGCGCGATCGGCAGCCCCGTCATCTCCCTGAGCCGGTCAATGTGCGCCCAGGAGATCTCCGGTGACATGACGATCGGCCGCACCCGCGCGCCGTCGCGCAGGTTCTCGCAGCACAGGCCCTCGGGCAGGTCGTGGAAGCCGTTGCGCCGGTCCCGGGGCCGCGCCCCCAGGGTGGGGGAGTCCACCGTGACGACCAGCGCCGTGCAGCCGGCCGCCTCGGCGCGCCGGACGAGGGTCTCGGTGAAGGCCAGGTCCGGCTGGATGTAGAGCTGGAACCAGAGCATGGCCTCGGGCGCCGCCGCGGCCACGTCCTCGACGGCGACCGTGGACGCCATGGAGACGATCATGATCGTCTCGGCGGTGGCGGCGGCGCGCGCCGTGGCCCGCTCGCCCTCGGGGTCGGCCAGCCGGTGGAAGGCGGTCGGCGCCACCAGCACGGGCATGGCCGCGCGGCTGCCGAGCAGGGTGACGCCGAGCTGGAGCTTCCCGGCGCCGCGCAGCACCCGCGGCACCAGCGCCAGCCGGTCGAACGCCGCCTCGTTGGCCCGCAGCGTGACCTCGTCACCGGCCCCGCCGGCGAAGTAGTCGTAGTGCGCGGGGTCGAGACGCGCGCGGGCCGCGGCCTCGAACTCGCCGAGCGTGTCCGTCTTGCCGGCCTCGAGCTCACCGAGCGTGTCCATCTCGCCGGCCTCGAACTCGCCCGGCGTCTCCATCACGCCGGCACCGAGGCGGCCTGGCGGGCGAAGAAGGCCCGTAGCGGCGCGAGATGCACCTCCGGGGAGGTCCAGTCGTTCTCCAGGTTCTCGGTGATGTGGTGCACGGCGGCCGGCGCGCCGGGCCGGTGATGCCGCACCACCGGATGCAGGTAATGGCCCTCGTGGGCGCGCGCGGAGTCGCCCTGCCGGATCCGGCCGACCGCGATGTCGAAGGGGTCGACCTTGTCGTGCTCCGGCCCGTACTCCAGGGTGATCGCGAAGTGGCCGGCGTCGCCGATCGGCGGGCCCGCCAGATCGACCGGAAGCTCCTCCAGGTAGCGGGCCCCGTCCCGGCCGTCGGGGACGATGACGTCGGCCAGCAGCTCGAACTGCTGCCACAGCGCCGAGGAGCGGTTGACCCGTTCGAGCACCGCCGCCGCCATGGCCTCCGGCTCGGCCGCGAGCTCGCGGCCGGGCCACGGGACGCCGTGGTACCTGTGCTCCAGGATGCGGTGCAGCGCGCGCGTGCCGTACCTGAAGCCGTGGATGAACCCGCTGGTGCCGCGCTTGAAGTCGCGGGACTGCGTCAGCGTGCCGGCGAAGTGGAGGCCGGGCACGCTGACCGACTCGTAGGCGGGGGTGAGCGCCGGGAACCGGTCCTGGATCATCAGCTCCGGACGGCACCCGTCGTCGAAGATCGAGGCGTCGAACCGGAAGCCGGTGCAGACGATCACCCGGTCGTACGGGATGTCCTTGGTGACCTCGTCGGCGCGGGCGAAGCTCACCGTCACCAGGTACGTGCCGTCGGCTTGTTGCTCGATCCGCTTGACCGAGCCGTCCAGCACCGCGTTCTGGGACTTGAGCTGGTAGGTGTCGAGGAAGTTGTTGTTGACCGCGCGCAGGTGCCCGACGAAGTGGGTGCGCCACGCCATCCGTACGGAGTTCGGGCCCGCGACGTGGATCACCGCGGCGGTCTCGACCAGGTTGTCCGCCGTCTCGAAGGCCGAGTTGCCCTTGCCGATGACGAGCACCCGCTGGTTCAGGTAGCCGGACGGGTCGGTGGCGGCCGTGCCGTAGGGCTCGGCGGTCTCGATGCCCGGTATCTCAGGGATGTTGGGCTGGGTGACCCCGGTCGCCACGATCAGGCGCTTCGCCTCGTACGTCCGGCCGCGCTCGTCGGCCACCCGGAAGGGGCCCATGCCGGGCGCGCGGGTGACGTGGACGGCGCGGGCGTCGTGGACGATCCGCAGGCCGCACGCGGCGGCGTAGTCGGCGAGGTAGCGGACCATGTCGTCGGCGGCGGGGAAGTAGCGGTCGCTGTAGCGGGTGAACAGCAGGTCCGGGTCGTCCGAGAGCAGGGAGTTCCAGTCCATCCGGAGGTTGAGCTCCGGGTCGGAGGTTCCGTTGTACTTCTTGTTGATCGAGATGAGCGTGCGATGGCGCGGGAAGGTGCGGAAGAACGTGCCCGGCGTTGGACCGGCTTCCAAGATCAGGTACGACCGGCCCGCCTTTTCCAGGAAATAGCCCAGTTGCAGCCCCGCCGGGCCGGCGCCGATCACCAGGTAGTCGAGGGCGTTGTCCGGCACGTAGGCCTCCGTCACAGCGATGTCATGGAACGGGCCGTCATGGAACGGACCGTCTGGGAGAGGGCCGTCTGGGAGAGGACCGTCTGGGAGAGGACCGTCTGGGAGAGGACTGTCGGGGAAAGCACGACATCAGTGTTGGCGGGTGATTCTCAGAGAATGCTCAGAGCATCCGCCCGCCGGGCCGGTCCAGCAGGGCGCGCTTGTCCGGTTTGCCGCTGGCGGCCACCGGGACGGCCGACACCATCGTGATCGTCCGGGGCACGCTGTCGTCGCCGAGCTCGGCGCGTACCAGGGCGGTCAGCGTGTCGCGATCCGGCGTCCGCCCGGCGGCGGGCACCACGAACGCGTGTACGGCCTCCCCGGTCAGTTCGTCCGGCGCCCCGGCCACGTACGCCTCGTCCACGTCGGGATGACCGGCCAGCACCCGCTCGATCGGGCCCGCGTACACCACCATCGCGTTCACCATGATCACATCCCGGCTCCGCCCGACCAGGTGCAGGAAGCCCTCCTCGTCCACGTAGCCCAGGTCGCGGGTGCGCAGCCGCCCGTCGCGCAGCGTGTCGCGGGTCTCCTCCGGCTGTCCCCAGTAGCCGGACATCAGGTACGGGCCGCGTACGTGGATCTCGCCGGTCCGTCCCGTGGCCACCTGCCGGGCCTCCTCGTCCAAGACGCTGATCTCGACCCCCGGATGCGGGCGGCCCACCGAGTCCACGTGGCCTCGGGCGATGTCGGCGGGCGTGAGCATCGCGATGTTGCCCGCCTCGGTCTGGCCGTAGCCCTGGTAGACGACCGGGCCGAGCCGTTCTACCGCCGCCGCCAGCCGGGACGGGCTGATCGGGGAGCCGGAGACCATCAGCGCGCGCAGGCTGCCGACGTCGACCGGGTCGTCCTTGAGCAGATGGAGCATCTGGTACAGCCGGGGCACGGTGATGATGGAGCCGGTGATCCGGTGTCGCTCGATCGCGTACGGGAAGAGCGGCCGCCCGTCGTCCTCCGGGATCACCGCCGTCCCACCGCCCAGCAGGCACGGCGCCAGGAACTCCATGACGACCATGCTGGCCAGAGTGCCGAACAGCAGGTAGCGCCCGAAAGAGTCGGCGAGCGCCGCCGCGACCGGGCCCCACACGCGGGGCTGCCACGCCCAGTGATCGCTCAGCGCGCGGTAGGTGATCGCACAGCCCTTGGGCCGCCCGGTGCTGCCGCTGGTGAAGGTCAGGGCGGCCACGTCGTCCGGACGCGCCCTGACGGTGAGGGGGCGGCCGTCATCGGCGCGGGCCAGCAACTCCGCCAAGGACAGCACGGGGAGCGGTTCCTCGGGTGTCGCGCTCGGCCGGTCGACCAGCACGGGAAGCGGCCCCTCAGGTGTCGCGTTCGGCCGGTCAACCAGCACGGGAAGCGGCCCTTCGGGTGTCGCGTTCGGCCGGTCGACCAGCACGGGAAGCGGCCCTTCGGGTGTCGCGTTCGGCCGGTCGACCAGCAGGACGTCGACCCCCGTCCCGAGCACGTGGGCGAGCTGCCCGGCCGGGTAGCCGGGCCGGACGCCCACGACGCGGCAGCCCAGCGCATGCGCGGCCATGTGCGCGGCGAACGCCTCTGGCGACACGGCGGTGCGGACGGCGACGCCCCGGCCGGGCCCGAGCCCGGCATCGGCCAACGCGCCGGCCAGCCGCCGGATCATCTCCAGCAGCTCACCCCGTGAGACGGCGCGGGACCCGTGCTCGAACGCCACGCCGCCGGGCGAGTCCCGCAGCGCGTCGAGAAGGGGATGCGGGAACAGCATGGTCGGCTCCTCACCATTGCGGCGGTCGGCTGCGACATGTATCTGGTCATATAACCCGGGTGTCGTCCACCGTGACATTAGGCACCGCGGATCAGAGGCCGATCAGAGGCGGGAGGGAGCGCCAGATGAAGGTGATCGGCGCGGGGTTCGGCAGGACGGGCACGATGTCGCTGAAGGCGGCCCTGGAACTGCTGGGGTACGGCCCCTGCTACCACGCCGCCGGATCATCCGGTGGCTGGTGGCGCGCCGGGCGCCGGACTTCGCCCTCTACCCGCGCATGGCCAGGGCGACCGTCATGGACCGGGTCTTCGACGGCCGCATCGACGATCCCGCGTACATCATGAAGGTCTTCGAACGGCACCTCGGCGAGGTCCAGGCGGCGATCCCGGACGCGCGGCTGCTGGTCTTCGACGTCCGGGAGGGATGGGAGCCGCTGTGCGCCTTCCTCGGGACGCCCGTCCCGGACGAGCCCTTCCCCCAGGCCAACGAACGGGAGGCGTTCCGGCGCAAGCGGACCGGCAAGCAGCTGCGCCTGATCCTGCGCGGGCGCTGACGGTGCCGGTGCCGGCAGGCAGCTGTGCCCGATCCTGCGCGGGCGCTGACGGTCCCCGGCACCGGGCAGAATGAGAGGCGTGCCGCGACGTGACTCGAAATCCGCCTCAGCCCCGTGCCCGTGCGGGCTGCCGGCGACCTACCGGGAGTGCTGCGGGCGGCTGCATCGCGGCCTGGTCGCCGCGCCCACGGCCGAGGCGCTCATGCGGTCCCGGTTCAGCGCCTTCAGCGTCGGCGACGCCGGATATCTGCTGCGCACCTGGCATCCGGTGGCCCGCCCGGCCCGGCTCGACCTGGACCGGGGGACGCGCTGGACCCGGCTGGAGATCCTCGAGACCACCGGGGGCAGCGTCGTCCATACCGAAGGCACCGTCCGCTTCCGGGCCCACTACACCGACAACGGCGAGGCGGGATGCATGGAAGAGCACAGCCGCTTCGTCCGGCACGAGGGCGGATGGACCTATGCCGGGGCCGACTGAGGGAGAGCGTTGACCTACGACCTGTTGTCCTGGCTGCGCGCCACGATCGAGGGCGACAACGCGGCGGCCGAGGCGGCGACTCCCGGGCCGTGGTCCTACGACCCCACCAGGGAGTGGTACGACGGCGACGACTTCGTCACCATGACCAACGGGCAGGAGTTCGTCGGCTTCGGCGACCCGTCGGCCTTCCGGGGCGCGGTCTGCATCACCGGCGACGCCGGTCACGCCCCGTCCATGAGGGACGCCGTGCACATCGCCCGCCATGATCCCCGTGACGTGACGGCCCGCTGCGCTGCCGAGCTGCGCCTGATCGCCGCGCACGGACACGAAACCGGGGACGGAGCCGAAGCCGGGGACGGAGACGGACACACAGACGATGGTCCCTGCGACACGCTGCGGCTCCTCGCCTACGGCTACCGCCATCGTCCCGGCTGGCTACCCGAGTGGGCGCCACGCTGAGTTCGACGACCGGCGTTCGGTGAGCGCGGCTGCGGGTACTGGCCGCCCACTACCAGGAGGGATACATGGGATTACGGGCGAGGCTCAACAGCCGGTTCGGGCGGCGGGGACGGCGGTTGCGGGCCACGGCCCGGCAGACCTTCGACTGGCAGGACCTGCGGCCGGGCCAGCAGGAGGCGATGGAACACCTGCTCGACGGGCGTGACGTGCTGCTGGTCATGCCGACCGGCGCCGGCAAGTCGGCGGTCTACCAGGTGCCCGCGCAGCTGCGCGACGGTCCCACCGTGGTCGTCTCGCCGCTCATCGCGCTGCAGCGCGACCAGGTGATGGGCCTGGAGAAGGCCGACGCGGGCGGGGCCGTGGCGGTCAACTCCACCTCCTCCGTCAAGGCCGGGCTGGAGAAGGTCACGGCGGGGGAGGCGGAATTCGTCTTCCTGTCGCCCGAGCAACTCGCCAAGCCCGACGTCGTCGCCCGGCTGGCCAAGGCCAAGCCGTCGCTCATCGCGGTCGACGAGGCCCACTGCGTCTCCTCATGGGGGCATGACTTCCGCCCCGACTACCTGCGGCTGGGCAAGGTCATCGCGCGCCTGGGGCACCCGCCGGTGGTGGCGATGACCGCCACGGCGGCGCCGAACGTCCGTGAGGAGATCGTCCGCTCCCTCGGGCTGAAGGACCCGGTGCAGATCGTGCGCGGGTTCGACCGGCCCAACATCCGGCTGGAGGTACGCCGGTTCGTCGGCGACGACGACAAGAGCCGCGCCCTGGCCGAGCACGCCGCCTCCCTCGACGGGCTCGGCCTGGTCTACGTCGCCACCCGGCGTGAGGCCGAGGAGTACGCCGCGCTGCTGACCGGGATGGGCCGCCACGCGGAGCCGTACCACGCCGGGATGCGGGCGGCCGAGCGGACGCGCGTGCACTCGCTCTTCACGGCGGGCGAGGTGGACACTGTGGTGGCCACCTCGGCGTTCGGGATGGGGATCGACCGGCCCGACGTCCGCTACGTGCTGCACGCGTCCCCGCCCGAGTCGCCCGACGCCTACTACCAGGAGATCGGCCGGGCGGGCCGGGACGGAAAGCCCGCCTCGGCCGTGCTGTTCTACCGCTCGGAGGATCTCGGCCTGCGCCGCTTCTTCGCCAGTGGCCGGGCGGACGCCGACGCGCTGCTGCGGGTGGCGACCCTGGTGAAGGAGCACGGCGGGACCGTGCCCGTCACCGAGCTGCGCGCCCTGCTGGAGGTGGGCGCCTCCCAGCTGACGAGCCTGGTCAACCTGCTGGAGCAGGCCGAGGCGGTGACCGTCACCGACTCCGGCGACCTGCGATACGCGCCGGGCGGGCCGCCGCCGGAGCAGGCCGCCGCGCGGGCGGTGGAGCTCGACGAGATCCGGCACCGCGTCGACGACTCGCGCATCGACATGATGCGCGGCTACGCGGAGACGACCGGGTGCCGCCGCCGCTTCCTGCTGGAGTACTTCGGCGAGCCGTACGACACGGCCTGCCGGACCTGCGACACCTGCCAGGACGGCCAGGAGCCCATCGCGACCGGCGACGGACCGTACCCGCTGCACGCCAAGGTCGAGCACCAGGCATGGGGACGGGGCACGGTCATGCGCCGCGAGCCGGACCGGATCACGGTCCTGTTCGACTCGGTGGGCTACAAGACACTCGCCCTGGCCGCCGTGGAGGGCGTCCTGCGCCACGCGGACGACGCGTAGGCCCGGGTCACTTCATCCAGTCCTCCAGGCCGCTCGCCGAAAGGGGCAGCTCGGCCGAGAGCACGTCGATGCCGGCCGTCGTCACCAGCAGGTCGTCCTCGATGCGGGCGCCGATCCCGCGCAGTTCGGGCGGCACGGTCAGGTCGTGGGCGTGGAAGTACAGGCCGGGCTCCACGGTGAACACCATGCCCGGCTCGATGAGCGCCCCTTGGTAGGCCTCGGGCGCTGCCTTGGCGCAGTCGTGCACGTCCAGGCCGAGGTGGTGGCCGATGCCGCAGATCAGGTAGCGGCGGTGGTGCTGGCCGCGCTCCGACAGCGCCTCGTCCACCGAGACGGGCAGCATCCCCCAGTCGTCCAGCCCGCGCGCGATGACCTCCATCGCGGCGTGGTGGAAGTCGGTGAACCGGCGGCCGGGAGCGACCTGCGCCAGCGCCGCCCGGTGTGCCCGCTCCACCAGGTCGTGCACCTGGCGCTGGGCGGGGGAGAAGGTGCCGGAGGCGGGGAAGGTGCGGGTGACGTCCGCGGTGTAGTGGCTGCGTGCCTCCACGCCCATGTCGAGCAGCAGCAGCTCGTCCGGCAGCACCGGGCCGTCGCAGCGCACCCAGTGCAGGGTCGGGGCGTGCGGGCCGCTGCCCACGATCGTCGCGTAGCCGGGGCCGTTGCCGTACGCCCTGGCGTACCGGTCGAAGGTGCCCTGCAGCCAGCGCTCACCCGGCCCGGCCACGGCGGTGGGGATCTCGGCGAGCACGGCGGCGAACCCCTCGACCGTCCGGTCCACGGCCTCCCTCAGCTGGCCGATCTCCCAGTCATCCTTGATCATGCGCAGCTCGGCCAGCACCCGGGCGACTTCGTCATCGGTGGAGATCGTGCCGTCGAAGTCGGTCAGCGGCCTGACCGGAACGCCCAGCGCCGCCGACCACTCGGCCAGTCCAGGGGCGGCGCCCACCCACAGCTCCCCGTGGGCGGCGTCGGCGAAGAACCCCGGCTCGCCGGGATAGGCGGGGACGGGCAGGTAGACGACCGCGTCGCCGTCCCTGATCTCCGCCACGGCGTCCTCGGCCACGCAGCCGGTCAGCCAGTAGAAGTCGCTGCCTGGACGGAAGTCGTAGGAGGTGTCGTTGCTGCGCACCGGCGCCTGGCCGGCCGCCACCACGACGGTCCGGTCGGGGAGCGCGGCGCCGAGCCTGGCCCGATGGGCGGCGGCGGCCTCGGCGGCGCCGGGGACGACGACGGGGGTGCGGTCGGGGATGTCCCAGCCCTTGCCGATGTAGTCAGTGAACGCGGGGATGTCCAGAAGTTTGGGGGGCCTGCCGTCAGTCACCTGTGATGCCTCCTCCGATGTCGCGTACCAGCCCGGTCAGGCGGGCGAAGACACGGTCCTCGCCCAGGCCGTCGTGCTCGTACTCGTTGGTGACCCACGCCTGGGCGTTGCCGATTCGAGCGGCGGTGTCCAGTTGCAGGCCGGAATCTACGTACATATCGTCGTAATACACGGCGGCAGCCAGCGGCACCTCGTTGGCGGCCAGCCGTGCCGGGTCGTAGAGGGGCGGCCAGTCCGCCCGCTCGGCCAGCAGCTCCACGGCCGCGCGGAATGGGCGCAACGCCCGGATCTCCGCGAACATCCAGGGGTACATCATCTCCCCGGTGAACAGCAGCGGCCGGGCCGACTCGGCGAAGGCCGGGTGGCGGGCCCGCTCGCGCTCGGCGGCCCAGCCGGTGGCTCCGGGGCCCGAGCCGTAGATGCTCTCCTGAAGCGCGGCGAACAGCGGGTTGTCGCTGTAGGAGGAGCGGGCCAGCACCTGGTGCAGGAAGGTGTCCGTCACGTGCTCGCCGTCGAGCGCCTCGTCGAGCAGCCAGTGCATGCGCTCGTAGCCCGGCTTCATGCCGAAGTCGATGCCGAGCGACTGCAGCCGCCGTACCGTGAGCACGTCGCCGTCGGGCAGCCGGACGTCCTGCGCGGCCAGCCGGTCGGCCAGGCGGCCCACGGTCTCCACGTGGTGCGGATAGCGGCGGTAGAACTCGGCGTTCTTGGCCGCGACGCGGGGATAGGTGCGGCGGTAGACCTCCGCCGCGTCCGGGTCCAGGCCGGGCAGCCCTCCGGTGACGTAGCAGGCGCTCAGCCCCTGCGGGGCCCGCGACAGGTACGTCAGCGTGAGGAACCCGCCGTAGCTCTGGCCCAACGTCTCCCAGCGACGGCCGCCGAAGACGGTCGTGCGCAGGTGCTCGGCGTCGGCGACGATCGAGTCGGCGCGGAAGTGGGTCAGATAGTCGGCGGCCTCCCGCGCGCTCCCGAACGCGCTCATGACCCGCCCGTCGATCCGCGAGCTGCGCCCGGTGCCGCGCTGGTCGAGCAGGACCACCCGGTGTGTCTTGAGCGCCTGGCCGAGCCAGCCGTTCGTGCCGACCGGGCGCGGGCCCTTGCCGCCGGGACCGCCCTGGAGGTAGAGCAGGCACGGCAGGTCCTCGGCCGCCCGCACCGGATCGACCAGCTCCCGGGCGAACACCGTGATGGTGTCCCCGCCGGGCGCGGACCAGTCGAGCGGCACCTCCACCACGTGGTCGCGCACGCGCATCCCGGGAATCGTGTACGTGGTCAACGGGGGCTCCCTTCACGGCGCCTGCGGTCCCATTCGGGGTTGATGCGGGGGATGGCGGCCAGCAGCGTGCGGGTGTACGGGTCCTGAGGGTCGCCGAAGACCTGGTCGACCGGGCCCTGCTCGACGATCTTGCCCTTGCTCATGACCGCCACCCGATGGGCGATCTGCCGGACGACGGCCAGGTCGTGGGCGATGAAGATGTAGCTGAAGCCGCTCTCCGCCTGCAGCCGCCGCAGCAGCTCGATGACCTGCGCCTGCACCGAGACGTCCAGGGCGGACACCGCCTCGTCGCAGATGACCAGCTTGGGGCGCACGGCCAGCGCACGGGCGATGCCGATCCGCTGCGCCTGGCCACCGGAGAACTGCGCGGGATAGCGCTGGGAGTGGTCCGGGTCCAGCCCGACCCGCTCCATCAGCTCCCTGGCGTGCGCCCGCTTGCCGCCCGTCGGAGGGATCCCCTGGTACACCAGGGGCGCCATCAGGATGCGCTCGACCGTGTGGCGGGGGTTGAGCGAGGAGAACGGGTCCTGGAAGACGACCTGTACGTTGGCGCGGTAGCGGGCCAGCGCGGACCCCTTGGCGGCGGTGATGTCCTCGCCCTCGAACTCCAGGGTGCCCGCGCTCGGCTCCGTCAGCCTGGCCACCATGCGGGCGGTCGTCGACTTGCCGCTGCCCGACTCGCCCACCACGGCCAGCGTCTCGCCCGCCCGGACGTCGAAGCTGACGCCGTCGACCGCGACGAACTCGGCCTTGCTGCCCAGCGGCCCGCGGGTGACGAACCGCTTGGTCAGCTCGTTCGCCCTCAGCAGGGGCTCACTCATGACATCACCTCGTCGATGGGGGAGTCGTCGATGCGCGGGACGCTGTCCAGCAGCATGCGGGTGTAGTCGTGCCGCGGCTCGGAGAAGACCTGCTCGGCGGTGCCGTACTCGACCTGCTCGCCCCGGCACATCACCAGCACGCGGGTGGCGATCGAGCTGATCACCGCGAGGTCGTGGGTGATGAACACCATCCCGGTGCCGCTCTGCCGCCGCAGGTCGGCGAGCAGGCGCAGGATCTGCGCCTGGACGGTCACGTCGAGCGCGGTGGTCGGCTCGTCGGCGATGAGCAGGGCCGGGGAGCAGACCAGCGCCATCGCGATCATGACGCGCTGGCGCTGCCCACCGGAGAACTGGTGCGGGTAGTAGTCCACCCGCCGCTCCGGGTCGGGCAGGCCCACCTGCTCCAGCGCCTCGATCGCTACCTTGCGCGCGGCCTTGCGCGAGCGGCCCTTATGGGCCCGGTAGACCTCCTCGATCTGCAGGCCCACGGTGTAGTACGGGTTCAGCGACGACAGCGGGTCCTGGAAGACCATCGAGACCTGGTCCCCCCTGATCCGGCGCATGTCCTTGTCGCTGCGGCCGAGCAGCTCGGTGCCGTCCAGCCGGATGCTGCCCCGGGTCACCGCCCCCCGGGGCAGCAGCCCCATGATCGCGAGGCTGGTCATCGACTTGCCCGAACCGGACTCGCCGACGATGCCGACGGTCTCGTCGCTCCCGACGGTGAAGCAGACGTCCTTGACGACGTCCACCGGCCCCCGCGTGGTGGGGAAGGTGACGGTGAGGTCCTCCACGACAAGCAGGTCACTCATTTCGCGGTGATCCTCACTCTCGGGTCCAGCGTGGTGTAGACGAGATCGACCACCAGGTTCCCCACCACCACGAAGAACGCGGCGAGCAGTGTCACCGCCATGATCACCGGCTGGTCGTTCTTGGCGATCGAGTCGGCGGCCATCTTGCCCACCCCGTTGAGGCCGAAGACCGTCTCGGTGATGAGCGCGCCGCCCAGCAGGGCCGCGAAGTCCATCCCGAAGATGGTGGCGATGGGGGTGAGCGCGGGCCGCAGCGCGTGCCGCCGCATGGTGAGCATGGGCGGCAGGCCCTTGGCCCGCGCCGTGCGCATGAAGTTCTCCGCCAGCGTGTCGATCACGTTGGCCCTGGTCAGCCGCGCGTAGAGGCAGGCGTAGCCGGTGGCCAGCACGACCCAGGGCATCAGGTACGACTGGAACCACAGCACCGGGCCGTCGGAGAAGGAGACCGCCGCCGGGAAGGGCAGGATCTGCAGCCACACCACCAGCACGTACTGCAGAGCCAAGGCCAGCACGTAGTTGGGGATGCTCGACCCGCCGAGGGCCAGCCCCATCGCGGTACGGTCCCACCAGGTGCCCTCCTTCACCGCGCTGAGCAGCCCGGCCAGGATGCCGATCAGCAGCCAGAGCACCGCGGCGCCGATGGCGACGGTGGCGCTGACCGGCAGCCGGTCCACGACCATCTCCCAGACCGACTGACTGGTCTGGAAGCTGTAGCCCAGGCACGGGGCCGCACAGTGGATCAGGTTGGCCCCCGAGCCGTAGTCCCGCCCGACGAAGATGGCCGTCAGGAACGTCCAGAACTGGGTGAAGAACGGCTGGTCGAGCCCGAGCACCCCGCGAATCTGGTCGATCCGCTCGGGCGTGCACGTCTTCCCGCAGATCATCAACGCCGGATCCGGCGACAGCGTGAAGAAGATGATGAAGGTGAACAGGCAGACCAGGAACAGGATCACCACGATGCCGGCGAACCGCCCGGCGACATAACGCGCCATCAGGAGGCCTCCCCGGCGTCGAAGGCGGCACGCAGGCGGTCCCCGAGCACGGTCAGGGACAGCACGGTGCAGAACAGGAAGGCGCCGGGCACCGCGAAGTACATCGGGTCCACGGCGTACCAGCCCACCGAGCTGGAGATCATCTGCCCCCAGGACGGTGTCGGCGGGGCCACGCCGACGCCCAGGAACGACAGCCCCGCCTCGGTGCCGACGTAGCCGGGCACGGCCAGCGTGGTCATCACGATCAGCGAGCTGCGCAGGTTCGGCAGGATCTCCCTGAACACCAGGACGCCCGTCGAGGCGCCCGACACCCGGGCGGCATCGACGAACTCCCTGTTCACCAGCGTCAGCGTCTGGCCGCGCACCACGCGGGCGAGGTACGGCCAGCCGAAGACGCTGATCACCACCACCAGCAGCACCGACCGGTTGCCCGACGGCAGCGAGGACAGGATCGCGATCATGAAGATGAGGGCGGGGAAGGCCATCAGGAAGTCCATGATCCGGCAGATCACCTGGTCGACCCAGCCCTGGTAGAAGCCGGCCAGCATGCCGAGCACCACCCCGAGCAGGGTGGTGAGCACGGTGGCCGCGGTCGCGATCAGCAGCGAGACGCGCGCGCCGTACGCGATGCGGGCCAGGATGTCGCGGCCGTTCTGCGGCTCGACGCCGAGCAGGTGGTCGGCGCTGATCCCGCCCAGCGAGCCGCGCGGCAGCCCGCCGAGGTCGGTGTCGATGGCCGCGCTGTCGAAGTCGTTCGGCCCGTGACCCGTGATCGCGGAGATCAGCGGCGCGCAGATCGCCATCAGCAGGACCAGCACGAGGAAGGCGGTGCCGAGCACGGCCGCCCAGTCGTGCAGCAGCGCGCCGGCGACCCGCCGGGCCGAGGTGGCGGGCGCCACGGGGGCACCCGCCGGTGGGAGGACGGTGGTGGTGGTCATCTTCGGCTACTTGCCCGGCTTGGCCAGCCCGACGGATACCAGGTCGATGCCCCCGGAGAAGGCGTAGGACTGGTATGCGCCGGCGATGTTGGCGCCAGAGACGATGACGTACTTCTCATAGGCCAGCGGCACGATCGGCGCCAGCTTCATGATCTCCTTGTCCAGCTCGCCGTAGGCGGCGTTCGCGGCCGTGACGTCGGGCATCGCGGCGATCTCGTCGATGCGCTTGTTGATCGCCTTGTCGTTGATCTGGGCGAGGTTCGCGTTGCCCTTGGCGGTGATGTTCCGGCCGTCGAACAGCGGCGGAAGGAACGTCGCGCCGGACGCCCAGTCGGGACACCAGCCGGTGACGGCGGCGTCGTGCTGCTGCGCGGGTGTGCCGATCACCTCGTAGAAGGTGGAGGTGTCGATGTTGTTGATCTTGACGTCGATCTTCACCGCCTTGAGCGCCTCCTGGATGGCCACGGCGACCGCCGCCATCTTCGGGTCCGGCCGGGTGTCGAGGGTGAGGCTGAAGCCGTTGGCCTGGCCCGCCTCGGCGAGCAGCTTGCGGGCGGCCTCGACGTCGGTGGGATAGAGGTCGTAGTCGACCCGGCCGGCGACCGTCGGCGGCTGGATGGAGGTGCCCTTGGCCGCCAGGCTCGACCCGCCCATCCCGGCCACCACGGTGTCCTTGTTGATGGCGTAGTTGATCGCCTGGCGCACCCGCACGTCGTCGAGCGGCTTCTTGGTGGTGTTCAGGCCCATGTAGGTGGTGCAGCCGTTGAGCCCGCTCAGCGAGCGCGCCTTGAGCTGCGGAGTCTGCACCCGGGCCACGGTCGCCGCCTGGATCGTGCTCCCGACGGCGTCGGCGTCGGTGCCCTGTCCGGCCAGCATGCGCTCGTCGATGGTGGCCGCGTCCAGCCCGAACGTCCACTCCCAGGCGTCCGGCTTGGCCGATCTGACGGTGTCGGTCTCGGCCTTCCACTGCGGGTTGCGCACCAGCTTGAGCGAGGAACCGCGGTTGTAGCTGGCCACCTTGTACGGCCCCGACGCGATCGGCTTGGTGTCGAACGAGGCCCCGGCGCCGGTGCCCTTGGGGAAGGGGATGAAGTTGGCCATGGCCAGGGCGCTGGGGAAGTCGGCGAAGGGCTTCTTGAGGTGGAAGACGATGGTCTTGGCGTCAGGGGTCTCGATCGTGTCGAGGTCGCCGGAGACGTACGGGCCCTTGTAGTCCTTGGGCGCGTCGAGGAGCAGCTTGGCGTACGGTGAGCCGATTCCGGCCTCGGGGTCGAAGCCGCGCGTGACGCCGAACTTCACCGCCTCGCTGTTGATCGGCGTGCCGTCCTCGAAGAACAGGTTGTCCTTGAGGGTGAAGGTCCAGGTCTTGGCACCGTCGGACGGCTTGCCCGTGTCGGTGGCGAGGTCGGGCACGATCTTCGTGCTCTCCGCGCCGGGGGCCGCGTTGAAGGTGGTCAGGTTCCGGTAGATGAGCCGGTAGAAGTTGTTGACGCCGCCGTCCCAGCCGCGTGCCGGATCCAGGTGGGAGAAGTCCGCCTTTAGCAGGAAGTGCACGGTGCCACCGGTGGCGGGCTTCGCGGACGAGCCGGATCCGGTGGAGGTGGAGGGGGCGGCGCCGCCGCCCCCGCAGGCCGCGAGCGCCAGCACGGCGCTCACCGCGACGCTCGAAAGCGCAGCCGATCTCCTCATGTCGCCTTCTTTCTGAATGAATCCGTTGGGTGGGGATCACGCATTGCGGACCCACACCCGCATGGCCTCGGGGCTACGGTTGCCCCACATGAAGTACGGGACGAAGGTCGTGGTGACCGTCGTCTCCGGGAACGCCCGCTCCCGCGGCAGCTCGGGGTAGAGCTCCGCGGACGGCGGCGGTGCCGTGGCCGCCTCCACCTGGAGGACGACCGCGCCTTCCGACGTGGCGATGTCGGCGGTGGACGTGGCGATGTGGGCGTTAACAATCCGTGGTAGCACCAGGTCGTCGACGTCCACAGGGCAGTCCTGCTGTTCGACGCAGTACACCAGCGGGCCGCGCGCCAGGCTGGCCGCGCCCCGGGTCGCGTCGAGGTAGGGATGGGAGCCGTGCGCCCTGACCGGCATCGGCAGGCTCAGGCGTATCTCGTCGCCCGCCCGCCAGACCCGCTCGACGCTCAGCCACCCGTCACGCGCGGCGGCGTCGGCCGGCGCGCCGTTGACGGTGACCGTCACGTCCTTCGCCCAGCCCGGCACGCGCAGCATGATCGTGTACGGCCCGTCGGGCGCCCGGTCCAGGACCAGGCGCACGTCGCCGTCCCACGGATAGTCGCTCTCCATCGTCAGCCCGAGCGCCTCGGTGTCGATCCTGGCCGCGGCGTAGGCGGCGATCAGCAGCGCGCCGTCGCGTTCGGCGGCCATGTGGTCGCCGAGCTGGGTCATCCAGCGCACGATGTTCGGCGGGCAGCAGGGGCAGCCGAACCACGGCCGGCGCAGCGGGTCGCCGCCGGCCTCCGCGCCGCTGCGCTGCTCGTGGTCGGGGCGGCGCTGGAGCGGGTTGTCGTAGAAGAAGGCGGTGCCCTCGGCCGACAGTCCGACGGCGTAGGCGTTGTACTGGATCCGCTCGAACACGTCGAGGTACTTGGCGCCGCCGGTGGCCAGGAACATCCGCCACGCCCACTGCATGGTGCCGATGGCCGCGCAGGTCTCGCTGTAGGCGCGTTCGGACGGCAGTTCGTAGCGGTCGCCGATGGCCTCGTCGGAGTGGCGGCTGCCCAGCCCGCCGGTGACATAGAGCTTGGTGGCCACCATGTCGTCCCACAGCCGCTCCAGCGCCTCGAACAGGGAGCGGTCTCCCGTCTCGAGATACACGTCGGCCGCGCCGGCGGCCAGGTAGGCCATGCGCACGGCGTGGCCGGTCACCGAGGGCAGTTCGCGGAAGGGCAGGTGGTCCTGGAAGTACTCGGCGGGGAAGATGCTGTGCTTCAGGTGCCCGTGGCCGCGCCGGTCGACGAACAGCCGGGCCTGGGTGAGATAGGCGCGCTCGCCCGTCTCCCTGAACAGCTCGACCAGCGCCATCTCCACTTCCGGGTGACCGCAGACGGCCTCCTGGCGGCCCTCGCCGTAGCGGGCCACGACCAGGTCGGCGAACTTGACCGCGACCGCGAGCAACCGCCTGTCGCCCAGGTGCCGGGCGGCGGCGACGGCGGCCTGGATGAGGTGGCCCAGGTTGTACAGCTCGTGCCCCCAGGCCAGGTCCTCCCACGGCTTCTTGGTGGCGGCCGGGTCCTGGAAGAAGGAGTTCAGGTAGCCGTCGTCCGCCTGCACCCGCTCCAGCAGCCCGACGACCTCCTCGTAGAACTCCCGTACGGGCTCGGCCGCGGTGCCCGTGGCCAGCTCGTACGCCAGCCCTTCGAGCGTCTTGTACAGGTCGGTGTCGAGGAACGGGTAGCGGCCCCGGTACGGGGGAGGGTCGTCCACCAGGAGGCGGCTGAGGTTGTCCACGTTCCCGGCGGCGCGCAGCCGCTCGATGGCGTGGGGGACCGTGGCCGCGCTGTTCCTGAGCTGCCAGGCATGCAGCAGGCCGCCCACGATGCGGACGGCGACCGGCTTGACGTGCTCGGACACCAGCTCTTCATCAGTAATGTGTGGCATTGCACTGAACGATAGGTGTCTGGCGGGTGCACTGCCAAGGGCTACGGCGAGGAATTCATCCGCCGTAACCAGACCGTAAACCAGGAAACGGTCATTTTTGGACGTGGCCCCGCGATCCATCCCAGGTCGGCGGGCCGCGTTGCTACCGCAGGCGCACGCAGTCGGGGTCGAGGCCCTCGACCCCGCTCACGCCGAGGAGTTGCAGCGTGCGGACCAGCTCGGCGCGCAGCAGGGCCAGCACCCGGTCCACGCCGAGCTCACCGCCCGCCATCAGCCCGTACAGGTAGGCCCGGCCGACGAAGCAGGCCCGGGCGCCCAGCGCCACCGCGATGGCGATGTCCGCGCCGCTGCGCACCCCGCCGTCCAGGAACACCTCCGTGCGGTCGCCGACCGCGGCCACCACCTCGGGCAGCAGCTCCAGCGGGGTGGGGGCGCGGTCCAGCTGGCGCCCGCCGTGGTTGGAGACGACCAGCCCGTCCACCCCCACGGCCGTCAGGTCCTTCGCGTCGTCCACCCGCTGCACGCCCTTGACCAGCAGCCGGCCCGGCCAGACCGACCGGATCCACTCCAGGTCCCGCAGCGTCACCGTCGGATCGAACATCAGGTTCGTGATCCCCGCCAGGTCGTCCGGCGCGCCGTCGACCGTGGCGAAGCGGAGCGGCTCGCTGGTGAGGAAGTCGAACCACCAGGCCGGACGGCTCAGCGCCTGCAGGACGCCGCGCCAGCGCAGGGCGGGCGGCATCGTCATGCCGTGCCGCACGTCACGCAGCCGCGCCCCCGCCACCGGCACGTCCACGGTGACGACCAGCACGTCCATGCCCGCTTCACGGGCCCGGTCGAGCGTCTCCTGGCTGCGCCCCCGGTCGCGCACGACGTAGAGCTGGAACCAGTTCCAGCCGTCCGGCGCCGCCGCCACCACGTCCTCGGCGGTCGTGGTCCCCATCGTGGACAGCGTGTAGGGCACCGATGCCCGCGCCGCCGCCCTGGCCACGGCGCGCTCGCCGTCGCGGTGCATCATCCGGGTGAACCCGGTGGGGGCGAGCACGACGGGCATCGCGATCCGCTTGCCGAGCACCTCCACCGCCGTGGGCGCCTCGGAGACGTCCCGCAGCACCCGCGGCCGCAGCTCGGCCCGCGCGAACGCCGCCACCGACCGGGCCAGCGACCGCTCTGCCTCGGCCGCGCCGTCGACGTAGTCGAACACCACCCGAGGCGCGCGCCGCCACGCCAGCCGCCGCATGTCCGCCAGATCGGCCACCGCGGCCAGCCGCCGCGCCCTCGACGGGAAGGGCCGCGGCCGGGGCGGCAGTACGGCACGCAACTCCTGCCAACGGGGCAGGCGCCGGGGATCCCTTGCCGTCGGCTCCATGTCCAGAACGCTATCAAGTCGGTAAATCCCGCTATACAGCCCGCACATACGTGCGCCCGACGAGTACGCGCCCCGGGGGGTGCGCCGGCCCGCTCGCGGCATCCGCTCGGCACCGCGCTCGCGGATCGCCGGGTGGCGTGATCTACGGTGGTCTCCATGCGCGAGGACTGGCTCACCCTGGTGGTGGACTCCCCGGCGGCCAGGGCCACCGGCGCGGAGCTGGTCGCCCGCTGGGCCGAGCCGCACCGCCGCTACCACACGCTCGCCCATCTCGCCGCCGTGCTCGCCGCCATCGACCGGCTCGCCGACGCCGCCGCCGACCCCGTCGCGGTACGGCTGGCCGCCTGGTTCCACGACGCCGTCTACGACGGGCGGCCGGGCTGGGACGAGGAGCGCAGCGCCCAGCTGGCCCAGGCGCGGCTGCCCCGCTGCGGCGTGCCCGCCGACCGGGTCGCCGAGGTGGCCAGGCTGGTACGGCTGACGGCCGCGCACGACACGCTGGCCGAGGGCGACCGCGACGGCGCCGTCCTGTGCGACGCCGACCTGGCGGTCCTGGGCGGTCCGGACTACGAGGCCTATAGGGGGCAGATCCGCCAGGAGTACGCGCACGTGCCCGACGAGCTCTTCCGCCAGGGCCGGGCCGGGGTGCTGCGCAGGCTCCTGGCCGTGCCACGGCTCTATCGCACGGACGAGGCGTACGCGCTGTGGGAGGAGCGCGCACGGGCCAACATGAGCGCCGAGCTAGTGGCGCTTGCGGCGGCGCAGGCCGCCGGCGATGAGGCGGCGCAGTAGCTCGCGCGAGCTGACCGCCTCCGCGCCCAGCTCCACGGCACGGGCGTGCACGGTCTCCGGCACGTCGTAGTGATCCCGGTCGAAGGCCCGCTCCGGCACGCCGAGCCGTAGCGCGAAGGCGTGCAGCTCGTCCAGGGAACTGTCGCTGACCAGGTGCGACCACATGAGGCCACGCGGCCCCGGCCAGGCTGGGGGATCGATGAGGACCGTCACGACGTCAAGGTATAGGACGTCAAGGTCAGGACGTTAAGGTTAGGACGTGAAGGTTAGGACGTGAAGGGGAGAACCCTCCCGCGCACGGCCAGCTCGCCGAGGTCATTCACCACCACGTCGGCGCCCTGCGCGCACAGCTCGGTGGTCTCCTCGGTGGTCTCTCCGTGCCGGTCGGCATGCCGGTCTACCGCGACGACGAGCCCGAAGCCGCCCTTGCGGCCCGCCTCGATCCCCGGCAGGGTGGCCTCCACCAGGGCCGCCTTGGGCGCGGGCAGCGCCAGGCGGCGCACCGCCTCCAGGAACAGCGCGGGGTCCGGCTTGCCCGGCAGGTTCATCAGGGCCGCGTCGTTGCCGTCGACCAGCACGTCGAACAGGTGCAGCACGCCCGCCGAGCCGACCAGCCTGCGGCCGTGCAGGCTGGCGGAGACGGCCGCCGTGCGCGCGCCCCGCTGGCGCAGCTCGTGCAGCAGCGCCACGGTCGAGGGGAAGGCGGCCACTCCGTACTTGTCCACCTGCGACAGGAACAGCCGGTCCTTGGCCAGGCCCAGGCCGTGCACGGTGGGCGCCCCCGCCTCGTCGTCGGGGGCGCCCTCCGGCAGCGTGATGCCGCGTGAGGCGAGGAAGGTACGGACGCCGTCCAGACGCGGACGGCCGTCGACATGCCGCAGGTAGTCGTCGCGGATGTCGAAAGGCGCCGAGCGGCCGCGTAGGAACGCGTCGAAGACGTGCTTCCAGGCGGCCGCGTGCCCTCGAGCGGTGTCGGTGACCACGCCGTCGGTGTCGAACACGACGGCGCTGATCGCGGTCAGGTCGATGACGGGCTCGTTCACTCTGTGAACGTAACCGGTCTACCACGCTACGGGTAGCTTCTCCACGCCATAGACGATGGCGAGCTTTCTGAACGGCACCTCACCCGCCACCTGGAGCCCCGGGAAACGCCGCAGCAGCGCGGGGAAGGCGATCCGCATCTCCATCTGGGCCAGGGGCGCCCCGACGCAGCGGTGGATGCCGTGGCCGAACGCCAGGTGCGAGCCCGCCGTCGGGCGCTCCGGTCGGACCTCCTCGATCCCCTCGCCGAGATGAGGGTCGCGGTTGGCCGCCGTGAGCGAGCAGAGCACCATCTCGCCCTTCTTGATCGGCCGGCCGAACAGGTCCATGTCCTCGCGGGCGAAGCGGGGGAAGGCCACCTGCACCACGGTCATGTAGCGCAGCAGCTCCTCGACCATCTGCTCGGCGTAACGGTCGTCCTCGCGCACCCGGGCGGCCTGCTCGGGGTTCTCCAGCAGCCAGAGCGTGCCCAGCGCGAGCATGCTCGTGCTGGTGTCGTGGCCGCCGGTGAGCAGGCCGTCGGCCATGCTGGCCAGCGTCCGGTCGTCGAGGTCGTCGCCGTGCTCGCGCAGCAGCTCCCCGAGCAGGCCGTCGCCGGGGTTCAGCCGTTCGCGGGCGACCAGGTCCGTCAGGTACGCCATCGCGTCGTTGATCGATTGAAGGGAAGCCTCGGGCCCGGCGGTGAGGTCGAAACGGTTCGTGCTGATCTTCAGGAATTCGGACCGTTCCTCGTACGGCACACCCAGCAGTTCGCACACGACCAGAGAGGGGATCGGCAGCGCGAACGACTCCACCAGATCGGCCGCCGACCCGTTGGCCGCCATCCGGTCCAGGCACTCCTCCACCAGGGCCTCGATGCGCGGCACCAGCCTGCGCAGGCGGTGCATGGTGAACTCCGGCGTCAGGTACTTGCGCAGTCTGGTGTGCTCAGGCGGATCGCGGAAGCCGAGGCCGCCCGGATCCTCCTGGTTGGTGCCCAGACCGATCACGTTGCCGAAGTCGTTGCTGAACCGCTCATGGTCGGCGAGCACGCTGCGCACGTCGTCGTAGCGGGTGACCAGATAGACCGTCTGGTCTCCCGGGATCGACATCGGGAACACCGGCTGCTCGGTGCGGATGCGGCCGAGCTCGGCCACCGGGTCGAAGCCCTCGCGCATGAACTGGACGAGCGGGAACTCTGAGTCTGACATCGGAATCCGTCCTGCTGGGATACATCACACTTTGTTGGGATAAATCCCTACATAGATGGTCCCACCCGCAGGACGCGATCTGGCCAGCCTCAGCCGAGCGCCGGCATCCTCGTGACCTCGTCCGGAGATGGGATCGACCGGTCGCGCGCCCGCACCGGAGGCTCGGGCAACAGGGCCTGCGCCATCAGCGACGGCGGCGCCGGTTTGGGCCGGCGTGGCTCGTGCGCGGGCCTCCATGGCCAACCGGCTCCATTGTGCGTCACCACCTTCATGAACGCGAGGTCTCCTGTGTCGGGGGATGATTGTGGTAAACGTGGGCAAAGCGGGGCGGCAGAGGCCGTTTGGCGTACAGGTATCGCCACATTCTGCGATGATCTCGCTATAAGCGGAGTTTGAGCCTCACGGATAGTGACTGATGCCCACCACATTCGAGGAAATAGCTGCCTTCGTCGCCGAAAAGCCGTTCGCGACCGCGGTCATAGCGCTGCTGGGCCTGGCCGGGCTGGTGCTCGCCTACCTGATACTCAGGGTCGCCTGGCGGGCCCTCGCCTGGGTCGTCTCGCGCTATATCGCCCCACGTCCCATCGAGGACGTCCTGACCGTCGTGGCCGCCTCCATCGCCACCGGTGTCTCCGCCCAGGGCATGTGGCGCTTCTCCGGTGACGTGCTCGGCCTCGACGGGCCGCTGCGGCTGCTGCTGTTCGCGTTCATCGAGGTCGCGATCATCACCTCGGCTGTACGGGCGCGCCGCAACATGCGCGAGAACTTCTCCGCCGGGATCGACGGCATCGCCGTGTGGGCGCTGACCTGCCTGACCGCCGTACTGTCCAGCATGGACGCGCGCAGCCTGCCCGAGGCCGTCTTCCGGCTCGCCGCGCCGCTGGTGGCCGCCTGGCTGTGGGAGCGCGGCATGGCCATCGAGCGGCACCGCATCAGGGGCACCGGCCGCATCAACTGGCGCCTCACCCCCGAACGCCTGCTGGTCAGGGTGGGCCTGGCCGAGGTGAGCGACCGCACCGCGAGTGAGGTCGACGCCCACCGCAGGCTCACCCGCGTCGCCCTGGCCGCCAAGCGGGCCAGGTCGCTGCGCGAGGGCGGCGCGTCCGAGCGCAAGCTGCGCGGCGCGCTGGCCAAGCTCGACAAGGCCATGGACCAGGCCGTCGAGCACACCGGGCTGGCCGTCGACCAGGGCCGCCAGGAGGCGCTGCTCGCCCAGATCGCGGCTCTGTACAACACCTCCGCCCTCATCGACGCCGACCCGCGCGTGCCCTGGGAGCCGGAGGCCGACCACCACCCCGTGCCGGCCCGCCCCGCCCTGCCGCCCGCGCTGGTCGAGCTCGTCCAGGACGATGACGAGGACATCCAGGTGTTCGACACCACGCCGCAGGTCGTCGACACCGCGCAGCGTGCCGCGCTGATGCGCTCCGCCCGCGACTACTGGGACAGGCAGATCGCCAAGGGCATCGTGCCGCGCACGATCGACATCGCGCAGGAGATCGGCCTCTCACTGCCCGCCGCCCGCCAGTATCGTGCTCTGTGGAAGCTGGAGCCCGAGGCGCACGCGCTCATCGAGGCTCTGTACCAACAGCATGGCATCGTGGACACCGGCGCCTTCCCGGCCATCGCCGACGACGGGCGGATGCTGACCACCAAGTCCTGAGCCCGGGGGGCCGGTTGAGGGAGCGCACGCTCGAACGGGTCAGAAAGCTCCTGGCCAAGGCCGAACGCACCGACAACGAGCACGAGCGGGCCACCTTCATGGCGGCGGCGGCGTCGCTCATGGCCAAGTACGGCATCGACTCCCTGGATCCGGCCGACACCCGCCAGGCGCCGGGTGACCGGATCGTCACCCTGCCCAACCCGTGGGCTCGGGAGAAGGCGCGGCTCGTCAGCCTGGTCGCGCAGGCGCTGCGCTGCCGGCCGCTGCTCATCGGGCGCGGCGACGGCGGGCAGCGGGTGCACGTCTTCGGCTTCGCCGCCGACCTCGAACGGGCCGACGTACTGGCCACCTCGCTGCTGCTGCAGATGGCCACGGGACTGGCCCGGGTACGGCCGCCCGACACCGCGATCCGCGCCTACCGGCGATCGTGGCTGCTCGGGTTCACCGACGAGGTGTACCGGCTGCTGCGCGAGGCCGAGACGCGGGCCGAGGAACGGGCTCCTGCCGCGAGCACCGCGCTCGTGCTGGCCGACCGGCGGGCGGAGGTGGAGCGGGCGGTGGCGGCGCACTACCCGCGCATCCGGCTCAGCGTGCCGCGCACCAGCGGCACCGGCTACCGCGCCGGCGTTGAGGCGGGCCGCCGCGCCGACCTGGGCCGCACCCGCGTGGACACCCAGCCCGGCCGCCAACTGACCTGACCTCAGCCCAGGGTGGCCGAGACGAGGGAGCGGGCCTCCTTCTGGACCTCGGCCAGGTGCTCGGGCCCCTTGAAGGACTCGGCGTAGATCTTGTACACGTCCTCGGTCCCCGACGGCCGGGCCGCGAACCAGGCGCTCTCGGTCGACACCTTCACCCCGCCCAGCGCCGCCCCGTTGCCGGGCGCCGCCGTCAGCACCGAGGTGATGGGCTCGCCGGCCAGCGACGTCGCCGTGACCTGGTCGGCCGACAGCTTGCCCAGCACCGCCTTCTCCTCCCTGGTCGCGGGCGCGTCGACCCGGGCGTACGCCGGCTCGCCGTACCGGGAGGTGAGCTCCTTGTAGTGCTCGCTCGGCGAGCGTCCCGTGACCGCGAGGATCTCCGACGCCAGCAGCGCCATGATCAGGCCGTCCTTGTCCGTCGTCCACACCGACCCGTCGCGGCGCAGGAACGAGGCCCCCGCGCTCTCCTCGCCGCCGAACCCGAGCGAGCCGTCCAGCAGCCCCGGCACGAACCACTTGAAGCCCACCGGAACTTCATAGAGCCGCCGCCCGAGCGAATCGGCCACGCGGTCGATGACGCTGCTGCTGACCATCGTCTTGCCCACCCCGGCGCCCGCCGGCCACCCGTCGCGGTGCGCGTAGAGGTAGGAGATCGCCACGGCCAGGTAGTGGTTGGGGTTCATCAGCCCGCCGTCGGGCGTGACGACGCCGTGCCGGTCGGCGTCGGCGTCGTTGCCGGTGGAGATCTGGTACTGGCCGCTGCTGGCGATGAGCGAGGCCATGGCGTACGGCGAGGAGCAGTCCATCCGGATCTTGCCGTCCCAGTCGAGTGTCATGAACCGCCAGGTCGGGTCCACCAGCGGGTTGACCACGGTCAGGTCCAGCCGGTGCCGCTCGGCGATCTCCCCCCAGTAGGCGACGCTGGCCCCGCCGAGGGGGTCCGCGCCGATGCGTACCCCCGCCGACCTGATCGCGTCGAGGTCGAGGACCGAGGGCAGGTCGCCGACGTAGGCGCCGACGAAGTCGTAGCGTCCGGTCGTGTCCGCCCGCAGAGCCTTCGTGTAGGGAACGCGGAGGATGTTCTTCATGCCCCCGGCCAGCAGGCGGTTGGCCCGGTCCTGGATCCAGGTCGTGGCGTCGGTGTCGGCCGGGCCGCCGTGCGGCGGGTTGTACTTGAAGCCGCCGTCGGGCGGCGGGTTGTGCGACGGCGTGATCACCACCCCGTCCGCCAATCCGGTGGACCGGCCGCGGTTGTAGGTGAGGATCGCGTGCGAGACGGCGGGCGTCGGCGTGTAGCCGTCGCGGCTGTCGATGAGCACCCGCACCCCGTTGGCCGCGAACACCTCCAGCGCAGACACCCGCGCGGGCTCCGAGAGCGCGTGGCTGTCGAGGCCGAGGAACAGCGGCCCGTCCGTGCCCTGGGCGTGGCGGTACTCGCAGATCGCCTGGCTGGTGGCGAGGATGTGATCCTCGTTGAACGCCGTGTTCAGCGACGAGCCACGATGCCCGGAGGTCCCGAAAGCCACCCGCTGCGCCACCTCGTCGGGATCGGGGTGGAGGGCGTAGTAGGCGGTGACCAGCTTGGCCACGTCGACCAGGTCGGCGGGCTGGGCGGGCTGTCCGGCGCGTTCGTGGGTCATGAGGCCACTTTACGAGTGGCCGCCCGGCGAGGCTCGGCTAGACTCGCGTCAGTCACTAGAATGGAGTTCGGTTGCCATGCGTATCGGACTACTCCTGAACGAATCTCAGGATCCGGACCCGCTGGGCGGGCTCCGCGACAAGCTCGCCATGGCGGCCGACGACGGCTTCGCCTCCGCCTGGCTTTCCCACATCTTCGGCCTCGACGCCCTCACCACGCTGGCCGTGGCGGGCAGCCAGGTGCCGGGCATCGAGCTCGGCACCGCCGTGGTGCCGACCTTCCCGCGTCATCCCCTCGCTCTCGCCCAGCAGGCCATGACGGTCAACGCGGCGGTCCGCGGGCGGCTGTCGCTCGGCATCGGCCTGTCGCACCAGATGGTCATCGAGAACATGTTCGGCTACAGCTTCGAGCGGCCGGGCCGGCACATGAAGGAGTACCTGGAGATCCTCATGCCGGCCACGCGCGGCGAGCAGGTCGACTACGACGGCGAGACCCTCAAGGCCCACGCCCGGCTCACCACGCCGGGAGCGGGGCTGCGGGTGCTGATCGCGGCCCTGGGCCCGCGCATGCTCAAGCTGGCCGGCACCGTCGCCGACGGCACCGTGCTCTGGATGACCGGCCCCAGGACCGTCGCCGAGCACGTCGCGCCCACGATCACCGCCGCCGCGAGCGAAGCCGGGCGGCCCGCGCCGCGCGTGGTCTGCTCGCTGCCGATCAGCGTCACCGACGACGTCGACGCCACCAGGGCCCGCGCCAACGAGATCTTCTCCATCTACGGCCAGTTGCCCTCCTACCGGGCGATGCTCGACCGGGAGGGCGCGGCCGGTCCCGGCGACGTGGCGATCGTCGGCGACGAGGACAGCGTGCGCGCCCAGCTCGACGGGCTGGCCAAGGCCGGGGTGACGGAGTTCGTGGCCTCCGAGTTCGCCCATCGGGAACGCACCAGGGCATTTCTCAAGACACTCCTCTGATCGGCTCGGACTGGCTCGGACTGGCTCGGACTGGCTCGGACTGGCTCTGATCGGCGCGTCGGTGGGGGGACCGGGAGGCATCCGAATAAACTCCCGCAAGGTGAAGCGCTTGCTGCATGGCATAGACGTGTCCAACTGGCAAGGGTCCGTCGACTGGACCGACCACGCGGGAGCCGGGGTAGCGTTCGCCTTCGCCAAGGCCAGCGAGGGCGGCGACTACACCGACACGTACTTCGCCCGCAACTGGCAGGGCATGCGGGAGAGCTGGGTCGTCTGCGGCGCCTATCACTACGCCCGTCCGAAGGGTGACCCCAACGAGCAGGCCCGCCACTTCCTGGGCGCGGTCGGGGCGGCGGGCGGGTTTCGCCGCGGCGACCTGGTCGCGCTCGACCTGGAGAGCAACGACGGGATCCGGCCCGAGCAGGTCGCCCGCTTCGCCCGCCGCTGGTGCCGCTACGTCGAGCGGCACGGCGGCGTGCGCCCGTTCGTCTACACCTTCCCGTGGTTCGCCCGCGCGGGTAACTGCGCGGGCCTCGGCGACTATCCGCTGTGGATCGCCAACCCGGAGAAACCCTGCGGCGAGCCGCTGGTGCCCGGCCCATGGGGCGAGTGGACGATTCACCAATATGCGAACAGCCCGCTGGACCGCAACGTCTTCCGCGGGAGCCGGGAAGACCTGACAAGGCTGGGGTTTCACCCGCGATAGCATCGATGCTTACCACCAACAGTGCTATCCAAGGGAGTCACCGTGTCAGCCGAGCTACGCATCACCCTCGCCGGAGCCGAGCGTGTGGTCGCGGCCGGCACGACGGCCGGTGACGCGCTGGAGGCGGACGGCCGCACCGTCATCGCCGCCAGGGTCAACGGCGAGGCCCGTGACCTGTTCCACGAGGTCGCCGAGGGCGACGTCGTCGAGCCGATCGAGGTCTCCAGCGACGAGGGCCGGGCCATCGTCCGCCACTCCACCGCCCACGTCATGGCGCAGGCGGTGCAGGAGCTGTTCCCGGGGGCCAAGCTGGGCATCGGGCCGCCCGTCGACAACGGCTTCTACTACGACTTCGACGTCGAGCAGGCGTTCCACCCCGACGATCTCAAGCGCGTGGAGAAGCGCATGCGCGAGATCGTCAAGCAGGGGCAGCTGTTCTCCCGCCGGGCCGTCTCCGACGACGAGGCCCGCGAGGAGCTGGCCGGGGAGCCGTACAAACTCGAGCTCATCGGGCTCAAGGGCGGCTCACTCGAGGAGGAGAGCGTCGAGGTCGGCGCGGGCCAGCTGACCATCTACGACAACCTCGACCCGAAGACCGGCGAGCTGTGCTGGAAGGACCTCTGCCGCGGCCCGCACGTGCCCTCCACCAGGTCCATCACGGCCTTCAAGCTCATGCGCTCCGGCGGCGCCTACTGGCGGGGCAGCGAGAAGAACCCGCAGCTCCAGCGCATCTACGGCACCGCGTGGGAGTCGCGCGACAAGCAGGACGACTACCTCAAGATGCTGGAGGAGGCCGAGAAGCGCGACCACCGCAAGCTGGGCGCCGAGCTCGACCTGTTCTCCTTCCCCGACGAGCTGGGCTCCGGGCTGGCGGTCTTCCACCCCAAGGGCGGCGTGATCCGCCGGGTGATGGAGGACTACTCGCGGCGCAAGCACGAGGAGGCGGGCTACGAGTTCGTCAACACGCCGCACATCACCAAGGAGAAGCTGTACCAGGTCTCGGGGCACCTCGACTGGTATCGCGACGGGATGTTCCCGCCCATGGAGCTCGAGGGCGCGCGCTACTACCTCAAGCCGATGAACTGCCCGATGCACAACCTGATCTTCCGGGCGCGCGGGCGCTCCTACCGTGAGCTGCCGCTGCGACTGTTCGAGTTCGGCACCGTCTACCGCTACGAGAAGTCGGGGGTCGTCCACGGCCTGACCCGGGTGCGCGGCTTGACGCAGGACGACGCCCACATCTACTGCACCCGCGAGGAGATGCGCGACGAGCTGGCCTCGCTGCTGCGCTTCATCCTCGACCTGCTGCGCGACTACGGGCTCGACGACTTCTACCTGGAGCTGTCCACCAAGGACCCGGAGAAGTTCGTCGGCTCCGACGACGCGTGGGAGGAGGCGACCCAGACGCTGCGCGAGGTCGCCGAGTCCGAGCATCTGGAGCTGGTGCTCGACCCGGGCGGCGCCGCCTTCTACGGGCCGAAGATCTCCGTGCAGGTACGTGACGCGATCGGCCGCACCTGGCAGATGTCGACGATCCAGCTCGACTTCAACCTGCCCGAGCTGTTCGAGCTCGAATACCAGGCGGCCGACGGCACCCGCAAGCAGCCCGTCATGATCCACCGGGCGCTCTTCGGGTCGATCGAGCGCTTCTTCGGCGTGATGGTCGAGCACTACGCGGGCGCCTTCCCTCCGTGGCTGGCCCCCGTGCAGGTCGCCGGCATCCCGATCGCCGACGCGCACATCCCCTACCTGCAGGACGTGGCCAAGAAGCTGCGCGAGCGCGGGATCAGGGTCGAGGTCGACACGGCCGACGACCGGATGCAGAAGAAGATCCGCAACGCCCAGAAGTCCAAGGTCCCGTTCATGCTGCTGGCCGGTGACGACGACATCGCCAACGGGGCGGTCTCGTTCCGCTACCGCAATGGCGAGCAGAAGAACGGCGTGCCCGTGGAGGAGGCGATCGCCGAGATCGTCAACGCTGTGGAGCGTCGCGTCCAGGTCTGACTTTCCAGCATGGTGGAAGGGGTACGGCGGAAGTCCGCCGTACCCCTTCGCGCGTGCACCCCCCACAGCCCCCCGCTGCCACCTCGCGCGTCCGCCTCCAGACCGAGGTACTGATCGCGCCCGTTCGGCGGCTTCGTGGCGGCGGTGTTCGAGCGTGTCGCCCGATGGGGTGACGGCTTCCTGGGCGCCGGGCTCGGGCCTCAGTGGATGGACACGGCCTTCCGCGACGTGGAGCCGCGATGGGAGCTCGCCGGCCGTGAGGGCCGTCCGCGCCTGGTGGCCCAGGTCAACGTCGCGCTCGGTCCGGAGACGGTGCTGGCGGAAGCCAGACAGGAGATGGGCGACTACTACGCCTTCACCGGGCGCCCCGAGCACATGCTGGCCGGGCTGCTCACCACGCCCGCCGCGGTCCGGGACGCGGTCACGGCGTTCACCGGCATCGGCGCCGACGAGGTGATGCTCTACTGCTGGGCCTCCGACCCGGACCAGATCGACCGCCTGGCCGACGCGGTGGCCTGATCCACCTCCTGGCGGTACGTGCCGTCGGACTTCCGGCCAATGCTCCGATCCCGGGGGACGGTCGCCTGTTGAGCCGATGCCCTGGTCCCTTTCGGTTCTGGTCAGAAGGGGTCTGGTTCCGGGGGTTCTCCGGTGGGTTTGGGGTCGCCGGGGAGGCGGACGTCGTCGACTGTCACGTTCACCTCGGTCACACGCAGGCCGAGCATGCGGCTGACGCTGCGGGCCACATTGGTCTTGACGGCGGCGGCGACCTCCATCACCACGTGGCCGTACTCGACCACGATCGTCAGGCTCACCGCCACCTGGCGGTCCTGGATATCGGCGCTCACGCCCTGGTGGCCGCGCCCGGCGCCGATGCCGGTGTGGTCGCGGACCGACTCGAAGCCCCGGGCGAGGTCGCCGCCCATGTCCGCGACGCCTGGCACCTCCAGTGTCGCGATATAGGCCACCTTCTCCACCACCTCGTCGGCGACCTTGATCCGCCCCTTCACCACGGCCGCGGTGGCCGTCGGCTGGTCCCCAGAGAACGCCGGTGCGGCCGCCTCTCCGTACGGCAAGGCGCCGTACGGAGAGGCGGCAGCTGGAGCCGTGGCGGATCCAAGCCCGGCGGATCCAGGATTGGCGGGTCCGAGCCCGGTGGATCCAGGATTGGCGGGTCCGAGCCCGGTGGATCCAGGATTGGCGGGTCCGAGCCCGGTGGGTCCTGAATTGGCGGGTCCAAGACTGGCGGGTCCGGGACTGGTGTGGCGAAGTTCGGCGGTACCAGGTCCGGAGGGGCCAGGTTCGGAGACGCCAGGGCCAGGGAAACCGGGGTCAGAGAAACCAGGGCCGTCCGGGCTGGGTTCCGGGGTTGCGGGGGCGATGCCGCGGACTCCGGCGCGGCTGGAACCGGTCCCGCTTCTGCGGGATCCGACGCCGCTGGGGTCACTGCCGATGTTCCGGGCGCTGCCGCCGCTGGAGTCGGCCCCGGTGCCACGGAGCCCGCCGTCACCAGAGACGGAGCCGACGGCGCGGACTCCAACGTCGCCGGAGTCCAGGCTGGAGCCGGAGTGGGAGCCAAAGCCGGAGCCGGCATCCGAGCTGGAGCTGGAACCGGAGTTCAAACTGGCGTTGGGCCCGATAGAGCGGACTCCAACGTCGCCGGACTCCAGGCCGGCGCCGGAATAGGAGCCCGAGCCAGAGCCGGAATCCGAGCCGGAGCCGGGTCCCAAGCCGGAACCGGAGCTGGAGCTCACCCCGGGACTCCAGCCGGAGCCGGAGTCCGCGTCGACACTGGAGGCGCTGGAGGCGCTGGAGCTAGGGCCGATGGAGCGGAGCGAGCCGCCACCGTACGGGTCAGGGCCCCGTTCTGTGGTGCCGGCACCGGTGCCGGTGCCGGTATCGCCATGTCCTGTGGCGAGGTAGGCCGGGGGTTCGTATCCCGTGCTGCTCGTTCCCGTGGTGCCCGGGTTGGTGGTGTCGTCGCCTAATGCGTCGGTCATCGCGTTCTCCTCTGGGCGGTCTTGAGGATTGTCCCGGAAGCCCGTGCCGTTTGTCCCAAGACCTGGGGCCCTATGCTGCTAGATATGCACGATCAGGCAGGGGCCGGGGAGCCAGACAACTTCCAGCGTCTGTGGACCCCGCATCGGATGGCCTACATCAAGGGCGAGGGTAAGCCGACCGGGACGGGCGCCGACGACGGGTGTCCGTTCGACGCCATCCCCAAGATGAGCGACGAGGAGGGGCTGATCGTGGCCAGGGGGGAGGTCGTGTACGCGGTTCTCAACCTTTACCCCTACAACTCCGGTCATCTCATGATCGTGCCTTATCGGCACGTACCCGACTATGACCTGCTTGATGGTGCCGAACTGGTGGAGCTGGCGGAGTTCACCCAGCGGGCGGTGCGCGCGTTGCGCAAGGCGAGTGGGGCTCAGGGATTCAACGTCGGCATGAACCTCGGTCAGGTGGCGGGGGCGGGCATCGCCGCCCACCTGCACCAGCATGTGGTGCCGAGGTGGGGCGGCGACACCAACTTCATGCCGGTCGTCGCGCAGACCAAGGTGTTGCCGCAGCTACTTCGTGACACGCGCGAGCTGCTCGCCGACGCTTGGGACTGACGGCCGCGGCAGCGTGGAGATGCCCACGGACAGCAGCAGCGGGATCGCCAGGGCCAGGGCCATCGACAGCACGGCCGCGCCGGAGTCGTTGACCAGCATCCCGAGGACGCCGCTCACGAGCGTGCCGATCAGCCCGGCGCGCAGCGCGGGGGAGTGGGCGAAGGCGGCGGGCACCACTCCGGCCGAGGCCTTCTCGGGCCGCAGGATCGCATAGACGAGGAACGCGCCGGCGGCGATCACGATCGGCATCAGGTTGGGGCTGAGCAGCGTGGCCAGCATGGCGCTGAGCTTGCGCAGGATGACCTCGAGCGCCTCGCCGCTGAGCACCTGGCCGACGAAGCGGCCCAGGTGGGTCTGCTTGTCCGGCGGTTGCAGGTAGTTGATGACCGCGAACGTCATCACGATCACCGCCCCCGCCACGCAGAACGCGCCCAGCTTCACGATCGACACCCGCTTGCCCGCCACGAGCAGCGCGGTCACCGCGATCCCCGGGACGAACGCGATCACGCCGCCGAAGTCGCTGCCCATGCCCGAGCCGCCGAGCACCATCGCGAACGCCCCCAGCACCGCCACCGCCGCCACGCCCACCTTGCCCGGGAAGCGGTGGGCGATGGTCGTGGTGGCCAGCAGCGTGCCGGTGGCCAGCAGCGCGAACGGGATGTTGCCCAGGCCGTAGTAGCGGGCGCCCACCTCGGCGCTGTAGCCCATGATGCTGTTGAGCTGCAGGGTCGTGCCGGTCAGCAGGTCGCCGGCGAGCGTGAGCGCGGTGATGCCCGCCACGACCGTGAGCGGGCCGAGCGGGCTGCGCCGCCACGGCCCCGCACAGGCCAGGAGCGTGATGGCCGCCGTCCAGCCGAGCGCGCCGCCGACCAGGCCCGGCAGAGTGGACCATGGCAGCAGGTTGACCAGGTAGCTGGAGACGGGCAGCGCGGCCAGGGCGACCGCCGCCAGGCGGACCCCGGGCAGGCCCTTGCGGCGGCGCAGCAGCAGGAACGCGATCAGGTAGAACAGGACCTGCAGCACGGCGACGACCGTGAAGTAGATGCCCTTGATCGAGCGGATCGTCTGCGCGGTGGCGTCGGCGCGGCGCAGCCGGTCGATCGTCGCGCTCTGCGCGCTCACCTGGAGCGGAACGCCCACGACCGTGTCGGGCACCGGTACGCCGGCCGTGGTCAGCGCGGTGGCGGTCAGGTCGGGCAGGATCGAGATGTCGTCGCGGTGCGTGGAGGCGGCGCCGAGCAGGTGACCCTGCGCGTCCGGCTGGCGCAGCATCGCGACCCGCAGGTGCGGCACGGAGCCGTGGTCGGACAGGCCGGCCAGGATGACGGTCGCGTCGGCGGGCAGGGCCGTCAGCAGCGCGCCCGCCTTCGCGTCGGCCTGCCGCAGCGCGGCCCGGCGCTCGGGGGCGCTGAGCTGCTCGGGTACGCGGGGCAGCTTGCCGGTGGACAGGTAGGGGCGGATGAGGTCGTCGACCTCGGCCGCCACCATCCGGCACTGCGTCAGGTCGGCTGCCGTGACCTGGTCGGGGGAGGCGAGGTAGCGGGACACCGCGCCGCTCCGGTCGGCCAGCGCCAGCGCGGCGCCGGGGCCGACCGCGACCGAGCACTGGCCCGCGGCCTTCAGCGCCTCGCCGAGCGTGCCCGCGTTGCGCTGGCCCGCCACGTCGATGAGGTAGCGGTAGTCGGGGATGACGGCGCCCTGGCCGCTCGCCTGCGGCGCCGGCGGCTCGCCGCAGCTGTAGCCGGAGGCCGACCTGGTGCCCGCCGACACGGTGAGCCACCCGTCGTAGGGGCAGGTCAGGCTGCCCACAGTGCGTACGGACAGCGATCCGATCGCACTGGCACCCGCGAGCCGCCACAGATTGGGCGTGTCGTTCGGGGTGATGTCGTTCCAGTGGAGCCCCGGCACACCGATGAGCGCCACCCGCCCACCGCCGTCCTCGGCCTGCCCTGCCTGGGCGAACCCCCCGACGAACAGGAGAACCGCCAACACGACCAGCACGCGCCTCACGGGAATGTCCCCCTACGATCTACGGCTACCGTCCGCAGCATCGTCTCACCTCGCCATGGGTGGCGAGACCGTTCAGCTCCAGGCCCTCAGGCCGGGGCGACCGTCACCTTGGTGGGCTTGCTCTCGTTCTGCAGGCGGTCGAGGGAGGTCACCAGGTAGGTGCCCGGTGCGCTGGTGGTGAACGTGGGTGTGGTGACCACGGCCACCAGGTTGCGGGCGTCCACGGCCTGGCAGTCCTGACCCGACTTCGGGACCTCGTAGACCGCGTACGAGCGGGCGCCCTGGCTCGCGTTCCACGAGATGACCGAGCCGGCCGCCTTGACCGCGGCGGGTTTGGCCGGGGCCTCGCCGCCGCGCTCCTTGATGAGCGGTAGCAGCGCCGGGCGGCTGTAGTGCTCCTTGGCCAGGCGGTCGATGGCGCCCAGCGGGTTGCTGAGCAGCTGCGCGGCGCTGAAGTAGACGTCGCCGCCGATCTGCTGGTATTCGCGGTTGAGCGTCAGATGGGCCGACAGCTCGCCCGCCTTGGTCCACGCTTTGTCGTCCTTGGTGCCCACCCGGTAGAGGGCCTGGCCGATGTAGAGGTCGACGCCGGTGCCCTTGACCTCGTTGGCCCACCAGGGCGCCAGGGCCCGGTAGTCGGCCGCCTTGAAGCCGCGCGACCAGTAGAGCTGCGGCATCACGTAGTCGACCGTGCCCGCCTTGATCCAGTGCCGCGCATCCGCATAAATCGAGTCATAGGCCGACATGCCGGAGGTCTTGGAGCCCGTCGGATCGTCCGACTTGTTGCGCCAGATGCCGAACGGGCTGACGCCGAACTTGACGTACTTTTTGGTCGCGTGGACGGCCTCGTCGACCTGGGCGATCAGCTTGTCGACGTTGCCCCGTCGCCAGTCGGCCAGGTTCTTGCCCTTGCCGTACTTCGTAAAGGCGGCCGCGTCGTTGAACGTGCCGCCGCTGCCCGGGTACGGGTAGAAGTAGTCGTCGAAGTGCACGCCGTCGATGTCATAGCGGCGCGTCACGTCGGTGACGACCTTGGTGACGTGCTCGCGGACCTGCGGCAGACCGGGGTTGTAGTAGAGGCGCCCGTCATACTTGACGGTCCAGTTCGGGTGCTGCCGTGCCGGATGGTCAGCGGGCAGATCGGCCACGTCGCCGTCGTAGGAGGCGCGATAGGGGTTGAACCAGGCGTGGAACTCCAGGCCGCGCTTGTGGGCCTCGGCGATGAGGAACGGCAGCGGGTCCCAGCCCGGGTCCTTTCCTGCCGTACCGGTCAGATATTGCGTCCACGGCTCGATCGAGGACTTGTAGAGCGCGTCGGAGGCCGGCCGCACCTGTACGAACACCGCGTTGAAGCGGCGTTTGACCGCCGCGTCCAGAATCTGGAGGTATTCGGCCTGCTGCTTGGCGAGGGACAGGCCGGTGCGCGAGGGCCAGTCGATGTTCTTGACCGTGGCGATCCAGACGCCGCGCAGCTGACGTTTGGGGTAGCGGACGTCGGCCGTGCAGGCGTCCCCGTCCCGCAGGGTGGCCGCCGTCTTCTTCGCGGACGTGGCCGAGGCGGTCACCGCGGGTGTCTGCTTGGCTCCCGGTCCGAAGAGGTAGGCGGCGCCGACGGTGACGGTGGCGAGGGCGGCAGCGGCGATGAGAGGGCGTCCGGTTCGCATGATGTCCAAGTCTGGCATTGCCTCCGACGTGCGCAGGCCGGAAAAAAGAAATCGTTTCGTGATGTTCGAGTGGCCAGAGTAATGGATGGGCCGGGAGGGACGGCGTCCCTCCCGGCCTGAATCCGGCCTTTGGTCCCGGCCTGGAGCCGGATGTCAGTCCGTGACGGCGACCTTCTCCGCCACGTGCGTCGGCAGCGGCTCGTAACGTAGGAACGCCCGCTGGAAGGTCCCGGTGCCGTGCGACATGGAGCGCAGGTCGATCGCGTAGCGGGTGATCTCCAGCTCGGGCACCTCGGCCTTGACCAGGGTGCGTCCGGTGCCCACCGGCTCGGTGCCGAGCACCCGTCCGCGCCGCGACGACAGATCCGACATCACCGAGCCCACGTAGTCGTCGGCCACCAGCACCGACAGCTCGTCGACCGGCTCCAGCAGCAGCGTCGACACCTTCGAGGCGGCCTCCTTGAGCGCCAGCTGGCCGGCGATCTGGAAGGCCATGTCGGAGGAGTCGACCGAGTGGGCCTTGCCGTCGTACAGCGTGACGCGCACGTCCACCATCGGGTAGCCGGCGACGACGCCCCGCTCCATCTGGGCGCGTACGCCCTTCTCGACCGACGGGATGAACTGCCGGGGCACCACACCGCCGACGATCTTGTCCACGAACTCGAACCCGCCGCCGGACGGCAGGGGCTCCACTTCCAGATGGCAGATCGCGAACTGGCCGTGACCGCCCGTCTGCTTGACGTTGCGGCCCATCGCCTGGCACTTGCCGCCGAACGTCTCGCGCAGCGGCACCCGCAGGTCGATGCGTTCGACCTCGACGCCGTGCCGCTTGGACAGCCGGTCGAGCAGCACGTCGGTGTGGGCCTCGCCCATGCACCAGAGCACGAGCTGCCTGGTCTCGGCGTTGTTCTCCAGCCGGAGCGTCGGGTCCTCGGCCACCAGGCGGCCCAGCGCCTGCGACAGCTTGTCCTCGTCGGCCTTGGACTTGGCCTGGATGGCGACGGGGAGCAGCGGCTCGGGCGTCTCCCACGCCGTCATGAGCAGGGGCTTGTCCACCTCCGACAGCGTGTCGCCCGTCTCGGCCCGGGAGAGCTTGGCCACCGCGATGATGTCGCCCGCCACCCCCTTCGGCGCGCCGCGCTGCTGCTTGCCCAGCGGGCAGGTGAGGGTCCCGATGCGCTCGTCCACGTCGTGGTCCTCGTGCCCGCGCTCGGCCAGGCCGTGCCCTGACACGTGCACGGTCATGTCGGGGCGCAGGGAGCCGGAGAAGATGCGTACCAGGCTGATGCGGCCCACGTACGGGTCGCTGGTGGTCTTGACGACCTCGGCGACCAGCGGGCCGTCGGGGTCGCAGGTGATGCCCTTGACGGGCTTGCCGTCGAGGGAGGTGATCTCCGGCATCGGGTGTTCGAGCGGGGAGGGGAAGCCCTGCGTCATGAGTTCGAGCACCTCTTGGGCGCCCACGCCGATGCCGCTGCACAGCACGGGGAAGAAGCTGCCCCGGGCGACGGCCTTCTCGAGGTCCTCGATGAGGACCTTGGTGTCGATCGGCTCGCCCTCCAGGTAGCGCTCCATGAGCGACTCGTCTTCGCTCTCCTGGATGATGCCCTCGATCAGGACGCCGCGGTGCTCCTCGATCTGCGACTCGTACTCGGCGCCCGGGTCCTTCTCGGTGCGCGTGCCCGTGGCGTAGTTGTAGAACTTCTGCGACAGCAGGCCGATCAGGCCGTTGACGTGTCCGTTGGTGATCACCGGCAGGTAGAGGGGGGCCACGCCGTCGCCGAAGACGTCCTGGCAGGTGGCGAGGACCTCGTCGAAGTCGGCCCGCTGGTGGTCGATCTTGGTGATCACGACGGCTCTGGGCATGCCGACCTGGCTGCACTCCTCCCACAGCATCTGGGTCAGCCCGTCGATGCCCTCCGCGGCCGACACGACGAAGAGGGCGGCGTCGGCCGCGCGCAGTCCGGCGCGCAGATCGCCCACGAAGTCGGCGTAACCGGGGGTGTCCAGTAGATTGATCTTGATGCTGTTGTGCACCAGCGGCGCGAGTGACAGGTTCACCGAGCGCTGCTGCCGTACCTCCACCTCGTCGAAGTCGCTGACCGTGTTGCCGTCCTCCACCCGGCCGGCCCGCTGAACGGTGCCCGTCGCGGCCAGGAGCTGCTCCACGAGGGTTGTCTTACCCGCCCCTGAATGGCCGACCAGCACGACATTGCGTATCGCATCCGCCCTGTCGGCCGCTGGTGCCCTGCCCGCGGCTCCCATGGCATGACCAGGGTTCTTCTCTGCCACATTCGCCTCCCGCGTCGTCGGTTGACGTGCCAACGCCGCGCCCGAGCGAGGGGACAGAAACCGCATGGACGCGGTGTGTTCACCAAATACCCCTGTGGCGAATATCACAAGGGGGGTGGGGCAAAGAAAGTCGTCGGCTCGTAAATGGCCTACGATCAGACCGCGATGCTGAAACTCCTGCGCCCGGCCATGACCCGGATACTCACCCCGCTGGGCAGGGCTCTCGCCGCCCGCGGAATCGGGCCGAACGTCGTCACGGCGATCGGCACGATCGGCACCGTCGTCTGCGCCCTGCTCTTCTTCCCCCTGGGCCAGCTGTCCTGGGGCGCCCTGCTGATCACGGTGTTCGTGCTGTTCGACCTGCTCGACGGCCTGGTGGCCCGGCTCGGCGGCAAGGGCGGCAGCACCTGGGGGGCCTTCCTCGACTCCACCCTGGACCGGGTGGCCGACTCGGCCATCTTTGCCGGGCTGATTCTTTACTTCATCTCGAAGGACGACGCCCTGATGGCCGCGGTGACGCTGGCCGGCCTGGTCGCCGGGACGCTGGTGTCCTACGCCAAGGCCAGGGCGGAGGGCCTCGGGCTCACCTGTGACGTGGGGCTGGCCGAGCGGCCGGAGCGGCTGGTCGTCGCGCTGGTGGCCACCTTCTTCGCCGGGCTCGGCGTGCCGTACGTCCTGCCCGCGGGGATGTGGCTGCTGGCGCTGGCCGGCGCGGTCACGGTGGTGCAACGGGTGGTCCACGTCCACTCACAGACGCGGCAGACGAGGGAGCGATGAGCCAGAAGACGTCGGTTACCGATCGGGTCGTAGCCGCGGGTTTCGCGGCCGGTTGGAAGCTCGTCCCGCTGCTGCCCCAGCGCGCGACCGCGGGGGCGTTCCGGCTGCTGGCCGACCGGGTGTGGCGCAGGCGCGGCCCCTCGGTGCGCCGCCTGGAGTCCAACCTGGCCAGAGTGACCGGGCTCGATCCCGGCAGCGCCGAGCTGCGTGAGCTGAGCAGGGCCGGCATGCGCTCCTACTTCCGCTACTTCCACGAGGTGTTCCGGCTGCCGTCGATGCGCCGCGAGGACATCGTCCGCCGCACGCACGTGACCGGCGCCGAGCACATCCACGACACGGTGGCCGCCGGGCGCGGGGTGGTGCTGGCGCTGCCGCACATGGGCAACTGGGACCAGGCCGGCGCGTGGCTGGTGGGCGTGGGCCACCCGTTCGCGACCGTCGCGGAGCGGCTCAAGCCCGAGTCGCTGTTCCGCCGCTACGTCGCCTTCCGCGAGGGGCTGGGCATGGAGGTGCTGCCGCTCACGGGTGGTGACGGCCACAACTTCGGGACCCTGGCCACGCGCGTACGCCGGGGCGGCGTCGTCTGCCTGCCCGCCGAGCGCGACCTGACCAAGAGCGGCATCGAGGTGCGCTTCTTCGGCTCGGCCACCAAGGTGCCCGCCGGCCCGCCGCTGCTGGCCGTCCAGACGGGCGCGGCGCTGCTGCCCGCCACCGTCTACTTCCACGGTGACGACTGGGGGATCGACATCCACGAGGAGATCCCCGTGCCCGAGGAGGGCACCAGACAGGACAAGGTCGCCATCGTGGCGCAGCGGCTGACGGACGTCTTCGAGAAGGGCATCGCCGAGCACCCGGAGGACTGGCACATGCTGCAGCGGCTCTGGCTGGAGGACCTGGCGAGATGAAGGTGGGCATCGTCTGTCCCTATTCCTGGGACATGCCCGGCGGGGTCAAACAGCACATCGACGACCTGGCCCAGGCGCTCATCGCGCAGGAGCACGAGGTCTCGGTCATCGCGCCGGCCGCCGACGACGAGGAACTGCCTCCTTACGTGACGGGCGCGGGCCGGGCCATCCCGGTGCCCTACAACGGGTCGGTGGCCAGGATGTCGTTCGGCTTCATCTCGGCGGCCCGGGTGCGGCGCTGGGTGCGCGACGGCCACTTCGACGTGCTGCACATCCACGAGCCGCTGGTGCCGAGCCTGGGCGTGCTGGCCTGCTGGGCGGCCAAGGGGCCGATCGTGGCCACCTTCCACGCCTCCTGGACGCGCTCGCGGGCCATCGCGGTGGCCGAGCCGGTGCTGCGCAGCGCCCTGGAGAAGCTCAGCGGGCGTATCGCGGTCTCCGACGCGGCCCGCAAGAGCCTGGTCGAGCAGTTCGGCGGTGACACCGTGCTGATCCCCAACGGCGTGACCGTCAGCCGCTACGCCCACGCCGAGCCGCTCGACGGCTGGGGGCCCGACGGTGCCACGATCGGCTTCCTCGGCCGGATGGACGAGGAGCGCAAGGGCCTGCCGATCCTGCTGGACGCCTTCAAGCCGCTGGCCGCCGAACGTCCGAAGCTCAAGCTGCTCATCGCCGGGCCGGGCGATGCCAAGGACGTCTACGACCGGGTGCCCAAGGAACTGCACGACCGGGTCACCGTGCTCGGCATGGTCAGCGAGGCCGACAAGATCCGCGCCTACCACTCGGTCGACGTGTTCTGCGCGCCCAACACCCGGGGCGAGAGCTTCGGCATCGTGCTGGCCGAGGCCATGGCCTCCGGCGCGACCGTGCTGGCCAGCGACATCCCCGCCTTCCGCAAGGTGCTGGGCGAGGGCCAGGCGGGCGCGCTGTTCGCCAACGGCGACCCGGCCTCGCTGGCCCGCGAGGCGGCCGCGCTGCTCGACGCCCCGGAGCGCCGCGCGAAGCTGGCCGAGGAGGCGCTGGTCGCGGTCGGCAAGTACGACTGGTCGACGGTCGCCCGTGACGTGGTCCGGGTCTACGAGACGGTGACGGCCAGCGGCGCGGGCGGCGTGGAGGAAGATCTGTGACCTCGACCATGATCGTGCTGATCGCGGGCCTCGTCGTGGTGCTCACGGCCGTCTACATCTCCTGGCGGGCGGGCCGCCTCGACCGGTTGCACATCCGGCTTGAGCTGGCCCGCGAGGCGCTCGACGCCGCGCTCATGCGGCGCCGGGCCGTGGTGCTGGAGCTGGCCGGCTCCCGGCTGCTCGATCCGGCGACCTCGCTGGTGCTGGCCGCGGCGGCGCACGAAGCCAGGATGGCCGGGCCGGACGATCGCGAGCACGCCGAGAGCGACCTGTCGGGCGCGCTGCGTGCCGTGGTCGACCAGGAGCGCTTCACCGAGAAACTGTCGGAGTCGCCCGGCGGACAGGCGCTGCTCGAAGAGCTCGGCGCGGCCGTGGCCAAGGTCGTCTATTCGCGTCGTTTCTACAACAGCGCCGTGGGTGTCACCCGTACGGCCCAGCGGCGCTGGCTCGCCAGAGTTCTTCGCCTGGCCGGACATACCGAATACCCCCAATTCTTCGAAATAGATGACAATCCGCCCGCGACTATGGCAACTGAATGACCCGATTTGCAGAGCGCCGGTAGGCTTCTTCCGTTTCTTGGCCCATGCGGAGGAGTACACAGGTGCGGCTACCTCGGATGATTACCGTGACGCTGGCCGGAGCGGCGGTTCTGCTGCCGGTCGCGGCCTGCTCGTCGAACGAGCCCGCAGCGGGCAAGGCGCCGCAGGCGGCCACGGCGTCCCCGACCGAGGAGCCCGCGGCCGAGCCCGGCAAGACCCACCCGTTCACCGGACTGCCGATGGAGGGCGCCGCCAAGCCGGTGCTCGCCGTGAAGATCGAGAACACCGCCGCCGGCAAGCCCCAGCTCGGGCTCAAGAGCGCGGACATCGTCTACATCGAGCAGGTCGAGGCCGGTCTGACCCGTCTGATGGCGGTCTTCTCCTCCAAGCTGCCCGCCAAGGTGGGGCCCGTACGCAGTGCCCGCATCTCCGACCTGCACATCGTGCCGCAGTTCGGCAAGCCCGCCTTCGCCTACTCGGGCGTGCAGTCGCTGATGCTGCCGTTCATGGCCAAGGCGTCGCTGTACGACGTCGGCGACACCCGCAACCCGGGCGCCTTCTTCCGCCAGCCGGGCCGCTTCGCCCCCTACAACCTGTTCGCCACCACCAAGAAGCTGCTGTCGCACGCCCCGGGCGCCGACAAGGCCAAGGACATCGGCTTCACCTTCGGCGACGCCCCGGCCGACGGCGGCGTCGACAAGAAGTCCTACAGCGTCAAGTGGCCCGGCGCGCGCTTCACCTTCGGCTGGTCCGAGACGGACAAGAAGTGGCTGATCTGGCAGGACGGCAAGAAGGACATGGCGGCGGAGGGCGGCCAACTCGGCGCGCCCACGATCGTCGTGCAGTACACCAAGACCGAGCGCTCCCAGTTCCACGACAAGAACCAGAGCTACACGCCCCTGGTGCACAGCGTCGGCAAGGGCTCGGCGGTGGTGCTGCGCGACGGCAAGGCGTACAAGGCGAAGTGGGAGCGGAAGTCCGAGGAGAGCGGCACGACGTTCACCACGGAGAGTGGCGAGCCGATGAACTTCGCGCCCGGCCAGGTCTGGGTCGCGCTCGCCAGCCGCAAGCCCGTGATCCCCTGAAATGCGCACCTAGATGTACAAGAGGGCTGAGAAATACTGACACGGTGGCGTGTCAGGGGAGAGGCCCTCAGGACCTACCATGGGTTTGATAACTTACCGTTCGCCTTTGTGAGGAAGACCGTCGTGTCCAGCACGCCCGAAAACACCCCCGTCACCGGCACCGCGCGCGTCAAGCGTGGCATGGCCGAGATGCTCAAGGGCGGCGTCATCATGGACGTCGTCACCCCCGAGCAGGCGAAGATCGCCGAAGACGCCGGCGCCGTTGCCGTGATGGCCCTGGAGCGCGTGCCCGCCGACATCCGCGCACAGGGCGGCGTGTCCCGGATGAGCGATCCCGACATGATCGACGGCATCATCGCCGCCGTGTCGATCCCGGTCATGGCCAAGGCCCGCATCGGCCACTTCACCGAGGCCCGCGTGCTGCAGGCCCTGGGCGTCGACTACGTCGACGAGTCCGAGGTGCTGACCCCGGCCGACTACGCCAACCACATCGACAAGTGGCAGTTCACCGTGCCCTTCGTGTGCGGCGCGACGAACCTGGGCGAGGCTCTGCGCCGCATCACCGAGGGCGCGGCCATGATCCGCTCCAAGGGTGAGGCCGGCACCGGCGACGTCTCCAACGCGGTCACCCACATGCGGACGATCCGCGGCGAGCTCAAGCGGCTCAGCTCGCTGCCCGAGGACGAGCTCTACGTCGCGGCCAAGGAGCTGCAGGCGCCCTACGAGCTGGTCGCCGAGGTGGCCCGCACCGGCAAGCTGCCCGTCGTGCTGTTCACCGCGGGCGGCATCGCCACCCCGGCCGACGCCGCGATGATGATGCAGCTCGGCGCCGAGGGCGTGTTCGTCGGCTCCGGCATCTTCAAGTCGGGCGACCCGGCCAAGCGCGCCGCCGCCATCGTCAAGGCCACCACGTTCTACGACGACCCCGATGTCATCGCCAAGGTCTCGCGCGGGCTGGGCGAGGCGATGGTCGGCATCAACGTCGACGACATCCCCCAGCCGCACCGGCTCGCCGAGCGCGGTTGGTGACACCGGCCGCTGTGCGGCGTGTCGCCGCAGGTCACGCGCGACTCGGGATGAAATGATCTAGTACGCCGGGCACACCGCCACGACGACGGAAATTTCCGAATAGGGCGATATCCGTGAAGGATGTCGCCTTTTTCGTGTTAGGTGGTGTTCACCCGGGCGTCACGATTCTGAGTCAGGCTACGGGACGCCCCCTCCCCGTTGATCGTCCCAGGAGCGCCCCGTGTCCAAGCTCAATCGCCGGCACTTCCTCGTCGCCGGGTTAACCGCGGGTGCCGCCGCGGCTCTCCCGGCCACCGCCGCCCACGCCGACCCCACGCCGGACCCCGCCGCCGAGACCGCCCAGAGCCTGGCCTCGCGTGGCCTGACGACCGACCCGTTCACGCTCGGCGTCGCGAGCGGTGACCCCGACCACGAGGGCTTCGTGCTGTGGACCCGGCTGGCCCAGCAGCCGCTGGCCGAGGACGGTTTCGGTGGTATGCCGCAGCGGCCGTTCCCCGTGCTGTGGCAGATCTACTCCGACGAGCGCTGCCGCCGCGTGGTCCGCAGCGGCGTCACCGTGGCAGCCCCCGAATGGGGCCACAGCGTGCACGTCGAGGCTGACAGTCTCGGCTCCGACCGTGAGTACTGGTACCGCTTCCGCGTCGGCCCGTACGTCTCGCCCGTCGGCCGGGCCAGGACCGCCCCGCACCCGCTGTCGTACGGCGGCGCGCTGTCGATGGCCTTCGTCTCCTGCGCCCAGTACGAGCACGGCTACTTCACCTCCTACCGCAGGCTGGCCGAGGAGCACCCGGACCTCATCCTGCACCTGGGCGACTACCAGTACGAGTACACCAAGAACACCTACAACATCCCCGGCGGAAACGTCCGCGACCACGAGGGTCCCGAGACCGTCACGCTGGCCAACTACCGCCAGCGCCACGCCCAGTACAAGGCCGACCCCGATCTTCAGGCAGCCCACGCCGCCGCCCCCTGGCTCGTCGTCTTCGACGACCACGAGGTGGACAACAACTGGGCCGACGAGGTCCCGGAGCACGCCGAGGACCAGCCGACCTTCCTGCAGCGCCGCGAGGCCGCCTTCCGGGCCTACTACGAGAACATGCCGCTGCGCCGTACCTCCATCCCGCGCGGCATCGACATGCAGCTCTACCGGCGCGTGCGCTGGGGCCGGATGGCCAGTTTCCACATGCTCGACACCCGCCAGTACCGCGACGACCAGGGCTGCGGCGACGGCTACAAGGACTGCCCGGCCGCGGTGGACCCGAGCAGGTCCATCACCGGCGCGGCGCAGGAGGAGTGGCTGGTCGACGGCTTCCACAAGTCGCGGGCGCAGTGGGACATCATCGGCCAGCAGGTCTTCTTCGCCCAGCGTGACAACAACGCCGGCCCGGCCAAGGTGACCAGCATGGACGCCTGGGACGGGTACGTCGCCTCCCGCCAGCGGATCACGCAGGGCTGGGTCGACGCCAAGATCCGCAACCCCGTCGTGCTGACCGGTGACGTGCACGCGCACTGGGCCAGCGACCTGAAGCTGAACTACGACGACCCGACCGGCCCGAGCGTGGGCTCCGAACTGGTGGCCAGCTCGATCTCCACCGGCGGCGACGGCACGGACTCCGACCCGGCCACGCACCCGTTCCTGGCCATCAACCCGCACCTGAAGTTCTACAACAACCAGCGCGGCTACGTGCTGACGAGGATCGAGCGCGACGCGCTCACCGCGGACTTCAAGGTGGTGCCCCACCTGCGGGAGCCCGGCGCGGAGGCGTACACGAGGGCGACGTTCGTGGTCGAGGACCGCGTCCCCGGCGTGCAGCAGACGTACCTGCGCCCGCTCGACCCGTCCGTGCTCGCGCGGCGCGTAACGGTGGACGAGACCGTCCGCCTGGAGACCGAACGCCCGTAATTTCCGGTAAGGCGGCATGTCCGGTAAGGCGGCGTCCGAGAGGGCGCCGCCTTTTCCATGCCCGGAATATTAGCCAGGCTAAGTTAGTTAGGCTAAGTATCATGAGGGACGATCCCACCGAACTGGCCGAACAGGTCTCCGCCGTGCTCCGCCACCTGGTGCTGCTGCTCAGGCGCACGGTGGCGGGCCAGCCGGTCACCAGCCAGCAGTACGCCGTTCTCGGCTCCCTGGAGCCCGGCCCGCGCCGGATGACGGAGCTGGCCGAGGAGCACGCCGTACAACTGCCCACCATGTCCGTGCAGATCAACCGCCTGGAAGAGGCGGGGCTGGTGGCCAGAGGGTCCGACCCGGCCGACGCCCGCGTCAGAGCGGTCGAGCTCACCGACGAGGGCCGCGTCCGGCTGCGGGCCGTACGCCAGGCCAGGATCGCCCACCTCAGCCGAGAACTGGCGGCGCTCAGCGATGACGAGCGAGCCGCCCTGGCGGTCGCCTTGCCGGCATTGGCAAAGCTCGGCCGCACATGAGAGGAGCACTATGCAGTCCGGTGGCGGAATCCTTCGTCAGCCGATGTCCGTCTGGGCCACCGCCTTCGCCGCGGTGGTCGCCTTCATGGGCATCGGTCTCGTCGACCCCATCCTGCCGTCCATCGCCCAAGGTCTGAAGGCCACGCCCAGCCAGGTGTCATTGCTGTTCACCAGCTACTTCCTGGTGACCGCCGTCGCCATGCTGCTGACCGGCTGGGTCTCCAGCCGCATCGGCGGCAAGCGCACCCTGCTGGCCGGGCTCGCGCTGGTCATCGTCTTCGCCGCGCTCGCGGGCACCTCCACCAGCGTCGCCGAACTCGTCGGCTTCCGCGCCGGCTGGGGCCTGGGCAACGCGCTGTTCGTGGCCACCGCGCTCGCCGTCATCGTCGGCGCGGCCAGCGGCGGCGGCGCTGCGGCCATCATCCTGTACGAGGCCGCGCTCGGCCTGGGCATCTCCGCCGGCCCGCTGGCCGGCGCGCTGCTCGGCGACTGGAACTGGCGAGCCCCCTTCTTCGGCACCGCCACGTTGATGGCCGCCGGATTCGTGCTGATCGCCACACTGCTGGAGACGACGCCCAAGCCCGCCGTCAGGACCAAGCTGAGCGCGCCCCTCCGGGCCCTGACCCATGGAGGACTGTCCACCACGGCCTTCACCGCGCTGTTCTACAACTTCGCGTTCTTCACGATCCTCGCCTTCACCCCGTTCATCCTGCACATGAGCGCCTACGGCATCGGCGCGGTGTTCTTCGGCTGGGGTGTGTGCGTGGCGCTCGCCTCGGTGTTCGGCGCGCCGCCGCTGCAGCGCCGGATCGGCTCGGTGAACGTCCTGCACCTGGCGCTGGCCCTGCTGGCCGTCCTCCAGGTCGGCATCGCCGTGTCGGGACACGCCGGGATCATCGTCTGCACGATCCTGTCCGGCATCCCGATCGGCCTGAACAACACCGTCTTCACCGAGTCGGCCATGGAGGTCTCCGACGCGCCCCGGCCCGTCGCCTCCGCCGGCTACAACTTCGTCCGCTGGATGGGCGGCGCGCTGGCCCCCTTCATCGCCACCAAGCTGGGCGAGGAACTCGGCGCCCCGGTCCCGTACGCGCTCGGCGCCCTCTGCTGCCTGATCGGCATGGCCATCCTGTACGCCCGGCGCCACCACCTGAGCGCCCTGTCCCGCGTGGACGTCGTGGCCCAGGAGACCGCCGCGGTGGCGTGATCGCCGCCCTCTAGGAAGATCCCAGGCCGTCCTGGTGTTGAATTGTCGGAAACCCGTAAGCCGGACGGAAGGATCCCCGTGCCCACGATCGGTGTACTCGCTCTCCAGGGAAGCGTGCGCGAGCATGTGCGCATGCTCCAGGAGGCCGGCGCGTCGGCCATCGCCGTACGCCGGCCCGCCGAGCTGGACACGGTCGACGGCCTGGTCATCCCCGGCGGCGAGTCGACCACTATGTGGAAGCTCGCCGACACCTTCGACCTGCTCGAACCCCTGCGGATGCGGATCAAGGATGGCATGCCCGCGTACGGCTCCTGCGCCGGCATGATCATGCTGGCCGACCGGATCGAGGACGGCGCCGAGGGACAGCAGACCATCGGCGGCATCGACATGGTCGTCAGGCGCAACGCCTTCGGCCGCCAGATCGACTCCTTCGAGTCCGATCTGGACTTCGCCGGCGAGCGGGTGCACGCCATCTTCATCCGCGCCCCGTGGGTCGAATCGCTCGGCAGGGACGTCGAAGTGCTGGGCATCGCCGAGCCTGGGGATAGGATCGTCGCGGTCCGCCAAGGACCGCTGCTCGCGACCTCGTTCCACCCTGAGCTGACGGGTGACACGCGCGTGCACCGATACTTCGTAGACATGCTGAGGGAGCTCTAGGTAATGTCCGGCCACTCCAAATGGGCGACGACGAAGCACAAGAAGGCCGCGCTCGACGCCAAGCGCGGCAAGCTGTTCGCGAAGCTCATCAAGAACATCGAGGTGGCGGCCCGGACCGGCGGTCCTGATCCGGACGCCAACCCGACGCTCTTCGACGCCATCTTCAAGGCCAAGAAGAACTCGGTGCCCAACGACAACATCGAGCGGGCCCGCAAGCGCGGCGGCGGCCTGGAGGCGGGCGGCGCCGACTGGCAGACCATCATGTACGAGGGCTACGCGCCCGGCGGCGTCGCGGTGCTCATCGAGTGCCTCACCGACAACCGCAACCGCGCGGCCTCCGAGGTGCGCGTCGCGCTCACCCGCAACGGTGGCTCGCTGGCCGACCCCAACTCGGTGTCCTACATGTTCCACCGCAAGGGCGTCGTGCTCGTGCCCAAGCAGGGGCTCGACGAGGACGACGTGCTGACGGCCGTGCTGGAGGCGGGTGCCGAGGAGGTCAACGACCTGGGCGACTCCTTCGAGGTCGTCTCCGAGGCCGGGGACCTGGTGCCGGTGCGCAAGGCGCTCCAGGAGGCGGGCATCGACTACGACTCCGCCGAGTCGAGCTTCCTGCCCACGATGAGCGTGCCGCTCGACGAGGACGGTGCCAAGAAGGTGTTCCGCCTCATCGACGCACTCGAGGACAGCGACGACGTGCAGAACGTCTTCGCCAACTTCGACGTCTCCGACGAGATCATGGAGAAGCTGGAAGCGTGATGGCGCACGCCTGATCTGAGTCCGCTGTAGGGTCGGGCGTCGTGACCTCCCCCCATACCTCTACCGACATCTCGCCCGCCTTCGCGTCTCCAGCCCTCGGCTGGCTGCTCCTGCTGCCGGCCCTGCTGGGCACGTTGATCACCTTGCTCCTGCCCACCGTCCAGACGATCCTGCTCAGCCTCCAGTCGGCCGGGCTCACCGGCCCGAGCGTCTTCGTGGGACTCGCCAACTACGGCCAGGTGCTGGGTCAAGGGGCGTTCTGGAAGGCACTGGTCTTCACGCTGTCCATAACGGTCATCCCGCTGCTGGTGGCCGTGGTGGTCGGACCGCTGCTCGCGCTGGCGCTCGACTGGTCGGGCGCCTGGCCGAGGCGGGCCGGGCGGATCGTGCTGTCCCTCGCCCTGGTGGCCTTCTCCCCGGTGGCCGTGGCGCTCTCCTGGATGCGCGGGCTGATGTCCGACGCGTCCGGTCTGGCCACGATGGCCGAGGGCCTGCGCGATCCCGCCACGGCTCCGGGAACGCTCCAGCTCATCATGGCCGCCGCCACCTTCGGCGTGGTCTGCGCGCTGGCGACGATGGCCTTCCTGCCCGCGCTGCGCGGCGGCACCGTCTCACCGGCCCTGCTGGCCGTGGGCGGGCTCGTCGCCCTGGCGATGGTCGCCGCCGGGCTGCAGACGTTCGCGATCGGGCTGACCCTGACGCACGGCGGGCCCAACGGGTCCACACAGACGCTGAGCCTCGTCCAGTACACCTACGCGTTCATGGTGGGCAGGGTCGGGCTGGGCGCCACGGTGGCGACCATCATGGGGGTGGTCCTGGGCGTCCTGGGGATCGGCGCGGTCTGCGTGGCGGCGGCGAGCGGCATGCGCATCACGGTCGAGCCCCGAGAGGCGACCGCGCGGGCGGAGAGCGCCGCCGCACGGTCCGGCTCCGGGGCCAAGGTGGTCGTCGGCGTGGTGGCGCTGGTCATCGTCGCCGCCGTCGGGCTCGCCTTGACCTGGCCGTGGCTGTCGGCGCTGCTGGCGCCCGCCCAGCCGGGATCCGCGGCCCCGTCCGGGCTGGGCACCGTTGTCAACACCTGGGCGCCCGCCCTGATCGGCGCGCTGGTGTCGGTGGGCGTCGCCTACCTCGGGGCGCTCGGCATCGGCGGGCTGCGGCCGCTGGGTCGTAGGAGCGAGTGGCTGCTGCTCGTGTTCGCCCCCTGGCTGTTCGTCGGGATGGGCCCGCTGAGCCTGGCCGATTGGCGCACCATCCGCGGCATGAGCCTGATCGACTCCTTCATCGCCCTCGTCCAGCCGGTGCTGGTCAGCGTGCCCGCCCTGCTGATCCTGACGCTGCTGTGCAAGGGGCTGGCCGCGCGTACCGGCAAGGACTTCCTGAGCGGCGTGGTCCTGCCCTCACTCCCCATGGCCGGCATCCTCGTGCTGGCCATCACACTCGTGAACGGCCAGGACCTCCTGTGGCCCCTGCTGGTCGCCCAGGACCCCGGCCTGGCCACCGCGCCGGTCCAGCTGCTCACCCGGTCGAGCGGCTACAGCGCGGCCCCGCCCGACGTCGGCCTGGCCACGCCGCTTGCCGTGGTCGCCGTGGCACTGATCGGGATCGTCGCCGCGCAGCTGCTCTACCTCGACCGGCTCGCCATCACCGTGGGCCGTTCGCGGGCGGACCTCTCACCTGCGTAAATTGTGGGACCGTGGACATCCGTGATGTGACCTCCGACGACCTCGACGCCGTTCTTGACCTCCGCCAGCGCTCCTTCGGCCTGATCCCGGCCGCCGAGCGGGAGCGCTGGCGAAAGGCGGCGCTGCCGGCGCTGGCCGAGGGCCGCTACCTGGGCATGTTCGACGGGACCAGGCTGGTCGCGACCTCGCGGCTGAGCCCGTTCACCCAGTGGTGGCACGGCAAGCCGCAGCCCATGGCCGGGGTCGCGGCCGTCACCGTCAGCCCGGAGGATCGGGGCAAGGGCGTCGGCGGGCGGCTCATGCGGGCCACCGTGGAGCGGGCCGTGGCCTTCGGCGACGCCGTGTCCGCGCTCTATCCGGCGACCACGCCGCTGTACCGCTCGGCCGGCTACGAGCACGCGGGAGCGCAGCAGCGCGTCACGCTCCCGGCCGAGTCGCTGCGGACGATCCCGCCGAGCGGCCGGGTCGAGCTGCGCAGGATGGGTCCCGGCGACGCGGCCGAGGTGGTCTCGGTGCTGCGGCGGGCACACGGCGCCGCGCGCGCCTCCGGCCCCGTCTCATGGGACGAGCGCACCTGGGCGCTGCGGCTCGGCGAGGAGGACGACTTCCTCTATCTGGCCCCGGACGGCTACGTCGTCTACCGCTGGGACGGCCCGGACATCGAGGTCGACAACCTCGTCGCCGAGTCCGAGGAGAGCGCCAGGGCGCTGTGGTCGCTGGTGGGCACCGCGTCGTCGATGGCCGAGCACGTCACCGCCAACGTCGCGCCCGACGACCCGGTGCTGTGGCTGCTGCGTGAGCGGTCCACGGAGCAGATCAAGCAGGTGCGGTGGATGTTCCGCGTCCTCGACGTGGCGGCGGCCGTGGAGCGCAGGGGATACCCGGCCGCCGTCGCGGGTGAGGCGGTCGTCGAGGTGACCGACCGGCTGCGGGCGGGCAACACGGGACGCTGGCGGCTGGAGTTCTCCGGCGGCTCCGGGGCCGCCACCCCGCTCGGGGGCTCGGGGGAGTCCGGGGCGATGCTGTCGATCAATGGCCTCTCCGCCCTGTACGCCGGGATCCCGGCGGCCACGCTGCGGCGCGGCGGTCTCATGTCCGGGCACGAGCGCTACGACGAGTTGCTGGACACCGTCTTCGCCGCCAAGCCGTACATGCTGGACTACTTCTGACCGCCCCATCCACATCCGTTCCCCGGCGGGCCCACGGTGGCGGGCGTTCTGGACGGCTGGCCCAGGCTCGCGCGCGTTCCCGACGGCTGGCCCAGGCTCGCGCGCGTTCCCGACGACCGGCCCACGCTCGCGCGCGTTCCCGACGACCGGCCCACGCTCGCGGGCGTTTCCCGATGCGCGGGCACGTCAGCCGGGGTAGAGTCTCGTGCCGAACAGATGTTCGGCGGCGCGGGGAGGCAGACCGGTGCGGGTGATGGGCGTCGATCCGGGGCTGACCCGGTGTGGCCTTGGCGCGGTCGAGGGGCGGCCGGGCGCGCCGCTGTCCCTGGTGGCCGTCGGCGTGGTGCGCACCGGCGCCGACGAGGAGCTGGGCACCCGGCTGGTCGGCATCGAGGCCGGCATCGAGCAGTGGCTCGACGACGTGCGCCCCGACGCGGTGGCGGTCGAGCGAGTGTTCAGCCAGCACAACGTCCGCACGGTCATGGGCACCGCCCAGGCGGCGGGCATCGCGGTCCTCTGCGCGGCCAGGCGCGGCCTGCCCGTCGCGCTCCACACCCCGTCCGAGGTCAAGGCGGCCATCACCGGCAGCGGCACCGCCGACAAGAAGCAGATCGGCGCCATGGTGACCCGCCTGCTGCGGCTCAGCGAGATGCCCAAGCCCGCCGACGCCGCCGACGCGCTCGCCCTGGCCATCTGCCACGTGTGGCGCGGCGGCGCCCAGCACAAGCTGGCCGAGGCCGTGGCCAGGGCCCAGAGCCGTACGGCCCAGAGCCGCACGGCCCAGAGCCGCACGGTCCAGGGCCGTACGACAGGAAAGGGCGTTGCGCTGTGATCGCGTCCGTGGCCGGGCAGGTGACGGCGATCACCCCCCATGGTGCGGTGATCGAGGTCGGCGGGGTCGGCATCCTCACCCACTGCACACCGGCCACCCTCGCCGCGCTCAGGGTGGGCGAGGAGGCGCGGCTGGCCACGTCGCTGGTGGTGCGAGAGGAGTCGCTCACCCTCTACGGCTTCGCCACCGCCGACGAGCGCACCGTCTTCGAGCTGCTCCAGACGGCCAGCGGCGTCGGCCCCAAGGTGGCGCTGGCCATGCTCGCCGTCCACCCGCCCAACGCGCTGCGCGTCGCCGTGGCCTCCGCCGACCTCAAGGCCCTCACCAAGGTGCCGGGCATCGGCCCGAAAGGCGCCCAGCGCATCGTGCTGGAGCTCAAGGACCGGCTCGGCACGCCCGACGAGGCGCTCGACGCGGCGCTCAACGGCAACCGGCGGGCGGCCGCCTGGCGCGACCAGGTCCACTCGGGGCTGGTCGGGCTGGGCTACTCCGGCAAGGACGCCGACGAGGCCATCGCCGCGGTCGAGCCGGAGGCGGGTGACGACCCGCAGGTCGCCGTCCTGCTGAAGGCCGCCCTGCGATCGTTGAGCAGCGCGCGATGAGCGGGGAGGTCCAGGCGTGAGCCTTGAGCGTGATCTCGTCTCACCCGACGCCGAGGGCGACGAGCTGCAGATCGAGGCGGCGCTGCGGCCCAAGCGGCTGAGCGAGTTCATCGGCCAGGCGCGAGTGCGGGAGCAGCTGTCGCTGGTGCTGGAGAGCGCCATGCGGCGCCAGCGGCCGCCGGATCATGTGCTGATGAGCGGTTCGCCGGGTCTGGGCAAGACGACACTGGCTATGATCATCGCAGCCGAGTTGAGCGCTCCGCTCCGCATCACCTCAGGGCCGGCCCTGGAGCGGGCCGGTGACCTCGCGGCCATCCTGTCGACGCTGGCCGAGGGCGAGGTGCTGTTCATCGACGAGATCCACCGGATGGCCCGGCCCGCGGAGGAGATGCTCTATCTCGCGATGGAGGACTTCCGCGTCGACATCATCGTCGGCAAGGGCCCCGGCGCCACCGCGATCCCGCTGGACATCGCGCCGTTCACCCTGGTCGGCGCCACCACCAGGGCCGGTCTGCTGCCCGCGCCGCTACGCGACCGGTTCGGCTTCACCGCGCACATGGACTTCTACGAGGTCGAGGAGTTGGAGCGGGTGCTCTACCGCTCGGCCAGGCTGCTCGAGGTGACGCTGCCGGTCGAGGGGGCGCACGAGATCGCCAGGCGCTCGCGCGGCACACCCCGCATCGCCAACCGCCTGCTGCGCCGGGTCCGCGACTTCGCCGACGTGCGCACGGAAGGCGTCATCGACCGCGACATCGCCTCCGCGGCGCTCAACCTGTACGAAGTCGACCCCGAAGGTCTCGACCGGCTCGACCGTGCGGTGCTCGGGGTGCTGCTGCGCAAGTTCGGCGGCGGCCCCGTCGGCCTGTCCACGCTCGCCGTGGCCGTCGGCGAGGAGCCGGAGACCGTCGAAGTGGTGGCCGAACCCTTCCTCGTACGCCAAGGACTGCTGGCCAGGACCCCGCGCGGCCGGGTCGCCACCGCCGCGGCGTGGCACCACCTCGGGATGACACCGCCACCCGACGCATTCGGAGCGACACTTTTCGACTGATCACAGAACGGTTGCAACCGTTTCAATATGGGAACTTCCCCGCGCGCCGAAACGCTGCTTCGTTGCCGCGTTTCGCAACAAGCGCCTACACTCCGTGGCTTGGCTGGCTGTGTAGGCTGACGGGCTGAGCGGCGCGGCCCCGAAGCTACGCACGGAATTTCCGGCGCGAGGCCGGTGTCAACTTCTTGTACGACAATGGAAGGTCGCCCCTTATGAACATGGGACAACTCGGAAGCATCCTGCCGCTGATCCTTCTGGTGGTGGTGTTCTACTTCTTGCTGATCCGTCCCCAGCGCAAGCGCCAGCAAGAAGCGACCGCCATGCAGAACTCATTGGGTCCGGGTGCCCGTGTCATGACCACCACCGGCCTGTTCGGAACCGTGGTCGCGGTGGACAATGAGGACGTGATCCTCGAGGTCGCGCCCGGGATCGAGACTCGGTGGGTGAAGGCCGCCATCGGGCGTGTCGTCACCCCCGGCGACGCTCCGGCTGACGAGCCTCTCGCCGACGAGCCCGTGGTGGACGACGTCGTCACCGACGACACGGCCGGCCACGAGGTCGTCAAGGGCGACAACGTTAAGGGCGATGACGTTAAGGGTGACGACAAGGACAACACTCCCCGTGAGGAGACCGAGACGACCGTGGAGCGCAACGGCGGCAAGGACTCCAGCACCAAGCAGTCCTGACTAGGCTCTGCCTCAAACCCCTATCTGAAAGACTGACGACCAGTGGCCCGACCGACCAGCCGCCACAGCCGACCGGGGCGAACGCTCCTGGTGCTGCTGGCGCTCATCATCGCCCTGGGCGGGACGATGTTCCTGCAGAAGGCGTTCACGCCCAAGCTGGCACTCGATCTCGCCGGCGGCACGACGGTGACTCTGTCGCCCGTGACCCTGAACGGCGCCGCCCCGCCTGAGGAGATCCTGGACCGCGCGGTGAACATCATCCGCGACCGGGTCAACGGCACCGGCCTGTCCGACGCGGAGGTCGCCAAGTCAGGCGACAACATCATCATCTCCGTTCCGGGCGCTGGTCAGGAGGAGGTCATCAAGCTGGTCGGCACCACGGCGGAGCTCCGCTTCCGCCAGGTGCTCGCCATGGCGGCCACGCAGACTCCGCAGGAGCTCGCCACCGAGGCGCCCAAGCCGGGCACCTCGCCGTCCGCCGCCCCGTCCAGCACGGCATCCTCCGCGCCGTCGGCCAAGCCGTCATCGTCGGCGAGGGCCCCCAAGCCCAGCGCGTCGCCCACGGGCAAGGCCCTGTCCTCGGCGCTCGTCGCGCCGTCGGCCACCCCGTCGGCCAGCGCTCCGGCGACCGGGGCGCCCAAGGCCCAGGAGACGCCGAAGGCTCAGGACACCAAGAAGGGCCAGAAGGACCCCAAGGCCACGCCGGCGCCCACTCCGACGTCGAGCGGCCAGCCGCCCGCCCAGGACCCCAACGCGGGGATCAACACCCAGGGCATCGACCCGGCCGTGCTCGCGCAGTTCAAGAAGCTCGACTGCAGCGATCCGAAGAACCGCGGGAAGGGCGTCCAGGACGACCCGGCCAAGCAGTTCGCCGCGTGTGAGTCCGACGGCAGCCTCAAGTACGTCCTCGACGTGGCCAAGGTCGTCGGCACCGACATCTCTTCGGCCAGCGCCGGCGTCCAGCAGGGCAGCACGCAGTGGCTCGTCCAGCTCGACTTCAAGAGCAGCGGCGCGAGTGAGTGGAGCAAGCTCACCTCGACCGCGTTCAACTCGCAGGAGCCGCGCAACAAGGTCGCCGTCGTGCTCGACGGCGTCGTGATCACCGCGCCCAACATCATCGGCCCGATCCCGGGCGGCCGCGCCGAGATCACCGGCGGCTTCACGCAGAAGACCGCCACCGATCTGGCCGACCAGCTGAAGTACGGCGCGCTGCCGCTGAAGTTCAACCCCAGCTCGATCGACACCGTGTCCTCGACGCTCGGCCAGGACCAGCTCATGGGCGGCCTGATCTCCGGCGCCATCGGCCTCGGCCTCGTGGTGCTCTACTCGCTGTTCTACTACCGCGGCCTGGGCATCGTCGCCGTCCTCAGCCTCGGGATCGCCACGGTCATCACCTACACGGCGGTGGTCGTGCTCGGCCACAACGCCGGGTTCCGGCTGTCGCTGCCGCACATCATCGGTCTGGTGGTCTCGATCGGCATCACCGCCGACTCCTTCATCGTCTACTTCGAACGCATACGAGATGAGATGAAGGAAGGGCGGCGCACGCTTCGCGCGGCCGTCGAGGTGGCCTGGGTGCGTGCGCGGCGCACGATCCTGATCGCCGACGCCGTCATGTTCATCGCCGCGATCGTGCTCTACCTGCTGGCGGTGGGCGGTGTGGCCGGGTTCGCGTTCGCGATGGGCCTGACCACGTTGATCGACGTCGTGGTGGTCTTTCTGTTCACGAAGCCGCTCATCGCGGTGCTGGCCAAGCTCAAGTTCTTCGCCAAGGGGCACCCGCTGTCCGGCCTCGACTCCGAGCGTATGAGCCAGGATCTTGGCACCACCGGCCGTACGACCACCCCGCAGGAGGCCTGAGATGGGACTGGGGCGTCGCCTCTACCGCGGCGAGATCGACGTTGACTTCGTCGGCCGCTGGAAGCTCTGGTACAGCCTTTCCGGCTTCCTGCTGATCGTGTCCCTCGCCGGGCTGCTGATCAACGGGCTCAACCTGGGCGTGGAGTTCAAGGGCGGGTCGGTCTTCGCCTTCAAGGCGCAGACCGCCACGATCCAGCAGGTCCGCGACTCCTTCCGGGAGGAGGGCGTACACCAGCCGATCGTGCAGACGGCCGGCGATCGCTGGCGGGTCACCACCGAGAGCCTCAACCCGGGCGCGGTGACCAAGGTCCAGAACGCCGTCTCGAAGGACTTCGGCGTCCCGGTCAAGGACGTCGACATCCAGTCGATCGGCGCGTCCTGGGGCGGTGAGGTGTCCAAGAAGGCGTGGATCGGCCTGGGCGTCTTCATGCTGGCGATCATTCTGTACCTGTCGATGGCGTTCGAGCCGAAGATGGCGTTGGCCGCGATCGTCGCGCTCATCCACGACCTCGTCATCACGGCGGGCGTCTATGCCTGGTCGGGCTTCGAGGTCACGCCCGCGACGCTGCTCGGCTTCCTGACCATCCTCGGTTATTCGCTCTACGACGCGGTCGTGGTGTTCGACATGATCAAGGAAGTCACCGGCAAGCTGGGCACCACGTCGAAGCAGACGTACTCGATGGCGGCCAACAACGCGCTGAACCACACGCTGATCAGGTCGCTGAACACCTCGCTGGTCGCGATCCTGCCGGTGGCGGCGATCCTGTTCATCGGCACCACGCTGCTCGGCGCGGGCACGCTGAAGGACCTGTCGCTGGCACTGTTCGTCGGCATGATCGTCGGCACCTACTCCTCGCTGTGCGTGGCCACGCCGCTGCTGGTGACGCTGAAGGAGCGGGAGCCGAAATACCAGGCCATCGCCAGGCGACTGGCCTCCACCGGCACCAAGGGTGGCAAGGGCGCCAAGAGCGCGGCGACGGCCAAGGGTTAGCCCGGCCTGGCCCACACGGGCCCGTACACGCACGAACGACGCCTCCGCCCACCTGGGTGGGGGCGTCGGTTTATGGAAGCCCTGAGGGCCCTCACAGCGCCGGACATAACCGGGTGAATGCCACTTACCGCCCCCGGCGGGCGCCGGTGGTCCGTCGGATGGGCCATCATGGAGGCCGTCAGTCGTGGGAGAGGACCGCTGGGCGGTCAACCGAAGGAGTGCCGTCATGAGCGACCTGAGCTCGCTGATCTGCGACCGGATCAGGGACGTGCCCGACTACCCCCAGGCGGGAGTCATGTTCAAGGACATCACCCCGCTGCTGGCCGACCCGGTGGCGTTCACGGCCGTGGTCGACGAACTGGCCGGCGCGTTCGACGTGGACAAGATCGTCGGGATCGAGGCGCGGGGCTTCATTCTGGCCGCTCCGGTGGCGTACCGGGCGGGGGCCGGGTTCGTGCCCATCAGAAAAAAGGGCAAACTCCCCTCCGAAACCCTGGAGGAGTCCTACGATCTCGAGTACGGATCCGCGACCATCGAGGTGCACCGCGACGCCTTCACCGAAGGTGACCGGGTGCTCATCGTCGATGACGTGCTCGCCACCGGCGGCACGGCGGAGGCCACCGTACAACTGGTGCGCAGGGCCGGAGCCGAGGTCGTCGGCGTCGCCGTACTGATGGAGCTGGCCTTTCTCAAGGGACGCGAGCGTCTCGCGGGAGTGGATTTGCGCTCCCTTGTGATCGTCTGAGCCCGACCCGAGAGAGGCCAGGTTTCTCACCTGGATACACTGGGGGGCCTGGACTCGATGGTAAGGAGTCTGTGTGCCCCGTGATGTGGTCGTGCCCGACGTAACTGACGCAGGGAGTGCCGAGACGGCGCCCGGTGTCCCGGCGGTGCGTCGACGGCGATTTGGGGGTGGGGCCATGAATCCGGTGCTGGAGCCGCTGTTCAGGACGGTTCGTGCCACCCACCCCAAGGCCGACCTGCGCCTGATTGAGCACGCCTACGACGTCGCCGCCTATCATCACCGCGACCAGAAGCGGAAGAGCGGCGACCCGTACATCACCCACCCGCTGGCCGTGGCCACCATCCTGGCCGAGCTGGGCACCGACGACGAGACGCTGTGCGCGGCCCTGCTGCACGACACCGTCGAGGACACCGCTTACGGCCTCGACGAGCTGCGTGGCGACTTCGGCGACACGATCTCGTCACTGGTCGACGGCGTCACCAAGCTCGACAAGGTCAAGTTCGGCGACGCCGCGCAGGCCGAGACCGTGCGCAAGATGGTCGTGGCGATGTCGCGCGACATCCGGGTGCTGATCATCAAGCTGGCCGACCGGCTGCACAACATGCGCACGATGCGTTACCTGCCCGAGCACAAGCGCCACCAGAAGTCCCGCGAGACTCTGGAGATCTTCGCCCCGCTGGCTCACCGCCTGGGCATGAACACCATCAAGTGGGAGCTGGAGGACCTGGCCTTCGCCATGCTCTACCCCAAGCGCTACGACGAGATCGCGCGCATGGTGTCGGAGCGGGCCCCGCGCAGGGACCTGTTCCTGCAGGAGGTCATCGAGAAGGTCTCCGGCGACCTGCGTGATGCCAAGATCCGCGCGCTGGTCAAGGGCCGGCCCAAGCACTACTACTCGGTCTACCAGAAGATGATCGCCAGGGACGTGGCCTTCGACGACATCTACGACCTGGTGGGCATCAGAGTCCTCGTCGACAGCGTGCGCGACTGCTATGCGGCCCTCGGAACGATCCACGCGCGCTGGAACCCGGTCCCCGGCCGGTTCAAGGACTACATCGCGATGCCCAAGTTCAACATGTACCAATCGCTGCACACCACGGTGATCGGTCCCGAGGGCAAGCCCGTCGAGCTGCAGATCCGTACGCACGCCATGCACCACAGGGCCGAATACGGCGTGGCCGCCCACTGGAAGTACAAAGAGGAGGTCGGCGCCCCGGGCCCCGCGGGCAAGGTCAAGCCGGGCAGCGACATGGCCTGGCTGCGCCAGCTCCTCGACTGGCAGAAGGAGACCTCCGACCCGGGTGAGTTCCTGGAGTCGCTCCGTTTCGACCTGTCGGTCTCCGAGGTCTACGTCTTCACCCCGCGCGGCCAGGTGGTGGCGCTGCCGGAGGGGGCGACCCCGGTCGACTTCGCCTACGCGGTCCACACCGAGGTCGGCCACCGCTGCATCGGCGCCCGTGTGAACGGCCGCCTGGTGCCGCTGGAGTCGCGGCTGGGCAACGGTGACACGGTCGAGATCTTCACCTCGAAGTCGCCCGACGCCGGTCCGTCACGCGACTGGCTCAAGTTCGTCAAGTCCGGCCGCGCCCGCAACAAGATCCGCCAGTGGTTCTCCAAGGAGCGCCGCGAGACCGCGATCGAGGCGGGCAAGGAGGCCATCGGCCGGGCCATGCGCAAGCAGGGGCTGCCGCTGCAACGCCTGATGTCCGGCGAGTCGCTGCTGGCCCTGGCCCGCGACCTGCGCTATCCCGACGTGTCCGCGCTCTACGCGGCCGTGGGGGAGGGGCACGTCGCCGCGCAGACGGTCGTGCAGAAGCTCGTGGCCTCCATCGGCGGCGTCGACAGCGCCGAGGAGGACATCGCCGAGACCTCGCTCCCGACGCGCCTGCGCGGCCGTCCCCGGGGCGGCGGCGCGGGCGTGGTCGTCGCGGGCGACTCCGATGTCTGGGTACGCCTGTCGAAGTGCTGCACCCCGGTGCCCGGCGACGAGATCGTCGGCTTCGTCACCCGGGGGCACGGCGTGTCCGTGCACCGCGCCGACTGCACCAACATCGTGCAGCTCAAGTCGCAGCCCGACCGCCTGGTGGAGGTGAGCTGGTCGCCGGGCGACGACTCGGTCTTCCTGGTGGCCATCCAGGTCGAGGCCCTCGACCGGCCCCGCCTGCTGTCCGACGTCACCCGGACCCTGTCCGACCAGCACGTCAACATCCTCAGCGCCTCGGTGACCACCTCGCGAGACCGGGTGGCGGTCAGCAAGTTCACCTTCGAGATGGGCGATCCCAAGCATCTCGGTCATGTGCTGAAGGCCGTCCGCAACATTCAGGGCGTCTTCGACGTCTACCGGGTCAGCGGCGCGAGCACGTAGCCAGATCAGATGCCGGGTCGGCGGCGCGCGTGCGTGGACAGATCGGGCAGGTTGACCACGATCGCGTCCTGCGTGCTGCGGGCGATGACGACCACGGCCTCCTGCTCCGGGTCTGGATTCTCCTCGCGGTGCGGCATGTAGGGCGGGACGAAGATGTAGTCCCCCGGCTTCGCCTCCAGCCGCGTCTCGCGTGCGTCCTGGGGGTCGAGGAACACGAACGACGGCGTGCCGCTGACCACGTAGATGGCCGTCTCCGACTCCCCGTGATGGTGATCCGCCGAGCGCGTCGACGGGGCGACGTGGGTCTGGCCCATCCACAGCTTGCCGGACCCGGCCGTAGGCCCGCTGACGGCGGCCAGGCGACGCATGCCGGAGCTCTGGGCGGTCTCGGACGTCAGATCGCCTGAGGCGATGTGGCGCAGCCGCTGGTGGAAAGGGTCTCCATCGGCCCGGTAGCCCTCCCACAGGCGCCCTCCGGCCCGCTCCAGCACGCTTTCGGCCGCGGCGGCCAGGCGTACCGGATCGTCGTGGGCGGACAGCAGTTCGTCGGCGAGCGCCGCGTCGTACGCGCGCAACTCGCGCAGCAGCCACTTGCCCGAGCCGTGCCAGCGGCCCGCGGCCGTCAGCGCCAGCCGGGCCGACTCCTGGACGACCTGCCAGCGGATGAACGCCAGCTCGCCCGGCTCCGTCGCGCCCGCCAGGTCGTCGAGCAGGTCCGACAGGACGTAGCGAGCTCGATCCAGCATCTGGGGCGCGGTGGGGCCGGGACCGGCGGAGAGGCGTTCGCGCATGACCGCCTGTACCTCGGCGGCGCGGCCCGCCCGGTCGGTGAGCACCACGCCGTCGGCGCACAGGCGCGGCAAGGTCGGCCGGTGGCCGGCCAGATCGCGGTCGGCCCAGCCGGTCAGGCTCAGCTCGTTGTGCACCAGCAGGTCGACCGGCCAGTCATGCCAGCGCAGCGACTCGCGGTAGGGCACGGCCAGGCCGTCCAGTACCACGACCACGTCGAGATCGGACCGGCTCGTGCGGTGGCCGGTCAGCACGCTGCCGCCCAGGAAGGCGTAGAGCGCGTCCGGGAACAGCTCGGCGACCAGGGCACGCGCGGCGGGCACAGCTTCCATGCCCAACACCCTAGAACTCCCCGAGCCGACCGGGCACTCCGAATACCAGGTACGCAGGCGACCCCCTTCGCCCGCGGACCGGCAGGAACCTCAGCTGAACTCGGCCAGCGTCCGCTCGGCCTCCTCCAGCCACGAGCGGCGGGCCGTGATGGCCTCCTCGGCCTCCTTCACGTCTTTGGCGCGTCCGGCCGCCTCGGCCTTGACCAGGCGCTTCTCCAGCTGCTCGATCGCGGTGCGCAGCTGGTCGACCGCGTTCTGGGCGCGAGCCCTGGCCTCGGGGTTGGACCGCTTCCACTCGGCGTCCTCGGCCTTGCGCACGGCGTCGTCCACCTTGCGCAGGCCGCCTTCGAGACGGTCGCGCTGCTCGCGCGGCACCGGACCGGCCGCCTCCCAGCGCTCCAGGATGTGGCGCAGCGCCGCCCTGGCCGTGCGGACGTCGGTGACCGGAAGGATCTTCTCGGCCTCCGTCAGCAGCACCTCCTTGAGCTCGGCGTTGGCCGCCAGGGACGCGTCGCGCTCGGCGAACACCGCCGAGCGGGCCTGGAAGAACAGGTCCTGGGCGCCCTTGAACCGCGCCCACAGCTCGTCCTCGACCTCCCGCGACGCCCGGCCCGCGCTCTTCCAGCGCTGCATCAGGTCGCGGTAGACGGCCGCCGTCGTGCCCCAGTCGGTCGAGTCGGCGATCGCCTCCGCCTCGGCGACGATGCGCTCCTTCTCGGCGCGTACGCCCTCGCGCTGCTCGTCGAGCCCCGCGAAGTACACCTTGCGCCGCTTGGCGAAGGCGGTGCGGGCGGCCGAGAGCCGCTTCCACAGCGCGGCCTCGGTGACGCGGTCGATGCGGTCGGCCGCCTTCCACTCCTCGACCAGCTGGCGCAGCCGCTCACCGCCCGACTTCCAGTGGGTGGTCTCGTCGGCGATGCGCTCGGCCTCGTCGACGATGCGTTCCTTGACCGTCCTGGCCTCGGCGCGCGCGTGCTCACGCGCGGCCTTGACCTCCTCGCGCCGCTGCGCGACCGCCTCCGTCAGGCCGTCGAGACGGGCCGTCAGCGCGGCGAGGTCGCCGATGGCGTGCGCGTCGGCGACCGCTTCGCGGAGCTTGACGATGCTGGCCTCGGCCTGCGCCGGGGCCAGGTCGGTGCCTTTCAGGCGCTGCTCCAGCAGCGTGACCTGGCCGGCCAGCTCGTCGTACTTGCGATGGAAGTAGGCCAGTGCCTCGTCCGCTTCACCGGCCTGCCAGGACCCGACGGCTCGCTCTCCCTCAGCCGTACGCACGTAGACGGTGCCGTCGTCGTCTACCCGGCCCCACGGGTCGGTGCTCACCGTGTCCTCCCGCACTATCCATCAGACCCTTCGGGACTACTGTCCCTAGTTTGTATTACGTCAGCTCTTGCCAGAGAATGTCACGCTTTTGATTTCGACGGTTTCCTTAGGTGCGCCAGTACCATCCTGCATGGGAGTGATGACACCTGCTTTGTTCACCTTGTCTAGGATGTCCAGACCCTTGGTGATGGTACCCACCGGTGTGTAATCCGGGGTGAGTCCGAGGTCGCCGAAGACCAGGAAGAACTGGCTCCCGGTGCTGCCCGGCGCCTGCGTCTTGGCCATGGCCATGACGCCGCGCTTGTAGGTGGCGCCCGTGAGGTTCTCCTCGGCCATGACGTAGCCGGGGCCGCCCGCGCCGTCCGACTGGCCCTTGCCGTCTGCCTTGGCCTGCGGGTCTCCGCACTGCAGCATCGGGAACTGAGCGCTGCCCAGGCGATGGCACTTGCTGCCGTCGTAGAACTTCTTCTCCGCCAGGTAGGCCAGCGAGTTGACCGTGCACGGCGCCTTGGCGTTGTCGAGCTGCACCTCGATGTCGCCCAGGTTGGTGTTGAGGGTCATCGTCTTGGTCGCCGGCTTGAGTTTCACCTTCTTCGGCGGCAGTCCGACGTCCTTGACCACACCGCCGCCCTTTTCGGCGACGTAGTCGCAGGTGCCGGTCTTGGCGTCGTACGGCTTGGGCCCGGCGGCGGCCGAAGCCGAGGCCGAGGGCGCCGCCGTGTCCTGGGCGGAAGCCGAGGGCTGCGCCGTCGCGGCGGCGTCGGTCTTCGAGTCGCCGCCACCGCCCAGCAACGCGACCGCCGCCACGATGCCCCCCACCACGACGACCACGCCTACCGTGGAGCCGATGATCGCCGTGCGCTTGGCGCGCTGCTCGCGTTCGAGACGGCGTGCCAGCTGCCGCTCGTGGTGCTCGCGTGCCAGCTGTTTCTGCCGGTCCTTCCCCGTGGCCACCGCTTTGCCTCCCATAGTCAATCAACTGAGGTGGGCGAATCGTATCGGCCAACGGGTAATGATTCGCAGCCCGGCGACCCGCACCGGTACCCTTCGGTTACATTCCCATTGGCTTTTTTGACGAGATCAGCTGAGGCAGATGCTCATCGCAGGCTTCCCCGCAGGGGCCTTCCAGACCAATTGTTACGTCGTCGCGCCCGCAGCGGGCGAGGAGTGCGTGATCGTCGATCCAGGTCAGGACGCGGTCGACGGGGTCGACGAGCTGCTGAGAGAGCACCGGCTCAAGCCGGTGGCGGTGCTGCTGACCCACGGACACCTCGACCACGTCTGGTCGGTGGCCCCGGTCTGCGGCGCGCGCGACGTGCCCGCCTGGATCCATCCCGAGGACCGCCATCTGCTGAGCGACCCGGCCGCGGGCTGGTCGCCGTCGAGCTCGGCGATCTTCGGCGGCATCACGCTGAGCGAGCCCGACGACGTGCGGGAGCTGTCAGACGGCGCCGTGCTGCCGCTGGCCGGGCTGGAGCTCGTGGTCGACCACACACCCGGCCATACCAGGGGGTCGGTGAGCTTCCGGTTGCCTGACGACGACGTGATGCTGTCTGGTGACCTGCTGTTCGCCGGCTCCATCGGCCGCTCCGACCTGCCGGGCGGCGACTATCCGACGATCCTGCGCAGCCTGGCCGACAAGTGCCTGCCGCTGCCTGACGATACGGTCGTCCTGCCGGGCCACGGACCACAGACCACGATCGGCCACGAGCGCGCCACCAATCCATATCTGAAGGAAGCCGCGCCGCACGCCGGTCCCACACGAGGCATCTAACAGGGATCTCATGAGTTTCCAAGCGCCTAAGGGCACCTTCGACTGGCTGCCGCCCCGCTCCGAGCAGGTTCTCGCCGTGCGCGAGGCCCTGGTCGCGCCCGCGCGGCTGGCCGGCTACGGCTACATCGAGACGCCGGTGTTCGAGGACACCCAGCTGTTCGCCAGGGGCGTCGGTGAGTCGACCGACATCGTGTCCAAGGAGATGTACACCTTTCCCGACAAGGCGGGCCGCTCACTGACGCTGCGTCCCGAGGGCACCGCCTCGGTCGTACGCGCCGTCCTGCAGCACGGCCTGCACAACGGCCAGCTCCCGGTCAAGCTGTGGTACTCCGGCAGCCAGTTCCGCTACGAACGCGCTCAGAGAGGCCGTTACCGGCACTTCTGGCAGGTCGGCGCCGAGGCGCTGGGCTCCGAGGACCCCGCGCTCGACGCCGAGATCGTCGTGCTGGGTGCCCAGGGCTTCGCCTCGCTCGGCCTGGCGGGCGTCCGGCTGCTGATCAACTCGCTGGGTGACAAGACCTGCCGGCCCGCCTACCGGGCCGCGCTGCAGGAGTTCCTGCGCGGGCTCGACCTCGACGAGGACACCAGGGCCCGGATCGAGATCAACCCCCTGCGGGTGCTCGACGACAAACGGCCCGAGGTGCAGGCACAGCTGACCGGCGCGCCCCTGGTCGTCGACCACCTGTGCGCCGCCTGCAAGACCTACCACGAGGAGGTCCGCGCGCTGCTGAGCGCCGCGGGCGTGGCCTACGAGGACGATCCGCGGCTGGTGCGTGGGCTCGACTACTACACGCGCACCACGTTCGAGTTCGTGCACGACGGGCTCGGCTCGCAGTCCGCGGTCGGCGGTGGCGGACGCTACGACGGGCTGAGCGAGATGCTCGGCGGGCCGCCCCTGCCCAGCGTCGGCTGGGCCTTGGGCGTCGACCGCACCTTCCTCGCGATGGAGGCCGAGGGGTTGATCGGCGAGGCCGCACCGGGACGCGTCCAGGTGTACGGTGTCCCGCTGGGTGACGAAGCCCGCCGCCGGATGTTCCTGCTCGTGACCGAGCTGCGCCAGGCGGGCGTCAGCGCCGACCTGGCATACGGCGGCAAGGGGCTCAAGGGCGCGATGAAGGGCGCCGACCGCTCGGGTGCCCGGTTCGCGCTGATCCTGGGCGAGCGTGACCTGGCCGCGCAGGCCGTACAACTGAAGGACCTGACCACCGCTGAGCAGACCGAGGTGCCGCTGGCCCAGGTCGTCGATGTCTTGAAGGGGAAAGTGCAGTGATGCGCACGCATACCGCCGGGTCGCTCCGAGAGGAGCACGCCGGGCAGCAGGTGACGCTGGCAGGATGGGTGGCCAGGCGCCGTGATCACGGCGGTGTGGTCTTCATCGACCTGCGCGATGCCTCCGGCTCGGCGCAGGTGGTCTTCCGCGAGGAGGACCACGCCCACGACCTGCGCGCCGAATACTGCGTGCAGGTGGTCGGCCAGGTCCGGGTCAGGCCGGAGGGCAACGAGAACCCCGAGCTGCCCACCGGCGCGATCGAGGTCGTCGCCGAGCGGGTCGAGGTGCTCAGCGAGTCCGCGCCGCTGCCCTTCCCGATCGAGGGCAGCGCGGGCGTCTCCGAGGAGGCCCGCCTCAAATACCGCTATCTCGACATTCGCCGCCCGCAGGTGGCCAATGCCCTGCGGGTCCGCTCGAAGGCCACCTACCTGGCCAACGAGGTCATGCACGAGCTCGGCTTCGTCTACGTCGAGACACCGACTCTGACCAGGTCCACGCCCGAGGGCGCGCGCGACTTCCTGGTGCCGGTCCGGCTCCAGCCGGGCAACTGGTACGCGCTGCCGCAGTCGCCGCAGCTGTTCAAGCAGCTGCTCCAGGTGGGCGGGCTCGAGCGCTACTACCAGCTCGCCAAGTGCTACCGCGACGAGGACCTGCGGGCCGACCGGCAGCCGGAGTTCACCCAGATCGACGTCGAGATGTCGTTCGTCGACCAGGAAGACGTCATCGCGGTCGGCGAGAAGCTCATCGGCCGCGTGTGGCGCGAGACGGTCGGCTACGAGATCCCGACCCCGCTGCCCCGCATGACCTACGCCGACGCGATGGCCCGCTACGGCTCCGACAAGCCCGACCTGCGCTTCGGCCAGGAGCTCGTCGAGATGACCGACTACTTCGCCGGCACCTCGTTCCGCGTGTTCCAGGCCGACTACGTGGGCGCGGTCGTCATGCCGGGCGGCGGCTCGCAGACCCGCAAGGAGCTCGACGGCTGGCAGGACTGGGCGCGCTCGCGCGGCGCCAAGGGCCTGGCGTACGTGCTCGTCCAGGAGGACGGCACACTCGGCGGCCCGGTGGCGAAGAACCTCTCAGAAGAGGAAATTTCCGGACTTGCGGCGAAGGTTGGCGCCCAGCCGGGCGACGCGGTCTTCTTCGCGGCCGGCGCGCGCAACTCGGCGCGCGACCTGCTCGGCGCGGCCCGGCTGGAGATCGGCCGCCGCTGCGGCCTCATCGACGAGTCGCTGTGGTCGTTCCTGTGGGTCGTCGACGCGCCCATGTTCGAGGAGGACGGCGAGGGCGGCTGGACGGCCGTGCACCACCCGTTCACCGGCCCCAAGCCCGAATGGGCGGACAACTTCCAGGACCACCCCGGCGAGGCCCTGGCCTACGCCTACGACATGGTCTGCAACGGCATGGAGATCGGTGGCGGCTCCATCCGTATCCACCGGGCGGAGATGCAGCAGCGGGTCTTCGACGTGCTCGGCATCTCCAAGGAGGAGGCCGAGAACAAGTTCGGCTTCCTGCTGGAGGCGTTCAAGTACGGCCCGCCCCCGCACGGAGGCATCGCCTACGGCTGGGACCGCATCTGCATGCTGCTGTCCGGCGGTGAGTCGATCCGCGACGTGATCGCCTTCCCGAAGACCGCCTCCGGCTTCGACCCGCTCACCGGCGCGCCCACCGCCATCACGGTGGACCAGCGCAAGGAGGCGGGCGTCGACGCCAAGCCCAAGAACGAAGGCTGATCCACACGAAAGAGGGCGCCCCGCCTCTCCGGTTCAGGAGAGACGGGGCGCCCTCTTTCGTGTCCGGCTAGCGGACCGTGACCTTCTCGATGATGATCGGGTTCTTCGGGGCGGTCGAGCCGCCGTCGCCGACGATGTCCTGGCTGTTGACGATGACGCCGTCCTTGGCGACCTTCTCGATGATCTCCAGGCCCGAGCGGACCATGCCGAGTACCGAGTACTGGGCCTCGATCTGCGAGTTCTCGTCCGACAGTGAGATGGCGAACTGGCTGCTGTTCTGCCCGGCCGCGTCCTGCGGCTGGGTGAGGAACACCACGCCGCGGGTGTACGGAATCGCGCCGACGGCCTCGTCCCTGTAGACGTAGCCCGCCGTGCCCTGGCCGTCCGTCGGGTTCTTGCCGTCGGCCTTGGCCTTGGGGTCGCCGCACTGCAGCAGGAACAGCCCCGCCGTCTCGGGCGTCACCAGGCGGTGGCACTTGGTGTTGTTGTAGAAGTTCTTCTGGGCCAGGAAGGCCATCGAGTTGACCGAGCACGGGGTCGCGGCCGGGTCGACGTCGATGACGATCTTGCCATGGTTGGTGAAGACGGTCATCGTCTTCAGCTTCATGTTCGGGCGGCTGCCGGGCATGCCCACGTACTTCATCGGTACGCCCGAGGTGTCCCGCTTGTAGGTGCAGGACACCTTGCCGGTCTTCTTCGGCAGCGAGGACAGCGACGGGGTCGGCGAGGGAGCGGCGCTGGGCGGGGCGGAGGCCGAGGCAGACGGGCTGCTCTCGGCCGAGACCTTCTTGCCCGGGTCGTCCTTGTTGACCAGCGTGGTCGCGGCGTAGATGCCGCCCGCCACCACAACCACGGCCAGGCCCGCCCCGATGAAGACGTTCCGCTTCCCCTTGGCGCGATCGGCCGCCTCGCGCTGTTCCTGCCGCTCCTTGTGTTCCCGAGCCAACTGGCTCTGGCGGTCGTCCTCGCCGCTCACCGGTATGTCCTCCACTTTTGCCAGTACATGACCAAACAACTCCGGGAATGCTACCGGCCCTGCGATGTGCCGGACGTAAGAGGAGGAAACCACTCGTAGTGACGGGATGGACCGCGAACCATATCGTGTCGCCATTCGTAGTTGAAATGAGAACTAGGAGTGCAGACATGTTCGACGAGATCTTCGGCCTGCCCGCCCATCCGCTGATCATCCACTTCGCCGTGGTGCTGACCCCGCTCCTCGCGGTCGCCTCCGTGGCGTACACGGCCCTGCATCGCTGGCGGCCGCTGCTGGCGTGGGCGGTGGTTCTGCTCTCGCTGGGGGCGCCCGTGGCCGTCTTCGCGGCCAAGGAGAGTGGCGAGAGCCTCAAGGAGGCCCGCTTCGCCTCGGTCGACGGCACGCTGGGCCAGCGGATCGAGACCCATGAGAGCTTCGCCAACCCGTTGCTCCTGTCGACGGCCGGCCTCGGCGTCGCCGCGTTGCTGCTCGTCTACTCCACGAGCCCGAGCCGCGGCTCGCTCGGCGACAGGTTCGGCCGCCCGGTCACCCTCGTGCTGTCCGGCGTGACGGTGCTGCTGGCCGTGGTGGTCGGCTACTTCGTCTTCCGCGCCGGTGACTCGGGAGCGCGAGCCGTCTGGGGTGCGTAGCCCGCTCCTTTCGCCGCCCGCTCCTTTCGCCGCCCGCTCCTTTCGCTGCCCGCTCCTTTCGCTGCCCGCTCCTTGCTGGTGGACCGAAGCTCGCTTGGCTGATGGTGGATCGCTGGACGCGGTCCACCCCGTAAACTCGCGTTGTGGAGAGTCTGTTCGATTCGGCGGCTGAGGAGGCCACGCCGCAGCCCCTCGCGGTGCGGATGCGGCCGCGCACGCTCGACGAGGTGATCGGCCAGCGTCACCTGCTCGGCGCGGGCACCCCGCTGCGCAGGCTCGTCGAGAGCGAGGCACCGATGTCGCTCTTCCTCTGGGGGCCGCCCGGCACCGGCAAGACGACGCTCGCCTATGTCGTCTCCAACGTCACCAAGCGGCGCTTCGTCGAGGTCTCCGCCGTCTCGGCCGGGGTCAAGGACGTACGCGCCGCCATCGACGTCGCCAAGCGAGAGCTGGGCATGAGCGGCCGGCAGACCGTGCTCTTCGTCGACGAGGTCCACCGCTTCAACAAGGCCCAGCAGGACGCCCTGCTGCCCGCCGTGGAGAACCGCTGGGTCACCTTCATCGGCGCCACCACCGAAAACCCCTTCTTCTCGGTCATCTCCCCCCTGCTGTCGCGCTCGTTGCTGCTCACGCTCGAGTCTCTGACCGACGACGACGTCCGCGCGGTCCTGGAGCGCGCGGTGGCCGACGAACGCGGCCTCGGCGGCCGCGCCACCGTCGCCCCCGAGGCCGTCGACCATCTCGTACGCCTGGCCGGCGGCGACGCCCGCCGCTCCCTGACCTACCTCGAAGCCGCCGCGCTGCTGTCCGACGACATCACGGTCGAGGTCGTGGCGAAGGCCGTCGACAAGGCGGCCGTCCGCTACGACCGGCAGGGCGACCAGCACTACGACGTCATCAGCGCCTTCATCAAGTCGATGCGCGGCTCCGACGCCGACGCCGCGCTCCACTACCTGGCCCGCATGATCGAGGCGGGCGAGGACCCGCGCTTCATCGCCCGCCGCATCGTCATCTTCGCCTCGGAGGACGTCGGCCTGGCCGACCCGACCTGCCTGCAGACCGCGGTCGCCGCGGCCCAGGCGGTGCAGCTCATCGGCCTGCCGGAGGGCCAGATCAACCTGGCCCACGCGGTCCTGCACTGCGCGCTGGCGCCCAAGTCCAACGCCGTCGTGAAGGCCATCGGCGCGGCGATCGGCGACGTGCGCCGCGGTCTGATCGGCCAGGTGCCCGGCCACCTGCGCGACGCCCACTATCAGGGCGCCGCCAAGCTGGGCCACGGCGACGGCTACAAATACCCGCACGACTTCGACCACGGGCTGGTCCGCCAGGACTACGCGCCCGAGCAGGTGCGCGACAAGCGCTACTACGAGCCCACCAAGCACGGTGGTGAGGGCGTGCTGGCCGAGCGGTGGGCTCGGATACGTGACTTCCTGCGGGGCTCTTGACGGCCTTTCGCGCACTCTTCACGGCCACTTGGCGGGCTGTCGACGGGCTCCTGATGGCCTCTTGGCGAACTGCTGGGCGGGCGTGTCGATGGGCTCTTGGCGGACTTCTGGTCGTCCGGCACGGGCCGGGTTCGGCTGGTCGGGACCGGGATCGTTGCCGCTCGCGAGCCGGCCGGTTCGAGCGGGGAAACGTGGGCCATCGACGTGGCGGCCCGATGGAGCCGGGCGTCGCCAGTAATCTGGGCCGGCGAACGCGATAGGGTTCTTGCCGTTCCGGCCCAGCGTACGAGGGAGATGAGCGGATGCTTACCGCTGGAGAGGTCGCCGGGCTGATCGCCGCCACGGGCTGGATCGTCTTGGTCTGCGTGCTCGTCATGGTGCTGGTCAAGCTCACCCGGCTGATCACCGAGACCGGCAGGGCGGTGGCCGACCTGAGCGCCCGCATGGCGCCGCTGCTCGACGACATGAGCCTGACGGTCAACGAGACCAACCGGCAGCTGGTGGCCGTCGAGGCCATCGCCAAGGACGTCAAGCAGGTGAGCTCCCACGCCGCCAAGCTCAGCGCCGTCACCCAGACCGTCTTCACCGGGCCGCTGATCAAGGTCTCCTCCATCGGCTACGGTGTGCGCAGGGCCATCGAGGTTCGCAGGCCGCGCAAGGCGGGCCGACGGCGATGATCAGACGGCTGTTCTACCTGTCGCTCGGCGCGCTGCTGACCCTCTGGGTGATGCGCAGGCTGCAGGCACTCCACCCCAACCACGTGGCCCGCCGGACGGTCGGCGGCGCCGCGAGCATGCTCGGACGGGTGAGAGACTTTACTTCTGACGCGCTCGGCGAGGCCGCGGAGCGCGAAATCGAGTTGCGGGCCCGTTTCGGCCTCGACAACGCTGAAAGCAACGACTAACGCAAAGGATGGCCACCATGGAGTCGGCAGAGATCGCGCGCCGCTTCCTGCGCTTCTTCGAGGAGCGTGGGCACAAGGTAGTGCCCTCGGCCAGCCTGATCGCTGAGGACCCGACGCTTCTCCTGGTCAACGCGGGTATGGTGCCCTTCAAGCCGTACTTCCTGGGGCAGCGCAAGCCTCCGGCGGACCGGCTGGCCACCGCGCAGAAATGCGTGCGCACCCCCGACATCGACGAGGTCGGCAAGACCACCCGGCACGCGACGTTCTTCCAGATGCTGGGCAACTTCTCCATCGGCGACTACTTCAAGGCCGAAGTGATCCCGTTCGCCTGGGAGCTGCTGACCAAGCCGGAATCCGAGGGTGGCTTCGGCTTCCCGCCCGACCGTCTCTGGGCGACCGTCTACCTCGACGACGACGAGGCGCTCGACATCTGGCACAACAAGGTCGGGCTGCCCCTCGAGCGCATCCAGCGCCGCGGCCTCGAAGACAACTACTGGCACATGGGCGTGCCGGGTCCCGGCGGACCGTGCTCGGAGATCTACTACGACCGCGGCGCCGAATACGGCCGTGAGGGCGGCCCCATCGCCGACGAGAACCGCTACCTCGAAGTCTGGAACCTCGTCTTCATGCAGGACCAGCTGGGCGAGGTCCGCAGCAAGGTCGACTTCGACATCTCCGGCGAGCTGCCCGCCAAGAACATCGACACCGGCATGGGCCTGGAGCGCATGGCGGCGATCCTGCAGGGCGTCGACAACATCTACGAGATCGACACCACCTACAAGATCCTCGACAAGGCGGCCGAGCTCACCAAGACCCGCTACGGCCGCGACCACCGCTCCGACGTCAGCCTGCGGGTGATCGCCGACCATGTCCGCACCGGCACCATGCTGGTCGCCGACGGTGTCATGCCAGGCAACGAGGGCCGCGGCTACGTGCTGCGCCGCATTCTGCGCCGCTCGGTCCGCAACCTGCGCCTGCTCGGCTCCGGCGACGAGCGCTACATGCACGAGCTGACCGCCGTCGCGATCGAGGTCATGGGTGAGCAGTACCCGCAGCTGAAGGCCGACGCGCCGCAGATCCACGGGGTCATCGACGCCGAGGAGGCGTCCTTCCTCGGCACGCTGCGCACCGGCACCGCCATGTTCGACGTCACGGTGGAGGAGACCAAGCGCAAGTCCGGCTCCATGCTCTCCGGCGAGCAGGCGTTCCAGCTGCACGACACCTACGGCTTCCCGATCGACCTCACGCTCGAAATGGCGTCCGAGCACGGACTCCAGGTCGACGAAGAGGGCTTCCGCCGCCTGATGAAGGAGCAGCGCGACCGCGCCAAGGCCGACGCGGCGGCGAAGAAGACCGGCAACGCCGACATCTCCGTCTTCGGGCAGCTGCTGGAGAAGGCGGGCCGGGTCGAGTTCCTCGGCTACGACCAGACCGAGGCCGACACGAGCATCGTCGGCATTCTGGTCGACGGCGGCGCGGTCCCCGCGGCGGGCGCGGGCACCGACGTGGAGGTCGTGCTCTCCCGCACCCCCTTCTACGCCGAGGGCGGCGGCCAGCTCGCCGACCAGGGCGTGATCCGCACCGGCGGCGCCGAGGTGGAGATCCGCGACGTGCAGACGCCGCTCGCGGGCCTCGTCGTACACCGCGGCCGGATCCGCAAGGGCGAGCTCAAGGTCGGCGACGAGGCCCAGGCGGAGATCGACATCGAGCGGCGCCGCGCGATCTCGCGCAGCCACAGCGCCACCCACCTCGTCCACCGCGGCTTCAAGAACGCGCTCGGCGAGACGGCGGCGCAGGCCGGCTCCGAAAACTCGCCCGGCCGCTTCCGCTTCGACTTCACCGCGGCGGGCGCGGTGCCGCCGAGCGTGCTGCGCGACGTCGAGGACGAGGTCAACGCGGTCCTCGTCAACGACCTCAAGGTCAACGCCTTCTACACCTCCCAGACGGAGGCCAGGGCGATGGGCGCGCTGGCGATGTTCGGCGAGAAGTACGGCGACGAGGTCCGCGTCGTGGAGATCGGCGACTACTCGCGCGAGCTCTGCGGCGGCACCCACGTGCACAGCTCTGGCCAGCTCGGCCTGGTCAAGGTGCTCGGCGAGCAGTCGGTCGGCGCTGGTGTGCGCCGCGTCGAGGCGCTCGTCGGCATCGACGCCTTCCGCTTCCTGGCACGCGAGAGCGTGCTGGTCGCCCAGCTCACCGAGCAGCTCAAGGCGCGCCGCGAGGAGCTGCCCGAGCGCGTCGAAGGCATCGTCACCCGCCTGCGCACCGCCGAGAAGGAGCTGGAGCGGCTCCGGTCCGCGCAGGTCCTCCAGGTGGCGGGCGAGCTGGCGGCGCAGGCCCGTGACCTGGACGGAGTCTTCGTGGTGACGCACCGCGCGCCTGACGGCACCGGTGCCGACGACCTGCGTAAGCTCGCGCTTGATGTGCGTGGCAGATTCCCGGCCGACCGACCGGCGGTCATCGTGATCGCGGGTGTCCCCTCCGACCGGCCCGTGGTGGTTGCCGCGGTCAACGAGGCGGGACGTGAGCGCCAGCTCAAGGCCGGGCGACTGGTCGGCGTCGCCGCCAAGGCGCTTGGGGGTGGCGGTGGCGGCAAGGACGATGTCGCGCAAGGCGGCGGCACACGACCGGAGGCGGTCGGCGACGCGCTGCGACTGGTCGAGCAGGCCATCGCGGAGCAGCTCGGCTGACATGCGGTTCGGTTCACGGATCGGCGTGGACGTCGGGTCCGTACGCATCGGCGTGGCCCGCAGTGACCCCTCGGGCCTGCTGGCCACCCCGGTGGAGACCGTCAGGCGAGGCCAGGGCGACCTTGACCGCATCGCCGCGATCGCCGACGAACACTCGGCGATCGAGGTCGTGGTCGGGCTGCCCACCTCACTGTCGGGCCGCGAAGGGCAGGCCGCCGCGCTGGCCCGCGACTTCGCCACAGCGCTGGCCAGACGGCTGGCGCCCACACCCGTCCGCCTCTTCGACGAACGGCTGACCACGGTCGCGGCGCAGCAGGGACTACGGGCCAGCGGCGTGCGGGCCAAGAAGCAGCGCGCGGTCGTCGACCAGGCGGCGGCGGTCGTGCTGCTGCAGGACGCGCTCGATGTCGAGAGAGCCACGGACAGACCACCCGGCAGGCCCGTCGATCCGCCCTCCGGGGTGGACGGCGGACCCGCCTCATGATCGGGCCGCTCACCGGGGGCGGCGGGGATCGGGCGGGGGTGGCCGCGTGAGCGGGCCACCGGATGAGGATGACGACCTGATCCCGTTCGTCCCGGAACCCTTCATCCCGTCCTCGGATGCCGTGACGTCCTCGGATGCCGAAGCGCCCTCGGGTTCCGAGGTGCCTTCGGACGCCGAGATGCCCTTCGACTCCGACGGTCCCTTGGGGCCAGATGTGTCAGAGGCTCTGGACGTACCGGTGGCGGAGGATTGCGCAGCCGACGAACGAGAGTGTCGTGCGGACGACCTCGGCGCGACCGCCCCGGTGGACGGCGGGAGCCTTCCCCGCGCGCCATCAGACGGTGGCGCCCCTTTCGACGGTGGCGCTCTGCCCGACGGCACGTCGCCGGACGGCGGCAGGCTTCCCGGAGATGCGCCTTCCGAGGGTGGTGCGCCGTCTGTCGGGGTCGGTGGCGGTGGCGTTCGTGAGGTTCGGCGGCGGAAGAAGCGGACGGCCGTGCGGACGGCGGCGCTGCTGGGTGTGGTGGTCTCCGCGTCGATCGCCGCGCTCGGCGTTGGGCTGTACGTGGTGCTCAAGCCGTACCTGACCCCCGAAGACTTCGAGGGGACCGGCAGCGGGCCCGTGACCGTGCGGATCCCGCCCGGCGCCAGCGCGGGCGACGTCGGCGCGGTGCTGGCCGAGGCAGGGGTGGTGGCCAGCGCACGGTCATTCGTGAACGCGGCCGAGGACCGCGCCATGGCGGGACGCCTGCGGCCGGGGCACTACCGGCTGCGCAAGGGCATGGCCGCTGGCGCCGCGCTCGACCTGTTGCTCGCGCCCGCCTCCAGGATGATCAGGCGGGTCACCGTCCCCGAGGGCATGCGGGCCTCCGAGACGCTCGTCCGGCTGGCCGCGCAGTCCGGGCTGGCTCTCAAGGAGTTGCAGGCGGTCGACGCGGCTCTCGTCGGGCTGCCCAAATACGCCAAGGGGCTCGAAGGGTTCCTGTTCCCGGCCACGTACGAGGTCGAGCCCGGGGACAAGGCCGTCGACCTGTTGAGCGCGATGGTGGAGCGGTTCGGCGCGGCGGCGAAGCAGGTGGAGCTGGTGAAGAAGGCCCCGCATGTGCATCTGACCCCGCTGGAGGCCGTCACGGTGGCCAGCATGGTCCAGGCCGAGGGGGGCAGGGACGAGGACTATCCGAAGATCGCCAGAGTGATCTACAACAGGCTCAAGCGAGATATGCGGCTCCAGATCGACAGCACCGTCCTGTATGCCCTGGGCAAGCGGACCCTGAAGGTCACCGAGAGCGACACCAGGGTCCAGTCGCCGTACAACACCTACCGGCATACCGGACTGCCGCCAGGGCCCATCGCCAATCCCGGAGAGAAGGCGCTGATAGCGGCCTTGCATCCGGCGAGCGGTGATTGGCGCTGGTTTGTGACGACGGATCCGGCGCATAGAATCACCAAATTCACCGACAAAGAGAGCGAGTTCGTGAGATACCGGGAAGAGTTGCACCGAAACCTCGGGACGAAATGATGCTTGCCGGGAGCCCCCTCATCCCGCGAGGGATCTTCGAAATCCCCGAGCGGAGCCCCCGAGAGGGGGCCCGCGCGCTCTTCCCGTCCTCTAGCATGGCTACCCAGAGTGATATTCGCCGGTCGTGGGTGCACGTCCGGCGAACCCCCCGCTCGGTGACCCCCAACGGTTCGGCAGTTCCGCTTGACGCCGGGCCGTACGTACCGGGAGATTGGCCTGCGCACCTATGAACGATCTCGACATGGATTTCCTGCTCGGCGCCGAGGACGACGAAGGCTCCTCCCGGCGCCGCGGCCGAGCTAACGGCAAAGGCGGCAGCCGCAGGCGTCGCAGGCGCCGTAACCGAGGCGGCTTCATCGCACCGCTGCTGGCCTTCATCGTCCTGGCGGGCATCCTCGGCGGCGGCGGCTACTTCGGCTATCAGTGGGTCAGTGGCGCTCTGGTGCCCGACGACTTCACCGGCCAGGGCAAGGGCGACGTGACCATCGAGATCAAGGACGGCCAGACCGCCTCCGACGTGGCGGTGGAGCTGGAGCGGCAGGGGGTCGTCGCCAGCGCCAGGGCGTTCACCAACGCGATCGCCAACGCCAACAAGAGCGGCGCGCTCCAGCCGGGCCAATACACCCTGCGCAAGGGGATGTCGGCCGCCAATGCGGTGACGATGCTCGGCTCGGGTAACAAGCTGATCGTCAGGGTCGCGTTCGAGGAGGGGCTGCGCCTTTCCGATGTCCTCGCCCGGCTCGCCGACAAGACCGGCAAGCCGCAGAAGGACTTCGTCGCCGCCGCCAAGGACACCAGCGACATGGAGCTGCCGTCCTACGCGAAGGGCAGGCTGGAGGGCTACGCCTTCCCCGCCACGTACGAGTTCCAGCCGAAGTCCACGCCGACTGAGATGCTGTCGCAGATGGTCGAACGGTTCAACCAGGCGGCGGAGAAGGCCGACCTCGTGGGCGGGGCCAAGGCCCTGCGGCGCACGCCCGCCGAGATCATCACGATCGCCAGCATCATCCAGGCCGAGGCCGGCCGACACGAGGACATGCCGAAGATCGCCCGCGTCATCTACAACCGGCTCGACCACGAGCCGGAGATGCAGCTGAAGATGGACAGCACGGTGATGTACGCGACGAACAAGAAGGGCACGTCCGCGACGCACGCGCAGCTGGAGAGCACCTCCAAGTACAACACCTACAGGTACTTGGGCCTCCCGCCCGGCCCCATCTCCAACCCGGGCGACGCCGCGATCGAGGCGGCTCTCAACCCGGCCAAGGGTCCCTGGCTCTACTTCGTCGCCACCGACCCCAAGAGCAACATCACCAGGTTCGCCGTCACGGACGCGGAATTCCAGGTATTGCTCAACGAATACCGCAAGAACGGTGGCTGACGCCGCCGGGTGAGCGGCGGAAGCCGGCCACGCCACCGGTCTCACCGTCTCGTAACGGCGCCCTGCCATGTGCGGGCTCAGCGGCCGTCTCCCTGGAGGCCCTGAGCCCTGTACGGCGACTGGGGTCGGCCGGGCATGCCGTACAGACTGGCATGCCGTAAAAAACAGGCTGGCATGCCGTAAAAAAGCGCGTGTACGGCCGGGCGCGTCGTACGGCCAGGCATGCTGTACAGCCGGGCGTGCTGCACAGAAGCGGCTGCACAGAAGACATGTCAGGCAAAAACAGCAGGCAGTAAGGCATGGAGAGGAGAACCGCGTGCGGGCAGGGGTGCTGGGGTCGCCGATCGCGCATTCGCTGTCGCCCTACCTGCATCGGGCGGCCTATCGGGCGATGGGGCTCGACGGGTGGAGCTACGAGGTCCGCGAGTGTGACGAGGCCCGGTTGCCCGGGCTGCTGCGGGAGCTCAGGCCGCGCCGCGGCGAGGTGCCGGGGGACGAGGGGGCCTGGGCGGGGTTGTCGCTGACCATGCCGCTCAAGCGGGCCGTGCTGCCGCTGCTCGACACGGTTTCCGACCTGGCCATTGAGGTGGGCGGGGCCAATACCGTGGTGTTCCGCGACGGCGCGAGCCATGGGGACAACACCGATGTCTACGGCATCGAGCGAGCGCTGGCCGAGGCGGGGGTGCCGGCGCCGAGGTCGGCGACCGTGCTGGGCGGGGGCGCCACCGCCGCTTCGACGCTGGCGGCGCTGCGCAACCTGGGGCTGCACTCCGCGACCCTGCTGGTACGCGATCCCGCCAGGGCGGGGGACACGGCAGGGGTGGCCGAGCGGCTCGGGATGGCGCTGGCGATCGAGACGTTCGACAAGCTCGACGTCTCGGCGCGGGTGGATCTGGTGGTGTCCACGCTGCCGAGCGGGGCGGCCGACGCCTTCGCGGCCCGGCTGGCGCGGGTTCCCGCGCTCTTCGACGTGGTGTACTCGCCCTGGCCGACCAGCGCGGCGGCGGCCGTCCAGGCTGGGGGCGGCACCGTGGTCGGCGGGTTCGGGATGCTGTTGCACCAGGCGGTGCGGCAGGTGGAGCTGATGACGGGCCGGACGGATGTGCCGGTCGAGGCCATGCGCGCGGCCGGCGAGGCGGAGATCCTCAGACGGTCGGCCAGCCGAACGAACTGATCAACCGGTCGGCCAGTCGAGTGGGTTGATCAACCGGTCGGCCAGTCGAACCAGCCAGGGCTCGTAGCCACCTGTCTGCAGGGGGTCGCGGCGGCGCAGCAGCTCGACACCTTTGCGGATCTCACCGAACACCATGACGCTCACATAGAGGCTGGGTCCGGTGATGGTGTCGAGCCAGGCCTGCACGCTGTCGTCCCGGACGCGCTTGGTCATTTCCGACACGACGTTGGTGTCGAGAACGTAGCTCACTCGATGCCCTCGAGGTCGACATCCCGCATCATGCTGCTCTTGTCGCGGGTGAGGTCGAGCGCGCTCAGGTCGGGACCCGAGAGCAGGAATTCCTTGAAGTCCGGCTGCTTACCCTTGAGCTGACGGTATTCCTCCATGTCCAGGATCACCGCCACGTCCTGCCCATGCCTGGTGACGATCTGCGGTCCCTCGTCATGGGCCCTGCGGACGACCTCGCTGAAGCGCTGTTTGGCCTCCTGTAGCTGCCATTTGCTCCCTTCGAGATCGGTCACCTGCCCTCCTCCTGGCTAGTTGTCTGGGCAGAATTTACCGTGCAGCCCGCTGGCCAGCGGGGATGATTCGAAGAAGTCTCGTGGTTGTGGTAACGTAGCTCACTGATCGGTCCGGCATGCCTTGCTGGACGCGCAAGCGGAGGTCTCCCTCCCACCTGAGTCACCGAGAGGCGGCCGGGTTAAGGATCACGCCGGACTTACTCCGGGGAGCTTACGGCCACGATGCCAATGAGCTCAGTGGCCCCGCATGCGCGACGTGCGGGGCTTTTCGCGTTTGCGCGGAGTTCCTCGGCACCGAGCACGTACGGGAACGCAAACCTAGGAGGCCCCATCAGCACTGAGCCCCGCATCAACGAGCGTATCCGAGTTCCCGAGGTTCGCCTCGTGGGCCCGAACGGCGAGCAGGTTGGCATCGTCTCCATTCACGATGCCCTCAAGCTCGCTCAGGAGGCCGACCTCGACCTCGTCGAGGTCGCGGCCACGGCTCGACCGCCCGTGTGCAAGCTCATGGACTACGGCAAATTCAAGTACGAGTCCGCGATGAAGGCGCGCGAGGCGCGCAAGAATCAGGCGCACACGATCATCAAGGAGATCAAGCTCCGGCCGAAGATCGACCCGCACGACTACGAGACCAAGAAGGGTCACGTGGTGCGGTTCCTCAAGGCGGGGGACAAGGTCAAAGTCACGATCATGTTCCGTGGTCGCGAGCAGTCCCGGCCGGAGCTCGGCTTCCGGCTGCTGCAGCGGCTCGCGGACGACGTCCAGGAGCTGGGATTCGTCGAGTCCCACGCCAAGCAGGACGGTCGTAACATGATCATGGTGATCGGTCCGCACAAGAAGAAGGCTGAGGCGAAGGCCGAAAAGGCCGCAGCCAAGGCCCAGCGTGGCGGCGAGGAGCCTTCCGAGCTGGAGTCTTCCGAGCAGGAAGCTCCTATACAGGAAGCGTGACCCGCGGTTGGGGTTAGCCTTAACAGCACACCCCGACAGCCACCCCGCCAGACGAAGACGCCGCGACCGGGTCGGCCAGCACCGGCCCGGCCACCGGCACGGACGAATTGAGGAGAGACGGCGAATGCCGAAGATGAAGACGCACAGCGGTGCGAAGAAGCGGTTCCGGCTCACCGGCACTGGCAAGGTCGTGCGCCGCCGCGCCAATCGCGCGCACTACAACGAGTGGAAGTCGTCCACGCTGACGCGCCGTCTCAAGAACGAAGTCGTCCTGTCCGACGCTGACTCCAAGAAAATCAAGAAGCTGCTCGCCAAGTAGCGCGACCCCCGGGGAGATAGAACATGGCACGCGTGAAGCGGGCGCTCAACGCCAAGAAGAAGCGCAAGGTCGTCCTCGAGCGGGCTTCCGGTTACCGTGGCCAGCGGTCACGTCTGTACCGCAAGGCCAAGGAGCAGATGCTCCACTCGATGACGTACGCCTATCGGGACCGTAAGGACCGTAAGGGTGCGTTCCGCCGTCTGTGGATCCAGCGGATCAACGCCGCTGCCCGTCAGAACGGCATGACGTACAACCGCCTGATCCAGGGTCTGCGGCTGGCCAACATCGAGGTCGACCGTAAGATCCTCGCCGATCTCGCGGTGAACGACAGCCAGACCTTCGCCACGCTCGTCGAGGCCGCCAAGAAGGCGCTGCCGGCGAACGTGAACGCCCCGGCCGCGAGCTGAGGCGCTTGACAGAGGAGCCCGGCGAGGCTCTAGCCGAGGGCCCACCTGATGGTGGGCCCTTTGCTGTGTGCGCAGGCAGACGACTGCTCCGCGCACGGGCGTGACTGCTGTGCGCACAGGCGCCACGGCCGGGCACGCGGCCGGTGCGACCGGCCGTACAGATCATCAGGGGAGAGCATGGCCGGATCCGAGCTGACCAACGTGAAGTCGCCGCGCGTGAAGGCCGCCAGACGGCTCGCCAAGCGCGCCTTCAGGGAGCAGGACCGCAAGTTCCTGGCCGAGGGGCCCCAGGCCGTACGCGAGGCGCTCAAGCTCGAAGGGGTGACGCTGGAGCTGTTCGCCACCGCGGAAGCCGAGCTGCGCCACCCCGAGCTGATCACCGACGCGACGCTCAAGGGCATCCCGCTCCACCGGGCCAGTGGCGAGGTCATGGCCGAGCTCTCCCAGACCGTGACCCCGCAGGGGCTGCTGGCCGTCTGCCGGCTGGTGCACGTGCCGCTCGATGACGCCTTGTCCGGCGACCCGCGCCTGGTAGCGGTCCTCGCGCACGTGCGCGATCCCGGTAACGCGGGCACCGTCATGCGCGCCGCCGACGCCGCGGGCGCCGACTCCGTGATCTTCACCGACGCCTCCGTCGACCCCTACAACGGCAAGTGCGTACGCGCCAGCGCGGGCAGCCTGTTCCACCTGCCCGTCGCCATCGGTACACCGGTGGCCGCGGCCGTGCGTCAACTCAGAGAGCGTGGACTGCGCGTGCTGGCGGCCGACGGCGCGGGCAAGCACACGCTCGACGACGTCGACCTGTCGGGCCCCACCGCATGGATCTTCGGAAACGAGGCATGGGGTCTGCCTGAGGAGGTTCTCGCCGAAGCCGACGATGTGGTCAGAGTGCCCATCTACGGACAGGCCGAAAGCCTCAACCTGGCCACCGCGGCCGCGGTATGCCTTTACTCCTCCGCCAGGGCTCAGCGAGTGCCCTAGGCGGCTGGAAACCCGCTATTGTCGGCCTTGTAGGCGGAGGAGGCGAGTTCGTGCACGGCGCAGACACCGATGGTCGAGTGGTCGCCTCCGCGTGCACGATAGCCATCGACGATCTTCCGGACGGCCTCATCGTGACCGATAGATTCGGTTGCGTGCTGGCGGTCAACCGGGCCGCCGCGCGGCTCACCGGCGTCACCGTCGAGCGGGCGGTCGGCAGAGACATGAACGAGGTCTTCCCCTTCCGCGATCATGACGGCCGCGAGTGGTGGAAGGCCCTCGACCCCGAGGGCGGCCTGCGCACCCGCAGCAGGGTGCCCGAGCGCCCCCTCCATCTGCCCGGCGGGCAGGAGCTCTACGTCGCGGCCAGGCTGTCCCGCGAGCCCGAGCGGTGCGGCGACGTCGACCGGGTGACGATCACCCTGCGTGACGGCGGCGCCCGTGCCCGGCTGGAGCGCAGCCGCGCCGACCTGGTGTCCACGGTCGCACACGAGCTGCGCTCGCCGCTGACCAGCGTCAAGGGCTTCACCGCGACCCTGCTGGCCAAGTGGACCCGCTTCACCGACGAGCAGAAGCGCGTCATGCTCGAGACCGTCAACAACGACGCCGACCGCGTGACCAGGCTGATCACCGAGCTGCTCGACGTCTCCCGCATCGAGTCGGGCCGGCTGGAGCTGCACCGCCAGGTCGTCGACGTGCCCGCCAGAGCGCGGCGCATCATCGCGGGCCGCGTCGCGGCGGGGGAGGCCGAGGACCGCTTCCGTCTCGTCATCGGCGACCACCTCCCCGAAATGTGGCTGGACCAGGACAAGGTCGACCAGATCCTCGGTAACCTGATGGAAAACGCGGTGCGCCACGGACGCGGCACCGTCACCATAGACATCGAGTCCGTCGGATGGGGAGTTGCCGTGTCGGTGCGCGACGAGGGCGAGGGCATCGCGCCCGAGCTGGCTCCGCGCGTCTTCCGGCAGTTCTGGCGTGGCAACAGCCGTCGGCGTGGCGGCACCGGGCTCGGCCTGTTCATCGTGAAGGGCCTGGTCGAGGCGCACGGCGGCACGATCACCGTGCAGCGCGCGCCCGAGGGCGGGGCGGAGTTCCGATTTACCGTGCCCACCGGCACACCCGACTTCGCCACGGTGTAGTTCGCACAGTGCAGGCCGCGCGGCCCGATTTACGGGAAGCGGCGGGAGTCGGGCCCGGTGGGCGGATCCCACTAGACTCTGTCACGCTCAAGCCCTGGATACGGAGCTCACTCTTGTCTGACTACGACCCCGTCGAGGTGACACCGTTGCATGCCGACGAGCTGTCCCGCATGGAGGCCGACGCCCTGGCGGCGATCAAGACGGCCGGCGACCTCGACGCACTCAAGCAGGCGCGGCTGGCCCACGCGGGCGACCGCTCGCCCATCGCGCTGGCCAACCGCGAGATCGGCGCCCTGCCTCCCAAGGCCCGCGCCGAGGCCGGCAAGCGCGTCGGCGGCGCCCGCAAGACGATCAACGAGGCGCTCGCCGCCCGGCAGGCCGAGCTGGAGGCCGAGCGCGACGCCCGGGTGCTCGTCGAGGAGGCCGTCGACGTCACCCTGCCGTGGGACCGGCAGCCGCGCGGCGCCCGCCACCCGCTGACCACCATGCAGGAGCGCATCGCCGACACCTTCGTCGCGATGGGCTACGAGGTGGCCGAGGGCCCCGAGCTCGAAGGTGAGTGGTTCAACTTCGACGCCCTCAACATCGCCAAGGACCACCCGGCCCGCTCCGACCACGACACCTTCTTCGTGGAGTCCACCGAGTCGGGCATGGTGCTGCGCACCCAGACCTCACCGGTGCAGATCCGCGCGCTGCTGCAGCGGGGCGCGCCGTGCTACGTCATCTCGCCGGGCAAGGTGTTCCGCACCGACGAGCTCGACGCCACCCACACCCCCGTCTTCCACCAGGTCGAGGGCCTGGCGATCGACGAGGGGCTGACGATGGCCCACCTCAAGGGCACGCTCGACCGCTTCGCCGAGGTCATGTTCGGCGAGGGCATCACCACCAGGTTCCGGCCCAACTACTTCCCGTTCACCGAGCCATCGGCCGAGATGGACCTGAAGTGCTTCGTCTGCCGCGGCGCCTCGGCGATCCCCGGCAACCCGCCGTGCCGCACCTGCAAGTCCGAGGGCTGGATCGAGTGGGGCGGCTGCGGCATGGTCAACCCGCGCGTGCTGATCGCCTGCGGCGTCGACCCGTCGAGATACTCGGGCTTCGCGTTCGGCATGGGCATCGAACGCACGCTGATGTTCCGCCACAACGCTGAGGACATGCGCGACATGGTCGAGGGAGACGTGCGCTTCACGCTTCCGTTCGGATTGGAGATCTGATGAAGGTCCCGCTCTCCTGGCTGCGGGAGCACGCCGATCTCCCGGCGGTCACCGCCCAAGAGGTGGCCGACAAGCTCACCGCGGCCGGGCTCAAGCTCGAGTCGATCACCTCCCACGGCCACGATGTGAAGAACGTCGTGGTCGGCGAGGTGCTCGAGATCGAGGAGCTGACCGGTTTCAAGAAGCCGATCAGGCACTGCAAGGTCGAGGTCGGCGAGGCGATGCCGCGCGAGATCGTCTGCGGCGCCACCAACTTCGCCGTCGGTGACCGCGTTCCGGTCGTGCTGCCGGGTGGCGTGCTGCCCGGTGGCTTCGAGGTCGGCTCGCGCAAGACCTACGGGCGGCTGTCCGAGGGCATGATCTGCTCCGAGCGCGAGCTCGGTCTCGGCGATGACCACGGCGGCATCATGGTCCTGCCCGCCGGCACGCCGATCGGCGCCGACGTGGTCGAGCTGCTCGGGCTCCGCGACGACGTGATCGAACTGGAGATCACCCCCGACATCGGCTACGCGCTGTCGGTCAGGGGCGTGGCGCGCGAGGCCGCGACCGCGTTCGAGGTGCCCTTCCACGATCCCGCCGACGTCGAGCTGCCCGCCGCCGACGAGCAGGCGTGGCCCGCCTCGATCGGCGACCCGACCGCGTGCGACAGGTTCGTGCTGCGCGAGGTCACCGGCTTCGACCCGGCCGCCCAGAGCCCGCTCTGGATGCGCGTACGGCTGACGCGGGCCGGCATGCGGCCGGTGTCACTGGCCGTCGACATCACCAACTACCTGATGCTGGAGCTCGGCCAGCCGCTGCACGCCTTCGACCGGGCCAAGCTCACCGGCGAGATCGTCGTACGCCGGGCCGGGCAGGGCGAGCGGCTCGAAACGCTCGACCACGTCACCCGCGAGCTCGACCCCGACGACATCCTGATCACCGACCAGTCGGGCCCGATCTCGATGGCGGGCACGATGGGCGGACTGGAGACCGAGATCTCCGGCGAGTCGACCGACATCGTCATCGAGGCCGCGCACTTCTCGGCGACCGGAATCTCCCGGGAGTCCCGCCGGCACAACCTCGTGTCCGAGGCGTCCAAGCGGTTCGAGCGGGGCGTCGACCGCGAGCTGCCGCTGGTCGCCTCGTGGCGGGCGGTGAGCCTGCTGGCCGAGCTGGGCGGCGCCACCGTGCGGCCGGGCCTGACGCACGCCGAGGTCGAGGTCGAGCCGGCCCGCATCGCCATTCCGGCGAGCCATCCGGGCGACGTGGCCGGCGTGCCCTACGCCAAGGAGAGCGTCGTACGCCGCCTGGAGCAGGTCGGCTGCGTCGTGACCGAGGGCGACGACCCGGCCGTGCGCAGGGGCGGCGTCGACCCGACCGGGGTCGTGACCGGCGGCGAGCTGGCGGCCAAGCTGGCCGTCACCGGCGACGACATGCTCACGGTCACCCCGCCGTCCTGGCGGCCGGACCTCACCGACCCCAACGACCTGGCCGAAGAGGTCATCCGCCTCGAAGGCTACGAGCGCCTGCCCTCCGTGCTGCCCAAGGCTCCGGCCGGCGCCGGGCTGACCGAGGGGCAGCGGCTGCGCCGGCGGGTCGGCCGGACACTGGCCGCCGCCGGTTACGTCGAGGTGCTCGCCTACCCGTTCATCAGCGAGAGCGACTTCGACGCGCTGCAGCTGCCCGCCGACGACGCGCGCCGCCGCGCCCTGCGGCTGGCCAACCCGCTGGCCGAGGACGAGCCGCTGCTGCGTACGACGCTGCTGCCCGGGCTGCTCAAGACCCTGGTACGCAACGCCGGGCGAGGCTTCTCCGATGTGGCGCTGTTCGAGTCGGGGCCGGTCTACCGGCCACGCGAGGGAGCGCCGGACACCGCGCCGGTGCTGGGTGTCGAGCGCAGGCCCAGTGACGACGAGCTGGCCTCGATCGCCACTGCTCTGCCCGACCAGCCTTACCGGATCGCCGTCGTGCTGGCCGGAGAGTTCGAGCGGTCCGGCTGGTGGGGCAAGGGTCGTCAGGAGTGCTGGGCCGACGCCGTACAGGCGGCCCGGCTGGTGGCGGCCGAGGCGGGAGTCGAGCTGTCGGTCATCGCCGACCAGCACGAACCATGGCACCCCGGCAGGTGCGCCGCCCTCTACGTGGGCGACACGCTCGTCGGCCACGCCGGCGAGCTGCACCCGCGCGTCGCCGAGGCCTACGGGCTGCCGCCGCGCACCTCGGCGATGGAGCTGGAGCTGTCCAAGCTGGAGTCGGCCATGCCGGGTCCGGTCGACGCGCCGGCCGTCTCGTCCTACCCGGTCGCGACCCAGGACGTGGCGCTGATCGTGCCCGACTTCACGCCGGTCGCCGACGTGGAGGCGGCGCTGCGTGACGGGGCGGGCGAGCTGCTGGAGTCGATCCGGCTGTTCGACGTCTACGCGGGGGAGCAGGTGGGGGAGGGCAACAAGTCGCTCGCCTACACCCTGCGCTTCCGCGCGGTCGACCGCACGCTGACGGTGGAGGAGACGACGGCGGCTCGCGACGCCGCCGTGGCCATGGCCGCCGACCGCGTCGGCGCCCAGCTCCGCGGCGCCTGACCGTTCAGTCGCCACGAGGTCCGGTACGGTCCGCCGTACCGGACCTCGCGTATGAGTCCGGCGTACAGGTCCTTACGCATGAGCGTGCCGGGACTCGCGTATGAGTCCGTCGTACAGGACCTTACGCACGAACGTGCCGGGACTCGCGCATGAGTCCGGTGTATGCGACCTCGCGTATGAGTCCGCCGTATCGGGCCGCACGCATGAAAGGCCGGAGATGAGGCATCTGCTGGTGTTCGCCGAGCGTGACGACGCCGAAGAGGTGGCGGAGGCGCTGGGCGAGCGGTTCCCCGCGCTGGGGACACCCCAGGTGGTGCGGGAGACGCTCGCCGGAGAGGATGACGCCGAGGACGCGCAGTGGCTGGTCGTCCTGGAAGGGCTCGACGAGGGCGGCCTGCCGGAGGTAGACGCCCTCGTGGAAGACCACGACGGCTGGCGCGAACCGGGCTGACCACAGCAGCGCTTCTAGGCGTGGGGGCCGGGCTGACCACAGCGTGCCTCTGGACGGGGAGGCGGCTGACCGCAGCGCGGGGAGGCGGCTGACCGCAGCCGTGTCTCTAGGCGGGGAGGCGGCCCTCTCGGCGGGCCTTCTCGGTCAGCGCGTGCTCGTCGGTGCGCGAGTCGTACCCGCGGAACTTCGGCAGCACCGCCGCCAGCCCGGCCACCGCCGCGACGCACAGCACGCCGCCCGCGCCCAGGGAGAACCGGGCGCCGCCCCACTGCGCCATCAGCCCGGCCCGGGCGTTGCCGAGCATCGGACCACTGGCGTAGGACAGCAGCTCGATGCCGGCCAGTCTGCCCCGCAGCTCGCTCGGGATCGTCTGGTTCCACATCGTCATGCGGAAGATGCCGCTGATCATGTCGGCCGCCCCGGCCAGCGCGAGGCAGAAGAAGATCGCCCAGACGTTCGGGATCGCCGCCGCCAGAGCCATCGCGGCGCCCCAGAGCGTCGCGGCGATGATCACGCCCATGCCCTGGCGGTGTACGCGCGCGGTCCAGCCGCCGGTGAGCGAGGCCACGAGGGAGCCCACCGCACCCGCCGAATAGAGCAGTCCGAGAGCCTGAGGCGCGCCGAGCTGATCGGCCAGGAACGGGAACAGCGCCGTCGACATCGCGAACAGCATCGCGGCGATGTCGACCAGGTAGGTGCCGACCAGGTCGCTGCGCCCCGCCGCGTAGCGCACGCCCTCGACCAGCGAGCTCAGCGACGCGGGCGCGGCGTCCTCGGCGGGCGGCACCGCCTTGATCCGCCAGAGCAAGGCCAGGGACAGGACGAAGCTCACCGTGTCGAGCCCGTAGGCGACGGCCGTGCCGAACGCCGTCACCAGCAGCCCGCCGAGAGCCGGGGCGACGATCGCGCCGAGGTTCCAGCGCAGGCTGGCCAGCACCGCGGCCGCCGCGAGCTGGTCGTGCCTGACCACCTGCGGGATCAGCGCCTCCAGGCTGGGCCGCTGCAGGCAGCCGATGCCCATCGCCAGGGCGCCGACCACGTAGAGGACCCAGATCTGCGGGTGGGGGAGCAGCGAGTTGACCATGAGCAGCCCCGAGGTCACCATCAGCCCCAGCTCGCTGAGCAGGATGACCGTACGCCGGTCGAGCGCGTCGGCGATGGCGCCGCCCCACAGCCCGCACACCACCATCGGCACGAACTCGGCCAGGCTCACCAGGCCGACCGCCACGTAGGAACCGGTGAGCTCCTTCATCTGGTACGGCACCGCGACCATGGTGATGAACGTGCCGAACATCGTGATGACACCCGATGTCATGAGCAGCCGATAGTCGCGCGAGTCGCGCAGCGGGCCCAGGTCGGGCGCAAGCCCGCGGAGCAGGCGTTTCAGTTGATCGGCCACGAGGTCTGATTCTGCGTCGCGGCCCTCGGCGCGGGCAAGCGGTTTATCTCGCGGTCCCCGGGCTCGGGCAAGTGGTTTATCTCGCGGTCCCCGGCTCGGGCAAGCGGTCTATCCGGCACAAGGCTGGGCCCCCGGAGCGTCTCCGGGGGCCCAGCGAATCCGTGTTCAGGCGGCGGGCACCTTGTCCAGGAAGCCCAGGACCCTGGCGATCCGGCCGTCCGCGGCCAGCTGCACCACGTCGAACCCGATCACCACCGGCTCCTCACCCGCCGGGCCCAGGTGCCAGGTGAACCGGGCGATGTCGTGGTGGGCGTCGTACACCTCGCCGGGGCTGAACACGAAGCCCGGGAACATGCCCTGCGCGCCCTCGATCAGCGCGGCGAGCCCGGCGTGCCCGGAGACCTCGGCCAGCGGGTCGGTGTAGGTGGCGTCCTCGGTCCAGACCTCGGCCACGGCCTTGGCGCGGGCGTCGGCGTCGGTCTCGTTCCAGGCGGCGATGTAGCGCTCGACCAGCTCGTTGCTCATGATTTTTCTGCCTTTCGGGTGATCTTGCAGGTAATGGTGATCTTGCAGGTAATGGGGAGAGAGGGTTAGCGGAGCCGGCGGAGGCCCATGATCTGCAGCTCGGCGAAGACGCCGACCACGATCGCCTGGCTGATCGCCCACACCGCGCCGATCGTGGTGAACTCCATCGCCCCGGTGACCACGGCGGCCACGCTGCCCACGGTCCAGACGGCGTTGAGCGCGATCACGGCCTTGGTCGCCGCCGGGCTGATCGCCTGGCGGCTCGCCAGCAGACCGACCGCCGCGCCGTACGCGAGAAGGAAGACGCCGATCCCCCTGAGCAGGCCCGCGTCCGGGCCGAGCAGGTCGCTCGCGGGACCGGCGGCGGCGAGGTAGACGAGCCCGTTGACACCGGTGACGACGGCGTCGAGGGCCAGCGCCAGGCGCAGGAACCTGGCGTGGTCGGTCACAGTGAGGGCGGTCATTTCGGCGCTCCCTTCGAGCGGTTCGTTCGGACATGAGAACCATGTCAGCGGGGGTGGGGGCGCCGCGATTACGCCAGAGGTAATGCGCGCGCTTATCTCCGGCTCCACCTGGGACGCCGCTCCCAAAAGAGGCGGCTGACCCGGTCCCGAGGCTCCCAAAAGAGGCGGTTGACCCGTCCCGAGGGAGATCTTTAGCGGTGCGCACTCCGAGCCAACCGCAGGCGCGGCATAGTGGTCAGCCCGGCGCGGGACGGTGTTCTCCCAGGTCGGGGCGATGGGGGGTCGCAGTGGGTCTGTGGGGAAAAATCCGGAAGACGGGGCGGATGGCCGAGCCACCGCTGGAACGCGGGAAAGATTGCGAAACGTCCGAGCTGTCGGGATCGGTGCAGATCCGCCACGTGGACGCGGGCTCGTGCAACGGCTGCGAGGTGGAGATCGCTTCGGTGTTCGGGCCGGTCTACGACGCGGAGCGCTACGGCGCCCGGCTGGTCGCCTCGCCGCGGCACGCCGACGCGCTGCTGGTCACCGGGCCGGTCACGCGCAACATGGAGATGGCGCTGCGCCGCACCTACGAGGCCGTGCCGGAGCCGCGCATGGTGATCGCGCTGGGCGACTGCGCGCGTGACTGCGGAGTGTTCGCGGGCGCGTACGGCGTCGTGGGCGCGGTGGGTGACGTGGTGCCGGTCGACGTCGAGGTGACCGGGTGCCCGCCGCCGCCCGAGGCGATCATCGAGGCGCTCCGCGGGATGACCGGGCGATGATCCTCTACGCGTGCGCCCTGGGCCTCTGCCTGGCCGCCGCCCTCGTCGCCCTGCTGCCCCCACGCGCGATCACCGTCGTGGCCGAGGTGATCACCGCGCTGGCCGGCGTGGTGGCGGCCGTGGCGGGGGTGCGGGCGACGCTCGGCCACGGCTGGTCGGCCTGGCTGCCCGACCTGCTGCCCCTGGGCGGCCTGCGCCTGGCGCTCGACCCGCTCGGCGGCCTGTTCACCGCCATCACGGGCGCGGTGACGGTGTGCGCGGCGATCCACGGCATCGGCTCCGGCGCGGCCAGGGCGACGCGGGCGGTCATGCCGCTGTTCGTGGCCGCCCTGCTCCTGGTGCCCGCGGCCGACAGCGTGAGCACGTTCCTGTTCGGCTGGGAGCTGATGGCGATGACCTCGCTCCTGCTCGTGGCGGCCGAGCACCGCGACCGGCCGTCGGTCAGGAAGGCCGCGCTGTGGTACGCCGTCATGACCCACCTCGGCCTGGTGACGATCATGTGCGGCCTCTGCTACCTGGCGGCCGGAGCCACGGGCGACGGCTTCGACCAGCTGCGCGCCGCCGAGCTGTCGCCCGCCGCCAGGGACGTGATCTTCCTGGCCACCCTGGCCGGGTTCGCGGCCAAGGCCGGGATCGTGCCGCTGCATGTGTGGCTGCCCAGGGCCTACCCGGCCGCGCCCGGTCACGTGTCGCCGCTGATGAGCGGGGCCATGGTCAATATGGGCGTCTACGGCGTGGTCAGGGTCGGGCTCGATCTGCTGCGCGGCGGTCCCGTCTGGTGGTGGTGGATCGTCCTGGCGCTCGGCGCCCTGTCCGCGCTGTACGGAGTGCTCCACGCCGCCATGGCCACCGACCTGAAACGGCTGCTCGGCTACTCCTCCACCGAGAACATGGGCCTGGTGCTCATCGGCGTCGGCGCGGCCGGCTTCTTCGCGGCCGATGGCGCCGGCCCGCTGGCCGCCCTCGCCCTCACCGCGGCCCTGCTGCACGTCGTCAACCACGCCGCGTTCAAGACGCTGCTGTTCCAGGCGGCCGGCTCGGTCCAGCGGGCGACGGGCACCAGGGATCTCGACGCGCTCGGCGGCCTGCGCACCCGCATGCCCTACACCACGGCCCTGTTCGCCGTCGGCGCCCTGTGCGCCTCGGCGCTGCCGCCCGGCAACGGCTTCGTCAGCGAATGGCTGCTGCTGCAGAGCCTCATCCACGCGCTGCCCGCCTCGGGGGTGGCGGGCGCGGTCACGATGCCGCTGGCCGTGGGCGCCATCGCGCTGACGGCGGGGCTGGCGGTGGCCACGTTCGTTAAGGCGTTCGGTGTCGGGTTCCTGGCCCGGCCGCGCAGCCCTGGCGCCGAGCGGGCGGTGGAGAGCCCGCGTACGGCGATCTGCGGGACGGCGCTGGCGGCGGCGGCCTGCCTGGTGCTCGCGCTCGACCCCGCGCTGGTCCTGCCCGCACTCACCGAGGCCGTCACGCGGGTGATCCCCGCGGACCGGCCGGTCACCGGAGAGGTGACGCTCCGGCTGAGCGCGATCACCGGCTCGATCTCGCCGGTCCTCATCGCGCTGGCGCTGGCGGGGGCAGTGGCGGCGGTGCTGTCGCTGGTCCGCGTGGTGGCCGCCCGGCGCCCACGCCGCCCGGCCCGCCTGTGGGACTGCGGCGCGGGACCGGTCTCGGCCCGCATGGAGTACACCGCCACCTCCTTCGCCGAACCCCTGCAACGGGTCTTCGTCGACGCCCTGCAACCGGAGAGCGCCATCGACGTGACAGCCGTCAAGGAGTCGGCCTACCTGGTGCAGCGGGTACGGTTCCGGGCCAGGGTGCCCGACCGGGTCGAACGGCGCCTGTACGAGCCGGTGCTGGCCGCCGTGGTCAGGCTCGGCGCGCAGGCGCGGCGACTGGCCGACGGCAGCGTCCACCGCTACCTGTCCTACGGCTTCTACGCGCTGACCGGCGTTTTGATCGTGCTGGCGGTGATCTCGTGATCGCCATGGTGCTGCAGGTGCTCCTGGTGGCCGCGGGCGCGCCGTTGCTCGTCGGCCTCATGCGCCAGGTCAGGGCCCGCCTGGAGGGGCGAGCGGGCGCCGGGGTGCGGCAGCCGTGGCGCGACCTGCGCAAGCTGGCCCGCAAGGAGCCCATCGCCCCGCACGGCACCGGCTACCTGTTCAGAGCCGCGCCCCCGTTGCTGGCCGGGACCACGCTGGTGGTCGCGGCGGCGGTGCCGCTGGTCACCGCCGCCTCGCCGCTCGACGGCGTCGCCGACCTGTTCGCGGTCGCCGCGCTGCTCGCGCTCGGCTCGGTGGCGCTGGCGCTGGGCGGGCTCGACACGGGCACCGCGTTCGGCGGGATGGGCGCCAGCCGGGAGATGACCGTGCTCGCCCTGGTCGAGCCGACGATCCTGCTGGCCGTCTTCGCCCTGTCGATCCGCGTGGGCACCACCGACCTCGGCGCGATCGTCACCGAGACCGCGAACAGCCCGCTGTCGGTCATCTCCCCGGTGAGCCTGCTGGCCGCCGTCGCGCTCGCGGTGGTCACGATCGCCGAGTCGGGCCGGATCCCGGTGGACAACCCGTCGACCCACCTGGAGCTGACGATGATCCACGAGGCGATGATCCTGGAGTACGCCGGCCCCGACCTGGCCCTCATCGAGTGGGCCTCGGCGATGCGGCTCACGGTCATGCTCGGGCTGTTCGCCGGGCTGTTCGCGCCGGTCGGCATCGCCACCGCGGGCGCCGGGCCGCTCATGCTGCTGGTCGCCGTGGTGGCGTTCGCCCTGAAGGTGGCGCTGCTGGGCGGCGTGCTGGCGGCCGGCGAGGTGTTCATGGCCAAGCTGCGCCTGTTCCGTATCCCCGAGCTGCTGGCCGGCTCGTTCCTGATGGCCCTGCTGGCGGTCGCCGCCTCCTTCTTCCTGGCGTGAGTGAGATGACTGATCCCGTGTACGTACAGGCGCTCGACCTGGCCTGCGGCGCCTTCCTGCTGACGGGGGTGCTGGTCCTGTGGCGGCGCGACCTGGCCGCGATCATCTGGCTGTTCGGGCTGCAGGGGGTGGCGCTGGGCGCCCTGATCGCGGTCAGGGGGTTGCACGAGGCCGACGTCGAGCTGACCGTGCTCGGGCTCGGGGTGGGGCTGCTGCGCGCGGTGCTCCTGCCCTACCTCATGAGGCGCGCGCTGGCGGCCGGCGAGGAGGGCCGCGAGGCCCGGCCGCACGTCAGCGTCGCCGCGTCGCTGCTGGTCACGGCCGTCCTGACGATGCTCGCGTACGCGGTCTCCCAGCCCCTCGTACGCCTGGCGCCCACGCCCGCCACCCAGGCCGTGCCGATCGCGCTGACCGTGCTGCTGGTGGGCTTCTTCGTGCTGGTCACCAGGAGGCGGGCGCTGTCGCAGGTGGTCGGCTTCCTGCTGATGGACAACGCCATCACCGCCGCCGCCTTCCTCACCACCACCGGGGTGCCGCTGGTGGTGGAGCTGGGCGTCTCGCTCGACGTGCTGCTGGCCGTACTGGCGCTGCAGGTTCTGACCACCCGGATGCGGGCCGCGTTCGGCGGCACCGACCTCGACGAGCTACGGGAGCTGCACGACTGATGGTGATCGTCCCGGTGGCGCTGCCGCTCGCGGCCGCGTGCCTGTATGCCTTGTTCGGCTGGAATCGTGTGACGGAGTGGCTCGGCGCCCTGTCCGCGGGCGGGCTGCTCGCCGCCGCCGTCCTGCTCGCGCGAGCCGGTGAGGGGAGCGGGCTGTGGGGGCTGCTGCGGGTGGACGCGCTCAGCGCGTACATGCTGATCGTGATCGGCGTCGTGGCGCTGCTGGCGATGCTGGCCAGCCCCGGCTACCTGCGGGCCGAGGCGGCCGCCGGCCATACGGGGCCGCGGGCCGCCCGCAGCTATGGGATCTTCACCCAGTGCTTCGTCGCGGCGATGGCGACGGCCGTGCTGGCCGCGAGCCTCGGGATGCTGTGGGTGGCGGTCGAGGCGACCACGATCCTGACCGCGTTCCTGGTCGGCTACCGCCGCACCAGGAAGGCCACCGAGGCGGCCTGGAAGTACGTGGTGATCTGCTCGGTCGGCATCGCGCTCGCGCTGCTCGGCCTGGTGATCGTGCACTACGCCGCCGTACACGCCGGGCTGTCCTCGCGCGAGGGGCTCGACTGGGTGTCGCTCGCCGGGCACGCCGGGGGGCTGGACCCGGGGGTGACGCGGATCGCGGTGGTGCTGCTCGTGCTCGGCTTCGGCGCCAAGGCGGGGCTCGCGCCGCTGCACGCCTGGCTGCCCGACGCCCACAGCCAGGCGCCCGCGCCGGTGTCGGCGCTGATGTCCGGGGTGCTGCTGTCGGTGGCCTTCTACGCGATCCTGCGGGTCAAGGTGGTCTCCGACGTGGCGCTCGGGACGGGGTTCTGCCGGATGCTGCTGATCGTGGTGGCGCTGGCGTCGCTGGCCGTGGCGGCGGCGCTGCTGATCGGGCAGCGCGACTTCAAGCGGATGCTGGCCTATTCGAGCATCGAGCACATGGGGCTGATCGCGCTCGGCGCGGCCATCGGCAACGGGCTGGCGCTGGGGGCCGTGCTGCTGCACATCCTCGGGCACGGGCTGGGCAAGTCGGTGCTGTTCATCGGCTCGGGGCGGATCCAGCAGGCTGCCGGCAGCAGCAGCGTCGACGCGGTGCGCGGGCTCGGCGGCCGGGCGCCCGGACTGGCCACGGCCTTCGGGCTCGGGCTGCTGGCGCTGCTGGGGTTGCCGCCGTTCAGCCTGTTCGCCAGTGAGCTGGGGATCGTGCGGGCGGGGTTCGCGGCCGGGCTCGGCTGGGCGGTGGCGCCCGCGCTGGTGCTCATGCTGGTGATCGTCGCCGGGGTGGGCAGGGCGGCGGGCCGCATGCTGCTCGGCACCGCACCACCGGACGGCTCCGGCGAGCGGTCGTGCGGGGCGGGGGACGGCTCCGGCGGGCGGTTGCGCGGCGCGGGTGTGCCGCTGGTCGTCGGGCTGGTGGCGTGCGCGGTGCTCGGTGTGACGCTGGGGCCGCTCCGGCCGCTCCTGGAGTCCGCGGTCACCATCGCAACTGCCGGCCCGCCGCTGAGCGCCATGGGAGGTGCGCGATGACGGCAACGCTCCCGCTGGTCGCCGAGATCGGGCCCGGCGAGCTCGTCGGGTGCGCCGCCGAGCTGCTGGCCCTGGGACACCGCGTCGCGCTCGTGGCCGCGCACGCCGAGGACGATGGTTTCCGGCTCGTCTACCTGTTCACCGCCGCCCGTCCGGCGAGGAGGACCGAGCTCCACGTACGCCTGACCGAACCCGCCGTGCCCAGCCTGGCCACACTCTCCTTCCCCGCCGGCCGCTTCGAACGGGAGATCCGCGACCTGTACGGCATCACCCCCGAAGACCACCCGCTGCCCAGCCGCCTGGTCCGGCACCACCACTGGCCCCGAGGCTGGTACCCGATGCTGCCCGACGCGGGCCCGCCACCGTCGTTCGGCGACCCCGAGGGCCCGTACCCGTTCGGTGACGTGGAGGGCGACGGCGTCTACGAGATCCCGGTCGGCCCCGTGCACGCGGGCTGCATCGAGCCGGGCCACTTCCGCTTCTCGGTGGTCGGCGAGACGATACTCAAGCTCAAGGCCCGCCTCTGGTTCGTGCACAAGGGCCTTGAGCAGCTCTTCGAGGGCCGCCGCCCGGAAGACGGGCTGGCCCTGGCCGAGCGGGTCAGCGGCGACACCTCGGTCGGCCACGCCCTGGCCTACTGCCTGGCCGTCGAGGAGGCCACCGGCACGGCCGTCGACCCCGATTCGCAGCGCGTCCGAGCCGTGCTGCTGGAGCTCGAACGCCTCTACAACCACGTCGCCGACCTGGGCGCGCTGTGCAACGACGTCGCCCACAGCGTGCTGCAGGCCCACTGCGGAACCGTCCGCGAGCGGCTGCTGCGCGTCAACGCCGAGGTCACCGGCCACCGCCTGCTGCGCGGCGCGATCCGGCTCGGCGGCGCCGAGCCGCTGGCCCTGCCCGACACCGCCAGGCTCGCGGCGCTCGGCGCCGAGGTGGCCGAGATCGTCGGGCTCGCGCTCGGCCACGGCGTGGTGTCGGACCGGTTCACCGGCACCGCCGTGCTCACCGAGCGGGCGGCCGCGGACCTGGGCACGCTCGGCTACGTGGCCAGGGCCAGCGGGCTCGACGTCGACGCCCGCCGCGACCATCCGTTCATCGACCTGGGGCCGTTCCCGGTGGCGATCCGGTCCGGGGGAGACGTGCTGGCCCGCTTCCAGGTCAGGGCCGACGAGATCGCCGCCTCGATCGGGCTGATCGATCGGCTGGCGCACACCTCGGGTGACTGGAGCCTGCCCGACGGGCGGCGTGGCTCGGGCGTGGGCATCGTCGAGGGCTGGCGGGGCACGATCGTCCATCGCGTCGAGCTGGGCAAGGACGGCAGGCTGGCCAGAGTGAAGATCGCCGATCCGTCGTTCTTCAACTGGCCCGCCCTTCCGGTCGCGCTGGGCGGGGCGATCGTGCCCGACTTCCCGCTGGTGAACAAGAGCTTCAACCTGTCCTACGCGGGAAACGATCTCTAGCCGCCCAGCCTCACGGCCTCTAGGCGCCCAGCCCTTTACGGCCTCTAGCCGCCCAGCACCTCGCGGCGCAGGTGGGTCTTGAGGATCTTGCCGCCCGGGTTGCGCGGCAGCTCCGTCTCTCTGAACCAGATGTGGGCGGGGATCTTGAACTTGGCGATGCGCTCCGCCAGGAAGGATTGGAGCTCCTCGGAGGTGGTCGAGGTGCCCGGCTTGAGCCGGACTACCGCGCCCACCTCCTCGCCCAGCTCGTCGTGCGGGACGCCGATCACCGCGGCGTCGTCCACCGCCGGGTGCTCGAACAGGGCCGCCTCCACCTCGGCGGAGTAGACGTTCTCGCCGGCCCTGATGACCATGTCCTTGGCCCGGTCCACGATATAGACGAAGCCGTCCTCGTCGATTCTGGCCAGGTCACCGGTGTGCAGCCAGCCGTCGACGAAGGTCTGCGCCGTCGCCTCCGGCTTGTTCCAGTAGCCCATGATGACGTTCGCGCCGCGTACGCACAGCTCGCCCACCTCGCCGGGCGGCAACTCCTCGCCCAGCGGGCCGGTCACCCGCACGTCGACCACGGCCGTGGGCAGACCGATGCTGTCGGGCCTGGCCAGGTAGTCAGGGCCCCCGTTTCCGATGGCCAGGCCGGTCGTCTCCGTCATGCCGTAGCCGTTGGAGGCGGCGCGGTCGGGCAGGTTCTCGCCGATGCGCTCCAGCAGCTTCGGCGGAGCCGGTGCCCCGCCGTAGCCGAGGGTGGTCAGCGACGACAGGTCGTACTTGACGAAGTCGGGATGCGACATCAGCTGCCACGCGTTGGTCGGCACGCCGATCATCGCGGTGATCCGCTCCCGCTCGATGAGCCGCAGTGCCTGCCCGGGGTCCCACTTGTACATGAGGACCAGCCCGCCGCCCGCGAACATGGTGGTGGTCAGCGCGGAGAAGCAGCCGGTGACGTGGAACAGCGGCACGGTCAGCAGCGTCACCCGGCGCGCGCCCGTCGCCGCGGCGACGTCCTTGCCCGCCAGCGCGACCGCCCGCATCAGCCCGTAGGCGAGGGTCATCGGCGACTGGCCCAGGTTGCGGTGGCTGCCCAGCGCCCCCTTGGGGCGCCCGGTCGTGCCGGAGGTGTAGAAGATCGTGGCCGGATCCTCGGGGGAGAGCTGGACGTCCGGCAGCGTCACATCCCCGGTGACCTCACCCAGCACCTCACCGAACGAGCGCGCGCCCGCGGGCACCTCGCCTCTGGCCACGATCATCGGCACGCCCGCGTCCGCGAGCCGGACGGCCCGCTCGCCGTCCACGATCAGCACCTTGGCGTCGCAGTCGCGTACGCCGTACGCCAGCTCCGACTCGGTCCACCACGCGTTGAGCGGCACGGCGATCGCCCCGGCGGCGAGGGCGGCGGAGAAGGCCACCACCCACTCTGGATAGTTGCGCATGGCCACGACCACCCGATCGCCCTTGGCCACGCCGTAGTCCGTCACCAGGCGGTCGGCGAGCGTCGCCGCCCGCCGGAAGTGCTCCTCGAAGGTGATGTGCTCGTCCTCGTAGACGAGGAACTCCTTCTCGCCGTGGTATCTGCTCATCTCCAGCAGGGCGCGGAAGTGACCCGGCGCATGTTTCCAGGTCCGCACTCCCGTATCGCCGATCTCCTCCATCTCGAAAAGCTGGCCAGGACCGGTGAGCTGGGCTTGGACCTGGGCATGAGAAAGAGTCATGCGAAGTACTCCCGCGGTGGACGGCTCTATCGGATAAATCACAGTACCGACCGGTAGGTACGTCGCGCTAGACCGCGAAATCCGGATGAAACGGGCGGTTAACCGTCTCGCTATGTGAGCGCAATGGCGCGCCCAGCTTGCGCGTTCATGCCCTGGAGTGCATCATCGTCACAGTAAGGACATGAGTTTAGGTGCATGATTATGCAGGGGGTTCGGCATGAGAGCGGCGATCGCGGGAGCCAGCGGCTACGCGGGCGGTGAGCTTCTGCGCCTGCTGCTCGGGCATCCGGAGCTCGAGATCGGCACGCTCACCGCGGCCGCCAGCGCGGGCAGCGCGCTCGGCGCCCACCAGCCGCACCTTCCGCAACTGGCCGACCGGATCATCGAGGACACCACCCCCGAAACGCTGGCCGGGCACGACGTGGTCTTCCTGGCCCTGCCGCACGGCCACTCCGCCGCCGTCGCCGCCCAGCTCCCCGCGAGCACGGTCGTCGTCGACTGCGGCGCCGACCACCGGCTCGCCGACCCGGCCGCCTGGCAGGAGTTCTACGGCGGCGAGCACGCCGGCACCTGGCCCTACGGCCTGCCCGAGCTGCCCGGCCAGCGCGAGGTGCTCAAGGACGCCAAGCGCATCGCGGTGCCCGGCTGCTACCCGACCTCCGTCATCCTCGCCCTGCTGCCCGCCTTCGCCGCCGGCCTGGCCGAGCCCGACGTGGTCGTCGTCGCGGCCAGCGGCACCAGCGGCGCGGGCAAGGCGCTCAAGCCCAACCTGCTCGGCAGCGAGGTCATGGGCTCGGTCAGCGCCTACGGCGTGGGCGGCGTCCACCGGCACACTCCGGAGATGGAGCAGGCGCTCGGGGCGGTCGCGGGCACCCCGGTCCGTGTCTCGTTCACCCCGACGCTGGCCCCGATGAGCCGCGGCATCCTGGCCACCTGCACCGCCCCCGCCGCGCCCGGGCTGACCAAGGCCGCCGTGCGCGAGGCGTACGAGAACGCGCTGGCCAAGGAGTCGTTCGTCAACCTGCTGCCCGAGGGCACCTGGCCCGCCACCGCGATGACCTACGGCGCCAACACCGCCGCTCTGCAGGTGACGCTCGACGAGCGCGCGGGCCGCGTGGTCGCCGTCATCGCCATCGACAACCTCACCAAGGGCACGGCCGGAGGCGCGATCCAGAGCGTCAACCTCGCACTCGGCCTGCCGGAAGAGCTCGGCCTCCCCCTGACAGGAGTTGCTCCGTGAGAGAGCGCAGCCTACCAACCGACACAGCAGTCCCGCGGCCGACGGAGGAGGGCGCATGAGCGTGACCGCTCCCCTCGGTTTCAGAGCCGCGGGCGTCGCCGCGGGCATCAAGTCCGGCGACGCGCGCGACCTGGCCCTGGTCATCAACGACGGACCGAACCACGCCGCGGCCGGTGTCTTCACCGCCAACCGCGTCAAGGCGGCCCCGGTCCTGTGGTCGCAGCAGGTCCTGCGCGGCGGCCGGGTCCGGGCCGTCGTCCTCAACTCGGGCGGCGCCAACGCCTGCACCGGCCCCGAGGGCTTTCAGGACACGCACGCCACCGCCGAAAAGGCGGCCGAGGTGCTCCAGGACTCGGCGGGCGAGATCGCGGTCTGCTCCACCGGCCTGATCGGCGAGCGGCTGCCCATGGACGCGCTGCTGGCCGGGGTGGAGCGCGCCGCGGCGCAGCTGTCCCGCGACGGCGGGCTGGCCGCGGCCGACGCCATCCGCACCACCGACACCGTCTCCAAGATCTCCTTCAAGCGCGCCGACGGGTACATGGTGGGTGGCATGGCCAAGGGCGCGGGCATGCTCGCCCCGGCCCTGGCCACCATGCTCTGCGTGATCACCACCGACGCCGACCTCACCGCCGAGGAGCTCGACGCCGTGCTCCGTGAGGCCACCTCCAAGACCTTCGACCGCCTCGACGCCGACGGCTGCATGTCCACCAACGACACCGTCCTGCTGCTGGCCAGCGGCGCCGCCGGAGTCAAGCCGGACCTGGCGGAGTTCGGGCAGAAGGTCACCGAGGTCTGCGCCGACCTGGCCAGGCAGCTGCTGGTCGACGCCGAAGGCGCGTCCAAGGCCATCGCCATCGAGGTGGTCGGCGCGGCGTCGGAGGACGACGCGGTCAAGGTCGGCCGCACCGTCTCCCGCTCGAACCTGCTCAAGTGCGCCATCCACGGCGAGGACCCCAACTGGGGCCGCGTGCTGGCCGCCGTCGGCACCACCGACGCCGTGTTCGAGCCCGACCGGCTGAACGTGGCCATCAACGGCATCTGGATCTGCCGCGGCGGCGCCGTCGGCGACGACCGGAGCAAGGTGGACATGCGCCCGCGCGACGTGACGATCACCATCGACCTGTCGGCGGGCGCCCACTCGGCCACCGTCCACACCACCGACCTGACCGCGGACTACGTCCACGAGAACTCGGCGTACTCCTCATGAGGACCATCACCGCTCATACCAAGGCGGACACCCTCATCGAGGCCCTGCCCTGGCTGGCCCGCTTCCACGGCGCGACCGTCGTCATCAAGTACGGCGGCAACGCGATGATCGAGCAATCGCTCATGGAGGGCTTCGCCGAGGACATCGGCTTCCTGCACTACGCCGGTCTGCGGCCGGTCGTGGTGCACGGCGGCGGCCCGCAGATCAGCAAGCACCTCGACCGGCTCGGCATCGAGTCGACGTTCACGGCCGGGCTGCGCGTCACCACGCCCGAGGCCATGCAGGTGGTCCGGATGGTCCTGGTCGGCCAGGTCAACCGCGACGTGGTCGGCCTGATCAACCGGCACGGCCCGCTCGCGGTCGGCATGTCGGGCGAGGACGCCCACCTGTTCACCGCCGAGCGCAAGCACGCGCTCGTCGACGGCGAGCAGGTCGACATCGGCCAGGTGGGCGAGATCGTCAAGGTCGACCCGGGCGCCGTCCAGGCCATGATCGACAACGGCCGCGTCCCCGTGGTCTCCAGCGTCGCCCGCGGCGAGAACGGGGAGATCTACAACGTCAACGCCGACACGGCCGCCGCCGCGCTGGCCGTCTCCCTCCAGGCGCAGAAGCTCATCGTCCTGACCGACGTCGAGGGCCTGTACGCCGGCTGGCCCGACGACACCGACGTGATCGACAAGCTCGACGGCGCCGAGCTGGCGGCCATGCTGCCCTCGCTGTCCAGCGGCATGAAGCCGAAGATGGAGGCCTGCCTGACGGCGGTCCAGGGCGGTGTCCCCCAAGCGCACATACTCGACGGCCGGGTCTCCCACTCGCTGCTGCTCGAGATCTTCACCGACCAAGGAATCGGAACCATGGTGATGCCCTGATGAACCTTCGCGACAGGTTCGAACAAGCCTTCATGCCCAACTACGGCGTCCCGCCGATCGCCCTGGCACGAGGCGAGGGCACCCGTGTGTGGGACGTGGACGGCAGGGAATACCTCGACTTCGTCGGCGGCATCGCCGTCAGCTCGCTCGGCCACGCCCACCCGGCCCTGGTCGAGGCGGTCTCCAAGCAGGTCGCGACGCTCGCGCACACCAGCAACCTGTACCTGCACGAGCCGGAGGTGCTGCTCGCCGAGCGGCTCCTCGGCCTGCTGAACGCCCCCGGCCGCGTCTTCTTCGCCAATTCCGGCACCGAGGCCAACGAGGCCGCCTACAAGCTGGCCCTCAAGTACGGCAGGCGCGACGGCCGCACCTACTTCGTCGCCGCCGAGAACGGCTTCCACGGCCGGACCATCGGCGCGCTCTCGCTGACGGGCAAGAAGTCGATCCGCGACCAGTTCGGCCCGTTCCCGGTAGAGGTCCAGTTCGTCCCGTACGGCGACGCCACCGCCCTCAAGGAGGCCGTGACCGGCGACTGCATCGCGGTGTTCCTGGAGCCCACCCAGGGCGAGGCAGGCGTGGTCCCGCCGCCCGACGGCTATTTCGCGGCGGCCCGCGAGATCTGCGACTCGACCGGCGCGCTGCTGGTCGCCGACGAGATCCAGTCCGCGATCGGCCGCACCGGGCACTGGTTCGCGCACCAGGCCGACGGGGTCACCCCCGACATCCTGACCCTGGCCAAGGGCCTGGGCGGCGGCCTGCCGATCGGGGCGTGCGTCGGCTTCGGCGACTCGGGCCGGCTGTTCGACAAGGGCGATCACGGCTCCACGTTCGGCGGCAACCCGGTCTCGTGCGCGGCGGCGCTGGCCGTACTCGACAACCTCGACCTCGACCACGTGCGGACGACCGGCGCCCGGCTGCGGGCCGGGCTCGAAGCGGTCTCCCATCCGTTGCTGAAAGGCGTGCGCGGCCGCGGCCTGTGGCTGGGTGTCGTGCTGGCCGAGCCGGTCTCCGGCAAGGTGCAGACGGCGGCGGCCGAGGCGGGTTTCCTGGTCAACGCGCTGCAGCCGGACGCCGTACGGATCGCGCCGCCGCTGGTCGTGACGGCCGAGCAGGTCGACGCGCTCGTCGCCGCGTTCCCCCAGATCCTCGCCGAGGCGGCGAAATGAGGCCCTCGGACTCGCGGCCCGTCAGGCACTTCCTGAGGGATGACGACCTGTCGCCCGCCGAGCAGGCCGACGTTCTCGACCTGGCCGCCGCGATGAAGAAGGACCGCTACGGCTACCGCCCCTTCGAAGGGCCGCAGACCGTCGCCGTCCTGTTCGACAAGCCCTCGACCAGGACCCGGGTCTCCTTCGCCGTCGGCGTCGGCGAGCTGGGCGGGCTCCCGCTCGTCATCGACGGCGGCAGCTCCCAGATGGGCAGAGGCGAGCCGATCGAGGACACCGCCAGGGTGCTCGAACGCCAGGTCGCCGCGATCGTCTGGCGCACCGGCGCCCAGACGGGCCTCGATGCCATGGCCGCGGGCACCGCCGTGCCGGTGGTCAACGCGCTGACCGACGAGTTCCACCCCTGCCAGATCCTCGCCGACCTGCTGACCGTCCGCGAACGGTTCGGCAGTACGACCGGGCTGACGCTGACCTATCTGGGCGACGGCGCCAACAACATGGCCCACTCCTACCTGCTGGGCGGCGCCACGGCCGGGATGCACGTGCGGATCGGCGCCCCGGTCGGCTACCAGCCGGACGCCGTCATCCTCGACCAGGCCGCCGCGATCGCCGCGACGACCGGCGGTTCGGTGACCTCGCTGACCGACCCGGTCGCCGCCGTCCAGGGCACGCACGTCGTCGCCACCGACACCTGGGTGTCGATGGGCCAGGACGGCAAGGACGAGCGAGTCCGCGCGCTCATGCCATACCAGGTCAACTCCGAGCTCATGGGGCACGCCGCACACGACGCGATCGTGCTGCACTGCCTGCCCGCCTACCGCGGCTACGAGATCACCTCCGAAGTGATCGACGGCCCGCGCAGCGCGGTGTGGGACCAGGCCGAGAACCGGCTGCACGCGCAGAAGGCGCTGCTCCACTGGCTGGTGAGCACCGCGTGACCATCCCGATGACCAAGGTCGCGCGGCAGGCGAGGATCACCGACCTGCTGCAGCGGCAGGCCGTCCGCTCCCAACCGGAGCTGGCCAAGCTGCTGGCCGAGAGCGGCGTGGAGGTCACCCAGGCCACGCTCTCGCGCGATCTGGACGAACTCGGCGCGCTCAAGCTGCGCGCCGAGGACGGCTCGCTGGTCTACGCCCTGCCCGGTGAGGGCGGCGGCCGCATCCGGGTGGCCAGGCTGGGCACCGGCGAGTCCCCGGCCGCCCGGCTGCACCGGATCGCGGAGGAACTGCTGGTCTCCGCCGAGGCGTCGGCCAACCTGGTCATCGTCAGGACTCCGCCGGGCGCCGCCCAGTTCATGGCCTCCGCCATCGACCACGCCGACTGGGAGTCCATCCTCGGCACGGTGGCGGGCGACGACACGATCCTCGTGATCAGCCGCGACCCCCAGGGCGGGAGTGTCGTCGCCGAGGCCTTGCTGAGGATCGCCGCCCGGCGTACTTAGCCCGTTCTACGAAGATTTTGGAGGCACCGATGAGTCAGAGAGTGGTACTCGCCTTCTCCGGCGGTCTGGACACGTCCGTGGCCATCCCGTTCCTGGCCGAGAAGATGAACGCCGAAGTGATCGCCGTCGCCGTGGACCTGGGACAAGGCGGCGAGGACATGGAGGTGATCCAGAAGAGGGCCATGGACTGCGGCGCGGTCGAATCCGTCGTGGTGGACGCCAAGGAGGAGTTCGCGGCCGACTTCTGTGTGCCCGCGCTGCAGGCCAACGCCCTCTACATGGACCGCTATCCGCTCCTGTCGTCGCTGTCGCGGCCGCTCATCGTCAAGCACCTGGTGAGCGCGGCCAAGCAGCTCGGCGGCACGATCGTCTCCCACGGCTGCACCGGCAAGGGCAACGACCAGGTACGGTTCGAGGCCGGCCTGGCCGCGCTCGCGCCCGACCTGCAGGTCGTCGCCCCGGCCCGCGACTTCGCCTGGACCCGCGACAAGGCGATCGAGTACGCCGAGCAGAAGGGCCTGCCGATCGAGACCTCCAAGAAGAACCCGTTCTCCATCGACCAGAACCTGTGGGGCAGGGCCGTCGAGACCGGCTTCCTCGAGGACATCTGGAACGGCCCCACCGAGAACGTCTACGCCTACACCGCCGACCCGGCCGTCACCCGTGACCCCGACGAGGTGGTCATCACCTTCGAGCAGGGCGTCCCGGTCAAGCTCGACGGGCGTTCGCTCACGCCGTACCAGGTGATCGACGAGCTGAACACCCGCGCCGGCGCGCAGGGCGTCGGCCGGATCGACATGGTCGAGGACCGGCTCGTCGGCATCAAGTCGCGCGAGGTGTACGAGGCGCCCGGCGCGATCGCGCTGATCACCGCGCACATGGAGCTGGAGAACGTCACCGTCGAACGGGACCTGGCCCGCTTCAAGCGCGGTGTCGACCAGCGCTGGAGCGAGCTCGTCTACGACGGCCTGTGGTTCTCGCCGCTCAAGGACGCCCTCGACGCGCTCATCGCCGAGGCCCAGAAGCACGTCACCGGCGACATCCGGATGACTCTGCACGGCGGCAAGGCCACCGTCACCGGCCGCCGCTCCGAGCAGTCGCTGTACGACTTCTCGCTGGCCACCTACGACACCGGCGACACTTTCGACCAGTCGCTGGCCAAGGGCTTCGTCCAGCTGTTCAGCCTGCCCTCCAAGATCGCCGCCGCGCGCGACGCGAAGAAAGGATGATGTGCACTATGGTCGCGGGGGACGAGAAGGAGATGACGTTGAGTGATGGCAAGCCGATGCGGCTGTGGGGCGGGCGATTCGAAGGAGGTCCCGCCGACGCGCTGACCCGGCTGTCGGTGAGCGTGCACTTCGACTGGCGGCTGGTGCCGTACGACCTGGCGGCGTCCAGGGCGCACGCCCGGGTGCTGCACAGGGCGGGGTTGCTGAGCGACGACGAGCTCGAACGCATGATCGGCGCGCTCGACGATCTGGAGCGGGCCTGCAAGGTGGGCGAGTTCCGGCCGACGGTCGCCGACGAGGACGTGCACACCGCGCTCGAACGCGGCCTGCTGGAGCGGCTCGGCTCGCTCGGCGGCAAGCTGCGCGCCGGCCGGAGCCGCAACGACCAGATCGCCACCGATCTGCGCCTCTATCTGCGCGACCACGCCCGCACGATCGTCTCCCGGCTGGTCGAGCTGGAGACGGCGCTGATGGCCCAGGCCGAGCAGCACGCCGAAACGGCCGCGCCCGGCATGACCCACCTGCAGCACGCGCAGCCGGTCTCCTTCGGTCACCAGTTGCTCGCGCACGTGCACGCCTTCGCCCGCGACATCGACCGGCTCACCGACTGGGACCGCCGCGCGGGCGTCTCGCCGCTCGGCGCCGGCGCGCTGGCCGGCTCGTCGCTGCCGCTGGACCCGGAGGCCGTGGCCGTCGAGCTGGGCTTCTCCTTCGCCGCGCTCAACTCCATGGACGCGGTGTCCGACCGTGACTTCGCGGCGGAGTTCCTGTTCGACGCGGCCCTGATCGGCGTGCACCTGTCGCGGCTCGGCGAGGAGATCGTGCTGTGGGCCTCGCAGGAGTTCCGCTGGATCGAGATGGACGACGCCTACTCCACCGGCTCGTCGATCATGCCGCAGAAGAAGAACCCCGATGTCGCCGAGCTCGCCCGCGGCAAGTCCGGGCGGCTCATCGGCAATCTCATGGCGTTGCTCACGACCCTCAAGGGCCTGCCGCTCACCTACAACCGTGACCTGCAGGAAGACAAGGAGCCGGTGTTCGACTCGGTCGACACGCTGCTGCTCGTCCTGCCCGCGATGGCCGGCCTGGTCGCCACCATGCGGGTCAACACCGCGCGCCTGGAGGCGTCGGCTCCCGACGGTTTCGCGCTGGCCACCGACCTCGCCGAGCTGCTCGTGCGGCGCGGCGTGCCGTTCCGCGACGCGCACGAGGCGGTCGGCCACCTGGTGGTGTGGTGCCAGGTCAACGACAAGGACCTGGGCGACCTGACCGACGACGAGCTGGGCAAGGTCTCGCCGCACCTCACCCCTGACGTCCGCGACGTGCTCAACGTCCCCGGCGCCCTCGCCGCCCGCAAGTCCCACGGCGGCACCGCGCCCGACCGGGTCCGCGACCAGCTCGTCGCGCTGCGCGAGACGGTCGACGCCCAGGCGGCGTGGGCCGCGGGAGCCTAGCGCCCGGCATGGAATCCGGGACCCTGGATTCGGCGCCCCTGCCACGGGGCTTCTTCGACCGGCCGTCGCACGTGGTCGCGCCCGACCTGCTCGGGCGCGTGCTCGTGCACGGTCCGGTCGCGGTCCGCCTCACCGAGGTCGAGGCGTACGGCGGCCCCGGCGAGGATCCGGCGGCCCATACCTACCGGGGACGGACCGCCAGGAACGCGGTGATGTTCGGGCCACCTGGGCATCTGTACGTGTACTTCACCTACGGCATGCACTTCTGCGCGAACCTGGTGTGCCTGCCCGAGGACCACGGGTCGGCGGTGCTGCTGCGGGCCGGTGAGGTGGTGGCGCGGGCCGACCTGGCCCGCTCGCGCCGCTCAGGAGGCGGCGATGTGGACGGCTCCGGAGGCGCCTATGTGGACGGCGGCGGCCCACCTGCCTCCCGGCGCAAGCCGATCGCCGACCGCGACCTCGCCCGCGGCCCCGCCCGGCTGGCGGTCGCCCTCGGGCTGGCGCGCGAGCACAACGGGCTCGACGCCGTATGGGAGGGCTCGCCGGCCGTGTTGCCGCACTTCCATGAGACGGGAGACGGCTCTCGCGGCTCTCGCGGTGATCAGCCCGAACACGCGGCTTGGCTCACCGGGCTGCCCAAGGGGACCGTGGCCGTGCTCGGCGGGCGGCCCGCCGAGGCGGACACGATCAGGTCGGGGCCGCGCACCGGGATCTCAACCGCCAAGGACACCCCGTGGCGGTTCTGGATCGACGGCGACCCGACCGTCTCGCCCTTCCGGGCTCACGCCCCGCGCCGCCGCAACACCGCGGCCACCTCGGTCGGGGAGGCACCGAGCTCGTGAGCGCTGAAGATGTGCAGGTGGTCGCCCGTGTCGATCTCCAGCATCTCGCTGCGCAGCCCGTACCTCCTGCGTACGTCCACCTGGATGTCCTCGATCGCCTCCCACGGGACGTGCCGATGGCCGGCGAAGCCGTGCACCACGGTGAGACCGCTCTCGTCGGCCGCCAGCCGTACCGGGACCAGGACGTCACGCAACCCCATGGCCCCCACCAGCAGGGCGGCCGGCACGGCCAGCACCACCCCGCGTACATCACCCTGCGCATACCAGAACAGGGCGAGACCGGCACACACCACAGCCCCTAGGATCTTGAAAACGGCCAGCTCGCGACGGACCTTCCACATGGCGACCGAGAGTATCCAAGTGGCGGTCATCCGGTGCGATCGGGCAGTCTGTAACCACTCGACGTCTCCTGGAAAGCCAGCACCGTGACCGACATTCTCGATGAGCTCGAATGGCGCGACGTCCTCGCGCAGACCACCGACATCGACGCCCTGCGCGGGGCGCTGTCGAAGGGTCCGATCACGGTCTATGCGGGCTTCGACCCGACCGCGCCGTCCCTGCACATGGGCAACCTGGCCACCCTGCTGATCCTGACCCGCTTCCAGCGGGCGGGCCACAAGCCGATCGGCCTGGTCGGCGGCGCCACCGGCCTGATCGGCGACCCCAGCGGCCGCAGCACCGAACGCGTACTCAACACCACCGAGGTCGTGGAGGAATGGGTCTCCCGGATCCGGGTGCAGGTGGAGAAGTTCCTGACCTTCGACCAGAGCCCCACCTCGGCCGCGCTGGTCAGCAACCTGGACTGGACCGCCGAGATGTCGGCCATCGACTTCCTGCGCGACATCGGCAAGCACTTCCCCGTCAACCGGATGCTCGCCCGCGAGTCGGTAGCGGCCCGGCTCGGCGGTGAGGGACTCAGCTACACCGAGTTCAGCTACCAGATCCTGCAGGCCAACGACTACCTGGAGCTCTACCGGCGCAACGGCTGCACGCTCCAGGTCGGCGGCAGCGACCAGTGGGGCAACATCACGGCCGGCGTCGACCTGGTCAGGCGCGTCGAGGGCGGCCACGTGCACGCCCTGACCGGCAAGCTGATCACCAAGGCCGACGGCACCAAGTTCGGCAAGACCGCAGGCGGGTCGGTCTGGCTCGACGGCGCGCTGACCTCTCCCTACGCCTTCTACCAGTACTTCCTCAACGCCGACGACCGCGACGTGGTGCGCTTCCTGAAGGTGTTCACCTTCCGCGAGCGCGAGGAGATCGAGGCGCTGGAGAAGGCGGTCGCCGACCGCCCGTTCGCCCGCGAGGCGCAGCGGACGCTGGCCGAGGACCTGACCACGCTCGTCCACGGCGCCGACGAACTGGCGGCCGTCGTGGCGGCGTCCAAGGCGCTGTTCGGTCAGGGGTCGCTCGAAGAGCTGCCCGGCTCGACGCTGGCGGCGGCGCTGGCCGAGGTGCCGAAGGCGACGGTCCCGGCTCTCGGGGCGCCGTTCGTGGACCTGCTGGCGGACAGCGGGCTGGTGGAGTCGAAGTCGGCGGCCAGGCGGGCGGTGAAGGAGGGCGGGGCGTACCTCAACAACGTCAAGATCACCGATGAGGCGTACGTGCCTGAGGCCTCGGACCTGCTCCACGGGCGGTTCATGGTGCTGCGACGCGGCAAGAAGGCGGTCGGCGGCGTCGAGGTCGGCTGACTTGAGTTGGGTGGGTCCTTCCCCTTTCCCGGGGGAAGGACCCTGGGCTTATCTGTGGGCGAACAGGGCTACGGTGAGGCCGGGCGTCTCCGCCGAGTGCCAGGCCCCGGTCTGCTCGTAGCCCGCCTCCCGTACGGCCTTCACCCGCGGCAGCTTCTGCCCGGCGGACTTCACCCCGCGCCACACGACCCAGACCCGCCCCCGATCGGCCAGCGCGGCGCCGACGTCATCGCGCTCAGGAAAGCCGAACCCCTCGGCCTCCGGAGCGGCCCCCAGTCGCAGCACGTCGTCCGGCATCGACCCGTCACGGTAGTAGTCGAACCCCGCCCGCACCGAGCTCTGCCCGAACACGATCGCGTCCCCCGGCCGCGCGTCCACCTTGCGCACGGCCCACGGAAAGTCCTCGAAGCGCCCGTTGGCCTCCCGCACCTCCACCTGCTGCGGTACGCCCACCGCCACGGCGACCACCACCAGCCCGCAGCAGGCCACCACCCCTCCCCGCGGAACACTCGCCACCGCGATCCCCGCCAGCAACGCCAGAGCGGGCGCGGCGACGAACAGGTACCGGTCCACATAGACCGGCGTCACCAGATGCGACACGGCCAGCAGCAGGACGGGCGGCAGCACCAGCCAGCCCAGCAGCGTCCCCGCCCACGGCCTGTTACGGAGCAGCACCACGCCGGCCAGCGCCACCACGAACAGCACCACCCCCACCTCGGTGCTCCCCGCCGCCATCTTCGGGAACTTCAGCAGCACCTCCGCCCCGCGCTGCGGGATCCAGCTGATCGCATGCCGCTCGCCGTACCCGACCAGACCGAGCATGAGCGCGGGCAGGCAGCCGACGGCGACCGCGGGCGCCCACCTCAGGAGCACGGTACGGCGGGGGAGCAGCGCGACGACGGCGACCAGTTGAGCGGGCAGCACGAGCACCGCGAACAGATGCGTGCAGCACACCAACCCCACTGCCGCCGCATAGATCACCCAGGGCGCGCGCTCCTCCGGCTGCTGGGCCTGCCGGGCTCGCGGGGCCTGCTCCTGGGCTCGCGTGGCGCGGTGAAGGGCCCAGAACGAGAAGACCACCGCGGCGGCCGCGGGCGCGTACGATCGGGCGAAGGCACCGTAGTACGACACCGACGGCAGCGCCGCGAACAGCAGGCCGGCCGTCACCCCCGCCCACGTACTGTGCAGCCGCCGCCCCAGGTCCACCAGGAACCACGCGGCGACCCCGATGGCCAGCGCCGACGGCAGCCGCAGCCACAGCTCCGCGGTCCCGGCCTGCGCCCAGAGCTGCATGAACAGGTAGTACGGCAGGAAATGACCGTCGATGTGCCGCGCCAGCTCCCACAGCCCCGGCAACGACCGCGACGCGGCGCTGATCGTGGCCAGCTCGTCACCGTTCAGGGAGGCGGAGCCCGAGCCGCTGAACGCCACGGCTCCGGCGATTCCGGCCACCCACCACGGGCTCGACCTGCGCGAACGTACGACTGGCCGGGCTGGAGGGGCGAGGGTGGAGGCGGTGGTCACCGGGGCAGAATACGCGCATAGGCTCAGATTTATGCCTGAAGTGATCGTGTTCGACCTTTACGGAGTTATCGCCCGCGTCCAGACGGCTGACGCCAAACAGAACCTCGTCGACCTTGCCGACGTGCCGGGGGAGCGCTTCTGGGAGGCGTACTGGGGGTGCCGGCCCGATTATGACGCCGGTCAGGACGCTCTGGCGTACTGGGCGGCGGTCGCCGGACGGCTGGGCACACGGTTCGCCGACGTGGACGCGCTGATGGCGGCCGACCTGGAGAGCTGGTGCCACGTGGACGACGAGATGGTCGCCGTGGTGCACGAACTGGCCGATCGGGGAAGGACGCTGGGGCTGCTGTCGAACATCGTCCCCGACCTGGTGCCGGTGTGGGAGGCGCGGCACGGTGACTGGCTGGGACGGTTCGCGTCGCTGACGTACTCGTGCCGGATCGGGGTGGCGAAGCCGGACCGGCGGGCGTACGAGATCTGCGCCCAGCGGTTGGGGGTGGAGCTGGGGGAGGCGCTGTTCTTCGACGACAGCGAGGTCAATGTGGTCGCGGCTCGGGAGGCGGGGATGGCGGCGGAGCTGTTCACGTCGCCGGCGCAGGTGCGCGCGCTCACGCTTTCTGGGGGGTCTTGAGCGTCCATACCGCCCACCCGCAGCGGTCTCGCACTGGCGGGATCGCACTCCCTTCCGGGGTGGCACTCCCTTCCGGGATCGCACTCCCTTCCGGGATCGCACTCCCTTCCGGGATCGCACTCCCTTCCGGGATCGCACTCCCTTCCGGGGTGGCACTCCCGGAGTTGCTCGGGCGGCGGCTCGGGTCATGGCGGCCGCCCCCGGGCTTCACCGGCAGGTCGTTGATCGTTTCACTGGCTGGTCGTACGTGTCGGCCGGGCGACGATGACCACCCGCCGCTCCGCGTCGCCCACCGGCCGGTCATACGGCAGGCCGTAGCGGGTGGCGAGCACGTCGAAGAAGTCGCCCGACGGGTCAGGATCGATCCGCTCCACCACTGCCCGGATCTCCAGGTACCGGTACGGCTTGTCGGGGTCGTTGATGGAAACCGCCAGGCTCCCATTTGCCGCGACATTTCGGTATTTCTGGCGGTCCGTGGTCGTAGTGAAGCGCAGGAACTCCCCGTCCCACACTGTCCAGACCGGGTTCACATGGGGCTTCCCGTCTGGCGCGATGGTGGCCAGATGCGCGAACAGCGGCCTGGTCAACAGGTCCAGATGGCTCTCAGGGATCATGTGACGCCTCCTCATTCGGTGTACGGCTATGCACGCTATCAAAGCTTTGATAATCGTCAACGCTAGATTGCTTGTACTATCTCGTACCATGGGCATGCCCGCAGAGGAACGTCTCGGCCTCGACATCAAGCGAGCCGAGCAGGAACTGATCGCCGCCAAGCAGGTCGCGGTCAGGCCCGCGGGGCTGACAGTGCCGCAGTACGCGACGCTCTACGTATTAGCGGCCAACCCCGGCATCTCGGCCGCCGCGCTCGCCCGAGCCTGCCTGGTGACCCCGCAGGCGATGACCGTGGTGCTGAAAAACCTCGAGGCACGCGGGCTGGTCGAACGTACGCCGCACCCATGGCACGGCAATGTCCTGGAGACCCGGCTCACAGACGCCGGCCGCGCCGCGCTGGAGAAGGCGGACGAGCGGGCGGTGCGAATAGAGCAGGCGATAGCGGACGAATTCACCACAGAGGAGCGTGACACCCTGCGCTCCCTCCTCCGGCGCTGCGGAACGGCGATCGACCGGGCATCCTCGCAACTGTGAACCCTTACCCCGGCCTCTATCCCGGGCATTCCGCAGTGATGACGTCCCGCAGAGCGGTATGGTTTCTCGGCCACTCGGCCCTGATCATCCCTGGTAGAGGCCATGCAACGAGATCGTGGATCACCATTCGGCGGGACGTCATCCCGCAGTGCCACGTTCACCTGTCGGTCCGCGCTTCTGCTCGGTCCGGGATCCGTGCGGTCCGGGATCCGTTCCTGGAGGAGAGGCCGCAGCACCCCAAGAGCGACCTGGCGAGTCGGCAATGGTTCCGAGCCGCGACATGTCCCGCGATCTCCCTCGGAAACTAGGAACATGTCCCGCAATGTCCCTAGTTTCCGTGGCTTGGACGCTTCGAGTCTCCGATCTGCTCTGCGTTTTCGCAGATCAGGGCCGGCCATGCCGGAAATCCTGCGGAGACCTGGAGAGCGGGCGTGAACGCCGATTTGACGTAGGGCGAACGGCGACCTAATCTTCTCTTCGCCCCGGGAGTGAGCCGGACGCCGAGCAGGCGGACGGGCCCCCAGGGCAAACCCCTTGAGAACAGAGCCACTCGGCCAGGCGCTTCCATGCGCTCGCTGGCACGAGTCGTCTCGGGTGCGCTCAGATCACCGGAAAATCGGTTGATTCGACAAGCCCAGGATGGCACGGTAAGTTACGAGGGTTGCCCCGGAGACGGGGTGCACAATCTTAGCTAGGTTGCTCGACTCCAAGCAAGTCTCCGATTTGCACGAAGCCGACAAGCTCGATAAGATTAAGGCACAACGAAAACGAAATGAACGCCTCTCGCAGGTTGGGGAGTACGCGTCCGTTTCTTGAGAACTCAACAGTGTGTTAAAAGCCAGTGCATGATGCACAACC
>NZ_JBFAIF010000022.1:0-157589 GCF_040654555.1 Nonomuraea sp. NPDC050680 | reverse complement strand
ACTCGGGAGGGTGTGGGAGAGTAGGTCACCGCCGGACAATCTTTGATTGTCGGGATTGGGCTCCACGCATACGCGTGGGGCCCTTTTCTGCGTTATGGGGCCTTTGGAGGTGCTCTTCGGAGGCGAGGGGCATTTGTCGGAAACCTATGTCGGAAACTTTGTCGGCGGCAACGGGGCGTCCCGCAGATGAGGTTCCGCACCTCAAGCGACTTCGACGAGGACCTCAAGCGGCTAGGACGAGGAGTGGCACGAGCTACGCGGGTGGCAGTGTCGGCTACAAGACCGGCAAGTTCGACTGCTACGGCCCCGGTAAGCCGGCCAATGCCAACGCCTATGCGTACGGCACGATGTCGGGGCGTTACTCGGCTCGCATCCCCGTCCGAATCGGCTGGGCCGTGCTGTGAATGGTCCTGCTGTGAATGTCCGCGCTGTGAATGTACGACTGAGAGGGCCGGCCTGGTAAATCCGGTCGGCCCTCTCTGCGTGTACCCGCATGTGCGCCCACGCTGGCAGCGGACCGGCGGACGTGCACGTGCGCTCACACCGGTACCGGACCGGTACCGGATCGACGGAGTCGTGTGCGCTTACATCGCGACCGCTCTGCGGAGCCGTGCCTACACTGCGACCGCTCTGCGGAGCCGTGCGTACACCTCGATCTCGATGAGCATGCGGGGATCGGAGAGGCCGCACACGAGCATCGTCGCCGCTGGGCGGATCTCGCCGAAGTAGCGGCGGAGGGTTGGCCAGCACGGCTCGAAGTCCGCCCGATCGGGCAGCAGGTAGCGGACCCGGACGACGTCGGCGAACGTACAGCCTGCTTCGGTCAGCGCCGTCCCGACGTTGCGCAGGCACTGCTCGGCCTGTTCGACCACGTCGTCGGAGATCGTCATGGTCGCGTAGTCGAATCCGGTGGTCCCGGAGACGTGGACCCAGTCGCCGTCCACTACGGCCCGGGCATATCCGATTTGCTCCTCGAAGGTGGAGCCGCTGAAGATCGCGCGTCGTGCTTCTGTCAGTTCTTCTGTCACATCCGGAAGGTCTTCTGTCACATCCGGAAGGTCTTCTGTCACATCCGGAAGGTCTTCTGTCACATCCGGAAGGCTAGACGAGCTGCCGTGATACGTCTAAGACGTCTCGCCAGATGGTGTGATATCTCTGCGCGTATGGAACGTCCTCAGCTCGCGCTGCATCAGCTCTACGCGTTCGCCGTTCTGGCCGAGGAACTGCACTTCGGGCGGGCCGCTATACGGCTGGGTGTCGCGCAGCCGCCGCTGAGTCAGCAGATCAGGCGGCTGGAGGAGAGGGTCGGGCATCCGCTGTTCGAGCGAGGGCCCGGCGGAGTCGTCCTGACGTCGGCGGGGCACGAACTGCTGCCTGCCGCCCGGCGTGCGCTCGGCGAGGTCGCGGACGGACTGGAGGCGGCGCGGCGCGTCGGTGGGGGAGAGGCCGGGCGGATTCGGGTCGGGTTCGCGGCGTCGCTGGCGTTGACGATCCTGCCGGGGATGCTGCGGGCCTACCGGGATCGCTATCCCGGGGTGGAGATGGAGATCAGGGAGATGACGACGGCGCCGCAGGTGGCCGCGCTCTTGGAGCGTTCGATCGACGTCGGGCTCCTGCGGGAGCCGCCTGACGATCCGGGGCTGGCCGCCGAGGTTGTGCTTTCGGAGGAGTTCGTGGTTGTTCTGCCGGTTGGTCATGTTCTGGCCGGGCGGCGGGTGGTTCCTGTCGCGGCTCTGGCGGAGGAGCCGTTCGTGCTGCTGAACCGGGACGCGGGGCCGACGGTTCACGATCGGATCGTGGGTCTGTGCCGGTCGGTGGGGTTCGAGCCGCGCATCGGGCAGTACGCGGTGGAGTGGGCGACCGTCTCTGCGCTGGTCGAGGCGGGGCTTGGGGTGTCCCTCGCACCGGCGAGCGTGCGCCGGATTCGGCTCAAGGGGGTGGCCTATCGCCGGATCGAGCCGGACAGCGCGCGCACCACGGTGGCGATGTGCTGGCGGCGAGACGATGCGGATCCGCTGGTCGCTCGTTTTCTGGAGGTGGGTAGGGGGAGCCTCCCCGGCCCGCTCTAGCCATGGCCGGGATGGGATGGATTACTTCATCGACCCCGGTGAGGGCCTCGGCCAGGCCCTCACCGGGGTCGATGTCCACGCCGGTGGCTCGGGACATCGGCACAACCCGGTGTCCCCGTTCAGTGAGGACGTCGACGACGTGGCGTCCCAGCCGCCCGGTTGCTGCGACCACGGCGAACTTATTGGTGCTGGGAGACCGCCGTGAGCCGCTGAGGCGCAACGACCCGGCGCATCATCGGCCGACAGCGGCGGGATCACCACCGCGTCGACCTGGTCGAGCCGCGGCCCGCTGAGGCCAAGAAGCGGCGACGTTCGGCCGCTAAGACCTACATGCCTTGATGCGTACATACGCTCTGAGGTATGTTTGCTGGCATGAGCGATGTCATCTGGGCGGCTCTCGTGGATCCCCATCGGCGAGCGGTGCTCGATCTGCTGCGTGAGCGGGATCGGTCGGTCACGGAGCTGGTCGACGAGCTCGGTGTCACCCAGCCCACCGCGTCCAAGCATCTCCGGGTGCTCCGGGCGGCGGGGCTGGTCCGGGTGCGCAAGGACGCCCAGCGTCGCATCTACGCGATCGATCTGGAGCCGATCGCCGAGCTCGATCAATGGCTGGCCCCATACCGGCGGCTCTGGAACGACCGGCTCGACACCCTCGGGCGCCACCTCGACGAGACGGACACAGGCGCGAACACGAACACGGACACGGACATAGGCGCAGACATAAGCGCAGACATAGGCAAGGAGTCATGATGGACCGCGGAACATACGTCGAGATCGACGGCCGTCCAGCCGTACGCTTCCAGCGCACTTACCCCCACCCGATCGAGCGGGTGTGGCGGGCGGTGACCGAGCCGGGCGAGCTGGCCCACTGGTTCCCGCAGGCCGTGGCGATGGACGCGCGGGAAGGCGGCAAGATCGAGTTCTCCGACGATCCGCATATGGACAGCATCGTCGGCACCATTCTGGTCTGGGATCCGCCGCGGCGCTTCGCCTTCACATGGGGCGGGGACGAGCTGCGGCTGGAGCTGGCGCCTGACGGTGCTGGTGGGTGTACGTTCACGCTGGTCAACGTGATTCAGACGCGGGACGCGGCGGCGCGCAACGCGGCAGGATGGGCGGTGTGCCTGGCCGAGCTGGACAAGGTCGTGGCCGGGCGGCCGGCCGGCGGGCCGCACGGCGAGAGCGCTGAGTCGTGGCGTGAGCACTACGACGCCTATGTCGCGGACGGCCTGCCGTCGGGAGCCGAGATTCCCCAATAGTGTCCTAGCCTGGCCCTCCGTCCGCCGGGAGAGCTTCCCTGTTGCACGAGTGGTCGGCCGCGCCCTCGTCGATGAGGTCCTCGTACACCCCGACCTTGTAGTTGATCAGGTCCATGCACTCGCTGAGGTTCGCCATCTGGTTGATCAGATACTCGCGGTGCCGTCTCAGCAGCGCGAGCCGTTCCGCCTCGTTCCCCGCGCCCTCTCTGACGAGCTCGGTGTAGCGGCGGATCGCCGCCAGCGGCATGTCGGAGGCGCGCAGGATCATGCACAAGGACAGCCACTCGATGTCCTGCTCGCTGTAGAGGCGGTTCCCGCCGGCACCGCGGCGCACCGGACTGTGCAGGATGCCTTCGCGCTCGTAGAAGCGCAGCGTGTGAATGCTCAGCCCGGTCCGCTCCGCGACCTGCCCAATGCTCAAAATATCCGGCATGCCGTACAGGTTAGGGCTTGATCTAGAGTTGGCTCTAGATCCTAGGATGCCGCGCATGACCATGCGTTACCGCACTCTCGGCGGCACCGGCATAGAAGTAAGCGTCCACTGTCTCGGCGCGATGATGTTCGGTGCTGTCGGCAACAAGGACCACGATGACTGCGTCCGCATCATTCACGCCGCGCTCGACCGGGGGATCAACTTCATCGACACCGCGGACATGTACTCCGCGGGTGAGTCCGAGGAGATCGTCGGGAAGGCGATCGAGGGACGCCGCGACGACGTCGTACTCGCCACCAAGGTGCACTTTCCCATGGGGGAGGGCCGCAACCGGGGCGGCAATTCGCGGCGCTGGATCGTCAAGGAGGTCGAGGAGAGCCTGAGGCGCCTGCGGACCGACTGGATCGACCTCTACCAGGTGCATCGCCCCGACCACACGACCGACATCGAGGAGACGCTCTCCGCGCTGACCGACCTGGTACGCGCGGGGAAGATCCGGGCCTTCGGCTGCTCGACCTTTCCGGCCGACGAGATCGTCCAGGCGTATCACGTCGCCGAGCGCCGGGGCCTCCAGAGGTTCAGGGCCGAGCAGCCGCCCTATTCGCTGCTCGCCCGGGGGATCGAAGCCTCGGTGCTGCCGCTCTGCCAGCGCCTTGGAATGGGGGTGCTGACGTGGAGCCCGCTCGCGTCCGGCTTCCTGAGCGGCAAGTACAGGAAGGGGCAGGCCATCGATCTCACCACCGGTCGCGCCTCGCTCACGCCGGCCCGGTTCGATCCCTCGATCCTTGGGAACGCGGCGAAGTTCGACGCGGTGGAGGAGCTGGCCGAGGTCGCGGACGGCCTCGGTTGCTCGCTGCCCGAGCTCGCCGTGGCCTTCTGCGCGGCGCATCCCGGCGTCACGTCGGTGATCACTGGACCCAGGACCATGGAACAGCTGGAGTCGCTGCTGAAGGGGGCCTCGCTCACGCTCGACGACGCGGTCCTCGACCGGATCGATGAGATCGTGCCGCCGGGGGCCAACCTCTACCACCCGGACGGCGCCTGGACCCCGCCGGCGCTGTCGGACCCCGCCCGGCGTCGCCGCCCGCTGGTGGAGCGCGCCGCAGGCTGATCGGCCGCATGGCGCCCGTCGTGGTTGGCGTCGCTTGGAGAGGGATCCCCCTTCGGGGGAGTGGAAGAAGACGGCCTGTCGTGGTTGGGGTCGCTTGGAGAGGGATCCCCCTTCGGGGGAGTGGAAGAAGACGGCCTGTCGTGGTTGGGGTCCCTGGGGAGGGATCCCCCTTCCGGGGGAGCGGAAGGGGGCAATCCGTCGCGGTTGGGGTCCCTCCGGGACCCAACCGGTTACTTCGGCAGGACCAGCAGGGCGTCGCCGACGCCGCGCTCCACCCCGTCGGACGGACGATTGACCAGCTTGTTGCCCACCACCATCGCGGTGGAACCGCCGCCGTCCAGGTTGACCGCCTGCTTGGCGCCCAGCCAGCGCATGAACTGCGCCGCCTCGATGAAGTTGGCCCCCACCGACACGCCGGGCTGCCTGCCGTCGATGGTCGCCAGGATCAGGCTGCCGTTGCGGGTGGTGCCCAGCAGCGTGCGCGGGTGGCGGCGGAGGATCATGTTCACGGAGTCGTGGCCGTCACGCTTGGCGGTGATCTTGACGTGCCCGTTCCTGACCAGGCCGACATTGCCCCCGATCACGCTCAGATCGGGCGTCAGCTTGAGCGCCTTGCCCGCCCGTACGTCCACGACCTTGGTGTCAACCTTGACGGTTCCGCCTTCCGCCGCGTGCGCGTTCAGCCATTCGGCGGCGACTCCGGCGGAGCCGTGCAGGACGCGGGAGCCGGCCGGTACCTCGGCGCCCGGCGCGCGTAGTGCCACGACCTTGTCGTTGGCGTCGAGCACCGCGTCGGCGCCGTTGTCCGTGGGCGTCTTGGCGCCGTACTCCGCGGTGTAGAGGATCAGCTCGTCCGCCGCCGCCGCGCGGTTGACGCCGTTGACCACCAGTTTCTGGCCGTCCTGCGCGATCGCGGTCACGGTCGACTTGAGCTCGGTGATGCGGGCCGTACGGCCCTTCAGTACAACGGCGGAGCGGCCCGGCACGGCCTCGCTGAGCAGCCTGCCGCCGACCACCGAGATGCCGACCGGCTCGCCGCGCAGGTTCTTGGCGGTGTGGATGTTGAAGAAGCCGCCGTTCACGGCCGCGATCGCCTTGTTGGCCTTGGCCATCGAGGAGACGGTCTCGCGGGCGGCGACGCTGCTGCCGAGCGTGGAGCCGTACGAGCCGCGGAACTTCCTGGCGTCGATCATGACCACTTTGACGTCCCAGGGTCCGGTGGTCTTCATGCCGTCGTCGCCGACGTAGTCGACCCTGACCTTGAGACCGGCGTCCTTGAGCTTCTTGGCCGTCTCGGCGGCCTTGTCCTTGTCCGCGAACTTCCAGAGCCCGACCCGCACCATGTAGACGGTCTGGGCGGCGGCATCGGCGACCTTCGGCCGGACGACCTTCTGCAGGCTGGCCGTCTCACCCGTGGCCTCGACCTCGGCGACCTTGGCCTCGGCCGTCTGCTGCATGCCATAGTCGCGGCCGCTCGGCATCAGCACCGTGACGGTGTAGCCGTCGGTCGCCGTGCCCGCCTTCACGTTCCAGAGGTCGATGCCCGGCGCCACGCTGGTCATCGTCTTGGCCGGTACGGCCGGGACACCCAGCGGGAACTTGGCCGAGGGGAACGAGACCGAAACCTGCTCGGCGGCCGCGCTGGGTACGGCCGTCGCCGTGAGGACCGTGGCCATCGAAAGGCCGACGGCGAAGGTGCGTCGAGACATGAAAACTCCAGAGGGCGGGCAAAGGGACCGACCTATCCTGGCGAGATCATGGTCGCGGAGGCGGGGAAACACGCTAAACGGTCTGAGAGGTTACAAGATTGACATCCCTCAGCGGATTTTCCTGCGCGCACTGTGGGCGCGGCGTTACCGTGCGGTAGGCCGCGACCGAGCGGCGCACCAGTCCGAGAGGCAGCCGTGATGGGGCTGAGCATCCTCCTTGTGATCATCGCGAGCGTGATTCTGGGGTTCATCCTGGGCGCGTTCATCACCCGTCCGCGCGGATGGGTGATGTACCCCGACGACCGGACCCGCCCCGACGTGACGCGCGATCCTCACGAGTGACTACGAGCCGGCGCAAGCCGCACAGCTTCTGGGTTCCGTGCGGCTTGCGCCTATCCCTACGCCTACACCTAGAATGAGGCGCATGACACGCATCAGCATGTGGTGGCGGCCGACAGACGGCCCCTGATCTCCGCATGCTCGGGCCGTCCTCAGGACGAGCCCGGTGCGTGGGTTCTTCTTCAGGACGGCATGACCTGAAGAAAGGAACCCATCATGAACCACGTCGTGCTCACCGGAGATCGCCCCACAGGGCCGCTCCACCTGGGCCACTACTTCGGCACGCTGGCCAACCGCGTCGCCCTGCAGGACGTTCACCCGATGTACGTGCTGGTCGCCGACTATCAGGTGATCACGGATCGGGATCTTCCCGGCGCGATCCAGCAGAACATCACCGCCTTGGTCCTCGACTACCTGGCCATCGGGCTCGACCCCGCGAAGGTGACGATCTTCCAGCACAGCGCGATCCCTGAGCTGAACCAGCTGCTGCTGCCCTTCCTCAGCCTGGTGTCCGTGGCCGAGCTGAGCCGCAACCCGACCGTCAAGGACGAGATCGCGCACAGTACGCAGCAGGCGGTCAACGGCCTGATGTTCACCTATCCGGTGCACCAGGCGGCCGACATCCTGTTCTGCAAGGGGACGCTGGTGCCGGTCGGCAAGGACCAGCTGCCGCACGTGGAGGTGACCAGGCTGGTGGCGCGGCGCTTCAACGAGCGCTACGGGGCCGTCTTCCCGCTTCCGGAGGCCATGATGGGCGCGCGGCCGCTGCTCAAGGGCCTGGACGGCGGCAAGATGAGCAAGAGCCGGGGCAACGCGATAGCCCTGTCCGCCACCGAGGACGAGACGGCGGCGCTGATCCGCGCGGCCCGTACCGACTCTGAGCGGCTCATCACCTTCGACGAGGCGAACCGGCCGGAGGTGGCGAACCTGCTCACCCTGGCCGGCCTCTGCCTCGGCCGCGCGCCGGAGTCCATCGCCGACGAGATCGGAAACGGCGGGGCCGCCGCGCTGAAACGGCTGGTCACCGAGGCGGTCAATGAGTTCCTGCGCCCGATGAGGAAGCGCCGCCTTGAGCACTCGGCGGCCGATGCCAGGCAGGTGCTGACGGACGGCAACGAGCGCGCCCGTGAGCGGGCGATCGTCACGCTCGGGGAGGTACAGGCGGCGATGGGCTTCTAGCGGGCAGGTACGGGCAGCGCTGGGGTTATCTGCTGTCCCGGCGGAACGACTCCAGCGCCAGCAGTGCCACGTGCAGGGACAGGCACGACTCGACGTCGTCCAGGTCGGTGTCGAGGATGCGTTCGAGGCGGCGCAGCCGGTCGTAGAAGGCGGGCCTGGACAGGTGGGCCTTCTGGGCGGCCACCGCCTTGTTGCGCCCCGCGTCCAGGTAGATGCGCAGGATGCGGGCCAGGTCGCCGCCCCGCTGCGCGTCGTGCGCCAGCAGCGGGCCGAGCTCGCGCTCGGCGAACGTCTGCAGCCTGGCGTCGTCGCGCAGCAGGTGGAGCAGCCCGCGCAGGCGCAGGTCGGGCAGCCGGTAGAAGGCCCGGCCGTCGGGCTGCCGGACGGCCACGTCGGCCACCTGCTCGGCTTCGAGGAAGCTGCGGCGTACGTCCCTGATCGACTCCACCACCGAGCCCGAGGCCAGCACGAACGCGGCGCCGGGCTTCCACAGGACGCGCAGCCGATCGGCGAGCGCCGTCAGCGCGGGCTCGGCGCCCGAGCGCGGGGGCAGGGGGAGCAGGACGCCGACCCGGTCCTGGTCGAGCGCGCCCACGAGGGCGGGCATCCGGGCGTCTCGGCAGGCGGCGGCGGTGGCCTCGGCCAGCTCGCCGAGCTGCGCGTGCCCGTCGAGCGCCTGCTCGACGGGGTCGGTCGGCCGGATGACGACGCTGACCAGCTTGCGCCCGGTGAGCGGCACGCCCACGGCGCGGGCGCGGGCGGCGGCCTCGTCCGGATCGGCGTAGGCGTGCGTGAGGATGCCGGTGATGATCGTGCCGTGCGCCTGGCGTTCGAGGGACTCCTGGTGGCGTTCGAGCAGGCGGCCCAGGGCGAGCGTGGTGGCGGCGCGCTCGGCGAGCACCAGGTCGCGGGGCGACGGCGGCCTCTCGCAGATCAGGATCAGCCGGCCCCAGTCCTGTCCGCGCGCGCCGACCGTGGTGACCAGCCAGCCGGAGGCGGCGTCGAAGGCGGTCCGCTCGGCTGGTGCGACCGCGCGTGACCTGCTCTCCCAGCCGGCCAGCAGCGCGCCGGCGTCGCGGCCGGCGGACTCGCAGGCCAGCACCTGGTGGGCGAGGTTCTCCAGCAGGACCGGGCGGCTGGACAGCCGGGCCACCTGGACGAGCACCTCGGCGGGTGAGGCGCCCTCCACGGACAGTTCGGTGAAGACCTCGTGCAGCTGTTCGGAGGCGCGCAGCTCCTCCAGCTGGATGTCGATGATCCGCTCGTGCACGGACTCGGTGATCTGCACGAACGGCGTCTCGCGGGTCAGCACGATCAGCGGCAGCCCGAGCTCCTCCGCCGTCTTGACCACCGCGCGGGGCAGCTCGCGGACGAACCGGCGGCCCAGCTCGACGATCAGCCCGGAGGCGCCGACGGCGGACAGCTCGCCGATGTAGTCGGCGAGCTTCTCCGGGTCCTCGGGCAGCGCCACTCCCGTGGTGAGCACCAGCTCCCCGCCGCGGAGCAGGTGGGCGATGTCGGCGATCTCGCCGACGTGCACCCACCGCACCTTGGTGTCCAGCCGGTCGCCGCCCGCGACCACGCGCGGGTTACCGCGGCGGACGGTGTCCAGGGCGAGGACGTCGGCGATGGTGGGCAGCACGCGCCCGAGCCTAGCCGATCAGCCTGTAAGATCGGATAGGTACCGATTTACAGAGTGCCAATCACGAGCCCAGTTCGTCCTCCCTGAATTCCCGGGCGGCCTTACGCACCCGCAACTCCACGCGCCGGATCTTGCCGGAGATGGTCTTGGGCAACTCGCCGAATTCCAGCCTGCGCACGCGCTTGTATGGTGCCAGCTCGCGCCGCGAGTGCTCGAAGATGGAGCGAGCCGTCGCCTCGTCCGCCTCGAACCCGGGCGCCAGCGTCACGTAAGCCTTGGGTACGGCCAGGCGCACCGGATCGGGCGCGGGCACCACGGCCGCCTCCGCGACGGCCTCATGCTCCAGGAGTACGCTCTCCAGCTCGAAGGGTGAGATGCGGTAGTCGGAGGCTTTGAAGACGTCGTCGGTCCTGCCGACGTAGGTGATGTAGCCGTCGCCGTCACGGGTCGCGACGTCGCCCGTGTGGTAGTAGCCGCCCCGCATTGCTTCACTAGATCCCCCGACATATCCGGACATGAGGCCGAGGGGGCGGTCGGCCAGCGGCAGACAGATCTCGCCGTCGTTGCCCTCCTCCCCGGTGATCGGGTCGAGCAGCACGATGTCGTAGCCGGGCAGCGGCCGGCCCATCGACCCCGGCTTGACCGGCTCACCGGGCACATTGCCCACCTGGGCGGTGGTCTCGGTCTGGCCGTAGCCGTCCCTGATCGTCAGCCCCCACGCCTTGGCGACCTGGTCGATGATCTCCGGGTTGAGCGGCTCGCCCGCCGCGACGGCCGTACGCAATGGCAGCCGCCACGCCGCCAGGTCCTCCTGGATGAGCATCCGCCACACGGTCGGCGGCGCGCAGAAGGTGGTGACCCGCTCGTCGCGCAGCACCTCCAGCAGCGCGACGGCGGAGAAGCGCTGGTAGTCGTGGATCAGCACAGTGGCGCCCGCGTTCCACGGCGCGAACACGTTGCTCCACGCGTGCTTGGCCCAGCCGGGCGAGGACACGTTGAGGTGCACGTCGCCGGGTCTGAGCCCGATCCAGAACATGGTCGACAGGTGGCCCGCCGGATAGGAGGCGTGGGTGTGCTCGACCAGCTTGGGCTGCGAGGTCGTGCCCGAGGTGAAATAGAGCAGCAGGGTGTCGCCGGCCCGGGTCGGCCCGTCAGGGGTGAAGTCCGCGGCCGCCTCGCGGGTCTCGGCGTAGGGCAGCCAGCCGTAGGCGTCGCCGACCGCGATCCTGGTGTAGCCGCCGTCGCCGAACTTGCCCGCGTCGGAGGCGTTCGCGATCACGTGGGAGACGCCGCCGCGTTCGACGCGCTCGACGATGTCCTTGGCGGTCAGCAGCGTCGTGGCCGGGATGATCACCGCGCCCAGCTTCATGGCCGCCAGCAGCGACTCCCACAGCTCGGCCTGGTTGCCCAGCATGAGCAGGATCCGGTCGCCACGTCGTACGCCCTGCTCGTGCAGCCAGTTGGCGACCTGGTTGGAGCGGGCGGACAGCTCGGCGAAGGTGTAGGTGACCTTGCCGACGATCTTCAGCGCGACCGCGTCGGGGGTCTCGGCGGCCAGGACGCCGTCGAACCAGTCGAGTGCCCAGTTGAAGTCCGTCAGCTCCGGCCAGCGGAACTCGCGGCGAGCCGTCGGGTAGTCGGCTTCGAGGAGGAGGTCACGTGCGGCACGGAAATCGCTCATGTCCGGGATCCTGCTACGTCACCAGCCGCCTCTCAAGGCCGTCGAGCACCGACACGAGGCCGAAGTCGAAGCACAGCTCGCGCATCACGCGCGGATCCTCGTAGTCGGTGGCGCTGATCGCGTCCGAGAGGTCGGGGTAGTCGGCCGCGACCTTGGCGACGGTCTGGCGGAGGTCGTCCCCGTCGTAGTCGTAGCCCGCCATCGCGGTGTCCCAGGCGACCTCGGGGATCGTCATGCCGAACACGAAGGCGGTGAGCGTCGCGTTGGCGTAGTCGATGTCCGCCCCGGCGAACCCGGCCAGCTTGAACGTCTTGCGCGTCTGGTCGGCGACCATGAGCGAGTTGGGCCCCAGCGCGGGCAGACGGCCGATGAGGTCGGCCGACCACCGATGCCGCAGGATCACCTGGCGCATGCTGTGGGCCACGATCGAGGCGGCGTTCCGCCAGCCCACCTCCTCGGGGTCGGGGGCCGTCATCTCGCCCCAGATCTCGTCGTAGACCAGCTCCAGCAGCTCGTCCTTGTGGGCCACGTACCAGTAGAGGCTGGTCGCCCCCGCGCCGAGCCTCGCGCCGAGCTTGCGCATGCTCAGCCCGGCCAGGCCCTCGGCGTCGAGCAGCTCCATGGCGGCCGCGACGATCTCTTCGCGGCTGCGGCCGGGGCTGGAGCCGGCCGGCTTGCGCGGCTCGCGGAACCACACGGAGTTGTACTGCTTGCTGGTCACGACTCCAGGATAATTCCACTCGCACACTGTACGAGGTTTGTCGTACAGTGTGCGAGTGGAATCGAACACTGTGCGAGATCCCCGTCGTTGGTGGATTCTCGGCGTCCTCTGTCTGTCACTGTTGGTCCTGGTCGTCGACAACACTGTCCTCAACCTGGCCATCCCCAAACTGATCAAGGATCTGGGCGCGAGCCCCGGCGACATCCAGTGGATCATCGACGCCTACGTGCTGGCCTACGCCGGTCTGCTGCTCACCGCGGGCAGCCTGTCCGACAGGTTCGGGCGCCGGCGATTCCTGATCATCGGCCTGCTGTTCTTCGGTGGCGCGTCACTGCTGGCGGTGCTGTCGTCCGAGCCGTGGCAGGTGATCGGCTCGCGGGCTCTCATGGGCATCGGCGGGTCGCTGCTGATGCCCTCGACCCTGTCCATCCTGATGACCGTCTTCGATGAGGAGGAGCGGCGCAAGGCCATGGCCGCGTGGAGCGCCGTCGCCATGGTGGGGGTGATCGCGGGCCCCACGCTGGGCGGCTTCCTGCTCGACCACTACTGGTGGGGCTCGGTCTTCCTGCTGAACATCCCCATCGCCCTGGTCGCGGTCGTGGCCGCCGTGACGCTGATGCCGGAGACCCGCAGCGCCGGCCGGAAGATCGACCCGGTGGGCGTGGTGCTGTCGATCGTCGGTCTGACCTCGGCCGTCTACGTCATCATCGAGCGAGAGTGGAATCCGGTCGGCATCGCCATCGCCGTGGTCGCGCTGGGCGCGTTCGTGATCTGGGAGCGGCGGTCGGAGCACCCGATGCTGCCGCTCGAACTGTTCAGGAACCGCAACTTCAGCGGGGCGTCGTTCTCGATCCTGCTGATGTCGTTCGGGGCCGGAGCCGTGATGCTGATGCTGACGCAGTATCTGCAGTTCGTGCTCGGCTACGGGCCCATGCAGGCCGGGCTGGCGCTGCTGCCGTACGCCATCGCCGCGACCGTCTTCAACGTGGTCGGCGCCGGACTGGGCCAGAAGGCCAGCAACCGGGTGCTGATCTCCTCGGGGCTGGTGGTCATGTGCGGCGGTTTCGTGGTGCTCGCGACGACCACCGGCTACGTCGCGGTGCTCACCGCACTGCTGATCATGGGCGTCGGTGGCGGTCTGGCCGGGCCCGCGGCCTACGCCTCGCTGATGGGGGCCATCCCCATGGAGCACGCGGGTGTCGGCTCCGCCCTGAACGACACCGTGCAGCAGGTCGGCATGGCCATGAGCATCGCCATCCTGGGCAGCGTGCTGGCCGGGGTGTTCACCTCGGCGATGCCCGCCGACGCGCCCGAGGCGGCCAGGGAGTCGATCGGCGGCGCCTTCAAGCTGGGCATCGTGGAGCCCGCCCGCGCGGCCTTCACCGACGCCATGCACTTCGGCTCCTGGGTCGGGGCCGGGTTCTGCGTGGCGGCCGCGCTGCTCGCCCTCACGGTGCTGCGACCGGCCGCTCCCGTCGTCGCCGACACCACCGAGTCCGCCCCGGTCTAGCGGATGCGGGGCTCGCGCATGGCCTCCAGGCTGTCCAGTTTGTGCGTCCGCTCGTCGTGGCCGACCTGCCGCAGCAGGTCGGCCACCGAGCGGTAGCGGCCGTACTCGGCGGCGTAGGTGCCCGGGTCGGGGACGAAGTCCAGATCGGGGTTCTCCGCCACGAACGTCATGTACTCGTGCTCCGCATGGTCCTCGAACTCCGCGTTCAGCCGGTAACTCCAGTCGGGCCGGACCAGGAACAGCACCCACGACACGTGGTAGTAGAAGAAGGAGATCAGCCATGGCGCCGCCTGGTGCAGCAGCCAGTTCTGCTTGAGCCCGTGCCGCTGGACGAGGTCCTGCATGATCAGCAGGTGCCACTGCTCGTTGTCCTGATCGGTGCGGGCCTCCACGATGCGCTCGAAGACCCGTCTGGCCAGGCCCGAGCGGCCCGCGTGGCGGTGTACGGCCCAGTAGCCCATCCGCTCCCACGCCTGGTACGGCACGCGGGCGATGATCTCCAGCATGGCGAACTTGGTGAACGAGCCCTGCTTGCCGTACATGAGGTCGACGGGCTTGAACATCATCTTGGCCAGCAGGCTGTACTTCATGCGCGGGGTGTCGAGCGTGTCCCGCTGGGCTTGGCGCAGCTGGTGGCGGTCGAGCTTCGGCGGGCCGGGGTGCACGCCGGGCCGGTGGTCCACGGTGATGGTCATGTTCGCTCTCCCTGAGTCTTCTCTGGTGATGACTCGATGGTGGGGGAGCGGGGGGTGGCCGGTCGTCGGCCGCCGGTGGGCAATCGTGGTGCCCCCGCGGGCGTAGTGATCAAGGCGGCTGTACGCCCGCAGGCGGACGGGAGATCCCCTAGGGGATCTGGCCCGGCCGGTCCACGACTCCGCCGGCCAGATCGGCTCTCAGCCAGGCGCTCCCCTTGCGGGCGCTCGGCTTCGAGATGCCGGAGAGATACTGGTCACGGTTCCAGACGGTCCGCGTGCCGAGCAGGCGGTAGGTCTGGGAATCGAGCACGTAGTAGCGGGTAATGGGCAGCTGGCCCTCCGGCTCGTGGTACAGGCCGATGCCGGGACGGTCGTCCGCGTCGAGGACCCCCACCTCCACCTTGACGCCTGGGATCTTCGCCAGCGCCCGATAGATGGTCGCTTCCAGTTTGGGCGGCATGATGGCCCCTTGGCCCAGATAGAGAGTCAGCACGTTGAATGTCCGGACGTCGCGGGGCGCGGGGGCGCGCGGAATAGGCACCCCGTCCTCCATGAGCGGCTTGAGCCAGTGCTTGTCGCCCGCGACGTGGGCCAGCAGCTTGTACGGGTCGGTCGGCAGGGCCGCCAGCTTCTCGTAATACTGCTGCGGCGTCAGGTCGTCGTCGCCCGGGTCGAGTTGCGGGAGGTCGCTGACGTGCAACTCGCCGTCCTCGTCGATCGAGGCGGCCTGCTTGCCGTCGAACCTCATCCAGTTCTCGCTGATCGTGGTTTCGCCGTCGGCGAGTTGGACGTCCTTGGTCTTGGTGTAGACCCACTGGTCGGGCCGTGGCTTCCTGAAGGGCCGTCGCTCGGCGACCAGGGCCGCCTGCTCCAGGAGTTGGACGCTGCCCGGCCGCGTGCTGTGCGCCGGGGGCACGGGACGGGTCCGGTCCGTGGGCCTGGCGAGCGTCAGCGCGACCGCCAGTCCGGCCGCCAGGGTCCCGGCGAGCAGCGCGCGCCTGGCGAGAGGCCGCCACAGCCGGCGCCGCCCGAGGGTCGTGACCGCCGCAGCCGTCGCGGTCGTCGCGGTCGTGGCCGAAGTGAGGCGGTCGCGCAGGGCCGCGAGCCGGGCCGCGTCGGGCTCCGGCGCGTCCGCGCGTAGCCCCTGGAGCAGGTTCAGGTCATCCACGGTCGGCCTCCTCGTCGGTGATCGCGGTGGGGTCGACGCCGCCCAGCGCGGCGCGGGTGCGTTTCCTGGCCCGGTGGAGCCGGGAGCGGACGGTTCCGAGGGGGATGTCGAGCGCCCCGGCGACCTCCTCGTAGCTGAGCTGCGCCCAGGCGACCACTAAGAGCACCTCCCGGTCGTCGGCGGAGAGCGCGGCCAGCGCCTCGGCCAGCTCCCGGTGCACGGCCGAGGCCGACACCCTGGCCTCCACCCGGTCCGTGTAGCCCTCCGCCACCTCGTCGATCCCGGTTCTGGCCAGCGCCAGGTAGGACCTGACCTCCCGGCGGCGGTGGTGGCCGATGAGGTTGGCGGCCATGCCGTACAGCCAGGGGCGGGCGTCGGCGCGCCCGGGGTCGTAGTGTTCGCGCCGCCTGAACGCGGCCAGGAACGTCTCCGCGACGATGTCGTCGGCCAGCGAATCCCCCAGGCGGCGGGTGACGTAGCGATGTAAGGCGGGCGCGTGCCGGTCGAACAGCACGGCGAACGCGCCCGGGTCGCTGCGCGAGCGCCGGATCACCTCGGCGTCGTCCATGCCGCTCAACGCTCCGTCGGCGCCGTCGACCGACTCTGTTTCCACAACCACCCGGTACTCCTGTCGCCGATACTGTCAGCCCCTTTCACCCGATGGCGGGATTTGAGTTCTTGGGAGTTGTAAGTCCTTATGTCCTGACATAAGGTCGAAGTCGGTGCGAGAGTCTGCATGACATCATGTAAGGGGATTTGGTGTCGTGTGGACATGTTGGAGGTGGGTGTGGCGATGACGAGCCGGGATACTCGAAGGATGTCGGAGCTTCTCGCCCGCCACCGGGCCGTGATCCCCAACTGGGTGGCACTCAACTACAACGAGCCGATCGAGATCGTCAGTGGCAAGGGCAATCGCGTCGTCGACGCCGATGGCAAGAGCTACCTCGACTTCTTCGCCGGCATCCTCACCAACATGATCGGGTACGACGTGCCCGAGGTGCGCGAGGCCGTCGAGCGTCAGCTCGCCACGGGAGTCGTCCACACCAGTACGGTCTACCTGCTGCGCGGCCAGATCGAGCTGGCGGAGAAGATCGCCAGGCTCTCCGGCATCCCCGATGCCAAGGTCTTCTTCACCAACTCCGGCACCGAGGCGAACGAGACCGCGCTGTTGCTGGCCACATACGCGCGCAAGAGCGACCAGGTGCTCGCCATGCGGCAGAGCTACCACGGCCGCAGCTTCGGCGCGATCAGCGTCACCTCCAACCGGACGTGGAAGAACAACTCGCTCTCCCCGCTGAACGTGCACTTCCTGCACGGCGCCGACCGGCAGCTCACCCAGTTCAAGGGGCTGTCGGACGCCGACTACATCGCGGCCTGCGTCGACGACCTGCGCCACGTGCTGGTCACGGCCGTCTCCAATGACGTGGCCGCGCTGATCGCCGAGCCCATCCAGGGCGTGGGCGGGTTCACGATGGCCCCTGACGGGCTGTTCGCCGCCTACAAGGAGGTTCTGGACGAGCAGGGCATCCTGTTCATCTCCGATGAGGTGCAGACGGGCTGGGGGCGCACCGGCAGCGCGTTCTTCGGCATCCAGAACCATGGCGTGACGCCCGACATGATGACGTTCGCCAAGGGCCTGGGCAACGGGTTCGCGGTCGGCGGCGTCGTGGCCCGGGGTGACCTGATGGACAGCCTGCCCGCCGTGGGCCTGGCCACCTTCGGCGGCAACCCGATCTCCATGGCCGCCGCCAACGCCACGCTCGACTACGTGCTCGACCACGATCTCCAGGCCAACGCCGCCAGGACCGGCAAGATCATCACTGATGGCCTGCGCGCGGCGGCCGAGCGGCTGCCGATCATGAAGGCCGTGCGCGGCAAGGGCCTGATGTTCGCCGTCGAGCTGGAGAGCCCCGCGCAGGCCGCGCGGTTCATGGAGGAGACCAAGAAGGCGGGGCTGCTCGCGGGCAAGGGCGGTCTGTACGGCACCGCCATCCGCATGGCGCCGCCGCTCACCCTCACGGTGGACGAAGCCACCGAGGGCCTGGGCATCATCGTTCACGCACTGGAAGTCATCAACGCAGAGGCAGCGACGCAGTGAAGCTTGTCAAGCACTGGATCAACGGAGCTCTCGCCGACGGCGACAGCCGTACCCAGGAGATCTTCGACCCGGCGACCGGCGAGGTCAGCGGGCACGTCGCGCTGGCCTCGGCCGCCGACGTCGACGCGGCCGTGGCCGCCGCCGTGGCGGCCTTCCCCGCCTGGCGTGACGCTTCGCTGACCAAACGGGCGCAGGTGCTGTTCCGCTTCCGCGAGCTGATGTACGCCCACCGTGACGAGGTGGCCGCGCTCATCTCCTCCGAGCACGGGAAGGTGCACTCCGACGCGCTCGGCGAGGTCGCCCGCGGCCTGGAGGTCGTGGAGTTCGCCTGCGGGATCCCGCACCTTCTCAAGGGCGGCTTCTCCGAGGGCGTCTCGACCCGGGTCGACTCCTACTCGCTGCGCCAGCCGCTCGGGGTGGTGGCCGGCATCACGCCGTTCAACTTCCCGGCCATGGTGCCGATGTGGATGTACCCGATCGCGATCGCCTGCGGCAACGCGTTCGTGCTCAAGCCGTCGGAGAAGGATCCGTCCGCGTCGCTGCTGATGGCACGGCTCTGGCAGGAGGCCGGGTTGCCCGACGGCGTCTTCAACGTCGTCCAGGGCGACAAGGTCGCCGTCGACCGGCTGCTGGAGCACCCCGACGTGCGCGGCGTCTCCTTCGTCGGCTCGACCCCCATCGCCAGGTACGTCTACGAGAGCGGCACCAGCCACGGCAAGCGGGTGCAGGCGCTCGGCGGCGCCAAGAACCACATGCTCGTGCTGCCCGACGCCGACCTCGACCTGGTCGCCGACTCGGCCGTGTCGGCCGGCTTCGGCTCGGCCGGCGAGCGGTGCATGGCGATCTCCGTCGTGCTGGCCGTCGACCCGGTGGGCGACGAGCTCGTCCAGAAGATCGTCGAACGCGTCGACAAGCTGGTGATCGGCCCGGGCTCCGACCCCAGGTCCGAGATGGGGCCGCTGGTCACCGAGGCGCACCGCGACAAGGTCGCCTCCTACCTCGACCTCGGCGTCGAGGAGGGCGCCAAGCTGGTCGTGGACGGCCGTGACACGCGCGTCGAAGGCGGCGGCAAGGCGTCGGAGACGCCCGGCTTCTGGCTCGGCCCGACCGTGCTCGACCACGTGCCGGCCGGCTCGCGGGTGCACACCGAGGAGATCTTCGGCCCGGTCCTGACGATCGTCCGCGTCGGCTCGTACGAGGAGGGCCTGGGGCTCATCAACGGCGGTGCCTACGGCAACGGCACCGCGATCTTCACCAACGACGGCGGCGCGGCCCGGCGCTTCCAGAACGAGGTCGAGGTCGGCATGATCGGCATCAACGTGCCGATCCCGGTGCCGATGGCGTTCTACAGCTTCGGCGGCTGGAAAGCGTCGCTGTTCGGCGACACGCACGTGCACGGCACCGAGGGCGTCCACTTCTACACCCGCGGCAAGGTCGTCACCTCACGCTGGCTCGACCCGTCGCACGGCGGCGTGAACCTGGGCTTCCCCACCAACGGGTGATCGATCTCCACCCGGGGAGGGGCGCGGCCAGGCGTCCCTCCCCGTCGTGTGCCCGATAAACTCCAGCACACGAACGAGGGGGGAACGTGGATCGCCGCATACCTGCCATGGCGCTGGCCATGACGGCTCTGATCGCCAGCATGGGGGCGGCGGCCCCGTCACCGAAGAAGACCCCGACCCCCACACCGTCGGCGAGTCCGACGCAGGGCGACGGCACGCTGCAGATCCTCACCTACCGCGGCTACGCCGAATACGGCGGCACCAGCCCCAGGGTCAACTGGGTGGGCGACTTCGAGAAGACGACCGGCTGCCGCATCGCCCGCCTCGACACCGTGCAGACCGCCGACGACATGGCGAAGTACGTCGGCTCGCGCTCATACGACGTGATCTCGGCGGGCCCGGTGCTGGCCGCCTCGATGATCGAGGCCAAGCAGGTGCAGCCCATCGAGCCGGCCAAGGTCACCGGTTACGACGACCTGACCAAGCGCTTTCGCGACATGACCAAGGTGTCGGGCAAGATCTACGGCGTGCCGTACCTGTGGGGGTTCCACGAATTCCTCTACGACTCGACCAGGATCAAGGGCGGCGGCCTCAAGCAGGTCTTCCAGTCGGACCGTGTGTCGCTCAAGGAGGGCCCGCTGACCATCGCCGACGCGGCGCTCACCGACGGCAGCGTGGACGATCCCTTCGAGCTGACCAAGAGCCAGCTGGACCGGGCGATGGCGCTGCTGGGCGAGCACAAGGGCCGCACCTACTGGAAGAATCCGCTCGACCTGGTCAAGGGCTTCGCCACGGGCTCGCTCGACTACGCGCAGGCCACGCCGTACTATCGCCTGCTCCTGCAGAAGGCCGGCAAGCCGATCAAGGCGGTCAGCGCGCGCGAGACGACCGGCTGGCTCGACTCCTGGATGCTCGGCGCGAACATCCCCAACACCGACTGCGCCTACCGCTGGCTGAGCTGGATGGCGGCGGCTTCGGCCCAGCGCGACGCGGCCGCCTGGGTCGGTCTGGCGCCGGCCAACCCCAAGGCGTGCAAAGGGCGGGCCAAGCAGATGTGCGACGCGTACGGCGCCGACAAGCCGAAGTGGCTCGACCGGGTCGCCTTCGCCACTCGGCCGCCGGGGGGTTGCCGGGGATCTATAGGGGAATGCACTGATTACGCGACTTGGACCAAGCAGTGGGGCACACTGGTGAATTGAGCGGGGGCTGCTTACCCACACATGACTTTCGCCGCAGGCACGCCCCGTCCCCCCGCTGGGCCGTGCCTGCAGAGACGCCCCGGGCCTCCCCCCGCTCCGGGGCGTCTCGCTGTTCCGGACGGCCGGCCGGAAATTCGACTGAATGACCAGTCAGTGAGTATGTTCTGCTCATGAGAATCCTTCTGGTCGGCGCCGGCGGCGTCGGCTCCGCTGTCGTGCCCATCGCCGCGCGCCGAGATTTCTTCGAACACATCGTGGTCGCCGACTCCCAACAGAGCCGGGCGGCGCGGGCCGTCGCCGGCGTGGACGATCCGCGCTTCAGCGCGATCAGCCTCGACGCCGCCGACCGGGTGGCGGTGGCGGCGGCGCTCCGGGAGCACCGGTGCGACGTGCTGTTCAACGCCGTCGATCCGCGGTTCACGATGCCGCTGTTCGAGGCGGCGCTGGCGGCCGGGGCGGACTACCTGGACATGGCGATGTCGCTGTCCAGGCCGCACTCCAGCCGGCCGTACGAGATGCCGGGGGTGAAGCTGGGCGACGAGCAGTTCGCGCGCGACGAGGAGTGGCGGGCGCGGGACCGGCTCGCGCTCGTCGGGATGGGCGTGGAGCCGGGGCTGGCCGACGTGTTCGCCCGCTACGCCGCCGACCACCTGTTCGACGGCATCGACGAGATCGGCGTCAGGGACGGCTCGAACCTGGTCGTGGACGGCTACGACTTCGCGCCGACGTTCTCCATCTGGACGACGATCGAGGAGTGCCTCAACCCGCCCGTCGTCTGGGAGGACGGGCGGTGGCACACGACCGAGCCGTTCAGCGAACCCGAGGTGTTCGACTTCCCCGAGGGCATCGGTCCCGTGGAGTGCGTGAACGTCGAGCACGAGGAGGTGCTGCTCGTGCCCCGCTGGATCCCGGCCAGGCGGGTGACGTTCAAGTACGGGCTCGGCGAGGAGTTCATCGGCGTGCTCAAGACCCTTCACAAGCTCGGGCTGGACAGCGCCGACAAGATCAGGGTGGGCGGTGCCGACGTGGCGCCGCGTGACCTGGTGGCGGCGAGCCTGCCCGACCCGGCCACCCTCGGCGACCGGATGCACGGCAAGACGTGCGCGGGGACCTGGGTGAAGGGCACCGGCAAGGACGGCGGGCCCCGCGAGGTCTACCTCTATCACGTGGTCGACAACGCCTGGTCGATGCGCGAGTACGGCTCGCAGGCCGTCGTCTGGCAGACCGCCGTCCACCCCGTGGTCGCGCTGGAACTGCTGGCCCGCGGCGCCTGGAAGGGCACGGGCGTGCTGGGGCCGGAGGCGTTCGACGCGGTGCCGTTCCTCGACCTGCTGACCGAGTACGGCTCGCCCTGGCGGATCCGCGAGGCGGCCGCCTGACGCCGTCTCCAGCGCGCGGGGGAAAGGCTCTGGCGCGCAGGAAAGGCTCTGGCGCGCGGGAAGGCTCTAGCGCGCGGGGAAGGCGACCACGGTGGCCATCGGCGCCGGGATGAGCGCTTCGGCGCAGTCGCTGCAGGCCAGCACGGGAGAGTCGTCGGGGAAGCGCCCGACGCGGACGCGTGGCCTGGGCCATCTCTTGTGGCAGACCACGCAGGCTTCACCCTCGAGCTGTGCCCGGCTCAAACCATCAGGGTCGAACGTCAACATTCTCTGTGCCGTTCCTGTCGGACCCCAGTTCATCATGCTCCCAGCAGCGGTAGGCCACTCGTATACCGGATCCGTTATAAGCCCGGGCGTGCTCCTGATCGTCTAGGGCAGCGTCAAGCCCGAGTGAATTCTCTACCCGGCTCACACCCCTTACACCTACAAAAACGGGCATCCAGCCACAAGCTGGATGCCCGTTTCGCACGTTTCCTACAGTTCAGCGAAAGCTTTCTCCAGGATGCCGAGACCCTCCTCCAGGAGGTGCTCGGGCATGACCAGCGGCGGCAGGAAGCGCAGCACGTTGCCGTACGTGCCCGCGGTGAGCACCAGCAGGCCCTCCGCGTGGCAGCGCCGGACGACCTCGGCGAGTGCGGCCGGGTTCGGCTCCTTCGTGCCCGGCTGGACCAGCTCGACGGCGATCATCGCGCCACGGCCGCGCACGTCGCCGATCACGTCGAAGCGCTCGCGCAGCGCGTGCAGCCGGGGGAGCATGATGTCGCCGATGCGGCGGGCCTTGGCGACCAGGTCCTCCTCGATGATCGTCTCCAGCACGCCCAGCGCGGCGGCGCAGGCGACCGGGTTGCCGCCGTACGTGCCGCCGAGGCCGCCGGAGTGCACCTTGTCCATGATCTCCGCGCGGCCGGTGACGGCGGCGAGCGGGAGGCCGCCCGCGATGCCCTTGGCGGTGGTGATGAGGTCGGGCACGATGCCCTCGTCCTCGCAGGCGAACATCCGCCCGGTACGCGCGAAGCCGGTCTGCACCTCGTCGGCGACGAACACGATGCCGTTGTCCCGGCAGAACTCGGCGATCCTCGGCAGGAAGCCCTTGGCCGGCTCGATGAACCCGCCTTCGCCGGCGATCGGCTCGATCACCACGGCGGCGACGTTCTCCGCGCCGATCTGCTTGACGATCATGTCGATGGCCTGCGCGGCGGCCTCCTCCGCGCAGTTCTCCGGGCCCGTCGGCCAGCGGAAGGGGTAGGCCAGCGGCACCCGGTACACCTCTGGCGCGAACGGGCCGAAGCCCTGCTTGTAGGGCATGTTCTTGGCCGTCAGCGTCATGGTCAGCAGCGTGCGGCCGTGGTAGCCGTGGTCGAACACGACGACCGCCGGGCGGCCCGTGGCGTGCCTGGCGATCTTGACGGCGTTCTCGACGGCCTCGGCGCCGGTGTTCAGCAGGACCGTGCGCTTCTCGTGGTCGCCGGGGGTCAGCTCGTTGAGCTTCTCGCAGACCTCCACGTACGACTCGTACGGGGTGACCATGAAACAGGTGTGGGTGAAGTCGGCGACCTGCTCCTGGACCCGCTCGACCACCTTGGGCGCGGCATTGCCGACGCTGGTCACGGCGATGCCGGAGCCGAAGTCGATCAGCGAGTTGCCGTCGGCGTCCTGGACGACGCCGCCGCCGGCGCGCGTCACGAAGACCGGCAGCGCGGTGCCGATGCCCGGGGGCACGGCGGCCTGCTTGCGGGCCAGCAACTCCTGCGATTTCGAGCCTGGGATCGCGGTGACGAGACGACGCTCCTGCGGAATGCTCATAGGCCCGACGGTACGCCGGGCGCTCACCTGGCCCGATGCGTCGATATGTCACACTGGGGTGCCAGTCTTTGCCGGAATGGACAACTCGTATGGCGCCTTCGCTGCGGACCGTGGTGCGACGGACAGGGCTGCGGCCGCTGGTCGGCACCTTGGACTCGGTCGTGCGCTGGGTGGCCGTCAGCGAGCTGGAGGATCCCACGCCCTACCTGGAGGGCGACGAACTCCTCCTGACCACGGGCATGCGCCTGGAAGGCGACTTTTCGCAATATGTCGCCCGCCTCGTGGCGCGTGGCGTGACCGGGCTCGCCCTCGGCGTCGGGCTCTCGCACGAAGAGGTGCCGCCCGCGCTGCTTGAGGCGGCCACCGCGGCCGGGCTGCCGCTGCTGGAGGTGCCGCGCGAGACGCCGTTCATCGAGGTCGGCAAGGCGGTCAGCGACCTGCTCGCCGCCGAGCAGTACGACGAGATCACCCGCGCCTTCGCCGCCCAGGGCCGCCTCACGCGGGCGGCCCTGCGGACCGAGGGCCCGTACGCGGTCATCGACCGGCTGGCCAAGGAGGTCGGCGGCTGGGCCGCTCTGCTGGACGAGCACGGCGAGGTACGGCACGCCACCCGCGCCGCCAAGGCCGATGCGGCGGCCCGCGAACTGGCCCGGCTGCGCGGCGAGCACGGTGGCTGGCGGGGCGGCGGAGCGAACGGGCGGCCGCCCGCGAGCCTGGCACTCTCCGGGCCGGACGAGCACGTCGTGCTGCAGCCGCTGGGCGGGGGGCCGAGGCCGCGCGGGTTCTTCGTCGTCGGGGCGTCCCGGGCGTTCTCGCCCGTCACGCAGACGGTCATCAACGCGGCCGGATCGCTGCTCACGCTGGCCGTCGAGCAGGGCGGCGCGCAGCGGGAGGCCGAGCGGCGGGTGCGCTCGGCCGTACTGAGGCTCCTGCTGGACGGTGGAAGGGGGCAGGCGGGCGCGGTGCTGGCGCCGCTCGGGGGGCGGCTGCCGGAGGAACCGGTGGTGGTGCTGGCGGTGGCGGGCGACGCGCTCGACTCGGTGGAGCCGCACGCTTTCACCGCCCGCTTCCCTGACGCTGAAACCGCTCCGCTCGGATCGCCGGTCGTGGTGCTCGTGGCCGCGGCGCAGGCCGAGAGGGTGGCCTCGCTCGCCGGGGGGACCGTCGGGATGAGCGCGCCCAGCGCGTACGGTGAGCTGCCCGGCGCGCTCGACCAGGCCAGGCGGGCCTTCGAGAGCGGCCGTGACGGCCTCGTCAGGTTCGCCGACCTCGCCGGCCAGGGGCTGCTGGCCCTGCTCGACCCCGCCGCCGCCCAGGCGTTCGCGGCGGCGCTGCTCGCGCCCCTCACCAGGTACGGCTCGCGGGCCGACCTGATGGAGTCGCTGCGCGCCTACATCGGCAGCAACGGCCACTGGGACGCGGCGGCCCAGCGGCTCGGCATCCACCGCCACACGCTCCGCTACCGCATGAAGCGGGTCACCGAACTGCTGGGCCGGGACCTGGACGATCCCGGTGTGCGCGCCGAGCTCTGGATCGCGCTGGCGGCTACTTCTTCGGCTTGTCCACCAGATAGCAGCAGATCGTCGCCGTCGTGACCGCCTCGTAGGTGCGGCCGTCACGCAGGTGACCGGCCCGCTCCAGGCTGATCGCGCCCTGGGCGGCGGCCCACAGCGCGTCGGCGATCTTACGTGGCTGGGTCGGGACGAGATAGCCGGCGGAGATGCAGTCGGCGATCACCCGGTCGAGGATGTTGAGCGCCGCGCGGGCCAATGTCCTGGCCCGCTCGCTGGGTTCGAAACCGGGGATCGCCCGCTCGAACATCAAGCTGTAGTAGCCGGGCTCGGCCAGACACGCCTGACGGTAGGCGGGGCCGAGCGCGGTGAGGTTCTCAAGGGCGTCCCGCCGCTGTGGGACCGCGTCCAGAAAGCGCCGGAAGCGCTCGAATCCCTCCAGGTAGAGGGCCTCCGCCAGCCCTTCCCTGTTGCCGAACATCGTGTAGATCACCGTTGTCGTGCAACCGGCCTCCGTGGCGATCCTGCGCATGGTCAAGCTCTCGGGGCCGTCGCTGAGCAGCAGGTTGACCGCGACGTCGAGAAGCCGGGAACGTAGTTCGTCATGGGTGGCCCGCTCACCGAGCAAGTAGGCGCCTTGGAGCCCGAGAGGCGCCGAGGAGGTCATGGGGCCACGCCTTTCTGCGTCGGGGGCCCGCCGCGCTGAGGACCCGCACACGATGACTTAGCCAGCCGGGAGAAAGTTCAAACCGCCCTGCATGGTAAACATCCCGAATTAGGTCTACTTCTGTTACATCCTGGGTAGGCAAGGGAGGTTGTACTTAACGGCGGGGTCTGGTGGGGGTCTTGTGCACGGTGGTGTACGTCCCCGATCGTCGCCTTGGCATAACGTCGGGAACATGGACGTGCGTACCTTCTGGCTCGCGGGCCGGCCAGCCACCGGCGACTCCCAGCTCACCGTGACCAATCCCCATGACGGTCGCGACGTCGGCCGCTGTTCCGTGCCGACCGATGCCCAGGTCGAGGAGGCCATCGCGGCCGCCCACGCGGTCGCCCGGCAGGCCGCCGCGCTCCCCGCGCACGTACGCGCCGAAGCGCTGGCCCACGTCTCGCGCCGCATCGCGGAGCGGGCCGACGAGATCGCCCACCTGATCACCGCCGAGAACGGCAAGCCGATCTTCTGGGCCCGGGGCGAGGTCACCCGCGCGATCGCCACCTTCCGCTTCGCCGCCGAGGAGACCCGCCGCTGGTCGGGCGGCGTGCAGCGGCTCGACACCGAGCCCGCCGCCGCCGGGCGCCTGGCGTACGTGTCCCGTCTGCCGTACGGGCCGGTGCTCGCGATCACGCCGTTCAACTTCCCGCTGAACCTGGTCGCCCACAAGGTCGCGCCCGCCATCGCCGTCGGCGCGCCCGTCATCGTCAAGCCGGCGCCCGCCACGCCGCTCACCTCGCTCCTGCTCGGCGAGATCCTGGCCGAGACCGACCTGCCCGCCGGGATGTTCTCCGTGCTGCCGGTCGAGAACGAGCGCGCCTCCGTCCTGGTGGATGATCCCAGGCTGCCGGTGGTGTCGTTCACCGGCTCGGCGCCGGTCGGTTACGCGATCGCCGACCAGATCCCGCGCAAGCGTGTGACGCTCGAACTCGGTGGCAACGCCGCGGCCGTCGTGCTGGCCGACGCCGATCTCGACTGGGCGGCCCAGCGCGTCGCCCTGTTCTCCAACTACCAGGCCGGTCAGAGCTGCATCGCCGTGCAGCGGGTGATCGTCGAGCAGCCTGTCTACGACGCGTTCGTCGAGCGCCTGCTCCCGGCCGTCGCCGGACTTGTCACCGGCGATCCGGCCGACGAGAAGACGCAGGTCGGGCCGCTGGTCTCGGCCCACGCCGCCGAACGCGTCGAGCAGTGGGTCCAGGAGGCGGTGGACGGGGGCGCCTGCGTGCTCGCGGGTGGCACCCGCGAGGGTGCCACGTACGCGCCCACCGTCCTGGCCGACGTGCCCCCCGACGCCAAGGTCCTGCGCGAGGAGGTCTTCGGGCCGGTCATGGTGCTGCAGCCCGCCGCGAACATCGACGAGGCGTACGCGATGGTCAACGCCTCCAGGTACGGCCTGCAGGCCGGCGTGTTCACGCGGTCGCTGGACGCGGCCTTCCGGGCCAACCGGGAGCTGGAGGTGGGCGGCGTGATCATCGGGGACGTGCCGTCGTACCGGGCCGACCAGATGCCCTACGGCGGCGTGAAGGACTCCGGCATCGGCCGCGAGGGCCTGCACTCGGCGATGACGGACTACACCTACGAGAAGGTCATGGTGCTGACCGGCCTGTCGCTCTGAACTATGCCCGCTGGGCGGTGTCGAACAGGGCCTTGGCGGCGTCGCCGAAGTAGGGGCCGTACATGGTGCGCTGGTCGTCGCTGTACTTGAAGCTGCTCAGCGACGTGATCTCGCCGGTGCCCGTGGCGGGGTCGAAGCCGGACAGCCACGGGCCGCCGCTGGAGCCCGCCGTCATGTCGCAGCCGATGCCCTGGTCGCGGGTCTGCTTGTAGGGGTCGCCGTGCAGGCGGCCCGCGCAGTAGACCAGGTGCTCGCCGTCGTAGGGCGGGTCGGCCGGGAAACCGAAGCCGAACGTCTGGCCGCCGCGCGCGGCGTTGAAGGCGATCTGCTGGGCGCCGACCACGTCGGTGACGTGCCGGCTCTCCGCGGTCGTCAGAGCCACCATGCCCACGTCGTAGCTGTCGTCGGCGGAGTGCGCCCACGGGCCGGTGACGAACATGCGACGGGCGGCGTACTGGCCGTAGGGGTGGCCGCCGCCGCCGCGGTAGCCGGGCACGAACTGCCAGTTGGCCGCCCACTCGCCGGTGCCGTCCTTGACGCAGTGGCCGGCCGTGACCACGAGGTCCCTGCTCGCGCTCTTGACCGTGCTCGCGGAGCACACGAAGTCGATCCCGCTGACGGTCAGGAAGACGCGGCCGGTGGTGCGGGTCACCGCGCCGCCGGTCAGCCAGCGGGAGCCGGACGTGGTGGTCAGGGGCCGGGCCGACTGGAGGCGGGGAACGGGGATCTTGGCCTTCTGGCCGGTCACCTTGTCGCCGGTCGCTTTCTCCCCGGTCGCTTTCTCGCCGGTCGCTGTCTCCCCGGTCAGACCGGGCGCCGCGGTGATCCCTGTCTTCTTGGCGAGGCCGCCCAGCAGGCCGTCACGCTTGGTCACGATGCCGAGCATGTCGATCGGCAGTGCGTCGGCCATCCGGGCCGGTGTCCAGTAGTCGAGCACGCGCCGCTGCTCGGCGGGGCTGCGGGCGGCCACGTGCTCGACCACCTCCGTCCGCTTGGCCGTGTGCACGACCCGCTTGGCGACGGTATGGGCGGGGTCGTGATGCTGGACGGGCATGGCGCCGATGAGTGCGGGGCCCATCAGCCCCGTGACGAGCGGTACGGCTGTCAGCAAGGGGGTGCTCAGGCTCATGACCCCCGAGTGTGCACCACAAGATGTGTTCTTGTGACTACTTTCGGTGAATGGCTTCAGGGGGCGTTGGTGCTCTGGGCGGCTTGGTAGACGGCTTGGGCCTCTGACCCGAAATAAGGGCCGAACATCCATTTAGCGGCGAAGTTGTATTTGAAGCTGTTGACGGAGTTCTGGGTGCCGAGGCCGGTCGTTTCATTAAAATTCTGGAACCATGGACTGCCGCTCGAACCGCCGGTCATGTCGCAGGTCAGACCCTGATCCTTGGACATCAGGAAATCGTCGAACGCGCGGCCGCCGCAGTAGGTCAGCTTCGAGCCGTCGTAGGGGGCCCGCCGCCGGGTAGCCGAAGGCGTACATCTGCTGGCGCCCCCGGCGGTGAGGGTGAGGATGGAAATCAGAGCGACTCTGCGGTGCATTACGTACCTCCCGAAATCCCAGATCTGAGGCTGGAAGGTAGCGGCTCCAATATCCCGATTTCTCGGGATTTGCGCATACGGATATGGGGATATTTGGGCATTGATGTAGATGAATATCTGGTGTCACAGGCGTTGCCATATTCAGGGGCAGGGGAGCCGCGTGCCGGTTTGCTTCCGGCAGCGGGGACAATGGACGGGTGCACGCAGACACCTTCCGCTCCGTCGTCGTCCTCGGCTCCACCGGCTCGATCGGCACCCAGGCGCTCGATGTCATCGGCGCCGATCCGGGCAGGTTCAGGATCGCCGGGCTCGCGGCCGGTGGCGGGAAGGTCGAGCTACTCGCCGAGCAGGCGGCCGAGCACGGCGCCGAGGTGGTGGCCGTGGCCGACGCCGACGCCGTACCGGCGCTGAAGGAGGCGCTCGCGGCGCGCGGCGCGAGCCCGGTGGTGCTCGCGGGCCCCGAGGGGGTCGCGGAGGCGGCGGCGTGGCCGTGCGACACGGTGCTCAACGGCATCACCGGCGCGCTCGGCCTGACCTCCACGCTGGTCGCGCTGGAGGCGGGCAGGACACTCGCCCTGGCCAACAAGGAGTCGCTGATCATCGGCGGGCCGCTGGTCAAGCGGCTGGCCGCGCCGGGGCAGATCCTGCCCGTCGACTCCGAACACTCGGCCGTGCAGCAGTGCCTGTGGGCGGGCGGCCCCGACGGTCACCGGCCCGAGGCGGTCAAGCGGCTGGTCATCACCGCGAGCGGCGGGCCGTTCAGGGGGCGCAAGCGCGCCGACCTGTTCGACGTCACGCCCGAGATGGCCCTGGCACACCCCACCTGGTCCATGGGTCCCATGATCACCATCAACTCGGCCACCCTGGTCAACAAGGGGCTGGAGGTGATCGAGGCGCACCTGCTGTTCGACATCGGCTTCGACCGGATCGAGGTCGTGGTGCATCCTCAGTCGATCATCCACTCCATGGTCGAGTACATCGACGGCTCCACCATCGCCCAGGCCAGCCCGCCCGACATGCGGCTGCCGATCGCGCTCGCGCTCGGCCACCCCGAGCGGATCGCGGGCGCCGCGGCCCCCATCGACTGGACCCGGGCCCAGCAGTGGACCTTCGAGCCGCTCGACAACGAGGCTTTCCCCGCCGTCGCTCTGGCCAGGCACGTCGGCACCGAGGGCGGCACCGCGCCCGCCGTCTACAACGCGGCCAACGAGGCGTGCCTGGAGGCGTTCATCGGCGGCGGGTTGCCGTTCCCGGCGATCGTCGACACGGTCGCCAAGGTCGTCGAAGAGCACCGGGTGACCCCCGCGGACTCGGTCGAGGAGGTGCTCGCCGCCGACGCCTGGGCTCGCACTCGCGCGAGCGAGCTCGTACGGGGCGTGGCCGGCGGATGAGACCTGGGACGGAGCTCACAGCCCGGCAGTCCCACGGGCTACCTACACTGGATACCGTTACCGAAACTCAAGGGTTGAAATGTCTTCTGTAGCACTCGGCATCCCCACGGTCCGTCCCAAGCCGCTCGCCCAACGCCGGCACTCCCGCCAGATCATGGTCGGTAGCGTCCCGGTCGGTGGCGACGCGCCGGTCTCCGTGCAGTCGATGACCACCACGGTGACCGCCGACGTCAACGCCACCCTGCAGCAGATCGCCGAGCTGACCGCCTCGGGCTGCCAGATCGTGCGGGTGGCCGTGCCGTCGCAGGACGACGCCGACGCGCTGCCCATCATTGCCCGCAAGTCACAGATCCCGGTCATCGCCGACATTCACTTCCAGCCGAAGTACGTGTTCGCGGCCATCGAGGCGGGCTGCGCGGCCGTGCGCGTCAACCCCGGCAATATCAAGAAATTTGATGACAAAGTGGGCGAGATCGCGCGGGCGGCGGCCGATCACGGCGTGCCGATCCGCATCGGCGTCAACGCCGGCTCGCTCGACCCCAGGCTGCTGCAGAAGTACGGCAAGGCGACGCCTGAGGCGCTGACCGAGTCGGCGCTGTGGGAGTGCTCGCTGTTCGAGGAGCACGGGTTCCGCGACATCAAGATCTCGGTCAAGCACAACGACCCCGTCGTCATGATCAACGCGTACCGGCTGCTGGCCGCCCAGTGCGACTACCCGCTGCACCTGGGTGTGACCGAGGCCGGTCCGGCCTTCCAGGGCACGATCAAGTCGGCGGTCGCGTTCGGCGCGCTGCTGGCGGAGGGCATCGGCGACACCATCCGCGTCTCGCTGTCGGCGCCGCCGGTCGAGGAGGTCAAGGTCGGCACGCAGATCCTGGAGTCACTCGGACTGCGGGAGCGCGGGCTGGAGATCGTCTCGTGCCCGTCGTGCGGGCGGGCGCAGGTCGATGTCTACACGCTGGCTGAGCAGGTGCAGGCGGGGCTCGAGGGGCTGAAGGTGCCGCTGCGGGTGGCCGTCATGGGCTGCGTCGTCAACGGGCCGGGGGAGGCCCGCGAGGCCGACCTGGGCGTGGCCTCGGGCAACGGCAAGGGGCAGATCTTCGTCAAGGGCGAGGTCGTGAAGACGGTCCCCGAGTCGCAGATCGTCGAGACCCTGATCGACGAGGCCCTGCGCATCGCCGACTCGATGGGCATCGAGCTCGATGGCGAGCCTGAGGTTGTCGTCGGCTGATTTAGAACTCATATTTTTTACGGCTCAGCCCGGTCGGCCCCAGACACCGACCGGGCTGAGCTCTGTCCAGGGGCACGCTCCTCCGGTGGAGGTGGTGCGGCGCCGTGACGTGCGCACTCTTGGCCAGTGGCGGGGCAAACCGGGCACCCTGGGCGTCCGCGACTTCGTTACGGCGTGCAATTGGGCGATTACAGATTGGTAAGCGTTCTTCCATACCCAGCGTCATGAGTCGGTTACTCAGGGACCATCGGTCTGCCAATCGAATGGGAGGCCGTGTGAAGCGGGTCGTAAGAGTGGTCGTCGGGATGGCGATGCTGGTGCCGGTGCTCGGCGGAGCGAGTAGCGCCGTGGCCGCTGGGAGCGCCATGAGTTCAGGACTGAGCTGGGGGCCCTGCCCGGTGTCGTCTCCGGCGGCGTCGTCGAAGACGGAGACGGAGACGGCCGATTCCGGGACGGCCATCGGTCGGTCCGCGCCCGCGGTGAGCGGTGTGGAGTGCGCTTCCGTGCGGGTGCCGCTCGACTACAACGAGCCGCTGGGGCAGTCGATCACGCTGGCGCTCAACCGGATCAAGGCCAAGGTGCCGCGCGAGGGCGACTACCTGGGCCCGCTGCTGGTCAACCCCGGCGGGCCGGGCGCCTCGGGCCGGTCGCTGGCCGAGTACGTGTCGGCGACGCTCTCGCAGAAGGCCGCCGACCGTTACGACATCATCGGCTTCGACCCGCGCGGCGTGGGCAACAGCGAGCCCGCCATGCACTGCGTCGATCCCGCCGTCTACTACGCCGCGCCCAGGCCCGACGCGGTGCCGCGCGATGAGGAAGACGAGAAGGTGCTGCTCGGCAGGGCCAGCGAATACGCCAGCCGGTGCGGCGACCTGTACGCGTGGCTGCTGCCCTACCTGACCACCGAGAACACCGCCCGCGACATGGACAGCATACGCACGGCCCTCGGCGAGCCGCAGATCAGCTTCCTGGGCTACTCCTACGGCACCTACATCGGCGCCGTCTACGCCACGCTCTTCCCCGACCGGGTCAAACACCTCGTCCTGGACAGCACGGTCGACCCGGACGGCGTCTGGTACAAGGCCAACCTGGCCCAGGACCGCGCCTTCGAGCGCCGGCACCGCGCCTTCCTGGCCTGGACCGCCAAGAACAACGCCGTCTACAAGCTCGGCGGCTCGCTCACCCAGACCTCGTTCGCCTGGTACGCGATGCGCTCCAGGCTGCACGACCGCCCGGCCGCCGGGGTGGTCGGCCCCAGCGAGCTCGACGACGCCTTCACCGTGGCCGGCTACACCGACAGGATCTGGCCCGACCTCGCCGCCGCCTGGTCCAGGTACGTGCGGCAGGCCGACGCGAAGGCACTGGTCGACGTCTACAACAAGTACGGCAAGCCGGACGCCGACGAGGAGAACGGCTACGCCATCTACCTGAGCGTGCAGTGCCGCGACGCCCAGTGGCCCAGGTCCTGGGACAAGTGGCGGACGGACATGACCCGGGTGTACCGGCAGGCGCCGTTCCTCACCTGGTCCAATGCCTGGTACAACGCCCCGTGCGCGTTCTGGCCCATACCGGCCGGCACTCCGGTCAAGATCAACGCGTCCAAGCGGCTGCCCCCGATCCTGATGATCCAGTCGAAGGACGACGCCGCGACGCCATACCAGGGCGCCCTGAACATGCGCAAGCTGTTCCCGAGCGCCCGCATGGTCGTCGACGCGGGCGGCAACCACGGGTCCTCGCTGTCGGGGAACCAGTGCGTGGACCGCCACCTGGTCGCGTACCTGGTCGACGGCACGTTGCCGCGGCACACCGCCAACTGTGACAAACTGCCGGCGCCCAAGCCCACGGCCCATATGGCGGCCCTTCGTCCTCTAGGTCACGAAAGGCGCACCGAGCTCCTCGCCAGATGAGCTATTCGGTGGTCGTTCGCGTAGTCTGACCATGTGATGCTGCGTACATCGGCGTCGCGTGTGCTCGATGACAGCGACCGGGACGAAGCTCTTGCCTTGCTCGACTTCGATCCGGTCGCGAACGTCTTCGTCTCCTCCCGGGTGCGGACCGTCGGACTCAATCCGGCGCGGCTGGGCGGGCAGATGTGGGGGTTCGGGCCGCGCGGCGGGCTCGTCTCGCTCTGCTACGCGGGGGCGAACATGGTGCCGGTCAACGCCGGTCCCGAAGCCGTGCATGCGTTCGCCGACCGCGCCCGCAAGCAGGGCCGCCGCTGCTCGTCCATCGTGGGCCCCGCCGACGCGGTGTCGCTGCTGTGGGAGCGCCTGGAGCCGTACTGGGGCCGGGCCCGCACGATCCGCTGGACGCAGCCGGTCATGGCCACCTCGCGCAGGTCGCCCGTGCCCGCCGATCCGCTGGTCCAGCGGGTACGCCCGGACCAGTTCGAAACGCTGTTGCCCGCCTGCGTCTCGATGTTCACCGAGGAAGTGGGGGTCTCACCCAACCTCGGCGACGGCGGCGCCCTCTACCGGACCAGGGTGGCCGAGCTGATCCGCATCGGCAGGTCCTACGCGCGCATCGACGACGGCCGCGTGGTGTTCAAGGCCGAGGTCGGTGCGGTCACTCCCCATGCCTGCCAGATCCAGGGGGTGTGGGTCGACCCCGCGCTGCGCGGCCAGGGACACGCGGTTGCCGGGATGGCCGCGGTGGTGGACGCCGCCCTTGACTGCTTCGCTCCCGTGGTCTCGCTGTACGTCAACGACTTCAACCACTCGGCGCGGGCGGTCTACCGGAAGGTGGGTTTCCACGAGGTGGACACGTTCATGTCCGTGCTGTTCTAGCGCGGTGTCCACGAACGCTCGCCGGGCATCCGTTCTTCCGCTTTCCGGGGGCCCTTCATAGGGACCTTGCCACAATGGGCCGTGCTCGTCCGCTGCCACGGGAGGGGGTTCCCCTTCTAGGGACCCCAGCCACGACGGACCGTCACACGGATGGGGACGGTCGTGTGACGTAGAGGTCAGAGCCGGACCAGTTTGTCGAAGAGTCTGGCCAACTCGGTGTCCGGGTCGGCGGTGAGACCGGCGTGGACCGGGCCGGTCTGCACGATCGTGCTGCGCGGTGCCGTCAGCCAGCGGAACCTTCCGCCGAGCGACTCCTTGACCAGCGGTCCGGCCTCCTCGCCGCAGGCCAGTTCGTAGGCACTGAGCGCCTGTCGTACACCGTCGACGTCCACCGCCGGGTCGAGGGCGCGCAGCCGGGTCGCGTTGAGATCGACCCGCGCGCAGAGGTAGTCGCGTGGCTGGCAGTAGAGCAGCACGCCCGCGTTGATCAGCTCGCCGCGCTCGACGCGCGGCATCACGCGGATCACCGCGTACTCGTAGACGTCCCTGCTCATCGGTCGCCTCCGCGCCAGAACTCGCCGACGGAACCCGGCCCCGTTGGCCCGCCGACCGGGGTCTCGGGCGGTCTCAGCCACTCGTACGGTGCCCGCGCGCGCTGGAGCAGGTGCTCGACATAGGCGTCGCGGACGGCCTGCGCCGAGTCGAAGCCAGGCTCGTCGTCGAGCCATTCGTCGGGCACCAGCGCGGTGACGGTCTCCAGGAGCTCGGGAGTGATCTTCGCGGACAGCTCGGCCGCCGCGCCCTCCAGGTGGGTGGCGAACGGCGCCAGCACATGGTCTCCCACGTCGAACGGCCGTCGCGGGTCGGCGGTCCGCCAGTTGTGGTGGAACCAGAGCGCCGCGCCATGGTCGATCAGCCAGATGTCGCGGTGCCAGACGAGCAGGTTGGGGTTGCGCCAGCTGCGGTCGATGTTGTGGATCAGGCCGTCGAACCAGACCACTCGCGAGGCGAACATCCGGTCGGGCGTCCACGTCAGCGGCTCGAACCCGAGAGAGCCGGGCAGGAAGTCGATCGCCAGGTTGAGGCCGGTGCTGGCCTTGAGCAGGTCCTGCACCTCCTCGTCGGGCTCCCGGACGGCGATCTGCGGGTCGAGGTCGATCAGCTTGATCTCGGGAGTGCGGAGTCCGAGCCGCCTGGCCAGCTCGCCCGAGATGATCTCCGCCACGAGCACCCGGCGGCCCTGGCCCGCTCCCCGGAACTTCACCACGTAGGTGCCGAGATCATCCGCCTCGACCACACCCGGCAGCGACCCGCCCTCACGCAGCGGCGTCACATAACGGGTCGCCGCGATCTTATCCAGCACGACACGAGGTTATCGCCCTGCGTGACCGCTTCCGCCCCACTGCCTCACCAGCCGCGGTGCACAGGCATGGTCATGGGCGTGTCCTCGCGCGGGCGGTCAAGCGCGGGCTCGGATGGCCGCACAGTATGGCGTGGTGGTCAGGTGCGGGCCCGGATGGCCGCACAGTATGGCGTGGTGGTCAGGTGCGGGCCCGGATGGCTGAGAGCATCACGCGACGGATCAGGCCGCTGCCGAGGCGGATGACGATCCAGTAGCGGCGGAAGGCGCGGCGGGCGTCGGGACTGGTGGCCAGGACCCTGGTCTCGGTGACCAGGCGGACGCGCCCCGGGCCCGCGTCGTCCAGCAGGAAGCTGAACGTCGCCTTCGCGTACCCGGGCTGGTCGAAGGCGCGGAACGCCGCCACGTCGCCGATCGCCGGGGTGCGCTCGGCACGGCCCAGCCGCCACCACTGCCCGACCGTCCCGACGACGAGCTCCCGCATCGGGTCCTCGGCCAGCGGGGTGAAGTTGGGCAGGTTCCGCTTCGGCCGGTCGCCGGGGGAGCGGTCGATCAGCCGGCGGAGGGCGAGCAGCGGCTTGGCCAAGCGGACGTCCTGCGGGTCGAGGTGCGTGATCGCCTGCCAGACGCGGTCGCGGGAGGCGTTGATCACGATCGAGTGCCGCTCCGCCGCGTCCGGGCGGGGGATGAAGTCGTCTACCAGTGTCGGCATGGGGGGCTCCTCGCGCTCGGGGCCTGCTCGCGGCCTCCATACGGTTGCGTATGGAGGCGACTATACGCCGCCGTATGGCAGGCTGTCGGAGCGGGGGACGGTTTTGTGGGGCACGGGGCGGTTCAGCGGTTCCGTGCGGCACGGGGCGGTTCCGCGCGGCACGGGGACGGTGTCCGTCGGCGGAGGGCGGTCGAGCGAGGGGAGGCGTGGGGTGGCTGAGCGAGGGAAACGTGGGGTGGCGGAGCGGTTGGGGCCGGACGACTGGGCGAGGGCCGCGCTGGCCGCGCTCGCGGAGGGTGGCCTGGGCGCTGTGGCGGTGGAGCCCGTCGCGGTACGGCTCGGCGTCTCGAAGGGCAGCTTCTACTGGCACTTCGCCAACCGCCGGGCGCTGGTCGAGGCAGCCCTGGCGTACTGGGAGGCCGGGACCGAGCGGGTCATCGCCCGGCTGGAGTCGCTCGACGAGCCGGTGGCGCGCATGCGGACCCTGCTGGACCTGGCCTTCGGTGACGCGGAGAACGCGGCGATCTCGTTCCGGCTGATCAGCGAGGTGGACGATCCGCTGGTCGGCGCGGTGGTGCGGCGGGTGAGCCGGCGTCGCCTGGAATTCATGCAGGAGGTACTGCGGGAGCTCGGCCAGCCGGAGGAGGAGGCGCGCAGGCGGGTGCTGGCGGCCTACGGCGGCTACCTCGGACTGGCCGCCCTCGTGCGCATCGGGGCGGCCGACGAGGTGCCGGGCTCCCTGGTCGACCTGGCCATGGCCGAGTTGGGCCTCCCCCCGGCCGCCTCCTCATGACGACGACGCCCCTCACCAAGGCGACGCCCCTCGTGAAAGCGCGCCGGGGGTCACATCTTCGCGATGACCTCCTCCGCGAAGCGTTCCATGGTGGCGATCTTGAGCTCCAGGGTGCCCTCGCCGTACCGCTGCTTCTCCTCAGGGGTGGCCAGCCACCACGGGGCGGCCATCGTCCCGGTGACGCCCTTGGCGGCGAAGTGCCGGAACGTGTCGGCGTCCGGTAGCACCGCCAGCGGGGCGATGATCTCGAAGGGCCCGGTCCTGCCGTACTCGTCCAGCCATCCCCGTAAGGAGTCGAGCACGGTGTCGAGCTGCTCCTCTGTGTAGATGCGGTTGCCGATCCAGCCGTCGCCCAGCTTGGCCGCCCGGCGCAGCGCGGCGTCGCTGTCGCCGCCCACCATGACCGGGATCGGCTCGGCGGGGGTGGGCGAGATGGACAGCTCGGGCAGGTCGTCGATCGTGACGGTATCGCCGGTCCAGAGGTCCCGGAGCACCGGGATCATCTCGTTGAGCCGCCGCCCACGCGTGTGGAAGTCCTGGCCGGTGGCGGCGAACTCCTCCGTGCACCACCCGACGCCCACCCCGAACGTGACGCGGTCCCGCGACAGTACCGCCGCCGTGGACACCTGCTTGGCCACGGTGAACAGGTCGCGGGCCGGGGCGATGTAGACGTTGGGGGCGAAGCGCAGCGTGGTGGTCACCGCGGACATCGCGCCGATCGTCACCCACACGTCCGGCCAGTGCGTCTCGGCGGTCCAGCGCGGCCGGCCGGACCTGGAATAGGGGTACGGGGTCGCGAAGTCGGCGTAGAAGAGGTGGTCCGACAGGGTGAGGGTGTCGAACCCGCACCTTTCAGCCGTCCTGGCCAGCTCCAGGAACTGGTCGGTGTCCGCGAACGAGGCTCCCAGCCAGAATTTCACTGGAACTCCGGGATGACCTTGGTGGCGAACATCTCCAGGTTCCGCTTGACCGTGTCGAGCGGCAACACGCCCTGCTGTCCCTGCATGTAGAGGCCGAACCACTCCAGGTCGGGCATCCGGTCGAGCATCCGCTGGATGCCGCGCTTGACGTCGTCGGGGGTGCCGAACAGCGCCATCTCCACGTCGTTCATGCGCTTGGCGTCGCCCTTCTCGGGGGAGATGGGCTTGTGTTTCTCGTCCTCCTTCTTCCGCAGCACCTCCAGGTAGCCGAACGGGCCGAAGAAGGCGGCGAAGTCCTTGGGGATGCTCCGGCCGAAGGTGTTGATCGCCTCTTCGGTCGTGTCCGCGATGCCGACGATCTTGAGGATGCCGGTGTGCTCGCCCAGTTTGTAGTCGCGGCCCTGCCGGGCGGACTCCTCCTGGTAGAGCTTGGCCTTGGCGGCGTGGTCGTCGGGGTTCGGGGTGAACATCCACGGCAGGATGTTCTCCTGCGCGGCCCTGACGACCGAGCGGTCGGAGATCGTGAACGGCTGCCACAGCTCGGGATGCGGGTTCTGGTACGGCCGCGGGCAGACCGAGATGGCCTGCACCTTGTCGTCGTCGGAGATCTCACCCGGGGCGCCGAACGTCTTGGTCCACTCCAAGGCGGGCCAGCCCTCGATGCCGTCGAACGGATAGGGCACCTCGTAGTCCAGTACGTCGGACTTGTAGCGGAGCGTCTCCTGGGTCCAGGCCATCTTCATGATCTTCAGCACTTCACCGAAGACGTCGAAGTTCCGCGTGTCGGAGGCCGAGCCGTCGGAGCGGGCGGCCGCCGCGTGCCAGCGCTGGCCCAGTACGTTCATCCACCGGTTCTGGTAGCCCCTGGCCACACCCAGCCGGAGCCGTCCCTTGCAGAACTGGTCGAGCAGCGCCACGTCCTCCGCCGCCCGGATGGGGTCCCAGGCCGGCAGCACCATGCCGAGCGGGGCGAGCAGGATGCGTTCGGTCCTGGCCGCGAGGTCGGTGAGGAACATCAGGGGGTTGACCGAGAACTCCATGCCTTCCGAGTGGAAGTGGTGCTCTGTCATCATCAGCGCGTCGAAGCCGATCTGGTCGGCGTGGACGGCTATCTCCCGCACCTCGTGCAGCAGGTTCTGGTACGACTCCGTGTCACGTCCGATGGGCCGCTTGGCCTTGGCGTTCTCCTCGGCCGCGTATCCGGAGCCTGGAATCTGCGGATTCAGGAAGATGGAAAACTTCACCGGGAGACCTCTTTCCGCGGGGCGCTTCTCTGTCCGGCAAGCTACTCTAGAAATCTTAGCCGAGCAATCGCTTGGTTGACGTCAAGGAGAGTCGTATGCGGCTTGGTGTCACCATGTTCACCACGGATCTGGGCATGCCGGTCGTGGACCTGGCCAAGGCTGCCGAGGAGCGCGGATTCCACTCGCTCTACGTACCGGAGCACACGCACATCCCGGTCTCGCGGCGCACGCCGCACCCGATGGGGCTGGGCGAGCTGCCCGAGGAGTACAAGCGCGTGCTGGACCCGCTCGTCGCGCTGTCGTTCGCCGCCGCCGCCACCGAGCGGCTGGTCGTCGGCACCGGCATCCTGCTCGCCGCCCAGCGCGACCCCATCGTGACCGCCAAGGCGATCGCCACCCTCGACCACCTCTCCGGCGGGCGCGTGGTGGTCGGCGTCGGCTTCGGCTGGAACGTGGAGGAGATCGAGAACCACGGCGTGGCCTACGACCGGCGGCGCGAGGTCGCGCGGGCCAACGTCCTGGCCATGCGGAAGCTGTGGCGGGACGAGGTGGCCGAGTTCGAGGGGTTCGAGCCGTCGTGGTCGTGGCCCAAGCCGATCCACGAGCCGCCCGTCTACATCGGCGGCGCGGCGGGTCCGAAGCTGTTCGCGCACGTCGCCGAGTGGGCCGACGGCTGGATCCCGATCGGCGGCAAGGGGATCAAGGCCGCGCTACCCGCCCTGCGCGAAGCCTGCGAGAAGGCCGGGCGGCCGATGGCCAAGGTCATCCCCTTCGGGACATTGCCGACCAGGGAGAAGCTCGACTACTACGCCGAGCTGGGCATCGAGGAGTCGGTGGCCAGCCTGCCCAGCGGATCGGCCGAGGAGATCCTGCCGCTGCTCGACCAGTACGCCCAGCTGACCTGAGACTGCCGTACTGTCGGAGCCTTCCCGGAGGAGGTCGAGGCGATGCGGCGGGCACGGGGACGGGCGTGGCAGGTGGTCGTGGCCGGTGTCGGGTTGGCCATGGGGGTGGCCGGGTTCGTGCTCTGGTTGCGGGGGGCGCAGAGCCCCGGGCTGGCGGGACAGTGGACGGGGTCGGCAGACACGAGGTCGGCGGATACGGGCGCCGGCTTCCCGGTGGCGATGGAGTTGGCGGAGGGCGGTTCGGCTCTGCGGTGGGGCGCGGGGCTGCGGTGTTCGGGGCGGCTGAGTCCGATCAGGAGCCGGCTCGTGTTCGCGCTCGACCGGGTCAAGGGCGAAGGGTGTGTTCCGGGGACGCTGCGGGTGTTCCCGACGCCGGAGCCGGACCAGGTGGTCATCAAGATGACACGTCAGGGTGACACGGACATTACCTATTCAGCCACGCTCTCACGACATTCTTGACGGGATGTGTCACGGTCAGGCGGCATTGCGTCGATCACCGTTGACTGTCCGGCGTCCGTTGCCTTCAGTTGGATGCAGAGTGGATGCAGATGGTGGGTGGCGGCGAGGGGAGGCAACCCCGTGCCAACGGCACAGCCACTCAGAACGGGGGATCCGCGGCGGCTCGGCGCCTACGAGCTGTCCGGGCGTCTGGGCGAGGGCGGCCAGGGCGTGGTGTACCTCGGGACGAGGGCCGAGGACGTCTACGCGGTCAAGCTGCTGCACGGGCCCGTGGGGGACGAGAAGGTGGCGTTCCTGCGGGAGGTGGAGCTGGCCAAGCACGTGGCGCGGTTCTGCACGGCCCAGGTGATGGACGCCGGGTTCGACGAGGGCCGGCCGTACATCGTGAGCGAGTATGTGGACGGGCCGTCGCTGCAGCGCGAGGTCGCGCTCACCGGGCCGCGCCGTGGCGCGGCGCTCGAACGGCTCGCCGTGAGCACGGTCACCGCGTTGGCGGCGATCCACCGGGCGGGCATCGTGCACCGTGACTTCAAGCCCCAGAACGTGCTGCTCGGCTCGGACGGGCCACGGGTGATCGACTTCGGGCTGGCCAGGGCGCTGGACGCGGCGGCCACGGTGAGCGGGCGGGGAGTGGGCACGCCCGCGTACATGGCGCCGGAGCAGATCACCGCGTCGGCGCTCACGGGAGCGGCGGACGTGTTCTCGTGGGCCGCCACGATGTGCTTCGCGGCGAACGCGTCGGCGCCGTTCGGGCAGGACTCGGTGGCGCCGGTGCTGCATCGCATCCTGACCGCGCCGCCGGAGCTCGGGCGGCTGGACGGGTCGTTGCGGGAGCTGGTGGTGGCCTGCCTGGACAAGGACGCCAGGAACCGGCCGACCAGCCGGGAGTTGCTGCTGGCGCTGCTGGGTGACGCCGGCTCCGCGCCGCCGGAGGTGCTGCGCTCGCCGCCGTCGCACATCCTGCGGGTGACGTCCGCCCCGTCGGTGCCGCGTGGAGGGCCGGACCGGCTGCCGCCGCCCTACCCGATGGCCGAGCCGGAGGCGACGGGGGCGGCCGGCGGCTACCGGTGGCCGGGCTCCTCGCCAGAGGGTGTCGCGTCGTGGTCGCCGACGGTCCCGCGGCAGGGCCTCGGGGAGCCGGACGCCCGGCCGAACGGTGCCGGGGAGCCGGACGTCCGGCGGAACGGTGCCGGGGAGCCGGACGTCTGGTGGAACGGTGCCGGGAAAGCCGGTCCACCCCACGACAACGCCGGGAAAGCCGGTCTGCCCCACGACAGTGCCGGGGATGCCGGTCCGCCCCATGACGGCGCCATCTCTCCCGGCGACGGCGGCGTCTCTCCAGGCGGCGGTGCCGTCTCTTCCGGTGGCGTTCCCGTGGGACTGTTGGGCGAGCAGGGGAAGGGCACCCGTCAGGCGGTGGGCCGGGCGGCGCTCGCGGTCACCGCCGCGCTCCTCGTGAGCGGCGCCGTGCTGGTCAGCGTGCTGGTGCCGACGTTCAGGGATGAGAAGGAGGCGCGTCCGCAGGCGGCCGTCCGGCCGTCGGTCGTGACGACCGAGCCGTCCGCGACCACGTCCCCGCCCGATCGGGCGGGGAGCAAGCGGGGAGAGCAGCCGGGGGAGAGCCATGTGCCCTCCACCCACGGACCGTCCGTCGGACTCGCCGGGGTGCGGGTGCCGGTGGTGGCCGGGATGGGGCGGTCGGCGGCGGTCGCGGCGATCAAGCGGGCCGGGTTCGTGGTGGGAGAGGTCACGCAGGTCGACTCGCGGCGGAAGATCGGCCAGGTGCTGGGCAGCAGTCCCAGCGGCGGGGCCACGGTGGCGCGGGGGAGCACGGTCTCGCTTCAGGTGTCGGCGGGACTGGCGGTGCCGTCGGTCGTCGGGGTGGAGCGCAAGCAGGCTGAGGCGGTCCTGGTCAAGGCCGGGCTGGTGGTCGGCGCGGCGAAGAGCACCTGCTCCGATCGGCCGGAGGGGCAGGTGCTGTCCAGCGAGCCGGGGGCGGGGAGCCGGGTTTCGGGCGGTGCGAAGGTGACGCTGGTCGTCGCCCGCAACGGGGCTACGGTGCCGTCCGTCGTCGGGCAGTCCAAGGCGGCGGCTCGGGCGGCGCTGCGGGGGGCCGGGTTCGTCGTGAGTTTCAAGACGCAGGTGGTCACGGACGACGCGCAGGTGGACGTGGCGATCGCGCAGAGCGTCGCGGCCGGGAGTTGTGCCAAGGCGGGGGGCGCCGTGGTCGTGACCATCGGTGTCGCGGGCCAGGACGGTCCCGATCCGACCGAGCCCACGCCGACGGTCACCGTGGAGACGCCTCCGCCGACGGACTGACAGCCCCGGGTGTGACGTCCACGATCTCGCCCCGCAGGCGGGACCGCTCGGCCGCCCAGGCGATGAGATGGCTGTGCAGGCTCTCGCTCGGTGAGGAGAGGATCGGGGCGCGGTCGCGGGTGCGTACCGCCGTCAGGAACGCCGCCACCAGCGCCTCGTCACCGCCGCCGTGTCCACCACCGGCGGTGGCGTCGCCCGTGGGGCGGGTGTCGATCGTGTCGGTGCCGCCGGTGAGGAAGTCGGTGACGGTGAGGCGGTCGCCGTCGCCCTCGATCGAGCCGCGGGTGCCGAAGATCCGGGTCTGCCGGTGCGCGGCGGGGGTGAAGGCGGTCATGGTGAACGCGACGGTTATGCCGCCCTCGAACTCGAGGTTCACCACCTGGTGGTCGACCACGTCGTTGTCGCAGGCGTACACGCACCTGCCGTACGGGCCGGTCCTGAGCGCTTCGAGGACGCCGCGCTCGGAGACGTCGTCGGTGACCACGTTCAGCGGCCACGCCTCCTTGCCCGCCAGCGGCAGGTAGATGCGCTTGGCCGAGTAGGGGCAGGCGTCCTCGACGGCGCAGTCCAGGCAGCGGTCGGCCGCGCCCTCGGGCCGGTGCTCCGGCCGGAAGTGCTGGAGGCCGCCGAACGACGACACCTTGGTGACCTGCCTGCCGGTGAGGTGGACGAGCCAGTCGAGGTCGTGGCAGGACTTGGCGAGCAGCATGAACGTCGACTCGTCGGACCTGCGCCAGTTGCCGCGGACGTAGGAGTGCGCCTGGTGCCACCAGCCGACCGGCTCCAGGTGCTGGATGCTGACGATCTCGCCGATCCGGCCGGCGTCGAGCAGCGCCTTCAGCGCGCGGGTGTAGGGCGTGTAGCGCAGTACGTGGCAGACCGCGAAGATCGCGTCGGAGCGCTCGGCGGCGGCCACGATCGCCCGGCAGTCGTCCTCGGAGACGGCCATCGGCTTCTCCAGCAGGATGTCGTAGCCCAGCTCGGCGAACCGGACCGCGGGCTCGACATGATCGGCGTCCTGCGTCGCGATGATCACGGCGTCGGCCTGCCGGGGGAGCGCCGCCAGCTCGCGCCAGTCCGCGTACGGCGTCGCGCCGGGGTGCCTGGCCCGGCGGCTCTCGACCGGATCCGCCACCGCGACCACCCGCGCCCCGCCGGACTCGACGGCATGGCGAGCGTAGGAGGTGCCCCGAGAACCCGCGCCGACGATGGCGAGAGTCACCATTACGCCTCCACTTATGTAACCAGTTTCCGTATGTCGGCCGATGCTAGGATCCGCGGAGTCGGTCGTCAAGAGGGAAGTTATGAGAGAGGGTCACGAAAGTTGACCGAACTCCGGCCGGGAGACGCTTCGCTGTTGCGCAAGGTCAATACCCAGGCGACGCTCAGCGCCCTGCGGCGCGAGGGCGTGTCCACGCTGACCCGGCTCGGCCGGATCACCGGCCTGTCCAGGCAGACCGTCGAGGCGGTGCTCGACGAGCTGACGGACCGGGGCTGGGTCCGGGAGGCGCCGCCCGACGAGGGGGTCATGGGACGGCCCGCCCGCCGGTTCGGGTTCCGGGCGGACGCCGGCTACGTGGTGGGCGTCGACGTGGGCGGCGAGCGGATCGTCGTCTCGGTGGCCGACCTCAACGGCGAGGTCGTCGCCCGCGAGCGGGTCGCCGTCTCCGAGGAGGCCGCGGCTCCCGTGCGGCTGGAGGCGGCCCGCCGCGCCGCGTTGGCCTGTGTCGACGGCGCGGGCGTCTCGCGAGCGCGGGTGCTGGCCGTGTCGGCGGGCACTCCGGGCGTCGTCGACCGTTCGGGTCGGGTGTCGCTGTCGATCACGCTGCCGGGGTGGACCGGCGTGGACCTGGCGGGGGTGGCCGGGCGGTGGTTCGGCTGCACGGCGCTGGCCGCCAACGACGCGAACCTGGCGGCGCTCGCCGAGCACTGGCGGGGCAGCGCCCAGCACGCCTCCGACGTCGTCTACATCCTGGTCGGCCACCGGCCGGGCGCGGGCATCCTCATCGGCGGGCGCCTGCACCGGGGCCGGTCGGGCGCCGCGGGCGAGATCGGCACGCTGCGCCAGGTCGGGTGGGAGGACGCCGCGATGGAACTGGTCAAGGAGGGCGGCGCGGCGGAGGTGTTCGCGGCGGCGGGCGCGGGTGACGCGCACGCGGCGCACCGGGTGGACCGGTACGCCGAGAACCTGGCGATCGGCGCCGCGGCGCTCGTGCTGGCCGTGGACCCCGACCTGCTGGTGATCGGCGGCGGCTACTCGCGGGCGGGCGACGTGCTGCTCGGCCCGCTCCGCCGCCACCTGGCCGAGCTCTGCCTGAGCGCGCCCGAGGTGGTCGCCTCGACGTTCGGCGACGAGTCCGTAGCCCTGGGCGGGGTGCGGTTGGCGCTCGACCACGTCGAACGCGAGGTGCTGGGCCTCTAGATGCCTCTAGATGGCCAGGGCGGTGCGGACCAGCAGGTCGCGTACCGTCTCCTCGGGCAGGTCCATCGTCTGCACGACGCCCCACTGCAGGGCGCCGATCACGGCCCAGCCACGGATCCTGGCACCGGCGTCGGGGTCAGGCCCGGCGAGCCTGGCGAAGATCTCGTCCCTGAACGGCCTGATGGCCTCGCCCCGCGAGCCCGGCAGCGCGTCGTCGGCGCCGACGATGTCCTCCATCAGCAGGCGGATCACCGTGCGGTGCCGTACCACGAAGGTCGCCAGCGCCTCGACGAACGCCTGCCTGTCGCCCGCGAAGTCGGTGTCCAGCAGGACGAGGACGTCGTCGCCGGCGGGCGCGGTGAGCTCGGCGGCCAGCCGGTCCTTGGGATGGAAGTGGTAGGCCACGGCCGTCTTGGTCAGGCCCACGGCGGCGGCGATGTCGGCCAGCGAGGTGGCCGCGTAGCCATGGGTCGCGAACAGCTCCCTGGCGGCGGCCAGAATCCGGGAACGCGTGTCGTCGGGTGTGTTCATCATCTCATTTCCCCGTGATCTACAGCCTTCCGGATATTTCGTGTTTAACGTAGCCCTGTACGACCGTACAGGACGGCCGTCGAGTTGGGGGAGCTGGCGATGACGCGCTTTCTTGGACGACTGGGTGGCTGGTGCGCGCGGCACGGGCGGATCGTGCTGGCGTTATGGGTGATCGCGGCGGCCGGACTGATGGGCGGCAGCCTGGCGCTCGGCCGTCCGGTGAGCAGCGACGTGACGATCCCCGGCACCGACGCGCAGCGGGCGCACGACCTGATGCTCACGGGCTTCGGCCCCGGCTTCGCGCCGGGCGGGACCGTACAGCTCGTCCTTTACTCGGACAAGGGCACGCTCATCGACCCGGCCAGCAAGCGGGCCGTGGAGCAGGCCGCGGACCGCATCCGCACGGTGCCGCACGTGGTGGCGGTCGACACGCCGTCCTTCCGGGGCGGCCTCGCCCCGAACCTGCGCATCGGGCTCATCACCGTGCGCATGGAGGGGCACGACAACACCAAGCTCGCCGAGACCACGCAGGCGCTGTCGAAGGCCGCCGACCCGGCTCGGGCCGCCGGGCTGGAGGTCGTGCCCGCGGACGCCTCGACCCCGGCCGACAAGGAGATCAAGACCGGGCCCAGCGAGATCATCGGCGTGGTGTGCGCGCTGCTGGTGCTGGTGTTCGCGTTCGGGACGCTCACGGCGGCGCTGGTGCCGATCTTCACCGCGCTGGTCAGCGTCACCGCGGGACTGGGCGTGATCGGCCTGCTCGGGTACGTCGTGGACGTGCCGAAGCAGGCGGGCATCATGGCCACGATGATCGGGCTGGGCGTGGGCATCGACTACGCGCTGTTCCTGCTGTCGCGGCATCGCCGGCTGCTGGAGTCCGGCGTGGGCGTGGCGGAGTCGGTCCGGCGTACCGTGGCGAGCTCGGGCGGCGCGGTCGTGTTCGCGGGCGGCACGGTGATCATCGCGCTGAGCGCGCTGATGTTCGGCGGCTTCCCGCTGCTCAGCACGCTCGGGTGGATCACCGGTGTCTCCGTGGTGAGCGCCGTGCTCACCTCCGTCACGCTGGTGCCCGCCCTGTTGGGGCTGCTCGGGCACCGCGTCAACTCGCTGCGGATCCCGTTCCTCGGCAGGAGGCGGCCCGAGGGGTCCGGGTGGGCCGGTCTGGGCGCGTGGGTGGCGCGGCGGCCGTGGCGGGCGTTGCTGTCGAGCGTGCTCGTGCTGGGCGCCCTCGCCGCTCCCGCCCTGGCGCTCAAGCTCGGACCTCTGGACGCGGGGTACGGCGCGCAGGGGACGGACTCGCGGCGCGCGTACGAGCTCATGGCCACCGGGTTCGGCCCCGGCGGCAATGGCCCGCTGATCGTCATCGCCACGCTGCCCGGCAAGGTCGCGAAGGCCACCGATCCCATCGTGGACCGGATCTCCCGGGAGATCGACGCGGTGGACGGCATCGCGCACGTCGCCCCGGCCAAGGTGAACACCTCAGGCCGCTCGGTGATGATCCAGGCCATCCCGGACTACGCGCCGAGCGACAACCGCGCCGCCGAGGTGGTGCGGGAGGTCCGGGCCATCTCCGTGCCGGGCGTCGGGCTGCACGTGGGCGGCAAGGTGGCCGCCATGGTGGACGCGGGCGACCGCATGGCCGAGCGTACGCCGCTGGTCATCGGTGTGGTCGTGCTGCTCAGCGCGCTGTTGCTGCTGCTGGCCTTCCGCGCGCCGGTGGTCGCGATCAAGGCGGCCCTGATGAACCTGGTGTCTCTGGGGGCCGCCTTCGGCGCGCTGGCGCTGGTCTTCTCCTTCGGGCTGGGGAGCGGGCTGGTCGGCATGGACGCGCCGTCCAACGCCTCGTACCTCCAGACGATCTTCTTCAGTGTGCCGATCGAGAGTTATGTGCCGCTGATGCTGTTCGCGGTGCTGTTCGGTCTCTCGATGGACTACGAGGTCTTCCTGCTGACGTCCGTACGGCAGGCGTACCTCAGGCACGGCGACAACAGCCGCGCGGTCGCCGAGGGGCTGGGCGCGACCGGACGGGTGATCACCTCGGCGGCGCTCATCATGGTGGCGGTGTTCGTCGCCTTCATCGCCTATCCGGATCCGATGGTCAAGACGTTCGGCGTGGGGCTGGCGGTGGCCGTCGCCGTGGACGCCACGATCATCCGCGGCTTCCTCGTCCCGGCCACCATGGTGCTGCTCGGCCGCCTGAACTGGTGGTGCCCTCGCTGGCTGGACCGCCTCCTGCCGAACCTGTCGGTCGAGGGGCACGAGGAGGAGCCTGCCGCCGAGGCGCCCGCCAAGGATCTGGTCGCGGCCGGCTAGCGGATCCACAGGCAGAACGGGTGGCCGGCAGGGTCGAGGTAGACGCGGACGTCCTCCTGTGGCTGGTAGTCGGCGAGGGTCGCGCCGGCCGCCTCCGCGTGGGCGCCGGCCTCGTCCAGGTCGTCCACCTCGAGGTCGAGGTGCATCATCATCTGCTGGTCGCCGGGGCCGGCCGGCCAGACGGGTGGCACGTGCGCCTCGTCGGTGCTGAACGACAGCCCGGCGCCGCCACCGTGCGGGGGGCGGAGGGTCACCCAGCCGGGTTCGTCCTCTCCGATCCGCCAGCCCAGGAGTCGCTGGTAGAAGATCGCCAGGGCCTTGGCGTCCGTGGACTCCAGCACGGTGGCCGAGAGGCTGAAATGTGGCGTCGTCACGGGACCATGTACTGGTCGTGGCGCAGGTACAGGTCCGTCCACTCCTCGTCGGTGAGCTGCCTGCCGGTGCTGACGATGTCGGCCAGCTCCTCGAAGTACGCCTCGCGCGGCGCCCCCGGCGTGAACAGGATCAGCATCGAGACGGGCGCGCCGGACTCGTTGCGGAATCCGTGCACGCCGCCCTCCGGCACGTGCAGGAAGTCGCCGGGCTTGCCCTCCGCCCACTGCTTGCCGTTGTAGAGATTGACGGTGCCGGACAGGACGTAGAACGACTCGGTGATCGTCCGGTGGAAGTGCGCCCCGGCGCCGCCGGGGCGCGGGCCCATCTCCCAGCGGTACAGGCCGAACGCGCCGTTGGTCGACGCGCCGGTGCCCAGGTAGTGGACGTCGGTGCCCCGGGGGTCGGCGCCGGGGGCGTACATGCGGAGGTCGGGTGGCGTGGTGGCCGGGCGCAGGACGCCGCTGGCCTCACCCGTGTCGGCCAGGTATCGCGCGTCAGGGTATGACATGTCGTGACTCCTCGCTGTTCCTTATGGAATGCGAGGTTAGAAGACGACCACCGTTCTGGCCACCGCGCCCCGCCGTACCTGCTCGACGGCCTCGTTGAGCTGCTCCAACGCCACCCGTTCCGTGATCAGCCCGTTGAGGTCGAGCCGCCCGCGCAGGAACTGACCGGCCAGCATCGGCAGGTCCCGGTGCGGGGCGGCGTCGCCGCCCTGGGTGCCCATCAGGCGGCGCGAGGAGAACAGCAAGGCCGGGTCGATCTCGACGGGCTGACCGGCGGGCGGGCTGCCGACCATGACCGTGGTGCCGCCCGGCGCGGTCGCCGCGAACGCGCTCGCCAGCACGCCGGGCACGCCGGTGACGTCGAAGGCGTACTCGACGCCGCCCCTGACCAGCTCGCCGACCTGGGCGGGGAGGTCGTCGGGCACCAGGGTGTGGGTGGCGCCGAACCGCTCGGCCAGCTTGAGCTTCTGGTCGGCCACGTCGGCGGCGATGATCGTGGTCGCGCCGGCCAGCACCGCGCCCTGGATGACGTTGAGCCCGACGCCGCCGCAGCCCACCACCAGGACGCTGGAGCCGGGCACGACCTGGGCGACGTTCATGACGGCGCCCACGCCCGTGACGACGCCGCAGGCCAGCAGGCACATGGCGGCGAAGGGCGCGTCCTTGGGGATCTTCACGCAGGTGGCCTCGCGGACCACGGCGTACTCGGCGAACGAGCCGATGCCGATGAACCGCCGGGTCTCCTGGCCGTCGAGGGTGATCCGCGGCTCGCCACCCATGATCGCGGTCATCCTGGCCGGGCCGGAGCACAGGGGGAAGCGGCCCGCGCCGCAGTTACGGCACTTGCCGCAAGGCCCGCTCATAGAAATGATCACATGGTCGCCCGGCTTGACGGCGGTCACGCCGGTGCCGACGCTCTCGACGACGCCGGCGCTCTCGTGGCCGAGGACGAACGGCAGCTTGTGGACGACCGGACTCTTGCCGTCGATGGCCTTGAGGTCGGAGCCGCAGACGCCGGACGCCTTGATCTGTACGCGTACCTCTCCAGGGCCGGGATCGGCGATCTCCACCTCGCGGATCTCCATGGGCTGGTGGAAACCGGTCAGTACGGCCGCGCGCATCAGCATGCGCCTCACGCTAGCCGGGCGGTTGATTGTGAGCAAGCGATTGCTCGGCACCGTTGACACCCCTCGCGGGCAAATTTACGCTGACCAAAACCAAGCGAGCGCTAGGCCAAAGCGGCTGCGCGCCTTGCCGTACAAAGGTGAGAACGATGGTGCGACGACATCAACGGCGGGGCGCGGCGGTGATGCTGGCGGTAGCGCTGCTGGCAGGGTGCGCGGCCCAGCAGAAGAGCGCCGCCGGTGGCACGGCGGGCGTGACCGACACGAGCGTGAAGGTCGGCGGGGTGCTCACGAAGACCAGCGCCAGCGGCTACTCCACCAAGGACGCCGAGATCGGGGCGAAGGCCAGGTTCGAGCGGGCCAACGCCGAAGGCGGCGTCAACGGACGGAAGATCGAGTTCGTCGGCGCGGAGGACGACGGGCAGGACGCGGCCAAGGGCGACGCCGCGGCCAAGAAGCTTGTGCAGAAGGACCAGGTGTTCGCGCTGGTGCCGGTGCACGCGCCCAACTTCGGCGGGGCCGCCTTCCTGGAGCAGCAGGGCGTGCCGTGGTTCGGCTGGGCGACCGGCCCGCAGTGGTGCGGTACGAAGACCGGATTCGGTTACAGCGGCTGCCTGGCGCCCAAGAAGGGCGCGGGCTCGCAGACCTGGTGGGGCAGCCAGATGGCCGACCTGCTCGGCGGTGCGAGCGGCAAGACCGTGTACGTGCAGACCACCGACTCCAGCGGCAGCAAGTACGGCGGCACCACGATCTCGCAGTCGTTCCAGGCGGCGGGGTTCAAGCTGGTCGGGCTCAACTCCGGCCTGCCGGCCGCGGCGCCGCCGCCCGACTGGCTGCCGTACGTCAACAAGATCATGACGTCCAACGGCGGCAAGGCGCCCGATGTCCTGGTGTCGATCATCGCCGGCACCAAGTTCAACGTGGGCCTCTACTCGGCGCTGAAACGGGCCGGCTACAAAGGCGTGCTGACCGACGCCACCAGCTACGACCCGGCCATCCTGAAGGACCCGGCCAGCGCGCAGGCGCTGGAGGGCGTGGTGGCCGCGCCGATGTTCGAGCCGTTCGAGTCGACCGCGCCGGAGATCGCCGTGTTCAAGGCCGACGTCGAGAAGGTGTCGCCCGGCGCCACGCTGACCCAGCACATGGCCATCGGCTACTGGGCGGCCGACATCTTCCTCGACATGCTGAAGAAGACCGGCAAGGACCTGACCAGGGAGAAGTTCCTGGCCACCGGCAACGGCTCGTACACCTACGAGAACGCCGGCTTCGGCCGGGTCCAGTACCCCAAGGACCACAATGAGCCGAACGGCTGTGGCGCCCTGGTCAGGTTGGAGGGCGGCGCCTTCCAGGTGGCCAAGAGCATGAAGTGCTTCGACAACGTGCCGCTCAAATGATCCTTGGCTACCTGCTCAGCGGCCTGGTCACCGGGGCGATCTTCGCCGTCATGGGGTCCGGCCTGACGCTGTCGTACGCGGCGACCGGGGTGTTCAACTTCGCCCACGGCGCCGTCGGGTTCCTGACCGCCCTGCTGTTCTATCAGCTCAACCTGGCCGCCGGCCTGCCCGCGTGGCTGGCGGCGCTGCTGGCCGCCGGGATGTTCGCGCCCGCGCTGGGCTACCTGTTGCACCTGGCCATGTTCAGGGGGCTGAGCCAGGCGGGGGAGACCGCGCAGATCGTCGGCACGATCGGCCTGACGATCGCGCTGCCCGCGCTCGGCCTGTTCGTCGTGGACCTGCTCGGGCTGCCGAGCGCCGACGGCACGACGCTGCCGCGCGGACTCGGGCCGCATCCGGCGCTCGGCTTCGAGGTGCTCGGCGCGCGCCTCGACACCGACCAGCTCATCACGTTCTGCTTCTCGGCCGTGGCCGCGCTCGGGTTGTGGGCGTTCATGCGGCACACGCCGTACGGGCTGCGCATGCGAGCCTCCGTCGACCGGCGGCGGCTGGCCACGCTGCGCGGCATCGACGTGGACGCCACCTCGGCCCTGGCCTGGATGCTCGGGTCGGGGCTGGCGGGACTCGCCGGGGTGCTGGCCGTGCCGGTGCTCGGGCTGGACGCCACCGCCTACACCGTGCTGCTGTTCGCCTCGGCGACGGCCGCGGTGTTCGGGCGGCTGCGGTCGATCCCGTGGACGTTCGCCGCCGGGCTGGCGCTCGGCGTGGTGCAGAACCTGGTCGCCGGATACACCGACTTCCTCCAGGAGATCACCGGGCTGCGGACGGCGGTGCCGGTCATCCTGCTGTTCGCCGGGCTGGTGCTGCTGAACAGGTCGCGCGAACGGGTGGCCGGGAGCGCGGCCGAGGACGCGCCGCCGCCCGACCACCTGGCGGGCGTGCCGCTGTGGCGACGGCGGCTGCCGTGGGTGATCGGGCTGGTGGCGCTGCTCGGCTTCACCTTCGCCGGTTCTGAGTACTACGTGGGCCTGGCCGCCCAGGGCCTCGTGCTGGCGCTGATCTTCTGCTCGTTCGTGGTGGTGACCGGGATCGGCGGCATGGTGAACCTGGCACAGGCCGCCTTCGCCTCCATGGCGGCGCTGACCTGCGGGTGGGCGTTCTCGGCCGGGTGGCCGCTGTTCCCGGCGATCGTGGTGGGGGTGCTGGCGGCGAGCGCGGTGGGCATGCTGGTGGCGCTGCCCGCGCTCCGGCTCGGCGGGCGGGTCCTCACGCTGGCCACGCTGGCGCTGGCCCTGCTGGCCGACCAGGTGCTGTTCCAGGTGGACGCGTTCAGCAACGGGACGATCGGCTGGGCGCTGCCCGCGCTCGGCTTCGGTTTCGCCGACACCTCGGATCCGCGGGTGCGGGTGGTGCTGCTGCTCGCGCTGATCGGACTGGTCGGGCTGCTGGTACGCAACCTCGAACGATCGGCGTCCGGGCGGGCGATCCTGGCGGTCCGCTCGGCTCCGGCCGCGGCGAGCACCTCGGGGCTGTCGGGGCCGCGGGCCAAGATCGTGCTGTTCGCGCTGGCCTCGGCCATCGCGGGGCTGGGCGGGGTGCTGTTCGCCGTGTCCAAGGGGTCCATCACCGCCACCGACCTGCCGGCCTTCTCCGGGTTCGTCTGGCTGGCGGTGGTGGTGCTGCAGGGGGTACGGCGGATCGGCGGGGCCGTGGTGGGCGGGCTCGTGGCCGTGGCGGTGCCCGAGCTGCTGGCCACGTGGGGGGTGTCGGCGCAGGTGGGGGCCATCCTGTTCGGGGCCGGGGGGATGATCCTGGCCAAGCATCCGGACGGGGTGCTGGCCCAGCTCGCCGAGTCCCGCCATCGGCGGCGTCAGGCGCGGGCCACCGCCGCCGCCCCGGTACCGGCCGTGTCCGCGTCGGTGCAGCTCGCACCCGCGTCGGCGCAGCCAGCACCCGCTCCCGCACCCGCTTCGTCAGGCGCGTCCGCTTCGTCAGGCGCGTCCGCTTTGTCAAGCGCATCCGCCTCGACCCGAGTGGCAGGCGGGGCCCAAGAGCCGTTGTTCCGGCTGGACGGGGTCGTGGCGGGGTACGCCGACTGCACGGTCCTGCGGGGTGTGGATCTCGAGGTGCGGCCCGGCGAGGTGGTGGCGCTGCTGGGCGCCAACGGCGCGGGCAAGTCGACCACCTGCGCCGTCGCGGCCGGCGATCGGCCGGTGTCCGCCGGACGGGTGCTGCTCGACGGCGTCGACGTCACCGCCTGGCCGGCCCATCGCCGGGCGCGGGCGGGGGTGCTGCTGGCTCCCGAGGGGCGGGGGGTGTTCCCCGGTCTCACCGTGGAGGAGAACCTGCGTACTTGGCTGGCCGAGCCCGACGCCGTCTACGAGCGGATGCCCCAGCTCGCGGCCCGCCGTACGGTGCTCGCCGGCGCGCTGTCCGGCGGCGAGCAGCAGCTGCTCACCCTCGCCCCCGCGCTGGCCCGGCCGCCCCGGGTGCTGATCGCCGACGAACCGTCGCTGGGCCTGGCACCGCTGATCGTGCGGCAGGTGTTCGAGGTGTTCGCCGAGCTGCGTGAGCGCGGGGTGGCGCTGCTGCTGGTCGAGGAGAAGGCCACCGAGGCGCTGGCCATCGCCGATCGGGTCGCGTTCATGCGGCTCGGCCGCGTCGTGTGGGCCGGGCCGCGCGCCGAGGTGGACGGCGACCGCCTGACCGCCGCCTACCTGGGGGTGACGTGATGTCTGTCGCGCGGGACGCCGATTACCTGGAGGTGACGTGATGTCCGTCGCGCAGGACGCCGAGCGCACCGATGTGATGCTGGCCGTGCAGGACGTGTCGGTGGCGTTCGGCGGGGTCACGGCGCTGGACGCGGTGTCGTTCGAGGTGCCCGAGGGGCAGGTCTGCGGGGTGATCGGGCCGAACGGGGCGGGCAAGACGACGTTGTTCGACGTGGTGTCGGGGCTGCGCCGGCCGAGCGGCGGCCAGGTGCGCGTGGCGGGCGCGGACGTGACCGTGGTGCCGCCGGTCAGGCGGGCTCGCGCGGGCGTTCGCCGTACCTTCCAGCGGACGCAGGTCTTCGGGCGGCTCACCGTGGCCGACAACGTGCTGGCGGCGCTCGACTGGCACGGCGGCGGGGGCGGCCTGCTGGCCGACCTGACCGGCCTGCCCGCGCGGCGGCGGCTCGAACGCGAGCGGCGGGCGCGCGTGGCCGAGGTGCTCGAGCTGTGCGGGCTGGCCGCGCAGCGCGACGCCTACGCCGCCGCGCTGCCCGTCGGCCAGCGCAGGCTTGTCGAACTGGCCCGCGCCATCGCCGACCGGCCGCGCCTCCTGCTGCTCGACGAGCCCACCTCGGGCCTGGACGCGGACCAGACGGTACGGCTGCGCGCGGTCGTCGCCGCCCTGGACACCACGGTGCTGCTGGTCGAGCACGACATGGGCTTCGTCATGGACACCTGTGACCGGCTCGTCGTCCTGGACCTCGGCCGGGTCATCGCCACCGGCACCCCGGCGCAGGTCCGCGACGACCCCGTGGTGCGGGCCGCCTACCTCGGCTGAAATGATTCTCCTCATTGAGAATGAGGACAGCTAAACCGTGCAGGACTGTCGTTCGGCTAGTGTCCTGCGCCTGAAATTCGTCGGCAATATCGGGTCGATTCCCGTCACCCGCTCCAACGTCGAAGGCCCAGCTCAAGAATGTGATCTAGAACTGGGCCTCTCTTCGTTCCCCTGGCACCGACTCTCGAACAAGCCTGTCGCGGCTGAAGACCGCTCCTCGGAAGGAGTAGTGGACGCCAACGGACTGAGCCTCGAAGCGGCCGCCTGCAACTTATGCGTTCGCGAGCTGTCGGTGATGCACCGTTAGAGGCTCGATTTCAGTGGTGGTGTCGTCGTCGACGACGAGCTCGACGCGGAACCGAACCCCCATTGCCGCACCGAGGCGCAGCAGTGTCGCTATGTCCGGAATGCCGCCACCGCCCTCGATGCGAGACAGGGCGGGCTGGGACATCCCAGAGCGCTCCGCTACGATCTTCTGAGACAAGCCTCGGCGCTTACGGATCTCACGCAGCTGGTCGCCGAGCTCCAGGTCACGGCCCGCCTGCTCGTATTCGGAGTGGGACTGCGCATCCGCTTCCATCTCGCGCAGACGCTTCGCCTTGTAGGTTTCCCAACGGCTGTGACCCATCATGCGCTCCTCTCGAACACGTGCGTGGTGGTTAGGTCGTGCTCTGCCTCACACCGCTTCTTGGCAGCGATCGCTCGGTCGATGTCGGCGGTCTGCGTCCCATCCTGTGTCTTGCGGAAGACCGTCAGGATCACGATCACCTTGTTAGATGGCTTCCAGAAGGTCAACCGCCAGGTCGTGCGGTCAAGAGCAACACGCAACTCGTGCACACCTTCCGCATCCTTCAGCTTCTTTACGTGATCCCCATCAGGGATGCCACCAGTGGCGAGGTAGTCGTCCACGTTTCGCATAACCCGTTGGTAGAGCGGAAAAGAAAGTCCGTCCAGCCAAGACTCCACCTCCGGCTCTAGGTCGATCTCCCACTGAGGCATACCATCAATAGTATATGCACTCGATGGTAACCCGTGGCGCTGATGAGTACCAGGCCTTACTCGTCGTCCTGCCGGTTGAGCTTCTCGGCGACGAACGTGCCCCGACCATGGACGACCACCAGCAGGCCGCGCTCCGCCAGCTCCTTCACAGCACGACGGACCGTCACCCGCGCGACGCGGTACTGAGCCTCCGCCATCTCCCGCTCATTCGGCAGCTTGGCGCCTGGAGCGAGATGGCCAGACGTGATGTCGGCCTCGATGTCATCGGCGACCTGCTGCCAGACGAGTTTCGGCCCGTGGTGACGGATCCGGTCGCTTCGGTCTTCCAACGCCATGATCAGACGGTATTGGGGCGGTGACCTGCCCGAACGATTGACTACCTCCCAAGAGGTCTTAAGAGGTCCTATAGTGTGGACAAGGTCATGCCGTCATCGGCTTGACATGAGTCGGGCCCGACCACCGGCGTTCGCGCGCCAGGACGGGCCCTTGATCGCACACTGGAAGTGCGACCCATGACACAGCCTACGGGCACGCTGGCCCCGCCGTACGTTCCCGAATGCGACCTCGAGTGGCGAGACGACCCCACTGGGCTGCTCACGCACCTGGCTTCCGGCCGCACACGAGCAGTCGCCACCTACCACCAGGCGCTCATCGTCGGTACCGAGATCGCGGCATGACCTCGACCGCCATCCGGGTGCCGTACGTCGTCGCCTACGAGGTCGAAACCGTCGCGCTCAACCTCGCCGTCATCCACGACGTCTGGGCGCTGAACGGGCGTCGGCTGTCCTACACCGACCCGACGGCGAGCGACTGGGACATGAGCGTGCTGTGGGCCAGGCAGAAGCGCGATCAGCGCGGGAAGGTCAACTACGAGGAGATGCACACGCTCCGGCAGCGGGAGTGCATGCTGCACCGGCTCTGCCAGGTGTGCCAGGCCCCCGCGATGGATCCCGCCACCGGGCGTCTGTCCTGGCTGTTCCACGAGGAGGTACCCGCCGTGTCCGGCCGCCTCAGCAAGCCGCCGACATGCCTGCGGTGTATCCCGCAGGCACGTGTCACGTGCCCGTATCTCCAGCGCGAAGCCCACGTCTACACCTCGCCCGACTATGAGCCGTGGGGCGTGAAGGGAACCGTCTTCTCCGCCTCCGGCTGGCCGACTCTCCAGGACGTCCCACTAACCGATCTCTGCACGCTGGAATTCACCCTTGCCAGGGCTCTGATCGTGCACGTATCGAACCTGCTGCCCGAGCCGGCCCCCTAAACCGCCCGGCCCTTGCCCGACGGCAAGGGCCGGGTCTTCATGCCCCCTGCGAGCTCGCCGTACGTCACTGCGACGGTCTCGCCGGGGTCGCGGGGTCTCCGTCCGGATCTGGAGGGACGGTGGCGGAGACCCCTCTCTCACAACCCCTCTTAGGAGCTTCGAATGGACCTGCAGATGCTGTCCGCCTTCGGTCTGACCGCCGGCGTCGGCGCCGTGATCATCGTGTGCGGCCTGCTCGGCTGGGACTGGCTGAGCTGGGTGTGGGGGCGGGCCACCAGACGCTGATCACGAGCGTGCTTCTCGCCCACGGCGAGAGCCCCGAGGCCGTCGCGGTCGGCCGGGCCTCTCCGCCAAGGTCAGGGCTCCAGGGTGATCCCCTCACGCCGGAGGTCCTCGATGATCCCGTCCACCAGCCGGGTGCTGACCGTGTGGTCCAGCCGCCCGTTCTCGCGCAGCTCCCGTACGGCCGGCACCGGGTCGGGGTCGGCGAACAGGCGCTCGTCCGCGTAGTCGACCGGCCGGCCGGTGGGGTCGATCGTCCACCAGGAGGCTTCCAGCGCGATGCCGTTGGGGTCACTGAAGTAAATCGACCGCAGGAAGCCGTGGTCGATCACGTCGGTGACCTCGCAGGCGTGCGCCTTGAGCCGGTCGCGCAGCCTGACCAGGGCGTCCTCGTCGGGCAGGTGCAGCGACAGGTGGTCGAACTGGGCGGCCTTGGCGTAGGGGACGCCGGCGGGCTTGGCGAAGCTGTCGAGCTCCTGGCCGGTGTATTCGAAGAAGGCGACGGTGTTACCCGGTGCCACCTCGAAGAAGTAGTGCTTGAACGCGGGGATCGCCAGCGTGGTGACGAGGCGGGCGTCGAGCACGCCGTGCCAGAAGCGCACCGTGGCGTCCATGTCAGCGGTGACCAGGGCGAGGTGGTGCACACCCCGCCAGTGCACCGTTTCGGGGGTTTCAGCCATAAGTTGACCGTACGCCTTTCAACTATCGCTGGCTATGAGGCCTCGTGTCAGTAAGCGGGGGCTGATTTGAGTGCCGCCAGCAGGTGCGCGTGCACCCTGGCGACGGCGGCCCTGGCCAGGCCGCCCGAGCGGACCGCGAGGTAGCCGGTGTTGATCGGTGCCAGCTCCGGCTCCGCGAGTGTGACCAGCCGGCCCGCCGCCACATCGGCCCGGCACAGGTACGCGGGCAGGACGGAGACGCCCATCCCGGCCCGCACCGCGTTCAGCACGCCCCGCAGGTCGGGGATCACCACCTGCGCGGCCATCGACGGCCGCTTGCCGAAGACCGTCCGCCAGTAGCGGCGCACGATGGGCAGGTCCTCGGCGTAGGCGATCAGCGGCCTGGTTCCGCAGTCCTCCTGCGCGGCCAGTTCGGGGCTGGCCACCAGCAGGAACTCCTCGTCGTACGCGGGCTCCGCCTGGACGCCTCGGACGCGCGGCCGGATCGTGGACACCACCAGGTCGAGCCGTCCGGCCGCCAGATCGGCGAGCAGGCCGTCGGACAGCCCGAACGTGGTGCGCAGCCGCAACCCGTCGCGCACCAGTGGCGCGAGCAGCGGGATCGCCACCTCCGAGAGGAATTCGGAAGGGCCTCCGAGATGGACCGCCTCCCCGGACGGCAGCTCGCTGTCCACGACCGCGTCCAGCGCGTCCAGCGAGGCGGCCACCCGGCGGGCCAGCTCGTCGGCGGCGGCCGTGGGCGCGACGCCACGCGGCAGCCGGTCGAACAGCGGCCGGTCCAGCGCCACCTCCAGTGCCTTGACCTGCGCGGTCACCGCGGGCTGCGACAGCCCGAGCGTCTGCGCGGCGGCCGTGATGGAGCCGGTCCTATGGACCGTGAGAAAGGTCCTGAGCAGGTCGAGTGAGAGGGGCATATCAATATTTTGATGGCTACTACGTGCCCGAGACCCCTGTGATCGTACGGGGCCCGGCAGCCCGGTCGTCCACGAGAGCGTGTGGCTGGGGACGGCCGACAAACTTAATGGCCCTGATTAGTACATTCGAGGAAAACGTCGTTTATGGGACTCCAGGCGCCGCCATCGGGCGCTCTTCGCGGGCCCAACACCCACTTCCGGCACTCAAACAACTCTGTACCCGTAGGGCGCTTGCCCGCCGGGCCATACACCCACATACTGGCTCACAAACCCAATCCTTTCCTAGGAGGAGGGACATCATTTGCGAGACCTCTTCACGGGCGCTAATATTTTGACTGTCATTTTCGGCATTATAAGCTTCTTGACATCAATAGCCGCAGTGCATTATGCGCGCAGGACTTACCACCTAGAACGGAAGTCCATCTCCAAGAACTCCGATCGATCGGTGGTTGTGTTCTGGAGCCGGGAAGACATGATCGACTCGCTCCTCGAGCAGTACAAGCGCGCCGGCGACGGCGATGATATATGGGCGCAGACCGTCGGCCTGCAGAACTTTCCAGGCCAGGTGCACGATCGGATCATGACGGCGGCGTCCCGCGGCGTGACGTTCCGCTATCTGGTCACGCTGGATCATCCGGCGCTGCCCGAGTTCCTCGCCTTGTTCAAAAACATCGCGTCGGCTTCCGTGGCCGGCTTGCGCGACAATCGCCTGCGCTTGCAGGGGTTGTCGAGAAGAGAGGTCGTCATAGCTTTCCCTACACTCACCACCTACACCGCGATAAAATTCACTGATGCGGTTTTCGTCGGGCTGGTTCGCGATTGGTTCGACCACAGATGGGCGGCTGCCGCAAAGAAGGCACCACTATCGATGAGCAAATCCTTGGCCCAAGGAGAAAACATTGCCGAGCCATGAAGAGATCATCGAGTACTATCGCTGGAAACAGGCAGAATACCTCGGCAAGTACGGAGTTGACGGCCGGGTCCACGCGCATGTCGGGTGCCATGATTCGGAAACCGAGCAGAACCTCTTCGCCCCAGGTTGGATCCGCCCGGAAATAGGTGCCGACCGATTACGGGCAACGATGCACGATGGGCAGGAGCGTAACGTTCACGTGCTGTTGAGAAGGGCCCGCCGGTGGCATGGAAACATATCCAAGGCGCTTGACTGCGGAGCCGGGCTCGGCGGAACGTCTTTTCTCCTGGCGGATCAGTACGGAATCGACATGACGTCGCTCACCATAGTGCCGGAGCAGGTGGACTTCATCGCGGCACAGGCTGCGAAACTGGCCCTACAGGGCAAGGTCGTCCCTGTGGTCGGCGACGCGCACTCTGACACCTGGTGGAACGGCACGGCATATGACCTCGTCATCGCGCTGGACGCGGTTTGTCAGATAGGGGACCCGGCGACCCTCTTCCCTTCGCTTGCGGCCATGCAACCGGCAGGCGGTGTACTCGCGATCGCAGACCACTTCGTCAGCAGTTGTAGTAGCTCGATCGCGCGCTATTACAACACCTACTGGGTGAGCGCAATCGGGGACCTGCAAACCTGTCTGTCAGCGATCGAACAGGCGGGCTACCGGATCAGATTGGTTGTCGACGCATCCGAGAGTCAGCTCCCCTACTGGCGGCTCAGCCTCGCCTATTCATCCCTTGCAGAGAGAGACCGTACCGAGATTCGTCGGCGGGAAACGGCGCACTTTCATTCCGCCATGCTGAGTGCGTACCGAGCAGGGGAGGTCCAGTATTTCCACGTGATCGCGTCGCGTTCGGAAACCGCGGCGCCTCCGAAGCGATGAGAAAGGTACAGCAATGGTACCCGTAGTTCGGCCCGTCCGGCACATCGCCATATCGGCCGACGGTAACGGAAGATGGGCGACGAGTCGGGGACTGCCCAGATCCGCGGGACACGATGCCAGCCGGGAAGCCTTCGCGTCAGTCCTTTCCGCCTGCGTCGAGCTGAACATACCTTATCTCTCGATCCATGTGTTCTCGTCCGAGAATTGGGGACGCCCTGAGCCGGAGGTCCGCAAGCTCATAGAACTGTTCAGCCGAGTGCTTGAGTTGTCACTGCACGACTTCAACGAGCTTGGTGTGCGATTCCGGCTCACCGGGAGCAGGCTGGAGGTTCCCGCTGACCTGCGTCGAACAGTGGAAGCGATCGAGAAGACCACCTCCGCGAACGGTCACGTCACGCTGCAGTTCGGGCTCAACTATGGCGGCCGCAAGGAATTGGTCGATGCCGCGGTCGGCCTGGCGAGAGCCGCGATGGCAGGGGAGATACGTCCTGAAGAGTTCGACGAGGAGACGTTCCGCAGGCACCTCTACTGGCCGGATACCCCCGATGTGGATCTCTTCATCAGGACTGGCGGACATTTCCGCCTGTCGAACTTCTTTCTCTGGCAGACCGCGTACGCGGAGCTGGTATTCACCGACGTGCTGTGGCCGGATTTCCGCAAGCCGGACCTGATGAGCGCATTGGAGCTGTACGCCCGAGCGGAGCGGTCATTCGGGAATGTCGAGTAGCACACCGACGACGACCCGCCCCGAGACGTCCCGTAGGAACCCGGCTCCGTCGTCGATGACGGATCCCCAGAGGAGCAGTGACCAGCTACCCTACCTGCGGCGCGACGTGCTGAGCTGACCGGTTGGCGGGCAAAGGAGGGGGAAACGCCGCCGCTTGGCGGTTGTCCCCCTGCTGCCGCCCTTCCATCATCGAGACGTACGGTGAGGTCTCGTGGAGGGAAGCGACATGGCGGTTCATCCCAATCTCGACCCGGAGCTGAGGGCGGCACTCGACCATTTGGTCATGCCGTCGACGGATCTCGACGACCCGGCCTTCGATCTCAGCGGGCAGCGGGCGCAGATCAACGCCATGCTCGCGTCCGCCCCCAGGCCGGACACCGAGGTCGTCATCGAGGACCGGTACGTGCCGGGGCCCGAAGGCGCGCCCGACATCCGGCTGCGGATCTACCGGAAGCCGGGGACGGACACCGGCCGGCCCGGCCTGTACTGGATCCACGGCGGCGGCATGATCCTCGGCACGCCGAACATGGACGACCTCATGATGATCGGGTTCGCCGAGCAGCTCGACGCTGTGATCGTCTCCGTGGACTACCGGCTCGCGCCCGACCACCCGCACCCGGCGCCGGTCGAGGACTGCTACGCCGGACTGGTGTGGACCGCCAAGAACACCGGCGATCTCGGCATCGACCCGGCCAGGCTGGCCGTGGGCGGGGCGAGCGCGGGCGGCGGGCTCGCGGGGGCCACTGTGCTGCTGGCCCGTGACAGGGGTGGCCCCGACATCTCGTTCCAGCTGCTGGTCTGCCCGATGCTCGACGACCGCAACATCACGCCGTCCAGCCACGAGTTCGCCGAGGCGGTGGTCTGGAACCGGGCCGCGAACCTGTTCGGATGGAAGGCCCTGCTCGGTGACAAGGCCGGGACCGAGGACGTCTCTCCCTACGCCGCTCCGGCACGGGCCACCGACCTGTCCGGGCTGCCGCCGACGTTCGTGGACGTGGGCGAGCTGGAGGTGTTCAGGGACGAGTGCATCGACTATGTGCAGCGGCTGGTCCAGGCCGGGGTGTCGACGGAGTTCCACCTCTATCCGGGGGCCTTCCACGGGTCCGACGGGCTGATTCCCGACACGGAGCTGAGCAGACGGGCGCGGGCGGCTCGGCTGGCGGCGCTCCGGCGGGCGTACCGGTCGGACGGCTCGTAGCGCGGCAGATCGCGGCGCAGTGTTCCGGCAGGACGGCTCGTAGCGCGGCTGACCGTGGCGCGGTGTTCCGGCAGGACGGGTCGCGGCGCGGCTGATCGCCGGGCGGCTACGGAGCCGAAGTCGGGCGTCGGTGGAGTTTCAGGTCGGAGGGCAGGCCGTGGCGGGCACGGTAGTCCTCCGCGCCGATCTGGTGCTTGGCCTTGGCGTGCGCGGCCAGGCCGCGGGTCCACGTGCCGCACTCCAGGCACACGAGCTGGCCGTCCCGTTCGGGTTGCCGGCCGTACGGCACCGCCGCCAGCTCAGCCGCCGACAGAGGCGGATGGGGGCGCGGCGTCCGGGGCACGAAGCCGACCGGCCGCGCGCCCCGGGGCGGGGTGAAGCCGTGCCGGTGGCGTAGCTCACGGGTCTTGCGCTGGGTGACGCCCAGCAGCTCGGCCAGGTCGGTGCCGTTCCAGTCGGCGGTGGCGGCGAGCAGGTCGGTCAGCGAGGTGTACCCGAGCTCGCGGGCCCGTGTCTCATGCGGGTCGATGCCGTGCCGGGCCAGGTAGTCGGCCATCTTGACGCCGTGCATCACCGACACGTGCTGGACCAGGGTCTTGAACCAGCGCCCGCACTCCAGGCACAACAGGTGACCGTTGCGGGTGGGCTGCGTGCCGTGCGGTACGGCCGCGAGCTCGTCGGTCGGAATCGGCGGGAGCAGCGACGGATTCTTCACGACATAGTCCTTGGCCCAGCGGCCGGGCGCCTCGAACCCCAGCCGCCGTCGCAGCTTGTCGACCCGGCCCTTCGACATGCCCAGCAGCGCGGCGATCTCCTGGTTGGTCAGCTCCGGGTGGAGGGTGAAGACCTGCTCGATGCCGGCGAACCCCGCCGCCCGGCACAGCTCGGCGACCTCGGCCGCGAGCTTGGCCTTGCGCGCCGCGGTCCCCAGATGGCCGTACTTGGCCACGGTTCCGCCAGTGCGGCGCGCGGCCCGTACGCCCGCGCGGGTCAGAGAGTCCCGCCCGGCCACCTTCGACAGCTCGGCCAGCTCTTGCCGGGAGCGTTTGGGGCGCAGCGTGGCCCGGAACTCCAGATCGGTGTCCCACTTGGCGCGCTGCGTCTTCCTGCGGACCGCCTTGACCGGGGTGGAGTGCAGGCCGAAGCCTCGCGGCAGTTCATGGTCGCGCCGGTAGTCATCGGCTGACATGGCGTGTTTCGCCACGACATGCTGGCCGAGCTGTCTAAACCACAAGCCGCATTCCAGGCAGAGGAGCTTGCCTTCGGACTCCGGCTGCACGCCCGGCGGGACGTCGGTGGGTTTGCCGGGCGGAATCCAATGTCCTGGCCGGCCGTTCTGATTCTCGGTCACCTGATCCCATTTCTGAAGATCATCCAGTTTCGCCATTGGCGCGCAGCCGTACAAGGGCCAGGGCCAGATGGGCGCGGAGCCGCCCGGCGGAGTCGGCGAGGGAGAAGCCCAGGGTCGACTCCGCCCGTGCGATCCGCACGGCCATAGAGCTGTGGTGCAGGTGCAGCACGGTGGCGGCCCGGCGTACCGAGCCCTCGGCGCAGAGCGCCCGCACGGCCGTGCGGGCCTCGCCGCCGAGCCGCTCCATCGACCGCACGTCGGCCAGCTCGGCGATCGCCGCGTCCGGCACGTCGGCGTAGAGGGCCAGCGCGCCCAGCTCGGTCCAGCGCACCACGCGGTCCTGCGGACCGGTGAAGCGCAGCGCCGTACGCGCGCCCGTCCACGACTCGGCCACCCGCGAACCGGGCAGCTCGGGACCGATGCCGACCCGCGCCGAGTCGGGCAGTCGTGGCAGCGCGGAGGCCACCAGCACCGCCTCCGTGTCGCCGATCCTGGCCGCGCGGACGTGGTGCCCCATCGTTCGCAAGCCGGGCACCAGGGCGAAGCCCTCGTCCGCGGGGACCGCGATGGCCAGCGCCTGCAGCGGCGTCGCGGGATCGAACCCCAGCAGCCGCAGCGCCCGCGCCCGCTCGGCCTCGCCGGTCTCCGCCGACAGCGCCAGCTCCACCAGCGCCGGGTCCCTGCCCTCCCGGGCCAGCGCGACGGCGCGCTCCAGCGTGACCTCCGCCGCGGCCGCGAACCGTTCGAGGACGATCTCGTCCAGCCCGTGCGGGGTGCCCTCGCGCTCCATCCAGACCGTGCCGAGACCGGAGGCCAGTTCTCTGACCGTGCCGGGCTGGTCGATGTATTCGATGTGGTCGACCTGACCGCCGGGGTGCCTGCGGGTGGCTCTGCCGGTGGCCGCGTCGAGCAGGCCCACCGGGCACTGGGTCAGGTGGGCGGTCGCCGAGAGCAGCACCGGGACGCTCACGTGGTCGCGTACCAGCGAGTCGAAGTAGGCGATGACGCGCACGGCGCTCTCCGCGTCGGTGTCCAGTGTCGACAGGCGGAGCAGCAGTCCTTGCACCGCTTCAGGGTATGTCCGGATACCGCTATCTGGCGACGTGACCAAGCGTGCGCTAGGTTGGTGCTCGTGGATCTCGACTTCTCCGCGGCCGAGCAGGATTTCCGTGCCGAGGTTCGCGACTGGCTGGCCCGTCACGTACCCGATGGGCTGCCGTCGATGGACACTCCCGAGGGTTTCGAGGCGCACCGCGCGTGGGAGGCGCTGCTCGCCTCCGCCCGGCTGTCCGCCGTCTCCTGGCCGGAGGAGTACGGCGGGCGGAACGCCTCCCTGATCGAGTGGCTGATCTTCGAGGAGGAGTACTGGGCCGCTGGCGCCCCCGGCCGGGTCACCCAGAACGGGATCTTCCTGCTGGCCCCGACCCTGATGGCGTTCGGTACGGAGGAGCAGCGACGGCGCTGGCTCCCCGGGATGGCCAAGGCCGACGAGGTCTGGGCACAGGCGTGGTCCGAGCCGGAGGCGGGCAGCGACCTGGCCGCGCTGAAGTCCCGCGCGACCCGGGTGGATGGGGGCTGGCGGCTGTACGGGCAGAAGACGTGGAGCTCTCGCGCCGCCTACGCCTCGCACGGGTTCGGCCTCTTTCGTACCTCGGAGGAGGGTCGGCACCGGGGGCTGACGTACTTCATGTTCCCGCTCGACCTCGACGAGGTGACGGTTCGGCCGATCGCGCAGCTTGACGGGCTGCCCGGGTTCGCCGAGTTGTTCTTCGACGGTTTGTTCGTGCCTGACTCGATGGTGCTCGGCGCGCCTGGGGAGGGCTGGCGGATCGCGATGGCCACCACCTCGTCCGAACGCGGTCTGGCCCTGCGCAGCCCCGGCCGCTTCCTGGCCACCGCCGACCGGCTCGTCCACCTGGCCCGCGACCGCCTGTCCCGAGACGACTTGTCCCGTGACGACGTGGACCGCGATTTTCTGGCCGGTGACGCGGGACCTGAGCTTGTCGACCGGGCGGTCCGCTGCTGGACCGATGCCGAGGCGTACCGCCTGCACACCTTCGCCACCGCCCGCAGGCTCATGTCGGGCGCCGAGATCGGGTCCGCGTCCAGCATGGGCAAGGTCTTCTGGTCCGAGCTGGATCTGCGGATGCACACCCTGGCCATGGAGCTGCTCGGCGAGCGGGCGGGGGAGGCGCCGTGGCTCGACGGGTTCCTGTTCGCGCTGGCGGGGCCCATCTACGCGGGCACGAACGAAATCCAGCGCAACATCATCGCCGAACGAGTGCTGGGGCTGCCGCGATGAACTCCAGCTCGACGAACTCCAGCTCGACGAACTCTGGCTCGACGAACTCTGGCTCGACGAACGGCGGCTCCATGAACTTCGCCTTCACCGACGAGCAACTGGCCCTGGCGGCGACCGTACGGGATGTGCTGCGCGCCCACTGTCCACCCGCCGCGCTACGCTCCGAGCGCCGCCCGGCCTGGGAGCAGCTAGCCGAAATCGGGTTCTTCGGGCTGCTCCTGCCGCCGGACGCCGACGGGCTCGGGCTCAGGCTGGTGGACGCGCTGCCCGCGCTGGAGGAGACCGGTCGGGCCTGCCTGCCGGGACCGGTCGTGGAGACCGCCGTGGCGGCGCCGTACCTGCTGGACGACGTTCCGAAGCTCGCCTCCGGGTCGGTCTGTGTGAGCGTGCTGCTGCCCAGTCAGGTGTACGCGCCTGACGCCGACCTGGCCGACCTGCTCGTGGTCGCGCGCGCGGACGGCCTGCACCTGGTCTCCAAGGAGTCCGTACGGCTGACGCCCCGGCCCGGTGTCGACCCGTGCCGGAGGCTGTTCGATGTCTCCTTCGACGACTCCGTACTGCTGGACCGCTCGTACGTCCCAGCCCTGCGGCGGGCCACCGTGGCGACGGCGGCGCAGCTCATCGGGGTGGGCAGGCAGCTGCTGGCGGCCGCCGTGGCGCATGCCCAGGTCAGGACCCAGTTCGGGGCGGCCATCGGGTCGTTCCAGGCGGTCAAGCACCAGCTGGCCGACGTGGCCATCGCACTGGACTTCGCCGCCCCACTCGTCCACCGCGCGGCGCTGTCGGTGGACGAGCCGGTGGTGCCGACCGTGGATCGGGACGTCAGTGCCGCCAAGGCCGCGGCGGGTGAGGCGGCCGAGCTGGCGGCTCGGGTGGCGCTGCAGGTGCACGGCGCGATCGGTTACACCGACGAGCTGGACCTGCGGTTCTGGCTGGCGCGGGCGTGGTCGCTGTCGGCCGCGTACGGTGGCTCGGCCGTACACCGGGCCCGCGTGCGGGACTCGGTGATCGGCGGCGATCTGAGGCGGTACCCGTGAGGTACGGCGTCCCGCTCGGACTCGTCCACCCGGCTGCCTGGAAGGACGTGGCGGTGGCCGCCGACGAGCTGGGCTTCGAGTCCGTGTGGGTGCCCGAGCACCTCATCTTCACCACTGACCTGTCTCTGGCCCTCTACCCGGGCACCTCCGAGCCGGGCATCAAGCCGGGCACGCCGCTGTTCGACGCGCCCGCGTACCTGTGCTGGCTGGCCGCGCTGACCTCCCGGATCAGGCTCGGCACGGCCGTACACCTCTTCGCGCTGCGCCACCCGTTCGTCTCGGCCCGCGCCTTCGCCACGCTGGACGTGGTGTCGTCGGGCCGGGCGATCTGCGGGGTAGGGGCGGGCTGGTACCGGGGGGAGTGGGACGCGGCCGGCATCCCGTTCGCCTCGCGCGGGACCCGGCTGGACGAGGCGATCGAGGTGGCCAGGCGGCTGTGGAGCGAGCCGGTGGTCACACATTCGGGGCGGTTCTACTCCTTTCCGGAGGTGGCCTTCGAGCCCAAGCCCGTACAGCACCGGCTGCCGATCCTGTGCGGCGGCGAGTCGCCGGCCGCCCTGCGCCGGGCTGCGTCGCTGTGTGACGGCTGGATCAGCATGCCGCACACCCTGGAGTCGATCAGGCCGCAGCTGTCCCGGCTGGCGGCGCTGCGGGGGGAGCGGCGCTGCTCGGTGACGGCGCACGCGTACTCGCTGGCGTCGCCGGAGGAGGTGACGGACTGGGCGGAGCTAGGGGTGGACCGGCTGATCGTCCGCCCGTGGAAACGCAGCCGCGACGCCGTCTCCAGCCTGGCCACCTTCGCCGCCGAATACGGCGTCACGTCGCGTTAGCGGTTCGAAGGGGTTTTGAGCCGGAGTCGCCTGACAAGAGATTTCCACCGCTCGGCAGATCGCCAGGCAACACGCGGATTAGGATCACGCCGTATGGGACCTGTGGCTGGTACGCGCGGCGTGCTCTACGTCATCGCGTGCGCCGCACCTGCGGCGGCCGATCTGCATCACCTGGTTCCGCTGGCCCAGGCGGCCGGCTGGCAGGTGCATGTCGTCACGACACCGATGGGCGAGCGTTTCCTCGACGTTCCGGCTCTCGAGCGGCTGACCGGCGATCGGGTGCGCAGCACGTACCGGATGCCGGAGGAGCCGAAGGGTCTGCCTCCCGCAGACGCCGTGATCGTCGCTCCGGCCACCTTCAACACGATCAACAAATGGGCGGGTGGGATCGCCGACACGTTCGCTGTCGGTCTGTTGTGTGAGGTGATGGGCTTCGGCGTGCCGATCCTGGCCGTACCCCTTCTCAAGGCGGCGCTCGCCCGGCACATGGCCTTTGTCCGCAACGTCGCCTGCCTTGAGGAGATGGGCGTGCGGATCCTGTTCGATCCCGACGCCCCGCCGGAGTCCCGCATGCCATCCTGGGGACGCATCATGCGGGAGCTGCACACCGTGGTCGGGGAGCGACAGGCGCGGGAGTGATGTCATGGATGTCCAGCAGGAGATCGGCGAACGTATCGCCCGCGCCCGCCGTCGGCGGGGCCTGTCACAAGCCGTCCTGTCCGGCCTCGTCGGCCGCTCCGAGAGCTGGCTGAGCCAGGTAGAACGAGGACAACGCTCAGTAGACAATCACACCGTGATCAACGCTCTCGCCGAGATCCTGGGCCTGCCCCTCGACGAACTCACCGCGAAGAAGAGTGCCGCTATGACGCGTTACGACGCCGCCCCCGGCATTCGGCGGGCCATGATGGGCTACGACGGCTTGTCCTCGTCCATTGACTCTCGCCTCGCCGAAGGATCGGCGGAATCCCTTGTCTGGCTCCAGCATGAGATCCGCAGGGTGAATGCGCTGTACCAGGCGACGCGCTATGACGAGGTCGGTCGAAGGTTGCCGCGCCTGATCGTGGCGACGGAACTGGGCAGCCGTCACGCGCCCGCGGGCGCGCGGCGGGCGTATCAGACCCTCCGGTCGCTGACGTACCACTGCGCCACGACCACGCTTCGGCGTGTGAGTGAGCCTGAGCTGGCGTGGGTGGCGGCGGATCGCTCTCTCGCCGCTGCGGAGGAGGCCGACCGGCCGCTGCTGGTGGCCGTGAGCGCATACCGGCTCGGGTACGTCCTGATCAGGCTGCATGAGACAGAGCGGGCGCTGCGACTCGTCCTCGGGGCGGCTGACTCGTTGCGCCGGAGCCCACGATCTCTGCCCGTGCTCGGCGCTCTCTACCTGGTCGCCGTCACGGCCGCTGCGGCAGCCTACGACCGGGCCGGTGTACAGGACTTCCTCGCTCAGGCAAGGCAGGCAGCCGAGACGATCGGCGAAGATCGAAACGACTTCTGGACGGCCTTCGGCATGACGAACGTGGCCATCCACGAGGTCTCGGCAGCTGTCGAATTCGGTGACGCACGGCGAGCGATCAGCACGGGTGAGTCCCTGAACCTGTCGGCGCTGGCAACCGGCCTCGTCGGGCGACGGGCTCAGGTACATCTGGACCTCGCGCGGGCGTACGCGGTGCAGCGCAAGGACGCCGCATCGGTGAACATGCTCCTTCAAGCGGAACGGCTCTCGCCCGAGCTTGTGCGGTACGGCGGGCGTCCTCGCGACCTGCTGACCCAGCTTCTCAAACGTGAGCACCAGGCGAGCACCCCTGAGCTCCGGCCGCTGGCACACCGCGCCGGCATCGTCTGACCCGCACTTCTCTGCGGGTTTTTGACCTTCACAGCACTGCGGGCTGTTCTGATCGGCCCTGCCTATGGTTCCTGCTGACCCGATCCCCCGGCGTCAGGAGGTACTACCCATGAGCGTTCCCGCCGAGCATGAGCAGGCGACTTCCCTTCCCGCCCTGGCCGCCGAACACCTCCGGATGGCCCTAAAGGATCACGGCATCGCCGCCGATGTCCATGACGGGTATGGGCTCGCCTTGGTTTCCATCTGGGTCGGGTTGGTGGTGTGGTGCGACTCTGACCGGTACTGGTGGCGTGCGGGCTGGGACGCACGGAAGAAGAGCGTCGTCTATGCATGGCACCCCACCCTGGAGCCTGAGCGGGCTGCTCGCCGCATCGCCTTCCGCTACGCGATCCTTCGGCGGTCGGACTCGCTGTCGGCGGTGATCACAGATCTTGCCGCTGCCAACGGTTCGGCGGGTGAGTTCCCGCAATGAACGGGCCTCGATCGGTGGTCGGTAGTAGAGCGAAGGTCGTTGATCTGCTGCACAGTCCGGCGCGAACTCGTTCCTGCTCAAGGTGGCTGCTCGGCCGATGCGGTCTAATCGGGGCTCTGCTGCGGTACGGCTCGGTCGCTCTGCTCGAACTCGACGGTAAGGCACACCAGTTGCCCGCTGGCGTGCGGCGTTGGCCGGTGCACCTGGACGATCTACTCATTGAGCCTGCTGTGCAGGCCTCTCATCAGGCGGACAGCTCGTACGTCATGGGCATCTCCGGTGTCGGCGGCGCGGTGGTCCTGCACGCGGTGCCGACGCTGGATGAGCAGAAGGCCCTGTGTGCGACAGATGTCCGCCCATTGCCGGTATGCGGCTGGTCCCTGCCCTTCGTGCCTACGGCCCGACGAGCCTGCCCAGTTTGCGTCCGGCTAATACAAGACCCAGACCTCAAAGACGAGGAGTCGGCTCGGGCGGCCTATCGGCACGACTGGCTGGGCTGACGGAGGCTCGATGCGCTGCCGCATTCAGCGCATCGAGTTGGCGTTGGAGGTTCTGAGCGCCAGTGAAGACGTGGGCGTCGCCGATGCGGATCTCTCTGTGGTGGTCGGGGAAGGCGGCAACTGGTCGTTGGGCAAACTCCAGGGCGTCAGGCGCGGTGGCGGCCTCTGCGTGATCCTGGGCGGGTTGTGCGCGTCTCGGGATGTGGCGGCGCGACGGCGACGGCTTGCGCTCGTGAGGCCGGGGCCTCGTGGACGTCGTGGTGGCGGGCTTGGAAAGCGGTGTCGAAAAATTCTGCTTGGGGCGCGACCGCCGACGTGAGACGGTGGCGGCGGCCGCGGGACGGCGCGTCCTGGGCGAATGTCTCCGTGCCGAGGGCACTGCCCAAGGGGCGGCCCGTGGAACGGTGGCGCCGGCCGCGCAGGGGGCTGTCCGGGGCGAAGGGGGCCGTCTCGTCGACAGGGTGTCCGGTGCGGTGGCGCCGTCCGTAGTACCCGCTCGTCTGAGGGTTCTGGATCTGTTCGGCGATGGGCCAGGGCTCGGTCGCGCGCCTGTACGGCGTACGCGAGCCGGAGTGCTGCGGCATGGTGTGCGAACCGAGGTGCTGTGGCGCGATTCCGGGCCTGGGCTGGTGTGGCGTGCTGTCATGGCGCGCCGAGGGAGTGAAGGCGTCGAAGCGCGGCGTCGCACCGGGTACGGGGGTGAACGCGTCGAACTGCGTCGTCGCCTCGGGGATGGGCGCCGAGGCTCGCTCCAGCAGTTCGGCGATCGGCTCCAAGGGCTTCAAGCGGTCCAGGATCGACCTGCTCACCCCGGTGACCAGACGCGGGTCGGTCACATCGAGGCGCGGTTCGCTGCCGAGCGCGGACGCGGCGATCTGCGCCGGGGCGGCGAAGCCGAAGTCGTTCGCGGCGGTGAGCTCAGCCGGGATGGTGAGTTCGACCGGAGTGATGAGCTCGACAGGGGTCGTGAGGTCCGGGGCGGTGAGGGTCTGGGCGGCCGCGCGGGCCAGGACAGGGGCCGTTTCGGTGCGGGGCTTGCGGCGGCGCCGGTGGCCGGTGGGGGCTGGGGCCGGGGTGACGAGGGCGGCCGCGCGGGCCGGGCGTACGCGTAGCTGCCTGGTCTTGGCGACGGCGAGGACCGCGAGGGCGGCCACCAGTGCGGAGCCGATCAGTGCGGGAGACGAAAGGGTGGGCGCGGGTGTGGCGGACGACGCGTCGACGATTACGGGTATGGGGGCGGTGTTCGTGACCGCGTTGGTGTCGGCGGTGGCCGGCTTGGCGTGCTTGCCCTTCTTGGGTGCCTGCTCGGCGGCCTTCGTGGTGGCCGAGGGCGACGACTTGCGGGTGGCCGTGGGCGCGGGGGAGGCGGCCTGTTGGGGAGTGTCCGCGCCGGTGGCCTGCTTGGGGCGGGCGGCCAGCGGGGCCCCTCCCTGGCCGATGCGAGGGATCATGTCGACGAGCGGGGTGCCGTCGGGGAGTTGGAGTTTGCCCACGTCGGTCGCGGAGGTGGTGGAGGTGGACGTCTGCTCGGTCGCCCGGTGCTGCGCGTCCCACTCGCCCTCGACCTGGTTCTTGGTGGCCTCGTTCTCCAGGCGGGTCTTGATCTTCTCCGGGTAGCCGTAGCCGACGACCTTGCTGGTGTCACGTTCCTTGCGTTTGGCGACGCCGCCGTCGATGTTGCCCTCGATCGTGAAGATCTTGTCGCCCTCGACCTTGGTCACCAGGCCGACGTGGTCGATGGCGTCGATGTCGTTCGAGCCGCTCCAGTCGTAGAAGACCAAGGCGCCGGGCTTGGGCTGGTGGCCCCAGGCGCCCTGCTCCTTGAACCACTCGGCGTGCCCCACCGTCCAGGCGAACTGGCCGATCCAGTCCTGGTAGCCGAGCTTGTGAGCGGCCCACGACAGGTACATGTCACACCAAGGGGCGGAGCTGTAGTCGGCGTCGAACTCGACGTTCTTGCCGTACCAGTGGCCGAACTTGGTGTACGCGTCGGCCTTCTCGGAGTAGCCGAGCTGGCTCTCGAGCAGGTCGATGTACTTCTTCATCTCAGGCGTCATTGACGTGCGAGGGAACCTTCCGGGCAAGACCGGGTTTACCCACACAGCCCTGGGTAGAGGGACACATGTGGCAAAACCGGCGGCCTGTCGTCTTCCGTGCTGAAGGAGGCTACCGTGACGAATGGGCAGGTCAGGTACGGGTCAAGGTAGCTCCAAGAGGTCATGCGACCCTAAACCGCAGGTCAAAAGCTTGCCAGAAATGTCCCAAAGAAGACTGGTTGATAGTAAAAGATCTACCTTTGGGTGTCTAGAACGTGTTTTGGTAGAACCTGTTCTAAGATGCGGCCATGACGATCGACGTCGCCGCCGGTGAGCCCCGCACCGCCGCGCTGTGTGCCCTGGCACAGCAGACCAGAGAACTGATGGACGCGGTGATAGGCACTGGCGTTGAGGAAGACGAGCTGGTGGCCGTGGCCGCCGAGCTCACCGCCCTTACCGAACGGCTCGAAGCGACCGTCCGCGTGTCACCGCGGTCCTACGACATCGCGCCGGACGGCACCGTACGCCACCTGGGCAACGCCGCCATCGGCGCCGCGAACCCGTTCGCCGTGCCGCTGGTCGTGGAGCGGCTCGCGAGTGGCGGGGTGCGGGCGGAGGTGTCGTTCCGGCCGCTGCACGAGGGGCCGCCCGGCGCCGTGCACGGCGGGATCATCGCGATGGCCCTCGACCACCTGCTGGGGCAGGCGGTGGCCGTCGCCGGGCTGGCGGGCATGACGGGCACGCTGACCATCCGCTACCGGGCGCCCGTACCGTACGACCGGCCGGTGGTCGTGACGGCTGAGCACACGCGTACGGAGGGGCGCAAGGCGTGGGCGGACGGCCGCGTGGCGCTTCCGGACGGCACGCTGCTGGCCGAGGCGACGGCCATCTTCATCACTCCGACCGCCTGGCTGAACGGTGGCCCCCCGATACCCTCGGCCCCCACGGGTCAGTAGCCGGCGCCGGTCAGTAGGCCGCCGTCCACCGTGAACTCGCTGCCCGTGCAGTAACTGGACCGGTCCGAGGCCAGGAACGCCACCACGTGCGACACCTCCACCGGCTTGGCGAAGCGCTTGATGACCATGCTGCGCAGGAACGCGTCCGCGTCCACCTCGCTCATGATCTCCGGATCCATGGCCATCGAGGTGTTGATCGCCCCGGGATGTACCGAGTTGACGCGGATCTTGTAGCGGGCCAGCTCCCGAGCGGCTGACTTGGTGACACCCCGAATGGCGAACTTCGAGGCCGCGTACGCCGACAGTCCCTCGGCGCCGACGAAGCCCTCGATCGAGGAGATGTTCACGATCGAGCCGCGCCCGGCGGCCCGCATCGGCGCGATCGCGGACTTGACGCCAAGCCAGGTGCCCCGGAGGTTCACGTCGATCACACGGTCGAACTCGTCGATCGTCATATCGCTGATTCGCCGAAATTTCAGGATCCCGGCGTTGTTGACCAGGATGTCTAACCTGTCGTGCAGGTCGACGACGGTCGCGATCGCCCGGTCCCAGTCCTCTGGAGCGGTGACGTCGTGATGGACGAAGGTCGCGCCCGTCTCCTCGGCCAGCGCCTTGCCCTCTTCATCCAGTACGTCACCGAACACCACGCGCGCGCCCTCCGCCAGGAACAGCCGCACGTGCGCCTCGCCCATACCGCGCGCCCCGCCGGTGATCAGTGCCACCTTGCCGTCAAGCATTCCCATTGCGACCTCCCGCCGCGACGGCCACCGCGGCCGCCTCCATAGTTCGGTAGACGGGGATCCCGGCCGCCGCCACGATCGCCCTGACCTCGTCCTCGACACCGGGGGGCGCGCACTCGCCGTTCCTGGTGACCAGGGTGAGCCTGGTCCCCGGGAGAGCGTCCTGTGCGGCCGCCAGCGCCCGCGCGTACTCGAACAGCGGCTCGGCCCGCGTCCCGTAGGTGAAGAAACTCTGTACGTTCACATGCGCCACCACATCCGGGTACGGCCGGTGCCGCACGATCACCTCGACGGTCCGCCGGACCAGGTCCGGCGCGCCGCGGGGACCGACGGGCACCTCCAGCGGGTTGGCCAGCGAGGAGCCGGTCCCCAGCCCGAGCCCGCGCAACTCCCCGAGCACCGAGTCCGGCAGCGGTCCGAGCGGCACCCCGGCCCGGTCGAAGGCGTCGGCGGCCAGCACACTCGCCCCACCACTCGGCCCGATCACCAGCGCTCCGCCACGCGACTCGACGCTCTGGAAGCCCGTCCCGCCGTCCGCCGCGTCTTGGGGGGTCCCCTCGCCCTGCGATGGCGCGCCGCCCAAGGAGCCCGTCTGGCCGCCCGAGACCCCGGTCCCGCCGTCCGGACCTACGATCCGGGCGCCGTGCGCCTGGAAGAAGGCGAGGACGCCGATCAGGTCGTCCTGGGACGTCACCAGCGTCGCCCCGGTCTGGTCGGCGAGCGCCTGCCAGATCCGCCCGTCGCTCACCAGCCCGCCGGTGTGCGAGGCCGCGGCCCGCTGCCCCTGCGCGCTGCGCCCGCCGACCAGCAGCACCACGGGTACGGGAGCGGCCGCCAGCGCCTCGTACAGCGCCCGCCCGTCACGCGGATCCTCCAGGTAGAGCCCGACGGCCTGCGTCTCGGAGTCGGCCGACAGCCAGCGGAGCAGCTCGGCCGGGGTGACGTCGGCCGCGTTCCCCACGGTGACCACCCGGCTGAAGGCCAGCCCACGACGCTCGCCGACCTTGATCACCTCGCCGGCCAGCCCGCCGCTCTGCGAGATCAGCGCGATCGTCCCCGCCGGACCTAGCCCGCCGCCGACGAACGTCTGCCGCCCGCGCGGGCAGTACACGCCCATGCAGTTGGGGCCGAGCAGCCGCGTCCCGGACGCCCGCGCCGCGGCGATGAGCTCCCGTTCCAGTTCCGGCCGTCCCGCCTCGCCGAAGCCGCCGCTCATGACCTGCACGTACGGCACGCCGGACGCCTCGCGTACGACCTGGGCACACCGCTCCGCGGGCACCGCCACCAGCGCGTAGTCCACGTCCGCCACGGCCAGGGACGGCACGGCGGGTACGCCGCCCACCTCCCGCGCCTCGGGATGCACCGCGACCAGGGGGATGCCGGCAGCCTTGTAGAACTCGAGGAACATGTTCCCGAAGTTCGGCCTTGTGGTGGAGGCCCCGACCACGGCCACCGCCCTGGGCTCGAAGAGCGGCCCGAAGTCCACGGGTTCGGAGAGCGGCCCGACGACCGGGGGTTCGGAGAGCGGCCCGACGGCCGCGGGTTCGGAGACCGGTCCGATGCTTGCGGGCTCGCCGTCCTGACCGCCGTGCGAGGCGTCGGACGCCGGGAGATACCGTGCGTCCACCGCCATGACGCCCGACTCAGTGGCGATGACGGGATTGATCTCGAACTCGCCCAGTTCCAGCCGCTCCCACAGCCCGCCGGACCCGCCGACCGTCATGAGCAGCTTCACCACCGCGTCCACGTCCACCCCTGGACGCCCGCGCAGCCCGTACAGCACCGGAGACCCGCGCAGCGAGCCCAGCATCCGCCGCGCGTCCCCCTCCGAGATCGGGCAGAGGCCCAGCGCCGTGTCCCGCAGCGTCTCGGTCCACACCCCGCCCAGCCCGGCGAGCAGCACCGGCCCGAAACCCGGATCGCGGACCAGCCCGACGATCAGCTCCACCCCGTCGGCAGCCTGCTCTTCGACCAGAAACCCCTCGGCCGCCACGCCCGAGGCCAGCATCCTGGCGGCCTCGATCGGGACGTCGACCCGGCTCAGCCCGAGCACCACGGCCCCGGCCTCGGACTTGTGCACGATTTCAGGTCCGTACGCCTTCAGCACCAGCGGCTCGCGCAACTCCACGACCGGGGCGAAGTCCATGTCGCGCACCACCACGCCCCGCGGCACCGGCACCCCGGCCTCGCGCAGCAGCTCCTTGGCCTCGTGCTCGGCGACCACCGCTCAGCTCTCCAGCAGGTGGCCGTGCCGTTCTCTGATCTCCCTGCGTAAGAGCTTGCCGGGCCCGCCGGAGGCGTCCTCGAAGTGCGGCAGCTCGTCGGCCACCAGGATGTGGTCGGGCCGCTGGTGCGGCGCCAGGATGTCGTCCAGGGCCCGCGCGAGCTTGGCCGCGTCGAGCGAGTGCCCGGAACGCGCCACCACGGCCAGCAGGATCCGCTGTTCGGCCGCGTCCTGCCCTTCCACGTGCGCGGGCACCCCGACCGCCCCGGCCTCCGCCACGCCGTCGAGCGCGGCCGCGGCCTCCTCGACCGCGACCGGCTGGGTCCAGACGCCGCCCTTGAGTATCGCGTCCTCGCGCCGCCCGAGCACGCGCAGTACGCCGTCGGAGGAGACGGAGCCGAGGTCGCCGCCGACGTACCACTCGCCGCGCAGCACCTCCGCCGTCTTGTCCGGCAGGCCGTCGTAGCCGGACATCCGGTGCGGCCCGGCCAGGTTGATCTCGCCGACCTCATCCACCACGCGGCGGCCCGACGGGTCGGTCACCCGGAGGGCGTTGCCGGTGCGCGCCCGGCCGGAGGAGCCGAGCGGCGTGGAGCCGTCGTCCACCCGGCCCATGCAGGTGTAGGGGGCCTCGGTCTGGCCGTAGTAGGAGTAGACGCCCGCCTCGGGCAGCCGGTCCTTGATCCGGCCGAGCATGGTGGCCGTCAGCGGCTCGCCGCCCAGCATGATCACCCGGATGGAGGACAGGTCCACCGCCTCGTGCTCCGAGGAGCCCAGCAGCGCCGCGTAGAACGACGGGATCTGCGACACGTGGGTGACCCGCTCGCGTGGCACGACGCGCAGGAAGTTCGCCGGGCCCCAGTCCTGCTCCAGCACCAGCCGCATCCCGGCGTACAGGGCGGGCCCGACGATGGCCGGGAAGCCGATGCCCCAGATGATCGCGCCCGTGCCGAACACCGCGTCGGGCCCGCGCGGCACGTCGAGCCAGATCTGCGCGGTCGCCAGCGACGAGGCGTGCGTGTGGACGACGGGCTTGGGCAGCCCGGTCGTCCCCGAGGTGTAGTAGAGCGCGAGCGGATCGTCGTGGAAGCCCCCGAGCGGCGGCTCCTCCTCCGAACCGTCCGACAGGTCGGAGGCGTTGATCCAGGTGGTGATGGCGGGCAGCGACGGCCTGATCTGCGCGACCACCCCCTCCACGGTCGAGTCGTATATGAACGCCGTGCACCCCGACTGCTCCACCACCGCGCGCAGCGTCTCAACCGGCCAGTACGGGTTCAGCGCCGCCGTCACCGCGCCGATCTTGGCCTGCGCCAGGTACACCTCCGCCACGTGCAGCGTCTCGTTCAGCAGCGCGGCCACCCGCCGCCCCGGGGTGACCCCCGCCGCGAGCAGCGCGTGCGCGCGCCGGTTGACGGTCCTGTTCAGCTCGTCAAAGGTGAAGCTCCGCTCGCCGCAGTAGGTGAGTGCCACCCGGTCGGGGGTGCTCATCGCCGCGGCGGTCAGGATCGCGTGGCCATAGTTGCCGAACGGTGATTGCGCCATCGGGGGTGCCTCCGTCGTCAGAGAGGTGAATGCGTCAGAGGGGTGAGTAGAGGACGAAGACGTTTCCTGAGGGATCGCGCAGCACGGCCCGCGTCTCGTGCGGCCCGTCCTCGGGCTCACGCACCACTTCGGCGCCGCGCGCCACCAGATCGGGTACGGCCTGCCGTACGCTGTCCACCTTGAACGACGGCGCGGCCGAGGCGGTGACATGCTCGGCGGGCCCGGCCAGCGCCACGGTGACGCCACCGCCGTTCAGCGCGGCGAACCTGTCGCCGTCACGGAACTTCACCGGCAGCCCGTAGAAGGCGATCGCCTCGTCCAGATCGGCCACGGGTATGAGCACGTTGCCAACGATCACGCGGGCCTCCAATGCGGTAGGTCGTCCACGAACGTCACCCGCACCGGCATCCCGATGCGGACCTCCTCCGGTGCGCACTCCACGACCTGACCGAACACGCGCGCGCCTTCGGGCAGGTCGACCCAGGCCAGCACGTACGGCTCGCGGCCCCGGTAGCCGGGCGCGAACGAGCGGTGCACCACGGTGTACGTGTGCACCACGCCCGCGCCGGAGACCGGCTCGAAGACGAGGTCGCCACCGCACCGGGGACAGTCGGCCTCGGGGAGGTGGACCCGCCGATCGCAGGCCGTACAGCGCTGGACGACCAGCTCGCCGCGCCTGCAGGCGGCCCAGTAGGCGGAGGTGTCACAGGTCATCGCTAGCCAAGCTAGCGCACGCTTGGTTGCTCGACAACCCTAGTTGGTGGGTTCCTCGGCGAGCGAGGCCACAGGCTCCTCCGAGGTCGGCGAATCGGCCGGCGAAGCCGATCCGGGAGCCACCGAATCAGCGCTCGGCCCGGCGAAGGCCGGTGCGTCGGAGGGGCGAGGTGAGGCGAAGGCCGGTGCGTCGGCGGTGCGCGGCGAGTCGGAGGGCAGTGCGAAGGGTGGCTGGGACGGCGTCGGGGTGGCGGGCTCCTGGGTGGGAGTGGCGGACGGCGAGGGCGAGGGGCAGGGCGGCCCGTCCACGGTCACCTCGCTGACCTGCGGGCCGTTGGCCGCCGCCGGCTCGGTCGACAGCAGGAGGCCGAAGTGCGCCTGCTTGCCGCAACCGACGGCGCCCAGGTCGCGGCCCACGGCGCCGGTGTAGGCGGTCCGGCCGGTGAGCGTGCGGGTCTCCTGGTGCACCGTGCGGGCCTGGCCGTCGCCGTCACGCCGCGTGTACGTGATGCGCAGCCGCACCGGCCCCCGCCCGTCGGCGGCCACGCGCACCGCGCCCGCCGAGCCGGTCCACTGGACGATGTCCGCCGACCGCACGGCCGGACTGGGCAGCGCCCGGGAAGGCTGCCGGGAGATGGTGAGAGAGGGCGCGGGGGAAGGGGACGGAGTTGGGGCGACGGAGGCGGTCGCCGACGGTACGGGAACGGCCGTCGACGTCCTGGCCGTGGGGCGGCTGGTCTCCGAGGTCCGGCGGACCGGGGTCTTGTCGTCGACCGGGGTGGGATCCAGCTGCTCGGACGTCTTCGGCGGCGGCATGAGCACGGTGCCCGCCGGGCCGGGGGCCAGCCGCCCGTCCGCGAGCACCACCGCGATCAGCACGGCGACGGCCGTCGCGCCCGCGATCCACAGGTGCGGCGGCAGCTTGGGCACGGTGATCCGCCGGTCGCGGACCGCCCCCAGGGTGGCGGTCGGCGTGTCGGTCTTGGCCAGGGGGAAGCGGAGCGCGAGCAGCGTGGCCAGCTCGCCCAGATGGCGGCGCCCGCGCTTCTCCCAGTCGGGGCCGTAGCCGGCGAGCGCGTCCTCCTCCAGCTCCGCCGCGAACTGCCGGGCCGTGGCGTACCTGACCACCGGATCCTTGGCCAGCCCGCGCCGGAGCAGGTCGCGCAGCGCGTCGGGGGCGACCTCCAGTGGTACCGGCTCGACCAGGTGCTTGTCCCGCAGCGACGGAACATCCTCCGCCTTGTACGGCGGGCGCCCCTTGACGGTCTCGAACAGCAGGCACGCCGCCGCGTAGAGGTCCGCGGGCGGCCCCGCGTCCCCCTGCGTCCACAGTTCGGGCGACATGTACGGCGGGCTGCCCGCCGGCACCCCAGGCTCCTCGGCGTGCACCACCACCCCGAAGTCGGTCAGTTTGCCCGTGCCGTCCGCCTGGATCAGCACGTTCTCCGGTTTGACGTCCCGATGGGGCACACCTTTGTCGTGGGCCGCGGCCAGGGCCAGGAGCGTGCTCTTCAGCACCGCCAGCGCCGCCTCCGGGCTGGTCCTGCCGTGCTCGGCCAGGATAGTCCGCAGCGACACCCCGTCGACCAGCTCCATCACCACCGCGGCCCTGGTCGGGGTCTCCACGTACTCATAGAGCTGGACCACGTTCGGGTCGTCGAGCTCGACGAGTGAGGGGGCGTCCACCCGGAAGCGATCCACGAACTCGGTGTCCCGGCGCAGGGTCGCGTTCAGGTATTTGATCGCGACGTAGGCTCCGGTGGCCTGGTAGGTGGCGAGGAACACGCGGCCCGTGTGCCCCGCGCCGAGCTGGCGTACTTCTCGGTAACCAGGGACCAAGGCGAACCCCCATAACGCAGCCGTCTCTCGGTTCGACGGTCTCATCTGGGGTTCCGGTTGTCACGACTCCAGATATTTCGCCGGATGTCAGGGGATTATGGCCCCGAGGCCCGGGTGATATGTTCGGAGCCAAGCAAGCGCTCGGCTAAGTGGAGGCTTCGCATGGATCGTACGGCCGTGCTGGTCATGGAGATGCAGCGGGGCGTCGTCGGCGATCTAACGAAATTTCCGGACCTGGTGGTCGCGTGCCAGCAGCGTGGCGTCGTCCGCAACACCGTCGCCGTACTCCAGGCGGCCAGGGCGGCCGGGCTCCCGGTGATCCACTGCACCGCCGCCTTCCGCGCCGACCGGGCCGGCTCCCACACCCGCAACAGCCCGTTCATCACCGCCCTGCTCAAGGACCCCGGCCACATGCTGGAGGGCACTCCCGCCGTGGAGGTGCTGCCCGAGCTGCTGGCCGAGGCGGATCTGGAGAGCCGGCGCCACCACGGGTTCTCCCCGTTCACCGGGACCTCGCTCGACATGACACTGCGTTCACTGGACGTCACGCACGTGGTGGCCGTCGGGCTCTCGCTCAACCTGGGCATCCCCGGGCTGGCCTTGGAGGCGGTGAACCTCGGCTACCGGGTCACCGTGGTGACCGACGCCGTCGCGGGCGTACCGGACGGCTACGCGCTGGCCGTACTCAAGCACACGATCCCCCTCCTGGCCGCGCGCACCACCGCGGCCGAGCTGGTCGAAGAGTGGAAGGCGGGCGGCGAGCGGTGATGGAGGGGATGCGGCTCGACGGGCGCGCGGCCGTCGTGACCGGGGGAGCGGGCGCGATCGGCGCGGCGATCGCCACGGACCTCGCCGCGCTGGGCGCCCGGGTGGTGGTCGCCGACGTGGACCTGCCGGGCGCCGAGAAGGTGGCCGCTGGGCTGTCCGGAGCGGAGAAGGTGAGGGCTGGGCTGTCCGGAGCGGAGAAGGTGAGGGCTGGACTGCCCGGAGCCGAGAAGGTGGCCGCGAGGCTGCCGGGGGCCGCCGCCTTGGCGGTTGACCTCGCCTCGCCCTCCTCCATCGAGCGGTTCTGTGACGCGGCCGGGCCGGTCGACATCCTCGTGCACAACGCCGGGGTGTCGATCGTCGAGCCGTTCGTCGCCAGTGACCCGGCGAACTGGGATCTCATGTGGCAGGTCAACCTGCGCGGCCCGATGCTGCTGACCAAGCTGATGCTGCCGGGGATGATCGAGCGGGGGTGGGGGCGGCTGGTGTTCATCTCGTCGGACGGCGCCAGGGCGGGCTCCGGAGGCGAGGGCGCCTACGCGGCCACCAAGGCGGGGCTGTTCGGCCTGGCCAAGACGCTCGCCCGCGAGGCGGCCAGGGCGCACGTCACCGCCAACGTGGTCTGCCCGGGGCCCACCGACACGCCGATGCTCCGGCGCGTCTCGGCGGCCGAGCCCGGGCTGGTCGACAAGATCGTCAGGACCGTCCCGCTCCGCCGCCTCGGCACGCCCGCCGACGTGGCGGGCCTGGTCGCTTACCTGTGTACGGAACGCGCCGCCTACATCACCGGCCAGACGCTGTCGGTCAGCGGCGGCGTGACGATGCAGTGACGACGCGACGCACGACGCGACGCACGACGCGACGCACGACGCGACGCACGACGCGACGCACGACGCGACGCACGACCCCGGTGCGGCCGACGCGATCACAGGGATCGGTAGACGGCCTCCATGAGGCGGATCGCCCGCTGGTTGCCGGCGAAGACGTCGGCCATCTTGTTCATGACATATCCGGCGGCCACGCCGTACTTGGGGTCGGCCAGGCCGATGGACCCGCCCACGCCGGTGTGCCCGAACGCGGTCACGGACGGCACGAAGAACGACATGGCGGGCCGCATGAAGCCCAGCCCGAACGCGCTCTCCAGCAGCAGGACCTGGTCGGGCCCCGATGCCCGGGGGCGGATGGCGTCCGCCAGCGTCTCCGGACGCAGCAGGTCGCCGCCGAGCAGCGAGCGATAGAACGCCGCCAGGGACCTGGCCGTCGTGACGAGGCCCACGGCGGGCCACCCGGCCCGCAGCATCACGGGGTTGTTGGCCCCGCCCTGAAGGTCCTGGATGCGGGGGTTGCCCATGGTGCGGTTCATCAGGCTGTCCGGGTCCGCGGCGGCCAGGGCGATCGCGGCGATCGGATCCTTCGGCGGTCCGATGGGCGCGCGGGGCAGGGCACCGGGGGTGCGGCGAGCCTGGCCGCTGCCGCTGCCGGGCCCGCTCCCGGCCGCGGGCACGCCCCGGCCGCTCTCGCTACCTGGCGGGAGCACGCCTCGGCCGCTCTCGCTGCCGGGCGGGGGCTCCGCCGTCAGCCGGGCGGCCCTGGCGATCACCTCGTCGGGCGCCCCGACCCACAGATCGAGACCGAGCGGTCCGGAGATCTCCGCCGCCACCAGCTCACCCACCGACTTGCCCGTCACCCGGCGCACGACCTCGCCCACGAGGAACCCGTAGGTCAGGGCGTGATACCCGTGCGCCGAGCCGGGCCGCCAGATCGGCCGCTGCCCGGCCAGGCGCGCCGCGATCGCGGGCTGGTCCTCGAACTCCGCCACCGGCACCCGCTCGTCCAGCGCGGGCAGCCCCGCCTGATGACTGAGCAGGTGCTCGACGGTGACGCGCTGCTTGGCCCGCACCCCGAACTCCGGCCAGACCTCCGCCACCGGCGCGGTCACGTCGATCTGTCGCCGCTCGGCCAGCTGGAGCAGCACGGTCGCGGTGATCGCCTTGGTGCAGGAGTAGGCGAAGGCGGGGGTGTCCTCCTCCCACGGCCGTCCCGTGCGGTGCTCGGCCACGCCGTCCCACAGGTCCACGACCAGCTCGCCGTCGAGGTAGACGGCGAACGCGGCCCCCAGCTCGAGGCCATCGGCGAAATGGCGTTCGAACGCCTCGCGCACGCGGGAGAACCGGGGATCGCAGTGCATCAAGACCTCCGACAGGAAGGGAGCACGTACTTGGCAGCCGAGCCTAACAATTGGGGACGTTTCGGCCCAGAGGATCAACGGGGCACGCTCAACCTGCTCACTGGCAACTTGGTACTGGCCGGATTGGCCACTGCGCGGACCGGCCAAGTTCTCAGCCTGTCCATGCCGATCAGGGGCGCCACCTCCTCGCCCGCGCCCGGCACCGTGCCCCATCTGAAGGGCCGCCCGCTGCCGCAGCACTTCATGTCGGTCGACGGCGGTGACTACGCGGCCGGCGCCCGGCCGGTGGGCGCGGGGCTGCGGATGGCCGACGACGCGCTGATCGTCACCCACCACGGCACGACCACGCACATGGACGCGCTCTGCCACATGTGGTCGGGCGACGAGCTCTACAACGGCCACCCCGCCGCGCGCGTACGCTCCTACGGCGCCACCCGGTGCGGCATCGAGCAGGTGGGCGGGGTCGTCGCCAGGGGCGTCCTGTTCGACGTGCCCCGCCACCTCGGGCTCGACCACCTGCCCGCCGACTTCCGTATCCCGGCGGAACTGCTGGCGGAGATCGCCGTGCCGCGCGCGGGTGACGTCGCGGTGATCCGTACCGGCTGGCCCGCCGTGTGGGAGCGCTCGCGCGAGGAGTACTGGTCGGGACAGCCGGGACTGTCGGCCGAGGCGGGGCGCTGGCTGGCCGAGCGGGACGTCTCGGTGGTGGCCGCCGACAACGCCGCGATCGGCGGGCTGAACGCCCACCAGCTATCCGACGAGCCGCTCGACGACGATCTCCACCTCATCCTGCTCCACCGCCACGGCATCCACCTGATCGAGCTGCTCTGGCTGGAGGAGCTGAGCGCGGCGGGCCGTACGGAGTTCGTGTTCGTCGCGGCCCCGCTCAGGATCGAGGGCGGGACCGGGAGCCCGCTCAACCCACTGGCCATCCTCTGAGCCCGGTCAACCCCATCCTCCGGGCCCGATCATCACCACGTGACAGGCAGGGACTCGACGCCATAGACCCCCGAGCGCTCCTTCAGCGGCACATCGGAGGCGGGCACGGCCAGCCGCAGGCCGGGGAAGCGTTCGAAGAGCCTGCGGTAGCCGATCCGCATCTCGATCCTGGCCAGCTGCTGCCCCAGGCACTGGTGCACGCCGTGCCCGAAGCCCAGGTGCCGCCGCGCCTCGGCCCGGTCGAGCCGCAGCTCGTCCGGGTCGGTGAACAGGCTTGGGTCCCGGTTGATCGCCGGCAGTGACAGCGCGACCGTCTCGCCCTTCCTGACCAGCTCGCCCGCCACCTCCACGTCCTCCAGAGCGACCCGGGTCGGCGCGCCCGCATGCAGGATCGACAGCCAGCGCATCAGCTCCTCGACCGCACCCTCGACCGCGCTCGCGCCTGCGCCCGTGCCCTCGCCTCCGCCTCCGCCTGCGGCTGAGCCTGTGCCCCCGCCCGTGCTCTCGCCGCTGAACAGGGCCCGCTGCTCCGGGTGCTCCAGCAGTGCGAAGACGCCCAGGCCCAGCATGTTCGCGGTGGTCTCGTGGCCGGCGACGAGCAGGATGAGCGCGACGTTCGTCAGTTCCTCGTCGTCGAGGTCGTCGGTCAGGCCGCTGATCAGGTCGTCGCCCGGCTCGGTTCGCTTGCGTCGTACCAGTTCGCCCAAGTAACTGACGAGTGCCGCCAGCTCCGGCACGCCCTCCTCGTCGATCGCGACCAGCCGCGCGGTCTGCTCCTGGAAGAAGTGGTGGTCCTCGTACGGCACGCCGAGCAGTTCGCAGATGACCAGGGACGGGATCGGCAGCGCGTACGCCCGCACCAGGTCCACGGGCGGCCCCGCCGCGGCCATGGCGTCGAGGTGGTCGGCGGTGATCTGCTCGATCCGCGGTTCGAGCAGCCGCATCCTCCGGACCGTGAACTGGCCGGTGAGTAGGCGGCGGTAACGGGTGTGCTCGGGCGGGTCGGTCGTCGCGAACATGCCGGGCGGCGCGGGCCGGTCCTGGCCGAACTGCGAGGTCATGCGTACGGCGCTGTGCTTGAGCTCCTGGCGGGAGCTGAATCGAGGGTCGCTCAGCACGGCCCGCGCGGCCTCGTAGCCCGTCGCGAGCCAGCCCACGTGCCCGTCCGGGTAGTCCAGACGCGCCATCGGCGCCAGCTTCGCCAGCGCGGGAGGCGGGTCGAAGGGGCAGCCCGGTGTTCTCTCCATGGGAAGTCGCATATTTCGAGAGTAGACTCCTATTTGAGAGTTGTATAGCGAAATTTGGGATCTTGTGAGTGGACGGCTCTATGCCGCAACCCCGACAATCGACGACATGAGCGATCGACCGGCCCAGGGACTGCGCGAGCGGAAGAAGGCCAAGACGCGGGCGCTGATCCAGAAGGAGGCGCTGCGGCTGTTCCGCGAGCAGGGCTACTCCGCGACCACGGTCGAGCAGATCGCCGAGGCGGCGGAGGTCGCGCCCAGCACGGTGTTCCGCTATTTCGCCTCGAAGGAGGATCTGGTGTTCAACGACCAGCTCCCGCCCTTCGCCGAGGCCCTGAGCGCCGCTCCGGCCGATCTGAGCCCGATAAGCGCGGTCCGCGTCGCCCTGCGGGAGGTGACGGCGGCCCGGACGGACGAGGAGATCGCCGAAGGGGTGGAGCGGGAAAAGCTCATGTTCTCGGTGCCCGAGCTGTGGGCGGCGAGCCTGACGAACGTCTCTGGAGCGCTCAGGTCCATGCAGGAGATCCTGGCCAGGCGGGCGGGGCGGGACGCGTCCGATCCGGAGATCCGCAACATCACGGGGGCGATCGCCGGCGTGATCTTCGCGGTCTGGTTCGACTGGGTGAAGGAGGACTCCAAGGTGGACGGGCCCGCCGAGATCGACAAGGCCCTCGCCCATCTGGAGGAGGGCCTGCGCCTGTGAACCGTCCGGCGCGAGCCCACCCGCGCCTGTGAACCGTCAGACGCGGGCTCTCCTTCGTCGGTGAACCGTCAGGCGCGGGTCCTCCTGCGCCGGTGAACCGTCAGGTGCCCGGATAGTTGCCGCCGCCGTGGGCGGCGTCCAGGGCGTCGTAGTCCGGGGTGAAACCGCGCTTGGGAATGGCGTCGACGAACGCCACCTCGCGCGGCTTCTTGTAGGAGGCGAGCGCGCTCTTGACGTGCTCGATGAGGTCGTCGGCCGTGGCCGCCGCACCCTCCTTGAGCGCCACCACCGCCTTGACCGCCTGATGCCAGGTGGCGTCGGGCACGCCGATCACGGCGGCGTCGGCGACGGCCGGGTGGGCTTTGAGCGCGCGTTCGACCTCGGCCGGGTAGACGTTCTCGGCGCCGGACTTGATCATGCGCAGCCGGGGGCCGATGAAGGTGATCGTGCCGTCGGGCTCGCGACGGCCGAGGTCGCCGGTGTGATGCCAGCCGTACGCCGACTTTGCTGCATTTAAGTCGGGACGGGCGAAATATCCGGAAAAGAGGGTCTTGCCGCGGGCGCAGATCTCGCCCACCTCGCCCGCCGGCAGCTCGGTGCCGTCGGGGGCCAGGATGCGGACCTGGACCAGCGGCGACGGCCGGCCGGCGAACCCGGCGGCGCCCGGGGCCAAGCCGAGAAAGGTGAGCATGCCGCCGACCTCCGTCTGCCCGTATCCGCCCATCTTGGACCGGCACCAGGGGGAGTCGTCCACGGTGATCATCGCGTCCCACTCCGCGGAGTGCGAGACGAATCTCAGGGACGACAGGTCGTACTTGCCGCCGGTGTTCGCCTTCGTCACGGCGTCGATCATCTGGCCGAACAGGAACGCCTGCGTGACCCGCTCGGCGTCGATCAGGCGGCACACCTCCTCGGCGTCGAAGGCGGGGGTGAAGACGTTCGTGCCGCCGATCTGGAGGGTGGCCAGGCAGAACATCATCGTGCCGACATGGAAGAGCGGCCCGTTGTTGAGGAAGGTGAAGCCGGGCTCCATCTGGCGCACCACGAGCAGGGACGCGCCGTGGGCCAGCAGCGCCGCGCTGCTGAGGAGCGCCGCGTTGGGGCGGCCGTCGAAGGCGGCGGTATAGAGGGCCAGCACCGGCTCGGTGTCCTCGACGGGCGGGAAGTCCCTGGCGGTGCCGCTCTCGACCAGCCGCTCGTAGCCGGCTCCGGCCTCCACCCAGAGCGCGTTGCCAGCGGACAGGGCCGTGGTGGCGTCGGCCTGGGTGGTGCCGTCGGTCAGGGCCGCCGTGGCGTCGGACGGCTCCCGTACGACCACGCGCGGCGTCAGGTCCTCGACCACGAAGCGCAGCTCGTCCGCCGACTGCCGCCAGTTGGCCGGGCAGAAGATCGCGCCCAGCCGCGAGCACGCCAGCAGCAGCTCCAGCACCGCGTGCGAGTTCTGGCCGAGCCAGAGCACGCGTTCGCCGGCCGTCACGCCCGCGCCGGCGAGGGCGTCCGCGAGGCGGCTGACCCGTTCGTCCAGCTCGGGGTAGGTGAGCCGCACCTCCCCGTCCACCACCGCCGTCACCTGGGGGCGGCTGCGCGCGTGCTCGGCGAGTACGTCGGACAGCGACAGGCTGTGGATCATCGCAGCTCCTGGGAACGTCAGTGGAACGCGGGCATGACCTCGGCGGCGAAGAACCGCATGACCTTCTTCATCTCCTCCAGCGGCATCGGCCGGGTGCTGCCGAAGTCGCAGAGCAGGTTGGCGAACCCGGCGTCCCGCAGCAGTGAGATCTGGTCGATGACCCGCGCCGGGTCGCCGATCACCTCCAGCTGCTCCCAGCGGAAGTCGGCCGACACGGAGCCGCCCTTGAGGTAGCGGTCCTGGTAGTACTCGAAGCCCTGCGCGGCCTTGCCCGTCTTCGGGTCGATCGGCGCGCTGCGCTCGTTGAAGATCCGCGAGCGGTCGAACGACGCCTCGAACCTGGCCTGGTCCTCGCGCGCCTGTTCGACCGTCGGCGCCACGTAGACGCTGCGCGCCACCACCAGCTCGCTCCCGCCCGCGTGCCCCGCCTGGGCGGCCGTCTCCTGCCAGGTCTCGGCCGCCTTGACGACCTTGCGGAACGTCGCCGCCGGGTCGGCCAGGATGGGCAGCCCGCGCTCGCCGTACATGGTGACGGTCTCGGGGGAGACGGCGGCCACGTGGATCGGCGGGTGCGGCGCCTGGAGGGGGCGCGGTGACAGCGCCACCTCGGCGCCGGTCCGGTAGAACTTGCCCTCGTGCTGGTACGCCTCCTGGGTCCACAGGCCCAGGATCACCTCCAGCGCCTCGTTGAACCGGTCGCGGGCCTCGGCCAGGTCGATGCCGAAGCCCTCGAACTCGAAGCTCTGGTAGCCGCGCCCGATCCCGAGATCCAGCCGGCCGCCCGAGAGCACGTCCACCAGCGCGGCCTCCTCGGCCACGTGGATCGGGTTGTGCAGGGGCAGCACCACGATGCCCGTGCCCAGGCGGATGCGCGAGGTGCGGGCGGCCGCGTGGGCGAGCATGGTGAACAGGTTCGGCGCGACGCCGTAGTCGCGGAAGTGGTGCTCGGCCAGCCGTACCCCGTCGAACCCCAGTTCCTCGGCCAGCTCGATGAGCTCCAGGTGGTAGTCGTAGACGTCCTTGAAGCTCTGCCCGTCGAACCGGTGGAAGAGGTGGAAGGTCGAGAACTTCATGCGGCGGCCCCTCAGTGGTAAACCAAGCGCTCGCTTGGGAGAGTACCACGGGCCCTGTTTCCTAGGCGAGGGCGGTGAGCAGCCCCATCGTCAGGGCGGTCCGCTCGGGAATGTGCTCGACCAGCACGTGCTCGTGCCGCGCGTGCGCGCCGGCGCCGACCGCGCCCATCCCGTCGAGCACCGGGCGGCCCAGCGCGGAGACGAAGTTGCCGTCACTGGCCCCGCCGACCGCCGCCTCCTCCAGCTCCCAGCCGAACCCGGCCGCGACCGCCCGCGCCTCCTTGAACAGCCGGCGCGACGGCGGGTTGGGCGTCATGGGCGGCCGGTTCCAGCCGCCGGTGACCGTGACCGTCACGCGCGGATCGGAGGCGCGCAGGCCGGCGAGCACCTCGTTCATGCGCCCCATCTCCGGCGCCTGCGCGACCCGGACGTCGATACCGCAGGTGGCGCGGCCCGCCGCGACGTTGCGCCCGGTGCCGCCGCTGATCAGCCCGACGTTCAGGGTGGTCCCGAGCTCCCGCGCGTCGGATCCGGCGAGTTGGGTGACGAGCTCGGCCAGCGCGTGGATGGCGCTCGCGCCCGATTCGGGGTCGAGCCCGGCATGCGCTTCGATGCCCTTGACCGCCACCTCGAACTTCCCGACGCCCTTGCGGGCCGTCTTGAGCAGGCCGTCAAGCGACGCCTCGAAGACCAGGCTGGCCAGCGCGTCCGCACTGGCGGCCTCGATGTACCGCCGGGAGAACAGGCTGCCGATCTCCTCGTCGCCGTTGAACAGGTAGGTCAGGCTCGGGTGCGGCAGACCGAGCTCGCGCAGGCCCCTGAGCGCCCAGACCGACTGCACGAGCCCGGTCTTCATGTCGAACACGCCCGGCCCGGTGATCCTTCCGTCCGCCATGGTGAACGGCCAATCCGCGAGCGTCCCCGTCGGCCAGACGGTGTCGTAGTGGCAGAGCATGAGTACGGCGCCGGGGGCGGTGCCGCGATAGGTCAGCTCCAGGACGTCGCCGTACTGGCCGCCGTCGTGCACGACCGCCTGGTCCGGCACACCGAGCCGCTCCTCCACCAGGGCGCGGACGACGCTCAGCCCTCGGGTGAGCATGGCCTTGTCGTAGCTGTGGGTCTCCAGCTCGACGACCGTCCGGAGGTCGTCGAGCATCGCGGGCAGTGCTTGGCTGGTCCAGCGTGTGATGGGCACATGAATCCCTTATCCAGGAGACACGACCCTGACACGCGACGCGAATGTGACAGTTTCCACGCCTTTAGGACCAAGCCTGTGGCACCTATGAGACCTCTTATGCGGCCGGTTTCATGCGGCTGGTTTCATGCGGCTGGTTTCATGCGGCTGGTTTCATGCGGCCGGTGAAGCGGCCGCCGCGGGCTCGCGCAGCGGCAGCCGTACCTCGAACCACGTGTCGCCGGGCGTCGACCGCGCCTTGAGCTCGCCGCCGTGCCGGCCGGCCACGATCCGGTAGGAGATGTCCAGCCCGAGACCGGTGCCCTGACCGACGGACTTCGTGGTGAAGAACGGCTCGAAGATCCGGTCCTTGATCGCGTCCGGTACGCCGGGGCCGGTGTCGCCGATCTCGATGATCGCCTCGTCCTCGTCGTGCGCGGTGCGGATGGTCAGCGTGCCCTCCCCATCCATCGCGTCGAGCGCGTTGTGGATGAGGTTGGTCCACACCTGGTTGAGCTCGCCGGCGTAGGCCGGGATCGCCGGCAGCGTCCGGTCGTAGTCGGTGACCACGGTGATGCCGGGCGGGATCTTGCCGCGGAAGATGGCGATCGTACTGTCGAGCAGGTCGTGCACGTCGCAGACCTGGAACGGCGCGCGGTCCATCTGGGAGTACTGCTTGGCCGAGGCGAGCAGCGAGGTGATCCGCTCGGTCGCCTCGGTCACCTCCCCGAGCATCTGCGAGATCTCGACCGCCTCGGCCAGCCAGTGCAGCGCGGCGCCCGTGTGCTCCTGGCCCACCTTCTTGTGCACCTTCTCCAGATGGACGCGGCTGAATCCGGCGTTGACCAGTGCCGGGGCCAGCTCCCACGCGTCGTCCACGCCGAGCTCCTCCAGGGCCTCGCCCAGGTCGTCCTCCGCGTCGGAGATCTCCATCGGCGAGCGCGGCGGCAGGTTGCCGACGGCGGCGGTGCACTGCTCCTGCATGTCGATCAGGGCCCGCAGCCGCTCCGGCGGTATGCCGTCCTCGGCGAGCTGGGCCAGCTGCACGCGTGAGGTCCTGATGAGCTTGCGCAGCTCGCTCACCGCCCGTACGGCCGCCGCCGACGGGTTGTTCAGCTCGTGGGTGAGCCCGGCGGTGATCGTGCCGAGCGCGGTCAGCCGCTGGCGCCGGTCGATGACCTCCCGCTGCATGCGACCGCCCGACATCATGCCGTCGAGCAGGTGCATCGCCATCGGGAACCACTCGGCCACGATGTGCGCGAACTTCCTGGCCGGCAGCAGGAACATCCGGGAGGGCGCCGTGGCCCGCAGGCTGTGCTGGTAGCGCTCCGGGGCCCGGGAGCCGAGATAGGCGCTGGTGGCCCCGCCGTAGACACCCGGCTGGGCGCTGCGCGGCATGGCGACGGTCCCGGCCGTGACCGTCTCCTGGATCATCTGGATCTCGCCCTCGACCAGCACTGCGAAGCACTCCGCCGGATCGCCCTGCTGGATGATGATCTCGTCCTGGGCGTAGTTGCGCATCTCGCCGCTGAGGGCCAGCTTGGTGAGCTGGTGGTCCGTCAGGCGCTCGAACAGGAAGAGTTTGCGGAGTTCGTCGATGTCGATCGTCATTGCTTCTCCAGGTAACGATGCACGAGCGCGACTGCCATCGCGCCTTCACCGACGGCGGAGGCCACCCGCTTGATCGACTCGGCCCGCACATCACCCGCCGCGAGCACTCCCGGAACGTTCGTCTCCAGGAAGTACGGCTCACGCCTCAGGGTCCAGTTGCGCGGCCGCTTGCCGCCCTGCACCAGGTCCGGCCCGGTCAGCACGAACCCCTTGGCGTCGCGTTCGATCGTGTCGCCGAGCCAGGAGGTGAAGGGCTCGGCACCGATGAACGCGAACAGCCACTGCGTCTCGGCCACCCACTCCTCGCCCTTCGTGGAGAGCGTGAGGCGTTCCAGGTGCCCGTCACCGGCGGCGCTGGTGATCTGCGTCTGGAAGTGGACCTCGATGTTCGGGATCGCGGTGATCTGCTCGATGAGGTAGTGCGACATGGACTTCTCCAAACCGTCACCTCTCACCAACAAATGAACCGTGCTCGCAAATCCCGACAGGTAGACGGCCGCCTGACCGGCAGAGTTGGCCGCGCCGACGATGTAGACCTCGCTGTCCTTGCAGGAGGGCGCCTCGGTCAGCGCCGCGCCGTAGAAGACGCCCCGGCCGACGAAGTCGTCCAGGCCGGGCGCGTCCAGGCGGCGATAGGTGACGCCGGTCGCCAGGATCACCGCGTGCGCGGCGATCTCGCCGCCCTCCTTGAACCCGACCACCCTGGCCTGGCCGCGCGGCTCCAGATGGCTGACCTTCTGCGCGCTCAGCAGCTCGGCCCCGAACTTCAGCGCCTGCCTGCGCGCCCGGTCGGTCAACTGCTGGCCGGACACGCCGTCGGGGAAGCCCAGGTAGTTCTCGATCCTGGAGCTCTGACCCGCCTGTCCGCCGGAGGCGTGCGCCTCGATGAGCACGGTGTTGAGCCCCTCGGAGGCGCCGTAGACCGCCGCGCCCAGCCCGGCCGGGCCGCCGCCGATCACGATCAGGTCGTAGAAGTCGGTCGCCGGCGTGGTCGACAGGCCCACGGCCGAGGCGAGCGACGCCTGGTCGGGCGCCTGCATCGACACACCGTCGGCGGTGACCACCAGCGGCAGCCGGCAGTCCGCGCCGACCGCCGCCACGAGCTCCGCGCCCTCCGGGTCCTCGGCCAGCAGCCACTGGTACGGCACGTGGCTGCGGGCCAAAAACTCCCGCACCTTGTACGACGGCGCCGACCAGCGGTCGCCCACCACGCGCAGCTCGGCCACCTCGATGCGCTCGGTACGGTGCCAGGCGTCCAACTGGCCGTCGATCACCGGATAGAACTTCTCCTCCGGCGGATCCCACGGCTTGAGCAGATAGTGGTCGAGGTCCACCACATTGATCGCCTGGATCGCGGCGTCCGTGTCCGCGTAGGCGGTCAGCAGCACCCGGCGCGCATATGGATACATGTCCATCGCCGCCTCAAGGAACTGCACCCCGTTCATCTGCGGCATCCGGTAGTCCGCCAAGATCGCGGCCACGTCGTCGCCGCGCAGCCGCATCTCCTTCACCGCCTCCATGCCCTGGTCGGCGGCCTCCGCCCGGACGATTCTGTACTGCTGGCCGTAGCGGCGTCTCAGGTCGCGAGCGACCGCCCGCGATACGCCCGGGTCGTCGTCCACCGTCACGATGACCGGCTTGTCCATGGCTCTGCCTTCCCCACATATGTCCCTTTAGGAAGGATGCCATGTTCTGCCAAGTCAGTGAGCGCTCACTATTAGGATGCGCCCATGAACACGCGCGATCGCATCATCGACGCCGCCGAGCAGGCCATTCACGAATTCGGCATGGCGGGGGCGACCACGAAACGCATCGCGTCGCAGGCGGGCTGCTCCGAGGCGCTGCTCTACAAGCATTTTCCGGGTAAGGAGGCGCTGATCCTGGCGGTGCTGCTCGAACGGCTGCCCGCGCTCGCCCCGGCGCTGGCCGCGCTGCGCGAGCGCGTCGGGCAGGGTGACCTGGCGGCCAACCTCACCGAGTTCGCGCTGGCGGCCCTCGACTTCTACGGCCGGGCGGCCGCCATCGGCTCGGGGATGATGTCCGATCCGTCGCTTCTGGACGGGTTCAGGCGCATGCTCGCCACGACGGGCACCGGCCCGCACCTGCCGATCGAGGCACTCGCCGAGATCCTGCGGGCCGAGCAGGGGCTCGGCAGGCTGGACGGCGCGATGGACGCCGGGGCCGCCGCCTCACTGCTGATGGGCGCCTGCTTCCACCGCGCCCACCTGTCCTTCTTCACCGAGCCGCGGCAGCCGGCCGACGCGTGGGCCGCCGCGATCGTCGCGACCCTGGTCAGGCGATGACGCGCCTCTCCCGGCCGTCGTCAGCCTCGCGACCTTGGTCAGGCGATGACGCGGCTCTCCCCGCCGTCGACCAGCATCGAGATCCCGTTCACGAACGAGGCCCGCTCGCTGGCCAGGAACGCCACCACGTCCCCCACCTCCTCGGGACGCCCGACGCGCCCCACCGGCACCCCGCCTCCCCGCGCGGCCAGGCCCTCGTCGTCGCCCGCGAGCTCACGCAGCCGCTCGGTATCGATCGGGCCCGGCAGCACGTTGTTCACCAGGACCCCGTCGCCGCCGACCTCGCGGGCCAGCGTACGCACGATCCCGGCCACGGCGGAGCGGGTCGCGTTCGACAGGGCCAGGCCGTCGATCGCCTGGCGCACCGATCCGCTGGTGATCGTGACGATGCGGCCCCAGCCGCGGGCGCGCATCTCCGGCAGCACGGCGTACAGCAGGCGTACCGTGCCGAGCAGGTTGCGCTGCACCGCGACGTCCCAGTCGCCCAGGCCGGCATCCACGAACCGGCCCGGCGGCGGTCCGCCCGCGTTGGCCACCAGGATGTCCACGGGACCGAGCACGTCACGCGTCTCGGCGACCACCCGCACCGCGGCGTCGTGGTCCTCCACGTCCGCGAGCACGGCGTGCACCACGCCGCCGAACTCCTGCAGCTCGACCACCGCGTCGGCCAGTCGTTCCGGATTACGCGCGCTGACGCAGACGGCACAGCCCTCTCGCGCCAGGCTCTTGGCCGCCGCGAGACCGATGCCCGCGCTGCCTCCGGTGACCAACGCGACCTTGCCCTTGATGCCCAGATCCATGAGGGTGACTATAGGTCGTCAGGCGGTCCGGATCCGTGAGAGCTTGTCCGACTTGAGCAGACCGTACAGGCCGTGGATGCGGCTGGCCGCGGGTAGAAATGCCGGGACAAGCATGATGAGGTTGGGACGTGGCGAGAAATCTGATTCTTTCGGGAGGCCTGTTCCATGACTTCGAGGCCACGTCGGCGGCACTCGCCGAAGTGCTCGCCGGGGTGGGGATCGAATCCGAGATCACCGAGGACATCGCGGGCGCGCTGAGCGAGCCGTCGGAGGTCCAGCTCATCACCGTCAACGCGCTGCGCTGGCAGATGGGCCTCGACCGCTTCGCCGACCTGCGTGACGAGTGGCGCTTCGAACTGCCCGCCGAGGCCCGCACCACCCTGCTCGACCACCTCGACCGGGGCGGCGGGCTGCTGTGCATGCACACGGCGTCCATCTGCTTCGACGACTGGCAGGGGTGGCCGCGCGTGCTGGGCGGCTGCTGGACCTGGCCCAAGTCCCACCACCCGCCGCTGGGCTGGACCGGGGTACGCGTGCACGGCGACCACCCCATTGTCGAGGGGCTGCGCGACTTCGACCTGGTGGACGAGGTCTACAGCGACCTCGACGTGCTGCCGGACGTACAGTCGCTCGCGTCGTCGGCCAGTGGGCAGCCGCTGGTGTGGGCGCGGCCGGTGCGGCGGGGAAGGGTCGTGTACGACGCGCTGGGGCACGACGTCAGGTCCTACGAGAACGAGATCCACCGCACGCTGCTGCAACGGGCCGCCCTGTGGCTGCTGAAACGCCCGGTGACCGTGACCGACTGAGCGCTTACGCGCCGGCCACGAAGCAGCGGATGGCCTTGGCCAGTTCGTCCGGAACGTCCTCGGCCAGGTGGTGGCCGCTGTCCAGGGCGTGCCCGCGCACGTCGGACGCCCACGCGCGCCAGACCGCCAGCGGGTCGCCGTACAGATCCTCCATGTCATCCCTTGTCGCCCAGAGGAAGAGCACCGGGCAGGCGACGCGCCGCCCGGCGGCCCGGTCCGCGTCGTCGGCCGCCCGGTCGACCCCCAGCCCCGCCCGGTAGTCCTCGCACATCGCGTGTACGACCTCGGGGTCGTGGATCGCCCGGTGGAAGTCCTCGTAGGCCTCGGCGCCCATCTGCTCGGGCCCCGTGCGATACCAGGCGTCGGGGTCGGCGTTGATCACGCGTTCCGCCGGTTTGGCGGTCTGGCCGAGGAAGAACCAGTGCCACCACCTCGCGGCGAAGCCGGCGTCGCAACGGGCGAGTGCCTCACCGATGGGCACACTGTCGAGCACGACGAGCCGCGTGACCGCGTCGGCATGATCGAACGCCAGTCGCTGGGCCACATACGCCCCGCGGTCGTGACCGACGACGGCGAACCGCTCGTGGCCGAGCGAACGCATCAGCGCGACCATGTCCCCGGCCATCGCGCGCTTGGAGTAGGGCTCGTGATCGGCGGTCGTCGGCGGCTTGGACGAGCGCCCGTACCCCCTGAGATCGGGGCAGACCACGGTGTGGTCCGGGGCGAGCAGGGGAGCCACCCGGTGCCAGGTGGCGTGGGTGCGCGGGTGGCCGTGCAGCAGCAGGACGGGCGGGCCGGAGCCGCCGTGCCGGACGAACAGCTCGGCCTGGCCCACGTCGATCCGGTCGGTCACGAAGTCGTCGAACATTCGCCCGCGCCTACCCCGGCTGACCGCTTCCATCCACGCGCCCGCTCGGGTCTTCCGGAACGCTCAGATCTTTCGGAGCGCTCAGGTTCTCCGGACCGCTCAGGTTTTCCGCAACGCTCAGGTTTTCCGCGACGCCGCCGACCCGGCGCGCAGACTCCGACTCGTGGGCCAGGCGGCGCAGAGCGTCGAAGGCCCTCCCGTACAGGACCGTGCCCAGCACCAGCGCCTCGACGGCGGCCTCGCGTGGCCCGTCGAACGGCACCGTGTCCATCTCCACCTCGGCCACGAGCCGCTGAGCCGTCTGCGCATAGACCGTCAGGTCGGTCGACAAGCCCAGCTGGCCCAACCTGACGACGGTCTGGGCAAGTTCGTCCCGCGTGGGAGCGGTGGCGGCGATGTCCCAGCCCAGCTCCTCGATGAGCAGGTCGACCTGGCCGCGCGCCGCGTCCCACTCCTCGCCGGGCTCCGGCTCGATGGTGGGGCCCAGGGCGTACTGGGCGGTGCCCAGCATGTGGTGCACCGAGAGCGACTCGTCGTCCACCGCCTCGATGACCTGCTTGATGGCGGCGACGGGCAGCCGGCCCACTTCGAGCAGCGCCCTGATCAGGCGGAGTCTGCGCAGGTGGGAGTCGTCGTAGTCGGCTCTGGTGGCCGCGAGCTGCCGGCCCTGGTGCAGCAGGCCCTCGCGGAGGTAGTACTTGATCGTCGCGATCGCGACACCGGACTCGACACTCAGTTCCGAAACGCGCATCGATAGATAATAGCGCTATCCAGAGCGCGCGAGATGCCGGGCCGCGTGCACGAGATCATCCACGTCGGCCTGCCGGTTCCACAGGAATACCACCTCAAGAGGCGGAATCTCCTCGGCGACGGGGATGAAGGTGAGGCGTTCCGGCACCGGAAGGCCGCCGCGCACGCAGAGCGTGTAGCCGGCCCCCGATTCGACCAGGGCGACGGCCGCGTCATGGGTGGGCGCGCCGGGACCGAGCCGGGGATGCAGGCCGAGCCGGACGAACCCTTCGAGGAACCGGCGCGCACCCGCCACCGCGTCGGACTCCGGCATGACGAGCGGTTCCGTCGCCAGATCGGCGAGCCGCAGCCGCTCGACCGAGGCCAGCCGGTGATCGCGGGGCAGCAGGGCGAGCACCTGGGCCCGCTGGACGAGCATCCGGGCCACGCCTCTGGGCAGCGAGCCGGGGGCGTACCCGAGCCCGGCCTGGAGGGTTCCGTCCATGATGGAGATGATCTGCTCGGCCGTGCACATGGGAGCGACCCGCAGCCGCGACCCCTGAACCTGCGACAGGAGCCGGGCCACCACATCCCCCAGCCCGTCGGCGACCCCCAGGCGGACCGTCTGCCCCTTGCCCCGGGCGGCGGCCACCGCCCGTTCGAAAGCGTCGACCGCCACCGTGGCCTGGGCCAGGAACACCTCACCCGCCTCGGTGAGCCGCACCCCGCTGGACGAGCGGGTGAACAGCTCGACGCCGATCTCCTTCTCCAGCGCCCTGAGCTGCTCGGAAAGGGTGGGCTGGGCGATGTGGAGCACGGTGGACGCACGGCGCAGGCTGCCCGCACGGGCGATGGTGATCGCGTAGCGTACGTGGCGTAGATCCATCGTCACCTCGAGGTGATGGGGATGGGCTATCGTCGCACCTCCGTATTACAGAACGGACCAGCCGCTGTGAAGGTTGCCGGGGGGTGACTGTTTCCGCGGCCGGCCGGTGAGTGCCTCTCGCGGTACGCCCGTGGGGAGATGCCGAGCAAGCGCTTGTGTGGAGACCGCCGCCGCGTTAGCGTGACGGTCGAGCACCACATGCGTCACCCGCCGGGGTGGATCGCGCCCCGCCCCGGCGAGTGACCCGACGCCCGTCAGCCAGGCAGCCTTCAGCGAGACAGGAGGTGGCATGCAGCCCTTCGCCGGCCGGGCGGCCGTGGCCGGTGTCGGCATGACCGCGCTGACGCGCGAGTCCGGCCGCACCGAGCTGGACCTGGCGGTCGAGGCCTGTCGTACGGCGTGCGCCGACGCGGGCATCGCGCCCGCCGAGGTGGACGCGGTCCTGAGCTATCACATGAACGACTCGGCCCCCGTCACCCAGGTCGCCCGCGCGCTGCGCATCGACCGGCTGGGCTGGCACAACGACATAGCCGGAGGCGGCACCCAGGCCGCCTCGATCCTGGGCGATGCGGCCATGCTGATACACGCCGGTTTAGCGCGAAATATCCTGATCTATCGGGCGCTTAACGGCCGCTCTGGCAAGCGCATGAACACCGTCTCCACCGGCCCCCAGGAGCAGTTCACCTACGGCATGGCCGGCCCGATCCCGCTCTTCGCCCTGGCCGCGACCCGCTACCTGCACGACACCGGCCTCGGCCCCGAACACCTCCACGCCGTCGTCGCCCAGTCCAGGGACAACGCCGAGACCAACCCTCGTGCCCTGCGCCGGGAGCCGCTGTCGTTCGAGGAGTACCTGGCCAGACCGTACGTGTGCACCCCACTCCGTACCGCCGACTGCTGTCAGGAGACCGACGGCGCGTGCGCGCTGCTGGTCAGCGGCGTGCTCGGCGGCCCGCGCATCCAGGCCGTGGTACGCGGCGGCGGCCCCGGCTGCTCCTCGATGGACCGCGCGCCGGACGTGAGCGCCGTCTTCTCCGCGTACGTGGCCCCCATGCTGTGGGAGGCATCCGGCATGCGGCCGTCGGACGTGGACGCGGCACTGCCCTACGACGCCTACTCATGGCTGGTCCCACGGCAACTGGCGGACTTCGGCCTGGTCCGCCGCGAGGACCTGGGCCCGTACCTGCTGGAGCGACGGCACTCCTGGATCAACCCGCACGGCGGCCTGCTGTCGGAGGGCTATGTTCACGGCCTGAACAACGTGGCACAGGCGGTCCGGGAAGTGCGCGGCGGCCGTGAGGTGGCGCTGGCAACGGGCTTCGGCGGCAGCTACGGCAGCGCGGCGCTCCTGGTGGGGTAGAAGGTCAAGGACCGGCCGTGAACGCCGCGTGCGAGGCCCGCCGGTCGGCCTCCGGCAGCAGGTCGCGCGCCGCCAGCCAGGCCGCCGCCCCCGCCGCGTCCCGCGCCGTGGCCACGGTCTCACCGGCCAGCAGTTCGTGTACGGCCTGTCGTACCGGACCCTCGCTCGTCAGCACGCTCCCGGCGAGCACCACCGGCCCCGACCGGTGCACCCGCCGCACGGTGGCGGCCAGGTGCTCGGCGGCCTGGCGGACGATGCCGAGCGCGAGCGGGTCGCCCGCTTCGGCGGCCCGGCTGACCAGCGCCGACAGGGCGGCCAGGCGCATGTGGTCGGCCTGCGCCAGCCGGACGATCCGATCGGCCACCTTGCGCGGCGTGGGGCCGCGCTCGGCCCCGAGGAAGTGCTCGACGACCAGCTCGACCAGCGGTCCCTCCGAGGAGCCGCGATCCAGCGCCGCGACGACGGCCTTGGCGCCCGCGCGCCCGATCCAGAAGCCCGACCCCGCGTCGCCCAGCAGCCAGCCCAGCCCGTCGGCGATCACGTCCAGCTCGTAGCCGGTGATCCGGGCCGCCACCGCCCCCGTCCCCGAGAGCAGCAGCGAGCCGTCCGGCTCGGGCGACCCCGCCACATACGCGATCACCGTGTCCCCCATGAGTTGCGGCCCCGAGGCGATGCCATGCCCCGCCCACACCTTGGCCAGCGCCGGCACCATCTCGTCGACGAACCCCGAGACCCCGGCCAGCGAGGCGACGACCGACGACGCCTCCAGCCCGGCCAGAGCCCCGCCGAGCGCGGTCTCGATCGCCGCCACCGCGTTCGCCAGGCCGTGGGCGCTCGGATTGCCCGCGCCCGCCCTGGCGTACCCGACGCGGGTGCCGTCGAGCGCGTGCACCGAGACGCGGGTGGAGGTGGCGCCGGCGTCAACCCCAAGGGCGAGTCCGATGGAGAGCGAATTGGTCACGGTCCGATTGTGGGACTTGACTCAGCGGAGAAGCAAGAATAATTTTCGGCGGAAGACCGGGTATCCGGAAGGAATATTCGTGACTTCAGGGGCCCTCGGGCGTGTGGAAACAGAACTACCCGGTTTGCCGGAGGCGTTGCGCAGAGTCGGCGAGGTGATCCTCGGCGATCCGGCCGAGGCGGCCCGGTCGACCATCATCGCGCTGGCCGAGCGCGCGGGCAGCTCGCCCGCGACCGTGACCAGGTTCTGCCGGGCCTTCGGCTTCTCCGGGTACGCCGAGCTGCGCGTGGCGCTGGCCACCGAGACCGGCCGGGCCGCGCAGGCGGGCTGGGGCGCGGGCGTGGGGCACGAGATCGGGCCCGACGACCCGCTCGACTCGGCGATCGAGGTGATGGCCGCGGCCGACGCCCGGCTCATCCAGGACACCGCCGCCCAGCTCGACTCGGAGATCGTCGCCCAGGTGGCCGACGCCATCGTCGCCGCCCGCCGGGTCCTGCTCATCGGCGTCTCCACCAGCGGGAACGTCGCCACCATGTTCGAGGGCCGGCTGCGCCGCATCGGCATCCCGGGCTGGAGCGCGGGTGACGCGCACGTCGCGCTGTCGGACGCCGCGCTGCTCGGCGCGGGCGACGTCGCGATCGGCATCAGCCATCGGGGCCGGACCCGCGAGGTCATGGAGGCCCTGGCCGAGGCCGGCAGCCACGACGCCACCACGGTCGCCGTCACCTCGTTCGCCCGCTCGCCGCTGGCCGAGCTGGCCGACCTGGTGCTCACCACCGCGAGCAGGGAGACCACCTTCCGGCTCGGCGGGCTGGCGGCCGTCCATTCGCAGCTGTTCGTCCTCGACGCCGTCTACGTGGCGGTGGCCCAGCGCACTTACGAGCGCACCAACGAGGCGTTCGGGCTCACGATCAGCGCCGTGGAGAGCCACCGGGTGGAGAGAGGCTGAATGACGTTCGCAACGAAGGCCCTGGAGCTGGCACACCAGGTCGTGGAAACACAGGCGGAGCCGGTACGCCGCGCCGCCGCGCTGCTCGTCGCGTCGATCCGGGCGGGCGGCGTGGTCAACGCGTTCGGGTCCGGGCATTCCGAGGCGATCGCGATGGAGATCGCCGGCCGGGCCGGGGGACTGGTGCCCAGCAACCGGCTCACCCCGCGCGACCTCGTCCTGTTTGGCGGCCAGCCGCCGAGCGTGCTCACCCCCGAGCTCGAACGCGATCCGGAGATCGCCCACCGGATCTATGAGCTGGCGCCCGTCGCGCCGCAGGACGTGTTCGTGCTGATCTCCAGCTCGGGCATCAACGGAGCCGTGGTCGAGCTGGCCACGATCGTCAAGGACCGCGGCCATCCCCTGATCGCGCTGACCTCGGTCCAGCACAGCAGCCAGATGACCTCACGCCACCCGTCGGGCCGCAAGCTGCTCGACCTGGCCGACGTTGTGCTGGACAACGGCGCGCCGTACGGGGACGCGATCCTCGAACTGCCGGGCGGCGGCGGTTACGGCGCGATCTCGACCGTCACCTCGGCGTTGCTCGCGCAGATGGTGGTCACCGAGGCGGTGGCCGAGCTCGTGGCGCTCGGCGAGACGCCGCCCATCTACCTGTCGGTGAACGTGGCCGGCGGCGACGAGCACAACAAGGCCCTGGAGAGCCGCTACGCAGGGCGGATCCGACGTGGAGCATGACTAGTCAGGAGTAGAAATATGCCGAACACCCCCCATTTCACCAGGCGCGAGCTTCTCCGGAGCGCCGCGCTGGTCCCCGTGGCGGGCGCGCTCGCCGCGTGCGCGACTCCGGCCGCGAAGCCGTCGGCCTCGTCGTCTGCCGCCCCGGTCGCCACCAGCGCGGCCAACCCCTTCGGGGTTTCGGACAGCAAGCCGCTCGAGGTGTGGATCTTCGACGGCGGTTTCGGCCAGGACTACGCCAAGAACATCCACCAGCCGCTGTTCAAGTCGAAGTATCCGAAGGTGGAGATCAAGCACAACGCCACCAAGGAGATCACCAAGGTCCTCCAGCCGAGGTTCGCCGGCGGCAACCCGCCCGACGTGATCGACAACTCGGGCGCCAACGCCATGGACTTCGGCGCGCTCGCCCAGGACAAACAGCTCCAGGACCTCACCCCGCTGCTCGACGCGCCCTCATGGGACGACCCGGGCACCAAGGTCAGGGACACCCTCGACCCGGCCGTCATCGACATCGGCACCTACGACGGCACGTTCAGCGTGCTCGGCTACGTCAACTACATCTTCGGCATCTGGTATTCGCAGAAGGCGTTCAAGGACAACGGCTGGGTGCCCCCCAAGACGTGGGACGAGTTCCTCAAGCTCAACGAGGCAATCAAAAAGTCCGGCAAGATGGCCCCCTTCACCTACGCCGGAAAATTCCCGCAATATCTGTACGAAGTGCTGCTCACCATGGCCGCGAAGATCGGCGGCCCCGAGGTCTTGGTCAACATCGACAACCTCGAGGACGGCGCCTGGACCACCGAGGCCATGAAGACCTCCGCCACGGCCTGGGCCGAGATCGGCGCCAAGTACCTCATGGAGGGCACCGCCGGCCTCGACCACGTGCAGACCCAGACCGCCCAGAACAAGTACAAGGTGGCCATGCTGCCCTCCGGCTCCTGGCTGGAGAACGAGCAGAAGACCACCACCCCGGCCGACTTCGAGTACGGCATGTTCCCCGTCCCCGACTTCACCAGCTCGGACAAGATGCCCTACGGCACGCTGCACAGCCAGCCGAGCGAGAACTTCATCGTCCCCGCCAAGGGCGCCAACCCGCAGGGCGGCATGGAGTACCTGCGGGCCATGCTGTCGAAGAAGGCGGCCGGCGAGTTCAGTGAGATGGTCAAGACCGTCTCGACGGTCAAGGGCGCGGGCGAGGGCCGTCAGCTCTCCCCGGGCGCCGCGAGCGCGACCAAGGCCTACGCCGAGGCCGGCGCGAACATCGTCTACTACCGCTGGCAGACCTGGTACCTCCAGCTCAAGGACGAGGCCGTCGCCGCCACCGGCGAGCTCATGACCGGCGGCCTCACACCGGACAAGTACCTGGAGCGCCTCCAGAAGAAGTCCGACGAGATCAAGAACGACTCCTCGATCAAGAAGTACAAGCGCTGATGTTGTTCAACAGGTATCGCCGAGGGCTGTTCATCACCGCGTTCCTGGCAGCCCCGGTGACCCTTTACCTGATCTATGTGATCTCCCCGTACCTCCAGGCGTTCTACATCTCGATGACTGACTGGCGCGGCGTCTCGGCCACGCCGGCCTTCATCGGGCTGGAGAACTTCCGCCGGCTCCTCGGAGACGGGACGTTCTGGAAAGCGGTCACACACAACGCCGCGCTGCTCGTCCTGCTGCCCCTGGTCACGATCATCATCGCCCTGTTCTTCGCCTTCCTCCTCAACGTGGGCGGCGGCGGGCGGGCCGTGGGCGGGATCAGGGGCTCCAAGTTCTACCGCGTGGTGTTCTTCTTCCCGCAGGTGCTGGCCGTCGCGGTCGTGGCGGTGCTGTTCCAGCAGGTGTTCCGGCCGGACGGCAGCGGGATGCTGAACGCGCCGCTGATGGCGCTGGGCGGCAAGCCGATCGGCTTCCTGTCGGACCCGGGCGTCGCTTTCTGGTCGGTGCTCGGCGTCATGGTGTGGCAGGCGGTCGGGTTCTACGTGGTGCTCTTCTCCGCCGGGCTCGCCTCCATCCCGAGGGACATGTTCGAGGCGGCGCAGATCGACGGCGCCGGGCGGCTGAGCCTGTTCTTCCGCATCACCCTGCCGCTGCTCTGGGACACCGTCCAGGTGGCCTGGGTCTATCTCGGCATTCTGGCGCTCGACGTGTTCGCGATCGTGTGGGTGATGACCGACCAGCACGGCGGGCCCGACTGGTCGACCACGGTCATGGCGGCCGAGGTCTACCGCAACGCCTTCCAATACTTCCGCTTCGGATACGCCTCGGCCCTGGGCGTCGTGATGTTCTTCTTCACCGTCGGGTTCGCGATCCTTTCGCTGCGCTTCACGCGGCGTGAACGAATCGAGTTTTAGCGAAATGAGTACTGATGCCCTGGACCATAGCGACCTCGCGTAAGCTGGCCCGCCAGGAGAGCCGCAGGCGGCTCGGGCCGCTGGCGATCCTGTCGCACGTCGCGCTGCTGCTGTGGACCGTGCTCACGGTGGTGCCGATCCTGTGGACGTTCCTGGCGTCGGTCAAGAGCGAGGACGAGATCTTCGGCGACGCCTGGTCCCTGCCGGCCAGCCTGCGCTGGGACAACTTCGCCAGAGCCTGGGATCAGGCGCACATCGGCCAGTACATGCTCAACAGCGTCATCGTGGTCATTTTCAGCGTGTTCGGCACCATGCTGCTTGGCTCGATGGCCGCGTACGTGCTGTCGCGCTACCCCTTTCGCGGCAACCGGGCCATCTACCTGCTGTTCGTGTCGGGCCTGGCCTTCCCGGTCTACCTGGCGCTGTCGCCGCTGTTCTTCGTCGTGCAGAACATGGGCAACGTCCCGCTCATCGGCCCGTTCATCGGCCTGAACACGCACGCCGGTCTCGTGCTGGTCTACATCGCCTACTCGATGCCGTTCACCATCTTCTTCCTGTCGGCCTTCTTCCGTACGCTGCCCACGGCGGTGGCGGAGGCGGCCATGGTCGACGGCGCCTCGCACACCCGGGTGTTCTTCCAGATCATGCTGCCCATGGCCAGACCCGGCCTGGTCAGCATCACGATCTTCAACATCCTCGGCCAGTGGAACCAGTACCAGCTGCCGCTGGTGCTGCTGCAGGAGCGCGACAAGTGGGTGCTGACGCAGGGCATCGCCGACATCTCGACGGCCGCGGGCTACGACCAGGACTGGTCCGCCCTGTTCGCCGCCCTGACGCTGGCCATCCTGCCGATGCTGGTCGTCTACACGGTCTTCCAGCGCCAGATCCAGTCGGGGCTGACCGCGGGGGCGCTCAAGTAAATATCCTCTCGCGCGCTCGACCTGGCGGACCTAAGCTGCGGGTGTGATCGGCGACATCCGCGCGTTGCTGGCCCGCCACCTCCCTGACGTCGAGGTGCGCTCTCTGACCGAGTCCGGGCAGGGCCTGGACCACGAGGTCTACGAGGTCAACGGTGAGTTGATCGTCAGGGGCGGCAAGGCCGCCGATCCGGTGGCCACGCGGCGCGAGGTCGAGCTGCTGGCCGCGGTCCGCGAGCTGGCCACCGTGGCGGTGCCCGAGGTGGTCTTCGCCGACTTCGAGCAGGGCGTGATCGCCTACCGCAAGCTGCCGGGCGAGCCGCTCAACCAGCACCCGGTGCCGGACCCCGCGTCGCTGGCCGCCCCGCTCGGCCGCCTGCTGGGCGCCCTGCACAGCGCCCCGACCGAGAACCTGCGCACGCTGGCGCCGCCCGACCTCTACCCGGCGCCCACCCTGCTGGTGGACGCCGGGCTCGACTATCGCGACGTCGAGCGGCACGTACCGGCGGAGCAACGTCCGCTGGTGGAGCGGTTCTTACGCGACACGCCGCCCGATGAGCCGCACGACCTGCGCTTCTGCCACAACGACCTGGGCAGCGAGCACCTCCTGGCCGACGCCGCGACCAGCACGCTGACGGGCGTCATCGACTGGACCGACGCCGCCCTCACCGACCCGGCGCACGACTTCGCGCTCATCTACCGCGACCTGGGCCCCGAGGTCTTCGAGCGGACCCTGGCGCACTACGACCGCGACTTCGACGAGCTCGACCGGGCCAGGGCCGTCTTCTACGCCAGGTGCGCGCTCATCGAGGACCTCGCCTACGGCCTGAGCACCGGCCCGCGCCACTACGCCGACGCCGCCCTGGCCCACCTCGAGTGGACCTTCAGCTGATCGCATAGCGCCTCGCATGGACCGTCAGCTGATCGCATAGCGCCTCGCATGGACCGTCAGCTGATCACGTAGCGCCGAGTTCGTCGCGCAGCCGCCTGGTCGCGCCCACCACGTTCGCCAGCGCCGCCTCCACCTGCTCGTACGTCCGCGTCTTCAGCCCGCAGTCCGGGTTGACCCAGACCCGCTCGGCGGGCAGCACCTTCAGCGTCTCGCGCAGCAACTCCGCCACCTCGGCCTCGCCCGGCACCCTCGGCGAGTGGATGTCGTAGACGCCCGGCCCGAGCCCCCGCCCGAAGGAGCCCACGGCGCCCAGGATCCGGGCCCCGGAGCGGGCCGACTCGATCGTGGTGACGTCGGCGTCCAGGCCGTCGATCGCCGCGAGGATCTGGTCGGCGTCCGAATAGCACAGGTGCGTGTGGATCTGGATGCGGTCGCCGGCCCCCGAGGTGGCCCGCCGGTACGCGGCCACGGCCCACTCCAGGTAGTCGGCCTGCGAGGCCCGCCTGAGGGGCAGCAGCTCGCGCAGCGCGGGCTCGTCCACCTGGATGATCGACACGCCCGCCGCCTCCAGGTCGCGTACCTCGTCCCGGACCGCGTCGGCCACCTGGAACACCACATCGCGCAGCGGCAGGTCGTCGCGAACGAACGACCAGGCGACGATCGTGACGGGCCCGGTGAGCATGCCCTTGACCGGTTTGTCGGTCAGCGACTGCGCGTGGCGCGCCCACCGTACGGTGATCGGCGCGGCCCGCCCGACGTCGCCGTGCAGGATCGGCGGCCTGGTGCACCGGGAGCCGTAGGACTGGACCCAGCCGTTGGCGGTCACCGCGAAGCCGTCGAGGTGCTCGGCGAAGTACTGGACCATGTCGTTGCGCTCCGGCTCACCGTGCACAAGGACGTCGAGGCCGAGCCGCTCCTGGAGCCGGATGACCCGCTCGATCTCCGCCTCGACCCGCCGCTCGTAGTCGGCCTCCGGCAGCGTCCCCGCCACCACGGCCGCGCGGGCCGCGCGCAGCTCGCCGGTCTGCGGGAACGACCCGATCGTGGTGATCGGAAGCACGGGCAGCCGCAGATGCGCGGCCTGCGCCGCGGCGCGCTCCGCGTACGGCCCGCGCCCCTCGAACACGACCGGGTCCGCCAGCGCCACCGACGCGGCCGGCGCCTCGGCGCCCCGGAAGTCGGCGCGCGCCAGCTCGACCACCTCCGCCACCTTCTGCTCGGCGAAGGCCAGCCGCGCCCGCAGCGCCGGGTCGAGCCCTGCTTCTTCCGCCACGTCGTACGGCACGTGCAGGAGCGAGCACGAGGTGCTGACCACCACGTCCGCCGCGTGCTCCCGCACCGCCCGCAGCAGGCTCAGCGCCCGCCCGGGAGCGGTACGCCACACGTCCCGCCCGGACACCACGCCCGCCACCACGGTCTTGCCCGCCAGCGCAGGCAGCCGGTCCAGCCCGCCGCGCACCAGGTCCACCCCGATCGCCTCCACCGGCGTCGCGGCCAGGACGGGCAGCGCCTCGCCCAGATCACCGAAATAGGAGGCGACGAACAGCCCGGGGCGCGAAGGCGCGGACCCCAGCCGCTCGTATGCGGCGGTGACGGCGGCCAGCTCCTCGGGCGTCCGGTCGGCCACCAGCGCGGGCTCGTCGAGCTGCACCCACTGCACGCCCTCGGCCGCCAGGATCGCCAGCAGCTCCTCGTAGCAGCCGAGCACCTCATCCAGCCGCTCCAGCGCCCCGGCCAGCAGCAGGAACGTCACCGGCCCCACCACCACGGGCCGCGTCTCGAAGCCCAGTTCCCGAGCCTGCCGCAGCTCGGCGAGCGGCTTGGCGGCGTCGAGCTCGAACACGGTCTCGTCGTCGATCTCCGGCACGATGTAGTGGTAGTTCGTGTCGAACCACTTCGTCATCCGCAGCGGCGCCAGCCCGGCGGTGCCCCTGGCCATCGCGAAGTAGGGGTCCTCGGCCGCCAGATAACGCCGGGGCACCGCGCCGAGCAGTACGGCCGTGTCGAGCACCTGGTCATAGAGCGAGAAGGTGTTGGACGGCAGCCCGGCCAGGCCCAGCTCGTCGAGCCGCCGCCAGGTCCGCTCCCGGATCTCGGCGCCCGCCTCCTCCAGCTCCGCCCGGGTCGAGCGGCCGTCCCAGTAGGACTCCAGAGCCCGCTTCAGCTCCCTACGCTGGCCGATCCTCGGGTATCCGAGCACGGTGGACCGGGGAAATGACGACATCGACTGCTCCCTGCGTTGACTGATCGAACGTTGATTGATGGAACGTTGATTGATCGAACGCGGAGAAATTCACCACACCGGTCCCACCTGATGCATCCTGTATTCGTGCTGCTTATGCTCAAGGAGGTCCAGTGCTTCGCCCGCGTGGCGGCCCGGCTCAGCTTCTCGATCGCCGCCGCCGACCTGGGCATGTCCCAGCCCGCCATGAGCCAGGCCATCACCAGACTGGAGCGTGCGACCGGGACCAGGCTGTTCGACCGGAGCGCCCGCGCGGTGCGGCTGACCGCCGAGGGCCGGGCCCTGCTTCCGCACGCCGACGAGCTGCTGACCGCCGCCGCCGCGTTCGCGGCCGAAGCCGCCCGGCTGGCCCGGCCGACCATTCACCTTGCTTATCCACCGCTCGTCGGCGCGCTGGCGGCCCGGGTCGCCCGCCGGCTGGCGGCCCGCACGCCGGCCATCGGCGTGGAGCTCACGGTCGCCGGTCGCGGGGCGGCCGCCGACGCGCTGGAGCGGGGCGAGGTGTCGGCGGCGATCCTGGCCACCCCCGCGCCCGCGCGGTTCGTCACCGCCGCCAGGTTCCACGTCTCGGTGGACCAGCTCGCGGTGCCGCTGGGCCATGTGCTGGAGCCGAGGGCCAAGGTCGTCGCCGGTGACCTGGCCGGGCAGGTGCTGCTGACCCCCGGCAGCCGGGCCTGGGCCGGGCTGCCGGGGCGCTCACGCATGGTGGCCGACGACGACTTCGCCGCCGCGCTCGACCTGGTCGCGGCGGGTGCCGGGGTGCTGCCGATCCCGCAGCTGCTGGCCAGGACGATCCGCCGCGACGACCTGAGGTTCGTCCCGCTCGACGTGGGTGACCTGCGCATCACGTACGCGCTGGCCTGGGCGAGGGAGCGGGTCACGCCCGAGCTGATGGCCCTGGTGCAGGCCGTACAGGATGCCCTGTGGACTAGGTAGCCGGTAGGTTGCGCAGGGCCTCGCGACGGCTCAGACCTGAGATGCCCTTGGCCCGTACGTAGCGGACGACCTCGGCCGGGTTGGTCTTGGCGTATTCGCGCAGTGCCCAGCCGATCGCCTTGCGGGCGAAGAAGTCGTTGTCGGACAGGCTCGGCTCGATGCAGGCGTAGAGCAGGGCCGTGTCGGTGCGGGCCTTGAACCGGTTCTGGCTCAGGATCGCGGTGCGGCGTTTCCACAGGTCGTCGTCGCGCGCCCAGTCCAGCACGAGCGGGCGCATCGAGTCGGGGAAGGCGGTCAGCAGGCCGCCGATCCGGTGCGTGGCCAGCTCGTCGACCAGGTCCCACCAGGCGCCGCTGACGATCATCTCCTCGTACATCGGCAGTGTGTAGAGAGTCTGGAACTCCCGGTAATGGTGATAGCCGGTCAGGTCGATCGCGGCATAACGCTCCTCGCGGTATTCGGCCTCGCGCCACAGGCCGAGCACCGTCCGGCGCCACTCCGGCGCCGTGCCGATGCGGTGGGCCGAGAAGACCCGCCGCAGCACGGCCCGCCTCGACACCGCCTGGACACCGAGGAAGGGCATGTCGGACTTCATGTACGCGCGCATCGTGGCGGCCTTCGCGGGCTCCGCCGCCTCCCGCAGTGCCTTACGCACCGCCGTGCCAAGGGTCATGCCTGCTGGGTGGTCCGCTCACCCGTGGCCAGGCCGTCGAAGAGCACGGTGATGTAGTGCTCGGCCAGGCCCGTCGTGTTGAGCCGTCCGCCGGGACGGAACCAGCGCACCGCCACCCAGATCGTGTCGCGGATCATCCGGTAGGTGAGCTTCGGGTCCACATCGGCGCGCAACTGCCCGGCCGCCTGGCCCGCCTTGATCTGCGCGACCCAGATCTGCTCGACCTCGTCCTCGGCCTTGACCAGGTAGTTGAACCGCTCGAACTGCCGCAGATAGTTCCAGTCGTTCTGCATCACGGTGATCGCGGCCCGGTGCGGCTCCAGCGTGCCGAAGCCGATGCGCACCATCTCCGACAGGATCGAGCGCGGGTCGGCGCCCGAGCCGATCGCCGCCCGGTAGCGGGCGACCAGGTCGTCGAGGAAGGTGGAGAGCACCTCGTCGACGATCGTCTCCTTGGAATCGAAATGGTGATAGAGACTTCCCGAGAGGATGCCCGCCTCGTCGGCGATCTCGCGTACGGTCGTGGCCTGGAAGCCCTTGCGGGCGAAGAGCTCCGCGGCGAGCTTGACGAGGTGGTCACGGCGCTCCGACGCCGGCCCGGACGAGGTGGCGCGCTGGCGCTTCGCCGGGGCGGCCGCGCTCTGCCCGGAGTTCTTTCGCGTTGTCACATGCTCCATTATGAGCCCTCAGACAATCGCTTGTTCACCGAACCCGCCCAGCTCACCCGGCATTCCGCGCGCGACCAAGCGCTTGCTACGATGCGGGAGTGAACGAGGCATACATCGTCGGCGCGGTCAGGACCCCGGTCGGGCGCAGGAACGGCGGCCTCGCCGGCGCCCACCCCGCCGACCTCGGCGCGCACGTACTCCAAGAGCTGATGACCCGCACGGGCGCCGATCCGGCGGCCGTGGAGGACGTGGTGTTCGGCTGTGTGGACACCATCGGACCGCAGGCTGGCGACATCGCCCGCACCTGCTGGCTGGCCGCGGGGCTGCCGGAGGAGGTGCCCGGCGTCACGGTCGACCGCCAGTGCGGCTCCTCGCAGCAGGCGCTGCACTTCGCCGCCCAGGCCGTGCTCTCGGGCACCAGCGACCTCGTGGTGGCCGGCGGCGTGCAGAACATGAGCATGATCCCCATCTCCTCGGCGATGCTCGCCGGCCGCCCGCTCGGGCACGACACCCCCTTCGGCGGCTCCAAGAGCTGGCTCTCCCGGTACGGCACGCAGGAGGTCTCCCAGTTCACCGGAGCCGAACAGATCGCCGCCAAGTGGGACATCTCCCGAGAGGACATGGAGGCGTTCGCCTACGACTCGCACCGCCGGGCCATCGCCGCCATCGACACCGGCCGCTTCGCGGATCAGATCACCCCCTACGAGGGCGTCGCCACCGACGAGGGTCCGCGCCGCGACACCACTCCCGCCAAGATGGCCGGGCTCCAGCCCCTGGTCGAGGGCGGACGCCTCACCGCCGCCCTGGCCTCGCAGATCTCCGACGGCGCCGCCGCCCTGCTCATCGCGTCGCCACGGGCCGTACAGGAGCACGGGCTGCGCCCGCGCGCCCGCGTGCACCACCTGTCGGTGCGCGGCGGCGACCCCATCATGATGCTCGCGGCGCCGATCCAGGCCACCGAGCACGCGCTGCGCAAGACCGGGATGACGATCGGCGACATCGACGCCGTGGAGATCAACGAGGCGTTCGCCTCGGTCGTGCTCGCCTGGCTGAAGGAGAGCGGCGCCGACCCCGTCAGGGTCAACCCGAACGGCGGCGCGATCGCGCTCGGCCACCCGCTCGGCGCGACCGGCGCGGTCCTGGCCGTGAAGCTGCTGCACGAACTGGAGCGGACCGGCGGCCGGTACGGCCTGCAGACGATGTGCGAAGGAGGCGGCCAGGCGAACGTCACCATCATCGAACGCCTATGACGTCCGGCGATGCCACTAGCGAATAGGAAACTTTCCTATTAGATTGCGGTTCATGCTCAAGAGCGGTGACCTGCTGTGCCTTGCCGATGCCGTCATCCTGCCCGGATTCGAGGGGACGACCCCGCCCGACTGGCTCCGCCGCCGCCTGGGGGAGGGGCTGGCCGGGGTGGCGCTGTTCACCCGCAACATCACGGGAGCGGCCCAGGTGGCCGAGCTGACCGCCGTCCTGCGCGCGGAGAACCCCGCCATAGTGGTCGGCATCGACGAGGAGTCGGGCGAGGTGACCCGGCTGGAGGTGGCCACCGGCAGCAGCCGTCCCGGCGGCTACGCGCTCGGCGTCGTGGACGACGTGACGCTGACCGAGGCCGTGGCCAGGGACCTTGGGGCGGAGCTGGCGGCCGCGGGAATCACGATCGACTTCGCCCCTTCGGCCGACGTGAACTCCAACCCCGACAACCCGGTCATCGGCCTGCGCTCCTTCGGCGCCGACGCTGCACTGGTCTCCCGGCACACCAGGGCGTTCGTCCGCGGCCTGCAGTCCGCCGGGGTGGCCGCCTGCGCCAAGCACTTCCCCGGCCACGGTGACACCTCGATCGACTCCCACCACGGCGTGCCCGTGGTCGCCACCGACGGCATCGAGTACGCGCTGGGCCCCTTCCGCGCCGCGATCCAGGAAGGCGTCAAGGCCGTCATGACCGGCCACCTGCTGGTGCCGGCGTACGACGCCGTCCTGCCCGCCACGCTCAGCCCCAAGGTGCTCACCGGGCTGCTGCGCGAGGAGCTGGGCTTCGACGGCCTGATCGTCACCGACGGCATCGAGATGGCCGCCGTCTCCGGGCCGTACGGGATCGGGGGCGCCGCCGCCCGCGCGATCGCCGCCGGGGCCGACGCCATCTGCGTCGGCGGCGAGCACTCAGGCGAGGCGACCGCCGTCGAGGTGCGCGACGCGATCGCCGAAGCCGTACGCGACGGCCTGTTGCCGGAGGAGCGCCTGGCCGACGCCGCGCGCCGGGTCGGCGAGCTGGCCGCCTGGACCGCCGGCGCGGGCACCCCGGTCCCCGAGGACGGCTACCTCGGCCTGTCCGCCGCCCGCCGCGCGATCAGGATCACCCGCCGCACCAACGACCCCGTCCTGCCGCTCACCGCCGCGGCGCACGTGGTGGAGCTGGCCCCCGAGATGAACCTGGCCATCGACAAGAACACGCCGTGGGGCGTCGGCGAGCCCCTGGGCAGGCTGCTGCCCGGCACCGCCGTGACCCGCCTGACGGCCGGCGAGGCGACCGGGGCCGTGCTGGAGCGGCTCATCGCCGCCGCGTCCGGACGCCCCCTCGTCGTCGTGGTCCGCGACGCGCACCGCCACCTCTGGCAGAGCGAGGCGCTGCGGCACCTGCTCAGCGCCCGCCCCGACGCCGTGGTGGTCGAGATGGGCCTGCCCGCCCGGTCCGACCTGGGCGCGGTGCACATCGCCACGTACGGCTCGGCCAGGGTCTGCGGCCAGGCCGCCGCCGAAGTGATCACCGGTACCCTTTGACACCGTGAACTTCGACGGCGAGGACCTCTCCCAGACCACGCTCACCGACCGGCTCGCACCGGACGAGACCCACGTCTTCCGCAACTGTGACCTGACCGAGGCCGACCTCCGGCGGGCCCCGCTGGCCGGCGCCCGCTTCGAGTCGTGCGTGCTCGAACAGGCCGACTTCCGGCGGGCCGACCTCGACAACGCGGTGTTCACGGGCGGCGGCGGGATGCGGATCAGGTTCAACGACGCCGAGCTCATCGACGTGAGGTTCACCGACGTCGACCTGTCCTCCGCCCAGTTCGGCGGGGCACTGGTGACGGACGTGACCTTCACCGGGTGCCGCATGATCGGCACGTCGCTCACCGCGGCGCGGGGCACCGGCTTCAAGGTCTCCCGGTCCAACCTGACCATGGCCAACCTCGGCGGCTGCTCGCTGCGCGGGGAGTTCATCGAGGGCGTTCGCTTCGACGACGCCGACCTGTCGGGCTGCGACTTCACCGAGGCGACGTTCAGCGACTGCCGGTTGCGCGGGACCAAGCTGATCCAAACCGTGTTCGCCAAGGCCGACCTGCGCGGCGCCGACCTGGGCGAGCCCGACGACGCCAAGCTGCGGGCCTTCCAGGGGGCGACGATCAACCCCGTCCAGGCGGCGGCCATCCTGGCCGCCCGCGGCATCACGGTGCTCTGAGCTCTTCCTTCATTCTTCGGCCCTGAGGCGGTCCAGCACAGTCGCCGCCTCGGACATGACCCGGTCGATCAACTCCTGGCAGGACGGCAGGTCGTCGAGCACCCCGACCACCTGGCCGGAGGCCATCACCCCCAGGTCGGCCCGCCCCTCGACCATGGCGGCCCGCAGCAGCACCGGCGTGTTGGCCGCCTGCAGCACCTGCGCCCAGGTCAGCTCGCGGCCGTGCCGCATCCGGCGCCCTTCGCGGATCATCTGGGCCCACGTCAGCCCTGACAGCCGCTTGAACCTGGCGCCGTTGACCACGGCCCTGAGTAGCCGGGAGCGCTCCAGCGACTCCACGAACGGCGTCCTGAGCACCCGATGCGGCACGCCGTCGACCCGGGTGGTGACCAGCGTGTCGGCCGCCGCCAGGTAGACCTTCTTCACCTCGTCCGGCACCGAGGAGTCGCTCGTCAGCAGGAACCGGGTGCCCATCGCGATGCCGCACGCCCCGTACGCCAGCGCCGCCACCAGCCCGCGCCCGTCGAAGAAGCCGCCCGCCGCGATCACCGGGATGTCGACCGCGTCCACCACCTGGGGCAGCAGCAGCGTCGTCGCGACCGGCCCGGTGTGGCCGCCGCCCTCGCCGCCCTGGACGATCACCGCGTCCACGCCCCAGGCGGCCACCTTCTCCGCGTGCCGCCGTGCCCCCACGGACGGGATCGTGACCACGCCCGCGCCCTTCAGCCGGTCGATCAGCTCCCGCCGCGGCGCCAGCGCGAACGACGCCACGCGCACGCCCTCGCGGATCATGACCTCCACCCGTTCGGCCGCGTCGTCGGCGTCGGAGCGGATGTTCACCCCGAACGGGGCGTCCGTCCGCTCCCGAACGCCGCTGATCGCCTCGGTCATCTCGCCGACGGACATCGTGGCGGCCGCGATGATCCCGAGCCCGCCCGCCTCCGACGTGGCCGCCGCGAGCCGCGCGCCCGCGACGTACCCCATCCCGGTCTGCACGATCGGATACCGGCACCCCACGAGTTCCGTCAGCGCGGTCTTCACGCAGTCCCCTCGGGACCGCTCCGCGCTCTCCTCACACCGCCACCTCTGGGGCCGCTCCATGCTCTCTTCACGCCGCCACCTCTGGGGCCGCTCCATGCTCTCTTCACGCCGCCACCTCTGGGGCCGCTCCATGCTCTCTTCACGCCGCCACCTCGCGCTCGCGGGACCCGCGCGGGTCGAGCACCTCCTTCAGCAGCCTGCTCTCCTCGGCGCTCGGCTCACGGGTCTCGGGTACGTCTTCGGGGACCGTCAGCTCGAACCCCGTCGCCGCGACCACGTCCGCGACACTCACCCCCGGATGCACCGAGGCCAGCCGCATCGACCCGTCCGGCGTGCGGAAGTCCAGCACGGCCAGGTTCGTCACCACCCGCCGCAGGTCGTGGGCCCCCCTGTCGGTTCCGAGACCGCTGACCAGGTCCACCCGCGGCACGAACACCTTGGGGGAGTGCCGGGGGATCCAGTAGCTCGTCGGGTCGCAGCGCGTGTTGCCCGGCGCGCCGCGTACACCGAGGAGCTGCGCCTTGGGCCGCGCCCAGTCGCCGATGCAGGAGATGTTCGAGTTGCCGAAGCGGTCGATCTGGCTCGCGCCGAGCATCACGTGCCGCCGGCCGTTCAGGACCAGCCACAGGTGATCGCGGAACGGCAGCCAGCCCTCCACCACCTCGGGCCGCTCGCCCAGCGCCGGCACGTCGCCCGTCAGCAGGCAGACGCCGTCATGCGTGAGCAGATCGGGCTCGAAGGTCATCCTGGCCAGCCGGGCCGCCAGCACGGTGACCGCCCCGCCGATCCCGGCCGCGAGGATCTCCCCGTCACCCCTGAACGCCTCCGCGCAGGCGACCACGCACACATCAGCCCTGCTCACGGGCGCGTCAGGCTTGGTCACGGGCACGTCAGCCCTGCTCACGGGCACGTCAGGCTGGGTCATGGAACTCCTCCCACGGCGTGTCCACGTAGCGCCGCTGCTCCTGCTCGTCGCGGCCGTAGTCGGGCTCGCACGCGGTGAAGCCCGCGCCGCCCGGCGCCTCGACCACACCGCTCACCATCGACCGGCTGATCAGCAGCGACTGCACCGGCCCCTCCTTCAGCAGGTCGGCGGTGTCCACCAGCCGCTCGCACGACACGAAGCACCGGGCCGCCGCCTTGGCGTAGAGGTCGTCGAAGTACGGATCGGGGCCCAGGTACTGCGCGTTGCCGCGCCGGTCCGCCCGGTTGAGGTGCACCAGCGCGACGTCCATGGCCAGCGCGGGCACGGCGACCAGCTCCTCCCCGTCCTCGTACGGCGAGCGGACCGTGCGCAGATCGGGGTTCACCCGCATGACGTCGGAGCCGAGACCGGCCCGCGTGGGCAGGAACGGCAGCCGATGCGCCGCCGCCAGCAGCCCGAACATGAACATGCCCTCGTCATACTCGGTGAACTCGATCGTGCCGCCCTGCCTGGCCCGCCTGAAATGCGGTTCGAGCGGGATGGAGTCCAGCGTCACGAACGGTGCCACCACCCTGCGTACCTTCCCGGCGGCGCACAGCATGCCGACGTCCGGGCCGCCGTAGGAGATGAGGGTGAGATCCCGGACGTTCGAGCGCAGCAGGCCGGCGACCAGCGCCATCGGCTTGCGGCGCGACCCCCAGCCGCCGATGCCGACCGTCATGCCGCTCTCGACCTCGGCCGCGACCTCCTCGACGGACATGACCTTGCTCACGAGCCCTCCACGAAGCGGTCCCGGTGCCTGTCGCCCGCGCCCATCAGGTTCAGCTCGAACGTGAAGCCCTGCTCGAAGCGGTAGGAGCGCTTCACGTCCACCGGGTCGATGCCGTTGAGCGACTCCTTGGCGCGGCGGATCACGTACGGGTCCTTGTCCGCGATCTGGCCCGCCACCTCCAGCGCCGCGTCCCGCAGCTTGTCGCGCGGCACCACCTCCAGCACCGAGCCGAACGCGTGCAGCTCGGCCGCCGTCACGTTCCGGCACGTGTAGACCATGGCGCGCATGAGGTGCTGCGGCACCAGCCGGGACAGATGGGTGGCGGCGCCGAGCGCGCCCCTGTCCACCTCGGGCAGGCCGAAGTAGGCGTCCTCGCTGGCCAGCACGACGTCCGCGTTGCCCACCAGGCCCACGCCGCCGCCGACGCAGTGGCCGTGCACGGCGACGATCACGGGCACCGCGCAGTCGTACACGGCCGCGAACGCCGCGAAGCATCCCCGGTTCGCATTGATCAGGGCGGTGTGACCCTCCGTGGCCTGCATCTCCTTGATGTCCACGCCGGCGTTGAAGCCCCGGCCCTCGGCTCGTAGCACGACGACCCTGGTCGCTTCGTCCTGCCCGGCGGCCGTCACGGCGCCGGCCAGCTCGTGCCAGGCTCGTGCCGGCAGCGCGTTCACCGGTGGGACGTCCACGACGACCTCGGCGATCGGGCCGTCCCGCAGCGTGATTCCCATCCCGCTCCCTGGTTGCACCTAACGCTTGCTTGGTACGGTAGCACCCGTGACGGTGACTTACGACTACACGGGCAAGGTCGTCCTGGTGACCGGCGGGACTCGGGGGATAGGCGCGGGCATCGCCACCGCCTTCACGGCGGCCGGCGCCGAAGTGATCGTCTGCGCCCGGCACGACCCACCACCGTCGATGGTGGGCGCGCCCTCGTTGGGCCCCGGGGTGCGGTTCGTGCGGGCCGATGTGCGGGACGCCGACGACCTGGAGCGGCTGTTCTCCGGGCTCGACCGGCTGGACGTGGTCGTCAACAACGCGGGCGGCTCGCCGTACGCGCTGCTGGCGGGCACGTCACCACGCCTGCACGCGCGCGTCGTCGAGCTGAATCTGATCGCCCCGCTGCTCGTCGCGCAGCGCGCCTACCCGCTGCTCGCCGCCTCGGGCGGCTCCGTCGTGATGATCGGCAGCTCCAGCGGCGTGCGGCCCTCGCCGGGCACCTCGGCGTACGGCGCGGCCAAGGCGGGACTGCATCACCTGGCGAACTGCCTGGCCGCCGAGTGGGCTCCGGATGTACGCGTCAACACGGTCGTCGTCGGACTGGCCGCCACCGCGGACTCCGCCGACCACTACGGCGGCAGGGACGTGGGGACCGCCATCCCGGCCGGGCGGATGGCGACGCCCGCCGACGTGGCCTCGGTCTGCCTGTGGCTGGCCGCGCCCGGTTATGTGACGGGGGCGCAGGTACACGTGCACGGAGGCGGCGAGATTCCCGCCTGGCAAAACCTGGCTTCGAGCGACATTTCCTGATATCTCTGCTTGATCTTCCTGGGAGGTCCGTGTGGGAATCTGTGACGGCCGCGTCGTGATCGTGACCGGAGCCGGGCGGGGCATCGGGAGGGAGCACGCGCTGGAGTTCGCCAGGCAGGGCGCTCGCGTCGTGGTCAACGACCTGGGCACCGGCCTCGGCGGCGACGGCAGGTCCGGCGGGCCCGCGCTGGCCGTGGCCGAGGAGATCCGCGCGCTCGGCGGCCAGGCGGTGGCCAGCAGCGACGACGTGGCCGACTGGGACGGCGCGGCCCGGCTGGTGAAGACGGCCGTCAGCGCGTACGACGGGCTCGACGTGCTGGTGAACAACGCCGGGTTCGTCCGCGACCGCATGCTGGTCTCCATGGGCGAAGACGACTGGGACGAGGTCATCCGAGTCCACCTCAAGGGCCACTTCCTGACGATGCGGCACGCCGCCGCGTACTGGCGCGAACGAGCCAAGTCCGGCGCACCCGCGGCCGCCCGCGTGATCAACACCTCGTCGGGCGCGGGCCTGCTCGGCAGCGTCGGCCAGTCCAACTACTCCGCCGCCAAGGCGGGGATCGTCGCGCTGACCCAGGTGGCCGCCGCCGAACTGGGCCGGTACGGCGTGACGGTGAACGCCATCGCCCCCGCCGCCCGCACCCGCATGACCGAGGAGGTCTTCGCCGAAACCATGGCCGCGCCCGATTCCGGCTTCGACCCGATGCATCCGGCGAACGTGTCACCACTGGTCGTCTGGCTCGGCTCGGCGGCCTCGGAGGCGGTGACGGGACGGGTGTTCGAGGTGGAGGGCGGAGTGATCTCCCTGGCCACCGGCTGGACCCACGGCCCACGCGCGGATCGCGGCGCCCGCTGGTCCCCCGCCGAGGTGGGCGACGCGGTCGCGAAACTCCTCAAAGACGCCCCCGACCCACTGCCCGCCTACGGCACGGGCCCACTTCCGTCGTAAGGCCCGTTCACGGGTCGAAGGCAGGCTCTGGAATCGGCTACGGCATGAGCAGGTAGGCGCCCTCGGACAGTCGGGTGCGGATCTCCGCGGCCGTCTGCTCGGCGGTCAGGCCGCTGGAGTCGAAGGCGTGCGACTCCAGCTCGCCCAGGTCGACGAACTGCTGGTACATCCGCAGCACCGGCTCGGGATCCGTAAGCGCGTCAAGCCCCCGCCCCGTCGCCCTGACCAGCGTCGTCTCCCGGTCGGGCCGGAGCACCACATAGTGCAGCGGAGCACGCCGTACCTTGATGAAGGCATCGACGAACCACGGCCCTACGACGCCATCCACCACCACGTGATAGCCGCCGTCGGCGTACCCGAACGCCGCGCCCGCCAGCACGCTCATGACGGTCTCGTTCTGACGACGAGACTCCGCCAGGTACGGCGCGATGCCCCCTCGCCGGATGAACGCCCAGAAGTCATCGGTATGCAGATGCACACTAGGCGTGACGGCATCGGCCAGCAGCTGGGCCACGGTCGACTTGCCCGCCCCCGGCGGCCCGGACACGATCACTACCTCCATGCCCACCATTGTCCGCGCTTTGACCCGACATTCGACCCAGCCCGTTGCCCGGAGCCTCAGCGAAGCGCTGATCGAGCCGTGGGAGCCAGGCGGAGGCGCTGCGGCGGAGAGGTCAACCGGGACTCCAGTCCGGGCAGCGCCACATCACGCTCGTCCGAGGGCCGATCGAACCGGGCGAACCACACGAACACCTGCTCCCCTGTACGTACGGGCAGGGCGGGAAAGGTGTTCTCGGCGGCCTCGGTCTCGAAGCACGCCACCGGCGGCACCCCGGCTTCACTGAGCACGGGTACGGCCTTCCGCGCGAAGAACTCGGCGAACCCGTCCTCGACGTGGTAGATCATCGCGACGTACAGCGACTCGGGCAGAACGGTGGCGCCGACGGGCGGCCGGACCGTACCGGAAAAGGGATCGTGATGGGGAGCGGCTTCGGGTGAGGCGCCGGCGGCGGGCACGGGCACTGGGCGCAGCAGCAGCACGTTGTCGGAGTCGATCATCGTCGCGTTGGCCGCGTCCCGGTTGGCCTTCCAGATCGGGCCGCCGTAGAAGGCGGTGAGGGCCGCCCGCCGAGCCTCCATATCCGGAAATTTCCGTATCCATGGATACATGTTTGGGTTGTCCAGGTCCCGGAACTGACCGACCACCCCGATTCCGGCCGCCTCCTGCCCTTCGATGAACTCACGCTCGAACAACTCGATCAGCGTGTCACGCCCGCCGGGACGCATCGTGTAGTTGCGCAGCTCGTAAATCATGCGCGGAGGCTACGAGCCGATCACTGACACCGACTGTCAGTAGCGGAGTCCCAGAAGAATGTTCTAATCGCTAAGAGTAACGATCTCACTACTCTTAGTTATATGATCGCTTTGGCTTTGATCCTCAAAGGTCAAAGAAGGTCAACGGGGATGGCGGTGTGCTCTTGAGCCGGTGCCGTCTCATGCGGCACCACTTCCGACTAGGTGCGGTGATCCTGATGGTTCCCCGGGTGGTACGTCACACGAGCGGTCCGGAATGGTCGGTCTCGCGGCGTATTAGCATCGCCGGATGGCTATTTGCGCATATGCGATGTTTCGCGACGTGGATGATCACGACGATGAGCGTGACGTCACCCTGGCCGCATGGCGCGAGGCGGGCATCGAGGGTCGTGCAGAGCAATGGGACGACCCCACGGTCGACTGGAGCGCCTATGACGCGGTGGTCGTCCGCTCGGTCTGGGACTACCTCGATCGCCGGGGAGACTTCCTCGCCTGGGCGCGCCGGGTGGAGCGCGACACCAGGCTACTCAACCCGGCCGCCGTGCTCGAATCCAACACCGACAAGACCTACCTCCGGGACCTGGGCGTGCCCATCGTGCCGACCCACTGGTCCGCGGAACACCTGCCGCACTGGGAGGAGTACGTCGTCAAGCCCGCCATCTCGGCGGGTGCCCGAGACACGATCAGGACCGCCGACCGCGACGAGGCCGAGGCGCACGCCACCGCGCTGGTGGCCGCCGGTCGCACCCCCATGGTCCAGCCCTACCTCGACATGGTCGAGGCGGAGGGCGAGACCTCACTGCTGTACTTCAACCGCCGGTTCAGCCATGCCGTCCGGCGCAACCCCATGCTGTCCCCGGGAAAGACGGGCGCGGACCAGGTTCGGGCCGAACCGCGCACACCGGCCCCGGACCAGGTCGAACTCGCTGAGAAGGTGCTTGCCGCCATCCCCCAGGCCCTTCTGTACGCCAGGATCGACCTGGTCCGGCTTCCCGACGGCACCCCGGTGGTCATAGAGGTCGAGCTCACCGAGCCGTACCTGTTCCTGCGCTACGAGCCCAGCGCGGCCGCGAACCTTGCCACCGCGCTGCGCGAGCTCCTCTGAGATCCGCCTCCCGGGATCGGGGATCAGCAGGAGATGCCGCCGTCGACCGGAATGACCGTGCCCGTGAGGTAGGCCCCGGCACGTGAGGACAGGTAGATCGCCGCCCCGGCCATGTCGTCGGGGTGACCGATCCGGCCCATCGGCACACTCGCCGCGATGCTCTCCCGAATGGCCGGATCATCCAGGGCGAACGCCATCATCTTCGACTCGAACGGCCCCGGCGCGATGGCGTTCACGGTGATGTGCTCGGGCGCCAACTGCCTGGCCAGGTGCCGGGTCAGCATGTGTACGCCGGACTTGGACGCGGAGTAGGCGAAGTTCTCCACGGACGGCACCCGGATCCCGTCGATGGACCCGATGTTGATCACACGGGCCGGATTCTCCGCGCTGGCCGCCGCCCGCAACCGCGGCAGGAACCGCTGGGTCAGGAAGAAGACCCCTTTGACGTTGATGTTCCAGAGCTTGTCGAAGGCGTGCTCCGGATAGTCCGCCAGCGGCGCGCCCCACGCCGCGCCCGCGTTGTTCACCAGCACGTCCAGCGGCCCGTCCACCGCGGCCACCAGCGCGCCCACCCCCTCGGGTGTGGACAGATCGGCCGGCACGGCCACGCAGCCCAGCTCCTTGGCGGTCTGTTCCACCTCGGCGACCTTGCGCGCGGAGATGTACACGGTCGCCCCGGCCTCGACGAACCCGGTCGCGATCATGCGTCCGATGCCACGGGAGCCGCCGGTGACGACGACGGTCTTGCCTTCCACCGAGAACAGCGTCATGTTCCGGAAGCATGCCATACCGACTGGTCGGTAGCCAGCGGGCATCGCGAGCCCAGCCTCGAAGGCGCGGCGCTCAGCCGGAATCCTTCACCCACAGCCCCAGCAGGCCGCGGAAGTGCTCCACGAAGCGGTCCCTCTCGTGCGCGGGATAGGTGGCCGTCACCGTGTCCACCAGCAGCCGGTCGAAGTCCGGCCCCGCCACCCAGTCCAGCACGATCTCGTCGAGGTGGGACAGTCGACTGTCGCAGAAGTCCTGGTAGCGGTCGGTCTCGAAGTAGGCGTCGGCCAGCTGCCGATAGGCCGCCAGTCGCTCCTCGTAGGACCCGGTGACCGCGAAGTACTCCCGCGTGTCCAGATCGAGCCGTGGCCGCCGCCCGGTGCCCACGCAGAACACGCTCCACCGCACCAGCGCCTTGATCGCCCAGGGGAAGTAGTAGTGCAGGCTCGTCAGCGCCACGTCCGGGCAGGCGTTGGCGTAGTCGATCGGGTGCACCTCCGCACCCTTGACCAGGGTTTCGCAGGAGTTGAACTCCCACCGGAAAAACGCGTTCACCAGCCGCCCGATCGTGACCACCTCCTCGCCCACGCTCGGGGCGAGGAACTCGTGGTCCACGACGTACCGGGCGTGCATCGGCTCCTCGGGCCGGAACCGCATCACCATCGTCTCCGCTCCGATCGACAGCGAACGGGCGAACGCGTCGTAGCCGTCGACCGCCTTCTGCAGATGCATGAGCATCTCGCCGCTCTGGTCGTAGGCCCGATGGAGCTCGTCTGGGTCCCGTACCAGCGACACCCCGCGCCACGCGCCGCCGTCGTACGGCTTCATGAACAGCGGGTACCCGATCCCCTCCGCGACCGCGTCAAGATCGAACGGCTGGTTGTAGCGGGCCGCCGTGTAGGCGTACTTGGTGTTGTCGGGCGGGTTCTTGTACGGCACGAGCACCGTCTTCGGGACCTTCAGCCCGAGGCGCATCATGGCGCAGTAGGCGGCGTGCTTCTCCATCGACTGGAAGGTGAAGGGGCTGTTCAGCAGATAGACGTCGTCCATCATGGCGATCTTCTTGAGCCACTCGCGCGGGTGGTAGTACCAGTACGCCAGCCGGTCGATCACCAGATCGTGGCGGGGCTGGTCGCGCAGGTCGAACGGCTCGATCGTGATGCGCTCCACGTCGAACTCGCCGACCCCCTTGACCGGCCCCAACCGCCTCAGCACCGTCTCGAACGCCGACGGCCAGTCCTCTTCCGTCCCCAGCAGCAACCCCACCAGACGCCTCACGATGCTCCTTCCAGGTCTCCGCCCACGTCTAAGCCCACGTCTCTGCTCGAACCACGTCCGAACAACCGGGCCACGCGCTCGGGACCGTGCCGGGAGAGCCGGCGGCCGCACCCGCGGGGCGGGGCGGCCACACTCGCGCGGAACGGGGGCGCTCACACCCCCGGAAGGCGGCCGTTGCGGAAGAGGTCGACGAACCGTTGGTGGTCTTCCCGGGCCTGTGCCCCATAACGGTGCGCAAAATCCACCAACATCCCGATAAATCCGGGCCTGTCGCCGTTGACCACGGCCATGATGGATTCCTCCGTCGAGAAGTTCACCAGGTCGTGGCTCGACTCGTCGTCCGCCACCGAGTGCATGCGCGCCACCGCCCGGCCCAGATCCCGCATGATCGACCGCAGCTCCGCCGGCTCGTTGACGTCGTCCCAATTCAGGTCGGCGGAGTAGGGCGAGACCTCCGCGACCAACTGCCCCACGCCGTTCAGCGTCGTGTAGCCCAGCCACGGATCGGCGTACGCCTGCAACGCCCGCTGCGACTCCGCGGTGCGATGCCCTTGGTGGTGGAAGTAGCGGGCGACCTTCTCATCGGGGACGTGCCGGGCCACCGCCGGCACCTGCGCCTGCTTCATGTAGAGGATGACGTCGTTCTCCAGCGCCTGCGACCGCCCCTCCAGCAGCAGGTTGTACGACGGCAGCCCCGCCGACCCGATCCCCACGCCCTTGCGCAACGCCACGTCTTTGATCACGTGCTCGACCGGGTTCGACTGCGTGGGCAGCGTCGTCAGGTAGTCCTCGAACGCCGCCGTCACGCAGTCGCGGGTCGCCGCGTCGACGGGCTCGCGCCCGTCCATGATCGCGAACCGCCGGTCGTAGTCGTCGATCAGGGTCTCGACGTCCAGCATCGCCACGCGCGTGCTCAGCCGGGCCGTCTGGAGCACCCGGTGCAGCACGCCGGTGGTGGTGTCGAGCGTGAGCGACCCGATCGCGTCGTCCCCGCCGCGCGCGATGCCGCCCAGCTCGGCCAGGTACGCGCCGGCGAAGTCGCTCACGAGCCCGCTGATCGCCTCGTCCGACAGGGCCTTGGCGTACCCGATCAGCGCCACGCTGGCGGCGAACCGCTTGAGGTCCCAGATGTACGGGCCCACGTACGCCTCGTCGAAGTCGTTGACGTTGAAGACCAGCACGCCTGAGGCGTTCATGTAGGTGCCGAAGTTCTCGGCGTGCAGGTCGCCGTGGATCCATACGCGGCTGGTCGGTTCGTCAAGGTAGGAGGCGTCCGCGAACCCTTCGGTGAGGTCCGCGTAGAACAGGCAGGCGCTGCCCCGGTAGAAGGCAAAAGGGGAGGCCGCCATTTTCCGAAATTTCCGCCTGAATGCCGCGGGGTCTCGCTTGATCGACTCGCCGAACTCTGTCATGAGGACATCTAGCAGGTGGGAAGCGCGTGTGCCCATGTCTCGGACCTTAAGTCTTCCCAGCTCGCCCGCCTACCCTGGTCTTTCCCTGTCAGGGTGGACCGCCCGTCCCAGCCCCCCGTCGGCAGGAGACCTGACGCGGCCGCCCTCGTGACTAGACTGTGGCGCGTTCCTCTCGTACGGCCGGCAAGCCGCGGAAGCCCGCGACCGCGAGGACTGTCACCATGACGATCAGCGCCACGCACTGGCCCACGCTGGACGCCCACAGCACTGCCGGTCCCGAGCTCAGGTAGCTGTTGTCCACCAACGACAGTCGCGACGGCAGCATCAACGTCCCGAGGATGGCCAGCGCGAGCGGCACGTGCGCGGGCAGGTCGCGCGCGAGGCAGACGATCCCGGCCACCACGAGCACCACCGTGGCCAGACCCATGAGGTCCACCCACGGCCACAACACCGGCACCTCCCCCAACGCGGACCCCAAAAGGGCAAGGATGACGGCTCTCAACAGCAGCCCGGCGGCCAGCGGCAGGACGGTCAGTCCCCAGGCTCGCCGCACCGGCGGGACGTCGTGGTGGAAGCCGGCGAGCAGGGCCGCCAGCGGTACCACGACATTCAGTGCCGGTGGCACCGCGTCCAGAGGAACGAACTGGCTGGCCCAGTTCTGCCAGTCGACGAGCTCGACCAGGGCCGCCGCGCCGGCCGCCAGCGCCACCGGCTTGGCTATCCGGACATGACCGCGCATCAGCAGGACGAATGCCGTCACCCAGAGAGCCGCCGCGACTTCACCGAGTGGCCGCATCATCGAGTCGGGCGTTATGAAGGCGAGGGAGACGAGGGTCAAGGTGCCGGCCGCCGCGTGGAAGGCGAGCCCCAGCGTCGCCACCAGCCTGACGGCCGCTCCCCAGGCGACGAACCGGGGCGTCGCGCCCGCTCCGCCGAGCCGTACGCGCATCGAGAGGGCGAGCACGCTGGCGATCTCGCCCCAGCGCGGCCGAGGGTTCTCCTCATCCGGCACATCGCCGGAGAACTCCATGAACGCGGCCACCATCTCTTCCTCCCGCTCGGCCCGGTAAGAGCGGGGGAGCAGCCACAGGACGGTGCGGTAGCGCTGTTCGAGCAACTCGTTCACGCGGCACCTCCGGCGAAAGCGGTGGCCGTTCCGGGGTGCAGGCGGGTGGTTCGGTCCCGGAGGCGGGTGGCCGCCGCGCGGGCGTTGGCCGCCAGGCGGGCCGCCTCCTCCTCCAGGGCCCCCGCTCCCGAGTCCGTCAGCCGGTAGTAGCGGCGTAGCCGCCCCTGTGTCACTTCCTCCCGGTCGAGCGCCACCAGGCCCTCCCCGGTCAGCCGGTCCAGCACGCCGTAGAGGGAGCCGATCTTGAGCTGCACCCGCCCCTCGGACAGCCGATCGACCTCCTGGACGATGCCGTAGCCGTGCCGCGGCTCGTCCACTAGCGCGGTGAGCGCCAGGAACATGGGTTCTGTTATGTTCACCGTCCCACTATATCCTGTCACTCAGGATATAGTCACGGGTGCTGGGAGGAGACGGAGACGACCTCGCCCGTCATGTACGAGGAGTAGTCGCTGGCCAGGAAGACGATCACGTTCGCCACCTCCCACGGCTCCGCCGAACGCCCGAAGGCCTCGGCGGCCGCCAGCTCCGCCAGCAGCTCCTGGCTGGTCACCTTCGCCAGGAACGGGTGGACGGCCAGCGAAGGCGCCACCGCGTTGACCCGGACGCCGTGCTCGGCGGCCTCCAGCGCGACGCACCTGGTCAGCGCCATCACCCCGGCCTTGGCCGCCGCGTAGTGCGACTGCCCCCGCTGCGCCCGCCAGCCGATCACGGAGGCGTTGTTCACGATCACCCCGGAGCCCTGGGCGATCATCTGCTTGAGCGCGGCTCTGGTGCAGCGCATGGTGCCGTTCAGGGTGACGTCGATGACGGTGTGCCACTGCTCGTCGGTCATCTCGGCCAGTGAGGCCGTACCACCGAGGCCGGCGTTGTTGACCACCACGTCCAGCCGCCCGTGCGCCTCCACCACCGCGTCGAACAGCGCCAGCACCTGGGCCTCCGACGTCACGTCGCACGGCACCGCCAGCGGTTTGACGCCGGTGAGCTCGGTCAGCGAGTCGGCCGCGGCGGACAGGCGGCGTTCGTGCCGGTCGGAGACGACGATCGTGGCCCCCTCCTCGGCGCAGCGCTTGGCCGTCGCGTAGCCGATTCCGGCCCCCGCCGCGGCCGTGACCAGCGTGACCTTGCCGTCGAGCAGCCCGTGCGCTCTCGGATAGGGCGGTGCCATAGTGCTCCGATCAGAGAGATCCGTCAGCGGGGGAGTCCCAGGGTGCGCTCGGCGATGATGTTCCGCTGGATTTCGCTGGAACCGGCATAGATCGTGTCCGCCCGGCTGAAGAGATACAGCCGCTGGAGGTCGTTGAGCTCGCCGTCGCGGGCGACAAGTCCGGACTTGTGCTGTACGGCCTGGGCCAGCTCGCCCAGCCGGCGATGCCACTCCGACCAGTACAGTTTGGCGATCGACGTCACCGGCCCCGGATCGGCCCGCAGCGCGTTGAGCCGCATGATCTCCAGCTCCAGCCACGACCGCACCAGCCGGTCACGCAGCACCGGGTCGTCGGCCGCGCCCGTTCGCTCGGCGACCTCGATCACCCGGGCCAGTTCCCGCCGGAACCCGATCTGCTGCCCCAGCGTGGAGACGCCGCGCTCGTAGCCGAGCGTGGCCATCGCGACGCGCCACCCGTCGCCGGGCGCGCCGAGCACGTTCCCGGCCGCGGTCCTGGCCCCGTCGAAGAACACCTCGTTGAACTCGGACGTCCCGGTCATCTGCACGATCGGCCGTACCTCGACGCCGGGCTGGTCCATGGGCACGAGCAGGTACGACAGCCCACGGTGGCGCTGGGAGCCCGCTTCCGTACGGCAGAGCACGAAGCACCAGTCGGACACGTGGGCCAGTGACGTCCACACCTTCTGCCCGGTGATGACCCATTCGTCGCCCACCAGGTGCGCCTTCGTCTGGACGTTGGCCAGATCGGAGCCCGCCTCCGGCTCGGAGTAGCCCTGGCACCACAGCTCGTCGCCCCGCTGAATCGGTGGCAGGAAACGGGCCTTCTGTGCCTCGGTGCCGAACTCCAGGATCGTCGGCCCGATGAGTCCTTCGCCGATGTGGCCCACGCGGGCGGGGGCGTCCGCCAGGGCGTACTCCTCGTGGAAGGCGACCTGGTCGGCGAGCGAGGCGCCGCGTCCGCCGTACTCGACGGGCCAGCCCAGGCAGGTCCAGCCCGCCTTGCCGAGATGGCGCTCCCAGGCCAGCCGTACCTCGTGGCCTTCGTGCTCGCGCCCTGGGCCGCCCAGGCCGCGGGCGTGCGCGAAGTCTCCGGTGAGGTTCTCGGCCAGCCAGGCGCGGGCCTCCTCGCGCAGGCTCACGTGCGCCTCCTCACCGCAGGCTCAACGCGAACACCGTCACTGGGGCTCAACGAAGCCGCCGTAGCCGCCGCGGAAGAACAGCAGCGGGCCGCCGTCCGCGTGCGTGTCGAGCTGGAGCACCCGGGCCACCACGATCACGTGGTCGCCCGCCATGTGCTCGGCCTCGACCGCGCAGTCGAGCCAGGCCAGGGTCCCTTCGAGCACCGGGTTGCCGCCGGGCGAGCCGGTCCACCGCAGCCCGGCGAACTTGTCGCCGCCCCGGCTCGCGAGCTGGGCGCAGACGTGCTGCTGGTGCTCGGCGAGCACGTTCACGGTGATGACCTTGGCGCCGCGCACCTTGGGCCAGCTCGTGCTCGTGTGCGCCACGCAGAACGCCACCAGCGGCGGGTCCAGCGACACCGAGGTGAAGGAGTTGGCCGCCAGGCCGCACGGCTCGCGGCTGGCCGGGTCGAGGGCGGTGATCGCCACCACGCCGGTGGCGAACCTGCCCAGCACCGACCTGAACCTCCGGCTGTCGAGCTGGCCGTTGCCGCTCTCGTGGGACTGGCCGTTCGGCATCGAGGCTCCGTTGAGAGTCCTGCGCTGGTACGGCACCGGGGGGCCGCCACAGCCGTCCGGCGTGATCAGCCGGGCAGCGTGTGTGCTCATGGTCTCCTCCTCATCGCCGTCTGCATCGTATCTTACCAAGCGCTTGCTTGGACGGTAGGCGTGCGACGGAAAAGGTGTCAAGCGAAATGCCGGGGCATACCCCCCGTTGACATATGTGGACGGTCCGATCTAGCGTTTCAGGATGGCCAAGCGCTTGCTTGAGTTCCGGGATCGTACGGCTGTGGTGGGCGTCGGATACACGCCCTTCACCAAGGACTCGGGGGTCAGCACGCTCACCCTGGCCTGCCGCGCCATCCTGGCCGCCCTCGACGACGCCGGCCTCGGCCCCGGCGACGTCGAGGGCCTCGCGACCCATCGCGTGGGCGACTCGGCGGCCCCGTCCCTGGTGGGACCCGCGCTCGGTCTGGCCGATCCAGCCTGGTACCTCGACCAGTTCGGCGGCGGCAGCGTCTCGCACGCGGTCGTGGCGCAGGCGGCGCTGGCCGTGGCGGCCGGCGTGGCGGAGACCGTCGTCTGCTACCGCGCGATCAACGCCCGGTCGGAGTTCCGCATGGGCGGCACCGGCCGGGGCCTTCCGGTGAGCCCCGAGGTGCAATATCAAGCGCCTTACGGCTATTTCGCGCCGCCCCAGCAATACGCGATGTACGCCCGCGCTCACATGCAGAAATATGGCACCAAGGCGGAGCATTTCGGGCAGCTGGCCGTCACTCAGCGGGCGAACGCCGTCAAGAATCCCCGCGCTCTCATGCGCACGCCCATCACTCTGGACGACTACCTGGACAGCAGATGGATCGCCGAGCCGTTCCGCCTGCTCGACTGCTGCCTGGAGACCGACGGCGCGTGCGCCCTGGTCATCACGACCGCCGACCGCGCCCGCTCCCTGCGCCGCCCGCCGGTGCTGATCTCCGGCGCGGCCTGGGGCGGTGGCGACTCGCACCTGTCCGGCGGCCGGGCCGACCCCACCACCACGGCCGCCGCCGCGCTGGCCCCGCGCCTGTACGCCCAGGCCGGACTCGGCCCGGCCGACATCGACGTGGCGCAGCTGTACGACTGCTTCACCTACTCGGTGATCGTCCAGTTGGAGGACTACGGCTTCTGCGCCAAGGGTGAGGGCGGCCCGTACGTCGCCTCGGGCGCCACGGCCCTCGACGGCGCGCTCCCGGTCAACACGCACGGCGGCTTCCTGTCGGAGGGCTACGTCCACGGCGTCAACCACATAGCGGAGGCCGTCTCCCAGTTGCGTGGGGACGCGGGCGACCGGCAGGTCGCGGGCGCCGAGGTGGCCCTGTCCACCGCCCAGCCCGGCTACATCCTGCCCGCCACCTCGGCCCTCCTGCTCAGAAGGGGCTGACCCCATGCCCGACCTCAGCGGAGGTTGATCCATGTCCGACCTCAGAAAGGGCGATCCATGTCCGACCGGTACGGCAGGCCGCCCCAAGGGGTACGGCCGACGCCTGATCGCGACTCCAAGGACTGGTGGGCCCGGCTGGCCGGTCATGAGTTCGCGGTCCAGCGCTGCGACACCTGCCACACGGCCCGCTTCCCGCCCAGGGCCTTCTGCCCGGCCTGCCGTACCGAGGACTGGCGCTGGGAGGCCGTCGAGCCGGCGGGCACGGTGGAGAGCTGGATCGTCAACCGCCGGCCGTTCATGCCCGGAGCGAGCGAGCCGTACGTCGTGGTCCTGGTCCGGCTCGCCGCCGTGCCCGGCTGCCTGATCCACGGCGGGTGGGACGGCTATCGCGAGCCCGAGTACGGTCAGGCGGTCGAAGGGGTGTATGCGGACATGGGCGATGACCTGGCACTGCTCAATTGGCGGCCGACTGCGTGGCACGCATCCCCGTGAAATCCTTCGCGGCGCCACCAAGTCGGGAACGATAGGTACTAATGGACCTGAAAGGCCAATCCCGGTCCGGCCGCCTGATCCCTGCGGCCGGCCACGCCTACCTGACTCTTGGGCGGGGCGCTACCGGGGCGGTCTATGGCGCGGGTACGACTTGGCAAGAAAAATGGTGGTAAAAGGCGCGAAGTGCCGTAAATCATGAGAAAAAGGAGGAACGCGCGCCCTGGCGGGCGTGGGGGACCCGCCAGGACGCGCTTCCTGCCCCGTGTGCGGCGACGCCAGGACTCCGGCGAGGGATGGAGTCCTAGGTCGAGTGTTCGCACACGGAGTTCGTGGGGGAGCGACCCTCTTGCGAGGACTCCGGATGTCGGTAGTGGTCTGCGATGCGTTGGGCCGCACCGAGGGGGTCATCGATGGGATGTGAGACGGTGGCGCCCTCCTCATTCCAGATGAAGGAACCGTCTTTGCTCCACACAGTTACCTCGGTCAACACGGATAAAACGGACATGCCACTGCCGTTGCTCTGATAGGTGTGGCTGAGTCTCTCGCGAGGCAACGCGTAACGCAGTAAACGTGTTGCTTCACAAGGGTCATGCCAGGGCAGGTATGGCGTACCCGCGTGGACCGGTAACACCGGCCCTCACCCCCTCACCGGCCTTTCGATGGATTTGTACCAACGATTGGATGATGCGGCTGTCAATGGCCATCGGTCAAGGGGTTGTGGCCTGTTAGAACCAGATCGTCTAAATTGTTGGAACAAAAGGGGTGAAAGTGGCAAGGTCGGTCCTGTACCAGCTGGTGGCCTCAGAGCTGAGGAGAGCCATCTACTCCGGTGTACTCGGCCCCGGGGCGCAGCTGCCGACCGAGGCGCAGCTCATGGAAGACCATGGGGTGAGCCGCAACACCGTCCGACTCGCCCTAGGGGAGCTGGTCAACGAAGGGTTGGTCACGCGAACCCCGCGACGTGGCACGGTCGTCCGGGACCGCCGGCCGCTGCTGATCTACCCGCAGCGAGAGCTGGAGCCGCAACCGTCCGGCGAGCTGCGAGAGGCGTTCGCCTTCGCCGTGACGCAGGAAGGTCGTGCCCCCAGCCAGTACATAGAGGTCTTGACCGTCTCCCCGGTCGAGGAGATCGCCAGCCGACTCGAGCTGGCCGAAGGCGAACTGGCCGTCGTCCGACGGCGTCTGCGGTTCGTCGACGGGCAGCCGTACAACACCAACGATTCCTATTATCCACGTGACCTGGTGGCCAGCACGGAGATCGCCCGGCCGGGCGACATTCCGCGGGGGGCGAACCGGGTCCTGGAAGAGCTCGGTCACGAGCAGGTGCGGGTGGTGGATGACATCTGGGCGCGGATGCCCAACCAGGAAGAAGTCGAGCGTCTCCAGTTGGAGCTCGGCACACCGGTCGTGGTCTACGTCCGCGTTGGTTATGACAACGGCGACATGCCAGTGCGTGTCGCGGTGTCGGTGCTCCCCGCCGACAAGCACTTGATCAGATACGAGCTCGATCGCCGCTGAGCGAGCTCGGTTGGGGGTGATCCCACCGGCCGCCTAAGACGAGCCTCCCGCCTCGCTGGGCAGAGGGAGTCCTGCGCACTCCCTTCATGCGCGATTTCTCGATAGATATCGCCTCAAACCCCCCATGCGACCCAGCGCGCGCTCCAACCATTACGTTCTGTGGCTGCATGGACACCCGATGTAATGAAGGGCTGAACCGTGCTTTCCAACACACTGCTCCACCCGCTCGCTCTCCGCCGGGCCGACGCCTCCGATCTCCCGGGCGTCCTGACCCTGCTCGCCGACACGGCCGAATGGCTGTACTCCCAGGGCGTGCGGCAGTGGCCGCGCGGCGGCTTCGGGCCCGAGCGGATCGAGCCCCTCATCGCCGAGCGGGTGCTCTACCTCGTGGACGACGAGCTCCGATACCTCGAACTGGACGACGAGGCCCCGCCTGTCGCCACGATCGCCCTCGACGACCACGCCGACCCGGAGTTCTGGCGCCGCTCCGACGACCCGGGCTCCGCCATGTACGTGCACAAGCTCGCCGTCGCCCGGCCCTGGGCGGGCTTCGGCCTCGGAGACGCCCTGCTGGACTGGGCGGGCTCCGCGGCGTACGCCTCCGGGCTGCGCAGGCTCCGGCTCGACTGCGCCAAGAACAACCCGCGGCTGCAGGAGTACTACCGGCGCCGCGGCTTCCGGCACGTGCGGACGGTCGATCTGCCGCACCGCTCCTCGGGCGCCCTCTTCGAGCGGCCCGCTGAGGAGGCCGTCACGACGGCCTTCCGCGACCTCACCGTCGCCGAGCTGATCGGCGTCTGACGCCCTGATCGGCCGTGGCCGGTACGGCCGTGCCCTGCTCCCCGGTAGGGCACGGCCCGAAGCCGCGTTCCCGCCCAGGTCACCTGGTGCTTTCCGGCACAAATGGACACAGCACCATATAACCTCTCCAGCATGACCGGATCCCTCCTAGAGGTGATCGCGCTGAACGTGCGCGACGCCGTGGCCGCTGAGCAGGGTGGAGCCGACCGTCTGGAGGTCGTCGCCGACATGGGTGCCGACGGGCTCACTCCCGCTCCGGAGACGGTCGCCGCGATCGCCGCGGAGTGCCCGCTGCCCCAGATGGTGATGCTGCGTCGCGCGGCGAACTTCACCGCCGACGCCGAGGTGCTCGAGCGGCTCCGTCTCGACGTCAAGGCGCTGGCTCAGGCGGGCGCCGCGGGGTTCGTGTTCGGTTTCCTCGATGAGGCGGGCGTCGTGGACCTGGCGGCCACCGAGGCGCTGATCCACGCGGTGTCGCCGCTGCCGTGGACCTTCCACCGGGCCGTCGACCACGCGGCGGACGTACAGGCCTCGTGGCGGGCGGTGCGGTTGCTGCCCAACCTGGCCACGGTGCTCACGGCGGGCTCACCCGCCGGTGTGCGGTTCGGGCTGCCGCTGCTCAAGAGCCGGGCGGACGCGGGTGACGGCTCGATCATCCTGGCGGGCGGCGGGCTCAAACCGGCCTACGTGCCGTCGTTGCTGGACTACGGCATCCGCGCGTTCCACGTGGGCTCGGCCGTACGGGAGAGCTGGTCGCTGCCGGTCGACCAGCGCCGCGTCCGTCAGTGGCGCAGCCTGGTCGACCGCGACTGATCCCTAGGGCCGCCGAGCGGCCTCAGCCCGAGCGGCCTCAGCCCGAGCGGCCTCAGCCCGAGCGGCCTCAGCCCGAGCGGCCTCAGCCCGAGCGGCCTCAGCCCGAGTGGCCTGGGAGCGCGAGTGCCGCGTCGGCGCGGTGGAGCGCGGCGACCAGGGTCTTGATCGTGGCGGGCTCGTCCATGACGCCGCCCCCGGCCGCGCGCCGTTCCTCCCAGGCCCGCACCCGGTCGCGGTAGGAGTCGTAGCGCGCCAGGTGGAAGGCATAGACCGTGGCGAACCGGCTTACCAGGTGTGCGGGGTGCATGTCCCAGCCCTGGTAGAAGCCGTGTCCCAGCGAGTGCCTGACGAGCTCGGCGTGCCGCCGCCACAGCGCGTACACGTCCTCGGCCGACCCGGAGGCGGGAGCGGCGGCCAGCGAGCCGTCGGAGAGCTCGACCCCCGTGCCCGCGAACGCCGTCCGCATCACGTGCCGGGCGTGGTCGCAGGCCGGATGGTCGAGCCGCTGCTCGTGCGGCGGCAGCCCGAGCGCGGCCGTGTAGTCGAACACCCCGAAGTGCGCGGCCGCCAGCCGCCCCCCGAACGACTCGGCCAGCTCACCGCGCAGGAACAGCACGGTCTGCGGCGCCTCGACCTGGATCTCGAACCGCAGCCGGACGTCCAGCTCCCGTTCGAGCCGCTCCAGGAAGCCGCAGAACTGTCCCAGATACGACTCCATCAGCACCTTCGGAAAAGTGACCACGAACCCCGGGGGCAACTCGCCCACCCGTTCGACGATGCCGGTGACGAACCCGTCGAGCGTCCGCACCGACCGTCCGGGATCCCCGTCGGCGAACGACTTGACCCGCAGCCCCCACCGGCGCGGCAGCGCTCCGGCCGCCCGCATCGCGGCCACGGCCACGACGGCCTGCTCGACGTGGCCGTCCTCGTCGCCGGGTCGTACGCCGTACCCGTCCTCGAAGTCGATCCGCAGGTCCTCGATCGGCTCGCGGGCGAGCTTGCGCAGCACCCTCTCGTGTACGTCCCGCGCCGGCGCCGCAGGCAGCCCGAACAGGCCGGCCAGCTCGTCCGGGCCGCTCAGATGCTCCTTGACCAGGCCGAGCGCCTGCGCGCCCCACCCCGCGACCGTGCTCGGCGACACCCGGTCGGCCGGGACGTAGACGGTGTGCACGGGCTGCCAGTCCGGCTGCCAACCCGGCTCGGCGGCCGGATAGCGGGCCCGCTGGACCCGGTGGGCCTCGGCGAACCCGGGCAGGGATTGATCTGTCACGGTGACACGCATGCCGTCAGGGCCGGCAGGCCCGCAGCATGGCCTCCAGGCCGGCGAGCTTGACCCGCTCGCCGCGGCCCAGCGACTTGGCCAGGGCGCCTTCCGCCGCCTCGATGGCCAGCCACTCGTCGTAGGTCACCGGCCGTACGCCTCTTTCGTCCAGCAGCGCGTCGATGGGCGCCGACCGCGGCCGATCGTGGCCGGCCAGGTCGGACAGGAGCGTACGGACCGTCTCCGCCGCGTCCGACTTGTTGGTGCCGATCACGCCGGTGGGGCCGCGCTTGAGCCAGCCCGCCACGTACTCGCGCTCACGGATCCGGCCGGCCTCGTTGGGCACGGTCATCGACCGCTCGTCGAACGGCACCCCCGGCAGCGGGACGCTCTGGTATCCGACCGAGCGCAGCACCATGCCGACCGGGATCGTCTCGAACTCGCCCGTGCCCACCACCCGGCCCTCCTCCGACAGCCGGGTGCGTTCGAGCCTGAGCCCCTCCACCCGGTCGGTGCCGAGGATCTCCACCGGGCGCAGCCAGAAGCGCACATCGAGGCGGCGCGGGCGGCCGACGGGGGCGCGGGCCGCCCAGGACCGCAGGACGTCGATGTTGCCGCGGATCTGCCGGGGGAAGTCGCCGCCCAGCACCACGGCCTCGTCCTCGCGCACGCAGACGTCGGCGTTCGCCAGCTCGCCGAGCTCGCGCAGCTCCTTCAGCGTGAACTTGGCGTGCTCAGGACCCCGGCGGCCGATCATGTGGATCGCCTTGACCTGGCTCTCCCCGAGACGTTCGAGCACGTCGTGCGGTACGTCCGTGGAGCTGAGCTCCTCGGCGGTCTTGGCCAGGACGCGGACCACGTCGACGGCCACGTTCCCGACGCCGATGACCGCGATCTCGGGGCTGTCGAGGGTGAACATGGAGGCGGAGACGTCGGGGTGGCCGCAGTACCAGTTGACGAAGTCGGTGGCGGCCACGCTGCCCGGCAGGTCCTCGCCCGGGATGCCGAGCTTCCTGTCGACCATCGCGCCCGTGGCGTAGACGACCGCGTCGTAGCTGCCCAGCAGGTCCTCGACGGACAGGTGTTCGCCGAGTGTGACGCCGCCGAGGAAGCGGACCTCGGGTAGTTCGAGCACCCGGCGCAGGTAGTTGGCGATCGACTTGATCGACGTGTGGTCGGGCGCGACGCCGTAGCGGACGAGCCCGTAGGGCGTGGGCAGCCGCTCGACGACGTCCACCTGGACGTCCTCCTGCGCCTGTTTGACCAGGGCCTCGGCCGTGTAGATACCGGCAGGGCCCGACCCGATGACCGCCACGCGCAACGTCACGCTGCCTCCTCTATGTGGGCGATTCTGTTACACGGGGCATGCGTCCCACCAGTACAACTCGGCACTGTGATCGATGTATCCCCGATCGCCGGTACGAATGAACCCATCTTTCGCGAATGGGGCGGCAGCGCCTTCAGGAGGCGGACGCGCGGGCGCGGAGGGCCATCTTGTCGATCTTGCCGTTGGCGTTGGCCGGCAGAGCTTCGACCACGATGACCCGCTTCGGCACCTTGTAGTTGGACATGTTGTCCTTCGCCCAGGCGAGCAGCGTGCCCGGATCGACCGTCATCCCCGGTCTGGGCACCACGTACGCCCAACCGGCCTCGCCGGAGACCGGATCGGGCACGCCGATCACGGCCGCCTGCGCCAGCGAGCCCGCGCGTAACAGCAGCGACTCCACCTCGGCGGGCGAGACGTTGAAGCCGTTGACGATGTAGAGCTCCTTCTTGCGGTCCACGATGGCCAGATTGCCCGCCGGGTCGAGCACGCCGATGTCGCCCGTGTGCAGCCAGCCGTCCCGATCGACCACCTCGGCGGTCTTGCCGGGTTCGCCCCAGTAGCCGCGCATGACCCCGTACCCGCGCTGCAGGATCTCCCCGCGCTCCCCGGCGGCCACCTCCTTGCCGTCGTCGTCGACGATCCGCACCTCGATGCCCGGCACCGCCCGGCCGGTCGTCGCGGCGATGACCTCGATCGGGTCACCGGCCCTGGTCATGGAGACGACCGTGCCCTCCATCAGGCCGTAGGCGTTGATCATCCGCTCCAGCCCCACCCGTTCGACCAGGCGGGTGATCAGCGCGGCGGGCACGGCGGCGGCGCCGCAGATGGCCACGCGCAGCGACGAGACGTCCCAGTCGGCGCGGTCCAGCTCGTCGAGCAGCCGGTGGAACAGCGTGGGCGGGCCCGCCAGGATGCTCACCCGGCCGGCCGAGATCAGGGACATCAGGGCGTCGGGAGTGAAGATCCTGATCGGCATCATGGTCGCCCGGCGGAGCACACAGGCGATCAGCCCGGCGTTGAGGCCGAAGCCGTGGCTGAACGGGGCGATCACCGGATAGCGGTCGTGCTCGTCCAGGGTGACGATCTCGGACCAGTCCCAGTAGCCGCGCAGGACCTGGGCATGGTCCAGCATCACGCCCTTGGGGGTGCCGGTGGTGCCCGAGGTGGACATGATCTCGCACAGATCGCCGGGCCGTACGGCCAGCGCCCGCTCCTCGACGCCCGGCGGCTCCGCCTCGACGCCCGGCGGCTCCATGAGACGTGGGCCGGGGCCCAGGACGTGGCGCGGGGTGGCGCCCGGCGGCAGGAGATCGGCGAGTACCACTCCGGGCGGGCCCTCGCCCGTGATGAGCACCTCGGCGCCGGTCTTCTCGATCATCGCCGCCGCCTCCAGGCCCTTGGCGCGCGAGGAGAGCGGCACGATCACCGCACCGGCGTCCCAGATGCCGAAGGCGTGCCTCACCCAGTACGGGTCGTTCACGCCCCACAGGGCCACCCGGTCGCCCGGCCGGACGCCGAGCTCGATCAGCTCGTGCGCCACCCGGGCGGCTCCGGCGCGGAGCTCCGCCATGGTGACGCGCGTGTCGCCGTCGACGATCACCACCGTGCCCGGGTGGCGGTCCGCCTGGTCACGGAGCATGCGGGGGAGCGTTCCCCAGTCCGGCATCGGTCCCATCGGTTCGCGCCTCCTGCTCCACAGGCCGAGCGCCCGGCTGTCGTACAGACCTCGGCTCTCGTACGGACCCTGGACGGGCGGGCGGGCGGCTACACGATGAGCGCCCGGTCGCGGCCCAGGTGGTGGCCGCGCAGGTCGATCAGCACGCCGGGGCTCGGCGCCTCGGCGACCTCCGGCGCGATCTCCACGCCGAGCGAGATCGGGGTGAGCCCCTGGATCGCCTGCTGGATCCGGTTGCGCCACATCGGGTTGCGCACGAGACTCTCCCGCCCGAACGTGACGGTGAGCACCGCCGCGTCGAGCGTGCCCTGCCTGCTGATCGCCAGCTCCCACCTGGACACGCCGTCGATCTTGGCCAGGGCCTTGTCGACACGCGGCAGTGACAGCCACACGCCCCGTACCAGCACGTACTCGCCGACCGTGTGGACGGGAGCGGGCAGTTCGGGGTCGGCCGCGGGCGAGTCGGTGCGCACCACCTGGCCCGTACGCAGGACGGCGTCGCCGAGCGCCGAGTGGCCGTGGGGCGTGATCACCAGCTCGGCCACGCCTGACGGCTCCGACGGCCGCAGCACGTCCTTGGTCAGCGAGGCCAGGTGCAGCAGGCCGTCCGCCAGCGGGGTGAGCGGGTCGTTCTCCGCCGACCGCCAGGCCAGGGCGCCGCCGCCGAACGGGTCGGCGTACACCTCGGTCACGTGGGCGTCGAACTCGCCCGCCAGATGGCTGAGCGTCCGCTTCGAGGCGATCTCCCCGGTCAGGACGATGTGCCGCAGCCCCAGGTCAAGGGGGTCCAGCAGGAACTCCAGGTGCAGCCTGGCCAGCAGGTCCATCGCGCCCGTAGGGGTGGCGACCAGCGTGGTGGCTCCCAGGGCGGACAGCGTGTGGATCAACCGCATGCGGCCTCGCGGGCCCACCGAGGCGGCCGCCGACGCCACATCCGCCGCGGCGGTGGCCCAGAGCGCGCCCGCCGGTTCGGCCAGCGCCACCACCACCCGGTCGCGGTCGCCCACGCCCGCCGCCCGCAGCGCCGCCCCGGTCAGCTCCTCCGCCGCCGCGCGGTCGCCGGGCCCCAGCGGGAAGGCGCTGGAGGCGTCGGGCGCGACCTGCAGCAGCCCCGTCGCGGACCGCGCGCCCGCGCGGAGGTCGTCCCGCGTCAGCCACCGCGCGGCGGCGGCCTCCGCCGACGCGTCCCGGCCGCTCACGGCGCCGGTCACGGGGTCGGTCACGGGGTCGGAGCCGGAACCGGTCACGGGGCCGGGGCCGGTCACGGAGCCGGTGTCCGGGCTGGTCACTTGGTCACCTCGGTCATGAACAGCTTCATCGCCTCGCAGACCCGTTCGTGCGCCAGCCCGCCCACCTGCGCCTGGATGATCAGATCCGTCGCCCCGGCCTCGGCGATCCTGGCCAGGGCCTTGCGCGAACCCGCCACGTCGTCCACCACGACCATCAGGTGCTCCCGCAGCGTCGCCATCGCCTCCTCGGGCGGCATCCCGGCCGCGAGCTGGCCGAGGACGCGATGGGTGGCGTGCCGGGCGTCGTAGTAGTCCGGCGGGGTGACGAGGTTGACCTGCCGGCGGATGTACCAGAGGACGGCGTCGGCGGCCGTCTCGTTGGCCTGGTCGCGGGTGGGCGCGACGAACCAGGGGATCATCAGCGCGACCCGGCGGGAGGCGGGGTCGAACCCGGCGGCGGCCAGGCGCTCGCGGTATTGGGCGATGTCGGCGGCCACGTCGTCGATGCCCTTGACCATGGTCATGCCGAGCAGGTTGTAGCCGTGGTCGGCCGCCGCCAGATAGCCCTCCAGCGATGTCGAGGCCACCCAGACCGGCGGATGCGGCTGTTGCACGGGGCGCGGGTAGACCGCCACGTCCGGGATCTCGAAGAACTCGTTCGAGCGGCTGACCGGCTCCCCGTCGGCCCGCCAGATGGCCAGCGTCGTGTCCAGCGAGTCCTCCCAGATCTGCCGGGACTTCTCGAAAGGCCGCTGGAAGGCCTGGTACTCCAGAGGGGAGGCCCCCCGCCCGGTGCCGAACTCCACCCGGCCGCCGCTCAGCACGTCGAGGGTGGCGACGCGCTCCGCCGTGCGGATCGGCGACTGGAACGGCAGCAGCACCACGCCCAGCCCGAGATGGATGCGTTCGGTCCGCTGGGAGATCGCGGCCAGCACGAGATCGGGCGCGGAGGAGTGGGAGAACCCCCGCGTGAAGTGGTGCTCGACGAACCAGGCGGTGTCGAAGCCGAGCCGGTCACCGAGCACGACCTGGTCGATCACGTTCTGGAACGCCTGTTGCTCGACCTCGCGGGAGCGGCCGCGCACCTCCAGCTCGTAGCCCAGGCTGATCCGTAGGGACGTCATCGCGCCTCCGGCGAAAGTAGTGAAACAAGCGCTCGCTTGGTAGAGACTACCAGCACCAAAGACTTGCGGGAAGGGCGCGTTCGCGATCAGAGTGATGCACGTGAGGCGAAAGCACGCGCTAAGGCGGCCGAAAGATGGCACGCTCCCCGATATGCGGGCCGATGACTTCTCGCTCACGAGCGGGCGCACCTACGAGGCGTTCGGCCGGGTGATGGCCGCGCTCGCGACCGAGGCCGAGTTCATCGAGTCCTGCCGGGATCTGACCTGGTGGCGGGGCGCCGACCACAGCTGGCACATCGAGTGGCGTGACGGCCCGTACGCCTCCGAGGTGGCGGCGCTGCTGGCCGAGCAGGTGCGCGCTCCCGCCTACGAGGACGAGCTCGGCACGCCCGATGGGCCGGGCGACAGCCGGTCGGCGGTGCTCGAGGTGATGGGTGTCCGCTTCGAACTGCGGGCCATCGATCCGCTGGGCCGTGAGCGCGTACGCGACAAGCCGGGCTTCTGGCGGCTGGCCGAGGCGCTCGACACCACCCGCGCCACCAACGCTCCGCGCCCCTGGGAAACGCTACTGGGCGGTTAGCCGGGCCTGGGACCTGGCCTGAAAGACGTGCGCGCCCAGCCGCTCGCGGTGCGCCTGCGGCGGTCCGAAGAGCTGGGCGTCGGAGGTGGCCCGCTTGAGGTAGCGGTGGGCCGGATGTTCCCAGGTCACGCCGATCCCGCCGTGGACCTGGATGTTCTCGCCCGCCGCCGTGAGATACGCCTCGGTGCAGTAGGACCCGGCGATCGCCGCGAGGGCCTCTGACTCGGCCGCCGCCAGCGCCGCCGACCTGGCCGACTCCACGAGCAGCAGCAGGTCGGCCAGCTTGTGCTTGATGGCCTGGAAGGAGCCGATCGGCCTGCCGAACTGGTGGCGCAGCTGCGCATGCGCCGTGGCCATCTCCAGGCAGCGCTCGGCCCCGCCCACCTGCTCGGCCGCCAGCGCCGCGACACCGAGGTCGCGCACCCGGCTCCACGCCGCGCCGTCGCCCGCCGGCCGCGCCGGGACGTGGTCGAAGGTCAGCTCGGCCAGCGGCCGGCTCTCGTCCATGGTCGTGTACGCCACGCGCCGCGTCGGCACCGCCTCGACCAGGAGCCCGTCCGTGTAGGCGAGCACCACGTCACCCTCCAGCGCGTACGTGACGACGCCCGTGAGCAGGCCGTCCCGGAGGGTCAGGTCGCCGTCGCCCGGCAGGACGACGGTCGCCGTCACCGAGCCGTCGGCCAGCGCGGGCAGCAGCCGGGCCATCGCCGCCTGGTCGCCGCCCGCCTTGAGCGCCTCGACGGCCAGGACGGCGCTCTGCAGGAAGGGGTACGGGGACAGGGTCCTGCCCAGCTCGCCCGCCACGACCGCGGTCTCGGCCGGGCCGCAGCCCGCTCCGCCGTACTCCTCGGGGACGGCGAGTCCCGCGGTGCCCAGGTCGCGCGCGAACGCCGCCCAGGGCGCGGCGGGGCGGTCGGCGAGATAGGCGCGGACGACGGAGCGCAGCTCGTCTGTGACGGTCACCGGGACAGTTTAACCAAGCGATTGCTTCGTTGCATTCGGTTGGCCTAAATTTGCCTTTTCTGGACGGCCACATAATCTGGTTGTGGTATTGCGACAAGCTTCGAAGGGAGGGTTGACCAGGCGATGGCCGTAAAGGAGAGCACGATCGACTACGCGGAGTTCGCCGCGTACGACCGTGGGCAGCGCTGCATCGAGCGCCATGTGCTGGGGGCCTTCCTCGGCGGAGTGGTCGTCGGGCTCGTGGGCATAGTCGCCGCCGGCCACGGCCCCCAATGGCTCGGCCGGCTCTATGACCCCTACATGTATCTGGGCCTGGCCCTGCTCGTCGGGGCGAGCGCGGCGGGCTTCGGGTGGGCGTTGCTCACCACGTTCCTGGCCTCCCTGTCCATGATCGTCGTGACTCTGGGCGGCAGCATGCTGCGCGGCGAGCCCGACATCGGCGGCGTGGGCGTCGGCGGCTCCGCGGCCGGGCTGAACTGGACACTCTGCCTGCTGGTCGGGCTGGGCCTGCTCGCCTACGTGACGAGGAGGTCGGATGGCTGGGGCGACCTGGCCGCGGGTCTCATCGGCGCCCTGCTGCTCGCCGACGTGGTCGACCGCGCGACGCCCGGCTTCATCCACAGCGACCCCGCGTTCTTGCCCGGTCCCGCGCCCGTGGTCGGCGCCCTGTCCGTCGTGCTGGTGCTCGTGCTGCGCCGCAGCGTGGCGGGCCGGGTGCGCGCGCTGGCGCTGGCGGCGATCCTTGTCGGCCTGTTCACGATCGGAGTGGCCGGTTCGCTGGGCGCCTGGGTGCCCGTCGCGGGATAAGGCCGCGCGGCGGGTCGCTCCGAGTCGATAGCCTGTAGTCCTCATATCCAGGCCGAACAAGGAGTAGCCGTGTCGCTGCGCATGTCGTCGTTGTTTCTTCGCACCCTGCGGGACGACCCGGCAGACGCGGAAGTGCCGAGCCACAAGCTCCTGGTCCGCGCCGGTTACGTCCGGCGCGTGGCGCCCGGCATCTACTCGTGGCTGCCCCTCGGCAAGATGGTGCTGGAAAACGTCGCCAAGGTCGTCCGCGAGGAGATGAACCGGATGGGCGGCCAGGAGGTGCTGTTCCCCGCCCTGCTGCCGCGCGAATACTACGAGGCGACCGGCCGCTGGACCGAATACGGCGACACGATCTTCCGGCTCAAGGACCGCAAGGGCGCCGACTACCTGCTCGGTCCCACGCACGAGGAGCTCTTCGCCGACATGGTCAAGGGCGAATACTCCTCGTACAAGGACTATCCGGTCACGCTCTACCAGATCCAGACGAAGTATCGCGACGAGGCCAGGCCCCGCGCGGGCATCCTGCGCGGTCGCGAGTTCCTGATGAAGGACGCCTACTCCTTCGACCTCGACGACGAAGGGCTCAAGCACTCCTACGAGCAGCACCGCGAGACCTACATCCGGACGTTCGACCGGCTCGGCATCGATTACAAGATCGTGTTCGCCACGTCGGGCGCGATGGGCGGCTCGGCCTCCGAGGAGTTCCTGGCCCCCACGCCCACCGGCGAGGACACGTTCGTGGCCTGCCGCTCCTGCGGCTACGCGGCCAACGCCGAGGCCGTCACCACGACCGCGCCCCCGGCCCGCGCCCTCGACGGGCTGGAGCCGCAGCGCGTCCTCGACACCCCCGACACCCCGACCATCGAGTCGCTGGTGTCCTACGTCAACGAGCACCACGGCCTGTCGATCACCGCCGCCGAGACCCTGAAGAACGTTGTCGTCAAGGTCACCACGCCCGGCTCCGACAAGGTCGAGACGGTGATCGTCGGCGTGCCCGGCGACCGCGAGGTCGACTTCAAGCGCCTGGAGGCCGCGCTGGCCCCCGGCGAGCCCGCCATCTTCGAGGCCGAGGACTTCGCCAAGCACCCCGGCCTGATCCGCGGCTACATCGGCCCGCAGGTCCTGCGCGAGCTCGGCATCCGCTACCTTGTCGACCCCCGGGTGGTCACCGGCACCTCCTGGGTGACCGGCGCCAACGAGTGCGGCAAGCACGCCGCCCACGTGGTCGCGGGCCGTGACTTCGTCCCCGACGGCACCATCGAGGCCGCCGAGGTGCGCGCCGGAGACCCGTGCCCCCGCTGCGGCTCGCCGCTGTCCATCGACCGTGGCATCGAGATCGGGCACATCTTCCAGCTCGGCCGCAAATACGCCGACGCGGCCGGGCTCGACGCCCTGGGCCCCGACGGCAAGCCGATCCGCATCACGATGGGCTCCTACGGCATCGGCGTCTCGCGCGCCGTGGCGGTCATCGCCGAGCAGGCCCACGACGAGCTCGGGCTGGTGTGGCCGCGCGAGATCGCGCCCGCCGACGTGCACATCGTGGGCACGGGCAAGGACAACCAGATCGAGGCGGCCCTCCAACTGGCCGCCGAGCTGGAGTCCCGCGGGCTGCGCGTCCTCGTCGACGACCGGGCCGGGGTCTCGCCCGGCGTCAAGTTCAAGGACGCCGAACTGCTCGGCCTGCCCACGATCGTGGTCGTGGGCCGCGGGCTGGCTCAGGGTGTGGTCGAGCTCCGCGACCGGGCCACGGGCGCCAAGGAGGAGATCCCGCTCGACACGGCCGCCGACCGCGTGCTGGCCGCCTGCTCATAACGCGAACTGCTCATAACGCGCGGCACGGCTCCCCCTTCGTCCAAGGGGGAGCCGTGCGGCTTTGCCAGGGGGAGCCGTGCGGCGCGTCAGTCCATGGCCGCGGGGATGGAGATCCTGCCGCGCCGGCGGAGCACCACGGGCCCGATCAGGCAGGCGGCGGCGATCACCAGGATGGCCAGCGACACGGGCCGGGTGAAGAACACCGCCGGATCCCCCTCACTGAACGCCAGGGCCCGCCTGAACTGCACCTCCATCAGCGGCCCGAGCACCGCCCCGAGGATCAGCGGCGCCACCGGGTAGCCGGCCCGCCGCAGGACGAACCCCACCAGCCCGAACCCGTACGCCACCAGGATCTCGAACACGCTCTGCGAGGTGGCGTAGACGCCCAGCGTCGCGAACGTCAGGATCGCCGCCGTCAGCAGCGCGGCCGGCACGCTCAGCAGCTTCACCCACAGCCGGATCAGCGGCAGGTTCAACACCAGCAGCATCACGTTGCCGATGTAGAGGCTGGCGATCAGCGTCCACACGAGCACCGGTTGCTGGTCGAAGAGCTGCGGGCCTGGCTGCACGTTGTAGATCTGGAAGGCGATCAGCAGCATGCTGGCCGTGGCCGAGGTGGGGATGCCGAGCGTGAGCAGCGGCACCAGCACGCCGGAGAACGCCGCGTTGTTGGCCGCCTCGGGCCCCGCCACGCCCTCGATGGCGCCGTGGCCGAACTCCTCAGGGTCCTTGGCCAGCCGCTTCTCGACGTTGTAGCTGAGGAAGGTGGGCAGCTCGGCGCCGCCCGCGGGCAGCGAGCCGATCGGCAGGCCGAACGCGGTGCCCCGCAGCCACGGCCGCCAGGACCGGCGCCAGTCTTCGCGGGTCATGCCGATGCGCCCGGTCACCTTCACCGGCGGCTGCTCCCGCCGGTTCCGCTGGGCCGCGGTGGCGACCGCCTCGGCCACGGCGAACAGGCCGACGGCCAGCGCCACGACCGGCAGGCCCTCGTACAGGTCCGGTACGCCGAAGGCCAGGCGCGGCTGGCCGGTCATCTGGTCGATGCCCACCATGCCGATCGCCAGCCCGAGGAAGAGGCTGGACAGGCCGCGCACGATCGAGTCGCCCATGAGCGAGGTGACGGTGACGAAGGCGAGCACCATGATCGAGAAGTACTCGGCGGGCTGGATCGACTTGGCGATGGCCGACATCCCGGGCGCCAGGAACGTGATCACGACGGTGGAGATCGTGCCCGCCACGAACGAGCCGATGGCCGCCGTGGCCAGCGCGGCCCCGGCCCGGCCCTTCCGCGCCATCGGGTATCCCTCGAGCGTGGTGGGGATCGACGCCGTCTCGCCGGGGATGTTGAGCAGGATCGCGGTGGTGCTGCCGCCGTACATGCCGCCGTAGTAGATCCCGGCGAACATCACGAACGCGCCCACCGGATCGAACACCATCGTCAGGGGCAGCAGCAGCGCGATCGTCGTGGCCGGGCCGAGGCCCGGCAGCACGCCGACGAGCGTGCCGACGGTGACGCCGAGCAGGCCGAGCAGCAGATTCTGCAGGGTGAGCGCATGCGCGAAGCCGTCGAGCAGGTGGCCCAGTACGCTCATCTCAGATCGCCAATCTGATCAGGCCCGGAGGCAGCGTGATGCCCAGCACCCGGTCGAACAGCACATACGTGGCCAGCGCCAGCAGCAGGCCCACGACCATGTCGCGCACCAGCTTGCGGCTGCCGAGCACGCGGGCGACCGCGACGAAGAACAGCGTGGTGGCCTGCCAGTAGCCCACAGGCGCGAGCAGGACGGCGTACAGAGCCAGCGCGCCGATGAGGAGCAGCACGGGACGCCAGTGCACGCCCTCGTCCGCGCCCTCGTCCGCGCCCTCGCGGGTCACCGGATCGCGGAACGCCTGCACCACCCCGATCACGGCCACCACCGCCATGCCGATGCCGACCAGGAGCGGAAAGGCGCGGGGCCCGACGGCCTGGTAACCGCCCCCGTCGGGGATCATGAACGCCTGCGCCAGCACGACCAGCGCGACCGCCAGGAACCCCGCGGAGACGAGCCGGGTGCTCACTTGCCGAGTCCCAGCTCGCCGAGGAGTGTGGTGATCTGCCCGCGCTGCTCGGTGAGCACCTGCTTGAACGAGTCGCCAGGGGTCCAGGCGTCGACCCAGTTGTTCTGCTTGAGCACCTGCTGCCAGCACGTCGTCTGCCGCATCTTGTCGATCATCTTGACGACGTTTCGCTGCTGCTCGGCCGACAGCCCCGCAGGGGCGAGCACACCGGCCATCGTGGAGATGGCCTGATCCGACAGCCCCAGTTCCTTCAGCGTCGGCGCGTCGATGCCCTCGATCCGCTTGTCGCCGTCCACCGCGAGCGCCTTGAGCTCTCCGGCCTGGAGCTGCGCGCGAAGCTCGGCGACGGTGTCGATGCCCGCGGTGGCGGCCCCGCTGAGCAGCAGGTTCATCGACTCGCCGCCGCCCGCCGTGGGCACGTAGTTAACCTGCTTGGCGTCGATGCCCTGGCCCTTGGCCAGCCCCGCCACGGTCATCTGCCCGGGGCCGCCGAGCGAGCCGCCGGTCCACTTGACGCCGTGCGGGTCCTTCTTCATCGCGGCGAGCAGGGACTTCAGGTCCGCGTACGGCGCGGACTTCGGCACCACGATCGCGCTCGGCCCCCTGCTCAGCCCGGCGATCGGGGTGAGCGTGGTCAGGTCGACGGGCGAGTGGTTGTTGACGATGCCGCCGAGCATGGTCGCGCTGTCCATGACCATGAGCTGGTAGGGGTCGCCCTTGCTCTTGGCGAACTGGGCCAGCCCGATCGTGCCGCCCGCGCCGGGGACGTTGACGACCGTGGCCTTCGCGGTGGTGATCTCGCACTGACTGAGCGCGCCGGCGATGCCGCGGGCACGGGTGTCCCAGCCCCCGCCGGGGCTGCCCGGCGCCATGATCGTCAGAGGCTTGCTCGGGTATTCGGCGCCCGCCTCGGCGCTCTCGCCGACCGCGCAACCGGTGGCCAGTATCGTCAGGGCGGCCGCGGCAACAATGATCTTCATGAGGTCTCCCGGGGGGTGAGAATCGAGGTGAAGAAGTCCTTGACCGGCTCCAGCACGCTCATCGGCTGGTGCGCCACGCCGGGCACGACGTCGAACCTGACGTTGATGCCGTGCGCGGCGAAGTTGTCACGCAGCGCCGCCAGCCGCTCGACACGGGTGGTCCCGTAGGCGTCGGCGCCGTCCATCCAGTTGGCGTCGCCCTGGTTGTTGATCTCCCAGGTCTCGACGTCCTCGGCACCCACGACCATCTGTACCGGCACCGCCCCGAGCTCCTCGATCCTGGGCGCCTGGCCGAACTCCTCCTCGAACCCCTTGAGCCCGATCCACCACGGACTGTCCCAGTCGATGTACGATATCCGCCCTGGTGCGCCAATTGACACTCCGGCCAGCCGGTCCGGATGCAGGTAGGCGAACCGATGGGCGAACTGGCCGCCGCCGGAGAAGCCGTGCAGGAGGAACCGCCCGGTGTCGACGTTGAAGCGCTCGCCGACCTCCTCGACCATCGCCAGCAGCACATGATCGAAGCGGATGCCGCGGTAGTTGATGAACTTGAAGCCGTGCAGGTCGTTCGCGTCCTCGATGCCCGCGGGGAACAGCGGCGCCAGGACCAGGCAGCCCTGCCGCTCACCCCACTCGGCGAGGTTGTCGCGGTACTGCGGCCCGCGCCGTCCCGTCCCATGCTGCAGGACGGCGATCGGCACCGGCGGGCCGTCGGGCGAGTGGGCCGTCGGCACGTAGAGGCAGTAGGAGAAGCGCTGGTCGTACCGGGAGGCGAAGATGGTGGTGGACCCGCTGAAGTAGAACTCCCGGGGGTGCTTGACTCCGCCGCTTTCGTGTAGGGGTGCCTTGACCATGGCGCCACAGCCTGGACATATAACCAGTTTCGGACAAGGAGATTGCCGCCAACGCGGTAATGTGCAACGTGCCCGTCACGCTCCTCCTGTCCTCCACCGACCCGGCCTCGATCACCGTGGGCGTCTCCCCGCTGGCCGAGCTCTGCGCCTGCCTGCACGCGCTCGACGAGCCGGGACACCACCCCGCGGCGGCCCGCTGGGTGGCCAGGGTCCACACGGAGGCCGACGAGGACCTGCTGGCCAGGGCGACGGCGTGGGCACCCCTGTGGAGCGCCTTCCGGGCCCGCTACCTGCTGCCGCTGTCCGCCGGCCGGTCCAGGACGCTCGAAGACGAACTGGCCGAGATCGAGGCGCTGCCGATCGGCGACTTCACCGCCATGACCCTCCAGGCGCTCATCGGCAAGAACAGCGCCGGCGTCGGCGGCGACGTGCTCCAGCGCCTCAGACTGATCTCCTCCAGCCGGGTGGAGCTCGGCACCCGCGTGCGGGACGACCCGTGGGGCTTCAGGCGCGAGCTGACCGGCTTCCTGGCGGACTTCGCCGCCGCGGCCTTCGAGGCGCACTGGCCGGGCCTGCGGACGGCCCTGGCCGCCGAGGCCGCGGTGCGCGAACGGGCGATCGCGGTGCACGGCCCCATGGCACTGGCCGGCTTCCCCACCGCCACGGCCGTCGAGGGCGGCCGCAGGATCGTCCTGGACAAGCTCTACAACGCCACCGCCCACATCGGCGCCGACCGGCCCTGCCTGCTCGTCCCCAGCCTGTACGGCCGCCCGCACTTCGTGGTCAAGCACTACCCGGGCCACCCGGTGGTCATCCAGTACGGCGTGGGCACCTCCGCCGGGGTGTCACTGGAGACCGCCCGGCAACGGCTGGCCGTCCTGCAGCACCCGACCCGTCTCAAGCTCTGCTACGCCATCCTGCGCAACCCGGTGGCCACCTCGGAACTCGCCAACCAACTGGGCATGACCGCCCCTCAGGTCTCGAGACACCTACGCCACCTGCGGGAGGCGGCCCTGGTCCACGTGCACCGGCGCGGCTCGGTGGTCTACTACCAACTCGACGCCGAGGCGATCGAACGCCTGGGCACCGACCTGCTGACGGTGCTCTACCGGTAGGCGGCCCGCATCCGATTACTTCCGCTCCCCCGGAGGGGCTATCCCTCAGCCGGTGGGCCCCGACATGCCGGGGAAGGCCGTGGTGATCGCGGGGCGGAAGGAGTAGGAACGGGCCACCGACTCCTGCATGGCCAGCGCGGCGTACCGGCGCAGCGACGCGTCGTCCGACGCCACCAGCTCCAGGTAGGCGGCCGTGATGCCGGCCTCCACGTGGACCGCGAGCTGGATCGCCTGCGCCGCCGTCGACGGCACGATCGGCAGGGCGTAGCCCCCCTCGGACTCGGACGGCGTGCCGCCTCGGATGGTGATGGCGGTGCGCAACTGGTCGCGTCTGGCGCGATGGGCGTCGAACGCGTTCGTGACCCGTGTCCGCAGCGAGCCCGTGGTGCGCGCGCCGATCAGCCCGTACGCGAAGACGGCGGCGTGCTCGGCGGACAGCGCCTTGCGCAGCTTCTCCACATCGGCCGGTGTCACGCCGACCTCGGCAGGGCCAGGACGTGGGCGGCCTCGCAGGCGCCGATGGCGGCGATGAGCTGGGCCAGCTGCGGTGAGACACCGGCGAGCTGGCGGACGCGCAGCGCCGCCGACCGGCGCTCGGCCTCACGCAGCCGCGACAGTGACGTCTTGGGCACGGGAGCGGTCGCCGAGGCCGAGGGCGTCGTCGGGCCACCGGGCAGGCGCTTGCGCAGCGCGTCGAGGTGAGCTTGGTGGCGATCACGGAACGGGGTCAGCTTGGTCGCGCCGCCCGCGATCAGCGCGGAGTAGAGGGCGATCGTGTGTTGCTTGTCGGCGATCAGCTGCCGCAGTAGCGCCCGCTCAGGATCATCCGACGGGGTGGGCGACGGCTGGGGGGTGTCGGACGCGCCGCATCCCGACAGGGCCGCGGCGGCCGCTCCGCCCGCCAGCACGGCTCGCCGTGAGAGGGAACGCGGGCGCACGGGCAGGGACCTCCTGTAAACGGAACGCAGATAGCATCGTACGGTCTCGCGCTCGCTCCCCGTGTCAGGCGACGCTCGCCATTCGCACGTGCCGAGTGGCGCTCTCTTCGTGCCCTCGTACAGATAGGGTGTCAACTGTCGTAGCTGGCTGAGCGGCCAGGCGACTTGAGAGCCAGAGGCGAGGTCCGCCCGGCTGAGACATGACAATAGGGAGGTCGATATGGGCAGCGCATCACCCCGCGACCACCTGATGAAGCTCCTTGAGCCCGTCGTCGGCGCGGAGGGCCTCGATCTGGAGGACGTCACGGTCACCCAGGCCGGCAAGCGCCGGCTGCTGCGTGTGATCGTCGACCGCGACGGCGGCGTGAGCCTCGACGACGTGGCCGACGTCAGCCAGGTCGTCTCCGCGGCACTCGACGACGCCAACGCGATGGGCCAGTCGGCCTACACGCTGGAGGTCTCCTCACCGGGCGTCGACCGCCCGCTGACCGAGCCGCGTCACTGGCGGCGTGCGGCCAAGCGGCTGGTGAAGGCCGAGATGAGAGATGGTTCCGTGGTGGAGGGCCGCGTACGCTCCGCCGACGAGAGCGGCGTCGAGCTCGACGTCGACGGCGCCGGACGCCGATTCGACTATCAGGACCTGGCCCGTGGACGGGTGCAGGTGGAGTTCCGCCGGTTCGACGACGAAGACGTCGACGGCGACGAAGGCTAAGGGGAAAGCCTCGTGGACATCGACATGAGCGTCCTGCGCAGCCTGGAGCGGGAGAAGGACATCTCCTTCGACCTGGTCGTCAAGGCGATCGAAGACGCGTTGCTGATCGCCTACTTCCGGACCGAGGGTGCCGCGCCCAAGGCGCGCGCGGAGCTCGACAGGACGAGCGGGCACGTGACCATCTTCGCCGCCGAGATCGACGACGAGGGCGAGATCGTCAGAGAGTTCGACGATACGCCGGGCAACTTCAGCAGAATCGCGGCGACCACCGCCAAGCAGGTCATCCTGCAGCAGCTGCGCGACGCCGAGGACGAGATCAACTTCGGCGAGTTCGCCAGCCGTGAGGGCGAGCTGGTCTCCGGCGTGATCCAGCAGGGCAAGGACCCGCGCGTGGTGCTGGTCGACCTCGGCAAGATCGAGGCCGTCCTGCCGCACAACGAGCAGGTGCCCGGCGAGGACTACGTGCACGGCGAGCGCATCCGCGCCTACGTGGTGCAGGTGAAGAAGGGCCACAAGGGCCCCTCGGTCACGCTGTCGCGCACTCATCCCGGCCTGGTCAAGAAGCTCTTCGCGCTGGAGGTGCCGGAGATCGCCGACGGCACGGTGGAGATCGCCGCCGTGGCCCGGGAGGCCGGTCACCGCACCAAGATCGCGGTCAGGTCGCGCAGGCAGGGCGTCAACGCCAAGGGCGCGTGCATCGGCCCGATGGGCTCGCGCGTGCGCAACGTGATGACCGAGCTGCACGGCGAGAAGATCGACATCATCGACTGGTCCGAGGACCCCGGCGAGTTCGTGGGGAATGCCCTGTCGCCCGCCCGCGTTTCTCACGTTGAGGTCCTCGATCTCGAAGGCCGGGTCGCGCGGGTGACCGTGCCCGACTACCAGCTATCCCTGGCAATCGGCAAAGAGGGGCAGAACGCCCGGCTTGCCGCCAGGCTCACTGGATGGCGGATTGACATCCGGCCTGACACCCAGGCCGAGGATGCTGCCGGTTCCGTAGATGCGTCAACACGGTAAGCTGGAATATGGTGGCCACGCGGCTCCACAGCGCACCTGTGTGGGCTGCAGGGTCCGTACGGCTAAGTCCGACCTGCTCCGCTTGGTGCGGGTCGAGGATCGCGTGATCCCTGACCTGCGAGGACGGCTTCCTGGTCGAGGTGCGTCACTGCATCCGTCCGAGAAGTGTCTGGAGCTTGCCGAGCGTCGCCGAGCGTTTCCGCGCGCGTTCCGCGTGCCGGGGCCGCTTGACGTCTCGCGCGTGCGGGTGCACCTGGAGAAGGAGAACCAAGAAATGTCATGTAGGACGCCGAGTTGATGGGCGGAGTCAGATTGCTATGAGCGCCTGATGAGCACGCGGCGATGAAGATGTCAAGGTAGCGACGGTCCGGACGGCACAGCCAGCCTCCCGGGCCGAGTAAGGGAGTGCAGTGGCGAAGGTCCGGGTATACGAGCTCGCTAAGGAGTTCGGCGTAGAGAGCAAGGTCGTCATGGCCAAGCTCCAGGAGATGGGGGAGTTCGTCCGTTCGGCGTCCTCCACCATCGAGGCGCCGGTGGTCCGCAGGCTCACCGAAGCATTGGGCGCATCCAAGGGTGGGTCCTCGAGGGGCGGCGGTTCGTCGTCCAAGCCGCAGCCGCCAAGGGCTGCTCCCCGGCCGGCGGACAGCCTGGCCGGTAACGGCGCCGCGGAGGCGTCGGCCCCAACATCAACCCCGCGTCCGGGTCCGGCCCCCAGGCCTGGTCCGCGTCCGGGTCCGGCAAGTCCGGCAAGTCCTGCGGGCGGCGGTCAGCCGCGCCCGCCGGTGCCGATGCCGCACCAGCCGCAGCCTGAGCCCGAGCGTGCCGACACGTCCGGCGCTCCGCAGGCGCGTTTCGACAGCGGCACCCGTCCCGCGCCCGCTCCGGGCGCCCCCGCTCCGGGCCCGCGTCCCGGTCCCGCCGCCCGTCCGGGTCCCAAGCCCGGCCCCGCGGCGCGTTCCGGCGCGCCCTCCGGTGGCGGCGGCCCGGCGGCTCCGCGTTCCGACCGTGGTCCGTCCGACCGTGGTCCGTCTGATCGCGGCCCGTCCGACCGTGCCCCTTCCGGTGGCGGTCCTCGTCCGGGTCCCGGTCCCAAGCCGGGTCCGCGCGGTCCGCGTCCGGGCAACAACCCGTTCTCGTCCAACGCCAGCGGCATGGGCCAGTCCCGGCCGCCGCGTCCCGGTGCCAACCGCGACGGTGGCGGCAGCGGTCCCGGGCAGCGCGAGCGTCGTGACGGTCCGCCGCGCGACGGTGCGGCCCCGCGTCCGCCGCAGGGTCGTGGCGGCGACGGCAGGCCCGGTGCGGCCGGTCCGCGTCCTGGTCCGCCCGGTGCGGCCGGCCCGCGTCCCGGTCCCGGTGCGGGCGGTCCCCGTCCCGGCGGTCCGCGTCCCAACCCGATGATGATGCCTCAGGGTCGTCCCGCCGGTCCCGGTGGTGGCGGCGGCGGTGGCCGTCCCGGCGGTGGCGGCGGTCGTCCCGGCGGCGGTGGCGGCGGTGGCCGTCCCGGTGGCGGTGGCGGCGGCGGTCGTCCCGGCGGCGGCGGCGGTTTCGCCGGTCGTCCCGGTGGCGGCGGTGGCGCCGGTCGTCCGGGCACGAGCACCGGTGGTCCCGGTGGCGGCGGCGGTTTCGCCGGTCGTCCCGGTGGCGGCGGCCGTGGCCGCGGTGGCGGCACGGCGGGCGCGTTCGGGCGTCCCGGTGGCCGTCCCACGCGTGGCCGCAAGTCCAAGCGCCAGAGGCGCCAGGAGTTCGACAACATGTCGGCCCCGGCGATCGGCGGCGTGCAGGTCGCTCGCGGCAACGGCGCGACGATCCGCCTTCCGCGCGGTGCGTCGCTGTCCGACTTCGCCGACCGGATCGGTGCCAATCCCGCCGCGCTGGTGCAGATCATGCTGCACCTCGGCGAGATGGTGACCGCCACCCAGTCGGTCAACGAGGAGACGCTGCAGCTGCTCGGCTCCGAGCTCGACTACAACATCCAGGTCGTCAGCCCGGAGGAGGAGGACCGCGAGCTTCTCGAGGCCTTCGACATCGAGTTCGGCGAGGATGAGGGCGACGAGGCCGACCTGGCCGCGCGTCCGCCGGTCGTGACCGTCATGGGTCACGTCGACCACGGTAAGACCAAGCTGCTCGACGCCATCCGCAAGACCAACGTGGTGGCGCGCGAGGCGGGTGGCATCACCCAGCACATCGGCGCTTACCAGGTCGCCACCGAGCACGAGGGTCAAGAGCGCAAGGTCACCTTCATCGACACCCCGGGTCACGAGGCGTTCACCGCCATGCGTGCCCGTGGTGCCAAGGCGACCGACATCGCGGTGCTGGTGGTCGCGGCCGACGACGGCGTGAAGCCGCAGACGATCGAGGCGCTCAACCACGCCCAGGCGGCCGACGTGCCGATCGTGGTCGCGGTCAACAAGGTCGACAAGGAGGGCGCCGACCCCAACAAGGTCCGTGCCCAGCTCACCGAGTACGGCCTGGTGGCGGAGGAGTTCGGCGGCTCGACGCTGTTCGTCGACATCTCCGCCAAGAACGGGACCGGCATCGAGCAGCTGCTCGAGGCCATCCTGCTCACCGCGGACGCCGAGCTCGACCTGCGCGCCAACCCGGCGATGGACGCTCAGGGCATCGCGATCGAGGCTCACCTCGACAAGGGCCGTGGCCCTACCGCGACCGTCCTGGTCCAGCGCGGCACGCTGCGCGTCGGCGACTCCATCGTCTGTGGCGAGGCCTACGGCCGCGTCCGGGCGATGCTCGACGACAACGGCGACCTGGTCGAAGAGGCCACGCCGTCCCGTCCGGTCCTGGTGATGGGTCTGACGGCCGTGCCGGGCGCGGGTGACAACTTCATCGTCGTCACCGACGACCGGATGGCCCGGCAGATCGCCCAGCAGCGCGCGGCGCGCAAGCGCAGCGCCGACATGGCGAGGTCGAGCCGCCGCCTGACCCTTGAGGAGCTGTTCAGCAACCTCGAGAAGGGTCGCGTCGACGAGCTCAAGCTCATCATCAAGGGTGACGTGTCCGGTTCGGTGGAAGCCCTGGAAGACGCCCTGCTCAAGATCGATGTCGGCGACGAGGTCAGGCTCCGTGTCCTGCACCGCGCCGTCGGTGCGATCACCGAGTACGACGTCAACCTGGCCGTCGCCGACGACAACGCGGTCATCATCGGCTTCAACGTCCGGCCTGAGCCCCGGGCGCGCGACCTGGCCGAGCGCGAGGGCGTCGACATCCGCTACTACTCGGTCATCTACCAGGCGATCGAGGAAATCGAAGCGGCGCTCAAGGGCATGCTCAAGCCCGAGTTCGAAGAGGTCCAGATGGGCACCGCCGAAGTCCGCGAGGTCTTCAAGGTGCCGAAGATCGGCAACGTCGCCGGTTCGCTGGTCCGCTCCGGCACGATCGTGCGCAACAGCAAGGCCCGGATCATCCGCGATGGCGTCGTCGTCGCCGACAACCTCACCGTTTCGTCGCTGCGTCGCTTCAAGGACGACGCGACCGAAGTCCGCGATGGCTTCGAGTGTGGTATCGGGGTCGGCTACAGCGACATCCGGATCGACGACGTCATCGAGACGTTCGAGATGCGGGAGAAGCCGCGAGCGTAACACGCGGCCGGGGGGGGGGGGGGGGGGCGGGCGGGGGGCGGGGCGCCCCCCGCGACGCCCGCGGAGCCCACCCGCCGCGCCGGGGGGGGGGGCACAAAACACCACCCCGAGGTGGGGCAGAA
>NZ_JBFAIF010000021.1:0-161318 GCF_040654555.1 Nonomuraea sp. NPDC050680 | reverse complement strand
CGCGGTGGTGGCCTTTTTCGGGGTGGGGGGGGGTGGGGGGGGGGGGGGGGGGGGGGGGGGTGGGGGGGGGGGGGGGCCCCCCCCCCCCCCCCCGGCCCTGGCCAGGGAGCCGCCGGCAGCAATCGCCGGGTCCCGGGGCTCCGGCGCAGCGAGGTCGCCACACTGGCCGACGTGAGCATCGAGTATTACTCGAAACTCGAGCGAGGCGCCCTCGCCGGAGTGTCAGCCGGCGTGTTCGACACCGTCACCGATGGGTGCACGTTCGTCCGCAACGGCCGGATGGATGTCCTGGCCGCCAACCGGCTCGCGCGAGCCTTCTACGCCGCCGAGCCCAGTTCGCCCTCGGAGGAGGCGCTGCGCCTGCTCGCGTCGTGGGCGGCCTCGCAGGAGACGGATTCCCGCCCGCGCGCGCTCTCAACCGATTGAATCAATCGAAAGCGCCGGGATGGTGCGGTCGGCGATGAGGTCGCGGTACCAGTGCGCGCTGTCCTTCGGGGTACGCCGCAGCGTGTCGTAGTCGACGTGCACGATGCCGAACCGCTTGGAGTAGCCGTACCCCCACTCGAAGTTGTCCATGAGGGACCACACGAAATACCCGCGCAGGTCGACGCCGCTCTGGAGCGCGCGGTGGGCGGCCACGAAGTGGCGCCGGAGATAGTCGGCGCGCAGAGCGTCGTGAACCGCGCGCGTCCCGTCGGCCTCGACGGTGAGCTCGTCCGGGAAGGCCGCGCCGTTCTCCGTGATGACGAGGGCCAGACCGGGGAATTCGGCGTGCAGGTGGAGGAGGAGCTCCTCCAGCCCGCCCGGGTCGATGTTCCAGCCCATGTCGGTGTGCGGCCCGGCCTGTTCGACGAACTCCACCTGGTCGGCCCCGGGCCAGGGCGAGCCGCCCATGTCCTTGTGGCCGTCGTTGCTCTGCCGCGGGCTCGCGCCGTCCCAGAGACGTACGGTCGTGGTCGAGTAATAGTTGACGCCGAGCAGGTCGAGGGGCTGGTGGATGACGGCCAGGTCACCGTCGTGGACGAACGACCAGTCGGTGACGCCGGCGGTGTCCTTGAGCAGGTCGGCCGGGTACTCTCCGCGTAGCAGCGGCCCGGTGAAGGCGCGGTTGGCCAGGGCGTCGATGCGGCGCACGGCCTCCTCGCCGCCGTCGCCCGCGCCCCGCAGGACGTGGAAGTTGAGCGTGATCGCGTATTGGGGCGCGTTGGTGACCACCTGCCGCAGCTCCTGGACGGCCAGGCCGTGCGCCAGGTTGAGGTGGTGCACGGCCGCGAGGGCCGCGGCGCCGTCGGTACGGCCGGGTGCGTGCGCGCCCGAGCCGTAGCCGAGGTAGGCCGAGCACCAGGGCTCGTTGAGGGTCGTCCATACGGCGACGCGGTCGCCCAGCGCCTCGCCGACGATACGGGCGTAGTCGGCGAAGGCGTACGCCGTCCGGCGGTCGGCCCAGCCGCCCTCGTCCTCCAGCGCCTGGGGCAGGTCCCAGTGGTAGAGGGTGGCGACGGGGGTGATCCCGCGGGCCAGGAGACCGTCGACGAGGCGGCTGTAGAAGTCCAGCCCCTTCGGGTTGGCCGGGCCGCGACCGGTGGGCTGGATGCGCGGCCAGGCGATCGAGAAGCGGTAGGCCTCCAGCCCGAGCTCGCTCATGAGGTCGAGATCCGCTTCGAGGCGATGGTAGTGGTCGTCGGCCACGTCTCCTGTGTCGCCGTTCCACACCTTGCCGGGCGTGCGGGAGAAGGTGTCCCAGATGGACGGCCCGCGCCCGTCCTCGGTGGCCGCGCCCTCGATCTGGTACGCGGCGGTGGCGGAGCCGAACAGGAAGCCGGCGGGGAAGGTCAGGCCGGATTCGCGGTAGTCGTCGCGGTTGGGCGTCATGCGGGGTCCTCGTTTCGTGGCGCCGTCAGGCGAGTTCGTAGGTCCAGCCGGAGGTGCGGGAGGAGGAGATCGAGACCTGGCCGCCGGAGCGCGTGATGGTGAACGGCGTCGACTCGCCGGAGGCCTGGTCGGTCACCGTGAGGGTGGTCTCGCCGTCCGGTCCCGGGTACACGCGGAGGGTCAGGCCGTCGAGGTAGTCGTAGTCCGGCCGGTCGTCCCTGGCTCCGACGGGCAGGACGGCGCCTTCGCGTACGTAGATCGGCATCGAGGTGAAGCCGTGCGTCTCGGTGCGCCAGCGTCCGCCCTCGACGCGCTCGCCCGTCAGATGGTTCGTCCACGTGCCGTCCGGCAGGTAGACCTCGACTCTGCCGTCGGGGCTGAAGACGGGCGCGACGAGCAGATCGGGGCCCAGCATGTACTGGGTGTCGAGATGGGCGACGTTGCGATCCTCGGGGAACTCCATCGCCATGGGCCGCATGACGGGCGTCCCGCTCTCGTGGGCCTGAACGCCCACCTGGAACAGGTACGGCATCAGGCGGAGCTTGAGTTTCGTGAACAGGCGGGTCACCTCGACCGCCTCCTCGTCGAAGGCCCAGGGCACACGGTAGGACGAGGAGCCGTGGAGCCTCGAGTGGGACGACATGAGTCCGAAGGCTACCCAGCGCTTGAAGACGCCGGGATCCGGGGTCCCCTCGAAGCCGCCGATGTCGTGACTCCAGAAGGAGAAGCCGGAGAAGGCGAGCGACAGGCCGCCGCGCAGGCTCTCCGCCATGGACTCGTAGGTCGATCCCGTGTCGCCGCCCCAGTGGACCGGCAGTCGCTGGCCGCCGGCGGTCGCCGACCGCGCGAACAGCACCGCCTCGCCCCGGCCGCGCTGTTCCTCCAGCACCTCGAACACGGCCGTGTTGTAGAGGTGGGTGTAGAGGTTGTGCATCCGTTCGGGCGTGGACCCGTCGAAATAGGCGACGTCGAGCGGGATGCGCTCCCCGAAGTCGGTTTTGAAAGCGTCGACTCCCTGGTTCTGAAGTGCGCGCAGCTTGGACTGAAACCACCGGGTCGCCTCGGGATCGGTGAAGTCGACCAGCCCCATGCCGGGCTGCCACAGGTCCCACTGCCAGACCGACCCGTCGGGACGCTTCAGCAGGAAGCCCCGCTCGGCGGCCTCGGCGAACAGCGGCGAGCGCTGGGCGATGTAGGGATTGATCCACACGCAGACGCGCACGTCCTTCGCGCGCAGGCGGGCGAGCATGCCCTCGGGGTCGGGGAAGACGCGCGGGTCCCACGCGAAGTCACACCAGTTGAACTCGCGCATCCAGAAACAGTCGAAGTGGAAGACCGACAGCGGCAGGTCGCGCTCGGCCATGCCGTCGATGAACGAGCTCACGGTCGGCTCGTCGTAGTCGGTGGTGAACGAGGTCGACAGCCACAGGCCGTAGGACCAGGCGGGCAGGCGGGCGGGACGGCCGGTGAGCGCGGTGTAGCGTTCGAGGATCCGCTTGGGCGTCGGCCCGTAGATCACGAAGTATTCGAGGCTCTCTCCCGCGACCGAGAACTGCGCCCGCTGCACCGCCTCCGACCCGATCTCGTACGAGACGTGCCCGGGATGGTTGACGAAGACGCCGTATCCGCGGTTGGTCAGGTAGAACGGCACGTTCTTGTAGGCCTGCTCGGAGGAGGTCCCGCCGTCGGCGTTCCAGATCTCCACGGTCTGGCCGTTCTTGACCAGCGGACCGAAGCGTTCCCCCAGCCCGTAGACCACCTCGCCCACGCCTAGCGAGAGCTGCTGGGCGAGATGGACGGAGGAACGAGCGGCGCCGACGGGCGCCGAATCGACGTGCGCGTCCTCGGCGAGCCGGAAGTAGCCGATGGACTTGTGGCCGCTGGAGGTCAGCGGCCGTCCGTCAGCGTGGAAGGACAGGTTCCACGGGGCTCCGGGCGCGATGGTCGCGCTCAGCGAGCCGCTGGTGAGCGTGGCCCCGTTCGTGTCGTCCGCCTTGACGACGCCGTGGCCGTCCTCGGCGCCGAGCAGGTCGAAGCCGCGTTCCTCGCCGCCTCCCACGTGGTGGTCGACGCGTACGCGGATCACGTCCGGCAGCGGTGAGGACAGGGTCAGCGAGAGCACCGGCCGGTTGAGCGTGTCGCCCCGGCGGTGGATGACGGTGGTGGGCGCGGTCACGGTGACCGTCCCGTCCTCCGTCCAGATGTCATGGGCCTCGGCGGCGTACAGTGCGGTGACGCCGGGACGCAGCTGCCAGAGGCCATCGGTGAACTTCATCAGGTGATCATCCCTTCAATCCGCCGGCCAGCAGGTCGGCGCGCCAGAAGCGCTGGAGGACCAGGACGAGGATGATCAGTGGGACGACGGACACGGCCGAGCCCATGATGACCAGCGAGTACAGGTCGCCGTCGCCCGCGCCTTTGCCCATGAACGTGTACAGGCCAAGGGTGATGGGGTATTTGTCCTGGTCGGAGAGCATGATGAAGGGCAGCAGGAAGTTGTTCCAGATGCCGACGAACTGCAGCAGGAACGCCGTCACCAGCCCTTGCGTCATCATGGGCAGCACGATGGTGCTGAAGATGCGGAACTCGCCGGCGCCGTCCAGGCGGGCCGCTTCCAGGGTGCTCTGGGGGACCGCGGCGTTGGCGAAGACCCGGCACAGGAAGATGCCGAACGGGTTGATGATCACCGGTAGGAGTACGGACCAGTAGGTCCCGGCCAGGCCGACGGCGGCCATGAGCAGATACTGCGGGACGGCCAGCACGATGCCGGGCACCAGCACACCGGCGAGGATCATCGAGAACAGGACTTGGCTGCCGCGGAAGCGGAACTTGGCCAGGGCATAACCGGCCATGGCCGACACCAGCGTGGACAGGACCGCGCCGAGACCGGCGTACAGCAGGGAGTTGAGTCCCCACTGCCAGAACTGGCCATCGCCGTAGGCGCTCAGGTTGGCGAGGTTGTCGAAGAACCCGCTGCCGGGAGCGAAGGAGAAGGTGGTGAACAACTCGCGCGAGGTCTTCGAGGCGGCGGTGACCACCCAGATCACGGGGGCCAGACAGTAGAGCGCGCCGAGCAGCAGCACGATCAGTGCCAGCCGCGGCCGCCGCGCCACACCCGCGCGGCGGCGCCTGCGGAACTGGCGATCGCCGGTGCGGGGCGCGGTCTGCAGGGTGGCGCTCATGCGTTGTCCCCGAAGGTACGGCGCTGGAAGAAGCGCAGCAGCACCATGGACAGGACGAGGATGCCCAGGGCCAGGACGACGGAGGCGGCGGCGGCCCCGCCGAGATTGTCGTTCATGAACGCCTCTTGATAGATCTTCATCAGCGGCACCCAGGTGGAGCTGATGGTGGTCGACATCGGCCGCAGCGTGGCCGGCTCGCTGTACAGCTGCAGGGTGCCGATCACCGAGAACAGGCCGGTGAGCACGAGCGCGGGCGCCACCAGGGGGATCTTGATGCGCCAGGCGATCTGCAGCTCGCCGGCCCCGTCGATGCGGGCCGCCTCGTAGATGGAGGTGGGGATGGCGCGCAGCGACGTGAAGATGATGATCATGTTGAAGCCGACGCCGGACCACAGCGCGATGTTGGCCAGCGAGAAGTACAGGGTGGGAAAGCTGAAGAAGTCCAGCGGCCCGGCGTGCAGCTGTTTGGCGAGGTAGTTGAGCGGGCTGGTGCTGGGCAGGTAGAGGAAGCCCCACAGGAGGCTGGCGATGACGCCGGGCACCGCGTACGGCAGGAAGATCGCGGTACGGGTGAACCCGCGCGCCCGCACCCTGGGGGTGTCCAGCAGCAGCGCGAACAGCAGCGCCAGGCCCAGCACGCTGGGAATGGAGATGAGGCCGTAGAGCAGCACCCGGCCGAGCCCGGCGACGTATTCGGGATCGGTGAGCGCGGCGAGGTAGTTGTCGAGGCCGACGAAAGTCTGCACACGCCGCCCGAACGCGCCGCCGCCGTCGATGCGGAAGCCGCGGAAGCTCAGATAGATCGCGTAACCGATCGGGATGATCAGGAACAGGGTGAACAACACGATCGCGGGTGTGGCGAACAGCCACGGGGTGGCGGCGCTGCGCAGGCGCGGGCGCCGGCCGGCGGGGTTGGCGGTCATGAGACGTCCAGGATGGGGTCGAACCGAGGGCCCCGACGGGCCCTCGGCGTCTTACTTGGTGACGGTGTAGCCGGACTTCTGCAGGTCGGCGACGACGGCCTGCTGCGTCGCCTTGTATACCTCGCGGAAGGAGCTCTTGTTGAGCGCGGCCTTGTTGAGCGCGTCTCCGAAGGCGGTCTGCGACACGTTCACGTTGGGTCCCCAGGTCACCGGGATGGTGGTGTTCTTGATCACCTGGTCGGCGACCTGGTAGAAGTCCTTCTGCTGCGGCATCAGCTTGGGCGGCTCGTGGCTCAGGGTCGCCTGACGTCCCGCGTTGCCGCCGGGGTAGATGTCGAGGGAGAGCTGCAGCTTGGAGCCTTCGTCGGAGGCGCCGAGCCAGGCGGCGAAGGCCGTGGCCTCCTTGGCGTGCTTGGACTTGGCCGGCACGAGGAAGGCGGAACCGCCCAGGAACGGGACCGCGGGGTCGCCGGGCGTCCACTGCGGCAGCGGCGCGGACTCCCACTTGGCGGCGGTGTCGGGCGCCACCGAGTGGATCACGTTGGGGGCCCAGGCGGCGGCGGCCCAGCTCAGGAGCTTGCCGTCGTTGATCTGGGCGTTCCATTCCGGTGTGAGCAGCGGCTCGACCTTGACCAGGTCCCGCTTCACGAGGTCCTCCCAGAAGTCGGCGGTCTTCAGCGACGGCTCGCTGTCGATGCCGACCTTCCAGGCCTTGCCGTCGTTGCTCCACCACTGGGCGCCGGCCTGGGCGGCCTGCGCGGCGAAGAACTCGAGCTGGGCGGCGGAGAAGCTGGCGATGTAGGCCTCGGGGTCCTTCTTGTGAATCTGCTCGGCCGCCTTGGCGTACTCGGCCCAGGTGGTGGGGACCTTGGCGCCGTACTTGTCGAACAGGTCCTTGCGGTAGGTGAACATCATCGGCCCGATGTCCTGGGGCACGCCGTAGACCTGGTTGTTGAAGGTGGTCAGGGCCCAGATGTTGGGCTCGATGCCGGACTTGACATCGGCCACGTCGGCGGTGACGTCCTTGACGGCTCCGGCCACCACCAGGGCGGGCAGGCCGCGGTACTCCACCTGCACCACGTCGGGGGTGTCGCCGGCCTGGTCGGCGGCCAGCAGCTTGGAGGCGGTGTCGGCGGTTCCGCCGACCTCCGACAGCTTGACGGTGACGTTCGGGTTCTCCTGGTGGTACTTGTCGATGATCGCCTTGGCCCGTGGATCGTTGCCTTTGAGGTTCCAGGTCCAGACCTGCAGCGTGACCGGGCCACTGGCGGCCCCGGTGGCCGAGGAGCCCGAGGAGGGCGTGTCGGCGGACGAGCAGGCGGCCACAGTCGCCGTCAGGGCGACCGCGAGCGCGGCGGCCATCGTCCAGCGACGGCGCGGGCGGGGGGTCGGTGGGGTCATCACGGGCTCCTCGGACGGGTGGTGCACCACGGCGGAATGCCGGGTCGTGCGTTGGGAACTAACCTGATGTTAACGTTGTCATCCTGTCAAGCCCCCTGCTCGTAACAGAGCCGACACAGCTTCGGAGTCCACCCCCGTGCCCACCTTCCGCAACCCGGTTCTGTCCGGCTGCTATCCGGACCCGTCGATCTGCCGGGCCGGCGAGGACTTCTATCTGGTCACCTCGTCCTTCGCCTACTTCCCGGGTATCCCCCTGTTCCACAGCCGGGACCTGGTGACCTGGCGGCAGCTCACGCACGTGCTCGACCGGCCGGGCCCGCTGTCGCTGGAGGGCCTGGACGTATCCGACGGGATCTGGGCGCCGACCATCCGCCACCACGACGGCAGGTTCTACGTGGTCTCCACCCTGGCCAGGAAGCGGCAGGGCAGCGTCACCTTCGTCGTCACCGCCCACGACCCGGCCGGCCCGTGGTCGGATCCGGTGCCGCTGGAGGCCGAGGGCATCGATCCGTCGCTGTTCTTCGACGAGGACGGCCGGTGCTGGTTCACCGCCTGCCGGGACGCCCTCCAGCCGACCGGCGGCGGCCCCGGCGAGCTGTGGATGCGCGAGCTCGACCTCGACCGGCTCAAGCTCGTCGGCCCGACCCACGTGCTGTGGCACGGCGCCGTACGCGGGGCGTGGGTGGAGGCGCCCCATCTGTACAAGCGGGACGGCGTGTACTACCTGATCGCCGCCGAAGGTGGCACCGAGAGCAACCACAGCGTCACCGCGGCGCGCTCCAACGCCGTCACCGGCCCGTACGTGACCGATCCGCGCAGTCCGTTGCTGACCCACCGGCACCGCGGCTCGGCCGAGCCCGTCCAGAACGTCGGCCACGTCGACCTGGTGGACACCCCCGACGGCGAGACCTGGGCCGTGGCGCTCGGGGTCCGGCCGATCGAGGGCACGCACACGCTGGGCCGCGAGGTGTTCCTGGTGCCCGTCGCCTGGGGCGCCCACGGGCCGGTCTTCGCCCCGGAGTCTGGCGGCGTGCGACTGTCGGAACGGCTGCCGTCGATCGCCACCGCAGGGCGCGGAGATGGCGAGTCCGCGGAGCCGGGAGATGGCGCGTTCGTCGGGTCTGGCGATGGCGCGTTCGCCGGGTATGGCGATGGTGCCTTTGCTGGGCTGGGCGATGGTGCCGGCGTGGGGTCGGGCCGGGTGCGTTTCGACGCGCCGGTGCTGGGCCTGGAGTGGAACAGCCTCCGGGGCCCCGTCGACGACCGCGTCAGTCCCTCGGCCGACGGGGGCGGCCTCGGCCTCGTCCTCGCCGCCGAGTCGCTCGGCTCCACCGGCGTGCCCACCTTCCTCGGCCGGCGCCAGCAGCATGTCCGCTTCGCCGCGCGGACGCGCATCAGCTTCTCCGCGGCCCATCCGGCGGAAGAGGCCGGACTCGCCGTCTTCCAGAACCAGGACCACCACGCCACACTCGCCCTGACCGTGGACGGCGATGGGAGGGCTCAGGTGGTGCTGACCGTACGGCAGGCCGGCGCGAGCACCCGCCTGGCCTTCGTACCGGTGGCGACGGGCGAGGTGGTGCTGGCGGTCGAGGGAGACGAGACCCGCTATGACTTTCGCCTCAAGGAGGCTGACACCGGCCAATGGATCAGCCTGGGCGGCGTCGAGCGGTCCTCCTTGAGTACCGAGCGGGCGGGCGGATTCGTGGGGGTCTACGTCGGTCTGTACGCGACCAGCAACGGCCGCGCCAGCGACGGAAGGGCGTACGCCCGCTGGTTCGAATACCAGCCCCACGCCGAGCAGGCCAGCATGCCCCGGACGGCGGGCTAGCGAGCGTGCACCGGACGGCGGGCTAGTAAGCGTGCACCGGACGGCGGGCTAGTAAGCGCGGCTCTGGCGCGAAGCTAGCGCGGCGGCCGGGGCGGTGCCGTGCTGCGCCGGATCACGAGCTCGGGGGCGATTCGCTCGGAGGAGGCCGGCTCGCCCCGCATCATGCGCAGCAGCTGCTGGATGGACCGCTCGCCGAGACCGACGAAGTCCTGGCGGACCGTGGTGAGCGCGGGCACCAGGTAGGCCGCACCGGCGATGTCGTCGAACCCGACGAGCGAGATGTCGCCGGGCACCTTGACGCCGAGTTCGGCGAAGGCGGCCAGCACCCCCATGGCCACCTGGTCGTTGCCGGCGAAGATCGCCGTCGGTAGCTCGCCCGTCCGGCGGGTGACGAGGTAGTGGGCCAGCCGATAGCCGCTGTTGCCGGTGAAGTCGCCCTCGAGCAGCTCGCCGTGGGTGTCCGGCGTCTCGGCCAGCGCGGCCCGCCAGCCCTCGACGCGTGCGCGGGCGTCGAAGGTGCGCAGCGCGCCGGTCAGATGAACGACGTGGCGATGCCCGAGCTCCAGCAGGTGCCGCACGGCCAGCCGCGCGCCGAGTTCCTGGTCGAGCTCGACGAAGCCGACATCCGGGTTGGGCACGTTGCCGGACATGATCACCGACATGGGCACGCCGGTGACGATCTCGGACAGGGCGTCCATCACCATGGGCCGGTCGGCGATGACCGCGATGGCCTCCACCGCCTGGTCGGTGAGCCGCTGCAGCGTCTCGGTCAGGTCCCTGGTGGTGCCGCCCTGCCAGGCGGCCAGGTTGAGCCAGTATCCGGCCCGCTGCGCGGCGGCCTGCACGCCGCGCAGGACGCGGGGCAGCTCGTACAGCTCGGCACCGGCGAGGACCACGCCGATCGTCGAGGACCGGCGGCTCTTGAGCGCGCGGGCCACACTGTTACGGCGGTAGCCGAGCTTCTCGATGGCGGCCTCGACCCGGGCCCGGGTCTCCGGCCGGACCGATGGGTGATCGTTCAGAACGCGGGAGACGGTGACGTGTGACACGCCGGCTTCGCGTGCCACATCCACCATGCCTGGTGCCCGGTTCATGTCTTTCACTCCAGCTTCCACCACGACGCCCTGGCCTGCCCGGTGTCAGGTCGATCGTGTCACACCCGCCGCGCACTCCGGCCGGAGAAGGAACGGCGACCACGCGAAGCCGGGCTTGAGGCTCCGGCCCCGGCCCGCCGCATCAAGGCGCGGCTACGCGCCGACTCGCCCCCACCGGCTAGGGCGCCGACCACAGTGTGCCGATGATCTGCTGGAGGATCTCCGGAGTCGCCCCGGCCGGTTGCGCGTAGACGCTCAGCTGATTCAGCAGATGGCGGTACGGCCGGACGTCGGCGTCCCCGGTGAGGTACTGGGCGTCGGCGGTCTGTTCCAGATGGACCACATCAGGCAGGTCCGCCTCGGCGAAGCGCAGGAGGGTGAAGGGGTCCACCCCCTTGCCGTGAACGAAGGGCAGCACTTGGAGGGTGACGTGCGGCAGTTTGAGCATCTCGTGGAGATGCTCCATCTGGGCGCGCATCGTCGCACTGTCGCCGACCTGACGGCGCAGCACCGACTCATCCATGACCACCCATAACGTACGGGGCGTGGGTGGCAGCAGTAGCCGCTGGCGGTGCATCCGCAAGGCGACCCGGCGCTCGATCAGCTCGGCGTCGCCGCCTTCGTGGCTCTGCGCGATGACCGCCCGGGCATAGTCCTTGGTCTGGAGCAGGGCCGGGACGTGCCGGTCCTCGTAGGTGCGGATGACCGTGGCGTCCTGCTCAAGCCCGAGAAACGCCTCGAACTCGTCGGGGATCACGTCTCGGTAGTCCTGCCACCTGCCGGGAGCATTGGCCTGTACGGCCAGTGCCAGCACGATCTGGCGTTCGTCCTCATCGACGCCGTACAGGCTGAGCAGATCGGCCACATCGCCGAGCGGGAGACCGATGCGTCCGCCTTCCAAGTTGATGATCTTGGACGCCGAGCAGCCGATGGCGGATCCCGCCTCACTGCGGGTGATTCCGTGGGACTCGCGCAGCCGACGCAGACGTACGCCGACCAGCATCCGCAAGGCCGTCGGCCCGGATCGATGCCACGTGTCGCCAGAGACTTCCGTCGAGTCGCCACTGCCCCGAGGAGTCAGCATTTATGCTCCCAATTCGGCAAATCGCCACGCCGCGATCGTCACCATCTTGTCACGTGAGACAGCTGAGACACCATATTTCCTGTCAGTCCCATCCCGCTGCTCCTTCTTCACCGTGCACTTGTTCGGTTTCATCTTCGCCGAGTGCCGGTCGACCTCGCTCGGTCTTGAGGAACTGCTCCGCCACTTCCTCCGGAAATATCCAACTTTATCGTCCTTCGTGGTATAGCGCGGGTAAAGCGCGGCCACTAGGTTTCAGTGACCACGGAGGCGACATTAGAGGAGGGTTTAGTGACGGACGAATCGCCTGTGGAGGGCGCGCCGATTCCCCGGCATATCGACACATCTGTGCCGCACGCTGCACGTATGTGGAACTATTGGCTCGGTGGCAAGGACCACTATCCGGTCGACCGCCAGTACGGTGACGAGTTCAGCAGGGACTTCCCGGAAATCGTGAGGATCGCTCAACTGTCTCGGCACCTGCTGGCCCGCATCGTCCGCTATCTGGTCCGAGAGCAGGGGATTCGTCAGTTTCTCGATATCGGCACCGGGCTGCCTACCGTGGATAACACGCACGAACTCGCGCAGCACGCGGACCCGACCAGTCGAGTGGTTTATGTGGACAACGACCCTCTCGTGCTGGTGCATGCCCAGGCCCTGCTCGTGGGCACCGGTGAAGGCGCCACCGACTACATCGAAGCGGACTTACGCGATCCGGACGCGATCTTGGCGGGCGCGTCCAAGACGCTGGACTTCAGCCGGCCGGTAGCGCTCATGCTGATGGGCATCATGGGCTATGTACGCGACGACGAGGGACCTGAAGAGATCGTGGCGAGCCTGATGGAGCGCCTCGCCCCCGGCAGCTACCTGGCGTTGTGGGACGGCGTCAACCTCGTCACCGGCCAGGCGTTGGACCAGGCCCAGGAGAACTACAACGAGGGCGGCGGCGTGCCCTACAACCTGCGCGACGAGGGCCAGATCACCGCCTTCTTCGACGGCATGGACCTCGTCGAGCCCGGCATGGTGTCGTTGCCGCAGTGGCGCCCCGATCCCGACCCGTTCCAGGACCCCACGGAACGGGTGGACGCGCTGTGCGGGGTGGCACGCAAGCGGTAGCCCCTCCAGCAAGGCGTCGTCGAAGGCGGTCGGTAGGCCCTCCGGCAAGCCGTCGTCGAAGGCGGTGAGTCGGCGGTGAGTCGGCGGTGAGACCGCGGTGAGCCTTCCCCCAGAAGCTTCTCCCATGAAGAACACCAACGTCCTGATCTCCGGCGCCTCCGTCGCCGGCCCCGCGCTCGCCTACTGGCTGCACCGTCACGGCTTCACCCCCACGATCGTGGAGCGCGCCCCCGCGCTGCGCGAGGGCGGCTACGCCGTCGACTTCCGGGGCGAGGCGCATCTGTCGGTTCTGCGCCGCATGGGGGTCCTGGCCGACATCGAACGCGCCAGAACCGGCATGGGCTCCATGTCGTACGTCAACAGCGCGGGCAAGCCGCAGGCCGAATTGCCCGCCGATCTGTTCTCCGGAGACGTCGAGATCCTCCGCGGCGACCTCGCCCGCATCCTCTACGACGCGACCGAGGACTACACCGAGTACATCTTCGGCGACTCCATCACCTCCCTCGCCGAGGACGCCCAGGGCGTGGCCGTCACCTTCGAGCGCGGCGCGACGCGCAGGTTCGACCTGGTGATCGGCGCGGACGGGCTGCACTCCAACACCCGGCGCCTGGCGTTCGGGCCGGAGGAGGAGTTCGTCAAGCACCTCGGCGTCTACTGCGCGATCTTCACCACGGCCAACCACCTCGGGCTCGATCACACCGGACACGCCTACCGCACCGCGGGCAAGCTCGTCGCGATGTACAGCGCCCGCCACAACGCCGAGGCCAAGGCCGTCTTCTACTTCGGCTCGCCCGCCATGGACCTCGACCGCCACGACGTGGCGCGGCAGCAGGCGGTCCTCACCGAGCAGTTCACCGCCAACGGCTGGCAGAGCGATCGGCTGCTGAAGGACATGAGGCACGCGCCGGACTTCTACTTCGACTCGGTCGGCCAGGTCCACATGGACAGCTGGAGCCGCGGCCGGGTCGCCCTGATCGGCGACGCCGCGTACTGCCCCTCCTCGCTGTCGGGCATGGGCTCGGGACTCGCCCTGGTCGGCGCGTACGTCCTGGCGGGCGAACTGGCCGCCGCCCACGGCGACCACCGCGTCGCGTTCGCCCGCTACGAGGAGGAGATGCGGGAGTACGCGAGAGGCTGCCAGAAGATGGGCGACGGCGTCGCCAAGCTCATGGTGCCGGAAAGCCGCTTCCTGGCCGCCTTCCTCAACCGCTACTACAAGATCATGCCCTACCTGCCGGGCAAGAACATGGCCGCCAACATGGCCCGCAAGGCCGCCGAGAACATCACGCTACGCGACTACAGTGATCTTGCCAGGCGTTGAACCGTCGTCCTGACGGTCTGCGGTGCGCGGCGGCCCGGATCCGGAAAGCGGGGAATGACACCGTGCGGTTATCGTCGCCGAACATCAACCTGGCGGTCCTTCGCGATCCCGCCTTCCGGCTGCTCGCTTCGGCGCAGCTCGGCTTCGTGCTGGGCGAGCAGGTTCTCGCGATCGCCGTCACCGTCTCGGTGCTCAATGCCGGGGGTGACGCGTCCGCGGTCGGCTCCGTGCTCGCCGCCAAGGGCATCGCGTCGTTGAGCCTGCTCCTGGTGGGGGGCGTCTGGTCCGATCGCCTTCCCCGGCGGCGGATATTGATGATCATGCTCGCCGTGGACGCCGTCGCGGCGGTCGTCCCGGTCCTCGTCCTCGGGCAGCGTCCTTCCGCCTGGTTATTGGCAGCCGTTCTCTTCGCCGTCGGCGCGGCGGAGTCGTTCATCCGGCCCGCCTTCAACGCCATGCTGGCGTGCACGCTGACGGAAGATCAGCGCGTGTCCGGCCGGGCCCTCATCAACATCTGTACGCGCCTGGGCGTCATCGCCGGGCCCGTGGTCGGCACCCAACTGGCGGGCGGCGGCGAGTTTCTCCCGTTCGTGCTGGCCGGGGTCGTCTTCGCGGGCGGCGCGGCGCTGTTCCGCCGGGTGCCGGAACCACCGTGGACGCCGGTGAGACGCCGGTCGCTGCTGGGTGAGGCGCTGCTGGGATTCGCCGAGGCGGGGCGCCGGCCGTGGTTGTCGGCCCTGCTCCTGTTCTCCCCGGTCAGCCTGATGTTCGTGATCGCCCCGAGCCAGGTGCTCCTGCCGCTGATGAGCCGGGAGACGTTCGGGTCGTACGCGGCGTACGGCACGGCGCTCGCGTTCTACGGCGCCGGCGGTCTGATCAGCAGCATCACGATGATGGCCTGGCAGCCGCGGCGGCCGGGCATCGTGGCCATGTGGTCGATGTCCCTGTACGCGCTGGTCCCGCTGGCGCTCCTTTTCGCCCCCTCTGTCTGGGTGCTCTTCTGCTGTTATCTCGTGGCCGGATTCGGGGTCGAGACGTACGCCCTCACCTGGGACGTCGCGATGTACCGGGAGGTGCCCGACCATCTGATCGGGCGGATCACCTCGCTGGCCTGGCTCAGCACGTTCGGCCTCATGCCCTTCGGCCAGGCGCTGACCGGGCCGCTGACGAACCTCATGGGCGACCACGCCGTTCTCCTGGGCGCGGCGGCGCTGGTGCTGGTGATACCGCCCTGCCTGCTCCTCGTCCGGGGGATGGCCGGGATGCGCGGCACCCGTACACCGAGGGGGGACGGATGAGCAGCCGCGCTCAGACCTCGGTCGCGGGATCGGTCCGGTACGCGCGCCAGAGCGTGATGTCGTAGCCGATGCCCAGGAGGGCGCCGACGATGAGGGGCGCGCCCAAGGTCACCAGGGTGCCCGTGAGCAGGGTCGTGGCGGCGAGCGGGCTGATGGACACGGCGATGCTCCGCGCCAGGCTGGTCATGCTGGCCGCGGTCGTCCGGTAGGCCGGGGGAACGACGGCGGCGGTGAAGGCCTGCCGGGCCGGTACGTCGATCTTGGAGACGGTCTGGCGGAGCAGCAGCAGCGCGACCGCGCCGCCCAGGGTCGGGGCGAACGGGATGCCGGCCAGCAGCAGGTTGGCGGCCAGGTGCGGGAGCAGCATGGCGGCCAGCAGCCCGCGCCGGGCGGCCAGCAGGGGCGCGGTGAGCTGGGCGAGGGCCGGAAGCAGGTTGGCGGCGAAGAACACCAGGCCGAGCTGCGCGGTGGTGGCCCCGTAGCGGTGGGCGAACCACCAGGCCAGGACGGCCTGGACGGCCATCCCGCCGGAGAAGGCGTCGAGGGCGAACAGCGCGGCCAGGCGGCGGACCGGCCCCGGCACCCGTACCCGCGGCCCGGTCTGGCACCTCTCCATAGACGCTGCCTCGGCCTCCGGTGAGAGGCACCAGAACAGCAGTACAGTGCCGGCGGCGAGCAGCGCGTACATCGCGAAGGCGGCGTCGGCGGCCGACACCCACGGCTGGAACGACAGCGCGGCGGCGGCCAGCCCGCCCAGGGCGCCGGCCGCCATGGCGGTGACGTTGTAGCAGGTGAAGAGGAGCGTGTGCCGGACCGGGTCGCAGGTCTGGGCGAGGATGGACTGCTCCACCCCGGAGAACGGGGTGTTGTCGTTGGTGGACGGCGAGATCGTGCCGATGAAGGCGGCGGCGAGCAGGACGGGATAGGACTCACTGACCGCGAACGCGAGGCCGGCGACGGCCATCAGGCAGCCGCAGGCGATCAGCGTGCGCCGGCGTCCCCAGCGGTCGGCGAACAGGCCCAGCACCAGGCTGGCGAGCACCGAGCCGGCCGCGGCCACGGCCAGGAGCAGGCCGGTCTGCCAGGGTTCGGCGCCGTCCTGGGCGAGCAGCTCGGCCAGGAGCACGCTGGTGCATCCGTAGCCGAAGGTCCGCAGCGCCCGGGCGGCCATGATGAGCCGCCCGTTGCGTCCCACTTCGCGCAGAAAAGGGGTTCTGACCTGGGTGTTCGTCATGCGGCATCATCGCGCGGTCGGCTGTGCGGCCGGGCGGCAACGCCTATAGATCTTCCTGCGGGCCCCTGCGGTGGGCCGATCATCGGAACACGCCGGTGTGGCCGAGGGAGTGGCGTCCGGGCTGGGGGTAGATGCACAGGCCGTGCGGCCCCCGGCCGACCTTGATCTTGTGGAGCAGTTTTCCGGTCATGGTGGATAGGACATAGACGACTCCGTCGTACCTTCCGGACCCAGAGTTGTTTGCCGTCCGCCGACACCCCGCCCATGTCGGGCGAGCCGCCGCCTGGGATCCGCCACTGTTCGACCACCTTGCGGGTGGCGAACGAGACGACGGAGACCGTCCCCTCGCCCCTGTTGGAGACGTAGAGCCGCCGCGAGTCCCGGCTGACGTACAGGCCGTGCGCCCCCGCGCCGGTGCGCAGGAAGCCCACCCGCCGGAACGTGGTGGCGTTGATGATCCACACGCCGCCCGCCATCATGTCGGCGACGTAGAAGCGCCGTCCGTCGGAGGAGAGCTTGACGTCCTGCGGCATGTTGCCCGACCCCACACCGATCACCTTCTTCACGCGGTGGCGCTGCCAGTCGATGGCCACGATCTGGCCGGAGAACTCGCAGCTGGCCAGGAAGACGGATCCGTCGGCGGTGAAGTCGCCGTGGTTGATGCCTCTGCAGGGCATGTCGAGGGAACGGATCAGGCGCATCGTGTGCGGGTCGCGGAAGTCGAGGCGGTTGTTGCGTTCGGCCATGACCAGGGCGTACGAGCCGTCGGGGGTGAAGTACAGGTTGTACGGATCGTCCACGGGCACCGGCTTGCCGGGGCGGCCCGTGACCGGGTTGATGGGGACGAGCTGGTTGCCCTGGTTCTCGTTGATCCACAGCGTCTTCAGGTCCCAGGAGGGCACCACGTGCTGCGGCAGGGCGCCGACCCGGAAGCGGCGCACGACCCGGTAGGTCCGCGGGTCGATGACGTCCACCGTGTCCGACTCGCTGTTGGGGACGTACACGCGAGGGGTCAGCTTCGCGACCCGCGGGCTCAGCATCCCCGGCCGGTCGTGGGCGTAGACGTCGGTCGGGTGTGCGGCTACCGGCGCGTGCCGGTGCGGTCGCGGCTTCAGCGGCAGCGGCTTCGGCGGTGGCGCGGCGGCGTGGTCGGCCACCATGGGAGCGGGGGGCGAACCGCAGGAAGCGGCGGCGACGGCGACCGCTCCCAGCATGATCGTCATCCTCGGCAGTCGCATGCGCCACAGCCTAGGAAGGCGTTCGGCAGCGCCGGGCGACGTCTGGGTCAGAGTTGCGTCAGGAATTCACGGTGGTTGTCAGCCGTCTGCGGGGATATTCGGAACATGCTGGAAGTTGCGCTCGAAGAGGCAAGGAAGGGATTCGCCGAGGGTGGCGTACCCGTGGGGGCGGCGCTGTTCGGGGCGGACGGCACACTGCTGGGCCGGGGCCGCAACCGCAGGGTCCAGGACGGCGACCCGTCGGTGCACGGCGAGACCGCCGCGTTCCGCGACGCCGGGCGGCAGCCCACCTACCGGGGCACGACCATGGTCACCACGCTGTCGCCCTGCTGGTACTGCAGCGGCCTGATCCGCCAGTTCGGCATCCCGCGTCTCGTCGTGGGGGAGTGCCGGACCTTCATGGGCCAGCACGAATGGCTCGCCCGGCACGGCGTGGAGGTGGTGGTGCTCGACTCCCAGGAATGCGTCGACCTCATGACCGCCTTCATCGCCGCCCATCCCGCGCTGTGGAATGAGGACATCGGGAAATGAGCCCCGTTCTCGGCCGCCGGGCCTGGCAGGCTGGCGACCATGGGATTCGGGGTTCGTCAGTTCGAGCTGACCTTGATGCATCGGATGCGTGATCTCAACGCCGAGAGGGTGGAGGACGCGCTCATGGACATGGGCGCGTCCCGGGCCGAGCTTCGCGCCGCGCACACGCAGTGGACGAAGATGGCCCACTCCGTCCGTACCAGGAAGGGTCTGGCCGCGTTGCGGACGATGCTCGGCCCGCCGCCGTACGAGGGCACGACACCGGTCGGGAGCCTGACCTGCCGGGTGGCTCGGTGGGCGCTGCCGTCCTGGCCGGACCTGGAGTTCGAGGTGCTGCTCGGGCCTGATGGCGCGATATGGAACCAGTGGTTCGTCCGGCCCCACGGCGACAAGGCGCTGGCCTTCGTGGACCTGGTTCCGTGGGGGTGCGTCGTCGGCGACGTCGTGACGAGTTTCCCGGGGGCCGCTCAGGGTGAGGGCTCGGCGCCGCAGCATTGGGTGGTCGACTTCGCCCACGAGGGCACGGACTATCGGGCCCGTTTCGTGTACGGCCTGTTCCAGCGGCTCGACCGGGCCTGACCGGGGCGCGCCGCGTGACGCGCCGGTCGTCGCCTGACCGCCCTTATAGCAGCCCTTATCCGGCTAAATGGCGTATGTGGGGATGAAGGAGGGAATCCAATGGTCAGCCCCTTCTCGCTGCGACGTGCTCGACGTGACGGTTGTCGCCGGAGCAACCGCCTGGCTGCAAGGGGACCATGACCGTGACTTCCCGACAACGCTCCGCACACCGAACCGCCCGGCCGCACGAGTCCGCCGTGCCGCATGCGTCCGCCGTGCCGCACGAGTCCGCCGTGCCGCATGCGTCCGCCGTGCCGCACGAGTCCGCCGTGCCGCATGCGTCCGCCGGGTCCGGTGCGTCCAGGGTCTCGGTGGTGATCGCCACCATGAATCGGGCCGGCCGGCTGCTGAGAACCCTCTCCGTCCTCGAGCGGCTGCCCGAGCGGCCGCCGGTGCTGGTGGTGGACAACGGGTCCACCGATGGCACCGTCGCCGCGGTCGCCCGCGAACATCCCGGGGTGCGGGTCATCTCCCTGCCGGAGAACATCGGCTGCGGCGCACGTAACGTGGGCGTGGCCCGCGCGGACACCGGCTACGTGGCTTTCGCGGACGACGACTCCTGGTGGGCGCCCGGAAGCCTGGCGCGCGCCGCCCGGCTGCTGGATGAGCATCCCCGGTTGGCGGTGGTGGCGGCGCGCATGCTGGTCGGCCCGCAAGAGAGCCTGGACCTGGTCTCCTCGGAGATGGCGGCCGGTCCACTGCCCGCGCGGGCCGATCTGCCCGGTCCGCCCGTGCTGGGCTTCCTGGCCTGCGGGGTGGTGGTGCGCCGTGCGGCGTTCCTGGCCGTCGGCGGCTTCGACGCGCGACTGATGATCGGCGGGGAAGAGGAGCTGCTCGCGATCGACCTGGTGAGCGCGGGGTGGGGTCTGGCATACGTGGACGACGTGGTCGCCCACCATCACCCGCTGCCCAGGCTGGACTCGCAGCTGGCGGCCCGCCGTCGGATACAGGCGCGCAATGCCCTGTGGACGGCGTGGCTACGGCGCCGGCTGCCGGGGGCGGTGCGCCGCACGGTCCGGCTCGGCCGCGACGTCCGGCACGATGCGGCGGTTCGGGCCGGCTTTCTGGATGCCGTACGCGGGGTGCCGTGGGTCCTGCGTTGCCGCAGACCGGTCACCCCCGGACTGGAAGCGGACCTGCGCCTGATGGAATCGGCCGCTGAAGGGTCACCGGCGCCGGCCGTCTCAACCGGGTAGTGTCTCGCCGCCGATCGGGGCCAGGATCTCGCCGGTGTAGTAGGACGACAGCCGTTCGGCCGCGAAGAAGACGTACGAGGGCGCGATCTCGTCCGGATCGGCGGCCCGTTTCATCGGTACCTGCTTGCCGAACTGCTCGACCTTCTCCTTCGGCATCGTCGCGGGGATCAGCGGGGTCCAGACGGGGCCCGGTGCGACGGCATTGATCCGGATGCCCCGATCGACGAGATTCTGCGCCATCGAGTAGGTGAAGGCGTTGATCGCGCCCTTGGTCGTGGCGTAGTCGATGAGCGACTTGTTGCCGCGCAGACCGTTGATCGACGAGGTGTTGATGATCGCGGACCCTCTGCCGAGGTGGGGCAGAGCCGCCTTGGTGACGTGGTAGTAGCTGTGGATGTTGACCGCGAAGGTGTGCTCCCACTGCTCCTCGGTCAGCTCCTCCAGCGAGTCGACCGGCGCCTGGTAGGCCACGTTGTTGACCACGATGTCCAGCCCGCCCAGCTCGGCCACCGTCTGCGCGACGATGGACGCGCAGTGTTCGCGCTCGGCCAGGTTGCCGGGGAGCAGCACGCAGCGCTGTCCCGTCTCCTCCACCAGTTTCCTGGTGTGGGCGGCGTCCTCGTGCTCACTCAGGTAGGCGATGGCGACGTCGGCCCCCTCCTTGGCGAAGGCGATGGCCACCGCGCGGCCGATGCCCGAGTCGCCACCGGTGATCAGCGCGCGTTTGCCCTTCAGCAGGTCGCTGCCGGTGTAGTCGCGCATCTCATCACGCGGCTCGGGGGCCATCTCCCCGGTATGTCCGGGATAGGGCTGGTTCTGGGCAGGTGGCGTACTGTCTGGTTGCTCGGGCATGGCCCCCGAATGCCCGCGCTCGGGTACGGATAACGTCTGTCGGTCGTATATTTCTGGCCTGAAGGCTGTAGGTGGAAGAGTAAGAACCTCTTCGGCTACGCCCACAGATGACCGTGCTCGACCGCTTCCCCCGGATCCGGGCGTTCGGCGATCCTGGACCCGTGGACAGCGGTCGCCGAGAGGCGTGGGCGATGATGTCTGCTGCGCATACATGAGCGAGTGCGTACATGAGCGAGTGCGGGAAGCGAGCAGGGAAGGAGGTGGCCGTGAGCGAGACCGGACGCCGGCTGCCCGCGCGGGCCTCAGCGGTCGTCATCGGGGGTGGCGCCATGGGCGTCAGCTCGGCCTACGCGCTGGCCGCGGCCGGAGTCACCGACGTGGTCCTGGTCGACAAGGGGCCGCTGGGTTCCGGCTCGACCTCCAAGGCCGCCGGGGGAGTGCGGGCGCAGTTCTCCGACCGGGTCAACGTCCAGCTCGCCGTACGCAGCCTGGAGACGTTCGACACCTTCGCCGCCCGGTTCGGGCAGGAGATCGACCTGCACAAGGTGGGCTACCTGTTCCTGCTCGACTCGCCCGAGGCCGTGGCGGAGTTCGAGAAGAACGTCGCGATCCAGAACGACCTCGGCGTGCCCAGCAGGATGATCTCGGTGCGCGAGGCCGCGGAGCTGTCGCCGCTGATCGACACCGACGGCCTGCTCGCCGCCGCCTACTCGCCCACCGACGGCCACTGCACGCCCGAGTCCGTGGTGCTCGGCTACGCGGGCGCGGCCCGCCGGCTCGGCGCGCGGCTGCTGCCGAACTGCGCCGCGACCGGCATCGAGACGCTGGACGGCCGCATCGTCGCCGTCCAGACCGAGGGCGGCCGCATCGAGACCGACACCGTGATCTGCGCGGCCGGCGCCTGGTCACGTCCCGTAGGCGACTGGGTGGGCGTCGATCTGCCGGTGAGCCCGCTGCGCAGGCAGATCCTGATCACCGAGCCGATCTCTGACCTGCCGCCCACGACGTTCACCATCGACTTCGGCACCACGTTCTACTTCCACCGCGAAGGTCCCGGCCTGCTGCTGGGCATGTCCGATCCGGACGAGACACCGGGCTTCAAGTTCGACCGGTCCGACGCCTGGCTGCCGAGGCTGGGCGAGGCCATGGCCCGCCGCGCCCCGGCCCTGCTGGAGACCGGCATCGCCACCGGATGGGCCGGCCTGTACGAGGTGACGCCGGACCACAACGCGCTCATCGGGACCGCCCCGGACGTCGACCGGTTCATCTACGCCACCGGTTTCTCCGGCCACGGCTTCCTGATGAGCCCGGCCGTCGGCGAGGTGGTCCGCGACCTCTACCTCGACCGGACGCCGTTCGTCGATGTCACCGGCTTCGACGCCGGCCGCTTCGCCCTGGCCGGGGCCAGGCCGGAGCTCAACATCGTCTGAACGGCGGCACACCGTACGGGCGGGCGGCGGACGTCAGGCCGGGTGACCGGGCCCCTAAGCTGGCCACATGGGTATGGTCGGGACGGTCGGGCTGGTGTTGCATCCACGGCGCGACTCCAAAGAGGCGATCGACACCATTCTGCGCTGGGCCGCCGGCCGGGGCGTCACCGTCATGGGGCTCCCGGAGGAGGTCGGCCGGATCGACTGCAGCGCCGTGGCGGTCGACGTCGACACGCTGACCGAGCGGGCCGACCTGCTGGTGAGCCTCGGCGGTGACGGGACGATGCTGCGCACCATGCGGCTCATCGCCGGGCGAAAGACGCCGGTGCTGGGGGTGAACCTGGGGCGGCTGGGGTTCCTGGCCGAGATCGACATCGCGGAGTTGCCCGCCACGCTGTCCGCCATCGACGGGCACCGCTACACGATCGAGCCGCGCATGGCCGTGCGGACCAAGCTCGACGGGGCCGAGGAGCTGATCGCGTTCAACGACATCGCCCTGGTGCGCATCCCGGGCGACGGCATGGCCGCCGTCTCCGTCATGCCGGGTGACGATCCGTTCGTTCGCTACGCGGCCGACGCGGTGATCGTGGCCACGACCACCGGGTCCACCGCCTACAGCTTCGCCGCGGGCGGGCCGATCGTGTCGCCGCGGGTGGAGGCGCTGCTGGTCGTGCCCGCCGCCGCCCACTCCTCGTTCAACCGGGCGCTGGTCCTGCCCGCCGACGAGGAGGTGACGCTGGAGCTGCTGCCCACGAGCGGGCGGCTGGCGGTGGAGGTGGACGGGGCGGTGCTGGGGCATCTGTGTCCCGGTGACCGTGTCACGGTGGCCGCCCTGCCGGACGCGGCCCACGTGGTGCGGATGGGGACGACGTTCTACGAGCGGGCCCGGCGCAAGCTGCGGGTGGACGGCAGCGCCGAGGTCGACTGAGCATGAATGGGTACGGTGCCCTCCGCCGGGTAGGCGCCGAGGTATGGCGAGGCTGGTGGGCACGTCCGGGTGGCAGTACAAAGACTGGCGGGGCATCCTCTATCCGCAGGGGGTCCCGCAGCGCCTCTGGCTGGAGACGTACGCCGAGGCGTTTCCCACCGTCGAGAGCAACAACGCCTTCTACCGCCTGCCCTCACCCGAGTCCTTCGCCGGCTGGCGGGACCGCACGCCCGACGGGTTCGTGATGGCCGTCAAGGCCAGTCGGTTCCTCACCCACATCAAGCGGCTGGCCGATCCGGAGGAGCCGGTGGAGCGGCTGATGAACGCCGCCTCGGCGCTCAAGGACAAGCTCGGCCCGATCCTCCTGCAGTTGCCGCCGACCCTGAAGGCCGATCCGGCCCGGCTGGCCCGCTGCCTTGACTGCTTCCCGAAGCACGTGCGCGTCGCGGTCGAGCCCAGGCACCCGTCGTGGTGGACGGACGAGGTCCGCGAGATCCTGGCGGCCCGCGACGCCGCCCTGTGCTGGGCCGACCGGCTCGGCAGGCCGGTGAGCCCGTTGTGGCGCACCGCCGGCTGGGGATACGTGCGGCTGCACGAAGGGCGGGCCACCCCCTGGCCGTCGTACGGGGACACGGCGCTGAAGACCTGGGCCGGGCGGGTCAAGGAGGCCGGTTGGGGTGACGCCTACGTCTACTTCAACAACGATCCAGGGGGAGCGGCCGTGCGGAACGCGATCCGCTTTGCCAAACTCGTCTAGTGCATACCCGCCTTTATCGAAACGGTGTCCTGGAGAAGGAGGGCTTCCCGGTCGAGGAGGTCTCCGACTACTTGGAGGACGGGGCCAATACGGTCTGGTTCGACCTGTGCTCGCCGACGCCGGAGGACCTCGCCGTGGTCGGCGAGGAGCTCGGCCTGCACGAGCTCGCCGTCGAGGATGTGCTGTCCGACCACCAACGCCCGAAGGTGGACATCTACCAGAATCACCTGTTCATCACCGTCTACGGGGTGCACTTCGACGATGGGAGTCTCGATCCGGTCGAGGTCAACGCCTTCGTGACCAAGAACGCGCTGGTCACCGTCCGTGAGAGCGACCACTTCGACATCGGCGAGGTGGTCAAGCGGTGGGACGCGGCCAAGCGGCTGGCCGACCACGGGGTGGCGTTCCTGCTGCACGGCCTGCTCGACTACGTGGTCGACGGGCAGTTCGACCTCGTCCAGGAGTTCGACACCAGGGTGGAGAACCTGGAGGACCTGCTGTTCGAGGAGGCGCCGATCGACGGCAGGCAGTTGCAGCGGACCATGTACGACCTGCGGAAGAACATGGCCGCCTTCCGCAAGATCACCATGCCGATGCGCGAGGTCGTCGGCACCCTGCTCCGCCGCGACCAGGAGCTGGTCGCCGACCCGGTCATGATCCCCTACTACGAGGACGTCTACGACCACGTGGTGCGTGTGACGGAGTGGACCGAGTCGCTGCGCGATCTGCTGGCCAACATGCGTGAGACGCGCCTGGCCCAGCAGGGTTTCCGGCTGAACGAGATCATGAAGCGGGTCACCAGCTGGGCTGCGATCATCGCGGTGCCGACCGCGATCACCGGCTTTTACGGCATGAACGTGCCCTATCCGGGCGCGGGTCACCCTTGGGGCGTCTGGGTGGCGTCGGCGATGGTGGCCGTGGCCTCGGTGGCGCTGTACGCGATCTTCAAGAAGAAGGACTGGCTGTAGGCGCGGGGGCGCGGCTGGCAGTCGGATACCTCGGTGTGTACGTGTACGCACTGATATAAAGAACCGTGGCCGAGATCACCCTGAACGTCCGCCAGCTGCAGGCGTTCGCCGAAATCGGCTACCAGGCGGCGGGCGGCGGCGGTGGTGGCGCGTGCGGTGCGATGGCCGCGCTGCGCCGGGTGGTCCCGGTCGACGCCTACGAGTTCGTCGCGTTCGACCCGGCCAGCGGGCGGCACCACAGCGTCGTCTCCGACGGCCACCGGCGCATCGACGGCGACGCCGCCGAGGAATACACCGGGCTGGAGGTCTACCGCACGGCGATGGCCACGCGGGCGCCGGTGCCGATGCCAGAGCCCGGCACCGAGCGCTATTTCCGCCGCCATCTCGCCCCTTACGGGTGGCGCGCCGGTCTGACCACGCCGCTGTTCCTGGCCGAGGGCCGCTACACGGGCCTGCTGCACCTGGCGGCCAGAGAGGCCTTTCCCGAGCTCACCGGCTCGCTGGTCGCGGCCGTGGCGCCCATGCTGGCGCATGTCACGGACCTGACCCGGTGTGTGATCGACCCGGTGGGCTTACCGGCCGGGTTCCTCGCGGCCGCCTTCGACCGGCTGGGCGTCCGCCGCGAGGTCCCCGGCGTCGACAGATCGGCGGCTTTGTGGGACGAACCGGCCATCGCGGGGCTCGCCCGCGCCTTCATCGACTCACGCGAGCTGAGCCGCCGAGGTCTCTGGCTCGACCGCGACGGCCGCTGGCACGAGGTGCGGGTGCTGCGGGCCGGCGTCGGGTTCCAGGGCTCGCTCCAGGGCGCGGTGGTGGCCGAACGCCCGTGCTCCCTGCCGTACGAGCTGACCGGCAGGGAGGTGGACGTGCTCACGCGGGTGGCCGCCGGCGACTCCAACCCGCAGATCGCCGCCGCCCTGGTGCTCAGCGTCCGCACCGTGACGACCCATCTGGAGCACATCTTCGCCAAGCTGGGTTGCGACAGCCGCACCCGCCTCACCACCAAGGCCCTCGCCGAGGGGTTGTGCCGCCTCGACGTCTAGCCGGCTAGGAGATCTTGCCCAGACCGCGGGCGAGGATGGTGGCGGTGTCGGCGATGACCTTCTCGTCGTTGGCGGCGTCGGCGGCCGGGCGGTTGGTGTAGATCGCCAGGATGATGGGGGCGGCACCCTTCTTGGGCCAGGCGATGGCGATGTCGTTGGCCGTCCCGTACGTCGGGCCGGTGCCGGTCTTGTCGCCGATCGTCCAGGTCTTGGGCAGGCCGGCGCGGATGCGGGCGCCGCCGGTCGTGTTCGCGATCAGCCAGCCGTTCAGCGTCTCCCGGTCCTTGGCGGTGAGCGCGTCGCCGGTCGTGACCTTCCCGAGGTCGCGGGCCACGGAGGCGGGCGTGGTGGTGTCGCGCCTGTCCTTGGGGGTCCAGTCGTTGAGCTCGGTCTCCCAGCGGTCCAGGCGGGAGATCGGGTCCTTCAGCGTACGGAAGTAACGGGTCAGGCCCGCCGGTCCGCCGATCTGCTTCAGCACCATGTTGCCGGCGGTGTTGTCGCTGTAGGTGATCGCCGCCTTGCACAGCTCGGCGACGGTCAGCCCGTCCTTCACGTGCTTCTCGGTGACCGGCGAATTCGGCTTCAGGTCGTCGGCCGTCCAGTGGACGACGCGCTCCATCAGCCCTGGGTCAGAGGTGCGGGCCTTGTGCAGCGCGGCGGCGGAGACCATCGCCTTGAAGGTGGACAGCAGCGGGAAACGCTCGCCCGACCGGTAGACGATCGTCTTCCCCGTGGCCGTGTCCAGGGCGTACGCGCCGATGCGGCCCTTGAAGGACACCTCCAGCGCGCGCAACTCCTTCCGGGCGGCGGCCTGGCCGTCGCTCACCTCCTGCGACGGCGCGGTCGCGGCCGAGGCGGTGCCTGCTCCGTAGGCGCCGCCCGCCAGGAGGGAGACCGTCAGCGCGGTCGCTTGCAGTGCGGCCGTGAGGCGGCGGGGGTGTCGCATGCCATGTCCTTGCTCTCGTCCGTCAGAGGAGAGGAGCACAGCAGATCGAGTCGGGCGATGTCCAATATCGATATGGAGAAGGGATCTATATCGGTAGACGCATGATCACAGGTCAGACGGCCTCCGCCGACCGCTGCGCGGGGATCATCACCAGCCGCAACTCGAACCACACGGACGTCGCGCCGTTCTCGCGGACGAACCCCCATCGGTGGCTGAGCGTCTCGATCAGCGGCAGGCCGCGCCCGCTCGTCGCCTGCGTTCCGGTACGGCACGCGCACGGGGGCCCGCTCGAACCCCCGTCCTTCACGAGCACCCGCACCAGAGACTCCGCGGCGCGCACCGACACGGTGAACGAGCCGCCGTCGCCCGAGCGGGAGTGCAGGATCGCGTTCGTGGCCAGCTCGCTGGTGAGCAGCACGCAGTCGTCGTACAGCGGGTGATCGCGCCCGAGCGCCGCCGTCACCAGCCCCCTGGCCCGCGCCACCTGGGACGGAATTCCCGGGAACCGTACGACGAGCGGCTCCTCGCCCTCTTCTTCCACTTGGTGAAAGTCCGGCAGTGCCACGGCGACCTCCCCGATTACGGCGACGTCATGAGACGCGCCAGAGGGGTGCGGGAGATTATCGCGAAAAGGTAGGAATGCCCTTTCCCATGGTCGCCTGCGCGACCGTGCGGGCGGACCGAGTACGCTGCGATCGACGAGTCGACTAGGAGGGGTGCCTGCGTGAGCAGCCTGGAGGCCGTCTGGGTGCAGCCGTACGCTCACCCGGGGGCGGCGTTCGTGACCGGAGTCTTCGACATCCTGCACGTCGGGCACGTGCGTTATCTGGGTGCCGTCGCCGAGCGCGGGCTGCCGCTGGTCGTCGGCGTGGAGGACGACCCGCGCGTGCGCGCGTGGAAGGGGCCGACGCGCCCGTTCAACCCGGCCGCCGAGCGCGCCGAGGTGCTGGCCGCGCTCCGCTTCGTGAGCGGGGTGTTCATCGTGACCGGGCCCTCGGCGGCACACGGCCCGGAGGACTACATCGACCTGCTCGCCCCCATGCAACCCGGCGCGCTGGCGCACACCGCGGGCGACCCGCACGCGGGCGGCCGATGCGCCGCGGCCGCGCTGCTGGGCGCCGAATGCTGGGAGCTGGAGGCCATCCCCAATCGCTCGACCACCAGGATCGTCAACGCGGCGGGCAAGGGCTGACCCCTCTTTGAAGGCCGGCCCTTTCAAGATCGCGTAGTCTTTGCTGGCATGACGGTCGATCTGGTAGCGAAGCGGGTGACGGACCTGCTGGCCCCGCAAGTGCTGGTGATCACCATGCCCCCGGCCGTGGGGCTGATCGCGCACGGCTGGAGCGGCGCCGCGTGGGGCCTGGCGGCCTCGGCGCTGTGCGGCGGCGTGCCCGCCGCGGTGATCGCGCTGGGGGTCCGCTCGGGGCGGCTGGACTCCCACCACATCGTCGACCGGACCCGCCGCACCGGACCACTGCTGGCCGCCGTCGCCGCCGTACTGGTCGCCCTGGTGCTGCTCGTGGCGCTGGGCGCGCCGACGCTGCTGGTCGCCACGGTGACCGCGATGCTCGTCGCCCTGGCCGTCACCGTGCCGGTCACGATGCGCTGGAAGATCTCCTTCCACGCCGCCGTCTGCGCGGGCACCGTGGTGGTGCTCGCCCATGTCCTGCCCGCCGTGCCGACCGGGCTGGCCGGGGCGGCCGTGGTGGCGCTGGTGTGCTGGGCCCGGGTACGGCTGACGCACCACACGTGGGCGCAGGTGGCGGCCGGGGCACTGGTGGGCGTGGCGTCGACGTGGGCGACTCTGGCGGCGTTCGGCATCTGACAGTTCGGCATCTGACACGGGGGAATAGTGGTGGCTTCATAGGGGTTGCCGCGTGCATGGAAGCCACGAACCGCGGCCGGGTGCGTGTCGAGCGCTCCGCCAAGCGTGTCAGGACCTACCTCGGCGGCCGGGCGGTGGCCGACACCACCCAGGCCCTCCTGGTGTGGGAGGTGCCCTACTACCCGACGTACTACTTCCCGCTCTCGGACGTCGAGGAGTCGGCGCTCAAGCCGACGGGCACCACGAAACACTCGCCCAGCAGGGGAGACGGCGTCGTCTACACCGTCACCTCGGGAGGCGCGCAGGCCCCGGAGGCGGGGCTGGCCTACCCGGAGTCGCCGCTGGCGGACATTTGCGGGCACATCCGCTTCGAGTGGGACGCCATGGAAGCCTGGTTCGAGGAGGACGAGGAGGTCTTCTTCCACCCGCGCGACCCCTACACCAGGGTCGACATCCTGCCGAGTTCGCGGCACGTACGCGTCGAGGTCGACGGCGTCACGGTGGCCGACTCGCACAGCCCCCGCATCCTGTTCGAGACGGGCCTGCCGGCCCGTTACTACCTGCCCAAGACGGATGTACGGCTCGACCTGCTCGAACACACCGACACCGCCACCAACTGCCCGTACAAGGGGACGGCGGAGTACTGGACGGTCAACGGCGGCAAGGACCTCGCCTGGTCGTACCGGACGCCGCTGCCGGAGAGCCAGCGGGTCGCGGGGCTGATCGCGTTCTACAACGAGAAGCTCGACATCTACCTCGACGGCGAGCTCCAGGAGCGACCGAAGACCAAGTTCGGCTGACGTGCCCCGGTCGACCCACTGGAGTGGCCTCGGCAGGCCCGCTCTCCCCGCTGGAGCGGCCTCGGCAGGCCCGGTCGGCCGCTCCAACGGGTGTGCGGTAGGGCTGCTGGGTTATGACGGCCGGATTCGGTAGGCCCGGATGACCGTCTGCTCCACCGTGTTGCCCGCTTTGTCCACCGCTCGGGCGCGCAGGGACACGAAACCGTCTCCAGCCGGGTGCCGCAGGACGATCGCCGGCCCGTTGATGCCGGCCGGGTCCCGCGGGGCGGCCGCCGAACCGTGGATCTCGGCCCTGGCCCAGGTGGCGCCGTCGTCGTAGGAGACCTCCACCGACAGCTTCTTGACGGGGCGGGCGGTGCTGCCCGCCAGCGGCTGAACGGTCACCGGCACGGTGAAGCGCCGCCCGGACGGGGCGGAGTTCTCGGCGTCGAGGGCGGGACTGAAGCGCACGACCGAGACGGGCAGCCGCGCGGGCGTGTCGCCCGTGACGTGGCCGGACCGGAACGTCCACACCGGACACGCGCGTGGACAGCGTCGCGGGCGCACCGCGCTCGCTCTCGGCGACGAGGCGGTAGGCGGCCTCCCGTGCGGGCACGGTGAAGCTCGTCTCGATCTCCGGCCGCTCGCCCACGAGGGCGCCGCCACGGTAGAGGGCCGTGCGCTGCGTCGCCCGGGAGGAGTAGCCGAGCGACCCCCTGGCATCGCCGTACATGAGCAGGTCGGTCGAGATGGCGTCGCCGGTGCGGCTGACGCCCTCCGATCCCTGCGCGCCGGCCCAGGGCAGGGCGGGCGCGAAGACGCCGCGGTTCCAGTCCTCCGCGTACGTCCGCCCGGACCGGTAGACGGCGAGGGGCGACTCGAAGCGGTTGACCCGGCCGTCGGGGGCGTACTCGAACAGGTAGCGCTGCCAGCGGATGCCGTCGTCGGTGTTGACGTACTCGACCTAAGGATCGTGGTCCTGATCTGCCATCTGCCTTTGGGCAGCCGCAGAGTGGCCGGCCCCTCGGGCTCCTCCAGGTCGATCGGCGTCTGGTGGGCGTCCAGCCGGTACAGCGTCGTGTAGCTCTGGGTGGCCGGCCGGCCGTTCCTGTCGGTGTGCCTGATGGTGAGGTCGTAGCTCTCGATCTCCTTGTCGACCCCGACCGGCGTGCTGAGGGTCAGGTCGCCGGCGCCGGTGGCGACGACGTGCCCGCCGAGGAAGCCGTCGGGCCCGCCGGCGCGGGTGTCGGAGGTGACGGTGGCCTCGGCCTGGCCGTCCGCGGGGACGGTCAGCGCGGTGGGCGTGACGCTGAAGGACTTGTCGCCGCGCACCTCCAGGCGCAGGGTCACCGGCTGCTGCCGGTGGTTGCGGTAGACGACCTTCTTGCTGACCGGCTGGTCGTCGTCGTGCGGCCACGCCTGCCGTCCGAAGCCGAGACCGGGCGGTTCGGCGGTGACGGCCTGGCTCGTGCCGCGGGCGGCGTCGACGAGCCCGGCGCCCTGCGCGAAGACCCCGATCCCCGGCAGCGGCCGGGCGGTGCCCATGAGGGCCACCTTGAGCGTGTCGCCCTTCCAGCCGGGATGCGCCCCGGCCAGCAGCGCCGCGACACCTGTGACGTGCGGGGCGGCCATGGAGGTGCCGGACATGGCCATGTAGGAACCGTCGCCGGGGCTGTCCTTGCCGCGGGCCGCGGTGATGTCCACGCCGGGGGCGGTGATGTCCGGCTTGAGGCCGTCATCACCGGCCCGCGGCTGGCGAAATCGGCCTGCTCGCCGGACTTGCTGACGGCCCCGACCGCGAGCGCGGCGTCGGCGGTGGCGGGTGAGGTGAGTGTGCGATCGGCCCCGTAGTTGCCGGCCGCCACGACGAACAGGACGCCGTAGCGCTCGCTGAGCGTCTGAACGGCCTCCTCCATCGGGTCGGTTCCAGGGGTGTCCGGGTGCCCGAGGCTCATGTTGACGACTCTCGCGCCCTGCTCGGCCACCCACTGCATGCCCGCCAGGATGGCGGAGTCCGTGCACCACTGCGACTCGCACACCTTGCCGTCCAGCAGCGTCACATCGGGCGCGACGCCACGGTACCTGCCGCCCGAGGCGGCGCCGCTGCCCGCGATGGTGGAGGCCACGTGGGTGCCGTGCCCGATCACGTCGCGTTCGTCCGGGTCATCGGTGAAGTCGGCCCGCGCCGCGACTCGTCCGGCGAGGTCGGGATGGGTCGCGTCGATCCCGGTGTCGAGGACCGCCACCTTGCTCCAGCAGCCCGGTCACGTCGAACAGCCGGGGGTCCAGCCGTCCGGCGCGGACCAGCGGCGCGGCGTCGACGGGTAAGACGCGAAGCCGCCCCCGCGCTTCGTCGGTGAGGAAGGTGGCCTTCTCCCTGCCCGCGCCCGGCTCGACGATCGCGCTCGTCGGGCTGGTCACCGTCACCTTGTCGCCGGTGACCAGCGTGACCGTCCGCACGCCGGTCGCCACCCGGTCGCCGGTCGCCACCTGGCTGCCGGTCACCGCCCGGTCGCCGGCCTCCGCGTCCGCCTGTGGCTGGACGATCATGGCCGCGGCGAGTACGGCGATGTCGGCCCACCTTGTCGTTCTCCGCACCCAGTTCTCCGATCATTGAGGAGATATCACCAGGTAGTGGCCGGTGATCGGCATTTGTTACCGAGCCTGACAGGAGGCTCTGTGGGCGACTACACGTGCGTGTAGTACGCTTTCTCATTGCGTAGCCAGATATACGTACGGATAGGCGTCGGAAACAGGCCTGATCGGGCCGCTGACGCTCGGATCCGGTGCACGGCGCCGCGAACAAAGGGTCGGCGCCCACGAGAAAGGCTCATGATGACGGCTCCCATCTCAGTGAGCGGTCTGGTCAAGACGTTCGGCCGCACCAGGGCGCTGGACGGGCTCGACCTGACCGTGAACACCGGCGAGGTGCACGGTTTCCTCGGACCGAACGGTGCCGGGAAGAGCACCACGATCCGGATCCTGCTGGGCTTACTGCGCGCCGACGCGGGCACCGCCCGGTTGTTCGGCGGCGACCCGTGGGACGACGCGACCAGACTGCATTCCCGGCTGGCCTACGTGCCGGGAGACGTCACGCTCTGGCCTGGCCTGTCCGGCGGGGAGGTCATCGACCTTCTCCTGCAGTCGCGTGGCGGCGCCGACCGTGCCCGACGTCAGGAGCTGATCGAACGCTTCGACCTGGATCCCGGGGTCAAGGCCCGCGCCTACTCCAAGGGCAACCGGCAGAAGGTGGCGCTGATCGCCGCCCTCGCCTCCGACGCCGAGCTGCTCATCCTCGATGAGCCCACCGCGGGCCTGGACCCGTTGATGGAGGCGGTCTTCCGCGACGTCGTTCGCGAGACGCGGCAGCGCGGCGACCGTACCGTGCTGCTGTCCAGCCACATCCTCACCGAGGTCGAGGAGCTGTGTGACCGGGTCACCATCATCCGCGACGGCCGGACGATCGACACCGGCACTCTGCCCGACCTGCGCCACCTGACCCGCACCTCCGTCCAGGCCGAGCTCTCCGCCTCTCCCGACCGGCTCGGCGGGCTCGGCGAGCTGCCGGGAGTGCACGACGTGCGGATGGAGAACGGGCTGGTGCGCTTCGACGTCGAGGCCGACGCGCTCGCCCCGGCGCTGCGGTGCCTCGCCTCGCTCGGCGTCCATAGCCTCCTCAGCCAACCGCCCACGCTCGAGCAGGTGTTCCTGCAGTACTACGACAGGGCCGGCGCGACGCGCGCGGAGGCGAGCCGATGAACGCGCTCACCGGGACGGCTCGGTCGGCACGGCTGGCGCTGCGCCGCGAACGGAGCATCGCGCCGTGGTGGATCATCCTGCTCGTCGCCTTGGCCCTGGCGCTGGTCTCCTACATCAACCGGAACATGCCCACCCCCGAGGTGATGGCGACCTACACCACGATGATCAACCGCAACAGCTTCTTCCGAGCGCTCGGCGGCGGCTTCGTCGTGCCTGACCTGGGCTATATGCAGGCCTGGCGCAGCGGCGGGTTCCTCTACGTGCTGAACGGGATGGCCGCCCTGATGGCCGTCGTCCGGTACACCCGCGCCGACGAGGAGTCCGGCCGGATGGAGCTGCTGCGCGCGGGTGTGCTCGGCCGCCAGGCTCCCCTGACCGCGGCCCTGCTGGTGGCGGGCGGGGTCAGCTTCGCCGGTGGCGCGGCGACCACGATCGCGCTGATCGGGATCGGACTCGATCCGGCCGGGTCGATCGACTACGGCGCGGCCATCACCATGGCCGGGTGGGTGTTCGGCGCCATCGCCGCCGTGGCCGCCCAGCTCGCGCAGAGCGCCCGTACGGCCAGAGTCATCGGCCTGTCCGTGCTCGGCCTCGCCTACATCCTGCGCTACGCCGGCGACGCCTCCGGACAGTACTGGATGAAGTACATCTCCCCGATCGGCTGGAGCCATCTGGTGGAGCCGTACTGGAGTGATCGTTGGTGGCTGCTGGCGATTCCGGCAGCGGTGACCGCGGCGCTGACGGCCATCGCCTACCACCTGGCCGGCCGCCGCGACCTGGGCGCCGGGCTGATCCATGAGCGTCGCGGGCCCGTGACCGCCCCCGGCCTGCGCGGCCCGATCAGCCTGTCGTGGCGGCTCCACCGCGGCCTGCTGATCACCTGGGCCGCCGGAATCGCCTGCTTCGCGGCGGCGGCCGGCGGCGTCAGCACCCTGGCGTACCAGTTCACCGAGGCACCCGGCGTCACGGTCGACAACCTGCTGAAGGCTTTCGGCGGCAGTACGGGAGGCGGGGCGGTCGACTTCGCGCTGTGGGCCATCATCCTGATCTTCGCCCACGTCATCGCGCTCTACCCGGTCCTCATGGTCCATCGGTTGCGCGCCGACGAGAGCGCCGGGCGCGCGGAGGTCGTACAGGCCACCCCGATGACCCGGCTGCGCTGGGCCGCCGGGCAACTGGTGGTGACCGGCCTTGGTACGGCGGCCCTGCTCGCCGTCGCCGGAGCCGTCTTCGGCACGTTCTACGCGTTCCTCGTCGGCGATCCCGCATCGGACATCGTCCGCATCCTCGCCGGCACCCTGGGCACCATCCCCGCCGCCTGGCTGGTCGGGGCGGTCTGCATGCTCGCCTACGGCGTGGTCCCGAGGGCCTCTGTAGCGATCGGCTGGATCACCTGGGTCGCGGTGGCGGTGCTGGGACGGGCGGCCGGCCCCCTGTACGGACTCTGGGGCGGAACTCCCTTCGAGCCCTTCCACTACATCCCCAACACCGTCGCCGGTGCCCCCTTCGACCCGGCACCCGCCCTCACCATGGTCGCGCTGTCGGCGCTGCTGCTCGGTGGCGGCCTACTCGCCCTCCGCCGCCGCGATTTCGGCTGAAGCCCCCATCGCCCTGTCCTCGTGGCCCCCGCTCTGTCAGCGCCCCCGCACCGCGGGCGCCACGGTGACGCCTATGCCCTTGTTCCGCAGTCGCTCCACGTGCTCCGCCGGCGTCCGCCAGTCCACGATGACCTGGTCGAAGTCGGTCAGCGGAGCGAGGGCGTGCAGGGCCCGGCGGTCGAACTTCGTGTGGTCGACGATCAGCAGGCGGGTGGCCGCCGACTCGAACATGGCGCGTTTGGTGTGAACCGTCTCCTCGGTCTGATGGAAGCAGATGTCGTCGGTGATGGCCGAGGTGGACATGATGACGATGTCGGCGCGCACCTCGCGGATCGCCGCGACGGTCATGTGCCCCATGAACGAATTGGCCCAGGGGTGGAACCGGCCGCCGAGCGCGATGAGGGTGAGGTCAGGTTCGCCGGAAAGGTCCTCGATGATGGGCAGGAAGTTCGTGATCACCGTCAGGGGGGCTTTGTCGGTGAGCAACGGAACGAGGTTGAGGGTCGTGGTGGAGTCGTCGAGGATGACGGCGTGGCCCGGCTCGATCCACGCGCAGGCGGCTCGGGCGAGCGCCGCCTTCTCGGCCTGCTGCCGACCGCGGCGGAACAGGTCGCTGGCCTCGACGAGGCTGGATGGCAGAGCGGTGACCACGCCCCGGGTCTTGCGGACGATCCCCCGGGCGACGAGCGCGTCGAGGTCGCGGTGGGCGGTCATCAGGCTGATCCCGTGCTTCTCCACGAGCGCCTCGATGCGGACCGAGCCATCCGCCATCACGTCGGCGGCGATGGCGCGCTGACGCGCGCGCTGCCGATCCAGGCGGCCCTCCGTGGGCGGCTCCTTCATCACGCCTCCAGCCGGATCCTGATGTGCCGCCTCCGACTATCTCGCATCCGGCCCTCCCGCGTGACCGGCCCGGGCGCCGATGCGCGCCAACTCGAGGAATTCCGCGACGTCCCACGCGGCCCGGCCGATGAACAGGCCGTCGGTTCCGGGTACGCCGAGCAACGCCGCCGCGTTGAGCCGGTTGACGCTTCCCCCATAGAGCACGGCCGCGACCCTGCCAGGCGACTCCCCATCCGGGCCGAAACGGGCGGCCAGCATCCCCATGACGGGGGCGATCTCGTACGGCAGTGCCTCGCGGCCGAGGTCGCCGATCGCCCAGACGGGTTCATAGGCGATGACGACCCGGTGCAGGTCGTGCGCGGCGAGCCTGGACAACGCGCGGCCCACCTGCCCGGCGACCCAGTCGATCTCTCCTCCTGCGGCGCGCACCTCGGCCGGTTCGCCGACGCACAGCAGCGGGGTGAGACCCGCCGCGATGGCGGCCTCGACCTTGAGCGCGACGGTGTCGTCGGTCTCGCCGAAGTACTCCCTGCGTTCGGAGTGACCGATCTCGACGAGCGTCGCGCCCGCGTCGGCGACCATCCCCATCGACACCTCACCGGTGTAGGCCCCGGCGGGCTCCCAGTGCGCGTTCTGGGCCCCGATGAGGACGGGGACGTCGGCGGGCAGGCGCTCGCGTACGGCGGCGAGCGCGGTATGCGCCGGGATGACGAAGGCCCGGACGCCGTCGAGCGCGCTCCGGGCGGCGACGAGCCCGTCGACGAACGCGCGTGCCTCGGCCAGCGTCTTGTTCATCTTCCAGCTGGTGCCGATCCACGTCCTGCCCGGCTGTCGATCGTCCGGCTGCCCACCGGTGCCGAGCCAGGTCTTGTCCGGCTGCTGACCGGTGCCGTTCCGCGTCATCGGTTCTCCTCGAGCTCGGCCCAGACGGCCGTCATCTTCTCCACCACGCGCTGGTGGCGCCGGTAGTTCGCCTCCTGCCGCGCCACGCCGCCAGGCTCGGGCTCGACGATCACGGGCTCCGTGCCGACCGCCGCGGCGGCCTCCGGCAGGTCGGCGTAGACGCCCGCCGCGATGCCGGCGAGCATGGCCGACCCGAGCGCGCCCGCCTCCCGTACGGTGCTCACGCCCACCGGCGCGGCCAGGGTGTCGGCGAACATCCGCACCCACCGCGCGCTGTTGGCGGCTCCGCCGGTGAGCCGGATGTCGGTGACGTCGAACCCCTCCCGCAGCGCGTCGACGTGGTGGCGGTGGTTGAAGACCACCCCTTCCATCACCGCGCGGAGCAGGTGGCCGCGCTCGTGCCACCCGCGCAGCCCGACGAAGGCCGCGCTCGCGTCCACCGGGTAGGGGGAGCCATAGAGGAAGGGCAGGTAAACCAGGTCGCTGGGGCTCGACTCGACCGAGCGGAGATCCTCCTCCACGAAGCCGAACGGCCGGCCGGCGGCACGCCCCGCCCGCAGGTCGCCGGCGGCGAGCCGGGTGGCGAACCACTCGAGGTTGGCCGCGCTCGACGGGGAGAGCGACATGTTCATCCACTGGCCGGGCACCACGAAGGAGCGGGCGTTCCACCGCTCGTCCACCTGCGCCGCGTCGGAGATGACCTCGTTGATGCTGAAGGTTCCGGCGATCATCGCGAGCTGGCCGGGGAGCACCGTACCCATGCCGATGGCTCCGCAGTCGACGTCATGCGCGCCCGACGCGACCGGGGTGCCCGGGACGAGACCGCAGCGCTCCGCCGCCGCGCCGGTGACCTCACCCGCGACCTCATGGGACCGGATCACCTCCGGCAGCAGGCGGAACAGCTCCTCGACGCCGAAGACGCGCAGTGTCTCGCGGTCGTACTCCTGGGAGTACACGTTGGTGAACGACAGGCTCGACTCCGTCGGGTCGGTGGAGAAGACGCCGGTGAGCCGGTGTTTGATGACGTCCTTGCCCGGCAGCGCGTAGGCCGTCCGGGCCAGGACGTCCGGTTCGTGGCGCAGCAGCCAGGAGAGCACCGAGACCGGTGAGCCCGGCCAGGGCTTCTGCCCGCTGAGCGGGAGGACCGCGTCGCTGTGACCGCTGCGCTCCCAGCCCGCGACCAGCCCGGCCGCGCGGGTGTCGAGGGAGAGGATGCCCGGCCGGGTCGGCCTGCCCCGCTCGTCGACCAGGTAGATCCCGTCCCCGTGGGAGGTGACCGCGACGCCGGCGACCTCCGCGGCTGGGACGCCGGCCGTGGCGACGACCTCCCGGATGACCGAGCAGGTCACCTCCCACAGCTCGTCCTGGTCGCGCTCGACGTGGTGGGGGAGGGGGTAGCTGTGCGGCACCCGCTGTGCGGCCTGGCCGATCTCACGGCCGCGCTCGTCGAAGAGCACGGCCTTGGTGACGGTGGATCCGGCGTCGATCCCGAGGAGGCAGCGTCCCATCTAGACCGCGGACCTCGGTTCGAGCTCGCGGAAGCGCCGGAGGTAGGCCAGGTAGGCGGCCTTCTGCCGGGCGGTCTCCGCCTCGTCCCAGTCGAGCTCGATGGCGCAGACGGCGGCGACCGCGTCCACGGCTCCCAGCCCGAGATCGGGCTCCAGACCGATCATGGTACGGCGGGCGAGCACGTCGGCGAGGCTGACGGCCTCCTCTTCCCTGATCGTGAAGACGACCTCGCCGGCCCGCAGGCCGATCGAGGGGGCGACAGTCTGGGAGAGGGTCTCGCGGGAGGTGATCAGGGCGGCGACCCGGGGGGCACGGGCGCCGTAGAGGCGCGCCAGCCGGCGCGCCTCGGCGGCCGGAAGCTCACTCTCCCGCTCGAACGCGCGCCCGAACTCCTCGGGCCCCCCGGGCGGCCTGCCGGGCAGGTTGAGCCCGCGGGTCCGCGATGCCATCTTCCTGTTCAGGCGTGTGCTCACCGCGTCGACGACATGCTCGGCGAGTGTACGGAAGGTGGTCAGCTTGCCGCCGACGACCGAGATCAGCCCGTCGAGCTCCGGGCGGTGGTCGTGCAGGATGTGCTTGCGCGTGATGTCTCTGGGATCGCCGCTCGGCGCGAACGGCAGGGGCCGGACACCTGTGTAGGTGTACAGGATGCTGTCCTCGCTCAGGTTCGCGGCGGGGAAGAGGCGGTTGGTCTCGGCGAGGATGTAGTCGATCTCCCCCTGGTCGGCTCCGGCCGTGCCGGGGTCGCCCTCGAACCGCTCGTCCGTGCTGCCGATGAGGTACCTGCCGAGCCAGGGGATCACCATGAGGGGACGGCCGTCGCTGAGCGCCTCGTAGTACATCGCGCAATCGGGCGAACCGGGAAACGGGTCCACGACGAGATGCGTGCCCTTGGTGCCGCCGATCAGCCGCTCGGGCGCGGGTAGCTTTGGCGTGGACAGCTTTGGCGTGGACAGCTTTGGCGTGGACAGCTCAGGCGTCGACAGCTCGGGTGTGGATGGGTCGGGCGTGAACAGCGAGCCGGAGAGCACGGAGTCGGCCCACGGCCCCGCCACGTTGACGGTGAAACGCGCCGAGACCTCGTGGACCGTGCCGGTGAGCACGTCGCGAACGCGGGCGCCGACCACGCGGCCGTGCTCGACACGCAGCCCGGTGGACTCGGCGTAGTTGAGGGTGGTGGCCCCGGCCGCGCGCGCGGCGAGCATGATCTCGACGGAGAGCCGCTCGGCGTACTCCACCTGCGCGTCGTAGTAGAACGCCGAGCCCTGGAGTCCGTCCAGCGAGAGGCCGGGCAGCAGGGCCGCGGTCTTCCGCCGCCCGTAGGTCCGGTGGGTCGGCAGCGACTTGTCGAAGGACAGGACGTCGTACAGCACCATTCCCGCGCGCAACGCGAAGCGGTGGTGGGCGTTGTTCCGGTAGAAGGGGAGCGCGAACCGGAGTGGCGCGACGAGGTGCGGCGCGTGGCGCAGCAGCCATTCGCGGTCCCGCAGCGACTCGCGAACGAGTCCCACCTCGAGTTTGTCCAGATATTTGAGCCCGCCGTGGATCATGCGAGACGACCACGACGACGTGCCGCTGCCCCAGTCTCCCTTGTCGATCACCAGCACCGACAGGCCTCGGTCGGCGGCGTCCCAGGCGATGCCCAGTCCGTTCACGCCACCTCCGATGACGAGCAGGTCGAAATCGTGCTGAAGGCGCTGGAGGAAGCGGTATCGGGAGCGGCTCATCACATTCCTGGGTGATCTTCTCATCTACTAATGAGATCGACTGCGTTATTTCTAACATGGAATTGCGAGGACACTATCGCTGCCTGCGTGATAAAGCCAGACATGTGTGATCTGTGTCACAGCCTGCAGAGATCTACTTGAGCACATAACAGAAAATCCTTGATAGATCTCAATTTGTTCTGTTACGTTCCCATGAACGCGTGACAAGCACTCCGCGCATCAACCCCCCGGATCGCCTGTTACCTGCGCGTTCCTGGAAGGAGCCCCCGAGTCCGATGAGCACCGTCGCCGCCGCCCGCCCGCCCCGCATGCTCGCGCGCCTCGTCTGGCCCGTCGTGCTGGCGGCCCTCCTGGTCGCCATGGGCATGGACACCAGGTTCCTGTCCGGTAAAGAGGTCAGCGCGATCAACCCCGCGGCGTTCAACGCCAAGGACTTCGCCGCCGCCCAGTACCCCAAGATCGTGAGCGCCGTCGAGGCGAAGGCCGTGGATCTCAAGGAGGTGGCCACCGCGGTCGCCGCCGACCCCGCGGCCGCCGGCAAGAAATACGGCAACGTCGCGGGCACCGACAAGTACGCGATCCCGGTGCGCTTCACCGGCAAGGTCACCGAGACCGACGCGGGTCTCCTCACCGTCGATGTGGCGGGACTGCCCAAGGGCAGCGTGGTCCGCGTCGCGGTGGGCCAGGCCGCCAACGGCACCGCCCTGCGCGATGTCCCCGGCACCCTCAAGTTCAAGGACTTCCAGAACCAGACCGACTACCAGCAGGTGGCCAACGAGCTGAAGGCCAAGATGCTCGCGGAGGTCGCCGGCAAGGTCGACGCCTCCGCGGTGCGCGGCAAGAACGCGTCGGTGGTCGCCGTCTATGTCACCAACACCGGCCCGGAGGGCAGCTTCCTCGTCACACCGGTCAAGGTCGAGGTGGCGGGCTGATGTTCCAGGAAGGCGCGTCCGACGTCGTCCTGCGGGCGGTCGACATCACCAAGCGCTACGGTGCGACGCAGGCCCTCAAGGGGGTCAACTTCGAGGTCCACCGGGGCAAGGTCACCGTCCTGTTCGGCGAGAACGGGGCCGGCAAGTCGACGCTCATGAAGATCATCGCCGGCGTCGAATCGCCGACCTCCGGACACCTCGAACTCGACGGGCAGCGGATCGAGCTGCGCTCGCCCAACCAGGCGGTCGAGCAGGGCATCTCGATCATCCACCAGGAGCTCAACCTCTGCCCGAACATGAGCGTACGCGACAACATCTTCATCGGCCGCGAGCGCACGAGCATGTTCGGCACGGTGGACTACCGCGGCGAGCGCAAGGTCGTGCAGCGGCTCATGGAGCGGCTCGAGGAGGACATCGACCCCAACACCCTCGTCGCCGACCTCCGCATCGGGCAGCAGCAGATCGTCGAGATCGCCCGCGCCCTCGCGCTGGACGCCCGCATTCTGATCATGGACGAGCCCACCTCGGCGCTCAGCGCACCGGAGGCCGAGGTCCTGTTCAAGGTCATCAAGGACCTCACCGGCAACGGCGTGGCGATCGTCTACATCTCCCACCACCTGGAGGAGGCGATCGAGATCTCCGACCGGGCGGTCGTGTTCCGCGACGGCGAGTTGGTCGCCACCGCGAACGCGGCCGACATCGACCTGCCCTGGGTCGTCGCCAAGATGGTCGGCCGGGCCGCCGAGTACGACTTCCGCGACGCCGAACGGGACACCGGTGACGTCGCGCTGAGCATCAGGAACCTCAAAGTCGTCGACGCCTCCGGGGAGGGCCGCCTCGCCGTCAACGACGTCTCGCTGGAGGTCAGGCACGGCGAGATCGTCTGCCTGTACGGGCTCATGGGCGCCGGCCGGACCGAGCTGGTCGAGGCGCTGGCCGGCCGTGGGGGGATCGCCTCCGGCCGGGTGGAGCTCGGCGGCAGGGACCTGTCCGGCACCTCGATCCAGGAGCGGATCGAGCTCGGCATCGGCCTGGTCCCCGAGGACCGGCAGCGTGACGGGCTGGTCCAGTCGATGTCCGTCGGCCAGAACCTGTCCCTGTCGAGCCTGCTGGAGATGACGCGGTCCTTCGTGCTCTCCCGCTTCATCTCTCGCGGACGCGAGAGCGGCCGGATCCGGGACGGGATCTCCGAGGTCCGGGTGAAGACCGCCGGTCCCGGCGCGGCGATCACCTCGCTGAGCGGCGGGAACCAGCAGAAAGTGGTGATCGGCAAGATGCTGCTCACGGACCCGAAGGTGCTGCTGCTCGACGAGCCGACCCGCGGCATCGACGTCGGCGCCAAGGGCGAGATCTTCTCGCTGCTCTTCCGCGAGGCACGCAAGGGCCTCGCGGTCCTGTACGTGACCAGTGAGATCGGTGAGGCGATCACCGCCTCGCATCGCATCGTCGTGATGTCCAAGGGCCGCGTCGTCCGGGAGTTCGACCCGCGCAGGGCCTCACGTGAAGAGATCATGGCCGCCTCCGGAGAATCCGAGGTCGGCATCCAGCCGATGGGAACCGCCAGTGAGTGAGTTGAGCCAGACCGCCGTGAACACGGCGGCGCCACGCGCCCTCCGCAAGATCAACACCAGGGCTCTGATGATCGAGGGGCGCGCGCTGCTCGCGCTGCTCCTCATCGTGGTCGTCTTCTCGCTGCTGTCGCCCAACTTCCTCAGCGCCGACAACCTCATCATCATGACCCGCCACGTCGCGATGAACGCGATCCTGGCGATCGGGATGCTCCTGGTGATCCTCAACGGTGGCATCGACCTGTCGGTCGGCTCGATCGTCGGCCTGTCCGGCGTCATCGCCGGCATGCTGATCGAAGGGCTCGAGCTCAAAAGCCTTGACCTCTTCGTCTACCCCGCCGTCTGGGTCGTGATCGTCGTCTCGCTCGGCGTCGGCACCCTCGCCGGATGGGTGAACGGGGTGGTGGTGACCAGACTCAAGGTCGCGCCGTTCATCGCCACGCTCGGCATGCTGTACGTCGCCCGCGGCATAGCACTGCTGATCACGAACGGCACCCCCTTCTCCAAGCTCGGCGGGCAGGAGGGGCTGGGCAACACCGGCTTCCTCACCTTCCTCAAGAGCGCGCCCCTCGGGTTGCCCATGCCGGTCTGGGCGATGATCCTGTTCGCCGCGGTGTTCGCGGTGGTGCTCAGCAAGAGCCCGTTCGGCCGATGGCTCTACGCCACCGGCGGGAACGAGCGCGCGGCCGAGTTGTCCGGGGTCCCGGTCAAGAAGGTCAAGACCCGCATCTACGTCCTGTCCGGGCTGTGCGCGGCGGCCGTCGGCCTGCTCCTGACCGCGGATCTGTCCTCGGCCACCCCGGCGGCCGGCGAGTTCTTCGAGCTCAACGCCATCGCCGCCGTGGTGATCGGCGGTGCCGCGCTCTCGGGCGGCCGCGGCACGATCCGCGGCACCCTCATCGGCGCCTTCGTCATCGGCTTCCTCGTGGACGGCCTCGTCCTCGTCGGCGTCTCCCAGTTCTGGCAGCAGATCATCAAGGGCGCCGTGATCATCATCGCGGTCGCCCTGGACCAGCTCCAGCAGACCCTCCAGAAGCGCCGGTCCGCGAAGGCCGCGCTGTCACCCCCCAAGCCGTCGGAGCACGTGGCCGCCCAGGTGTGACCCGACGTACCTCGGGCGGCGCCGTGCGCCGTCTGCACTACCAGTGTTCGCGAAAGGCTCCACATGTTCCGAAAGATCGCCGCCATCGCAGCGACGGGTGTGATGGCACTCGGCCTCGCCGCCTGCGGCTCCTCAGGCTCCGGCACCGCCTCGGGCGCCGCCTCCAGCACCGCTCCCGCCTCGGCCGGCGGCTCCCAGGGCGGCACCATCGCCGTCATCACGGTGGACCTCGCCAACTCCTACTGGCAGGCGGAGGCGAACACCGCCAAGACCGAGATCGAGAAGGCCGGCTACAAGGCCACGGTCAACGCCCACGGGTCCGATCCCGACAAGCAGAACCAGTTGATCGACACCGCCATCAGCAACAAGGTCAAGGCCATCATCCTCGACCCGGCCGGTGCCGACGAGTCCGTGGCCGCCGTCCAGAAGGCGACCGACGCCGGCATCCCGGTGCTCCTCGTGAACGCCGAGATCTCCCAGCAGAAGATCGCCAAGTCGCAGATCATCTCCAACAACGCCCAGGGCGCCACGATCGGCGCCGAGGCCTGGGCGAAGGCGATGGACGGCAAGGGCAAGTACGTCGAACTGTTCGGCAACCCGACCGACAACAACGCCAAGGTGCGCTCCGACGGGTACGCCTCCGTCATCTCTGCCTACCCCGACCTCAAGAAGGTCGGCCAGGAGACGGCGAACTGGGACCGTGCCCAGGGCAAGGACAAGATGGAGGGCCTCCTGGCGGCCCACCCGGACATCACCGGCGTCATCGCCGGCAACGACGAGATGGCCCTCGGCGCGATCGAGGCCCTCACCGACGCCAAGAAGATCGACAAGGTCAAGGTGCTCGGCTTCGACGGGAACGCCGACGCGGTGGCGGCGGTGCGCGCCGGGACCATGGTGGCCACGGTGCTCCAGCCCATCGTCGAGGGCACGACGAACGCCGTCGCCCAGGCCGTCGAGTACCTCAAGAGCGGCAAGACCGGTGTCGCCGACGAGAAGCAGAGCATCGACTGCGTGCTCATCACCAAGGACAACGTCGACAAGTACAAGGCGCCGTTCGTCATGGACAAGTGACCGGCCGGCCTCCCGGGGCGCCACCCGCCGCGCCGCCGTCGCTCGCGGCGGCCGGCACGCACTCCCCGCGGTTGTGAGGATTCCGGCGCCGAGGCCGGAACCCGACATCCCTACCATCTGCCAGAAAGGATCTGATAGCGCATGCCGAACGGCCAGCTCAGCCCGGCGCGGCGCGCGGAAGCGTTGGTGCGACTGTCGCGCACGGAGTATGACGTCCTCGTCATCGGCGGCGGCGTCACCGGAGCCGGGGCCGCCCTGGACGCGGCCACTCGCGGGCTGGCCGTCGCCCTGGTCGAGATGCGCGACTACGCGGCCGGCACGTCGAGCCGATCGGGCAAGCTCATTCACGGGGGCCTGCGTTATCTCGAGCGGTTCGACTTCGGCCTCGTCCGTGAGTCGCTGCGCGAGCGCCGGCTGCTCCTGAAGGATCTCGCGCCGCACCTCGTCAAGCCCATCCGCTTCCTCTACCCGCTCCGCCGGCGGCTCTGGGAACGCGCCTACATGGGCGCCGGCCTGCTGCTCTACGACACCATCGGGGGCGCCGGCGCGGTTCCCCGCCACCGGCACCTGTCCCTGCGCGCGGTGCGGCGGCTCGCGCCCGGCATCAAGCAGAGCGGGCTGATCGGCGCGATCACCTTCTACGACACCCAGATCGACGACTCACGCCACACCCTGGAACTCGTACGCACTGCGGCGGCCCACGGCGCGGAGGTGGCCTCCGCCGTCAAGATCGTCGGACTGAGCGTGTCCGACGGCGCCGTCCGCGGCGCGCAGGCGCAGGATCTGGAGACCGGGGAGACCTTCACCATCCGCGCCAAGCACGTGGTCAACGCCGCCGGCGTCTGGACGGACGGGCTGACGAGGCTCGCGGGCGGTCGGCCCGGCTTCAGCGTGAAGGCGTCCAAGGGCGTCCACATCATGGTGCCGCGAGAGCGGATCCGCAGCGACGTCTCGCTCTTCGTCCGAGCCGAGGACAGCGTCCTGTTCGTACGGAGCTGGGGCCGCCACTGGTTGATCGGCACCACGGACACGCCGTGGACGGCCGGGCTCGACCATCCGGCGGCGACCTCGAAGGACATCGACTACCTGCTGCGCAATGTGAACGCCGCGCTGGAGAGCGAGCTGACCCGCGACGACGTCGACGGGGTCTTCGCCGGGCTCCGCCCGCTCATCCGCGGCGAGGCCGGTACGACGAGCGGGCTCAGCCGGGAGCACGCGGTGGAGACGTCCGTCCCCGGGTTCACCACGATCGCGGGCGGCAAGTACACCACTTACCGGGTCATGGCCAAGGACGCGATCGACGAGGCGGTGAAGGGGCTCGGCCGCGAGGTGCCTCCGTCGCGTACCCGGAGCGTCCCGCTGATCGGCGCCGTCGGCTACGCCGAGACCAGGGCGCGCGGGGCCCGCCTCGCCGCGTCCGCCGGTCTCACCGAGGCCAGGATCGATCACCTCCTCGGCCGCTACGGCTCGCTCACCGAGGACCTGCTCGACATGATCGTCGAACGGCCGGAACTCGGACGGCCCATCGACGGCGCGCCGGACTACCTGCTCGCCGAGGCGGTGTACGCCGTTACGCACGAGGGCGCGCTCCACCTCGACGACGTCCTGACCCGGCGTACCCACATCTCGATCGAGACGCGCGACCGGGGTGCCGCCGCCGCGCGCGCGGTCGCCCCGGTGGTTGGCGCGGCGCTCGGATGGGACGCCGAGCGGGTGAGCGGTGAGCTCGACTTCTACCTCGCCCGGATCGAGGCGGAACTGGCCTCCCAGAGACTGCCCGACGACGAGTCGGCCGTGGCGGCCCGGGAGATCGTCAGGGACCCGCGGCTACGCGTGGCGGACGGCGAGAGACTATGACGAATCTTGAAAGTGTCCCCCTCGTCCCCCACGCCGAAAGAGCCCCCGTGCGAAAGAACAAGGCTCGTCAGAACCAGATCGCCGACCTCATCCTGGGGGAGGGGTCGATGACCGCGCAGGACCTCGCCGAGATGTTCGGCGTCAGCGTCATGACGATCCACCGCGACCTCGACGAGCTCGAGCGGCAGGGCGTCCTGCGCAAGGCGCGCGGCGTCGCGACCGCCCTGCCGAGCGGCGTCTTCGAGGCCCGCGTGGCCTTCCGGCACGCGACCGCCATCGAGCACAAGCGCCGCATCGCCCAGGCCGCGCTGCGTCACGTCGAACCCGGCATGTCCCTGATGCTCGACGACTCCACGACCGTCCTGCACATGGTCCCCGGCCTCGCGGAGTTCGCGCCGCTGCACGTCGCCACGAACTTCATGGCCGCGCTCAGGGATCTGACCGCCCTGCCGGACATCCGCGTCATCGGGATCGGCGGCGACTACGACCCGCTGCACGACTCCTTCCAGGGCATGCACGCCATCGAGGTCATCAAGGCCATCCACGCCGACGTGCTGTTCATGTCGACCTCGGCCGTCGCGGCCGGCCACGCCTACCACCAGGAGGAGCGCATCGTGGCGTTCAAGCGCGCGATGATCGGGTCCGCTTCGGCCCGGTACCTGCTGGTGGACAGCAGCAAGCTGGACAAGACCGCACTGCACGGACTGGCTCCCCTGTCCGTTTTCGACCGTGTGATCACTGACTCCGAGGCGAGCCCGCAGGCGCTCGACGCCCTGGAGGCGGCCGGAGCGACCGTGGAGGTGGCCTCATGACCAACGCCCAGACCATCGAGGGGGTCGTCTTCGACCTCGACGGTGTGATCATCGAGAGCGAGCACCTCTGGGAGGAGGTCTGGCGCGACTTCTCCGAGTCCCGGGGGCTCCCGTGGGAGCTGTCCGACACCCTGGCCGTCCAGGGCATGAGCTCGATCGAGTGGGCCGGCTACCTGGCCGGCCACGTCGGCGCCCCAGGTGACGCCGAGGTGGCCCGCGACTACTGCGTGACCGGGCTGGTCGGCCGCATCCGGCGAGGTGAGGCCGAGCTCCTGCCCGGCGCGCGGGAGCTGGTCACCAGCGTGAGCGCCCGGGTGCCCATCGCGCTGGCGTCGTCGGCCGCCCGCCAGGCCATCGACGCGGTGCTCGACCATCACGACCTGGCCGGCCTGTTCACCGCGACCGTGTCCAGCGAGGAGGTGCCTCGCGGCAAGCCGAGCCCTGACGTCTACCTCGAGGCCGTCGCCCTGCTCGGGATCAGCCCGGACCACGGCCTGGCGGTGGAGGACTCCAGCAACGGCATCCGGGCCGCGTACGCCGCCGGCCTGCTCGTCGTCGGGATTCCGAACGCCACCTACCCCCCGAAACCGGAGGCGGCGGCACTGGCGGACCACCTGGCCGCCGACCACGTGGACGCGCGTGAGTTCATCCTCGCGCGGCTGGCCGAGGGAGCACGCCGGTGACCAAGATCTACAACGACCCCGCCGAGTTCAAGAACGAGGTCATCAACGGCTTCGCCCTCGCCTACCCGGACTATGTGCGCCAGGTGCCCGGCGCCTCCGGCTTCATCCGGGCGGCCGGTCCGCGCGCGGGCAAGGTCAGCCTCGTCGTCGGCGGTGGATCGGGTCACTACCCGTCCTACTCGGGGGTCACCGGTGTCGGGTTCGCTGACGGAGCCGTACTCGGCGACGTCTTCACCTCGCCCTCGACCGAGCAGGTCTATCGGGTCGCGCGCGCCGCTCACGGCGGCGCCGGCCTGGTCCTGGCCTTCGGCAACTACGCCGGTGACCGGCTGAACTTCGCCGCCGCGGCGGATCGCCTGCGCGCGGAGGGAGTGGACGTCCGCATCGTGTACGTGACCGACGACATCGCCTCCGCGCCCGCCGCCGAGGCGGACAAGCGACGCGGGATCGCCGGCACGTTCACCGTCTACAAGATCGGGGGTGCCGCGGCGGAGCGCGGCGACGACCTCGGCACGGTGGAGAGGATCATGCGCGCGGCGAACGCCCGCACGTTCTCGTTCGGCGTCGCCTTCGCCGGCTGCACCTTCCCGGGGCAGCCGAGCCCGCTGTTCGCCGTGGCCGAGCGGAAGATGGACTTCGGGCTGGGCATCCACGGCGAGCCAGGCGTCCGGTCCGACGCCTGGATGCCGGCGGCGGACATCGCCGCCGCGCTGGTGGCGCCGCTCCTCGCCGAGCGTCCGGAGGGCGCGCGCCGCGCCGCCGTGCTCCTCAACGGTCTCGGGGCCACCAAGTACGAGGAGCTGTTCCTACTCTGGAACAACGTGCGGCCGCTGCTCCTCGACGCCGGCGTCGAGCCGGTCATGCCGGAGGTCGGCGAGCTCGTCACGAGTCTGGACATGGCGGGCTGCTCGCTCTCGATCACCTGGCTGGACGACGAACTCGACGAGCTCTGGCGGGCCCCGGCACAGACGCCCGCCTTCCGCCGGGGCAACGCCCCCACCGCGACCTTCGAACGCTACGCCGTCTCGGGAGGGGCCGCCGAGGTGGGCCAGGCCCTGGTGGCGGGGACGGCCGCGCAGGCCGGCCCCGACTCGGAGCGCGCCGCCGTCGTCGTCAGGGACGCGCTGCGCGCCATGACCGCCGTCGTGGTCGAGCATGAGGACGAGCTGGCCCGGATCGACGCGGTCGCCGGCGACGGCGACCACGGCTCCGGCATGGTGCGCGGGCTGCGCGCCGCTGAGGAGGCCGCCGAGGCGGCCGGGGGCGGCGTCGAGACCGTGCTCACGGCCGCCGCGAGCGCCTTCGGCGACCGGGCCGGCGGCACCTCCGGGGTGCTGTGGAGCCTGTTCCTGCGCACGATCGGGCAGTCGCTCGGCAACGACGAGGCCGTCGAGCCGGCGCGGCTGGCCCGGGCCGTGCGGCGGGGCGCGGAGGCGATGAAGGACTTCGGCGGGGCCGAACTCGGCGACAAGACCATGCTCGACGCCGTCTTCCCGTTCGCCGACGCCCTCGACGCGCAGCTCGACGAGGGCTCCGCGCTCGCCGAGGCGTGGGCCGCGGCGGCCCGCTCGGCGGTCGAGGCGGCCGTGGCCACCTCGCATCTCGTGCCCAAAGTCGGCCGGGCCCGTCCTCTCGCCGAGCGCAGCATCGGCTCCCCGGACGCGGGCGCGACCTCCATGGGACTCATCCTCACCGTCGTCGGCGACGCGCTCGCCCGGCACCGCGGCTGACCCCTTACCTGAGAAAAGTACGAAGGAGACGACTGCTCATGGTTTTCAAACGCTGGCGTATGGCGATCGGCTGCGACGTCGCCGGGCTCGCCTACAAGGAGATGATCCTCGCGGATCTCCAGGACGACGACCGGGTGGAGTCGGTCCGCGATCTCGGCGTCCACGCCTCGGACCCGGAGAGCGAGTCCTACGGCGAGGTCGGCATCAGGCTCGCCGAGCTCGTCGCGGCGGGGGAGATCGACAGGGGCGTCCTGATCTGCGGCACCGGCATCGGCATGGCCATCAGCGCCAACAAGGTGCCCGGCGTGCGCGCCACGGTCGCCCACGACTCCTTCAGCGCCGAGCGGTCGATTCTTTCCAACAACTGCCAGGTGCTCGCGCTCGGCCAGCGCGTGATCGGGCCCGAGCTGGCGCGCCGCCTGGTCAAGGAGTGGCTCGGCTACGAGTTCGACAGCTCCTCGCCGTCGAATGAGAAGGTCGTGGTCATCACCCGCTACGAGGAACGTACCGCGAGCTAGGGATCCGTCCCCGGGTTGGCGCAGCCACGAGAAGCGAAGGAGCGAAGGAGCATGGCCATCCTGTGCGTCGACGCGGGCACCACCATGGTCAAGGCGGTGCTGTTCGACGAGGAGGGGCGCGAGCTGCAGGTAGCCCGGCAGGCGACGCGGGTCCGGAGACCTGAGCCGGGCTTCAGCGAGCAGGACATGTACGGCGTCTGGGACGCGGTCGTGTACACGATCCGGTCTGTCGTCCACGGCTGCCGCGAGCCGGTGCGGATGCTCGCGTTCACCGGGCAGGGGGACGGATGCTGGCTGGTGGGGCCCGACGGCCGCCCCACGGGTCCGGCCATTCTGTGGAACGACGGACGGGCCGCCGACATCATCGACCGCTGGGAGGCCGGCGGGGTGCTCGACGACGCCTTCCGGATCAACGGGAACTACGGCTTCGCCGGTACCTCCGGTGCCATCCTCACGTGGTTGCGCGCCAACGACCGGGAGCGGCTCGACACCTCCCACAAGGCGCTCTACTGCGGCGGCTGGCTGTTCCTGCGGCTCACCGGCGAGTACGCGGCCGAGGAGTCCGACGCCGCCTCGCCGTTCCTCGACATCCGCGAGCGCGCCTACTCACCGGAGATCCTCGACCTCCTCGGCATGCCCTGGGCCGAACGCCTCCTGCCCGCCGTCCGTGGCGACGGCGATCGGATCGGCGAGCTGCAGGCCCTGGCGGCGGCGGAACTGCGGCTCCCGGCCGGCCTGCCGGTGGTCATGGCGCCGTTCGACATCCCGGCCACGGCGCTCGGCATCGGGGCCGTCACCTCGGGCCAGACCTGCACGATCCTCGGGACCACCCTCTCCACCGGGACGCCCGTCGCCACGGCGGACACCTCCGGCGCACCGGCCGGGATGACCCTGCCCTCCGGCGTGCCGGGTGGATACCTGCGCTCCCTCGCCGCCATGGCCGGGGTCGAGGCCATCGGCTGGGGGATGAAGCTGATCGGCCTGGACGAGCCCAATTGGATCTCCGACCTCGCGCGGACCACCGATCCGGGCGCGGACGGCATCTTCTTCCACCCCTACCTCAGCCCCGCGGGCGAGCGCGCCCCGTTCCGGGACACCCGGGCCCGCGGCTCGATGAGCGGGCTCACCTTCGAGCACACCCGGGCCCACATCGCGCGCGCCATGCTGGAGGGGATGAGCTATGTCGTACGCGAATGCCTGGAGTTCTCGGGCGCGCCCGCCACGGAGCTGCGGATCACGGGTGGCGGCGCGAACAGTGACTTCTGGTGTCAGCTGCTCGCCGACGTCACCGGCGTGCCCGCGCTGCGATCCGCCGACTCCGAGATCGGGGCCAGGGGGGCGTTCGTCACCGCGCTCGTCGCCTCCGGCGCCGAGCCCTCCGTGCCGGCCGCGGTGAAACGGCACGTGGTGCCGCGCGACGTCTTCGAGCCCGACGAGAAGCGGTCCGCGCTGTACGACGAGCTGTACGGCGACTTCCTGGCCATCCGCGAGGGAGTGATGAACGACTGGGGCCGCTTGGCCGTGTCCCGCGCCCGCCACCGGCCGGCCGGCCCGGGCGCGGACTCCGGCGCGGCGGCTCAGGCGGTCCAGGCCGGGTTGCGGCCCAGGTAGCGGAGGAGCTCCGCGACCTCGCCGTCGCCCGGCTCGGCGGGCACCACCGCGGCGTAGGCGCCCCACTGGCGCAGCGGCTCGACGATGGCCTTCGCCACCGGCAGCAGTTCCCTGGCCAGCTCCGGGGTCAGCGGTGAGGACTGTCCGGTGGCCACGGCGATGTCCCAGGCGTGCACCGCCGCGTCGAGCGCGCAGGCGCCCGCGCCGAGCGCCGGTGCCATCGTGTTCGGCGGCACCGGGACGGGCACCTGCTCGGCGTTCTTGTCGACACCGGCCCAGGCCCTGGCCGAGCGCTCCATCGCGGCCTCCGCGTACGCCCGGGGGTCCTCGGTCAGCTCGCCCGTCGGCTCGAACGGGTTCTCGGCGGGACCCGGCTCGCCGGTCAGGAAGGCGGCGAAGCCCACCTGGTCGCCCGCGGCGTGCTGGAGCACCTGGGTGACGTTCCACTTCGCGCAGGGGGTCGGGAAGCCCCAGCCGCCGGCGGGGACGCCGGCCACGGCCTGGCGGAGCGCCTGGTGCGCGGCGTCGAGTACGTCCCAGCCGGTCGTCATGTTGTCGCTCATGAGGGGTCCTTCCGTTCGTTCCGGTGTGTCTCCATAATATCAGAACGGAATGCTTTGTTCCAGTCCGAGAATGAGCATGTCCAGCGCGCGCTCGAAGTCGGTGGCGGGGTCGGTCGGGGGGATGTTCCGTAGCAGTCTGCTGAAATGAGGGAGCTGGGCCGGGTCCATCTCCTGGATGTAGACGCCGACCTGCTTCCGTCCCGCGTGCTCGCCGGCGTCGCCGTGGAACCCTCCGGTGGACAGCAGCAGCGACCCGAAGATCAGGCTGTTCACCGCGCCGAGCGCGCGCCACACGGCCGCGTCGTCGAAGCCGGCCTCGTACAGGGCGCCGACCACGGTGTCGAGCGGGGCCAGCGCCCGTACGGTGGTCGGGTTGGACTGGTCGGTCAGCAACGCCATCGGCACCACGGGGGAGCGGGCGAACACCTCGTACATGTGCAGCGCCACGGTCCGGAGCCGCTGCGGCCACGGCAGTGCCGGGTCGGGTAGCTCGACCTGGTCGAAGGCCCGCTCCGCCAGGCCGTCCAGAATGTCGGCCTTGTTGGAGACGTGGTTGTAGAGCGACATCGCCTCGACGCCGAGCGCCTTCGCCAGCCGTCGCATGGACAGTCCTTCGAGGCCCTCTTTCGTGGCCAATTCCAGGGCCGCGTCCAGGATCTTCCCCCTGTTCAGCGGCTCGCGCCGTGCCATCTCCCACTCCTCCTGCCGTAGGGCTCCGGTTGACAGAGCTTACGGTGTATGTATGTACTTACGGCGTAAGCATACACCGTAAGTGGGGAGATTCCGTGAACGCGGACGTACTGATCGTCGGTGGCGGACCGGTCGGCCTGTTGCTGGCCTGTGAGCTGAAGCTGGCGGGGGTGGACCCGCTGGTGCTGGAGGCGGCTGCCGGCCAGGAACGGATCACGCGCAGCCTCGGGATGCGCTCGCTCAACGCGCGCACCCTCCACACGCTGGGCCTGCGCGGGCTGGTGGAGCCGCTGGCCGAAGCGCAGTGGGCGCTGTTCGACGAGCTGAGGGCCGGTCGCGAGCCCGCCGAGGGGGACATCGTCGACGGGCTGGTGTACATGCTCAAGCAGGGTATGAGCGGTGGGCACTTCAGCGGCCTGCCGCTGATCGGCGAGGCAGGCAATCGGGTTCCCGAGATGCTCATGCTCAAGCAGCACCAGCTGGAGCGGGTCCTGGCCGAGCACGCGGCCGGGCTCGGCGTCGAGGTCCGGTCCGGATGCCGGGTCGCCGAGATCGCCGACGAGGGCGACGGCGTGGTGGCCACGCTCGCGGACGGCCGGGTCGTACGGGCCGGGTACCTGGTGGGGTGCGACGGCGGCCGGAGCCTCGTGCGCAAGCAGTCCGGCATCCCGTTCACCGGCACATCCGCGACCATGACCGGGCGCACCGCCGTGGCCGAACTGGCCGACCCCGGCGCGCTCACCTCGTCCCTGCGCGCCCCCGGCGGTCTGGTGAACCTGTCGCTGGTGCCGGGGGAGGTCGCCACCATCGAGTTCGACGGTGGCCCCGCCGAGCGGGACGCGCCGGTCACCGCCGAGGAGATGCAGGCGAGCATCCGGCGGGCGAGTGCCACGGACGCGGTCGTCCTCAGCCTGGAGACCGGCATCCGCTACAGCGACAACACCCGCCACGCCGAGACGTACCGCCAGGGGCGCATCCTGCTCGCCGGGGACGCGGCGCACGTCCACTCGCCGATCGGCGGCCAGGGCCTCAACCTCGGCCTCCAGGACGCGGCCAACCTGGGCTGGAAGCTCGCCCTGGTGGTCCGCGGCCAGGCACCCGAACGGCTCCTGGACACCTACACCGCCGAGCGGCACCCGGTAGCGGCCCGCGTCCTGCGCAACACCAGGGCCCAGGTCGCCCTGATGCGGCCGGGACCGCAGGTCGACGCGCTGCGCGAGGTGTTGTCCGAGGCGCTGGAGCTCCCCGAGACCCGGGCGCACTTCATCGCCATGGCCAACGGCACGGACATCGACTACGCGCCGGACACGCCACACTCGCTGGTCGGGCGGTTCGTGCCGGACTGGGAGCTGGTCGGGCGGTTCGTGCCGGACCGGGAGATCGAGGGCTCGGGCAGCGAGGGAGTGGACAGCGAGGGAGTGGGGTGGGTCAGGGAGTCGCTGGGGGATGGCCGCGGTCTGCTGCTCGACCTCGCGGGCTCACCGGAGACCCGGGCGGCCGTGAAAGGCCGCGGCGACCACGTCCGCGTGGTGGCAGGCGCCGTGGACCAAGTCGACGCGGCCGCCGTACTCGTACGTCCTGACGGTTACGTCGCCTGGGCCGGTACGCAAGCCGGTCTCGCCGAGGCCCTCTACGCCTGGTTCGGGGCCGGTTAGGTCAGTAGCCGGGTCAGCACGCGGGTCCCGAACTCCAGCCCCTCCACCGGCACCCGCTCGTCCTTCCCATGGAACATCCCGAAGTAGTCCAGATCGGGCCGCAGCATGAGCGGCGCGAAACCGTACCCCTTGATGCCGATCGTGGCGAACGACTTGGCGTCGGTGCCGCCGCTCATCACGTACGGCACCGGCCGGGCGAGCGGGTCCTCGGCCACGAGCGAGCCCGCGAGCGAGTCGAAGAACGACGAGGGGTACGGCGCGTCCGGCGCGTCCTCAAGATTGACGAACTCCCTGGTGATCTTCGGCCCCAGCAGCTCGTCCATGGTCGCCAGGAACTCCTCCTGGAGCCCCGGCAGGTAGCGGCCGTCCACGTGCGCGTGGGCCGTGGACGGCACGACGTTCACCTTGTAGCCCGCGTCGAGCATCGTCGGGTTGGCCGAGTTGCGGATCTGCGCCCTGAACAGGTGGCCGAGCGCGCCCAGCCGGGTCGCCTCCGCATCGAGGCGGTCGAGGTCGATCGGCCGGCCGGTGATCTCCGACAGGCTCTGGAGCAGCGCCGAGACCGACGGCGTCAGGCGTACCGGCCACTGGTGGGCGGCCACCCGCGACAGGGCGTGCACCAGCGTCGCGACCGGGTTGTCCACTGCGGGCCGGGAGCCGTGGCCGGCCACGCCGTGGGCGGTGAGCTTCATCCAGGCGGTGCCGCGCTCGCCCACGGCGATCGGGTAGACCCGGTGGTCGCCGGCGGCGACGCTGAAGCCGCCGGACTCACTGATCGCCTCCGTCACGCCGTCGAACAGCTCCCGGTGCTCGGTGACGGCGTGCCGCGAGCCGTAGTCGCCCGTCGCCTCCTCATCCGCCAGGAACGCCAGCACCAGGTCGCGCTTGGGACGCAGGCCGCGCGCCGCCATGCCGAGCACGGCCGAGAGCGTCATCGCGCACGACCCCTTCATGTCGACCGCGCCCCTGCCGTAGACGCAGCCGTCGGCGATCTCGCCCGAGAACGGGTGCATCCGCCACTCGGCCGGGTCGGCGGGCACCACGTCGAGGTGGCCGTGGACGAGCAGCGCGTCGCGGGAGTCGCCGTCGATCCTGGCGACCACGGTCGTCCGCTTCGGCGCCGACTCGAACACCACCGGCTCCAGCCCGGCCTCGGCCAGCAGCGTGGCCACGTACTCGGCGGCCGGGCGCTCGCCGGACCCCGGGTTGGAGGTGTCGAACCTGATCAGGTCCGAGCAGATCTCGCCGACGCTCTTCACGACCGTCCCTTCAGCTTGAGCGGTGCCACCTCGGGCGTCTCGAACCCGAAGATCAGTCCATAGAATGCCAGCTCGGCCTCCAGCACCGCGACGATGGTCTCCTCCCGGCGCCAGCCGTGCTGCTCGCCGGCGAAGGTGAGCAGGGCCCACTGTTTGCCGTGCCGGTCCAGCTCGGCGACGAACCGCTCGGCCTGGCCCACGTCCACGATCGCGTCCTCCAGACCGTGCAGCATCAGGCATGGTCCGGACGCCCGCGCGGCGTGCAGCAGCGGCGAGCGGTCGGTATAACGCCGGCGGGTCTCGGGCAGCGGCCCGATCAGCCCGTCGAGGTAGCGCGACTCGAAGTCGTGCGTCTCGGCCGCCCAGCTCTCCGGATCGGTGATCGCGTAGTGCGCGACGCCGCCCGCGAACACGTCGCTGTGCACCAGCGCCGCGACCGTGGTCCAGCCACCGGCGCTGCCGCCGCGGATCGCGATCTTGGCGGCGTCGGCCCGGCCCAGCTCGACCAGCCCGCGCGCCACCTTCGCGCAGTCGGCCACGTCGACCACGCCCCACTGGTGCCGCAGCCGCTCGCGGTAGGCCCGGCCGTAGCCGGTGGAGCCGCCGTAGTTCACCTCCGCCACGCCGAGGCCCCGGCTGGTGAAGTAGGCGACCTCCAGGTCGAGGGTCATCGTGAAGCTGCCGGTGGGCCCGCCGTGCGCGAAGACCACGTACGGCGCGGGCCCCTGAACTCCGCTCGGGTGGTACAGGTGCGCGTGCACGCCCTCGATGGTCATCGTCTCGGGCGTCGGCAGCAGTGCCCGGTCGGGCAGCGGCTTCGGCGCCGACACCGCCTCGTGCGCGCCGCCGTCGAGGTCGACCACGGTCACCCGCGCGGGCGTGTACGGAGTGGCGGACACCGCCACCGCCTTGCCCCCTGCCGCCGAGATCGTCGGCGCCCAGTACGTCGCCGCGCCGCCGATCTCGCGCAGGTCACCGCTCTCCAGGTCCAGCACGCTCAGAAGGCGGCGGTCGGGGGTGCCGTGCACGAGCACCAGGCGGTCGCCGGCGATCGCGAAGTAGGTGCTGCCGGGCTTCCAGGGCGCGGTGCCGACCTCGGACGCCATCGGGGTGAGGTTGCGGGCGCCGGAGCCGTCGCGGGCGACGAGGTGGATGTTCCACCAGCCGGTCGGGTCGGTGACCGCGTACAGGGTGTGCTCGTCGCGCCACTCGGCCTGGATCACGGACTCCGCCGGGCCGCCCGCGATCACCTGGTACGGCCCGGCGGTGCCGTCCTCGTCGAGAGGGGCCACGCAGAGTTCGGTGCCGTCCCAGGGCATGTTCGGGTGGTCCCAGCCGATCCAGGCGACATAGCGGCCGCCGGGGGAAATGCGGGGGTTCATCAGGAAATGTTGGGCTTTAGTGATCACTCTGAGGGGGCCGCCGCCGAGTGGCACGGCGACCAGGTCGCGCACGTCGTCCAGTTCGCGCACGGCCCACACCTCGTCCCGGCCGGGCGGCAGGTAGAGGTCGGCGTAGCGCGCCGTCCCCTCCGGCGTGAGCGCCACGGGCTCCCCAGCAACGGGCTCCCCAGCAACGGGCTCGCCGGTCGCGGGCTGCCCGACTACGGGCTGTTCGACTACGGGTGGTCCGGCTGCGGGTTCGCCGGTCGTGGGTGGGCCGTCCAGGCGGTAGACGCACTGGTCGGACCAGTTGGTGAAGACCAGGCCGCCGCCGGGCAGCGGGCGCCAGGACCGCCCGCCGTACTCGACCACGCGGTTGCGCGCGTTCCACCCCTCAGGCAGAGCGTCGACCAGGGAGCCGTCCGGCAGGCGGCGTACCACGCAGCGCCGGCCGCCCTCGTGCGGGCGTGGCTCGTCCCACCAGACCTCCGGTCCGGCGGGCGTGGCGACGGCCTCCACCCACTGGGGGCCGCCATCGGTACGGGCCACGTCGATCGGTCGAATACTCATATCTCACCAATTGCCATCGGAAGGGGGCAAGGACCGCTCGGGCGGGTGGAGGACGTACACGATGCCGCCGCTGCCCGAGCTCCGGAGCCAGACGTTCTCGAACGCGGCCCGCGGATAGACCCGGCGCACGTCGGCGTCGCTCGGCGCGGCCGGGTCGTTGACGACGACGTCGCCCTCGGCGGTGAAACCGGTGACGACCATGATGTGCCCGCCCGAGGAGTAGCCGGACCCCGGCAGCTCGTGCGCCTTGAACGACAGCGACACGATCACAGGGATCCCCGCCCGTACGAACAGATCCAGCTCGGTGGCCGACCGCAGCCTGGTCACGAACCCGGCCAGCCCGAAACGGCCCGCGTAGGCCACGCTGAACGGCCAGTTGCCGGTGCCCTGGTAGCTGTGGTCGAACGTGCCGCGCGCGGCGTGGTCGACCCAGGGACTCGGATCGCCGGCCACCACCCAGGACAGCTCCTCGGGAGCGGGCCCGAGGCCCCAGAACCCGAGGACCATCGCCACCGAGGCGGGGCTGCACCAGTTGGCGCCGCCGCCGTCCAGCTCCGGATGGTGACCGGTGTGCGTGTACTGCGAGTGCCGGGGCACCACCAGCTCGACGGCTCCGGCCGTGCCCGGAAGGCTCGGAATGGGGGGACGCTGGGGGAGGGCGGAGGCCATCACGCCCAGGCAGTCCACGCGCGCGCCCGCACCGTGCGGCGTGACCCGCACCCGGTAGGCCGTGACCGGCCGTCGCGCCACGAACGTGTCGACGGCCACGTCGCCGTCCTCGTCACCCTGGCCGGGAAACGAGGTACGGATCTCGTCGTGCTCGGCCCAGTGGCCCATGACGTACCACTTCGACAGCTCGCCCGTCGCGAGCCTGACCTGCAGCTCCACCTCGATCCAGGTGCCCGGCGGGGTCCGCGCGGTCCACGAGGGGACGAGCTGGGTCGCGATGAAGCCGATCCGGTGTTCCGGGCTGGTCCATGAGGTCAGCGGGGTGGCGGGCACGGCGAAGCGGGCGAAGGCGACGCGGGCCGGGTCCACGGTGAGCACCGGACCCATTGTGGTTTCGTACCGGTTGTCGCGCATCGGAAGGTTTACGTACTGCGGTGATCTTGTCGGTGGTGATCTCTAATGTTCCGGCCATGAATCAAGCAGTGCAGGCGTATTCCTACGCCGGACCCTCCCTGCTGACCGACGGCAGACTCAGCCTCTCGCCCTGCGGTGGGGCGGCGTTATCCGGCTTCCGTACCCACCCCAGGTTCTTCAGCGACCGGCTCAGGTTCGAGGTTCGGGCGTGAGCGCTTGGGAGATCGTCGAGGAGGCCATCGCCACCCGTGACGCGGTCAAGGTCGCGGAGATCGTGCTCGGGCTCGACGACCAGGGCAGGAAGGAGGTGGCCCAGCGGCTGTCCGGCCACCTGCTGCCGCTGATCTTCGAGGCGGAAGGCGTGGGCAGGGCGCTGCAGGGGGAGTGGGTCGACCCGCTCAGCCAGGGCAGCTGGCCGGCATCGCTGGCGGAGCTCCAGCGCGAGGGCCTGATCGACCGGGAACTGCTGCTCGACGGCTGCGTCCGCCGCTTCCTGCGCGGCGGCCAGGCCGGTGACCTGCGCTTCTTCGCCCGGCTGCACGAGCTCGTCGAGCCCGCCCACGCCGAGGTCGAGGCGCGGGCCCGCGACTACCTGCGGTTGCTGCCCGCCGCACCGGCGGCGGTCGCCGAGCTGGCGCTGCGGCATCTGCGCCGCCTCGGCACGCTCGACCCCGCCGACGTGGCCGAGGCCCTGCAGGCGCTGCTGTTCAGGCCCGAGCGCAAGCTGGTGTCGATCGGGCTGAGCTGGCTCGACCAGGCCGTCCGCGACGCCGCCGACGATGCCGACGACTACGCTCTCGCCCTGGCGTACGCCTTCGCGTGCGACGCCCCCGACGTCCAGGAACGGGCCGTACGGCTCGCGCTCAAGCACAGCGCGCGATTCACCCCCGCGGGCGCCGAGGTGATCCGTGACGCGCTCGGACTCCTGCCGCCCGACCTCGGCGAACACCTCGTGGCGGTGTTCGGCGGTGAGGTGGCGGCCGACGAGGACGACGACGGCTTCGTCCCCGTACCGCTGCCCGGGACTCCCCAGGAGGATGCCGGCTTCCCGCTGATCGGTGACATCCGGGAACTGGGCGCCTTCCCCGAGCGCGAGGACTGGCAGGGCGCCGAGCGGTGGCTGGCGGGGTTCGTCCGGTTCTGCACCGACGACCGTGACCTGCTCCGCTCGGTCCTGGCACGCTGGACGAGCTGGCCGACCCGCCTGGACGTGCAGCCGGAGTGGCGCTTCCTGGACCAGTGGTCCGAGGCGATGGCCAGGCAGATCGTCACGCCCGAGACCTGGCTCGGCCGGTCGTCGTCGCTGCTGCCCTCGCCCGTGCGGGTGTCGCCGCCGCACCTGTTCCTGCTGCGACGCTGGGCCGAGGTCCACGCCGCGCTGCGGGCGGGCACACTGCCGCCCTACCTGCTGGCGACCCCCACGAGCGGCACCGGGCACCTGGATCCCGGCGTGCTGGTCGACCGGCTCGACGGCTACGAACGTACCGGCGCCAAGGTCATGGACGCCGACCTGTGGCAGGCGCTCCTACGGCTGCCCCGCTCGGTCGCGCCCGAGGTGGCGGCGCGGGCGGGCCGGCTGACGTCCGCGGCGGGCGCCACGGCCGCACGCTGGATGAGCGGTGGCCGGCCCGCGCCCGTGACCGCCGTCGAGTGGACCCGCGGCTCCACTCCCTACGCCGGGGACCGCGAACCCTCCGGCGGGGAGCATCCCGACCTCGTGCCCAGAATCGCCCTCCCGTACGGCGGGTCCGGGCCGCTCCGTGATCTGCTCGACGACCCGAGCGCGTCGCGGCGGGACGGTCACGGCGGCTACCTGCCGTGGTGGCCCGCCGTTCTTCCGTCGGACCGGGAGGCGGTGGCGCTGCACTGTCTGCCGTTCCTGCTCTACCACTGGAACGCGCCCGAGGTGGAGCCCGGCATGCTGTGGGCGCTGGCCCGGGCCGATGGGCCGGCGGGTGAGGGGGTCGCGCTGCTCCTGGCCTACTTCCTGGTCGAACGGGACTCCTGGTCGGGCGGGAAGCAGCCCAACGAAGGGGTCCGGGTGCTGGTCGAGATGGCCGGGCGGGGCGACCTGCCCGCCGCCGAGGTGGGGCGGCAGCTCGCGCTGCTGCTGCGCAGGACCTGGTACAAGCTGAGCGCGGTGGTCGAGTCGCTGGAGAGCGCGGCTCGGCACGGGGCGCATCTGGAGGTGTGGGAGGTGGTGGCCGGGTTCCTGGAGGTGTACCTGCCGGGGCCCGGGGAGCGGCCGCGCACCGCCCACACGCAGGCGCTCGGCTTCGCCGTACGGGCCGCGTCGTGGGCGGGGGCGCGGGGGGAGCTGCCGTGTGTCGCGGAGATCGCGCGGCGCAAAGGGAGCAGCGGCTTCGCCCGCGAGGCCCGCCGCCTCCACGCCCGGCTCACCTGATCCGCCTGCCCAGCGGCCAAGTGGCCGGGTTTCCGGCCGGGGCATGTCGCCTCGGCCGGTGGCGCGGGTGGGTCGGGGGCGCGGGTGGGTAGGTCAGAGGTACAGGCCGGTGGATTCGCCCTCGGTGGGTGGGGGGATCGCGCGGCCCGAGCGGAGCGCGTACAGCTCCGCCAGTGTCGCGCCCGACGGGCCGACGCCCTCGGACGAGCCGAGCCAGCCGACCGCCTCGTTCCTGGTCAGCGGGCCGATCTCGATCTGGGCCAGGCACCGGCCGGGACGTACGACGGCGGGGTGCAGCCGGGTCAGGTCCTCGTTCGTGGTGATCGCCACCAGCACGTCACGGCCCTGTCCCAGCAGGCCGTCGGTGAGGTTCAGCAGCCGCGACAGCCCCTGGCCCGTCTGGGCCTTGGCGGAGGAACTGATCAGCTCGTCGCAGTCCTCCAGCACGAGCAGCCGCCACCGCTGGGTGTCCTCGTCGGTGTCGTAGCCGACCGCCACCTCCATCAGGTAGCCCGGCTCGTTGAACAGGCGCTCCGGATCGAGTACGCAGTCCACCTGGCACCAGTCCTGCCACTGCTTGGCCAGCGAGCGCAGCAGCGTGGTCTTGCCCGTGCCCGGAGGGCCGTGCAGCAGGACGAGGCGGCCGCCGATGTCGGCCGGGGTGACCGCCATCAGGCCGTCGAGCGAGCGGCGTACGCGGGCGGAGTAGTTGCCGCTGATCTCGTCCCATGGCGAAGCGGTGATCGGCTTCTCGGAGCGGGTGCCGCCGTGCGAGCCGCGCCACCAGAAGCCCATCTCGACGTGGTCGGTGTCGGGCTCCGGCTCCTCGGCGCCCTCGGTGCACTCCTTCAGCACCGAGCGGGCCAGCTCGTCGCTGACCGCTGTGACGCTGATGGTCGCGGTGCGGTTGCGATGCCGGATGACCCGCAGGGTCCAGCCGTCGCCGCAGATCAGGCGCGACTCGGAACCGTCCTGCACCTGCGCGGTGCGGACGGTCCGGCCCTGCTCGGGGCGGAGCGCGGCGTCGGGGCGTACGCGCTCCAGGTTGGCCAGGCGGGACCAGGGCTGGACACCGGTCGCGAACGGCGACAAGGCCAGAGCGTCGATGACGTCGATGGCGGAGTCGGCGTCGTCGATCCAGATGTTCATCGGGAGCTCAGGGGAGTCCGGGCTGGGGAACGGCACCTCCTTGATCACAGACATAACAGTAATGATCCAGGTTCGCAGCCCGGTCTGTCGACGGCATTTGCGCAATTCCAGAGGTATTGCTGGCGCTCCCGGTGTCAGCCCCTGTTCAGGTCTCCGGTCTCCTCGACGAGGCCGGGCCCCGGTACGTCGCGCCACACGTAGGTGAGCTTGCCGCCGTCGAGCGTGAGCCAGACCGTGCCGGCGATGCAGTCGATGGTGTCGGGCTGAAGGGAGGAGGTGAGCTCCGTCCCGGCCACCCGCGTCAGTGTGATCTTGCCGGTGCAGCTGACGGCGCTGTCCTTCTCCGTCCACCGGGCGGTGGACTGCCCGGTCTTCAGGTCGATCGTGACGGCGGCGCCGTCGGAGTCGAGCGGGTTCGTGGAGGTGGTGCGGCCGGACCACTTGCCGGCGAACGCGGCGGGGATCTTCAGCGAGCCGCTTTGAGGCTTCTTCTCGGCGGCGGTCTTCTCGGTGGCGCTCGCCTGAGCGGTGCTCGTGGGTTCCTGAGTGGGTTCCTGAGTGGTGGTGCTCTGGCTCGGCGTGAGGGTCGAGGACCTCTGGGCCGCGGTGCCGGTCGGGGCGCGGTTGATCCACAGGAGGGTGCCTCCCGCCGCCACCAGGGCGAGCACGGCCGCCACCGCGCCGACCAGCAGGCCACGCGAGCGATTCCGCTTGGAGACGTCCGTGGTGAGCGCCGCGGCTCGCGGTCCCGTACGTTCCCCCGCGCCCGGGTTCGACATCGGGTTGACCAGGGAGACCATCAGGTCGCGGGCCGTAGGCCGGTGCACGGGGTCTTTCGCCAGGCACGACGCCATCAGCCCGCGCAGCCGGGGCGGCAGCTCCGACAGGTCCGGGTCGGCGTGCAGGACCCGATGCAGCACCGCGGGCACCGTGTCCGCGCCGAACGGGCTGCGACCGGTCGCCGCGAACACCATCGTCGCCGCCCACGCGAACACGTCCGACGCGGGGGAGGCGGGCGAGCCGGCGATCTGCTCGGGCGACAGGTAGGCGGGCGTACCGATCAGTCCCGAGGTCAGCGTCGCCGCGCCCTCCGCCCTGGCGATGCCGAAGTCCACCACCCGGGGGCCGTCCGGGCCGAGCAGGACGTTGGCCGGCTTGAAGTCGCGGTGCACGATGCCCGCCGCGTGGATGGCGGCCAGGGCCGTGGCCGTGCCGACCACCAGGCGTTCCAGCTCGCCGCCGCGCAGCGGGCCACGTTCGCGGGCGCGGTCGGCCAGCGACAGTCCCTCCACGAATTCGCTCACGACGTAGGGCCGCGGCCCGTCGATCGAGGCGTCCAGCACGCGCGCCGTACAGAAGGAGGCGATGCTCTCCAGCGCGTCGAGCTCCCGCGCCAGCCGCGCGCGGGTCTCCTCGTCACCGGTGCTGAGCAGCTTGATCGCGACCGCCTCGCCGTCGCTGGAGTGCGCCAGGTAGACGACGCCCTGCCCGCCCTTGCCGAGCCGCCCGGCCAGCCGGTACGCGCCCAGCGACGCCGGGTCGTCCGGGGCCAGGGGGGTCGCCATGGCGGATACGTTACCGCTCGCCATGCATCCGCATAGATAGCCCGGTACCTTGTGTCCTCGATCGAAAGTGTCCTTGATCGAATCACTGCGTACGTGGGGGTTTTCGGGGTGGCGAGTGTGACGTTCCGCGAGCGGGTGCGGTACTGGTTCGACAACACCATGTCGAAGGGCACGGCCTCGCTGATCGGCTGGCTGGCCGTGGTGTCGGTCGGGCTCATCGTGGTGGTCGCCGGGCTCACGCTCTGGCTGGCTCCGGAGGAGCCTGAGGGCGTCGGCGGCCCCGGGCAGGTGATGTGGATCGCGCTCATGCACGCGCTCACCCCGAGCAAGGTCGCCAGCGACAAGGGGTCGGTCGCCTATATGGCGGTGATGTTCGCCGGGTCGCTCGGCGGCATCTTCGTCGTCAGCATGCTCGTCGGCCTGCTGTCCAACGGCCTCAAGCAGAAGGTCGACCGGCTGCGCAGGGGCCGCTCCCGCATCGTCGAGTCCGGGCACACGGTGGTGCTCGGCTGGTCGGATCAGGTGTTCACGATCGTCGCCGAGCTGGCCAAGGCACACGCCAGCCAGCCGGGCTCGGTCATCGCCGTACTGGCCGAACGCGACAAGCTGGCCATGGAGGAGGACATCCGCGAGAACATCGGCGATCTGGGCAGGACGCGCCTGGTCTGCCGCACGGGACGGCCCACCGAGCCGCGTGACCTCAATCTGATGAACCTGGCCGCCGCCAGGTCCGTCGTCGTGCTCTCACCCGACGGCGAGGACCCCGACGCGCACGTCATCAAGATCCTGCTCGCCCTGGCCAAGCGCCAGGGCACCCGCCCGCCGGTGGTGGCGGCCATCGCCGCCAGCCGCAACATCGCCGCGGCCCACCTGGCCGGCGGCAAAGACGTGCACCTGGTCGACTCCGACGACACCGCCGCCCGGCTCATCGTCCAGTCCTCGCGCCAGTCGGGCATGTCCGTCGTCTGCATGGACCTGCTGAACTTCGACGGCGGCGAGATCTACCTGCGCGCCGGGACGGAGCTGGCGGGCAGCACGTACGGCGACGCGCTGCACGCCTACGAGACGGCCACCGTCATCGGACTGCGCACGCCCACCGGGGTCATCCTGAACCCGCCCATGGACACCGTCATCGAGGTCGCCGACCAGATCATCGTCATCGCCCACGACGACTCCGCCATCCGGCTCGCCACCGATGAGCCCGCCCTTGACGAGAACGCGATCGCCGTCGCCGGCGGCTCCCCGCTCGAACCCGAGCGCACGCTCGTACTCAACTGGAACGGCCGGGCCGACCAGATCGTCCACTACCTCGACGCCTACGTCGCCCGCGGCTCGGTCCTGGAGATCGCCGCCGACCACCCCAAGGCCGGGAGCGGCCTCGCGGACCTGGTCAACCTCACCGTGAACGTCAAGGAATGCGACACCACGGACCGGTACGCGCTCGAATCCCTCGGTGTCGGCCTCTTCCAGCACGTCATCGTCCTGTCGGACGACCGCTACAAGCCGCACCACGCCGACACCCGCACGCTCATGACGCTGCTGCAACTGCGCGACATGCAGAGCGCGATGGGCGAGCACTACTCGATCGTCAGCGAGATGCACGACGAGAACAACCGCGCGCTCGCGGAGGTGACCGAGGCCGACGACATCGTGATCAGTGACACGGTGATCGGTCTCCTGCTGGCCCAGCTGGCGGAGAACCGCCACCTGGCGGACGTGTTCGGCTACCTGTTCGACTCGCGCGGCTCGGAGATCTACCCGCGCCCCGCCGGCTCCTACGTGGCGTCGGGTACGCGGGTCACGTTCTCGACGGTCATAGAGGCGGCGCGCCGCAGAGGCGAAACGGCCATCGGCTACCGCGACGCCTCGGCGATCAACATCCCGCCGCACTACGGCATCGTCCTCAACCCACCGAAGTCCCAGCCCATCGTGCTGAACCGGCAGGACGCGGTGATCGTCCTGGCCGAACGCTGAACCCGGGTGACGGCGCGGATGGGTCCGGAAGGCTACGGTTTGGGCGTGAGGACGATTGACTGGGTAGACGGCGCGGTCGAGCTGGTGGATCAGACGCGGCTGCCGGACGAGTACGTCATGGTGCGGATCGAGACCGTCGCGGACCTGATCGACGCCATCCGGCGGCTGGCCGTACGCGGGGCGCCCGCGCTCGGCGTGGCCGGAGCGCTCGGCGTCGCGCTGGCGGCCGGCGACCAGGACGCCATAGCCAGGCTGCGCGCGGCCAGGCCCACCGCCGTGAACCTCGCCTGGGGCGTCGACCAGGCCGCCGCACACCTGCCCAAGGGGCCGCAGGCGGTGCTCAAGGCCGCGCTGCGGATCCGCGACGACGACATCGCCGCATGCGAGGCGATGGGCCGGCGCGGTGCCGACCTGCTCGAGGGTGACCGGCTGCGCATCATGACCGTGTGCAACACCGGCGCTCTGGCGGCCGTCGAACGGGGCACCGCGCTCGGCGTCGTCCAGACGCTGCACGAGCGCGGGCGGCTGGCCGAGGTGCTCGCTCTGGAGACCCGCCCCCTGCTGCAGGGGGCCCGGCTCACCACGTGGGAGCTCGGCAGGATGGGCGCGCCGCACCGGCTCGTCGCCGACTCCGCCGGGCCGTACCTGCTGGCCAAGGGGGATGTCGACGCGGTGCTCATCGGCGCCGACCGCATCGCCGCCAACGGCGACACCGCCAACAAGATCGGCTCGTACGCGCTGGCGCTCGGCGCGGAACGGGCCGGGGTGCCGTTCATCGTCGTCGCGCCCGAGACCACCATCGACCCGGCCACCCCCTCGGGCCGGCACATCGAGATCGAGGACAGAGGCGCCGACGAGATCATCTCCATCAGGGGCATGCGGGTGGCGCCGGAGGGCACGCGGGCGCTGAACCCGGCGTTCGACGTGACCCCGCACGACCTCATCACCGCGATCGTCACCGACAAAAGGGTGATCAGACCGTAGACCAAAAGCCCCAAACATAGGACCAGTCTGCGTACTCCGCGTTACGCTCGGTCGTCCCATCCTTCACTTTCTGGAGCAAATGGTGGCTATCGATCTGGTGTTACGACGCGACTGGCATGCCCGTGCCCCGCACGGCGACTACACGCAGCTCGACTCCACTAAGGGAGTGAAGGTCCACTACACAGGCGGCCGGGTTGACCCAGGGATCGTCAACGACCATGCGGGCTGCGTTTCGCTGGTACAGACCATTCAGGGCTACCACATGGACGGCAATGGCTGGATCGACATCGGCTACTGCGTGGACGAGAAAACGGAGATCCTCACCCAGCGGGGCTGGAAGTCGTACCGTGACCTGCGTGCGGGCGATATCGCACTGACGCTGAATCACGAACTGGGCGTGTCTCAATGGCAGCCGGTCCTGGAGGTGTGCGTGTTTCCCGCACGCCCTCGCGAAATGGTACGCATGGAAGGCACGTGCCACTCGTCCTTGACCACGCCACAGCACCGCTGGCCGGTCGAACGGCTTCGCAGGCGTACCGGCACCGAGCGGCAGAAGGGCCCCGACGGTCGATGGCTGCCCACGGAGAAGACAGCACGCAAAGTCAGCGGTTACGATCGGCTCTGGGTGACCACTGAGACCATCGGCTACTGGGACCGGATACCCATCGCCGCGCCGTGCGCTGACCTGCCCACTGAGACCAAATGGTCTGACGCCTTCGTCGAGCTCGTGGCCTGGTTCTGGACCGAGGGCCACATCATGACGCTGCGCGACGGCACTCGTGCCACCAGTGTGGCGCTATACCAGTCGCTGATCAGTCCGGCCTACATCGCACGGATCCGCGCTGCGCTGACAGAGGTGTTCGGCCCGTCTGTCGCTGCCTTCCCGCGCCTGGGCAGGCGGACTGACGGTGTTCCGCGATGGCGGGAGACGACTAACGAGAACAAGACGACAGGCAAGAGGCTCGCCGAGTTTCACCTGTCCGCCGATGCGGGCCGCCGGCTGCTCGAAGTCGCTCCGGACAGGGTGCCGAGCTTCGACTTTCTGCTGACCCTCACCAGGGCACAGCTGTCCTTGTTCATCGAAACGTCCTTGGCGGCCGACAACGCGGGGAAGGACAAGCTTGCGCAGAAGAGCCGGGCCGCCGCCGAGGCTTTCATGTTCGCCGTGCTGCTGGCGGGGCATTCGGCCTCACTGCGGGTAAAGCCTCCTACGAAGACCTGCAAAAGCGATATGTGGTTGGTGAACATTAGAAAACAGCAGTACCTGTCGCCACGTTCGGCCGCCGCGCACAAGCGGAACTTCGAGATCAGCCGAGATGCCTATGACGGTGAGATCTGGTGCCCCCGGACGGAGAACCAGAGCTGGTTGGCTCGTCGTAACGGCAGTGTCTACTTCACGGGCAACACCTATGTCGCGTGTCCGCATCAAAAAGTGTTCGAGGGGCGGGGGCTCCACCACTTACCCGCGGCCAACGGGGCCGGGCTCAACTCGGGCCATTACGCCGTGCTCGGCCTGGTCGGCAACGCCGGGCTGGTAGAGCCGCCCGATGGCCTGCTCAACGGCATCCTGGACGCGGTCGAGTACGTCCGGGAACGCGGCGGCGCGGGCAAGGAGATCAAGGGGCACCGGGACGGCTACTCGACCGACTGCCCGGGCGAGCCCCTCTACGCGTGGGTCAAGCGCGGCGCGCCCCGGCCGGGTGGCGGCGGCGGTGGGCCCGAGCTGCCGACGGCGCCGCCGTTCCCCGGGCGGCTGCTGAAGTACCCGCCCGTGATGCAGGGCGAAGACGTGCGTACGTGGCAGCAGCAGATGAAGGTACGCGGCTGGGAGATCGAGGTCGACGGCGCCTACGGCAGCGGCTCACGCGAGGTGTGCCGTCGTTTCCAGCGCAGCGTGAGCATCGACGACGACGGCGTCGTCGGTCCGACCACCTGGCGGCTGGCCTGGGAGGCACCGCTTCCCTGACAGTGGGGTCGGTCAGGGGCGAACCCGGGGTTCCTCGCCTAACAGGGCAACGCCTACTATCCGAACATGCATCTGGTAGCGGGTTTTCCCCCCACCAATCGGGATGACTGGCGGGCGCTGGCGCTTGAGGTCCTGCGTAAGACGGGTGTCGAAGCCGGGTCGCCCGAAGAGGCGCTGTCCAGCATCACGTACGACGGGGTGACGCTCGCGCCGCTCTACGACGCCGCCGACCTCCCCAAGACTCCGCGGAAGGACGTCGCAGGGGATGCCGGGTGGGACGTGCGGCAGCGGCACGCCGTGGCCGATGCCGAGGCCGTACTGGCCGATCTGGAGCACGGTGTCACCTCGCTCTGGCTGGTTCTGGGTGCCGGCGCCATCCCGGTCGGGCGGCTCGCCGAGGTGCTGCGGGAGGTCCTTCTGGATCTCGCGCCGATCGTCCTGGAGGCCGGGCCCGAGGTGCGGGAGGCCGCCGAGGCCCTGTTCGGGCTGGCCGCGGAGCGCGGCGTCTCGCCGACGGGCAATCTGGGAGCCTCGATCGGCACGGCCGGCCGGGACACGACGGCCGAGCTGGCGGCGCGGTGCGCGGAGAGCTTCCCCGGGATGCGGGCCGTCCTGCTGGACGCCACGCCGTACCACGACGCGGGCGGAAGCGACGCCGACGAGCTCGGCTGCTCGATCGCGCTGGGCGTCGAACACCTGCGCGCGCTGACCGATGCGGGGCTCACCGTCGAGCAGGCGTTCGGGCAGCTGGAGTTCCGTTACGCCGTCACCGACGACCAGTTCGCCGCCATCGCCAAGCTGCGGGCCGCCCGTACGCTCTGGGCGCGGGTGGCCGAGGTGTGCGGGGCGGCGGACGGCCGGCAGCGACAGCACGCGGTGACGAGTTCCGCCATGATGACCGCCCGCGACCCCTGGGTGAACCTGCTCCGCACCACCATCGCCTGCTTCGCCGCCGGGGTGGGGGGCGCGGACGCGGTGACCGTACAGCCGTTCGACGCGTGCCTGGGGGTGCCCGACGCGTTCGCCCGGCGGATGGCGCGCAACACGCAGGCGCTGCTGCTGGAGGAGGCCGGGGCCGGCCGGGTGGCCGACCCGGCGGCCGGCTCCTGGTACGTCGAGCGCCGCACCGCCGACCTGGCCGAGCGTGCCTGGGCCTGGTTCCAGGAGATCGAGGCCGCCGGGGGGATCACCGCGGCCTCCGGCCTGGTCGCCGGGCGGATCGCGGAGACCAGGGAACGCCGCGCCCACGACATCGCACACCGGCGCTTCCCGATCACCGGCGTGAGCGAATTCCCCCACCTCGACGAGAAGCCGGTCCGCCGGAGTCCCGGTGACGGGGGCGCACTGGCGGGGGAGAGCCCTGGGGGCGAGGGCGTGCTCGCGGGGGAGAGCCCCAGGGACGGGGGTGTGCTCGCGGAGGAGGGGTTGCCGCGGATCCGGTACGCGCGGGAGTTCGAGGAGCTGCGGGATCTCGCCGACGCGCAGGCGGAGCGGCCCGTGGTGTTCCTGGCCACCTTCGGACCCGTCGCCGCCCACACGGCCCGCGCCGCGTTCGCCGCGAACCTGTTCCAGGCGGGCGGCCTGGCCACCCAGACCGCCGGGCCGGGGACCGATCCCGACCAGATCGCCACCGCCTTCGCCGTCAGCGGCAGCGACGTGGCCTGCCTGTGCTCCAGCGACAAGATGTACGGCCTGCACGCCGAGGCGGTCGCCGCCGCGCTGAGGCGGGCGGGCGCGAGAAAGATCTGGCTGGCGGGGAAGGGGAGCTACGAAGGCGTCGACGACTGCCTCTACGCCGGGTGCGACGCGCTCGCCGTGCTCCGCACGACCTTCGACGACCTGGAGGTGACGCGATGATCCCGGACTTCTCGGCCATCCCACTGACCGACCCGACCCCCACCGAGCCTGCTCGGCCCGCCGCAGGCCCGGCCGAGGCCGCCCAGCCCACCGAGGCCGCCCAGCCCACCGAGGCCGCCCAGACCGCTCAGCCGGGCCCGGAGGCGGCCGAGGTCTGGGAGACGCCCGAGGGGATCGCGGTCAAGCCGGTCTACACGGCCGACGACCTCGACGGGCTCGACTTCCTACGGACCTATCCGGGCGCCGCGCCGTACCTGCGCGGGCCCTATCCGACCATGTACGTCAACCAGCCCTGGACGATCCGCCAGTACGCGGGCTTCTCCACGGCCGAGGACTCCAACGCCTTCTACCGCCGCAACCTGGCCGCCGGGCAGAAGGGGCTGTCGGTGGCGTTCGACCTGGCCACGCACCGGGGCTACGACTCCGACCATCCGCGGGTCGCCGGTGACGTGGGCATGGCCGGGGTGGCGATCGACTCGATCTATGACATGCGGCAGCTGTTCGACGGGATCCCCCTCGACCGGATGTCGGTGTCGATGACCATGAACGGCGCGGTCCTGCCCGTACTGGCGCTCTACATCGTGGCGGCCGAGGAGCAGGGGGTGGCGCCCGAGCAGCTGGCCGGGACCATCCAGAACGACATCCTCAAAGAGTTCATGGTCCGCAACACCTATATTTATCCCCCAGCCCCATCAATGCGCATAATTTCGGATATTTTCGCGTTTACCAGTGAAAAGATGCCGAAGTTTAATTCCATCAGCATCTCCGGCTACCACATCCAGGAGGCCGGGGCCACCTGCGACCTCGAACTGGCCTACACCCTGGCCGACGGGGTCGAATACCTGCGGGCCGGCGTCGCCGCCGGGATGGACGTCGACAGGTTCGCGCCCAGGCTGTCGTTCTTCTGGTGCATCGGCATGAACTTCTTCATGGAGGTCGCCAAGCTCAGGGCCGCCCGCCTCCTGTGGGCAAACCTCGTTTCCGGATTTAACGCGAAAAATCCGAAATCCCGGAGCCTCCGTACCCACTCCCAGACCTCCGGCTGGTCCCTCACCGCGCAGGACCCGTTCAACAACGTCGCCCGTACGTGCGTCGAGGCCATGGCCGCCACCCAGGGTCACACCCAGTCCCTGCACACCAACGCCCTCGACGAGGCGCTCGCGCTGCCCACCGACTTCTCCGCCCGGATCGCCCGCAACACCCAGCTCCTCCTCCAGCAGGAGTCGGGCACCACCAAGGTGATCGACCCGTGGGGCGGCTCCTACTACGTCGAACGCCTCACCCACGATCTCGCCGAACGCGCCTGGGCCCACATCCAGGAGGTCGAGGCCGCCGGCGGCATGGCCCGCGCCATCGAGGCCGGACTGCCCAAGCTCCGCATCGAGGAGGCCGCGGCCCGCGCCCAGGCCCGCATCGACTCAGGACGCCAGCCCGTGATCGGCGTGAACAAGTACCGCACCGACGCCGACGAGCCGATCGAGGTGCTCAAGGTCGACAACAGCGCCGTACGGGCGCAGCAGCTCGACAAGCTGCGCAGGCTGCGGGCCGAACGCGACGGCGGCGCCGTGACCCGCGCGCTCGACGCCCTGACGAAGGCCGCCGGCGAGCCCGCCCCCGGCCTCGAGCACAACCTGCTCAAACTGGCGGTCGACGCCGCCCGCGCCAAGGCGACCGTGGGCGAGATCTCCGACGCGCTGGAGCGGGTCTTCGGGCGCCACGCGGAGCAGGTCCGTACCATCTCCGGCGTGTATCGCGACGAGGCGGGCCCGGCCGCCAACATCGAGCGGGTACGCCGGGCGAGCGCCGACTTCGAGCGCGCCGAGGGCCGTCGCCCGCGCATCCTGGTGGCCAAGATGGGCCAGGACGGCCACGACCGCGGCCAGAAGGTGATCGCCACCGCGTTCGCCGACCTGGGGTTCGACGTGGACGTCGGCCCGCTGTTCCAGACGCCGGAGGAGGTGGCGCGGCAGGCCGTCGAGGCGGACGTGCACATCGTCGGCGTGTCCTCGCTGGCGGCCGGGCACCTGACCCTGGTACCCGCGCTCAGGCAGGCCCTGGCGGCGCTGGGCGCGGACGACGTGATGATCGTGGTCGGCGGCGTCGTCCCGCCGGGCGACTTCGACGAGCTGCGCGCGGCCGGCGCCTCGGCCATCTTCCCACCCGGTACGGTGATCGCCGACGCCGCCCTGGACCTGCTGGAGGAGCTCGCGTCCCGTCTGGGGCACTGAGCCGGCCTCAGTCCATCCGGCCCGGGGCGCACAGGGGCAGGAGCGGTTCCGCGGCCATCGTCAGGGCGTCTCGCCCGGGCACAGTGTGACGGAGACGCTCCGCTGCCTGGCCACGGGCGAGGTGATCCGCAGGGTCGCGAGGTGGGTGCTCCCGGCGCCCTTGAGGTTACGGGGCGAGGTCAGGTACAGCTCGCCGTCCTGCGGGATGGTGGCCGTCGACCGCCACACCGTCCTGCCGTCGATGACCCAGGAGAAGCCGAAGGTCAGCGGCTTGCCCTGGCGCTGGACCAGCCCCGTGAGCGTCACCTGGCCACCGGCGTAGCAGCCGTTGTCGAGGGTGCCGCCGACGCGCACGGAGCGGACCTTGAGCTGCCCGTCCGCGGCGGAAGTGGCCGTCGGGTCCGCGCTGGGGGTGCCGTTCTGGCTCGCGGGGTCCGGGCTCGGCTGGGACGTGCGGGTCTTCTTCGGGCGGGGTGTACGCGTGGGGGACGTGGCCGACGGGGTCGGTGTGGAGACGCCGGACAGGTTCCTGGTCTTCGGCTGCGGCGTCGAAGGGGTCAGCCACACGATCGCCGCGCCCAGCGCCAGCACCGAGATGCCGGAGGCGCCCGCGATGGCGACGGTCTTCGCGCGCCGCCGCCGGGGCCGCGCCTTGCCGCCGCCCCCGGCCTCCAGTGGGCTCACCTGCGTGGCGGCCTGGTCCGGCGCGGGACCGTACCCGCCCTGGTCCGGCACAGCACCGTACCCGCCCTGGTCCGGCGCGGGACCATACCCGCCCTGGTCCGGCACAGCACCGTACCCGGCCTGATCCGGCGCGCCACCGTACCCAGGCTGGTCCGCGCCGTAGGCAGGCTGCTCCGGCGCGGCGGCGTACGCGGGCTGGTCCGGCGGCGGCGCGGGCCGGGACTGTCCGCCGAGCAGGTGCAGCAGCACGTCCTGCATGGACGGCCGGCGGGCCGGGTCCTTGGCCAGGCAGCTCAGCACCACCGAACGCAGCGGCTCCGGCAGCTCACCCACCTGCGGTTCGCTGTGCACGATGCGGTTGATCACCGCCGGCAGCGAGTCGTCGCCGAACGGCGGCACCCCCGACGCCGCGTACACGATCACCGACGCCCACGCGAACACGTCCGCCTGAGCCCCCACCACCTGCCCCGCCAGCTGCTCGGGCGCCATGTAGGCGGGCGTGCCGACGATGCTGCTCGTCGAGGTCACCCCGGAGACCAGCGCGCGGGCGATGCCGAAGTCGATGACGCGCGGCCCGTCCCGGCCGAGCAGGACGTTCGAGGGCGTGAAGTCCCGGTGCACGACGCCCGCCTGGTGGATGGCGGCCAGCGCGGTCGCCGTCGCGACCGCGAGCCGTTGCAGCCGCGCCCCGCTGTGCCGGCCCGCGTGCTGCAGGGACGGTCCGTCGACGTACTCGGTCACGATGTACGGCCGGCCCGAGGTCGAGGCGTCGAGCACCTGCGCGATGCAGAACGGCTCCACCCGCCGCGCGGCGGCGATCTCCTTGGCGAAGCGGTCGTCGCCCGCGATGTCCTCGCGGAGTACTTTGATCGCGACCGGCGTCCCGTTGCGCGCCTGGCCGAGGTAGACCACGCCCTGACCGCCCGCGCCCAGTCGTCCGACGAGCCGATAACGCCCCACCGCCGCCGGGTCGCCCGCTCGTAGGGGTTCGACATTGGGCATAAGGGGAGTGACTCCTGTGACAGCTGAGAATGGACGTCCAGCACCCTAGCGCCAAAAGTCAGGATCTGTCGGAAGTTAAGCTGACCAAGCCTGAGAAAGGGGGGCAAGTGCGCTCGCTGGAGGACTACGTCCGTGGTGTGCGGGAAGGCTCGCGTACCTGGATCGCCCGCGCGATCACGCTCGTGGAGTCGACCAGGGCGGACCACATCGCGCTCGCCCAGCGGCTGCTGGTCGAGCTCACTCCGCTGTCCGGCGGGGCCACGCGGGTGGGCGTCTCGGGGGTGCCCGGCGTGGGCAAGTCCACCTTCATCGACGCCCTCGGCACCATGCTGACCGGCCAGGGCCACAAGGTCGCCGTACTGGCCGTGGACCCCTCCTCCACCAGGACCGGCGGGAGCATCCTGGGCGACAAGACCCGCATGACCCGCCTGTCGATGGACCCCGCCGCCTTCATCCGGCCCTCGCCCACCTCGGGCACCCTGGGCGGCGTGGCCGGCGCGACCAGGGAGGCCATGGTCGTGGTGGAGGCGGGCGGGTTCGACGTCGTGCTCGTCGAGACCGTGGGCGTCGGTCAGTCGGAGACGGCGGTGGCCGACATGGTCGACACGTTCCTGCTGCTCAGCCTGGCGCGTACCGGGGACCAGCTGCAGGGCATCAAGAAGGGCGTGCTGGAGCTGGCCGACGTCATCGCGGTCAACAAGGCGGACGGCGAGCACGAGCCCGCGGCGCGCAAGGCGGCGCGGGAGCTCGCGGGCGCGCTGCGCATGCTGCGTTCCGACAGCGTGCCGCCGCCGGTCCTCACGTGCAGCGGCCTCACGGGCGCGGGGCTCGACGAGCTGTGGCGCAAGGTGCTGGCCCATCAGAAGTCGCTGGACCTGGCCGCCAAGCGCCGCCGTCAGCAGGTGCGGTGGACGTGGACGCTGGTGCGCGACCGGCTGCTCACCGAGCTCCGGGACGCGCCGGCGGTGGCGGCGATCGCGGAGGAGGTCGAACGGGACGTCCTCGCGGGCACCCTCACCCCCGCCCTGGCCGCCGACCGTCTCCTGGCCGCCTTCGAGCGCCCTCGCCGGTGACCGGCATAGGTGAGTGGATCTCGGGTTGACAACATCGAGACGCCGGCTCCGCCTCTGACCAGGGCGATGCGCGGATGATGACCACGTGTGTTAAATTTTGGCCATGCGGTCAGAAAATGAGCCGAGCGGCCAGAAAGCGCGCTCGTTCATCGAAGAGGCGCGGCGGGCCCAGATCGTCGCGTCCGCGATCGAGGTGATCGCCGAGTCCGGGTTCGCCGGGGCGTCGCTGGCGCGGATCGCTCAGCACGCCGGCATCAGCAAGGGCGTCATCTCCTATCACTTCGCCGGCAAGGACGAGTTGATGGAGGAGGTCGTCAACCAGGTCTACAGCGCGATCGACGAGCACGTGCGGGTCCGGATGGAGGGGCAGGAATCGGCCACGGACCTGCTCAGGACGTACATCCTGGCGATCGCCGAGCACATGAGGGCGCACCGGACGCAGCTCAGGGCGCTCGGCGAGATCTACTACAACCTGCGCACCGCGGACGGCCGGCCACGCTACGGCTTCAAGGCCAATGAGGAGACCTACGCGGCGCTGGAGCGGATCTACCGCGCCGGCCAGGCCGGCGGGGAGTTCAGGACGTTCGACGTACGCGTGATGGCCGTCACGATGTCGTCGGCCATCGACAACATGTTCGGCTACTGGGTGACCTACCCCGACCACGACCTCGACGCACACGCCAGAGAGCTGGCCGACCTATTCGAGAGGGCTGTCAAATGAGGACCGAGCCGAGGACTGCCACGCGGCTCTTCGCCATCGACAACCTGCGCGTCGTGCTGACCGCGCTGGTCGTCATCCACCATGTCGCGGTCACGTACGGGAACATCCCGCTCTGGTTCTACACCGAGCCCGCCAAGGACCCCTCGGGGGTCGCGCTGGACATCCTCGTGGTGTTCGACCAGGCGTTCTTCATGGGCTTCTTCTTCCTGATCTCCGGCTTCTTCACGCCCGGCTCCTACGACCGCAAGGGTGGCCGGTCGTTCCTGCGGGACCGCCTGATCCGGCTGGGCATCCCGCTGCTGGTCTTCCTGCTCCTGCTGCGGCCGCTGGTGACGATCGGCTCCTACCGGTCCGACTACGCCTCGTTGCCGTACTGGCAGTACTACATCGGGTCGTGGGATCCGGGGCCGATGTGGTTCGTCGAGGTGCTGATCGTGTTCGCCGCGCTCTACGCGCTGTGGCGGCGCTTCAGCGCGCCGGTCGAGACGCCGTTCGGGGTGCGGCACGCGGAGTTGCGGGCCCGCTGGATCGTGCTGTTCACCGTCGGGCTGTCGGTGGCCACCACGCTGTGGCGCATCCCGGTGCCCGTCGGCTCCTACGTGCCGGTGCTGGGGCTGCCCACGCCGTACTTCCTGCCGCAGTACGCGGCCATGTTCGTGGTCGGCCTCATCGCCTTCAGGCGCGGCTGGTTCCTGACCCTGCCCGCCAAGGCCGGGCCGCTCGGGTTCGCCATCGCGGCCCTGGTGAGCGCCGTGCTCCTGCCGCTCTCGCAGCTCACCACCGGCGCGCTGTCGACCGCCGTGACCGCTACCTGGGAGTCGGCCTTCGCCGTCAGCCTGATCATCGGGCTCACCGTGGTCTTCAGAGAGCGCTTCAACCACCAGGGGCCGCGCGGCAAGTGGCTGTCGGCCCAGGCGTTCACCGTGTACATCATCCACCCGCTGGTCCTGGTCGCGATCGGCTACGCGCTGAGCGGGCTGCAGACGATCGCGATCGTCAAGTTCGCCGTCGCGGCCGTCATCGCGCTGCCGGTCTGCTGGGGGCTGGCCTACCTCGTGCGCTCGCTGCCTGGCGCCAAACGGGTGCTGTGAGCGTCGCGGTGTGGGGGAGCGGCACTCGCTCCCCCAGCCGGGAGATCACGCGTAGAACGAGTCGAGCGTGTCGCCGTAGCGCTCCTCGACGGTCTTGCGCTTGACCTTCAGGCTCGGCGTGAGCTCGCCCGTCTCCACCGTGAAGTCCGCCGCCAGGATCGCGAACTTCTTGACCGTCGCGTAGCTGGCCTGATCGGCGTTGACCTGCTTGACCGCGCTCTCGACCTCCGCGCGCATGCGCGGATGCTCGCGCAGCCGCTCGGGGTCGAGGGGCAGCCCCTCGGCCTCGGCCCAGGGTTTGACGACCTCCATGTCGAGCGTCACCAGCGCCGTGACGTAGTTGCGCCGGTCGCCGTGGACGAAGACGTGCGACAGGTACGGGCAGGTGGCCTTGATGCGGCCCTCCAGGTAGGTGGGGGCCACGTACTTGCCGCCCGAGGTCTTGATCAGCTCCTTCTTGCGATCGGTGATGAGCAGCCGCCCGGCCTCGTCGAGCTCGCCGATGTCGCCGGTGTGCAGCCAGCCGTCGACCAGCGTCTCGGCCGTCTCCTGCGGCAGGCCGTGGTAGCCGCGCATGATGCCGCGCCCGCTGATCAGGATCTCCCCGTCGTCGGCGATCCGCACCTGGGTACCGGGGAACGGCGGCCCGACCGTGCCGAACCTCACCGAGCCCGGCCGGTTGAGGAAGCTGCCCGCCGACGACTCGGTCAGCCCGTAGCCTTCGAGGATCGTCAGGCCCGCCGCGTCGAAGAACTCGGCGATGTCCTGGTTGAGCGGCGCCGAGCCGGAGATGAAGTAGCGGATCCGGCCGCCGAACCGCTCCCGCAGCTTGGCGAACACCAGCCGGTCGGCCAGCCCGTACTCCAGGCGGACGGTGAGCGGGATCGCGGCGCCGCGCCGGCGCGCCTTGCTGACCCGGATGCCCGTCTTCCTGGCCCAGGCGAAGATGCGCGCCTTGACGCCGCCCTCGCGCAGCACCGTGGACGCCACAGTGTTGTGGATCTTCTCGAAGATGCGCGGCGCGGCGGCCATGATGGTCGGCTTGAGCGCGCCGAGGTTGTCGGCGATGCGGTCGAGGCGGCCGTCGATCGCGGTGGCCACGCCGATGTCGATCATCACCACCTCCAGCAGCTTGCCGAACGAGTGCGACAGCGGCAGCCAGAGGAAGTGCAGGTCGTCTTCGGAGATCAGCTCGATCTTGCGGACCGCGTCGGCGGCGTACAGCCAGTTGTCGTGGGTCAGCTCCACGCCCTTGGGGCGGCCGGTGGTGCCGGAGGTGTAGATGAGCGTGGCCAGGTCGTGCTCGCCGATGGCGTCGACCATCGCGTCATACTCGGCCTGGGCGGCGTCGCTTGACGCGCCGGAGCTCAGGGAGTCCAGGGTGACCACCCAGCCGTCGTCGGCGGGCGCGCCGTCGATGACGACCACCTGGGTGACGTCCGGCAGTTCCTTCTGTACGGACCTCAGCTTGGCCACCTGGTCGTCGTTCTCGGCGACGACGATCGTGCTGCCGGAGTCGGTGATGACGAAGGCCGACTCGGCGGCGGTGTTGGACGGGTAGATCGTGGTGGTCGCGGCCCCGGTGGACAGCACGGCCAGGTCGGTGAGCACCCATTCGAGCCGGGTGGAGCAGAGGATCGACACGCGGGTGCCCGGAGCGGCGCCCAGGGCGGCCAGGCCGAGCGCGAGCCCGCGCACGCGTTCGCCGACGTCCCGCCAGGACAGTGAGGTCCAGCCGTCGTCCGATGGCACCAGATAGGCCGCCGCGTCGGGGGTGGCCGCGATCCGGTCGCGCAGCAGGGCGGGGATGCTGGACATGCCTACCTCCTGGTGGGGACGTTGCTGCCGACTCTAGGTGCCGCCCCCCATGCCAGTCGATGCCTGATCGTCAGACGCGCTGCCGTACGCCGCCGCGCGGGCGGGCGGTGCCGACCAGGCGCGCGGTCCGCACCTCCCACGCGCCGCAGGCGCAGCGCAGGTAGGACACGAGGCCCTCGGACGTCATGTGAGAGGAGACGACGGCGAGAGCCAGCGGATCGTGGAGGTCTCTGGAGTGCATGGCTTCAGCCTGATGTAATGGTCTTATGCATTTCAATGCTTACGGAGGCAATGGCGCCGCCCTGGCGGCCGCTCTGGTCAACGGCACCGACTTCCGGCCGGAGGCGGTCGAGGCGATGCTCGCGGAGCACGCCATGCTCCGTCCGCAGGTCACGCCCGAGCAGGCGGCCGAACTGGCGGAGTGGCGGCACCGCCTCGCCCCGCTCTTCGGCGAGCAGGACCAGGACACCCAGATCAAGCTGATCAACGACCTGCTCGACATCACCGCGTCCAAGCCCTACGTCAGCGCGCACGACGGCCGCGAGCCGCACCTGCACTTCTTCTCCGTGGACGCCGACATCGTCAGCAGGGCGAAGGACACCACCGCGGGCGGGCTGGCCATGGCCATCTCGTTCTCCGACGGGCGCCGGCTCGGCCGGTGCGACAGGCCGGGGTGCGAGACGGTCTACGTCGACACCTCGCGTAACGGTCGCCGCCGGTTCTGCTCGCTGGCCTGCTCCAACCGGGTGAACGTGGCGGCCCATCGGGCCAGGGGTCTTGCCGGGTAAATTGCCTTGCCGGGTGATTTTCGACCGGGTACAGTGCTCTGCGACGTATCGCCGAGCCCTGGGGGCAGTTGACGTGAGGGTCTGAGGTCGCGGGCACCGCACCTGGACGATTCCTTCGGCGTACGATCCTCTCGGCATGCGATCTTTTGTCGTATTCGGCCGTCGTCATCAGGCGTCGTATTCAGCGGTTTCCCGCCAAGTCACGAAATTCGATCTTTGTGACGGGAGCCACCTCATGTCTTTTTCCATCGTCGTCGACGGCGTGTCCTTCGCCTGGTCCGATGGCACCCCTGTGCTCGACGGCCTCGACGCCGCCTTCCCGGCCGGGCGCACCGGCCTGATCGGGGCCAACGGCTCCGGCAAGTCCACGCTGCTCAGGATCATCGCCGGCGAGCTGGTCCCGCGTACCGGATCCGTCTCGGTCGTGGGAGAGGTGGGCTACCTGCCGCAGAACCTCTCCCTGAAATCCGCCCGTACCGTGTCCGACCTGCTCGGCATCGGCGCGGTCCGGGCGGCGCTGCACGCCATCGAGGCCGGTGACGTCGCCGAGGAGCACTTCACGGCCGTCGGCGACGACTGGGACGTGGAGGAGCGCGCGCGGGCCGAGCTGGACCGGCTCGGCCTCGGCCACGTGGGGCTCGACCGTACCGTCGCCACGCTGTCGGGCGGCGAGACCGTCATGGTCGCGCTGGCCGCCGAGTTCCTCAAGCGGCCCGACGTCCTGCTGCTCGACGAGCCCACCAACAACCTCGACCTCGACGCGCGGCGGCGGCTCTACGCCGCGGTCGCCGCGTGGCCGGGCGTGATGGTGATCGTCAGTCACGACCGCGCGCTGCTGGAACTCGTCGACCACATCGCCGACCTGCGCGAGGGCGCCGTCCGCCGCTATGGCGGCAACCTGGGCGCCTACGAGGAGATCCTCGCCGCCGAGCAGGAGGCCGCCGAACGCGGCGTCCGGGTCGCCGAGGCCGACGTGCAGCGGCAGCAGCGCGAGCTGATCGAGGCCCACACCAAGCTCGCCCAGCGCCGGCGTTATGGCAACAAGATGTACGCCAACAAGCGGGAACCGAAGATCATCATGCAGGCGCGCAAGCGCCAGGCCCAGGTGTCGGCGGGCAAGTACCGCAATATGCACACCGAGAAGCTGGAGGAGGCCCGTGACCGGCTGACCGAGGCCGAGCAGGCCGTCCGCGACGACGCGGAGATCCGCATCGAACTGCGGGAGACCACGGTGCCCGCCGGCCGCGTCGTCCTGGAACTCCCACTGTCCCGCAGGGCGCGTGACACCGATCAGGCGGACGGCCGGGTGCTGGCGGAACTGGTCGTGCGCGGACCCGAGCGGATCGCGTTGCTCGGCCCCAACGGGTCGGGCAAGACCACCCTGCTGCGGCACATCGTCGAACACGGGGCGAACGTCCCGGTCCGCTACCTGGCTCAGCGGCTCGACCTGCTCGACGACTCGCTGAGCGTGCTCGACAACGTCCGCGCGCTGGCGCCGTCCGCGCCGGTGAACGAGGTGCGCGCCCGCCTGGCACGGTTCCTGTTCCGGGGCGACCGGGTGGCGCGGCCGGTGGGCACGCTGTCGGGCGGCGAGCGGTTCCGCGCGACCCTGGCGGCGTTGCTGTCGGCGGAGCCGCCGCCGCAGCTGCTCCTGCTCGACGAACCGACCAACAATCTCGACCTGCCCAGCGTCCGCCAGCTGGCGCAGGCGCTCGCCGCCTACCGGGGGGCGCTGATCGTGGCCAGTCACGATCTGCCGTTCCTGGACATGCTCGGTTTGACCAGGTGGTTGCGCCAGGACCGCGAGGAGGGACTGACCGAATCGTAATTGACGGGTGGGGATCAATCCGGCGATAGTGTGGCACGTGGCTGCCCCTCGCTTGATCTGTTCCACGCTCGCGCTCGCGACCCTCACACTGGCCGCGTGCTCCGCCGCGCCCCAGCGGCCGAGCGGTGGCGAGGCCAGTGTGAGCGGCGTCGGCGGCGGTACCGGTTCGATCGTCGCGAACTCCGGTCCCGCCACCCCGCAGAGCAGCGGTCCGACCGGGCCGGCCGCGCTGACCGCCGAGGCGTACAAGAGCGAGCTGGGCACCAAGCACAAGGCCATGCTCGACGCGATCAACGCCATGGCCGGCGCCCGCACCGTCAAGACGCTCGACCAGCGCGTGCGGCGCGCCCAGGAGCAACTGCTGGGCGCCGCCAACGAGCTGGCCGCCATCGCGCCGCCCCAGGAGGTGCGCGCCCAGCACGACGCGTACGTGGCCAGCCTGCGCGAATTCGCCACCCAGCTCGGCACCACGGCGGGCAAGGTCGGCAGCCGCAACCTGTGCACCTCGTCGGCCGTGCTGACCGACCTGGGCGACCGCCTCGACTCGCTCGACCAGGCGGGCGAGGCGCTGCAGGGCGCCGGAGGCTATCCGGCCGACGTGGTCACGGTGAAGGCCAAGGGCAAGCAGTCGAGGCGGCTCGGCAACGGCCACTATCTACGCAAGACCAGCATGACGGGCCGCAGCTCGCTGCAGATCGACAACGGCGGCACCCGCGACGCGGTCGTCACCGTCATGAAGGGCAAGTCCACGGCGTTCAGCGTGTACGTGCGCAAGAAGGCGAAGTTCAAGGCCAGGGGCGTGCGCGACGGCAGCTACAAGATCTTCTTCACGCACGGCGTGGACTGGGACGGCAAGAGCAAGTCGTTCACCCGTGAGTGCAGCTTCGAGCGGTTCCAGAAGACGGTGAAGTTCAAGACCACGTTCACCGCCACGCAGATCCGCTGGCACGACTGGCGGGTCACGCTGCACGCCATCTCCGGCGGCAACGCCCGCACCTCCGACGTGGATCCGGAGCAGTTTCCGCACTGACGGGCAGTCCTGATGGGCCGGGGCCGCGCACTTGGAGTTGGAGTACGCGGCCCGCTGGATCGGGGGAGCAGACCGGATCAGGCCGAGACCGGATCAGGCCGAGACCGGATCAGGTCGAGAACAGCATGCCCACCCAGCTGCGCTGGCCACGGTGGTGGGAGCCGTAGTGGTGGCCGCCACCGTGCGGGGCGCCGTGCGGGGCGCCCCACGCCGGGCCGGGCGCGGGCGGCGGAGCGGCGTGGTACTGCGACTCCATCCGGGTCAGCGTCTCGAGCTCGCCATAGTCGAGGAAGATTCCCCGGCAGTTGTCGCACTGCTCGATGTGGACGCCATTACGCTCATATGTCCGCATATTGCCGCGGCACTTCGGGCACTGCATCTCACGCTCTCCTTGGCTTGGAGTTTAGGGAAGAACCTACCGCGCGAGACACCGTCACGCTCGGACGATTCTGTTGCACGACTCGATCAACGTATGCTCCACCTCGTCCAGTTCCCGATGCTCGCGGAAGGCGTTGAGCACCGCCACGGCGGCCAGTTGCACGGTCAGCGCCCGGGCGGGCAGGTCCAGCCGTTGCCACGGGTCGTCGCCCCGGCCGAGGGCGGGCCCGCCGGAGGCGAGGTAGGCGCCCAAGAACCGGTCCCAGACGACCGGATCGAGCAGCCCTGCGGCGTACCAGGCGGCCGGTCTGGCCAGGTCCCAGGCGGGGTCGCCGACGCCCAGGTCGTCGACGTCGATGAGCAGCCAGCGGTCGCGGCAGACGAGCTGGCCCAGGTGCCAGTCGCCGTGGGTGAGCAGGCCGGGGCCCGGCTCGGGTTCGGGCAGCTCGCTGAACGCCCGCCGTACGAGCTGCTCGACGGGACCGTCTCCGGGCATCCGCCGCACCGCGCGGGCGGCCCGAGCCGGTCCTCCGGCCGCGGGCAGCGGCGGTAACAGCGTCAGGGGTACGGCGTGTAACCGGGCGAGCAGCCTGGCCCCCTCCTCCCAGGGCGCGGCCTCGGGGGCGTCCTGGGATACCGGACGGCCCGCCGGCCACACCGTGACGGCGCGGCCCGCCACCGTCAGCACCTCGGGATCCAGCGGCGCCAGCATCAGGCCGCTGAGTGCCGCCGACGCGGCCGCGCGCAGCCTCGGCCGCAGCGACTCCACCTCATCGCGCGCCGAATGCGCCTTCACCACCACCTCGCCCCGGCGCAGGACCACCACGTCCGTACGTGTCGGATGGCGCACTACGTCGCCCGTGCCGCCATAAGCGCCGGCGATCCCCGCCAGCTCTTCCTCCAGAGCCACTCGTACAGACTAGGGGGCATGAGAATAGGTTTCGCCGTGCCCCAGTCCGGGCCGTGGGCCACGCCGGGCAACATGCGTCGCGTCGCCGCCCGCGCCGAGGAGCTGGGATATCACGAGCTCTGGACCTTCCAGCGGGTGCTCTATCCGGTGGGGCATCCGATGGGACCGACATATCGCAGCGTGCACGACCCGCTCGTCACGCTCGCCTACCTGGCGGGGGTGACCAGCACGATCCGGCTTGGCGTGGCGATCGTCAACGCCTTCGTCCAGCCGGTGCCGCTGGCCAAGCAGCTCGCGACGCTGCAGAGCCTCTCCATGGGCAGGCTGACGGCCGGGCTCGGGCTGGGGTGGCTGCGGGAGGAGTTCGAGGCGGCGGGGGTCGGCTTCGAGCACCGGGGGCGCAGGGGTGAGGAGTTCGTCCAGGTCCTGCGCAAAGCGTGGCAGGACGAGGTGGTCGAGCACCACGGGGAGTTCTACCAGGTGCCGCGCTCCCACATCGACCCCAAGCCGTCGCCGGCGCCGCCCATCCTGCTCGGCGGCACCGCCGATGTCGCACTCCGCCGGGCCGGACGGCTCGCGGACGGCTGGATCAGTTCGAGCCGGGAGGACCTGTCGGCGGTCGCCGGGCGGATCGAGCTGATCAGGTCGGCGGCCGCGGCGGCGGGCCGCCGCGACGCCGACGCGTTCCGCTTCGTCTGCCGGGGCGTGACCCGCGTACGCCCGGAAGGGGCGGAGGATCGGCAGCCACTGACGGGCACCTACGAGCAGATCAGGGCGGACGTCGGCGAACTGGCGGCTCAGGGCGTGACGGAGGTCTTCCACGACCTGAACTTCGACCCGGAGATCGTCACCTCCGACGCCAAGGAGGCGATGCGCCGCGCGGAGGAGGCCCTGGAAGCCCTGGCACCCTCCGCCTAAGGAACGGCCACCGCCTGCCCGACATCCCATCGGTCGCTCTCGTCGGTCGCCCGGCATGACCGCGCCGAGGCCACGTGCGCGGACTCTTCGCGGGGAAATAACGCTTCCTTGACACGTGATCATTCTGGGATCCATACTCCGTTCAAAGCGCTTCGATCAGCTTTCCGATGCCGCCCCTTCGATAGCCGGGCCTTGACTTTCCAGCTCGATTGTCAGCCCCCTTTTGTGTTCACGCACGGCACCCCCCAGAACGCAAGGAGTGACGTTTCGAAAATGCATCCGGGAACGTTAGGACGTAACGCACGGCGAGGGCTTTTCCTGGTTCTCGCCGTCATGCTGGTGGGGACGGTGGGCATCTCACCGGCATTCGCCCACTGGAACGGCACCGGCCAGGACATCGCCAGTATCCACATCTACCCTTACAGCTATAACAGCACCTGGCAGACGCCGATGAACAAGGCGCTGTCCAATTGGAACGCGACCGCGAGCCCGGCCAATTTCTACAAGAACTCGAATTCGGGTTCGACGATCACGGTGAAGTCCTACAGCAACACCTATTATGGGCACTATCAAAGGTGCGGCGGGAGTTGCATGTACGTCCGGCTGAACTCCCGGACGATCAACAGGGACGCGTCGAACTTCTCGAACTTCGTCACCAGCACGCTGGTCCACGAGCTCGGGCACGCGTTGAACCTCGCGCACAACTCGGGCACCTCGATCATGAATTCGAGCAGGAACCGCAACTCGATGACCAAGCCCCAGTCGCACGATGTCGCCGACGTCAACGCCTACTACTAAAGGAGGCCGACCAGTGCTACGGCGTCTTGGCGCGCTTGTCTTCGCCGCGGTGTTCGCGACCGCATGCTCGGCACATGAGGAACCCGTCCTCTATCGAGCCGACTATCCCCAATACCAAAGCGCCGATGCGCTCTTCGACAAGGCGACCCTGGTCGTCGAGGCCCGCATCGTCGGAGAGCCGCGTTATCTCCAGGAACAGGCGGAAGCCCCCGATCCCGCGGAGACAGATCCCAACCTCAATCCCAACGCGGGAGCCCCGGCCGAGGTGGCCGCTCAGCCCGAGGCCCCGCCGGCGGTCATCACCGTCTACACCGCCCAGGTGGTAAAGGTCTTCAAGGGTCAGGCCCAGGTGGGGCAGTCCATCGAGGTCAAGGAACTCGGGGGAGACTTCGAAGGTGTGACCTATGCGGAGGAACACACCACTCCGATGAACGAGGACAGCGGCTACGTCCTGTTCCTGGAAACCTACCCTGACTCGCCCGCCGCACTGCTCAACCCCGTCCAGGCGAAATATCCGCTGGACGCCTCCAGCAACCCCGCGTCGCTGCCGGAGAACCCTCTCAAGCTGACGCGTGCCGAACTGGAAACGATGTCTTAATTCAAAATACCAACCCCGAAGAGCCCGCCCTGTGCGGGCTCTTCGGCGCGTCGTGGATGGGCCGCAGGCCATGCCCGGAAATCCATTCCTCAGCTCGCCTCCTGCCGGGTCTGTGGGTGGGTGTGCAGGTGAAGGTCGCGGAGCAGGCACACCTCGGCCAGATGGTGGATCAGCTCACGGTTGATGTGCAGCACCAGCGCCGCCAGAGGACGCTCGGCGTACGGTCCCTCCGCCTCCCCGCACGGGCGGGCGAGGCCGGTTTCGCCGAGGGACTCGACCCCGGCCAGCCACGTGGCGTACTCCGCGTCGAGCTGGGCCAGTGCCGCGTCCGCGCTCTCGGCGTACTCGAACGACTGGTAGTCGGTGGGCGCGCGACCGAAGTGCGCGGCGTTGCGCACCGCGAGCACGCCGACGATCACGTGCCCGAGCCGCCAGGCGATCGTCGTCAACGGTGGTGGGTCGGGCATCGGCACCGCGAAGTCGATGGTCATCGCGCCGGACCCGGCCCGCGCCGGTGCGTCGCCGGTGCCGCGCGGGCGCACGCTCCAGCAGCCGGGCGCTGGCTCCCAGAAGTACTCGTCGTCGGTGAGCCCGTCGAGGCGATCGCGCAGCTGCGTGGTCCAGTGCGCGGAGAGCTGCTCTCGGAGCAGGGGGTTCCAGGTCTGGTCGGTCATGGTTTCAGCCTCCTGCATATAGCGGACAGGATCGTTCCGTGATCTGTGGAACGATGAGCGCGCGACCGTCGACCGGCTGACGGACCGCGCCGCGCCGCGCCGCCGTACAGCGGCCCGAGCATCGTGAGAACCACGACCACCGGCCACTCCTCAGGCAACCGAGCACCCTGTTCAGTTCTGTCCGGAAAGAGTCTTTCGGACCGACCTGACATCATGTACGCGGCAGAGTCGATCTGGCTCGGGCACCGACAGGAGATGGTGGCGCACGTGTCGCTGGGCTTCGATCTGGGGAACGGCGGTTTCCACGACGCGGTGGGGCTCCTCAGCGACATGCGGGAGAGTATGTACTCGCTTCTCAGCATGGGAGATCACGTCGCCCTGCCACCGCTCGCCCTCGGCGCGGCCGGGGAGTGGCCGGCCCGGCACCGCTACAACGACATCTGGGACTCGTTGCGGACGGAGTTCCATGCCGGCATCCAGGTGGCGGATGACCTGTGTGATCGGGCGTTCACGTCCGCGCGGACGCTCACAGCGGCAGAGAGCGCCGCCGAACGGGCCGTGCTCGACGCGGCACCGGCTTCACGAGCCTGAAGACCACTGCCTGAGGAAACCCGCCCCGAGTGCCGGGCCGGCGGCGAGCCGCATTCAATCACCCGTGTGCTTTCAGCCCGTAGGCGTGATCACTGCCATTTCATAGAGCTTCGGGTCGTCCAGTAGGTCTGGGGGGACTCGGTCAGCATGGCCAGGCGCTCGTCCAGTTCCGCATCCCAGCCGACCCGCGTCGCGGTCATGTTGCTGTGAAACTGATCCACCGAGGCGGCCCCGCTGAGCACCACGCCGGCCCACGGTTGCGCGAGGACGGCGGCCAAGGCCAGTGCGTCCGGTGTGGCACCGCGTTCCCGGGCGGCACGGGCGAGCGCGGGAGGGGCGGCGTGGGAGGTCAGGCGGCCGTTCGCCACGCCCTCCTTGACGATCACGCCCAGGCCGGCCCGGTGCGCCCGGGCCAAGGCGGGGCCGGCGGATCGCTCCAGCAGGTTCCAGGTGGCCTGGACCGTGTCGAACAGGCCGACCTCGCTCGCCCGGTCGATGGTGTCGGCCTGGTGCGGGCCGGTAGTGGACAGACCGACCGAGACGCCCCCGGCGCGCAACTCGCGTAGTTCGGCCAGGATGTCCTCATCGCCGAGCACACCGCTTTCGACGGTGGCCGAGTGGATCTGGTAGAGCGACAGGTGCTCGCCCAGCAGTGCTCGGGTCTGGGCCAGCTGGTGGCGCAGCCGGTCGGCGGACAGTTCCTTCACCTCATGCTGGTCGGCTTCCATCCGCCAGTCGCCGACGTAGGCGTACCCCCATTTCGACCCCACGGTCACGGCCCCGGGCGCGATGGCGCGCTCACGCAGCCAGCCGGACAGGAACTCCTCGGCTCTGCCGTAGGAGCGGGCCACGTCGAAGTACCGTATGCCGGCCGCCAGCGCCGCATCCAGCACCGCCCAGGTCCGCGTCCGCATCGCGGCGACGCTGCGATCATCGCCGAGATCCTCCTCCCGGCCGAGGGTGATGTACGCCGGCCGGCCCAGCGCGGCCAACCCGATCCCCACCGGAGTGACCGGCAACCCGCTCCGCCCCATCGGCCGCACAGTCAGCTCATCACGCATCTCGGCGCCTCCGCTTTCCTAGTCGGTACGTCCCGTACCCCACATGGTTCCCGCGCTCCTGGTCCTTCGGCGGCGGCGATCACTTGGCCATCGATCCGGACAAATCTCGTGATACATGGCCGAACGCAGTTACGATCTTACTCACTGTGGACTATCGTGACGTTCTGGAAATTTCGGTTTCCCGATTCCCATCGTTCCGCCGAGACCGAGGATGCCCATGACGCCTGGCCCCGCCATGCCTCAGTCTGAACCGCGTCAGGCGCTCAACCGTGCCGGCGTCGCGGAAGGGCGCGCGTCACACCGACGCGGTCCCAGCCGGCCGTTGCGCGAAACCCCCGCGCGCCGCTAGCGCAGGCTCTCCGGCGGCCAAGAGCTCGCCGCCGGCTTCCCCCCGAACACAGGATCGCCATGCCGCCTGACTCCTTCAACGTGCCGATGATGATCGGCGCCGCCGTTCTCGCCCTCGCCCTTGTGGGCGTCCTGATCCTCCATATGCGTCTACGCCGCGACCTCGCCCAGGCCCGTGGGCAGGTCGTTCAGGCCCGTCAGGCGCAGGAGCACCTGACGGGCGAGTCCAGCGCCAGGGACCAGCGGCTGGTGCGGGCGGAGCGCCACGCCAAGGAGAGCGCGGAACTGCTGCGCGAGGCACGCGCCCAGCAGGATCTCGTGCACGCCGAGACCGAGTACCTGATCTCGAAGCGGATTCCCGCCCTGCTGTCGCACCTACGTGCCCCGCACGTGATCGTGCCCGGCGTACAGAACCCGGCGCTCGCCGGCACGAACGTCGAAAGGCTGCACCGCGCCATCCTCGACACGCTCACTCGCGGCGTCCGCGAGGAGGGCGAGCGCATCGACGAGGCGGCCCAGGCGGTCGTCAGAGGCGCGATATCCCGCGTGCAGACCCAGGCACTACGCGCCCAGGACCTGCTCGCGGACGTGCAACAGCGCTACAGCGGCGACGAGCACACCGCGCTGCTGCGCGAGGTGCTGGGGCTCGACATGTTCAACGAACTCATCATCCGTCGCGTGCAGGTCACCGGCATCGCCTGCGGCGCCACGCCCGGCCTGTCGCGTGACGACACCTACCTGGTGGACCTCATGGTGGGCGCGATCTCGCGGGTGGAGAACTTCGAGCAGCGCATCGAGGGCCCGGCCAACCACCTGCGCCGCCGGATCGGGGTCGCCGCCCGCGCGGCGGAGTCGATCCTTTTCACCACCGCCGAGCTGCTCGCCAACGCGGTGCACCACTCCCACGGCACGCTGAAGGTGACCATCGCCGTGCACGAGACTAACAACGGCGCCGCCATCGTCATCGACGACGCCGGCGTCGGCCTCAACGAGGAGCAGTACGCCCGCGCGACCCGCCTGCTGAGCGGCACCCACCCGGTCCGCCTCGTCGACCTGGGCAACCCGCCCCGCACCGGCTGGGCCGCGATCGGTCGCCAGGTCGCGCACTACGGCATGCAGGTCACGCTCAAGAAGAGCGCCTTCGGCGGCGTCCAGGCCGTGTTGAGCATCCCCACAGCCCTGCTGGTGGAGATGCCCGAGGGCAGCAGGCCGTCGGTGCTGGCACCCGAGCCGGTCCGCGCCCCCGTTCCGACCGCCGCCACGGTCATCCGATCGGAACCCGCGGCCGCCTTCCGACCGGAGCCCGTCGCCTCCTCCGTACGGCCCGAGCCGGTCGAAGCGCGCCGTCCGGAACCCGCGACGGGGCCCCGGCAACGGCATGAGCAGACGGAGGATCTGGCGCCGCTGCCGCAGCGCCGACGGCAGCCGGCGCGTGCCGCGTCCGGCTCCAGGCCCACCGGCGGACCGGGCGGCTCCGGAGACTCTGACGACTCGGGCGGCAGGTTGCTCACCACCCCGGAAGAGGCCCAGAAGCGGTGGGGAGACTTCCAGGTCGGGGCCGAAGCGGGCCGCCGCGAAGCGCTCCCGCCCCAGCAGCATGACAACACCGAAGGGAATTGACCGCTCCATGGACACTCACAGTGCGTCCGGTCGTGTTCAGACCAAGGGTCGCCCGTTGTCCCTCGACGTGTCCTGGGTCCTGTCGCCTCTGCTGGCACTGCCCGGAGTCACCCGCGGCGTGGTGCTGAGCCGTGACGGGCTCATCCTCGGTGGCTCGGCCGACGTCAGCGCCGAGAGCGGTGAGCGTGCCGCCGCCATGACGAGCTCCGTCCTGGGAGCCGCCCGCGCCCTGTGCGACGGTCTCAGCAACGGCACCGAGGGCGAGGTGGTCGACATCGTCATCTCCGCCGGCAGCGGCTACTACTACGTCGCCCCGGCCGGAGACCGCGCCGCCATCGTCGTCGCCGCCACCGGAGCGGTCAACATCGGCTCGCTGGCCTACGAGGTGCAGCTCCAGGTGCAGAAGCTGATCAAGGCTCTCAACGAGGCCAGCGCGGCCAGGGTGCCGGGCGTCCGGACATGACCTCCGGACGGCAGCGGCGGCGGGTCGTCCCGGACTACATGGCCGCCGCGAGGTTGACCGTGCCCGAGCACATCACCGTCGAACGCACGACCCTGGTCTCCATCGTGCCCGACGCCGCCACCGAGGGGCTCGACCCTCCGGGGTCGCATCTCCTGGCCCTGCTGCGAGACGGGCCATTGTCGGTGTACGAATGCGCCGCGCATCTGGGCCTGCCGTACTGCGTGGTGCGGTTGCTGGTCGCCGGGCTCGTCGGCGGCGGAACGCTGCTGACCCGCGATCCGCCCATCGCCGACCTGCCGGACATCGAGATCTTGGAGTTGGTGCTCAGTGGCCTCCGCGCTCTCTGACAGCCGTATCAGTACCGAACACATCCCGGTCAAGCTGGTCATCGCGGGGCCGTTCGGCGTAGGCAAGACGACCATCGTGAGCGCGCTCTCGGAGATCAAGCCCCTCAACACCGAGGAGGTGCTCACCGAGGCGGGCACGCTGGTCGATGACCTCACCGGCGTGAACGAGAAGACGACCACGACCACCGCGATCGACTTCGGCCGTCTCACCCTGCCGGGTGTGGTGCTCTACCTGTTCGGGGCGCCGGGACAGACCCGGTTCCAGGTCCTGTGGGAGGAGCTGGTCCGCGGCGCGCTGGGCGTGCTGGTGCTGGCCGACACCCGCCGCATCGACGACAGCTTCGCCGTACTCGACCTGGTGGAGAACTCCGGCATCCGCTACGCGGTGGCCGTCAACCACTTCGCCGACTCGCCGGATTACCCGCTGGAAACCGTCCGCAAGGCGCTCGACCTGGACCCGAGCACGCCGCTGGTGGTGTGCGACGCCCGCGACCCCGCCTCCGCCCGCGCCTCGCTGATCGCGCTGGTGGAGCACATCAGAGAGCTGGTACTGACATGACCCTGCGCTACATGCCCGACGCCGGGCGCCTGTACGGGGAGGAATATGCCAGGGACCCGCAGGCGGTCTATGCGGAGCTGCGCCGACGGCACGGCGCGGTCGCGCCCGTGGAGATCGCCCCGGGCATCGAGGCCCATCTGGTGATCGGCTATCAGGCCGCCCTGGACGTGCTCACCAACTCCGGCGGTGTCTGGAGCAAGAACCCCAGCGCCTGGCAGACCCGGCTCCCGGACACTCCGGACGCCGCGGGAATGATCGCCATGCTCGGCTACCGGCCCAACGCGCTGTACTCCGACGGGGCCGAGCACGCCCGCTACCGGAAGGTGATCTCCGACTGCTTCACGCTGGTCCAGCCGCACAAGCTGCGCCAGATGGTGATCGAGGTGTCCGACTCGCTCATCACCCAGTTCGCCGCGAAGGGCGAGGCCGACCTGGCCGCCGAGTTCGCCCGGCCCATCCCGCTGCGTATCTTCAACCTGCTCTTCGGGCGGCCCGACTCCGACAGCGTCGGCCTGAGCAAGGCCCTGTCGGACATGATGGAGGCGGACGGGGAGGTGGGCGCGCGGGGCAGCGATGAGTTCAGCCGCTACATCGGCGAGCTGGTCCAGGCCAAGTACGCCCAGCGGGGCGACGACCTGACCTCCTGGTTCATCGATCATCCAGCCGGGTTGGAGGTCGAAGAGCTGATGCAGGCCTTGGTGCTCGTACTGGCCGCGGGCTTCGACGCCACGTCCAGTCTGATCTCCAATGCGATCTCCCGGATGGTCAGTGACGACCGCTACTACAGCTCCCTCTCCAACGGCGCGCTCAGCACGTACGACGCCCTGATGGAAGCCCTGCGCGCCGAGCCCGCCATGGCGAACTACGGCCCGTACTTCGTGCGCCGGCCCGTGCACTTCCACGGCACCTGGATCCAGCCGGCCGAGCTGGTCCTCGTCTCCTATGCCGCGGCCAACACCGAGCCTGTCAACGTGCCTGAGGAACTGCGCTCCGACGGCGGCGCGTACCTGGGCTTCGGCGCCGGGCCGCACCGCTGCCCGGCCAGCGACCCGGCCTTGCTCATCGCCATGACCGCGATCGAGCGCCTGACCTCTCACCTGTGCGACCTCGAACTGACCGTGCCGCGCGAGGAACTGCTGTGGCGGCCGGGTCCGTTCCACCGGTCGCTGGCGCACCTGCCGGTGCGCTTCACCCCCATCCGCCCCGATCAGCCGGGAGAATCCCCTTGGGCGCCGCACTCCCCGTCGTCCTCGACCCCTTCGGCGCCGATCTCCCCGCCGAAGTCCGCCGGCTATGTGACCTCGGCCCCCTGGTCCTCTTGAACTCCTCGCGGGCGTGAACTGAAGGCCGGAGCACTACGGACGAATTTGGTAGAACTCACGAGACCGAAGCGGGTGATCTGCGAGCTGTCGAACCTCCGCCGAGCCGACGTGCGCCACTACGGTCGCGGACCGCTGCCGCATCCGTCTCCTCAGCGGACAAGACCGAGCAGCAAGGCGTTCCACTGCGCATCCGCCTGCCTGGCATTCCATCGGTCGCTTTCGTCGATGATCCACTCGCTCGGCCCGAATCGGGTGCGTCGGATGAACCGTTGGCCGCCCGTCTGGCACAGTTCGCAGGAGGGGCTGCTGCACTCGCACGTCCACGCGATGACGCGCACGTTACGGCCGTGGTCACGCGGTGCGTTCCACGTCAGTCGCTCGGCATGCGACTGTGCGGGGGACGTGTGCGGGCTGATGCAGTGGGGAGGAAACCACGCTTGATCAATTGTCCAGGACACTCCGGGGCACCTCATTTCACGCCCTCACGTCCTTGACGCACAGGCGGACGATGTGCCGTTCTTTGCGGACATCTCCGCCCACACCACCCGCCGCCGGTGATCGCCGGATGGTAGGACTGCGGCAAAGTCTGGAGGCGCTTTCTTCTGTCTATGAGCTCTCGTTGGACGAGTGGACAGCGCTCGAGATCGCCCGACACGAGATTCACTAGTACGGCAGTCACCATTCGTGACTGGCAGGTTCGTCGCCGACGACCGCATGAGCACTTCAGCCCGCGAGTCGCAGCGCCTCCTCGGCGACCGCGTGGCGCAGGCCGCGGATGCCGTCGCGGCCTCGCACCGGGTGTACGGCGTTCGTCAGCAGCACCACGGTCAACCCGCGAACCGGGTCGACGACCAGTGAGGTGCCGGTGAACCCGGAATGGCCGAAGGCGGCGCGCAGCGGGCCCACGATGGCCGGGTCGCCGATCCGTACGCCGAGCCCGTGCCGGAACGCGGCGCCCTCCGCTCCCTGGTCGCGGACCATCTCGGCCACGGTCTCCGGGCGCAGCAGCGGGCCGCCGCCCAGCCGCAGTGTCTCGCCGAACGCCAGCAGGTCGTCGGCCGTCGCGAACACGCCCGCGTGCCCCGCCACGCCGCCCAGGCCGTAGGCGGTCTCGTCGTGCACCTCGCCGCGCACACAGCCAGGTCCCTGGCGCTCGGGCTTCCACTCGGTGGCGGCGATCCGCGGAAGCGTCGCCGGGCCCGGGCGGTAGCCGGTGTCGCTCAGGCCGAGCACGCCGGTGACCCGTTCGCCGACCAGCGCGTCCAGCGGCGCGCCGCCCGCCAGTTCGGCGATGCGGCCCACCATGACCATGCCCACGTCCGTGTACAGGTACGGCCCGCCGACCGGGCCGGTGACCGGGGTCCCGACCATCGCCGCCATGCGCGCGGCCGGATCGGCGTCGGGCAGTTCGAGGTCGATGCGGCGGGTGGGTTGGAGACCGGCCGTGTGCGTGAGCAGGCGCCGCAGGGTGACCCGAGGATCGGCGCCCGGCAGCCAGGCCGTCACCGGCTCGTCGAGGTCCAGGCGGCCCTCCTCGGCCAGCGACAGCACCACGGTCGTGGTGAACAGCTTGCTGATGGAGGCCAGGTCGAAGACCGAGTCGCGGGCCGCCGCCGGCCGGTCGGCGGTCAGGGTGTGCTCGAGGTCGGCATAGCGGACGAGCTCCCCGGCGACGGCCGAGGCCGCCACCGAGCCGTCCACGGAGATGATCGCCACCGCCGCCGAGCACACGCGCGGCACCCCGTCCGCCAGGATCGCGTCCAGCCGATCGGACATCGTTCAGCCTCCCCGTAAGTCCACCAGCTCGTGGGTTCACCGCGCCCACGAGCGGTTCCGGTCAGCGCGGGCGCCGCCCCGTCAGCGCGGTCATGAACCGCTCAGCCGGTCAGCTGCTCAGCGCGTCGCTGAGTCGCTCGCCGTGCGATTCCAGCAGGGCGCGGGCCCCGCCGGCGTCCAGCCCGTGCCGGATCATCAGCACCGCTATCTTCGCCTGTCCGCCCGCCGCGTCCAGCGCCTTGCCCGCCGTGTCGTGGTCGGCACCGGTGATGTCGCGCACCATGCGGAGCGCCCGGTCCGCCAGCTTGCTGTTCATCGCCGACATCTCGATCATCTTGTTGCCGTACGTACGGCCGAGCCGGACCATGGAGATGGTGGAGATCATGTTGAGCACCAGCTTCTGAGCCGTGCCCGCCTTGAGCCGGGTGGAGCCGGTCACCACCTCGGGACCCACCACCACCTCGATCGCGTGTTCAGCGGCGGCCGACAAGGGCGCGCCGTCGTTGCACGAAAGGCTGACGGTCAGCGCGTCCCGCCGGGCCGCCTCCGCCAGCGCGCCGAGCACGAAAGGGGCCCGTCCGCTGGCCGACACGCCCACCACCGAGTCGAGCGGGCCCACCTCCAGCTCCGCGAGCGAGGCGGCGCCCGCGGCGGCGTCGTCCTCCGCGCCCTCGACGGAACGGGTGAGCGCGTCCGGTCCGCCCGCGATGATGCCCTGGACGAGCGACGGATCGGTGCCGAACGTCGGTGGGCACTCGGAGGCGTCGAGCACGGCCAGCCGCCCCGACGTACCGGCGCCGACGTACAGCAGCCGCCCGCCCTCGGCCATGCGCGCGGCGATCGCGTCGATGGCGGCGGAGATGACCGGGATCGCGACGGCGACCGCGGCGGGCACGGCGGCGTCGGCCTGGTTCATCAGCCGGGCGACCTGCTCTGTCGGCAGCCGGTCGATCTGGCTGTAGCGGGGATCGCTCTGTTCGGTGGGCAGCTCGGGGAGCGGATCAATCATGACGCTAATTTCCACCCTCTACTTCTCTCTTGTAAATATCTTTCAGACAATGGGTTCATGACGTACGTACGCACTGGCGCTGAACGGCTGGCCACGGATCCCACCCTGGCCGGCGGCGCCCGGCTCGGCCTGATCACCAACCCCACGGGCGTCCTGCCTGATCTGACCCCCACGACGGACGCCCTCAGCGCGGCCGGAGTGCCGCTGACGGCGCTGTTCGGCCCGGAGCACGGCATGCGGGGCACCGCCCAGGCGAACGGCAGCGAGTCCGACACGATCGACCCCAGAACCGGCCTGCCCGTCTTCAACACGCACAAGGTCTCCGGCGCGGCACTGGAGGAGGTGGTGGCCGGCTCCGGGGTCGACACACTGGTGTTCGACATCGCCGACGTGGGCACCCGCTTCTACACCTACATCTGGACCATGTACGACCTGATGGCCGCGGCGAGCCGGCTGGGCCTGCGGTTCGTGGTGCTGGACCGGCCCAACCCGCTCGGCGGGACCGTCGAGGAGGGACCGCCGCTCGATCCGCAGTTCGCCAGCTTCGTCGGCAGGTTCCCGCTGCCGGTACGCCACGGCAGGACCGCGGGCGAGCTGGCCACGCTGTTCGGCTTCGACCTGGACCTGCGCGTGGTCACCATGGACGGGTGGCGGCGCGGAATGACGTTCGCCGAGACCGGGCTGCCGTGGGTGATGCCGTCGGTCAACATGCCGACCGTCGAGACCGCGTACGCCTACCCGGCCACCGGGCTGTTCGAGGGCACGAACTTCTCCGAGGGACGCGGCACCACCCGGCCGTTCGAGCTGGTCGGCGCCCCGTACGTCGATGACCGGTTCGTGCCCGCGCTCAACGCGCTCGGACTGCCCGGGGTGCGCTTCAGGGAGACCTGGTTCACGCCGACCTTCCACAAGCACGCGGGCACGACCGTGCACGGGGTCCAGCTGCACGTGCACGACCGGGAGGCGTACCGGCCGGTGCTGACCGGTCTGTCGATGCTGCACGTGGCCCGCACGCTGTACGCGGGCGAGCTGGCCTGGTGGGGGCCCGAGCTGTTCATGGACCACCTGTGGGGCTCCGACACGCTCACGAGGTGCCTGGACGCCGGGCAGGACCCACGTGCCCTCTGCCCCGACCCCGTCCATCCCGAAGGACGGCTCCTCTATTAGCGGCGCACCACAGGTCACGGGGTGAGCACCTACGGTGGCCGCGCGAAGCGGCGCACCGGAGGTGGCGGAATCCGTACCGGCGTGTGACATCACGCCAGATCGCGTCGGTAGAGCCAGAAGACGCGTTCGGCTCGCGCGCCCACGGCGCGCGAGTAGAACCGCAGCGGCCCGACCCAGCCGATCTGCGCGCTGGACAGTCCGGCGGCGCGCATCTCGGCCAGGCAGCGGCGCAGCAGCACGCCGCCCACGCCGAGCCCGCGCGCCTCGGGCGCCGTCCCCATAGGCCCGAACCAGGCGGGCCGCGCCCCCCAGGCGGCGAACCCCAGGATCCGGCCGTCGCGCTCGGCGTAGTGCAGCCCGGCGGCGTTGGCGGCCTCCCAGGCCCAGTTCTCGTTCCAGTGCTCACGCACGAACGCGACAACCCGCTCGCGGTCCGCACGCTTCCGGTCCGTCGCGAGATCCCGGTCCGTCGCGGCCGCGTGCACGCTCACTCCGGCCTCGGCCAGCCGTGCCGGCTCCTCTTCGACGGACAGGTCCGCGCCGAGGTCGGCGGTCATGTTCCAGGCCACGTGATAGCGCTCGTAGCCGAGACTCTCCGCCAGGCACGCGGCCGCGGTGTAGCGCACGTCGATGCCCGGCCAGGCGTAGCAGGGCGGGTTCCCGGCGAAGCGCGCCTGCCTCGCTCCCGCCGACCGCAGCCACTCCTCGGCCGCGCGGACCAGCTCCCGGCCGTGTCCCCGGCCCCGCACCTCGGGGTGTACGGCCAGCAGGTCGATATGTCCGATGGCCGGATCCTTGGCCGACACGGAGGCCATGACGACCCCGCCATCGATCACCAGGGCGGTCCAGCGCCGACCGGCGGGCGGGTTCGCCAACCGGTCGACGAGGGCGGGACCCTCGCCCGAGTCCAGCGTGAGCGCCGCCCGCGCCACCTCCGCGGCGTCCCGCAGCTCCTCGGAGCCGCTCGCCTCCCGGACAGGCGTCACGGTGTCGCCGACGTGGGCCACGGGGTCACACCTCGCTCATCGGGCGGGCGATGACGCTGCGCCGCTGCGGGTAGTAGCAGGCGTGCTCCTGCGGAACACCCTCCGTCACCTGGAGCAGCGGTCGCTCGTCCGTGCATCCGTCACCGCGGAACGGGCACCGGGCCGCGAACAGGCACCCACTCTCGGACTGGGCCTCGGTGAACGACTCCAGCGGCACCACCGGCTCCTCACCGGGCCGCTCCAGCCCGTGCAGCACGGGGATGGCCGACAGCAGCGACTGCGTGTACGGATGCACCGGGTCGGCGATGATCGTGTCCACCGGCCCGCGCTCCACGACCTGGCCGCGGTAGATCACGTACAGCTCGCCGTCACCGCCGATGTAGCGCGCGGTGGCCACGTCGTGCGTGATGAACAGCACGCTGACGCCCAGCCGCTCGCGCAGGTCCTTCAGCAGCGCCAGGATGCCGAGCCGCAGCGACACGTCGATCATCGAGACCGCCTCATCGGCGACGAGCATCTCGGGGTCGACGGTCAGCGCGCGGGCGATCACGACGCGCTGCCGCATGCCGCCCGAGAGCTGGTGCGGGTAGCGCGACAGGACCGTTCCTGGGTCGAGGCCGACCAGCGACAGCACCTCGGCGGCCCGCTCGTCGATCCACTTCTTGGGCCGGCCGGTCTGCCCGGCCCGCAGCGCCAGCGGCGCCTGGAGGGTCTGGTAGATCGTCCGGGTCGGGTTCAGCGCCGAGTAGGGGTCCTGGTGGATCATCTGGATCTTGCGGAAGTGCGGCTGCCGCTGCTTGACCTTCAGCGGCGACATGGGCGTCCCGTCGATCGCGATCTCGCCCGCGTCGTAGGTCTCCAGCCCGGCGATGATGCGCCCGAGCGTGGTCTTGCCGCAGCCCGACTCGCCGATGAACGACGCGGACCCGCCCTTGGCGATCGCGAAGTCCACGCCGCGCAGCGCCGGGACCTCCCGCTTGCCGAGCATGTTGCCGCGCTGCTTGTACGTCTTGGTGATGCCCGTCCCGGTAATCACGAAGCGTGCTCCTTCACCGTCACCGCGTGGCAGGCCACGATCCTCGCCCCGTCCGCCACCACCGAGGGATCGACGGTGTCGCACACGTCCATCCGCTGCGGGCAGCGCTCCCTGAACACGCAGCCCTCCTTGGGCACCGTGACCAGCGTCGGCGGCCGTCCCGGCAGCGCCTGGGCCTCGTCGATGTCGCCGACCAGCCGGGGGATCGCCTTGATCAGGCCCCTGGTGTAGGGATGGCGGGGCGCGCCCAGCACCTGCCTGGTGGGCCCCTGCTCCACCAGGCGTCCGCCGTACATGACCGCGAGCCGGTCGGCCACCTCGGCCACCACGCCGATGTCGTGCGTGATCACCAGGGTGGTCAGGCCGCGCTCGGCGTGCACCTCGCGGACGATCTTCAGGATGTTCGCCTGGGTGATCATGTCCAGTGCGGTCGTCGGCTCGTCCAGCACCACCAGGTGCGCGTTGAGCACCAGTGCCAGCATGATGCCGACCCGCTGCCGCATACCGCCGGACAGCTCGTGCTGGTGCGAGTCCAGCACTCTGGCCCCGTCGAGGCCCATCCGGCCCAGCAGTTCCCTGGCCTCGCGGACCAGGCCGCGCGGGTCCTCGACGCCGTGCGAGCGGCCCAAATCGAGCAGCTGCTTGCCGACGGTCTTGAGCGGGTTGAGCGAGTTCTGGGCGGCCTGGAAGACGTACCCGATGTGGGCGCCCCTGGCCTTGCGCAGCTGCTCGCCCGCGAGCCCGACCACGTCGCCGAGCCCGTCGATCTCCACGCTGCCCGCTGCGATCCTGCCCGGCGGCTGCACCGCGTTGAGCAGCGACAGGGCCAGCGTGGACTTGCCGGAGCCGGATTCGCCGACGATGCCGGTGATCGTGCCGGGCTCCAGGGTCAGGCTGATGCCGCGTACGGCGGGCAACTCGCCCGCCGGCGTCTTGTAGACGACCGTGAGGCCGTCGATGCGCACTCCCGGCGCTTGGTCCGCCACTGCTACTCCTCACGCAGCCGGGGGTTGAAGATCTCGTCCATGGCGTCGACCACGAGCACGATGCCAAGGGTGAGCAGCAGGATCGCCAGCAGCGGCCCCAGCAGATAACCGAGGGCGTTGGGCGTGATCATGGCGCCCGCCTGGAACACGGCCAGGTTGAGCATCACGCCCCAGTTGTTCGCCTCGTACGGCAGCACACCCAGGAAGAACAGGCCCACCTGCGCGTAGACGGCGCCGGTGACCGCGATGAGCATGTTCATCGCGATGTACGGAGCCATGCTGGGCAGCAGTTCCTTGCTGATGATGTGCCTCGTGGACAGGCCCAGCCCGCGCGCGGCCTCGATGAAGCCGCGTTCGCGCAGGGACAGCGTCTGGGCGCGCACGGCCCGCGCCACCCCGCCCCAGCCGAGCAGGCCGAGCACCAGGCCCATCTGGATCGGGCTGCCGAACTTCCAGACCATCGCCAGGACCAGCAGCAGCGGCAAGGCGGGGATGGTGAGCTTCATGTCGGTGATCCGCATGAGCACGCTGTCCCAGCGGCCCCGCTTGAACCCGGAGAACAGGCCGAGCGTCGTGCCGAAGACCACCGTGATGACCGCTGTCACCGCGGCGCTGAGCAGCACGTAGCGGGAGCCGGTGATGACCAGCGCGAGCACGTCCCTGCCCTGCGGATCGGTGCCGAACCAGTGCGCCCAGCTCGGCGCCTGGGTGATGGCGTTGGAGTCGTCCGGCAGCTGGTCCGGATAGAACATCGGCCCGAAGGCGCCCATGAACGCGAAGCCGGCGACGATGACCGCACCGGCCAGCCGGCTCGGCTTGCGCTTCATCACCCGCCAGACGCCTAGCCAGAAGTTACGGCGCATGGTCGCGGCGGCGGACGCCGTCTCAGGGATGAGCACGGTGCTCATGTCGAGTCCTCTCCGCTGCGTACCCGCGGGTCGATCACCGTGTAGAACAGGTCGGCCACGATGTTCGCCACGATGACGGCGGCGGTGATCAGCAGGAACGCCCCGCCCATCAGCGCGTAGTCCCGGGTGTTGATGCTCTCGATGAGCAGCCACCCGAGGCCGGGATAGTTGAAGATCTTCTCGATGAACACCGCGCCGCCGAGGAGCAGCCCGAGGGACAGGGCGAGGATCGTGAACAGCGGCAGGATCGCGTTGCGCGCGATGTAGCGGAAGATGATCGAGCGCTTCATGCCGCGCAGCTCGGCGGCCAGGATGAAGTCGTCGCCGAGCACGGTGACCACGCTCGACTTCATCGCCAGCACCCAGCCGCCGTAGGCCGACAGCGCGTAGGTGGCGATCGGCAGCACCGCGTGCTCGGCCAGTGAGCCGAGGTAGCCGGCGTTGAAGCCCGGCTCGAACATGATGTCCACCGGCCCGTCGGCGGGCAGGATGGGGATGAGCGTGGCGAAGATGACCACGAGCAGCATAGCCAGCACATACTGCGGAATGCCGTGCAGCAGCGAGCCGGAGATGGCCAGGGCGTCGCCCAGCTTGCTCTTGCGCTTGATGGCCGCGTAGACGCCGAGGATGACGCCGACGAGGAAGCTGAGCAGCGTGCCCCCCAGCACCGGCAGGATGGTCCACTTGGCCGCCTCGCCGAGCACGCCGAGCACGGGCTGTCCCGGACGGCTGACCGAGGTACCGAGGTCGAAGTGGAGCAGCCCGCCGATGTAGTCGGTGTACTGCTGCCACAGCGAGCCCGTCGGCTGGAACCCGTACAGCACCTTGACGGTCTGCGTGGCCGCCTCCGGAGCCATGCCGCCCTGGAGCAGCTTCTCGTACTGGGCCGCTATGGGGTCGCCCGGGATGTTGTTGATGATGAAGAAGCTGATCGTCGCCACAACGAGGATCATGACGAAACCGCGGGCCAGGTGGCCCGCGAGTCGTCGTGCGATAAGTGTCATAAGTTACTGCTTCGACTTGACCATGCCGAGCTGGATCCACACACCGGACGCGAGCACGCCGGTGCCGAGACGAAGGATCTCGTCGTCGTGGGGCCAGCCGGTGAATCGGCTGTTGTTGACGAACTGGTTGTTGACGTAGTCCCAGAGCTGGATGACCGGCAGGTCCTGGTTGGCCGCCGTCGCCAGCTGCGCCATGATCGGCTTGGCCGCCTCCTCGTTGGCCGAGTTCAGCTTGCCGGTCAGCTCACCCGGGTCGATCTTTGCGCCGTCGACCTCGATCTGCTCGGGGCCGCCCATCCAGTTGCCGTTCTTGCCCGCCGGGGAGTGCTCGATCTTGCCCGCGACGTTGGTCCAGCCGTTGGAGGCGCCGTAGAGCCGCTGGAAGATGTCGTACGGCGCCGGGCCGAGCGCCATGAGCCAGAAGCCCACGTCGTACTTGCCCGCCGCCAGCTCCTCAAGGTAGACGGGGAAGTCGGGGCTGGTCTGGATCTCCGCGTCGATGCCGGCCTTGACCAGCTGGCTCTTGATGTTCTCCTGCGCCGACAGCCAGTCGGAGAAGCCGGCCGGCGCGTGCATGGACACCTTCCACGGCTTGCCGTCGGCCAGCGTCCACTTGCCGTCCTTCTTCGTCAGCCCGGCCGACTTGAACTCCGCTTCGGCCTTCGCCGCGTCGGGCTTGTACGGGTCGAGCTTCGGAAGCGTGTCGGGGATCCAGGCCTGCGCGGCCTTCTGGTGGATGCCGCTGGTGGTGACGGCCGGGGTGCCGCCCTCGGGCGAGGCGACCTTGGTGACCTGGTCGCGGTCGATGAGGTAGGCCAGGCCCCTGCGCACGTGCACGTTGTCGTAGGGCTTCTTGGACTGGTTGAAGGCCATGCCCACGGCGACCGGCGAGTAGCCCTTGATGACCTCGTTGCCCGGGCCCTGCTTGATCCGGTTCATCACGTCCGTGGGAGCGGCGACGAACCCGGACTGATCGAGCTTGCCGGCGGTGAGGTAGTTCCAGATCTGCTCGTTGCCGGTGTAGTTGAGCAACTTCACCTGCGACGGGGCCACGTTGGCGGCGTTGAAGAAGTTCTTGTTCTTGACCAGCAGGGCTTCTCCGGGATTGACCCGCTCCAGCACGAACGGACCGGCGGAGACGTCCTTGGGCGGGGCGAAGGCGATCACCTTCTGGCCCAGGGCGGTGATCTCCGCGCGGGCCTTCTCCGCCTCCGCGCCGTCGCCACGGGCGGCTTTCAGCTTGTCCCAGAAGTCCGCGGGAAGGACGCTGCTCCACACGTGGGCGGGCAGGACGGCCGTGTCGAGCACGCCGCGGGCGAACTTCGGACTGGGGCTGGCCATGTCCTGCGTGATCTTCAAGGTCTGGTTGTCGACGACCGTGACCTCCGCGGCGGCGCCCGCCGCGCCCGGGGTGACCGAGAAGGCCGTGCTCCCCTGCGTGTAGGCGATGCCGATGGACATCTTGACGTCCTCGGCGGTGACCGGCTTGCCGTCGGACCACTTGGCGTTCGGCTGGAGCTTCAGCGTGATCGCGGAGTTGTCCGGCGCGATCTCCCAGCTCGCCGCGATGCCGGGCAGAGCCTGGTTCGGGTCCGTCAGGTGGTTCTTGACCCACGCGATTCTCATCGCGTTGAAGCCCGAGAACGAGTTGCCCTTGGGGTTGTATGGGTTGGCCGGGGCCGAGGCATCGAGGCCCGGCCTGTTGACGTCGATCGTGGTGAAGAGCCCGCCACCGCCGCCCGAGCTGGACTTGTTGGTGGAGCCACTGCTGCACGCTGTGGCAGTGGCCAGGCCCAGCAACGCTACTACCGCCGCTAGTCGCTTCATGTACCGCTCCGGGGAGTGTCGGACCTGTTGAGGATCGCGTGGGATTAGCCGGACCCTACGGTCACGCACAGGTCACGTCAATAATCTCCAGGTGTTGTGAGGCTAATGTAACTTTCCTTCATGCCCCATGTCGATGGCGCTCGGCGCCATTAGGCCAGCATAAGCACCGCAGCCCCGTTGACCTGCCCGTCTGCAAGATCGCGGAGCCCGGAGGCCGCCCTGTCAAAGGGATAGGGCGTCGTCGTCACGTGCGGCGGACGCCCGAATGCCAGGTCCAGATAGGCCCGTCCGTCGGCCCGGGTGTTGGCGGTCACGCTCCGTAGTGTTCTCTCCTGGAAGAGGTGGCGCTCGTAGTTCAGCGGGGGGATGTCGGTGAGGTGGATCCCGGCCACGGCGAGCGTGCCGCCCCGGTCGAGCGCCGCCAGCGCCACGGGCACCAGATCGCCCACGGGCGCGAACAGGATGGCCGCGTCCAGCGGCTCGGGCGGACGGTCTCCGGCGGAGGCGGCGCCCAGCTCCAGGGCCAGCTCCCGGGCGGCGCGGGACCTGGTGACCACGTGGACGACGGCCCCTCGGGCGATCGCCGCCTGCGCGGTCAGGTGGGCGGACGCGCCGAACCCGTAGACCCCGAGCCGCCCGCCTTCCGGCAGGTCGGAGCGGAGCAGCGCCCGATAGCCCACGATCCCGGCGCACAGCAGGGGCGCCAGCTTCTCGGCGGGCGCCCCTTCGGGCAGGGCGTAGACGTAGGCGGCGGGCACGGTCAGATACTCAGCGTAACCGCCGTCGGCATCCCACCCGGTGTAGGCCGACGAAAGGCAAAGATTTTCTTTACCGTCCAGGCAGTACCGGCAGGCCCCACAGGTCCACCGCAGCCACGCGACCCCCACCCGCTGCCCCACGTCCCCGTCCCCGCCGACCACGCGCCCGACCACCTGGTGGCCGGGCGAGATCGCGGGGTGGCGGGGCGGCAGGTCACCTTCGACGAGGTGCAGGTCGGTCCGGCAGACACCGCACGCCTCGACCTGGACCAGCACCTCTCCGACGCCCGGCTCCGGCATGGGCTTGTCCGCCATGACCAGCAGCCGGTCCGGATCCGGAATCCATGCCTTCATCGGGCCCCCTTCAGCTCAGGACGCCAGCCGGGACAGCGCCAGCGAGGCGTACAGGGCGGCGCCGTCCGGCAGCACGGAGTCGTCGAACCGCGCCTCGGGGGAGTGGTTGTACGGCGCGGTGGCCGGATCGCGGTCGGGCGGGCACGCCCCCAGGAAGACGAATGCCCCGGGGACGGCCTGCAGCACGTACGAGAAGTCCTCCGAGCCCATCACCGGCTGCGGCGAGACGAAGTAGCGCCCGGGCCCGAACAGCTCCTCGGCGGTCCTGGAGACGAAATCCGCCTCGGTGGGATCGTTCACGGTGACCGGGTAGCCCATGCCGAACGACGCCTCGACCGACAGGCCGTGGGCGGCCGCGACGCCTTCGACCACCTCCACCAGTCGCCGCTTCACCAGCTCCCGGTTGCCCGGCGAGAACGTGCGCACCGTCGCCTCGAAGCGCGCCTCATCGGGGATCACGTTGTCGGTCGTGCCTCCGTGGAAGGACCCGACCGTGACCACGACGGGGTCGAACACGTCGAACGTCCTGGTCACCATCGCCTGCAGCGACGTCACCATCTCGCAGCCCGCCTGAATGGGGTCGAGCGCGCGGTGCGGGCTGGAGCCGTGCCCGCCGCGCCCCTTCACCGTCACCTCGAACACGTCGGCCGCGGCCATGAGCGGCCCGGGCCGGGAGGCGAACAGGCCCGGCGGCAGCATCGACGAGACGACGTGCATCCCGTACGCGGCGATCGGCCGCGCGCCCGCCGCGTCCAGCACACCCTCCTTGATCATGTGCTTGGCGCCCTCGTGGCCCTCCTCGCCCGGCTGGAACATGAAGATGACGTCCCCGGCCAGCTCCGCCCGCCGCGCGCTGAGCAGGTGCGCGGCCCCGGCGAGCATGGCGGTGTGCAGGTCGTGGCCGCACGCGTGCATCTGCCCGTCGATCTGCGAGCGGTAGGGCAGATCGTTGCGCTCGGTGACCGGCAGCGCGTCCATGTCGCCGCGCAACAGCACCGCGGGACCCGGCCGGCCGCCCCTGAGCACGGCGGTGATCGAGCTGAGCGTCTTCCCGGTGGTGATCTCCAGGGGCAGCCCGTCGAGCGCCGTCAGGACCTTCTCCTGGGTACGCGGCAGCGCGAGGCCGATCTCAGGAGTGGTGTGCAGTGACCGACGCAGCCGGACGAGCTCGTCCCGCAGGTCGCGCGCGGATTCGGTGAACGACATGAACAACATTCTTCATGTGCTGGTCGGGAAGTCGATAAGGGACACTCGGTACGATGGGCCGCGTGACTCAGCGTAAGCGGATCAACTCCTGGCTTTCCGACATGGACGGCGTTCTCGTACACGAGGGCAGACCCGTCCCGGGTGCGGACGTGTTCATCAAGCGGCTCAGCGAGTCCGGCAAGAAATTCCGGGTGCTGACGAACAACTCCATCTACACCCAGCGCGACCTGTCGGTACGCCTGGCGGCCGCCGGCCTGGACGTGCCCGCCGAGTCGATCTGGACCTCGGCGCTGGCCACCGCCCAGTTCCTCGACGACCAGCGGCCGGGCGGCTCCGCCTACGTGATCGGCGAGGCCGGGCTGACCACCGCGCTGCACGAGGTCGGCTACGTGCTGACCGACCTCGACCCCGACTACGTGGTGCTCGGCGAGACCCGTACCTACAGCTTCACGCAGATCACCCGGGCGATCCGCCTCATCGAGGGCGGCGCCCGCTTCATCGCCACGAACCCGGACCCGGTCGGCCCGTCCACCGAGGGCTCGCTGCCCGCCTGCGGCGCGGTCGCGGCCATGATCACCAAGGCCACCAACGTCGAACCCTACTTCGTCGGCAAGCCCAACCCGCGGATGATGCGCAGCGCGCTCAACGAGATCGAGGCCCACAGCGAGACCACCGCGATGATCGGCGACCGGATGGACACCGACATCGTGTGCGGGATGGAGGCCGGGCTCTACACCATCCTGGTGCTCACCGGCGTCACCCAGCGCGAGCAGATCGACCGCTTTCCCTACCGGCCGTCGCTGGTGGTCGACTCGGTGGCGGATCTCATCGACCTGATCTGAACCTGACACCGGTTGACAGGTAAGCCTGGGAAGGTGGTCCGCATGACGCGCATCTATCTGGAGGTCGGCCCCAAGAAGGTCTTCGCCTGCTCGCTGGAGTGGCCCGGCTGGTGCCGCGTGGCCAAGGGCGAGGAGGCGGCCATCGACCTGCTCGTGGACTACGCGCCCCGCTACCGGCTGATCGCCGAGCGGGCCGGGCTGCCGTTCGAGCCGGGCGATCCCGTGGTGGTCGCCCGAGAGCCGGGCACCGACATGACCGACTTCGGCGCGCCGTTCGCGATCCCCGAGCTCGACCAGGAGCCGATCGACGCCGACACCGCGCGCCGCCACGTGGCGTTGCTGCGCGCCGCGTGGGAGCTGTTCGACGAGGTCGTCGCCGAGTCGCCGGAGGAGCTGCGCAAGGGGCCGCGGGGCGGCGGGCGTGACCTGTCGAAGGTCGCGGCGCACGTCGCGGAGGCGGAGCGTTCCTATGCCCGGAAGGTGGACGTACGGCACAAGCCGTACAAGAGCCCGGCCGACCGCGACGCCATGCGCGAGGAACTGGCCGAGGTGCTGTCACGCCCCTGGCAGCCGCCGCAGACCACCGGCTGGCCGCCCGCCTACGCCCTGCGGCGGACGGCCTGGCACGTCATCGACCATCTGTGGGAGATCGAGGACCGCCGATGAGACGCGGCAGCGCGCTGATGTTGCGCGACAGGTAGGCGGCCACGGCCTCGGGGACGACGTGCCGGGAGGTGATCTCCGCCTCCCGCAGCGGCAGCCGCACGACCTCGTAGACCCCGCGCGAGGGGTCCTCGAACTCGGGCCCGTGCCGCAGGGCCGGGTCTATGTCGATCAGGCGGCAGCCATATACGTGCTGAGTCTTGACCTCGCCCTGCCACGGATAGGTGACCGTGGTCAACGGGGTCACGCCCGAGACCGTCGCGCCCAGCTCCTCCAGCAGCTCCCTGTGCAGCGTGTGCTCCAGGGTGGCGTCCTCGGGCTCGACATGGCCGCCTGGTACGGACCAGTAGACCTGGTGCCCCGGCACCGTCCGGCGGAAGATCACTAATCGCTCATCATGGTCAAGGAGGACGCCACGGAAACTCGGTCGCATACGACCACCCTATTTGGCCGGTACGACCTTCGGGTAGCCTAACTTACGGTACCGTAACCTACAGGGAGACGATCTTGATGGCGATGACGCAGACGCAACTTCTGCACGAGCTGGAGCCCGTGGTCGCCGGGGAGCTGGACCGCCACAACGCGATGGCGAAAGAGTGGTTCCCGCACGAGTACATTCCGTGGAGCGAAGGCCGCGACTTCGACGGCGTCTACGGCGGCGAGGCCTGGCAGGACAGCGACTCGAAGCTGCCCGAGGCCGCCCGGGTCTCGCTCATCGTCAACCTCCTCACCGAGGACAACCTGCCCAGCTACCACCACGAGATCGCCACGACGTTCGGCCGTGACGGCGCGTGGGGCACCTGGGTGCAGCGCTGGACCGCCGAGGAGGGCCGGCACGGCGTCGCGATCCGCGACTACCTCACGGTGACGCGCGCGGTCGACCCGGTCGCGCTGGAGCGCGCCCGCATGACGCACATGGAGGCGGGCTTCACCACCGAGTACGGCACCATGCTGGAGCAGCTCGCCTACGTCTCCTTCCAGGAGCTGGCCACCCGCATCGCGCACCGCAACACCGGCCGGGCCTCCGGCGACGAGGGCTGCGAGCGGCTGCTGGCCAGGATCGCCGCCGACGAGAACCTGCACATGCTCTTCTACCGCAACCTGCTCAAGGCCGCCTTCGAGCTGGACCCCAACCAGACCATGCGCGCCGTCACCGACGTCGTGAAGACCTTCCAGATGCCCGGCTCCAGCATCGAGGGCTTCACCCGCAAGGCGATGATCATCGCCCACGAGGGCATCTACGACATGCGCCTGCACCTGGACGACGTGCTCATGCCGGTGCTGAAGCAGTGGGCGGTGTTCGACAAGACCGGCCTCGACGCGGGCGGCGAGCAGGCCCGGGAGGAACTGGCCGAGTTCCTGGCCAAGACGGAGGCGACGGCGGCCAGGTTCGTCGAGCGCCGGGCCGAGCGCAAGGCCCGCGCCGCCTTGCGATGATCGAGTTGCCGGGCCGCTTCTACGCCGCCCGGCTCGATTCCTGGCCCGGTCGAGTGCGTCCGGTCGCTGCGTGGCCGGATCTCGCGGGCCAGGCTCGTCCGCCGATCACCAGCCGTAGCCGAACGGCTCGCGCGGCCGGTAAGGGGCCTCCAGGCGGGCGACCTCGTCAGGGGTGAGGACGAGGTCCACGGCGGCGAGCGCGTCGTCGAGGTGGCCGGGGCGCGTCGCCCCCACGATCGGCGCGGCGACGGCGCCGTTCCCCGCCTTCTCGCCGAGCAGCCAGGCCAGGGCCACCCGCGCGGGCGGCACGCCGCGCTCCCCGGCGACGGCCCGCAGCGCCGCCACGACGCCGTCGTTCTCGGGCGCACGGTCCTCGTGCGCCGCCCTGGTGGTGGCCCGCCCCTCTCCGCCGGCCAGCAGGCCGCGGGCGAGCGGACTGTACGGCAGCACGCCCAGCCCCTGGTCGGCACAGTAGGGGAGCACCTCACGCTCCTCCTCCCGGTAGGCGAGGTTGTAGCGGGTCTGCATCGCCACGAACCTGGTCAACCCTGCCGCCTTCGCCACATGCTGCGCCTTGGCCAGCTGCCAGCCGTACATGAGAGAAGCCCCGATATAGCGGGCCTTGCCCGCCCTGACCACGTCGTCCAGCGCCCGCATGGTCTCCTCGATGGGCGTCTCATCGTCCCAGCGGTGGATCTGGTAGAGATCGACGTGGTCGGTGCCGAGCCGCCGCAGCGACGCGTCGATCGAGTCCAGGATGTGCTTGCGCGACAACCCGCGATCGTTGACCCCGTTGCCCATGGGGTAACCGACCTTGGTCGCCAGTACGTAGTCGTCGCGGCGGTCGAAGAGGCGGCGCAGCAGGCTGCCGGTGATCTCCTCGCTGACGCCGCCGGAATACATGTCGGCGGTGTCGAAGAAGGTCACCCCGCCGTCCACCGCCCGGCGCACGATCGGCTCGGCGGCCTCCTCGGGCAGGAACCAGGGCGAGTCCGCCGGGTCGCCGTAGCTCATCATGCCCAGGCCGATCCGCGACACCTTCAGGCCCGACATTCCCACCCGTACGTAGTCCATGGGCCCATCATCCGGTAAGCCCGTGCCCCCTCTTGACTCAGAGATGGTCTTGGACATCCGCGACATCGGGAAGGTTCAGGACTACGGGCCACACATCAACATCCCTGGGAGTGAAGGGTGAGAATCTTCGGGATCGCCGCGAGCCTCCAGGCGGGATCGTTCATCACCAGGCTGCTGGAGGCGATGGAGGGGGAGCTGCCCCGGGGGGCGCGCCTGGAGTGCTGGCGGGGGCTCGGCACGGTTCCGCCCCACTCACTCGGTCCCGTACCGGAGCAGGTCGGGGGCCTGCTCCGCAAGCTGGACGAGTCCGACGCGGTGCTGATCACCGCGCCCGAGCACAGCCTGCTCCCGGCTGAGCTGAGCCACGCGCTGCGCTGGATGTCGAGCGGCGGGCGCCTGGCGGGCAAGCACGTCGCCGTGATGAGCGCCAGCGTGCGCGCCTGCGGAGCCATGTGGGCGCAGGCCGAGCTGTTCAAGGAGCTCACCGGCGCGGGCGCGGTCGTGATGGGCACGGAGTTGGTGCTCTCGCCCACCTGCCCGCACTTCGACGACCAGGGCCGTCTGACGGCGCTCTACCTGCGCGACCAGGTACGTGAAGTGATCGGCCAGCTCTGCCCCGTACCGCACAGGACGCGGCCCGTGTTCACGCCCCGCCTCGTCCTGGCGGGCCCTTCTGCATAATCCTGGCTGAAGGGTCAGGGGCTGCGGCGCATGCGTTTGACGTCGGAGCGGAGCTTCTTGGTGGCGATGCGGCGCTCGACCGAGCCCCGGCTGGGCTTGGTGGCGCGGCGGCGCTTGGGCGGGGGCGCGATGGCCTCGCGGATGCGCTGGGCCAGGCGCTGTTCGGCGGCCTCGCGGTTGCGCAGCTGGGAGCGGTATTCAGAAGCGGCGATGGTGATCGTGGGGGAGCCGAGCCGGTCGAGGGCGCGAGCCTTGAGCTCCGGCGGCAGCGCCGTGGTGGCGGACACGTCGAAGACGAGCTCGACCCGGCTGTCCGTGGTGTTGACGCCCTGGCCGCCCGGGCCTGAAGAGCGGGAGAAACGCCAGACGAGCTCGGCGTCCGGGATGACGACCGAGTCGTTGACGACCAGCGGGCCGGGCATGGCGGGGTGCTCCTGTTCCTCACGGTGGAATGTCACCGTACCTGAGCGACATATGCCCAAAGCAATGGGATTTTCAATAACAGACGCCGCTGCGACTATGGAATGAACGATCTGTGGGGGAGGCCGATTCCGTGGTGCAGGCGACGGCTGGTGGGCGGTCGCAAACGATCCGCAAGTGAGGTGTGTCACCATCGCCTGGAATCACGGGGAAACTGGGAGGGCGCTGTGGCGGGCATCGTCGGCGTGCACGGGATCGGCAAGTACAACTACTACGTGGCGGCAGGCAACTCCGCGACCGGGGCGGCGGAGGCGATGCGCCTCAAGTGGGACCGCTATCTGCAGGCGGCCCTCGGAGGAGAGAGCCAGGCGTACTTCAGCGAGGTGGCCTACTTCTCCCACCTGCTGCACGACGGCCGGCCCACGGAGGGCCCGCAGGCGTTCGCGGGCATGCAGGGCTCCGCCCAGCAGGTGCTCGTCGGCTGGGCCAGGAACATGGGCCTGGGCGAGCGCTTCACCGGAGCGCTCAAGTTGTTCACCGGGTGGCTGCTGGCCCGGCTCGACAGCAGGTCGGTGGCGTTCGCGTCGCTGTTCGCGCCGGAGGTGGCGGCCTACCTGACCGACCCGGCCCGGCGCGAGAGATGCCAGGAGGCCGTCCGCGACACGATCAGGAAGCACAGCCCCCGGGTGGTGATCGCCCATTCGCTGGGCAGCGTCGTGGCCTACGAGACGCTCTGGGCCAACCCCGACCTCGAGGTCGACCTGCTGATCACCCTCGGCAGCCCGCTGGGCATGCGCAACGTGGTCTTCGAGCGCCTCCTGCCCGCCCCGATCAACGGCCTCGGCAGCCGGCCCGCCGGCGTCAAGCGCTGGGTGAACATCGCCGACAAAGACGACATCGCGGCCATTCCGCCCGATCTGTGCGACAGCTTCACCGGCGTGGACGTGGAGGAACGCGTCAATCTCGACTGGATCGACTTCCACACGGCCGAGAAATACCTGGGTTGCCCGGCGCTCGACCCGCATCTGCGACCATTCCTGCCATGACGTGGATTGTCTTCGACTACGGCAACGTACTGTCCCTGCCCCAGTCCGAGTCCGACGCCGACGAGATGGCCCAGGCGGTGAACGCCGATCCCGAGGCGTTCAAGCGGGGCTACTGGGAGCACCGCCTGGAGTTCGACCGGGCGGCGCTGTCTCCGGCCGCCTACTGGTCGGCGGTGCTCGGCCGGCCGGCCACCATCGCCGAGATCGCCCGGCTGGTCGCGATGGACGTGGCCAGCTGGGCCTACCCGGACGAGGGGACGGTCGCCATCCTGAACGATCTCCTGGACGACGGCGGCAACGTGGCCCTGCTGTCCAACGCGCCCGTCTGCCTGGCCGACGGCCTGGACGGGCTGCCCTGGATCGCGAACATCAAGCACCGCTTCTACAGCGGCAGGATGGGCCTGGTGAAGCCGGACCGGGAGATCTTCGACCGGATGGCGGCCGACCTCGACGCCGACCCGGCCGAGATCGTGTTCATCGACGACCGGGCGGAGAACGTGGCGGGGGCCGAGCGCGCGGGCATGACCGGCGTACGCTTCACCTCCGCCGAGGCGCTGCGGGAGGCGCTCAGGGGGTGAGGTGCTCAGGGGGTGAGGTGCTCAGGGCGTGAGGTGCTCAAGGCGTGAGGCGCGTTAATCGAGCGGCGGATTATCTCTTATGTGATTTATGGTGTTTCAAATGGAAAGCGCCTTTAACGTCGATCTGCGCGGTGTGGTCGACCTGCTCAGCCGCCACCTGTACTCGAGCCCTCGCGTGTACGTCCGCGAGCTCCTCCAGAACGCGGCCGACGCGATCACCGCACGCCGGGCGGCCGACCCGCAGGCGCCCGCCACGGTGACCATCGAGGTGGCCGATGGGCGGCTCAGCGTGCACGACACCGGCATCGGCCTCACCGAGGACGAGGTCCACGTGCTCCTGGCCACCATCGGCCGCTCCTCCAAGCGCGACGAGCTGGGCTTCGCCCGGCACGAGTTCCTCGGCCAGTTCGGCATCGGCCTGCTGTCCGGCTTCCTGGTGGCCGACGAGATCAGCGTGCGGACCAGGTCGGCGAGGGGCGGCCCGACCGTGCTCTGGACCGGACGCTCCGACGGCCGCTACGAGGTGACGCCGGCGGGGGAGGAGCGGGACGAGCCGGGCACCACGGTCACCCTCGCGGCGCGGCCGGACGCCGCCGAGTGGGTGACGGAGCGGACGATCACCGAGCTGGCGGAGCTGTACGGCTCGCTCCTGCCGATCGACGTCACCGTGAACGGCCGCCGCACCACCCTCGACGCCCCGCCCTGGCAGGTAAAGCACGCGTCCCCCGCGATAAGACGAAATTTCCTGCAAAAGCATGGCGCTGAGCTGTTCGGTTTCACGCCGCTCGACGTCGTCGACCTCCACGTCCCCGAAGCCGGGCTCACCGGTGTGGCCTACATCCTGCCCACTCCGGCGAACCCGGCCGTCCGCGGCGGCCACCGCGTCTACCTCAAGCGCATGCTCCTCACCGAGAGCGCCGACGGCCTGCTGCCCGACTGGGCGTTCTTCGCCCGCGGCGTCGTCGACGCGGCCGAACTGCGGCCCACCGCCAGCCGCGAGGCGCTCTACGAGGACGACCTCCTCGAACACACCCGTCTGGAGCTCGGCCGCCAGCTGCGCGCCTGGCTGGTCCGGCTGGCCGAGACCGACCCCGACGGCCTGCGCGCCTTCCTGGGTCTGCACCACCTGGGTGTCAAGGCCCTGGCCCTGCACGACGACGAGATGCTCAGGCTGGTCGATCGATGGCTGGAGTATGAGACCAGCGCCGGGCGGATGACGCTCGCCCAGTTCAGGACGAGGCACCCGAACGGCCGCTACACCACCAGTGTCGACGAGTTCCGCCAGCTCGCGGCCGTTTCCGGCGCGCAGGGCGTCGGCCTGGTCAACGGCGGCTACGTCTACGACGGCGAGATCCTGCCCCGCCTCACCCGCATCGACCCGGACGCCGGGCTGGCCCGCCTCGACCCCGCCGAGCTGGCCACCCACCTGAGCCCGCCGGACCCGGAGGCGGAACTGCGCGCCCGCCCCTTCCTCGGCGCCGCCGGGCGGGTGCTCGACCCGCTCGGCTGCGAGGTGGTGCTGCGCGACTTCGACCCGGCCTCGCTGCCCGCCCTCTACCTGACCAGCCGCGCGGCCCAGCACCACGCGGAGCTGCGCGAGGCCCGCGACGTGGGGGACGAGCTCTGGGCCGACGTACTCGGCGCGATGGAGCGCACGCTGGCGGTGGACCGGCCCAGGCTGGTGCTCAATCACCGCAACCCGCTGGTCCGCCGCGTCACCGGGCTGCCGGACCTGACCCTGGCCGCCACCGCCGTCGAGGCGTTGTACGGCATGGCGCTGCTCCACGGGCACCACCCGCTGCGGCCCGCCGACACCGCGGCGCTCAACCGCTCGTTCCTCGGCCTGCTCGACTGGGCCGTGCAAGGGGGCACGCATGACTGACCAGGTCGAGACGCTGCTGGCGGAGGCGGCGCGCCTGCCGTACGGGGAGGCCAGGACCGTCCTGGCCGAGCGGGCGCTGCGCGAGGCCGAGGCGCTGCGCGAGCCGGAGCCGGCGATCGCGGCACGGCTCGCGCTCACCCAGGCCTATCAGTACGGCGGTGAGCCCGCGAAGTCGTTCGCCACCTTCTCCCGGACCGTGGCCGCCTACGACGCCGAGCCCGGCCGGTTCACCGAGTGGCAGGCGCGCAGAGTGCTCTGGCAGTTCAAGTGGATCATGAGCGACATGCGCAGGTTCCCGGAGATCCCGCTGCGGCGGGCGCTCGACGCGCTGGACGACATGGAGCGCCGCTACCGCGAGGCCGGGACGCCCCAGGCCGTGTACGCGCAGCGCTGCCGCGTCGCGCTCCACCTCGGCGACGAGCCGGCCGTCGAGGAGTGGCTGCATCGCTGGGAGACCGCGCCGCGCGACGACCTGTCCGACTGCCGCGCCTGCGACCTCGGCGGCAGGGCGTACGTGCTGGCGTCGCTGGGCCGGTACGAGGAGGCCGTGGCCGTCGCCGGGCCCGTCGTCGCGGGCCAGTTCTCCTGCGGAGTGCAGCCGCAGAGCATCCTGTGCACCCTGCTCACGCCGTACCTCAAGACCGGGCATCTGGACGAGGCCGCGGAGGGGCACCGCCGGGCGTACCGGATCGTGCAGGGACAGATTGGATATCTGGACGACATCGGCGACCACCTGGAATTCTGCGCGCTGACCGGGAACGAGACGCGCGGGCTGGAGATCCTGGAGCGGGAGCTGCCGCTGCTGGAGCGGCCGCCGTCGCCGGCGCAGGCCGGCTCGTTCATGACCGGCGCCGCGCTGGTCCTGCGCCGCCTGATGGAGACGGGCCACGACGAGCTCACCGTACGGCGGGCCGGCCGCGACGTGCCGGTGCCGGAGCTGCACGCGGAACTGGCGGCCGGGGCGCGGGAGATCGCGGCCCGCTTCGACGTCCGAAACGGCGACGACGTCCACACGCGTCGCGTGGCGGCCACGCTGGCGGCCGAGCCGCTGGTCGCCCACCTCCCCCTCCTCTCGCCCGCCCGCCGCGGCGAGCCGGCCGGTCGGATCGACCCCGCGGACACCGACAGCCTTACGGGGGTCCGCGAGACCCGGGCCCGCACGCTGTTCGAGCTGGGCGAACACGAAGCCGGGCTGGCCGCCCTGCGCGAGGCGGGCGACCCGGCCGCGGCCATGGAGGTGGCCAAGGAGCTGGCCGACGTCGATCTGGACGTGGAGGCGGCACAGGCGTACGCGGCGGCGGCCGACCTCTACCGGGACGCCGGCGAGCTCCTCGCCGCAGGCTGCGCCATGAGGCTGCGCGCGAAGTGCGTCTACTTCGCCGGCGACGACCTCGCCGAGATCAGCGAGGCGTACGCCCAGGCCAGAGCGGTCCTGACCGCGGCGTCGGACATGGGACAGCCGGACGTGGGGGAGCCGGGCACCGGGCAGCCGGACGCGGGGCAGCGGCGGGAGGCGGCCTGGGAGCTGGCCGGGCTCGGCTACGACGAGGCCGTCGCCCTCGAGCGGGCCAAGTGCTACGAGGCAGCGGCAGAACGTTGCCAGGAAGCCCTCGACGCCTATTTGGCCCTCGACGATCAGATAGCCGCCGTGCGAGCCCGCGAGCTTCTGGAAGGACTGCGGGAAGAGACGGAGCAGGAGGACTGACGCTGTTCATCCAGCCTTGACTCCACTGTCACAACCCTGTCAGTCGAGGTGGACATACCTGGACCGTGGACCGCAGATCCTTCCTCGCCGCGGCGGCAGTGACGCTCCTCGCGCCATCCCAGCAGGCAGCAGCAGCCTCTCTCCAGCAGACCAGAACCCTCAAAACGGACCCCTTCACCCTCGGCGTGGCCTCCGGAGATCCGTCCACCGACGGCTTCGTCCTCTGGACCCGCCTCGCCCCGAACCCCCTAGCCGGCGACGGCCGCGGCGGCATGCCCTCCCGCGGTGTGGACGTCGACTGGCAGGTCTCCACCGACGAGCGCTTCTCGAAGATCGTCAAATCCGGTACGGCCGAGGCACGGCCGGGCGCCGCTCACAGCGTCCACGTCGAGGTCGCGGGCCTGGAGCCGGGGCGCGAGTACTTCTACCGGTTCAAGAGCGAGGGCAGGCTCTCGCCCGCCGCCCGGACCAGGACCACGCCCACGGGTGAGCAGCCGCTCACGTTCGCGGTGGCCGCGTGCGCGCACTACGAGCACGGCTACTACACCGCCTACCAGAGGCTGGCCGAGCAGGAGCCCGAGCTGGTGGTGTTCCTGGGCGACTACATGTACGAGTACGGCCCCAGCGGCTACACCGCGCTGGCCGGCCGGGTACGCACGCACACGCCGGGCAAGTGCGAGACGCTGGCCGACTACCGGCTGCGGCACGCCCAGTACAAGAGCGACCACGACCTCCAGCGGGCGCACGCCGTGGCGCCATGGCTGGTGGCCTTCGACGACCACGAGGTGGAGAACAACTGGGCCGGCTCCGTCTCCAGCACCGGCGCCCCCGGCTTCCCCCGGCGCCGGGCGGACGCCTTCAGGGCGTACTACGAGAACATGCCGCTGCGCCGGGCGAGCCTGCAGGGCGCGGTGCTGCGGGTGAACCGGCGCGTCTCCTGGGGGTCGCTGGCCCGCTTCCACCTGCTCGACACGCGGCAGTTCCGTGACGACCAGGCGTGCCTGGACGGGGTACGCGCGGGGTGCGACGAGCGGCTGGCGGCCGGGCGTACGCTGCTGGGCGCCGACCAGTGGCGCTGGCTGGAGGACGGCCTGCGCGGCTCCGGCACCCGGTGGAACCTCCTCGGGCAGCAGATCCTGATGGCGCAGCGCGACTACAAGGTGGGGCCGGGCCGCGAGGTCAACCTCGACGCGTGGGACGGGTACGCCGCCGAGCGGACCCGGCTGCTGGGCTCGCTGTCCGGCACCTCGAACCCGGTCGTGCTGACCGGCGACGCCCACATGCACCACCAGGCCGACCTCAAGACCGACTTCGACGACCCCGACTCGCCCGTGGTGGCCAAGGAGCTGGTGACGTCGTCGATCGCCAGCGACGGGGACGGGTACCGGGACCGGACGTGGATCGCCGAGTCGCTGCAGGAGAACCCGCACATCTCCTACATCGACCAGCGGCGGGGCTATCTCATGGCCAAGGTCACTCGTGATGATATTTCGGTGGATTTCCGGACGTTGGATTACATCTCCCGCAAGGGCGCCCCGGCCAAGACCGCCCACAGCCTCACCATCCCGGCCACCGCCGGACCCCGAGCCTGAGCCCCGCCCGGACCCGAGCCCGCCCGGACCCGAGCCCGCCCGGACCTGAGCCCTCTGGACCCGAGCCCTCCGGACCCGAGCCTGAGGCCCCCGGGTCCGAGCCTGAACGTTCGCTGTCAAAGGGCTGAGGGTTCGCTCAACGGAAACGCGGCCGAGCCACCCCATGTGGCCCGGCCGGTGGGTCGTCAGCTCTCCGGCCAGCTGTCGTCCGGGAACTCGCCCGTGGTGCTGTCCGCCATGACCACCTGGTCGCTCTCGCTCAGGCCCGAGGTGATCTCCACGTACTGGTCGCCGCGCACCCCCGTACGCACCGCCCGTGCCGCGTCGCGCCCGCCCGAGCGTACGGTGACCACGCTGGTGCCGTCGGCCCGGCTCTTCACCGCCTCGGCCGGTACGTAGATCCCGTCATTGGCCGTGCCCGTCGTCACCGACACCGAGGCGGTCTGCCCGAGCATCAGCCCGCGCGGCGGCCGGTCGAAGGCGAGCGTCACCGAGTAGCGGACGAGCTGGTTGCTCACGGTGGCGGTCGGCGCGATGCGGGTGACCGTGCCCGGGTACTTCTGCGCGCCCCGCGTGGCCAGGGTGATGCTAGCCTGCTGGCCGAGCTTGAGCTTGTTCACGTCGGATTCGGTGACCAGCGCGTCGACCTGGAGCTCGTTCAGGTCGCCGAGGCTGATGAACGTACTGGTGCCCGCCGTGTCGCCGACCGATCCGGCCACCGACAGAACCGTGCCGGCGGCGGGGGCCACGATCCGGGTGCCGCGCACCGCGTCGGTGGCCTGCTCGAGGGCGGCCTGGGCGCGGTCCACGTTCGCGCTGGCCTGGTCCTCGCTGATGCCGCCCTTGCCGTTCGTACCGGCGCAGGGGCTGCCGCCCTGGGACTGGCGGGTTCCGGGCGTGGCCTTCCCGGTCGGCCGGCCCGAGGCACCGGGCGACGGCTTGCCCGTGGGCCTCCCGGTGGCCTTACCTGTGGGTTTCCCGGTGGCCTTGCCCGTGGGTTTCCCAGTGGGCTTGGCGGACGGCTTGCCGGTGGAGGTGCCGGTCGGCGAGGCTGACGGCCGGCCGCCGTCCGGCGTGGCCGTGACGGTCGCGGTGACGGTCGCCGTGGCCGTGACGGTGACCGTGACGGTGGGCTGCGGCTCGGGGCCGCTCGGCGTGGGCTCCGGCGTCGGCGTCCAGGTGGGCCGGGGGGTCGGCGTCGTACCCGGAGTGAGCGTCGTGGTGGGGCCGGTGTCCACGACGGGCGCGGCGGAAGGCCCGAAGGCACCCCTGCCGGTGCCCGTTGAAGGTCCGGAGGCGCCGGTGTCCACGACGGGAACCGCAGACGGCCCGAAGGCGCCCTTGGCGGCGACCGCGCCCGCGACGGAGGCGGACGTGCCGCCGCTGCTCGGCGCGCACGAGGCCGTGCTGGTGGCGGCGGTCGAGGCGGTCTCGAGGGCCTCCTCGGCGGCGGCCAGGTCGGCGGTGGCGGCCGTGTAGCCCTCGCGGGCCGCCCGGCTGTCCACCCGGGCCAGCACCTGCCCCTTCTTGACCTTGGCGCCGACCTTGACGTAGACCTTGGTCACCGTTCCGGAGCCGCCGAAGCCCAGGTCACGCCGCGAGCCGTCCACGGTGTTGCCCGCGGCCGTGACGGAGGCGGTGACGACGCCCCGCTTGGCCGCGGCCAGCCGTACCTGGGCGGCGGGCTCCGAATCGTCACGGAGTGCCAGCACCAGGCCGGAGCCGGCCACCAGGACGGCCAGGGCGAGCCCGCCGAGTTTGAGCGCCTTCGGCGGGATAGTCGATCTCATGAAGGCCCATCATGGCGTGAACAGGTGGGTACGAGGCTGCGAGCGGGCTCAGAGTTGTCTGTGTGTCTCCGTATGCTCCGCTTTTGTCAGCGAACCTTCAGCTAGCTCGCATCTGCAGCGCAGACTGGTGTGCAAGGGTCACCGCCTGTGAAGGTGTCGACAAGGCGCAGAGCGCTGATGACCAACGGAGCCCTGAGCGTGCTCCTGCTGGGCGGGGTCGCGTTCGCGTACGCCCAGCTCGGCACGGGCCAGGTGGCGAGCGAGACGACCACCCGCACGGTGACCGCCGGACGCGGCACCGTGACCGCCTCGGTGTCCGCCTCGGGGGCGGTGGAGAGCTCCAAGAGCAGAGCGCTCACGTTCGGCACGAGCGGCACGGTCGAGCACGTCTACGTCAAGGCCGGTGACAAGGTTCGCAAGGACGACATCCTGGCCAGGCTCGACGACGCGGCCGCGCAGGAGAGCCTGTCGGCCGCCCGCGCCACGTACAACAGCGCCGTCGACGACGGGACCTCGACCGCCCAGCTCTACGCCGCCTACATCAAGGCGCGCAACGCCTACCGCGAGGCCCAGCGGACGGCCGCGGCGACGGTGCTGCGAGCGCCGTTCGGCGGCACGGTCACGGCCGTCAACGGCGCCGTCGGCGGTTCCTCCAACGGATCCGGTACGTCCTCCGGCACCTCCGCCACGCAGAGCACCGGCCAGAGCGGGCAGAGCGGCAGCCAGTCGGGCAGCGGATCGGGGTCCGGGTTCATCGACCTGGCCGACACCGGCAAGCTCCAGCTGGTCGGTACCTTCACCGAGTCGGACGTCAGCAAGCTCAAGGTCGGCCAGGCGGCCACCGTCACCTTCGACGCGCTGCCGGGCGTCACCGCCACCGGCAAGGTCACCCAGATCGAGCCGGTCGCCGCCACCAGCAACAACGTCGTGCAGTATCCGGTGACGATCTCCTTCACCAAGGTCCCCAAACAGGTGCGACTCGGACAGACCACCACCGTGGAGGTGGTGACCGGCGAGGCGGAGAACGTCATCTCCGTACCTTCCACCGCGATCTCCACCAGCGGCGGGCAGAACACGGTCACCCTGCTCAAGAACGGCCAGCAGGTCCGAACCCCGGTCGAGGTGGGCGTACAGGGCGCCTCGCTGACCGAGATCAAGTCGGGCCTCTCCGAAGGCGACCAGATCGTCCCGCCGGCCACCACGACCACGGGCACCGGCAACAACCAGCGGCAGGGCGGCTTCGGCGGCGGCTTCCCCGGTGGCGGCGGCGTGCCGGGAGGCGGGCGATGACCACTCCCGTCCTACGCGTGCAGAACCTGGTCAAGGAGTACGGCGAGGGCGAGGCCAGAGTACGGGCGCTGCGCGGGGTGAACCTCGACGTCGAGCAGGGAGACTACCTCGCCATCATGGGCGCCTCCGGCTCCGGCAAGTCGACGCTGATGAACATCCTCGGCTGCCTGGACGTGCCCACCACCGGCCGCTACCTGATCGACGGTGCCGACGTCGGGCAGCTCGACGAACACCAGCTCGCCAAGCTGCGCAACCGCCGGGTCGGCTTCGTCTTCCAGTCCTTCAACCTGATCCCGCGCATGAGCGCGCTGGCCAACGTCGAGCTGCCGCTGGTCTACGGCGGCATCGGCCAGGCTGAGCGGCGCAGGCGCGCGCTGGCCGCGCTGGAGCAGGTCGGCCTGTCGGACCGCGTCCACCACGAGCCCAACCAGCTCTCCGGCGGCCAGCAGCAACGCGTGGCCGTGGCCAGGGCGCTCATCACCGTCCCCGCCCTGCTGCTGGCCGACGAGCCGACCGGCAACCTCGACACCGCCTCCACGCAGGACGTACTGGAGATCATGGACAGGCTCAGCGAGTCGGGCCGCACGATCGTGCTCATCACGCACGAGAACGACGTGGCGGCGCACGCCAAGCGGGTCATCAGGCTGGTGGACGGCGAGATCGTGGAAGACGTCCGGCAGGGCCCGATCGACGGGCCGCCGCCGCGGATGGCGGAGGTCGCCCGATGAACCAGTTCGAGGTCCTGCGCTTCGCCCTGCGCGGGCTGCTGGCCAACAAGATGCGCAGCTCGCTGACCACGCTCGGCATCCTCATCGGCGTCGCCGCGGTCATCATGCTCGTCGCCGTCGGTGAGGGCTCCTCGCAGAGCATCACGAAGAACATCCAGCGGCTCGGCGCCAACACGCTGACGATCTCCCAGTCCTTCGCGGGCGGTGGCGGAGGCGGCGGCGGGTTCGGGCGGGGCGGCGGTGGCGGGGCGCCCGGCGGCGCGCAGCAGAACACCGGCCCGCGTACCCAGGCCAGGGAGCTCAGCCTCGCCGACGCCAAGGCCCTGACCGACAAGACGGTGGCCCCGTCGGTCAAGTCGGTCTCGCCGGTCGTGACCGCCTCCTCGGCCGCCACCACCTATGGGGCGGCCAGCCACTCCATCGCTCAGCTCGTCGGCACCTACCCGAGCTACTTCGAGGCCACGAACAAGCCGGTCACCAAGGGCACGTACTTCTTCAACGACGACGTGCTGGCCGCCCGAAAGGTCGTGGTGCTCGGGCAGACCGTGGTCGAGGAGCTGTTCGGCGCCCTCGACCCGATCGGCAAGCAGGTGACGGTCTCCGGGGTGCCGTTCACGGTGGTCGGCGTGCTGAAGGAGACCGGATCGACGGGCGGTCAGGACGCCGACGACGTGGCCATCGCGCCGCTGCCGGCCGTACAGCAGAGCCTGACCGGGTTCGGCTCGCTCAGCTCCATCGTCGTGCAGGCCGGCGGCTCGACGGCGACGGAGTCGGCGCAGTCGGAGGTCACGGCCATCCTCAACCAGCGGCACGGCATCACCGGCACCGCCTCGGCCGACTTCCGGATCCTCAACCAGGCCACCCTTCAGGAGACCGTCAGCGCGGCGACCGGCACGTTCACCGTGCTGCTCGGCGCGGTCGCGGCGATCTCGCTGCTGGTCGGCGGCATCGGCATCACCAACATCATGCTGGTGACCGTCACGGAGCGGACCAGGGAGATCGGCATCCGCAAGGCCATCGGCGCGCCCAGGAGCGCGATCCTGGGCCAGTTCCTGATGGAGGCCACGCTGCTCAGCCTGGTCGGCGGGCTCTCCGGGGTGCTGGTGGCGTTCCTGGGCACCCGCTTCACCGTCGCGGGCATCCAGCCGGTGCTCGTACCGTCGTCGGTCGCGCTCGCGCTGGGCGTCTCCGTCGGCATCGGCTTGTTCTTCGGCAGCTATCCCGCCAACAGGGCGGCCAAGTTGAGGCCGATCCAGGCCCTGCGCCATGAGTGACGGACCCCCGAAGGAGACAGAAATGGCCAAACTCGACGGCTCGCCGTATCCGGAAGATCTGGACAGCGAGCTGGCCGTCCAGCCGCGGAAGCCGCTGTCGAAGGTGACGCTCGCTCTGATCGCGGGCGTGGTGCTGGTGGCCGGGGTGGTGATCGGCATCCAGGCGCAGAAGGCGCTGGGCGCGCCCGCCACGGCCGCCGCCATGCAGCCGGGCGGCCGGCAGCTGCCCGGTGGGTACGGCCAGCAGGGCAGGCAGCCGGGCGGGTACGGTCAGCAGCCAGGTGGCCGGCAGCAGATGCCGGGCGGCTACGGTCAGAGGATGGGCGGGGCGGGCGGCGGCACCGTGGGCACGGTCGAGAAGGTCGAAGGTGGCAAGATCTACGTCAAGACCATGGACGGCTCCACGGTCACGGTCACCACCACCGAGGCGACCACGGTCCAGGTGACCAAGCCGGGCAAGCTGGCCGACCTGCGAGCCGGCACCAACGTCGTGGTCCGCGGCGAGAAGGGCGGGGACGGCTCGGTGGCCGCCACCTCGATCAGCCAGGGGGGAGTCGGCAGATGACCGAGCCGGAGGCCAGGCTGCTGGTGGTGGACGACGAGCCCAACATCAGGGAGCTGTTCTCCGCCAGCCTGCGGATGGCCGGGTTCGAGGTGCTCACGGCGGCCGACGGCAAGGAGGCCCTGCGGGTCGCCGAGCAGAGCACGCCCGACCTGGTCATGCTGGACGTCATGCTGCCCGACCTGGACGGCCTGGCGGTCGCGGGCAGGCTGCGCTCCCGCGGCCGCCGGGTCCCGGTGCTGTTCGTGACGGCCAAGGACACGCCGGAGGACCGGCTCGCCGGGCTCGGGCTCGGCGAGGACTACGTGACCAAGCCGTTCAGCCTGGAGGAGGTCATCGCCCGCATCCGCGCGGTGCTGCGCCGGACCCGGCGGGGCGCCCCGCCACCGAACCGGCTGCGCATCGCCGACCTGGAGCTGGACGAGGAGACGCACGAGGTGTGGCGCGACGGCGTCCAGGTGCGCCTGTCGCCCACCGAATACCGGCTCCTGCTCTACTTCATGCTCAACGCGGGACGGGTGCTGTCCAAGACGCAGATCCTCGACCACGTCTGGAACGGCGACTGGCGCACCGACGTCGGGCTCGTCGAGTCGTACGTCTCCTATCTGCGCCGCAAGATCGACACCGGCGAGCGGAGATACCTGCACACGCTGCGTGGCGTCGGCTACATCCTGCGCCCGCCCAAGGATTGATCCCGGCTCCGCATGGCAGGACTGAGGAGGTATCTCGCGCGGACGCCGCTGTGGCTGCGGCTCGTCTCGGCCACCTTGCTGATGGTCACGCTGGCCATCACGCTGACCGGGTTGTTCGCCGTACGGCTGCTGCGCGGCTATCTCGTCGAGCGCGTCGACCAGCAGCTGCGTGCCGCCAGCGTGTCGTGGCGGGGCGCTCCGCCGCCTCCTGAGCCACAGCCGGGCCCACGCCCGCAGCGTTTCTTCGGCCTGTTCCACTCGGTGCTGGTGGACTCCACCGGCGCCAAGATCCGGACCATGACCGAGTCGACCGAGACGCACACCCCCAGGCTGCCGAGGCTTACCAGCGCCGACGTCGCGCTCATGGCCGGGCAGCCCTTCACCGTCGACTCGCAGGACCCGCAGGGACCCTACTGGCGGGCCGTGGCCATGCCGGGCCGCGACGGCGACAGCAGGATCATCGCGATCAGCCTGGGCGACCTGGACGACACGGTCTCCCAGCTGCTGCTCATCGTGGCGGTCGGCGGCGGCGGGACCCTCGTGGTGCTCGGCTTCGCCTGTTATTGGCTCGTACGGCGAAGCCTGCGCCCTTTGGGGGAGATCGAGCGGACCGCCCGCCACATCGCGGACGGCGACCTGTCCCGCCGGGTGCCGCTCTGGTCGGCCACCACCGAGGTCGGCAAGCTCGGCCGGGCCCTGAACGGCATGCTCGCCCGCATCGAGGTGGCCGTGCGCGAGCGTGAGGCGGCGGCCGAGTCGGCGCGCGAGTCGGCCCGGTCGGCGCGGCGCTCGGAGGAGCTGACCCGCAGGTTCATGGCCGACGCCTCGCACGAGCTGCGGACCCCGCTCACCTCGATCAGGGGGTTCGCCGAACTGTTCCGGCTCGGGGCGGACAAGGACCTGGCGGAGGCGACCCGGCTGCTGAGCCGGATCGAGGGCCAGGCCGCGCGGATGGGCCTGCTGGTGGAGGACATGCTGCTGCTGGCCCGGCTCGACCAGCGCCGCGAGCTCGGCGAACAGCCCGTCGACGTGCTCAGCCTCGCGGCCACCGCGGTGATCGACGCCCAGACGCTCGCTCCGGACCGGAAGATCGAGCTGGTCATGCTGTACGGGAGCGAGGGGGCGGTGTTCGTGACCGGTGACGAACCGCGGCTCGGGCAGGTGCTGGGCAACCTGGTCGGCAACGCGCTCAGCCACACACCGCCGGGCACGGCCTTCACCGTCGGGGTCGGCGCGCGTGACGGGCAGGCCGTCGTCGAGGTGGCCGACGAGGGGCCGGGGTTCTCGCCGGAGGTGGCCGAGCGGGTGTTCGAGCGGTTCTACCGGGCCGATCCGGCGCGCAGCTCCGGCGGTGCCGGGCTGGGGCTGTCGATCGCGGCCACCCTCGTCGAGGCGCACGGCGGCAGCGTTTCCGCGTCGAGCGTGCCGGGCAAGGGCGCCACCTTCCGCGTCACGCTCCCGCTCGCCCCCTCGTCCCCGGCCACCCGGCCTCAGCGTCAGACGAGCGGGCAGGCTGGGGCTCAACGGCACGAGTCCTAGCCTGAGGCTGGAGCTCCGCCTCAGCCTCAGTCTCAGCCTCAGTCTCAGCCTCAGCCTCCGCCTCAGCCGAACGCGTAGCCGTACAGGCCGGGGCCGCTGCTCAGCGCGCGGACCTTCCCCGGGAGCAGGCCGGGACTCGGGCCCGTCTGGCGCGAGCCGGGCACGTACAGCACCTTGCCCTGGTCCGGCGCCGCCACCACCAGCCCGTACAGCGGACGCTCTTTGGTGAGCTGCCGGTAGCGCCCGCCGAGCGCGGGCAGCGCGGCCAGGGACGCGCCGAAGTCGCGCCCCTTGCCCTTGATGAGCAGGTCGCCGTCCTTCGTCAGCCCGCCCTTCCTGGCCCCGGCCAGCACCTGCACCCCCTTTTCTCCGGGTACGCCGACGGCCAGCTCGTCGTCGCCGTCGCCGTTGAAGTCCCCGGCCGCCAGCGCGGCGCCGAACCGGTCGTAGTACCGGGGCGTGCCCTTGAGCAGCCGCTGCGTCCACATCTCCGACCGGGCGCCGCGCAGCAGCGCGCTCCCGCTCCCGTACAGGACGTGCACGGCCCCGTCGCCGTAGTCCATCGCCCGCTGGTTGGCGCTCAGTCCTTCGCCGGGTACGCCGACGGCCAGGTCGTCGTGCCCGTCGGCGTCGAAGTCGCCGGTCGTCAGCGCCGCCCCGAACGCGTCCCACTTCTCCGCCGAGCCCTTGATCCCGGGGCTGCTCTGGGTCAGGAGCCCGGCCCGCCGGCCCCGCACGTCGATGACGGTGACGGAGCCCTGACCGTCCTGGGTGACGCTGTCGGCGGGCGCGCCCACGGCCAGCTCGGCCCGCCCGTCACCGTTGAAGTCGCCGGTCGCCAGGGCCGCGCCCCACTGGTCCGTCACGTTCGCCGCCTGCCGTACCCAGGAGGTCTTCTGAGTGATCTGGTACGGCTTGCGGCCCTTCATCCAGTAGATCGTGACGCCCCCGCCCGTACGGTGGCCAGGGGCGCCCACCGCGAGCTCGTCGCGTCCGTCGCCGTCGAAGTCACCGGCGGCCAGCGAGGCCCCGAACCGGTCGCTCGACGGCTTCGCCGGCGCCAGCTCCTTGCCCCGCCGCAGGCCCGTGGGCGAGCCGTGGAACAGCTCGACGACGCCGTTGCCGTCGGCCCCCGGCACGCGCTCGCCCACGAACTCCTCTGACACGCCCACCGCGAGGTCGGCGCATCCGTCCGCGTTGAAGTCGCCGACCGCGAGAGCCGAGCCGAACGAGTCACCCGGCTCGGCGCCCTCCTGGGTCAGCTTCTCCTTGCGCCCGCTGCCGTAGACCACCGTCACGGAGCCGGCCCGCCGGTTGTCGTAGGGGGCGGCCACCGCCAGATCGGGACGGCCGTCGTCGTCGAAGTCGGAAGGGGATCCGCCACACGACGGAGCCGCGGCGTGGCTCGTACCCGAAACGAGGGGAAGAACCAGGCAGGCGGCTAGCAGTGCGTTCATACTGGTAGGTATTTCCGCCCCGACCGAACCAGGTCTTAACGCCACGGGAACGTGCCAGGATAGGCGGGTGGACATCGACCTCGCGGATCTGGGTTTCTGGCGCCAGTCCCCCAAGACCCGGCATGAGGCGTTCGCCAGACTCCGGCAATTAGAGCATCCAGTGTTCTTCCCGGAGAAGAAGGTGCCCTTCCTCCGGTCCGGCAGCGGCTTCTACGCCCTGGTCAGGCACGCGGACGTGGTCGAGGCCAGCCGCGACGCCAAGGTCTTCTCCAGCGAGCCCGCCGTCACCAACCCGGAGCCGCCCGGCTGGGTCAAGCAGGTGTTCGGCGAGTCGATGGTCAACATGGACGACCCGCGCCATGCCCGGTTGCGTCGCATCGTCACCCGCTCGTTCAGCCCGCGCATGCTCTCCGGCCTGCAGGACGACATCGAGGCCGCGTGCCGGCGGATCGTCGACGACGTCATCGAGCAGGGCCCGCGCGACTTCGTCGGCCAGGTCGCGGCCCGGCTCCCTATCCACGTCATCTGCGACATGATGGGCATCCCCGACGACCTACGGGCGAAGGTCCACGAACACGTCGACGTCTCCACCGCCTACACCGGCGTACGCCCCAGCCTGGTCCGCAGCGTTCAGCTCGCCGGCCAGAACATGCTGGCCCTCCTCGCACTCCAGCGCATGGTGATCAAGCTGGGACACGAGCGGGCCGCCGATCCACAAGGCGACCTGGTGTCCCTTCTCGTCACCGCCAACCCCGACGGCGAGAAGCTCACCGACCGCGAGCTCGGCTCCTTCTTCGCCCTGCTCCTGGTGGCGGGCAACGAGACCGCGCGCAACACGATGGCCCACGGCATCAAGCTGCTCACCGACAACCCCGCGCAGCGCGAATTGCTGATGGAGGACTTCGACGGCCGCATCGGCAACGCGATCGAGGAGATGGTCCGCTACGTGTCGCCGATCATGCAGTTCCGGCGCACGCTGACCCAGGACTACTCCCTGCGCGGCCTGGAGCTGAAGAAGGGCGACAAGGTGGTCCTCTTCTACGGCTCGGCCAACCGCGACGAGACGGTCTTCCCCGATGCCGACAGCTTCGACATCACCCGCGAGACCAAGCCGCACGTCGGCTTCGGCGGGCCGGGCCCGCACTTCTGCCTGGGCGCCAACCTGGCCAGGCAGGAGATGCGGACGATGTTCCGGGTGCTGCTGACCAGGTTGCCGGAGATCCGCTCGGTCGGCGAGCCGGAGCTGCTGCTGTCCAACTTCGACAACAGCGTCCGCAGTCAGGGGTTCACCTTCTGACCTGCCCCTCCGTGGCCAGGATGTTCCTTCTGATCGTCAGGAAGGTGATCAGTGCCGCGACGACCATCATCGCGGCGCTGATCAGCATCGCGGTGTGGAAGCCCGCGTTGAAGACGGGCGGGTTCTTGAAGGCGTCGCCGACCAGGCCGACCAGGGGCGGCACCGCGGCCACCGCGAGCAGGCTGCCGGTGCGGGCCACCGCGTTGTTGACGCCGCTGGCCGTACCCGCGTGGCGCTCTTCGGCGGTGGCCAGCACGGTCGCGGTCAGCGGCGCCACCGCCGCCGACAGACCGAGCCCGAACACCGTGACCGCGGGCAGGACCTGAAGAACGTAGGAGGCGCCGAAGCCGATCGTGCTCATCCAGAGGAACCCGAGGCCGGCCACCAGGATGCCGATCGTCATGGGCCAGCGCGGGCCGTAGCGCTTGGCCATCTCGCCGGCGCGCGCCGACAGCAGCAGCATCAGGATCGTCGTCGGCAGCAGCGACAGCCCGGCCGGGGTCGCCTTGAACCCGGACACCACCTGCAACTGCACGACGAGCAGGAAGAAGACGACGCCCATCGCCGCGTACATGATCAGCGTCACGACGTTCACGGCCGTGAAGACCCGATCACGGAAGATGCTCACCGGCACCAGCGCGTCGGGGGACCTGCGCTTCTCCAGCACCACGAACGCCGCGCCCAGCGCCACCCCCACGACCAGCGGGATCGCCGCGCCCTTCTCGATCAGGCCGTAGGTGAGGCAGGCCAGGGCCAGCGCCGCCAGCACCGCGCCCAGTACGTCGAACCGGCCCGCGGCCTGCTCGTCCCTGCTCTCGGGCACGTGCCGCCGCGTGACCAGCACGACGAGCGCCGCGACCGGCAGGTTGAGCAGGAACGCCCACCGCCAGCCCGCCGTCTGCACCAGCACCCCGCCCAGCAGCGGACCGATCGCGGCGGCCACTCCACCCAGTCCCGACCAGGCGCCGACCGCGCGCGGCCGGTCGTCCCTGACGAACGACGCCTGGATGATCGCCAGGGACCCCGGGGTGAGCAGCGCGCCGCCGACGCCCTGCAGCGCGCGGGCGGCCACCAGGAACTCGACGTTCGGCGAGAGCCCGCACAGCGCCGAGGCCAGCGCGAACCAGACCGTGCCGATCAGGAACACCTTGCGCCTGCCGTAGCGGTCGCCGAGCGAGCCGCCCAACAGGATCAGCCCGGCCAGGGTGAGCGTGTAGGCGTTGATCGTCCACTGCAGGCCGGCCATGTCCGCGTCGAGGTCGTCGCCGAGGAAGGGCAGCGCGACGTTCACCACGGTGCTGTCGAGCAGGGCCATCCCGGAGCCCAGCACGGTCGCCGCCAGGATCCAGCGCCCTCGGGCGGACTTGAGCGCTACATGGTCGTCGTGCATGAGGGCAATCTTGTCATCCCTTTTGGTACATAGCGGGCAGCCCTCCCTGAAGAAGTCCTATCCAGGACCCTCAGCGCTGCCCAGGGGCCGCCGGAGCCTCACTCTGCGCCTGCCCAGGAAGAGCCCTCAGCCTCTTCGCGGAGAAGTTCATGGAGAGGTGCTGCTACCCAGGGCCCTCAGCACGAAGCCCGTCACCAATGCCCCCGCCGCCTCGACGGTGACCGCGCCGCTGATCAGAGGCACCCGCTCCGCGCCGATCACCGCGATGATCATTCGGGCCGTCGCCTCGACGTCGACCACTTGAAAATCGGCCGACTCGATGCCGCTCTCCAGGATCCCCACCAGGATGCGCTGCATGGGCGCCACGTGCTCGGCGAGCTGCTGGTAGGCGTCAGGGCCGAGGGCGGCGCTGAGATCCGCCGCTCCCGGATGCGGGTGCGCGAGCAGGCCGGTCAGCTGCAGCCGGACGAACACCCGCAGCCGGTCGGCGGGGGAGGCGACGGCGGGCAGCTCCTGCTCGTAGCTGTCGATGAAGTAGCTGGTGACCCGTTCGGTGAAGGCCAGCAGCAGGGCGGCCTTGTCCGGGTAGTAGTTGTAGAGGACGGTCCGGGTGATCTCGGCCTCGTTCGCCACGTCCGTCATGGAGATGGCGTCGATCCCCTGCACCCTCGACAGGCGGGCGACGGCCTCGAGGATGCGATCGCGCGTCTGGGCTCGGTGCTCACCAATGGTTGCTGCGGAGATGCGGGGCATGCCTCCATGGTAGGCCGGTGCCCATCCGGCTATAGGCGGACTTCTCTAGGCCGGACTTCGCGCACGAGTGGCGTGGGACGGACCAGCCTATGGAAGACGGCGCGATCAGGTATTGCCAGCGGCGGACCAGCCCTCGGACGGTGGTGCGATCAGCTGTCATCAGCGGCGGACGCTGGGGCCCGCTCGGCACCCCGTGTCCTCTCGCATCTTTCACTGGCAGTTGTGCGGTGTGTCCTCTATACGACGGCCTTGACCACGTGGAGCAGCTCGCCGAGCACCTCGGTGTTGAGCTGGTAGGCCAGCTTGACTTCACCGATCACGCGATGCTGCTCCCGCTCGCCGAAGGGCAGGGCGTCGAGGCGGGCGCGATATTCGTTCTTGAATCTGGGCAGGCTGCCGACCTCGTCGAACAGGTAGAAGTCGACCCCGCCGCCCTTCTGGTAGCCGTAGATCTTCTGCAGCTCCATCCGGATGAACTGCCCGCCCGACAGGTCGCCCATGTAGCGGGTGTAGTGGTGGGCGATGTAGCCGCCCGGCCAGTCGGCCACCTGCTCGATCCGCGCCACCAGGGTCCGGGTCGCCTTCGAGGGCACGATCCGGTCGCGCCAGCCGGCACCGTAGACGGTCTTCAGGTCACGCTCCAGCGCCTGCTCCCGATAGAGCTCCGGAAAGACGAACCGGCCGGCCACCGGGTGTTCGGCCAGGGCCTTGGCGGCGCCGTCGAGGGCGAGGTAGGCGAAGTAGTGCTGGGCGACGAGCTCGCCGTAAGCGTGCTCGCTCAATCGGCCGCCCATCAGCTCTTTGAGGTAGCTCTCATCCTCGGCCGACTCGTGGTCGCTCCAAGTGGCGTTCTTCAAGGTCTCGGAGAACGACGTCACGCTTCACCTCAATGTGTTGCCGGGTCTTTCATGACAAAGTGTCACAAACCCTGGACGAGCTCGTCAAGTTGATGACGACACTCTGTCATTAAACCCGACCCTGTCATGCTGGTGCCGCAGCCGTCACGTCACCGGGGCGGCCAAGGGCGATCAGCGTGAGATTGCGCAGCGACGGCGTGCCTGGTGCGAAGTAGTCACTGTGCCCGCCGGGCCCCACCTCAAACACCCGCGCCCCGTACCCGGGACTCAGCGCGTCGGCCCCGAAGCCGAGCGGCCCAAGCCTCACCTTCGGCACGAACCTGATCCAATCGCTACCACCCACGCCCGCCCACACCCTGGTGACAGACGGCGCCAGGCCGGACACTCCGTGGTCGGACGGCGGGCGATATGACGCGTCGGACAAATGATGGTCGGACGCCGCCCCGTCGGACGGGCCCTGGGCGGACGGCGCCCGGCCGGACGGCGGATGATCGGACGGCGGATGATCGGACAGCGCACGATCAGACGGCGAGCGGCTTGACGTTGCGTGGCTGGACGGCGCCCGGCCAGACGATGCATAGCCAGACGATGCATAGCCAGACGATGCGTCGATGCCGGGGCTTCCGAACAGCGCCACATCCGCGACGGGAAGGTCCGGCCCGGCCTTGGCGCACACCACCGAGCCGTAGCTGTGGCACAGTAACGCGATCGGCGCGGACGTCCGCGCGTGCAACTCCATGACCGTACGGCGCAGCGCCTTCGCCCCCTCGACGGCCGCCGTGTCGGTGATGGCGCCCAGGCTCCACGTAGGCGGCGCGTCATAACCGAGCCAGGCGATCACCGCCAGTCGCTCCCCGTGGCCCACCTTGGCGGCCTCGGCCAGCAGCGCCCGCGCCGCGCCTCCCGGCCGCTTCGTACTCGCTTCGAAGGTGGCCACCGTAGTGTCGGCCCCGGGCACCACGATGGCGACCCGATCGGCGGTGGCCAGGTCGCCGTAGACCTTCACGAGCCGGCCACTGTGCTGGCCGGGCAGTGCCAGGACCGCGCCGAACGCGAGACTTCCGGCGAGCGTGAGCATTCTGAGCATGCTCGGAAAGATACGAACGAGAGGCCGTCGACCGCGTCACCGCTGGGGTTGAGTTCTCCAGTAGTACCTGGGGGTGACACGGCCGTCGGCAAGCGCTTGGTGGGGATGGGGCGTTGGCGTGGCGGGCGATCTGGGCCGTGCCCTCCCGGTGCGCGAGCGGAAGCCGCGAAGGTCTCGGCGCATCACGGGGACAACTGGGAGGTGCTGCTGTACGGGCAGCCTGGCGGAGGTCACCCTTCCTTGATCGCTGCCTCTACCAGGGCACGTGCGGCCCAGGTGATGGCCTCCTGTTCGGCCTGAGGGTCAAGGCCGCGGACGTCGCGTAGGGCGATCTGCGCCTCCCAGCCGACCACGATGGTCAGCGCCGAGATGATGCGCTGGAACCGTTCCTCGCTGAGGGTGCTCCGGAGTGGTTCGCAGGCCTGTTCCAGCCATTCCACCCGGCGGCGAGTCCGGCGCGGGGTGGATCGCTCCTGAGCGTCGGTCGGCGCCGGATCGACGGTTAGACGGATCAGCCGGCGGCCCAGAGGAAGGGATTGCGGTGAGTACTCCAGCAGTGTCCGGATGAGGGCGTCTACGCGGGCTACAGGATCGTTGGCAACTGCGGGGTCGGCCAGTGCCGCCTCGACCGGGGGCTCGTTGAGCGCGCCTGCCGTCGCGTCGATCAGCAGGTGGTCGAGGGTCGGGAAGTGCATGTAGATCGTGCGGCGTGACACGTCGGCGGCGGCCGCGATCTCGTCGATGGACGGCGTTGCTCCGACGGCGCTCAGGCGGGCCGCCGCGTCGACGATCGCTTTGCGGGTGCGGCGGCGCTGCGCCTCGCGTCCGCCGCGGCGGGCTGGTTCGTCACTCGTCATCGTGCCTCCTGTCATTCCTCGGGTCGGTCTGCGGCCGGCTTGACGACCGTTCGCGGCATGAGTATATCTTGGTGCAGTCCTTGCACGAGAGTGCAATGACTGCACACCTGGAGACTTTTATGGCGCAGATCACAGAGCCGTACCTGTCACAGGGATCAGGTCGTCGGCGTCTCGTGTCCGGCAGCCGGCAACGGAAGAATGGAAGGTCATCATGAGCAAGGTCTGGTTCGTCACTGGTTCGTCCCGCGGCCTGGGCCGCAGCTTCGTCGAGGCAGCGTTGTCTCGTGGCGACAAGGTGGCCGCGGCCGCCCGGAAGGCCGAGAGCCTTGACGACCTGGTCGCCGCCTATGGCGACGCGGTGCTCCCGCTTGCGATGGACGTGACCGACAAGGCCGCCGTCTTCGAGAGCGTGACGCGGGCCGCCGAGCACTTCGGCCGCCTGGACGTCATCGTGAACAACGCCGGCTACGCCCAGGTCGGCGCGGTCGAGGAGCTGACCGAGCAGCAGCTGCGCGACCAGCTGGAGACCAATCTGTTCGGCGCGGTGCGGGTGGTCCAGGCCGCGCTGCCCTACCTGCGCGAGCAGCGCTCGGGACACATCATCCAGCTGTCCTCAGCCGCCGGCCTCATCGCCATGCCGCTCGGCGGCGCCTACCACGCCTCCAAGTGGGCCCTGGAGGGCTTGAACGAGGCCCTCGCCGGCGAGGTCGCCGGCTTCGGTGTCAAGGTGACCATCATCGAGCCCGGCGGCTTCGCCACCCGCTCCGGCAAGAACCCCGACCCGCTCAACAACGGTCACGTGGCCGAGCCCGACCCGGCCTACGACGGCCTCCGCCAGCGCCTCGGCGCGATGGCCGGCAAGCTGCCCGCCGGCGACCCGGCCGCGGCGGCCCGGGCGTTGCTCAAGCTGGTGGACTCCGACAACCCACCGCTGCGGATTCTCTTCGGCCAGGGCTTCCACCCGATGATCCAGCAGGCCTACGCCGACCGGCTCAAGATGTGGGACGACTGGCAGGACCTTTCGATGGAGGCGCACGGCAAGGCCGACCAGCAGGCCGCGGTTTGAGCCTTTCCAGATCTGAGCCGCGTCGTTCTTCTCGGCCCGATGCACGCCCCCGGCCGAGGTTCGGCGCTCGGTAGGGGTGCCTGAACGGGCACCTCCCCGGTTCGTGGTCGCGAGTGCGTGAGCTGTACGGCTGGCGCCAGCCGTACAGCTTTCGGGCCAGAGATTTCCGGGCGATGTCAGCGCTGGTAACTCCGGTGTCGGAGGGTTCGAGCCGGAGGTGGTGGAGGATCTGCGCGGCCACCTCGACCCTGGGCATCGAGGTGGGCTTGGGCACCGGCCTGGCGCCATCACCTTCACCGGCGGCGAGAAGATCACCGTCAACCTCTGTTCCGCGCGCACGGCGTGCACGTCAACAGCGACCACCTGGCCGACGGCAAGCTCACGACCCGATCGAAGCTATCGCCTCCGGGTCCCGGCATTCAGTTCGGTGGACATGATCGGCCGGTCTGGATCATCTTGCCGGGATGGTCATCACGCCCGGGTGTAGCGGTGTTTGGCGCCGGGTGGGAAGTACTCGGGGTCGCCCAGTTCGCGTAGCCGGATGAACGGTGCCTGCTGGGCCATCGGCACATAGGCCGCGAACTCGCTGTTGAGCCGGAGCAACTGTTCGAGGATCGACTCGCCTACCAGTCTGGCCGTCTCCTCCGACGGCTTCTCGCCGGGCATGAGTTCCACCGTCACCGTCAGGTGCCGGTCGCGCCGGTCGTCCTCCACCGCCTCCATGACGAACTTTCCGGTCACCAGCGAGCTGACCTTCGGCTGCTGCAGCCCGACGGAGATGTTCTCAGGGAACACGTTCGCCCCGTAGTAGGACACGGTGAAGTGGCTGCGCCCGAAAACGTAGACGAAGGGCCGGGGCGGGCCGCTCGCCGAAGGCTCGAAGCCGTGGTGCCGTACGAAACGCGACATCCGTTCGAACGGCACGATCCCGCCTTCGTCGGCGATGTGATAGCGGACCAGGGGGATGCCATTGTCACCCGAGAACACCAGCGTGCCCTCGTGCTCTTCGAAGAAGCGGACCTCCGGGTCGTACTGGACGAGCGTCGGCAGCCGCGACTCGCCGAACAGCTCCCTCGCCGCCCCAGGGCGTCCGGCCAGGAACCGGCGGATCTCCACCGAAAGCGGCGTCTCGTTGCCCAGCACGCCCGCGTCGGCCGTGCCGTACAGGGAGGCGATGCCGCGCACCGGGTCGGCGATGCCCGCTCTGCCCGCCACCAGCGTGCGCCATTCCTCGCTGAACACCTCACCGGCCGTGACGAGCTTGACGTTCCACCTGGCCCAGGGCAGTCCCGCGTCGATGACGTCCTTGAGGAAGGGTGGATAGCCGAGCAGGACGACCTGGTCGAAGTGCGGAGCCAGTTGCGGGAGTATGCGAAGGATCTCCCGCTTGTCGCTGCCTGGAGCGACCACAGTGATCGGGTAGCCGCGCTCGGCCAGGTGGCGGCAGCAGGCCACGGTGAACAGCCCGCCCACCCAGGTGCCGAGCGCGAAGCAGACCACGGCCAGCGTCCTGCGCTCCCGGGCCTCGAAGGAGTCCCGGAACACCTCCTCGAACCGCGCGGCGATCACCCGCTCGTCGGACACGGAACGCGGCCAGAACGACGGCGTGCCCGTCGAACCGGACGAGACCGCGATCATGTCGCCGATCACGCCGTCGCGGCAGAGCCGGGTGAGTGGGTGGCGGTTGAGGTAGCCGTCCTTGGTGAGCAGGGGCAACCGCGCGAAGTCGGCCATGCTCGACACCTGGTCCGGACTGACACCGTGCTCGGCGAGGAACTCCCCATAGGCGGGCACCGACGCGGACACCTGATGGAAAAGCGCAAGCGGGTCCATTTCTCAGACGGTAGATCCTGCCTTCCGTTCGCGCACGCGGTCACTCGCCCGCCCCTGCCTGCCTGCCCCTGATGGAGTCACCCGAACGCGTCAGTCGCCCGGGCGTACCAGTCCCGTCTCGTACGCGTAGACGATCGCCTGTGCCCTGTCGCGCAGCCCCAGTTTCATCAGCACCCGCCCCACATGCGTCTTGACCGTCTGCTCCGCCACCACCAGCTTCTCCGCGATCTCCTGGTTGGACATCGCCTGCGCCACCAGCGCGAGCACCTCCGTCTCGCGCTCCGTCAGCTCCGCCAGTCGCCGGACCGTCGGCGCCCGGGGCGCGCCCAGCCGGGCGAACTCGTGGATCAGCCGCTTGGTGACCGCCGGGGCGATGAGGGCGTCGCCCGCCGCGACGACCCGCACGGCCTCGGCCAGCTGGACAGCCGAGGCGTCCTTGAGCAGGAACCCGCTCGCCCCCGCCCGCAGCGCCTCGTAGACGTAGTCGTCGAGGTCGAAGGTGGTCAGAATGAGGACCTTCGGGCCGTCGCCCGACGACAGGAGCCGCCTGGTCGCCGTCAGCCCGTCCATGACCGGCATGCGTACGTCCATGAGCACCACGTCGGGCCGCAGCTCGGCCGCCCGCCGCACCGCCTCCTCGCCGTTGGCCGCCTCACCCACCACCTCGATGTCGGCCTGCGCGCTCAGGAACACCGTGAACCCGGTGCGCACCATCCCCTGGTCGTCCGCGATCAGCACCCGGATCACGCCGTCTCCTCCGCCCCGGCGATCGGTAACGTGGCAACCACCTGGAAACCGCCGTCTCCGACCGGTTCCGCTTCCAAGGTGCCGCCGAGCAGCGCCGCCCTCTCTCGCATGCCGATCAGCCCCTGCCCGGCTCCGCCCGCACCACGTGGCGGGGAGCCGTCACGGTCCGCACCACGCGGCGAGGAGCCGCCACCGTGCGCCCCGCCTGGCGAGGAGCCGCCGTCGTCAGCGATGCGGAGCCCTAACGTGTCGTCGTCGCGTGTCACGACGATCGCGACCGTGGCGCCGGGCGCGTGGCGCATCGCGTTGCTCAGCGACTCCTGCACGATCCGGTACGCGGAAAGCCCGACGGCGGGCGGCAGCTCCCCATGCGGCAGATCCGGCAGCTCGACCCCCACGGTGAGACCGGCGGCGCGGGCGTTGGACACGAGCTCGTCCAGCCGGTCGAGGCCGGGCTGCGGCGCGGTGTCGGTGCGGCCGTCCTGGTCGCGCAGCACGCCGAGCACCTGGCGCAGCTCGGCGATGGCCTCCAGGGACAGGCCGCGGATCTCGGCCAGGCCCGCCTCCAGCCGCACGGGATCGCCGGCCGCCTTGAGCGGCACCGCCTCGGCCTGGATGGCGATCACCGACATGTGATGGGCGACCACGTCGTGCAGCTCCCGCGCGATCCTGGCGCGCTCTTCGAGCACGGCCTGCGCGCCTTCGGCCAGCCGCGAGCGCCGCTCCTCCTCCGCGAGCCTGGCCGTGGCGTTGCGGCGGACGCGCACGTTGTAGCCGAACAGTGCGGCGACCGTCACTATGATCGCGACGAGGTAGAGCGAGTTGGGGTCGATGATCCACCCGGTCAGGAAGCTGATCACCCACACGGCGACGGTGATCCGGCGGTCGCAGCGCACGGCGACCGAATAGGTCACCAACGGGTACATCACCGCCAGCCCGAGCATGTAGGGCGGATCGCTCGTGCCGACCCCCCGGATCACCCAGAGGACGACCGGCAGCATGACCATGGTCGCCCGCCAGGCCGCCAGCGGCCATCGGTCGCGCATCGTCACCGGCAGGGAGATGGCCGCGGCGGTGAAATAGAGCAGCGGCTCGGACATCCGCCGGGTGCTGGTGCTGTTCCAGTCCATCAGCTGCGACAGGGTGGTGCCGTAAAGGATCAGGGCCAGGACGATGCCGGCGATCGGAATCAGATCGACGACGCCGACGAGGGGCAGCCGGAGGCGCAGTCGCTGCGACCGGGGCGGCGGCGGGTCCGCGTCGCCCAGATACAGCGCCAGCGCGAAGGGACGCACGACTGCCGAGAACACGCGACCACCCTACGGGGGCGTGGACGGGCGGGCATCAACCCTGGGTCGTCATCCTCAGGTAGGGGTGGCTTACATAATTACGATCGCCGTGAGCGAACATCGGCAAGGCTGGGAACAATGAGGGGCTCTAATGACTTGAGTCCATATAACTCAACCCTTTGGAGTTCGTATGAGTGAGAGCTTGATCCTCCCGGTCCTGCCGCTGGACGACGAGGTCGTCCTGCCGGGCATGGTGGTTCCGCTGGACCTGTCCGACTCCGAGGTGCGGGCTGCCATAGACGCGGCGCAGGCATCCGGTGGTAACAAGCCACAGGTCCTTCTCGTTCCCCGGATCGACGGCCGTTACGGCGCTGTCGGCGTGCAGGCCGTTGTCGAGCAGGTCGGGAGGCTACCCGGCGGCGAGCCGGCCGCCGTGGTGCGTGGCGTCGACCGCGTGCGCGTCGGCACCGGCACGACCGGCCCCGGCGCCGCCCTTTGGGTGGAGGCCATCACGATCGACGCCGTCGCCGCCGGTGAGCGCGCCCAGGAGCTGGCCAAGGAGTACAAGGCCCTGGCCACCACGATTTTGCAGAAGCGCGGCGCCTGGCAGGTGGTCGACCAGGTCAACCAGATCGACGACCCGTCGGTCCTGGCCGACAGCTCCGGCTACACCCCTTGGCTGACGACGGCCCAGAAGGTCGAGCTGCTGGAGGCGGCCGATCCGGCCGAGCGGCTGGCCAGGCTGGTCGAGTGGTCGCGCGAGCACCTGGCCGAGCTCGACGTCGCCGAGACGATCCGCAAGGACGTCCAGGAGGGCATGGACAAGCAGCAGCGTGAGTTCCTGCTGCGCCAGCAGCTCGCCGCGGTCCGCAAGGAGCTCAAGGAGCTCAACGGCGACTCCACCGAGACCGAGGAAGAGGACTACCGGGCCCGCGTCGAGGCCGCCGACCTGCCGGAGAAGGTGCGCGAGGCAGCGCTCAAGGAGGTCGACAAGCTGGAGCGTACGTCCGACCAGTCTCCCGAGACCGGCTGGATCCGTACCTGGCTCGACACCGTTCTCGACCTGCCCTGGAACGAGCGGACCGAGGACAACTACGACATCACCGGCGCCCGTGCGGTGCTGGACGCCGATCACACCGGCCTCGCCGACGTGAAGGACCGCGTCATCGAGCACCTGGCCGTGCGCAAGCGCCGCCAGGACAAGGGCTTCGGCGTGGTGGGCGGCCGTCGCAGCGGCGCCGTACTCGCGCTCGCCGGGCCTCCCGGAGTGGGCAAGACCTCGCTGGGTGAGTCCGTCGCGCGGGCGATGGGCCGCAAGTTCGTCCGCGTCGCGCTCGGCGGCGTCCGTGACGAGGCGGAGATCCGCGGCCACCGGCGCACCTACGTCGGCGCGCTGCCCGGCCGCATCGTCCGCGCCATCCGCGAGGCCGGGTCGATGAACCCGGTCGTCCTGCTCGACGAGGTCGACAAGGTCGGCGCCGACTACCGCGGTGACCCGACGGCGGCCCTGCTCGAAGTGCTCGACCCGGCGCAGAACCACACGTTCCGCGACCACTACCTCGAGGTCGAGCTGGACCTGTCCGACGTGCTGTTCCTGGCGACGGCCAACGTCCTGGAGGCCATCCCCGGGCCGCTGCTCGACCGCATGGAGGTCGTCACGCTCGACGGCTACACCGAGGACGAGAAGGTCGCGATCGCCCGTGACCACCTGCTGCCCCGCCAGCTCGACCTCGCCGGCCTGACCGCCGACGAGGTGGGCGTCGAGGACGCGGCGCTGCGCAGGCTGGCCGCCGAATACACCCGGGAGGCCGGCGTACGGTCCCTGGAGCGCTCGGTCGCCCGCATCCTGCGCAAGGTCGCGGCCAACAACGAGCTGCCCGTCACGGTCGGCGAGGACGACCTGGTCGGCTACATCGGCCGCCCCAGGTTCGTGCCGGAGTCGTCGCTGCCGGAGGCCACCCAGCGCACCTCGGTGCCCGGTGTGGCGACCGGCCTGGCGGTCACCGGCGCGGGCGGCGACGTCCTTTACGTCGAGGCGTCGCTGGCCGAGCCGGAGACCGGCGAGACCGGGCTCACGCTCACCGGCCAGCTCGGCGACGTGATGAAGGAGTCGGCGAGGATCGCGCTCTCCTACCTGCGCTCGCACGGCGCGGAGCTGGAGCTGCCGGTCACCGCGTTCAAGGACCGCTCGGTCCACGTCCACTTCCCCGCGGGCGCCGTGCCCAAGGACGGCCCCTCGGCGGGCGTGACGCTGACGACCGCGCTGGCCTCGCTCCTGTCCGGTCGTACGGTACGCGGTGACGTGGCCATGACCGGTGAGATCTCCCTCACCGGCCGGGTGCTGCCGATCGGCGGCGTCAAGCAGAAGCTGCTGGCGGCGCACCGGGCGGGCATCACCACGGTCCTCATTCCGGCCCGCAACGAGCCGGACCTGGACGACGTGCCCGAGGAGGTGCGCAACGAGCTGACGATCCACCCGGTCAGCGACGTGCGCGAGGTCCTCGACATCGCCCTGACCCCGGCTCAGGTCGTCTCCACGGTCGCGGCCTGACCCATCACCCATCTGCCCCGTCGTACTCAGGTACGGCGGGGCTTTTGGCTTTTTGGGCGAATTATCCGTTCGTTTGACTGAATGATTCGCTCATGCTTTCCTGGGTTCATGTTGTACGACACGCCCGCGCTGGAGGCCGCCGACAAGGGGGTGCTCGCGGAGATCGAGGACATGCGGCGCGAGCTGAAATATCGCCTGGCCGAGACGCATCGCTGGGACGGGCAACTGCGTAGGCAGTTGCGGGCGCGGGCGATTCAGGGCTCCAACTCGATCGAGGGCTACCGGGCCAGTGTCGAGGACATCGAGTCGATCATGGCGGGGGAGGAGCCGCTGGAGACGTCGGCGTCGGTGACCCGGGAGATCGCGGGATACCAGCAGGCGCTGACCTATATCCAGGCGTTGTCGCGGGCGCCGGTGTTCCGATACGACGTGGGTGTGCTCAACGCGCTCAACTTCATGATGATCGGCCACCACCGCAACAAGACACCAGGCGTGATACGGCCGGGCGGGATCTACATCCGGGATTCCGAGTCGGGCGAGGTGGTCTACGAAGGCCCCGACGCCGACCTCGTCCCGGGGGCGATGGACGAGTTGGTCGCGTGGCTCAATGACGGTGACCAGGAATGCCCCAGCTATGTCCGGGCGGCCATGGCCCACTTCAACCTGGTCAAGATCCACCCCTGGCGGGACGGCAACGGCCGGATGTCCCGTGCGCTGCAGACGCTCGTGCTGGGCCGGGACCAGATCACGCTGCCGGAGTTCTCCTCCATCGAGGAGTGGCTCGGCCAGCAGCGCACCACCATCGACTACTACGACGTGCTCGGCCAGGTCGGCGGGCGGCGATGGGGCCCTCACGGGGGCACGTTGCCGTGGGTGCGCTTCTGCTTGAAGGCGCATCACATGCAGGCCCAGCGGGTCCTCCAGCGGCTCGGCGAGGCAGGGGAGATCTGGATGCTGCTGGAGGAGCAGATCGACACAGATGGCCTCAACAGCCGGACCGTCTCCGCCCTCTATGAGGTGTTCGTCAACAGGCGCCTGCGCAGGAGCCGCTACCAGGCCGACGAAGGGCTCAGTCAGGGCCAGGCCGCCCGCGACCTGCGCGACCTCGCCGCCAAGGGCTGGCTCCAGCCGTACGGCGAGACCAAGGGCCGCTTCTACGCCCCCGGGCCGCGCATGGCCAGGATCAAGGCCGACTTCGCCGAACGCGTCACCCCGCTGCGCGACCCCTACCGCCGGATGACCGACGCGAACGCGTAGCGTGGCGCCGCCCCGGCCAACCGCGGATCACGGGGTCCAGGCCGGATCCCGGCCGATGAGGCCGAGCAGGCGGTCGAAGGCCGGGGCGTCGTCCGGCACCGCCACCGGCGGCCCGAAGACGCCGCGCTGCCTGCCCATCTCCACCATCCGGTCGGTGAACTCCACCGCCCGCGAGACGGCCTCGGGCTCCGGCTCGTACTGCTGACCGGTGGCCCTGGCCAGGTCCCAGCCGTGCACCACCAGGTCGATGAGGTACATGTGGGCCAGCGCGGTCATCGGCAGGCCCATGTCGGGGCTGGTCCCCTCCCATGCCTCGCGCCGCGACCAGGCGGCGAGCGTGCGCTCGGCTCGCTCGGGGAAGTCGCCCGCGTAAGGTCCCTGCTCGAGGCGCGGCCCCTTGAGCGCCAGCGACTCGAACATCTCCGCGACCCACTCCAAATGGTTGATCAGCTCTTTGATGTCGAACTTCGCGCATGGTGTCGGTGACCCGAGCTGTTCCTGTCGCACCGCGCCCACCAACCCCGAGGTGCGTTCGGAGGCGCGCCTCATCAGCGGCATCATGTCGTCCATGGCAGCCATGGTGCCCCGCCTACCGCAGGCGCGGCTTGTAGAAACGCGACAGCGCGGCTGGGTCGACCCGTACGCGGGACTCAACGCCTTCAATTTCACCCGCCAGGCGCCATCGCCCGAAATTTCGGCTTACGTGGAGCACTTCTGGGTCGTCACCTGGACCGACCTCGCCGAGCCGTACGAACAGCGCATCGTCTCCCATCCCACCGTGAACATGACCATCACCCAGGATTTCCACCGGATCGCGGGCGTGATCAAGGGCGGGTTCTCCTACACGATGCGGGGCAGCGGCCGGGTGCTCGGCACCCGCTTTCGCCCCGGCGGCTTCCGGCCGTTCCTCGGCGGGCCGGTTTCCGAGCTGACCGGCCGCTTCGTGGAGATCGGCGAGATGTACGGCGCGGCGGGCGCGAGCTTGGTCGAGCGGGTCCTGGCAGAGCCCGACCCCCTGGCCGCCATAGCGCTCACCGAGACGTTCCTGCTGAGTATGGGGCCGGAACCGGACCCGCTGGCCGAGGAGGTCGCGGCGCTGGTGGCGATGGTGGCGGACGACGTGTCCATGACCAGGGTCGATGAGCTGGCCGCCAGCTCGGGTCGGTCGGTGCGCTCGCTGCAGCGGTTGTTCCGGGACTATGTCGGTATCGGCCCCAAGTGGGTGATCCGCCGTTTCCGGCTGCACGAGGCCGCGGAACGGGTCTACCAGGGCCTCGATCTCGCCACGCTGGCCACCGAACTCGGCTACACCGACCAGGCGCACCTGACCCGCGACTTCACCGCCGCGGTCGGCATGCCACCCGCGGCCTACGCCCGGCTCAGAGGCCAGGCCCCTGATCCGCACGCCCGCTAAGACTCCTGTCGCGGGCCCGCGTGCAGCTGGTCGAGCAGGTCGGCGGCCACGGCCAGGATGCGGCACTCCGCCGGGGTGAGCCGCTGTGCCATCGCCTGGGCCAGCCACACGTCCGTGGTGCCGGCCTGTTCGGTGAGCATCGCGGTGCCGCGTTCGGTCAGGACGATGTGGTGCCGGCGGCGGTCGTCCTCGTCGCGGGAGCGGCGGATCAGGCCCTGCTCCTCCAGTGTGGCGAGGACGCGGGTGACGGACTGCGGTTGCAGGTGTTCGGCCGAGGCCAGCTCTCCGGCGGTCATGGCGCCGCGCCGGTGCAGGTGGCCGAGCAGAGAGAGGGCCAGGGCGCCCAGGCCGTGCGCTGGGCGTTCCTCGCGCAGGCGCCGCGCCAGGCCGACGGCTGCGCGGCGGAGTGACACGGCCGTGGCTCGTAGTTCCTCGTCGTCCATGATTATTACGCTAGCACTTACTAAATGTCCGCATGTGCTTGGTGTTCACAGGATATTTACTACGCAGTGCGTATAGATGATGCTAGGCTCCCGCGTCGGGAGGTGCCGACGTGGGGATCGAGACGCGACGCATGCTCGCTGCCGCGCTGGGGCTCGGCGGCCCGGTCGCATGGGGTGTCGCCGCCGGATATCCCGCCCTTGGCGCTCTGGCCGCCATCGGCGCCCTCGCCGTGAGCGGGGTTTCCATGAGCGGAGGCCGGGCGGTGGTGCGCGGAGGGTGCGCACTGGTGGCCGCCGCCGGGGCGGGACTCGTTGGTGCCGTCGCCGGTGGGCATGGGTGGATCACGGCGGTGACCGTCGTGCTCGTCGCGGCCGTGGCGGCGGTGGCGGGCGGGATGAGCCGTCCCATGGCCGAGCACACCACCCGCTTCATCGTCTTCATGGTCATCACGACCGGCCTGGCCCAGGACGCCGCGCCCGTCGCCGCCGCCGTACTGCTCGCCGAAGGGGCGATCTGGGGCCTGCTGGTCACGGCGCTGGTCACCACTCTGGGCGCCCGAACGCGACGACCAGCCCAGGAGGAGAACGCGCCCACGAGCAGAGCGCTTCTGAAGCGCTGGTGGCGGACGCTCGGGACCGTGCGCGGCTGGCAGTACCCCATCCGCCTGACCACCTGCCTGGCCGCGGCCGAGGTCATCGGCGTCGTGTGGCCGCAGCCGAACGCCTCCTGGATCGCCGTGACCGTCGTGATCGTGGTCAGGCGGCGGCTGGACGGCGCGCTGCGGCGCGCGATCGAGCGGGCAGCGGGCACCGCCGCCGGAGTGCTGGCCGGGTCCGCCGTGCTGCTGTGGGTGCCGCCGTCGTGGCTGTTCGTGCTGCTGGTCTCGGGACTGGCCGCGGTCAGGCCGGTGCTCAAGGATCGCCAGTACACCCTGTACGCGACCGTCATGACGCCGCTCGTCCTGCTGCTCATGGAGGGCGGCGGAAGAGTGGCCCCCGCCACGATCGGGTACCGGCTGGCGGACACGGCCACAGGCTGCGTGCTGGCCCTGGGGATCGGCTATCTACCCTGGACAGTACGCCGAGAGAGGAGCGTACGTGCCATCGTGGACTGACCATGCGATCTGGTGGCAGGTCTACCCGCTCGGCTTTACCGGAGCGCCGGCCACCGCCCAGGCAGAGGTGCGGCACCGGCTGCGCCACCTGGAGGCTTGGCTGGACTATGTCGTGGAGCTGGGCTGTTCGGGGCTGCAGCTCGGGCCGATCTTCGCCGCCGAGACCCACGGGTACGACACTGTCGACCACTTCAGGATCGACCCCCGCCTCGGTGACGACGCCGACTTCGACTCCCTCGTCGCCCAGGCACGGCGGCGCGGGCTCCGGATCATCCTCGACGGCGTGTTCAACCACGTCGGCCGGTCGTTCCAGGCGGACGAGCGATGGTTCAGGAAGGGACCCGACGGCTACGAGGTGTTCGAGGGGCATCCGGGGCTCGTCGCGCTCGACCACGCCGAACCGGCCGTGCGCGACCACGTCGCCGCCGTACTGAACCACTGGCTCGATCGCGGCGCGGCGGGCTGGCGGCTCGACGCGGCCTATGCCGTGCCGGCGTCGTTCTGGCGGGAGGTGCTGCCCGAGGTGCGGGCGCGGCACCCGGAGGCGTGGTTCGGCGGCGAGGTGATCCATGGCGACTACGCCGGATATGTCACCGAGTCGGGGCTCGACTCCGTCACCCAGTACGAGCTGTGGAAGGCCATCTGGAGTTCACTGAACGACCGGAACCTCTTCGAGCTGGCCTGGGCCCTCGACCGCCACGACGGGTTGCTGGACACCTTCGTCCCCCTCACCTTCGTCGGGAACCACGACGTCACCAGGCTCGCCACCCGGCTGGAGAACCCCCTGCACCTCGGCCACGCCCTGGCCGTGCTCTTCACCGTCGGCGGCCTGCCGAGCGTCTATTACGGGGACGAGCAGGCGTTCCAGGGGTTGAAGGAGGAACGGATGGGTGGTGACGACGCGATCAGGCCGGAGTTCCCGGCGGAGCCCGGCGGCCTCGCCCCGGACGGGATCGAGGTCTACCGGCTGCACCAGCGGCTCATCGGCCTGCGCAGGCGCCACCCGTGGCTGGTCAGAGCCCGTACCACCGCCGAGCACCTGACCAACACGGCCGTGGCCCTCCGCTCCCGGCCCCGCGACGGCGGTGGCGACGGGACGGAGATCGTCACGCTGCTGAACCTCGGTGACCAGCCGCACCACTTCCCGATCGGCCACGCCGACCCGGCCGAGCCCCGGCACGGCGTGGCTGATCCGTCCGTCGTCCCGGCGCACGGCTGGAGCGTCGTGACGCAAGTCACCGAAGGAGCAGGGAATAGCGGGAAGCGGTCAGGCCGTTAACAACGGCGTGAACGAGGCATACGTGACAGACCAGAGCGCCCGCAGCGGCGTCGGATGTTGCTGTATGGGGCGAATGTCCGCCATGGGCTGCCAGGTCCGCTAACCAGCCGTCCCTCCTCGAAGGTCACCCATGCTGCTTACTCCCAGTTTCGTGCTGCGCAGGCTGAGTCACCTGCCTTTCCACCCCGGCACCCGTTAGACCGCCCGCCTGCGGGCCCTCCAACGATGGTGATGTCGATTCCAGCGGCGTGCTGCCGCTCTTAGTGGTGGGGATTTTTCGTGATTCAGGCGTCCGGCCTGCGCAAGGTGTACGGGAACACCGTCGCTCTCGACGGGGTCAGCCTGCACGTACGCGAAGGCGAGATCTACGGCGTGCTCGGCCAGAGCGGCGCGGGCAAGAGCACCCTCCTGCGCTGCGTCAACCTGCTCGAACGCCCCACCGCGGGCACCGTCACCGTCGCCGGACAGGACCTGACCGCGCTGCGCAGCGGCGAACTCAACCGCGCCAGGCAGCGCATCGGCATGATCCACCAGCACTTCGCGCTGCTCTCCTCGCGCACCGTCGCCGGAAACATCGCCTTTCCGCTGGAGGTCATGGGCGTGCCCAGAGCCGAACGGGAGCGCCGCGTGGCCGAGCTCCTCGACCTGGTCGGCCTCGGCGGCCGGGGTGGCGACCGCCCGAACCAACTCTCAGGCGGGCAGAAGCAGCGTGTCGGCATCGCCAGAGCGCTCGCGGGCAACCCCTCGGTCCTGCTGTCGGACGAGGCCACCTCGGCGCTCGACCCGGCCACCACGCAGTCGATCCTGGCTCTGCTCAAGCGGCTCAACACCGAGCTCGGCCTGACGATCCTGCTGATCACCCACGAGATGAACGTCGTCAAGAGCGTCTGCGACTCGGTCGCCATCATGTCGGAGGGCCGCGTCGAGGAGTCGGGCACGATCGCCGATCTGATCAGGACGCCGGGATCGCGTCTGACGCGCGAGATCTTCCCGCTGCCCGAACCGGCGCCCGCGGGCTCGGTCACGCTCACCTTCACCGGCGACCCGCGGCAGGCGGTGGTGTCGGAGGTGGTGCGCAAGTTCGACGTGGACGTGAACATCCTGGGCGGCTCGATCGAGGACCTCGCGGGTGGTGCCGTCGGCCGCCTGCGGGTGTCCTTCTCGGGGGGCGAGGAGGACGGCGCGCTGGCCTTCCTGCGCTCGCGGGGGGTGCTGGTGTCGTGACCATTGTTTTTGTGCGGCACAGCATGGAGGAGCCGGTATGACCTGGGATGAGATGGGGCCGTTGCTCTGGGAGGCGGCCGGGCAGACCGCGCAGATGGTCGGCTGGTCGACCCTGTTCACCGTGCTGTTCGGGCTGCCGCTGGGAGTGGCGCTCGTGGTGTTCGATCGAGGGGGGCTGCGGCCGGCGCCGGCGTTGAAGTCGGTGCTGGGCGTCGTGGTGAACGTGGGGCGGTCGTTGCCGTTCATCGTGCTGATGATCGCCATCATCCCCTTCACCCGGCTCGTCGTGGGCACCACCATCGGCACCGCGGCCGTGGTCGTGCCGCTCACGGTGGGGGCGGTGCCGTTCTTCGCCCGGCTGGTGGAGACGGCGCTGCGCGAGGTGGGCGCCGACGTGGTGCAGGCGGCCCAGGCCATGGGCGCCGGTCGTACGACGATCGTACGGAAGGTGCTGCTGCCCGAGGCGCTACCCGGCCTCGTCGCCGCGGTGACCGTCACCGTCGTCGCGCTCATCGGTTACTCGGCCATGGCCGGGACCATCGGCGGGGGCGGGCTGGGGGACCTGGCCGTCAGGTACGGGTACCAGCGGTTCGAGACCCTGCTCATGATCGTCACTGTCGTGCTGCTCGTCGTGCTGGTGCAGCTGATTCAGAGCCTGGGCGACCTGGTCGCCCGTCGGCTATCGCATAAGTAAGGAAAAATAATGAAATTCCGGAACATTGTGGGTGCTATTGCCCTGGCCTTGTTGCTCGCCGCATGCGGAACGTCGCAGGGAGCCACCGGCAAGACCGCCGAGTCCGCCGACACCGTGCTGAGGGTGGGCGCCAGCCCGGTTCCGCACGCGGAGATCCTGAACTTCGTCAAGCAGAACCTGGCCCCCGCGGCTGGTCTGAAGCTGGACATCGTGGAGTTCACGGACTATGTGCAGCCGAACGTACAGCTCAGTGAGGGCCAGCTGGACGCGAACTTCTTCCAGCACAAGCCCTACCTGGACGACTTCAACGCCTCCAAGGGCACCAAGCTGAGCTTCGTCACGCCGGTGCACCTGGAGCCGCTGGGGCTGTACTCCAAGAAGGTGACCGCGCTCGCCGCCCTGCCGCAGGGTGGCACCGTGGCCGTGCCCAACGACGCCACGAACCTGGGCCGCGCGCTCAAGCTGCTCGCCGACAACGGCGTGGTCAAGCTCAAGGACGGCGCCGGCACCGCGGCGACCGAGCGTGACGTGACCGACAACCCGAAGAAGCTGGTGTTCAAGCCGCTGGAGGCCGCGCAGCTGCCCCGCTCTCTCGACGACGTCGACGCCGCGGTCATCAACGGCAACTACGCCATCGAGGCCGGCCTCAAGCCCGCTTCGCAAGCCCTGGTGCTGGAGAAGGCCGAGGGAAACCCGTACGCCAATGGGCTGGTCGTGGCTGCCGGGCATGAAAAGGACGCGAATATCGTGACCTTGGGCAAGCTCCTTCAGGACCCGAAGGTCAAGGATTTCATCAAGCAGAAGTACGCCGGCGCCGTGATCGCTGCCGGATAATAACCGATAAATCCGGAAAGATCACGCGGAGCCGCGATCTCGACGCTGAGATCGCGGCTCCGCCGCGTCCGCGGGCTTTTGATGTCGCTTCCGGGACCGCTGGCATTGCGCGTACGTTCCCGAATAGTGTTCGGTCATGTACCCGGGAGCCATCGCAGCCGTCACCCCCGACAAGCCCGCTGTGATCATGGCCGGCTCCGGCCAGGTCGTCACCTACCGGCAGCTGGACGAGGAGTCGAACCGGCTGGCCCACCTGTTCCGCGCCGCCGGGCTGCGGCCGGGTGACCACGTCGCCTTCATGCTCCCCAACCATCCGCTCTTCCTGGCCATCGCCTGGGCGGCGCAGCGGTCGGGCCTGTACTACACGGCGATCAGCTCCCGGCTGGGCACCGACGAGCTCGCCTACATCGTGAACAACTGCGGCGCCCGGGTGTTCATCTCGGACGCGAGCCTGGCGGAGGTCGCCATCTCGATCACCGCCGTGACGCCCGGCGTCGAGCTGCGCCTCATGCTGGACGGCGCCGCCGAGGGCTACGACTCCTACGAGGAGGCGGTGGCGGGTCAGCCGGCCACGCCGATCGCCGACGAGTGCCAGGGCTCCGACATGCTCTACTCCTCCGGCACCACGGGCAGGCCCAAGGGCGTCAAGCCCGCGCTGCCGCGTACGCCGCTGACGGAGCCGAACGTGCTGCTCCAGCTCATCCAGGGCCTGTTCGCGCCGACGGCCGACAGCGTCTATCTGTCGCCCGCGCCGCTCTACCACGCGGCGCCGCTGCGCTACTGCCTGAGCTTCCAGCGGCTCGGCGCGACGATCGTGGTGATGGAGCGCTTCGATCCCGAACGCTATCTGGAACTGGTCGAGACGTACGGGGTGACGCATTCGCAGCTCGTCCCGACCATGTTCATCAAGATGCTCAAACTGCCCGCCGAGATCCGGGAAAAGTATGACCTGTCGTCCCTGCAGTGCGCCATCCACGCCGCCGCCCCCTGCCCCGTCCCCGTCAAGGAGCAGATGATCGCCTGGTGGGGCCCGATCATCCACGAGTACTACGCGGGCACCGAGGGCAACGGCTTCCTCTACACCGGCTCGCAGGACTGGCTGGAGCACCGGGGCACCGTCGGCCGCTCGCTGCTCGGCACCGTGCGCGTCTGCGACGAGGACGGCGACGAACTGCCGGCCGGCGAACACGGCACGATCTACTTCGAGAGCTCCACCCGCTTCGAATACCACGGCGACCCGGACAAGACCCGCTCCGTCCAGGACCCCCAGGGGAGGGGCTGGACCACGCTCGGCGACATCGGCTACCTGGACGCCGACGGCTTCCTCTACCTCACGGACCGCCGCTCGTACATGATCATCTCGGGCGGCGTGAACATCTACCCGCAGGAGGCGGAGAACATCCTGTGCCTCCACCCGAAGGTCGCCGACGTGGCCGTCTTCGGCGTGCCGGACGAGGAGATGGGCGAGCAGGTCAAGGCCGTGGTGCAGCCGGCGTCGATGGCCGAGGCGGGGCCGGGGCTGGAGGCGGAGCTGATCGAGTACTGCCGGGCGCGCCTGGCCCACTACAAGTGTCCCAAGTCGGTGGACTTCCGCGCGGAGCTCCCGCGCCACCCCACGGGCAAGCTCTACAAGCGGTTGCTGAAGGATGAGTACTGGCCCACTGGCGCGTAGACCGGCCGAGCGGATCCGTCCCGAATAAAGATCTGGAACGCCTTTGCAGACGAGGTTCTCTCAGCAGATGGGACCCGCTCTCGATGGCCGCGATGCCAGTGAGTCCTTGCGGCGATGGCCAGAGCCTACGGCGTACGGCCGAGGAGGAAGTCCTTCACCTCCGTCGCCGCGAGGCGGTCTCGGGCAGCGGAACGGTCGGAGCACAACAGCATGGGCCCGTCCTCCGGATCGCGGGGGAGCAGACCGTGGGAGCCGCGGACGGCGTCCGCGCCGGCGCTGAGGCCGACGACGTCCATGAGGTAGCGCATGCCGGTCTTCTTCCTGAGGAGGGCCAGGGCCGCCCGCCGCCTGGCCCGTCCCGGGTCGGCCGGGTCGAAGAACAGCTCGGCCGGATCGTAGCCGGGCTTGCGGTGGATCTCCACCAGGCGGGCGAAGTCCGGAGCCCAGGCGTCGTCGAGCCAGTAGTAATAGGTGAACCAGGCGTGGGGATCGGCCAGCAGCACCAGCTCGCCCGAGCGCGGGTGACCGAGGCCATGGGCCGTCTTGCCCTCCTCGCCGAGCACCTCCGCCACGCCGGGCAGGGCGGCGCAGAGCTTCGCCACGGCCGGCACGTCCGCCGGGTCCCGTACGTAGACGTGGGCCACCTGGTGATCGGCCACGGCGAAGGCGCGGGAGGTCCACGGGTCCAGATACTCCATGCCGGCCTGCGTGTGGACATGGAGCAGTCCCTCCGCGCGCAGCAGCCGGTTGACGTCGACCGGCCGGGACACATCGGTAATGCCGTACTCCGACAGCACGGTCACCGTCGCGCCCCGGTCGAGGGCGGTGTCCAGCAGGGGCGCCAGCACTCGGTCCAGCTCGGCCGCCGCTGCGGCCGTACGGGGGTCTGCGGGCCCGTACCGCTGAAGGTCGTAGTCGAGGTGCGGCACGTAGGCGAGGGTCAGGTCGGGGTCGCGGGTCGTCATGATGTGCCGGGTGGCCGCGCAGATCCAGGCCGAGGAGGCGATGCCCGCCCCCGGCCCCCAGTAGGAGAACAGCGGGAAGGGGCCGAGGCGCGCGGTCAGCTCGTCGTGAAGTCGCGGCGGATGGGTGTAGCAGTCGGGTTCCTTGCGGCCGTCGGCGTGGTAGATCGGCCGCGGGGTGACGGTCCAGTCGACGTCGGCACCCATGGCATACCACCAGCAGATGTTGGCCACGGTGAAGCCGGGCTTGTGCCGGCGGGCGGTCTGCCACAGTTTCTCGCCCTGGACGAGGGCGTTGTGCTGACGCCACAGCAGCACCTCGCCCAGTTCGCGGAAGTACCAGCCATTGCCTACGATGCCGTGCGCGGAGGGAGGCAGTCCGGTCAGGAACGTCGACTGGACGGGGCAGGTGACGGCCGGCAGGACGGTGTCGAGCCGGGCCTGGAAGCCCATGTCGGCCACGGCCCGCAGGCGGGGCATGTGGGCCAGCAGGCGGGGGGTGAGCCCGACCACGTCGAGGACGAGGTGCGAGGTCCTGCGCGCGCTTCCCCGTGGTGAGGTCATGACCGGGCTCCCAGACGGTGGAGTTGGTCGCGGGCGAAGGACAGTTCGGCGGCTATCCCCGCCGCGAGCTCCTGCGAGGTGCGGGGACGGTGCGCCGGCGGCAGCACGTTCCAGGTGTAGGTTTCCACGTCGTAGTGGTCGCACGCTCCGTGGGTGACCAGCTCGGCCAGGGCCTCGCGGAGGAGGTCCGTCGTGGCCGACAGCGGCGGCTCGGGCCGCAGGTGCAGGGGCACGTGGTAGTGCACCCGCCAAGGCGCCGGGAGGTCGGCCGCCAGCGCTTGGCCGAGGTCGTCGGCGGCCCCGCCGTCGGGGTTGCGGGTCTGGTGCAGGAAGCGCGGCTCGGCGTACTCCCGCAGCGCCGCGGGCTCGGCGGTCTCCAGGGCGGCCGACAGCTGGACCTTCACCAGCGGCAGGCCCGCCTCCCGTAGCGTGCGGAGGGCGTCGGCCGGCCGTTCCCAGGCACACGCCAGGTGGGCCAGGTCGAGGCAGATCCCGAGCCGGTCGGTGTCCACTCCGGCGAAGTGGGCCGCGGCCTGGGCCATCGTCTCGACGACGCAGCCAGGCTCCGGCTCGAAGCCCACCCTGATGACGCGGCCCGTCGCCGCCTCGATTCCGGCCAGCCGCTTGGCCAGCTCGTCGAGCCTCCGGGCGGCCCGCTCGGCCATGCCGGCGTTCCAGGGCACGCGCCAAGCCAGCGGCAGTGTCGAGATCGAGCCGCGTACGGCGTCGTCGGGCAGCAGGTCGGCCAGAACGAGGGCCAGGTCGAGCGTGTACGACAGCCGCTCCCGGGTGGTCCAATCAGGCTGGTAGACGGCGTGCTTGACGACCGGGTCCTGGAACGACCGGTAGGGGAAGCCGTTGAGCGTCACGACCTCCAGGCCCCGGGCGTCCAGCTCGCGGCGCAGCCGCCGGCGACCCGCGGGGTCGGCGGCGAGCCCGGCCGCCATGGGCGCGGCCAGCCACAGGCCCAGCCCGAGCACGGGCGCGTCCAGCCGTTCGCGGACGGGCACGGCGAACTCGTCCAGTTGCGCGACGATGCCGGGGAGGTCTTCGGCGGGGTGGACGTTGGTGCAGTAGCCGAGATGCAGGACGCGCCCGGCCGAGTCGCGCAGCCGCATCAGCTTCCTCCGCGCAGGATCGAGTTGCCCTGGAACGCCGGCTCCGCCTGGTCGGCCTCGGACAGGTCGAGCCGGCCGGACTGGCCGAAGAACTCCACGGGGTTGCGCCACATCACCTTGTCGACGTCGTCCTCGTCGAAGCCCGCCGCCAACATGGCTCGCGCGGTCTCCACTGTGAGCAGCGGGTCGGAGTTGCCCCAGTCGGCCGCGGAGTTGACCAGCATCCGCTCCAGCCCGTGCCGGCGCAGGATCTCGACCATCCGGGGCGGCGACATCTTGGTCTCAGGGTAGAGGGAGAACCCCATCCAGCAGCCGGACTCCCACACCGGGCCGACGGTGAGCTCGTTGAGGTGGTCGACGAGGACCCGGCCCGGCGGGATGCCGGAGGCGGCCACCACGTCCAGGGTTCGCCGGGTGCCCTGGGCCTTGGCCCGGTGCGGGGTGTGCACCAGGGCCGGCAGGCCGTGCTCGACGGCGAGGGCAAGTTGCTGGGCGAACGCGTCGTCTTCTTCGGGCGTCATCGAGTCGTAGCCGATCTCGCCGACCGCGACCACGCCGTCTTTGTCCAGGTAACGGGGGAGCAGGCCGAGCACCGGCCGGCAGCGGGGATCGTTGGCCTCCTTGGGGTTCAGCGCGATCGCGGCGTGGTGGCGGATGCCGAACGATCCGGCCCGGTACGGCTCCCAGCCGAGCAAGGAGTCGAAGTAGTCGACGAACGAGCCGGGATGGGTGCGCGGCTGACCCAGCCAGAAGGCAGGCTCGACGACGGCGCGGACGCCCGCCGCCGCCATCCTCCGGTAGTCGTCGGTGGTGCGCGATGTCATGTGGATGTGCGGGTCGAAGATGCGCATCAGACCTCCCCCTGCCGGTGCAGGTGTCCTGTTGCCAGGCGGTCGAGAAGGGCGGCGGCGTCGGCGGGCATGGTACGGCCGGCAGCGGCGCGTTCGGCGGCGAACCCGGCGAACATGGCGGCCAGTTCCGCGTCGGCCCGCTCGCCGAGATCGTCCACGCCGTCGAGCGGCACGCCGGTGAACACGCACTTCAGCACAGCCTGCCGCCAGGTGGCCTGGTCCAGGTGCCGGGCGGCCGGGCCGAGCGCGGCGGTCAGGAGCCGGGCGTCGTTGGTGCGGATCGCGTCCTCCAGCAGCGGAACGACCTCCGCCCCGACCGGCAGCAGCGGCAGCGCCTTGAGCACGGCCAGCTTCTCCTCGGTGGTTCCCTCGGCGTACAGGACGAAGAGCCGTGCTGAGAGATCCTCCGGGGGCAGCGCGGCCAGCAGCGACGCCCGGGCCGCCTCGTCGGCCCGCCAGCCCGGCGCCCCGGCCAGCGGCGCACGGCCCACGTGGCGCCCGGCGGAGGTGAACCGCCGCCCGACCGCCTCCGGCCGCCGCCTCACCTCCGCGCACGCCTCCATGACCCAGTCCTGATCGAGGACGGCCAGCAGTTCCTGAGCGTCCATCACCGGCTCCCTTCTACAGCGGCGCGTTCCGCGGAACGGAGGAACGCGATCGAGCGGGCGGCGACGTCAGGCGCCGCGTGCGAGTGCCGAGGCAGTTCGACCGCCACCAGCCCGGTGTAGCCGCAGGCGGCGAGGGTGGCCAGGACAGGGGGGAAGTCGATCTCGCCCGTGCCGAACTCCAGGTGCTCGTGCACACCCCGGCGCATGTCGTCGATCTGCACGTTCACCAGGTGCTCGGCGACGGACTCCACGCAGTCGGGCACGGGGTCCGGTTCCAGGCAGCGGCAGTGCCCGATGTCGAGGGTGAGCCCGAACCCCCCGGGGCGGCCGAGAGCGTCGCGCAGCTCTCGCCAGTCCGCGATGGTCGCCACCAGCATCCCGGGTTCCGGCTCGAAGCCGAGCGGCACCGTCGCCGCGTCCAGCAGGTGCGCGCAGCCGTCCACGAGCCGCTCCCAGGCCAGGTGATCCGGGACGGAGGCGGGCCGTACCCCGGCCCACAGCGAGAGGGCTTCGGCGCCGAGGTCGGCGGCGATGGCGGCGGCCCGTCGCAGGAAGTCCAGCCGCAGGTGGTCGTCGTCGTGCAGCAGCGTCGGGGCGTGCTTGTGCCAGGGGTCGAGCAGGTAGCGGGCTCCGGTCTCGACGACCACCCCGAGTTCCAGATCGCGCAGCCGGGCCGCCACGGCCGCGACCCGCCGGGCCAGTCCGGGCGCGTAGGGATCCAGGTGGTCGTGGTCGAGGGTCAGGGCCACCCCGTCGTACCCGAGCGCGGCGATGACGTCCAGCGCGTCCTCGAGCCGGTGGTCGGCGAACCCGTTGGTGCCATACCCGAACCGCAGCTTTCGCGGCGCGGTCGCACCAGCCGTCCCGGTGGCGGCGCTCGGGGCGACTGTGCCGCTGGTGCGTGTGCCGGTCATGTCGGTGAAACCTTCGTGGCGAGGATCCTGCCCACCGGCGCGGCCGCGGCCACGGCCAGACCGGCGCCCCGCGCGCCGGCGTGTGCGATCAGCGCGCCCTGCAGCGCGGGCAGCGCGGTTATCCCGCTGCCGACGGCCGCCCCGATGCTGGGCGCGGAGGGGTCGGCGGCGGCGCGGGCCTGGGCGAGGCCGAAGTGCGCGGCGTACCAGGCGGCGAGCGTGTTCTGCGTCCACCCCTGGCGACGGCAGACGGTCGCGGCCAGGGCGAGGGTGGCGGCCAGCGTCCCGGCAGGCAGGTGCGGGCCGGCGCCCGACACCTCGCGCCGGGACAGCAGGGTGAGCAGGTAGGTGTGGGCGCCCACCGTCAGGGCGGCGGGCAGAGCGGCGGACAGGGCCGTGGGAAGCGCTCCGGCCGCCCGCTCGCGCGGGGCGGCGCCGAGCAGCACGTCGAGCACCCGGCACAGGGCCATCGCCGCCGGACCGGCCGCGGTGTTCTTGGCCGTGATGTCGTAGACCCACACCGCCGCCGCCAGCACCATCGCGAGCGCACCCGCTCGCGGCCCCGCGATCAGAGCCGCCGCCGACACGCCCCCGGCGGTGAGCCCGGCGGCGACGGCCAGCGCCGCGCCGGGGGAGACGCGGCCGGACGGGATCGGGCGCCCCGGGCGTTCGAGGGCGTCCACGTGGCGGTCGGCCCAGTCGTTGGCGGCCATGCCCGCCCAGTACAGGCAGACCGACGCGCAGGCCAGCCCGGCCGTACGGCGGTCGAGCACGCCGGCTGCCGCGGCACCGGCGATCACATCGCCGGGCACCGACAGCGCCGCCGGCATCCGCACCAGCTCGACGAGATCCCGTACCGCCGAGCGCTTTGATCGCAGGGCTCGCCCGGCCTGACGGATCACGGCGCTCACCGTGGCCCACCGGCGACCGGCCCGGGTCCGGTGCGCAGGCCGTCGGCGAAGTCGCACAGCAGGCGCCACTGGTCGGCCAGGGCGTGGGGGGCTGGTTCGAGCGGGTCCTTGAAGAAGAAGGCCAGCTCGGTCAGGGCGCCGGAGCGGCCGCGCTCATGTGCGGCGGCGGCCAGCCGGGCCAGGTCGAGCACGAGTGGTGCGGCCAGCGCCGAGTCGCATCCGTGCCAGGTGAAGTCCATACGCATGCGTCGCCCCAGGAAGCCCTCGAACGTCACCAGATCCCAGGCCGTCTTGAAGTCGCCGGCATCCTCCAGGTAGTCGATGTGGATCTCGCCCTGGGGAACATAGCCGAGCGTCTCGCGCAGCACCTTGCCCTTGCTGGCGGCCTTGGCGGCGTTCGGGCCCGGCTGCGCCAGGTTGGCGCCGTCACCGCCGCCGAGCAGGTTGGTTCCCGACCAGGTCCGCACCCGCAGGTTGCGCATGGCGAACATGGGTGCCAGCACCGACTTCACCAGTGTCTCTCCGGTCTTGCCGTCGTGCCCGCCGTAGGGCACGCCCTGCCGCACCGCCAGCTGGTGGAGCGCGGGCAGCCGGGCGCCGGTGGAGGGGGTGAAGTCGACGTACGGGCAGCCCGCGCGGAACGCGGCGTAGGCGACCAGCGAGCTGGGCGGCAGCACCGCCCGGCCGCCGCCCGGCCGCGGCTCCTGCCAGGCCGCGTGGAGCGGCTCTCGCAGCGCCTCCTCCAGCGCGTCCAGGTCGGCGTGCGCGGGGTGCGGCGCGGGCGCCGGTTCGGTCGTCGCGACGTTGATGACGACGACCCGCCGCAGACGGTGACGCTCACGGAAGGCCACCAGGTCGGCCGCCATCAGCGCCGCCGCCTCGGCCTGGTCGCGCGCCGAGGGCAGCGGCCGTACCTCCCGCTCGACCGCTGCCAGCTCCTCCTCCAGCGCCCGCACTGGTCCGGCCGGGAGCACACCCGCGTCGGCCAGCTCCTGCGCCTTCTTCACCAGCGACACTGAGGCGACGTCATGGCCGCCGAAGGCCAGCTCGGCCAGAGCGGGCAGGGGCGCTCCGGCGAGCTGGGGCAGTTCGGTGACACAGCCGATCGGCTCGGCCAGCCCGGCCCGGATCGCCAGCGCCCCCACGACGCCGGTCACCGCGACCGAGCCGCGGCCCCCGACCAGCCATACTCCCGTTGTCACGTGAGGCTCCCAGGGGTCGGCTGCCGGGGATCGCCCCAGATCCTGGCGGGCAGGATCGCCTCGTGCCTGTCGTCGATGGAGTGGTCGCGGACCGCCTGGCCGGCGAGATGGCCGGAGAGGCGGTACACCTCCTCGAACGGCAGGTCCGCCCACCGGCCGGTGAACAACGTGATCAGTCGCGTCATCGCCCGATCCTCCTTGCGTCGGTATTCGTGTTCGGTAACGTGACGATGCGGAGCCGGCCGGCCCGGCGATCAGCCGCCCGCGCGGTAGCCCTGCGGAAGCCTCACCGGGCGGGCCGGTCGCCCGGCGAGGGCTGCCGAGTGGGTCAGACGCGGGTCCACTTCTGGTTGTTCTGGCCGTTGCACGTCCAGATCTGCGCCTTGGTGCCGTTGGCGGTGCCGGCACCGGACACGTCCAGGCACTTGTTCGCCCCGACCGCCGTGATGGTGCCGTCGGCGTTGAGGCGCCACTTCTGGTTGTTCTGGCCGTTGCAGTCCCAGATGATCACGGCGGTGCCGTCGGCGGTGCCGGCGCCGTTGACGTCCAGGCACTTGCCGCCGGACGTCCGCAGTTCACCGGCGCTGGTGGCGGTCCACTGCTGGTTGGACTGGCCGTTGCAGTCCCAGATCTGCGTCTGCGCGCCGTTGGTCTGCGAGGCGCCGCTGACGTCCAGGCACCGCCCCGACCCCACACCCTTCAGCGCACTCGTGCTTCCCGAGGGCGGCGGGTCAGAGGTCCCGCCGTTGAGCACGCTCAGGACCGCGTCGTAGGCCGGCTTCTTGGAGAAGTTGCCGTCGAACAGCAGCGGGGTGTCACCGGAGCGCCAAGAGTACTTGTCGGTGACGCCCCACACGGTGGCGCCCGTGCAGCGAGGCACCGCCATGCACGCCTGCGTGACCCGCCGGTAGGCGTCGGCCTGGACCGATCCGGAGCCGCCGATGTCCAGCTCGGTGATCTGCACGTCCACCCCGAGGGCGGCGAACTGCGCGATGTTCTGCTGGTAGTTCGACGGCACCGCCCCGAAGTGCGACTGCAGGCCCACGCAGTCGATCGGCACGCCGCGGGCCTTGAAGTCCATGACCATGTTGTAGACGCCGCGGGTCTTGGCGGCGTTGGCGTCGTCGATGTTGTAGTCGTTGTAGCAGAGCTTGGCGTCCGGGTCGGCCGCCCGCGCGGCGCGGAAGGCCTCCTCGATGAAGCCGTTGCCGAGCCGCTGCTGGAAGACCGAGCTGCGCAGCGTGCCGACCGCGCCGCCGTCGGCGAAGGCCTCGTTGACCACGTCCCAGGCGTAGATCTTGCCCTTGTAGTGGCCCATCACCCCGTTGATGTGGTTGACCATCGCGGTGCGCACGTCGTTCGCGGACGACAGCCCCTGCACCCAGCCCGGCAGCTGGTTGTGCCACACCAGCGTGTGCCCGCGAATGCGCATGCCCTTGCCCTGGGCGTGGCTGACGATCTGGTCGGCCGACCCGAAGGTGAACGAGCCGCGGGAGGGCTCGGTGGCGTCCCACTTCATCTCGTTCTCCGGGGTGACCGCGTTGAACTCCCGGTCCCAGGTTGCCACGTACGTCGAGTCGTTCAGGTGCCCGGCGGCGATCGCGGCGCCGAAGTACCGGCCGCTCTGAGCTGCGGCGGCCCCGAGGGTGGCGGCGGCGGCGTCGGCGGGAATGGACGCGGCCACCGCCGTCACCAGGCTGAGTACGCCGAGAGCACCGACGACCAGGACCCGCGGGACGCCCCGGAGTGGCCGCCGGGATCCGGAGGGAGATAAGGAATGTTCAGCCATCGCTGAGCCTCCAAGGAGATGTTAACAGGAATGAGGAAGGCTGCGGATTCACGTCCCGATCCGTCGTCGAACCGTGTCGTACGTGGCGTCTCGTGCCCATCACACGATCATGATTGGGTCCACTTCTGGTTGGTGCCGCCGTGGCAGGTCCAGATCTGGACTTTGGTGCCGTTGGCGGTGCCCGAGGCGCTGACGTCCAGGCATTTACCGGCGCCGACGGCGGTGATGGTGCCGTCGCCGTTGAGGCGCCACTTCTGGTTGTTCTGGCCGTTGCAGTCCCAGATGATCACGGCGGTGCCGTCGGCGGTGCCGGCGCCGTTGACGTCCAGGCACTTGCCGCCGTACACCCGCAGCTCACCGGCGCTGGTGGCGGTCCACTGCTGGTTGGACTGGCCGTTGCAGTCCCAGATCTGCGCTTGTGCGCCGTTGGTCTGCGAGGCGCCGCTGACGTCCAGGCACCGTCCCGACCCCACACCCTTCAGCGCGCTCGTCGCCGGCGGATTACCCGTAGGGGTGACCGTAGGGGTCGGCGTCGGATTCGGGTCGCTGCTTCCGAACTGCGCGAAGAAGTTCCACACCACTGGCCTGGTCCAGGAGTTCTCGCCGGGTTCGTAGTCGCCCGGCTTTCCATCCACCGGATTGGGGGTGTGGCCGGCGTCGAACGCCGCCCATGCGACCGGGTACCCGGCCCGGCAGCCCGAATAGTAGGTGACGATGTGGGTCAGGCTGCCCTGCGCCGGCTCCGGCGGGTTCTGGGGAGTGCAGCCGTTGTTCCTGACGAACCTGTCACGCAGCGAGCGGCCCGTGGAGATGTTGAGCACCGGGTCTCTGAGGCC
>NZ_JBFAIF010000020.1:0-164079 GCF_040654555.1 Nonomuraea sp. NPDC050680 | reverse complement strand
CGACATGGGGCGTCCGCGACAGCGACTCCTGGCTGGGCGCGAACGCCACCCCGCTGCTCTTCGACGGCAACGGCAACAAGAAGGCCGCCTACACCGCGGTGCTCAACGCGCTCAACGGCGGCAGCACGACGCCGCCGCCCGGCGGGGGCGACGCGGGGCAGATCAAGAACACGGCCTCCGGCCGCTGCGTGGACGTGCCCAACTCCAGCACCACCGACGGCACCGCGGTGCAACTGTGGGACTGCAACGGTCAGAGCAACCAGCAGTGGACGCAGAGCACGGCCGGTGAGCTGAAGTACGGCGACAAGTGCCTGGACGCCGGGGGCACAGGCAACGGCGCCAAGATCCAGATCTACTCCTGCTGGGGTGGCGACAACCAGAAGTGGCGCGTCAACTCCGACGGCACGATCGTGGGCGTACAGTCCGGGCTGTGCCTTGACGCCGTCGGCGGCGGCACCGGCAACGGCACGGGGCTGCAGTTGTACACCTGCTGGGGCGGCAGCAACCAGAAGTGGACCTACAACGCGGGCACCGCGTGAGCATCGTCTGCTGGTCGCTTCGACGCCTGGATCTGATGCCTCAGACCCGCTCCACCCGCTGAGCGCACCCCTGGTGCGGCCCCTCCCTCGGCCCCGATGGGGGTTCGAGGGAGGGTGAGCCACAACCGTTCGAAGCGGCCGGGTGTGGCTCGACAACAGTTCTCACACTCCAACTGCGGCTCTGCTGAAACTGCTGGAGGCCCCTTCATCGGCGGAGCGCGTCCGGAGTGTCGTCCTCCACCAGGAAGCCGCCGGACTGGTGACGCCAGAGCCGGGCGTAGGGGCCATCGGACTCGAGCAGCTCGCCGTGGGTGCCCTGCTCCACGATCTCGCCCCGGTTCAGGACGACGAGCCGGTCCATGCGGACGACGGTGCTCAGGCGGTGCGCGACCACCAGCGCGGTGCGCTCCTGCATCAGCTCCCACAACGCTTCCTGGACGAGGATCTCGCTTTCCGAGTCCAGGGCGCTGGTCGCCTCATCCAGCAGCAGGATCGGGGCGTCGCGCAGAATGGCGCGGGCGAGGGCGACCCGTTGCCGCTGGCCGCCGGACAGCTTGACGCCCCGCTCACCGACCAGGGTGTCGAATCCCTTCGGCAGCGACTCGACGAACTCCGTGACGTGCGCCGCCCGCGCGGCCCGCATGATCTCCGCGTCGGTGGCACCCGGCCGGGCGAAGGCGATGTTGTCCCGCACCGACCGGTGGAACATGGCCGGCTCCTGGGGCACGTACGCGATGAGACCGCGCAGGTCGGCCTGCCGCATGCGGGCGATGTCCTGGCCGCCGATCAGAATCCGGCCACCGTCGACGTCCATGAGGCGCAGCAACAGCCGGGTGAGCGTGGTCTTGCCGCCGCCGGACTGGCCGACCAGTCCGATCTTGGTGCCGCTGGGGATGTCCAGGTCCAGGCGCTCGAACAGGAGCGGACCGCCGGCGTGGGCGAACTTCACCCGGTCGAAGCGGATGCTCGCGTCAGCCTGGCGCGGCGGCTGCGGGTCGGCCGGATCGACCACACTCGACGGTACGAGCAGCAGCTCGGTGAACTGGGCGGCTTCGGTGAGCACGCTCTCGATGCGCCGGTAAATTTGATTGAACTCGAACATGACGCTGATCGTGTTCGAGTAATAGGTGAACGTCACCACGATGGCCTCCACGCCCAGACCGCCCCGGAGCGCGACGGCCAGCAGCAGGCCGAGGGCGCTGGTGAGGATCGAGATGGGGGCGACCACGGTGTCCACCCGCAGGTTGCCGTAGTCCCAGGAACGCAGCGACAGTTTCCGCAGCTCGGCGACCCTGACACGGTGCTCGGCGGCCTCGCGGTCCTCGGCGGCGAACGCGCGTACGGTGTCCATGTTCGCCAGGACGTCGGAGACGTGGCCCGAGACCCGCACCTTGGCGGCCTCACGCTTGTCCACCAGCGCCTGGCGGCGGCGGATGAGCGGCGCGACAACGCAGCCCGTGACGATGATGAGGCCCACCAGAACGAAGACCAGCAGCGGGTGATAAGTCCACAGCACCACCGAGGCGAAGGCGATCGGCACCACCTTGGCCATGATGGAGAAGGTCAACGTGTCGACGAAGTCCTCAAATCTGGAGGAGAACCCCAGCACCCGTTTGGTCAGCGACCCGGCGAAGTTGTTGTGGAAGAACGCGGTGTCCTTGGTCAGTAACTCGTCCATGCCCACCACACCGAGGTGCTCGATGCCACGGGCGTCCGTACGATTCAGGAAATGCAGCCCGATCCGCCACAGCACCTCACCGGCCAGCAGCCACCCGGCGAAGCTGAGCACATACGGCAGGAGCGCGCCGACGGAGCCGTCGCCGCCCGCGGACAGATGCCCCACGATGCCGGCCACCGCCAGCGGCGCCAGGTAGAACAGGCAGATGTTCCCGAGCGCGGGCATCGCCAGTGCGGGCACCGCGACGCGCCGTTGGCGCACCAGCTCACCGGAGTAGTGACGCAGCGCGAGCAGGACCGCCGACTTTCGTACGGATGAAGTGCCTTCGGTGCCCTGAAGTGATCCGAGCACAGCCATCCGCCCCTCCCGAACCCCGACAACCGACCGTGACCATGCTGCCGCAGGCCGTACGCGGAGGCGACTGATTTTCCGGCCACCTCAGTCGGGGGTCTTCTCCGAACGTGTCCCCAGCGCCGAGTAGCGCTGCGTAGATCACGGTCGCCAGACCGTCGACCGTGACCGGGACCAGCCTGCCGCCACGCCGGATTCGCCCGGCAACCGCACTGGCCCGTCTGGAGTCGTGATCACGTGGCTGGAAAAGGATTGGACGGGATGATGCTCGAACTTGTAGCTTGCGGTTGACCGTGACACCGCCCCAGGAGGTGAGACCCATGAACGCTGTATCGATGTGGGTGCTCCCCCTTGCCGTCACGGCCGGCGATTGACGTAGGTGTCGCCGGGAGCGCCTCGCCAACAAGGCACTCCTGAAAGGCAACACCTATGCACTCTCCGCAGTTCCCCGCCGAGCCGTCGTCGAACGATACGGTCGAGCGCGACTTCACCGTGGGCGATGTCTCCGGACTCCGGTCGCCGGGCTCCGACGCCGATCGCGCGCCCCTCATGTTCGACGTGATCATTGCCGGGTGCGGGCCGACCGGCGCGATGCTGGCCGCCGAACTGAGGCTGCACGACGTGCGTGTACTCGTTCTGGAGAAGGAAACCGAGCCCAAGTCGTTCGTTCGCATAGTCGGTCTGCATATTCGCAGTCTCGAGCTGATGGCAATGCGCGGACTGCTGGATCGCATTCTCCAGCATGGAAGACGGCGTCCGGCCGGCGGCTTCTTCGCCGCCATCAACAAACCCGCGCCCAGGGGCTTGGATTCCGCGCACGCCTATCTGCTGGGCATCCCGCAGCCGGTCATCGAGCGCCTGCTCGAAGAGCATGCGGTCGAACTGGGTGCGCAGGTCCGGCGCGGTTGTGCGGTGGCCGGTGTCGAGCAGGACGACGAGGGTGTGACCGTCGAGCTGGCCGACGGAGAACAGCTGCGTGCGCGCTATCTCATCGGCTGTGACGGCGGGCGCAGTACGGTGCGCAAACTGCTCGGCGTCGGCTTCCCCGGCGAGCCCTCGCGGACCGAGACGCTGATGGGCGAGATGGAAGTGGGTGTACCGCAGGAGGAGATCACCGCGAAGGTGACCGGAATCCACGAGACCCATCGGCCATTCTGGATCCGGCCCTTCGGCGAAGGAGTTTACAGCGTCGTAGTCCCCGCCGCGGGCGTCAGCGGCCGCGCGGAACCACCCACCCTCGAGGATTTCCAACAACAGCTGCGCACCATCGCCGGAACCGATTTCGGCGTGCACTCCCCGCGCTGGTTGTCCCGCTTCGGGGATGCCACCCGGCTGGCCGAACGTTATCGCGTCGGGCGGGTGCTGCTGGCCGGCGATGCGGCACACATCCATCCACCCATCGGCGGGCAGGGCCTGAACCTGGGCGTTCAGGACGCATTCAACCTCGGCTGGAAACTGGCCGCACAGATCCGCGGCTGGGCGCCGGAAACACTGCTGGACACCTACCACGCCGAACGTCATCCGGTCGCCGAGGACGTGCTGGACAACACCCGCGCCCAGATGGAACTGCTGTCCACCGAACCGGGCCCGCGGGCCGTGCGCAGGCTGCTCGCCGAACTGATGGACTTCGACGAGGTGAACCGCCTTCTGATCGAGAAGATCACCGCGATCGGCATCCGCTACGACTTCGGCGAAGGCCCCGACCTGCTCGGCCGCCGCCTGCGCGACATCGAGGTGAAACAGGGCCACCTCTACGGTCTGCTGCATCGCGGCCGCGGCCTGCTGCTGGACCGCACCGAACGCCTGACCGTGGGCGGCTGGTCAGACCGGGTCGATCACCTCGCGGATCCCACTGCGGTACTGGATGTTCCGTGCGTCCTGCTACGCCCCGACGGCCACGTCGCCTGGATCGGCGACGATCAGCAGGACCTGGACGATCACCTCTCCCGCTGGTTCGGCAAGCCCGCCAACTGATTTCGCCCGAGCAACCGAGAAGGGCCCTGGGTCGGAACGGCCAGTAGCCACTGACAGTGCGGGATGGATGTCGTAGCGGACGATCAGCTTCTCACCCGGGAGAACGCCGAGCAGGAACAGGCTGATGTACTGCACCACGTCACCGCTCATGCCGCACCATCGGAGGCGAGCCGCAGCCGCAGCCGCAGCCGCAGTCGCACGAGCCGGGGGGTCGTCCGCCCGGTCCGCCACGGTCTCCGCGAACAGTTCGTCCGACGAACGGATCGACCTCCACCTGCTCGGCGGCGAACTCGACCACCTCGGCCGGCACTTTCAGCGCAGTGTTCGCCAGAAACGTCACCAGCATCCGGACCGTGCCCCACCGCACCGCCCAGCCCAACTTGGTCGGCGGGCGCACGTTCCCGACCGCAGGCGGCGCTTGGCCTCAGGAGGTGGTGAGCTGGCGGAGGAGGGGCAGCAGGATGTCGTCGACGATGGAGGCGATCGCGTCGTCGGCGGGTGGGTGGCCGTGGAGCACCACCTCATTGCGGATCAGGTCGAAGGGGAGCCGGAGCACCCGTGGTGGAGGTTTCACCGCGCGGATCTCGTGCCGGTCCGCTGCTCTGGCGAGGACGGCCGCCGTCATGTCCTCGCGGGTGGAGCGCGCGATCCAGGCGTGCAGGGCGGCGCTGGCGTCCGGGTCGCGGGCCGTTTCCGCGGCCAATCCTGCCAGCACCTCGCCGCGTACGGTGCCGAACCCGTTCACCGTCTGGCGCAGCAGCTCGACCAGGTCCGAGCGCAGGCTGCCGGTGTCCGGCGCCTCGGCGCCGGGCGGGGCGGCGTGGTCCATGGCCGCGAGCGCGAGCTCGGCCCGGGTGGGCCATCTGCGGCTGAGCACCGGGCGGCTGGTGCCGGCCAGCGCGGCGACCGCTTCGAAGGTCAGCCTGGCATAGCCGACCTCGGTCAGTATCTGCCACGTCGCGTCCAAGATGGCGTGCTCCAGCCGTTCTCCCCGCCGCCGTGTGGCCGTCAATGGATCACTCCTTAGGATGCGCTTCGCATCTTACGCGTGTTAGCGTACTCGAACGCAATTAGATGCGCCCAGCATCTTAAGGAGAGTCATGGTCACCACAGAGAGCGTTCACACCGAGGGTGCGCAGATCGTTTACGACTACCAGGGCAGCGGCCCGCTGCTGCTGCTGATCTCCGGCGGTGGCGGCGATGCCGCCCGCCACCGGGGCCTGGCCGCCCTGCTCGCCGGGGAGTACACGGTGGTCAGCTATGACCGGCGGTGCAACTCCCGCAGCACCGGCGACCTCACCCGGGACATGGACATGGCCCAGCAGGCCCGCGACGCCGTCGCCGTGATCCACGCCATGGGCCACGAGCGGGCCTACATCTTCGGTAACAGCTGCGGCGCCTCCATCGGCCTCGAACTGGCCGCTCACCACCCGGAAGCGATCACGAAACTGATCGCCCACGAGGCTCCGGTCATGTCCATCCTGCCCGACGGCCGCGCCTGGCAGACGTTCATGGACGGCGCCCACGACACATTCCTCAAGGACGGCGAGGTCGCGGCCATGAAGGTGTTCCACTCCTCTTTCGTGGGCTTCGAGGAGTCCACGATCGCCCGCATCTCGGCGGAGAACATCACCCCGAACAGCCACTTCTTCCTGTCACGGGAGTTCCTGCCGATCACCTATTACACTCCGGACCTCGACCGGATCCGCGCCAACGGCGTGGCGATGGTCAGCGCGGCCGGCAGCGCCAGCACCGGCGCGTTCTACGCCCGTACCGCGCCCATCGTCGCCGAACGCACCGGCTGCCCCTACGTCGAGTTCCCGGGCAACCACATCGCCTTCATCAGCGACCCGGGACCCTTCGCCCAGGCGCTCCGCGACACCCTGCGCTGACGGCTTCTCATTCGACTGGAGGTCAACCTTGACGGAGCACACCACCGAGGCCCGGCCCGAGCTGCCGACTGTCACATCCTGCCCTAACGACCGGATCCCCGTCGACGCATGCGGTGATGCACACGCCGAAGTACGGCACTCCCATTACGCAGTTGTTCGTGCCATCGAGGGGATCGACGAGCCACTGCATCTCGGAGGTCGTTGAGCCGTGCCGGCCGGTCTCCTCGCCGAGGATCGCATGGTGAGGAAACTGCTTCCGGATGCCGTCGATGATCAGCCCTAGGTCGACGCCGAGAATCTGCACCATGTGAAGGCGGCGATCGAAGGGCTCGGATTCTTCCGATCCAGTGAACCTCACCGGTTGTAGAGCCTGCGTGCCCACAGATAGCTGACCAGGGCGATGCCCGCGCTCCACACAGCCGCCTCCAGGAAGCCGGACCCGGCTGGACGCCCGGCCAGCAGCGCGCGCAGCGTCTCGACGACGGGGGTGGCCGGCTGGTGCTCGGCGAACCACCGCAAACCGGTCGGCATCGACTCGGTCGGGACGAAGCCGCTGCCGAGGAACGGCAGCAGCATCAGCGGCATCGGCAGGTTGCTGGCCGTGGCCACGTTCTTGGTGACCATGGCGAGCGCGACCGACAGCCAGGTGATCGCGAAGGTGAACATGGCCAGCACCCCGACCACGCCGAGCCAGTCCAGTACCGAGGCGGACGGGCGGAACCCGATCAGCAGTGCCACCACGCTCACCATGGCAATCGCGAGGAACGTCTGCACCATCGCCCCGAGCACGTGACCGGTGAGCACCGAGACGCGGGCGATGGCCATGGTCTTGAACCTGGCGATGATGCCCTCGGTCATGTCGGTCGCCACCGAGATCGCGGTCCCCTGCGCGGCCCCGACGATCGTCGTGATCATGATGCCGGGGGTGAGGTAACCGACGTAGGCGGCGCGGTCGGCGCCGATGCCCGCGCCCATGGTGCCGCCGAAGACGTAGACGAACAGCAGCAGGAACACCACGGGCACGGCCGCGAACGTGAGGATCAGCGTGGGGTAGCGCCAGATGTGTTTGACTTGGCGCCGCAGCATCGTCGCCGAGTCGGTGATCGCTCTCATCGGGAGGGCTCCTTGGCCGAGGGCTCCTGGGTCAGCGTGAGGAAGACGTCGTCCAGGTCGGGCGTGTGTACCGACAACTCGGCGACCTCGATGGCATGCGTGTCCAGCCACTCCAGGAGCTTCCTCAGCGTCCGGACTCCGCCGGAACCGGGGATCTGGACGGTGAGTGCCGCGTCGTTGCTGGAGGTGGCGCCGACGCGGCCGGCCGCCCTGCGGTACCCGTCGGGGTCGGCGAAGCGTACGACGATGTGGCCGCCGGGGACCATTCGCTTGAGTTCTTCGGGCGTGCCCTCGGCCACCAGCCGGCCCTGGCTGAGCAGGGCGATGCGGTCGGCGAGTTCGTCGGCCTCCTCCAGGTATTGGGTGGTCAGGAAGATGGTCACGCCGTCCTGCTGGACGAGGTCCCTGACGATCTGCCACATGGTGCGGCGGCTGCGCGGGTCCAGGCCCGTGGTCGGTTCGTCGAGGAAGATGAGCCTGGGCGTGCCGACCATGGTCATGGCGAGGTCGAGCCGGCGGCGCATGCCGCCCGAGTAGGTGGCCGCGGGCTTGCGCGCGGCGTCGGTGAGGTCGAAGCGCTCCAGCAGTTCGCGGGTGCGCGTGCGGCCCTTGGCTCGGCCGAGGTGGAGCAGGTCGGCCATGAGCCGCAGGTTCTCCTCGCCGGTGAGGAAGCTGTCGACCGCGGAGAACTGGCCGGTGACGCCGATCGCGGCACGCACCTCGTCGGGTTCCTTGGCCAGGTCGTGCCCGGCCACCCGGATCTCGCCCGCGTCGGCCTTGATCAGGGTGGACAGGATCTGCACTGCGGTGGTCTTGCCCGCGCCGTTCGGGCCGAGCAGCGAGAAGATGGTGCCCTGCGGGATGGTGAGGTCGATGCCGTCCAGGACGCGGTGGGCGCCGTAGGACTTACGCAGCCCCGTCACCGAGACGAAGGTTCGCATCGTGTTCACCCCCGATCCCAGGTGACGGGCAGGCTGTGCACGCCGTACACCTGCGCGGGGTCGGTGCGCAGCGACAGGGCTTCAGCCGGTACGGCGAGCCGCAGCGTCGGGAAGCGGGTGAGTAGCGCGGGAAACGCGACACGCATCTCGATGCGGGCAAGCTGCTGACCGAGGCACTGATGGACGCCGTGGCCGAAGGCCAGATGCCCGGCGGCCGAGCGGCGCAGATCGAGCATGTCGGGGTCGGAGAACCTGGCCGGGTCCCTGTTGGCGGTGTTGATCGCGATGATGACCGTGTCGCCCGCCTTGAGTTGCCTGCCGCCGAGCTCCACGTTCTCCAGGACGCCGCGCATACCGGTGGCGGCGACGGACAGGTAACGCAGCAGTTCCTCCACGGCGCCGACGGCCAGGTCAGGGTCGCCGCGCAGGGCGGTGAGCTGGGCCGGGTTGCGCAGCAGGGCAAAAGTGCCGAGCGCGAGCATGTTGGCGGTGGTGTCGAGCCCGGCGCCGAGCAGGAAGGCGGCCACGCCGCCGAGCTCCTCGTCGGTCAGGTCGCCGCTGGTGGCCAGGTCGCTGAGCAGGTCGTCGGTCGGCTTGGCACGCTTGGCGAGCGCGAGCTCCCGCAGGTATGTGCCGAGCTCGGCGAAGGCGTCGTACTGCGCCCCAGCGGTCCCGGCGTCCGACAGAGCCCGGGTGGAGCTCTGGAACTGGTTGCGGTCCTCGTACGGCACGCCGAGCAGCTCACAGATCATCAGCGCTGGAACCGGCTGCGCGAAGACCTCGACGAGGTCGGCGGGCGGCCCCTGCCGCTCCATCGCGTCGAGCCTCTCACGGGTGATCTCGGTGACCCGATCGGTGAGCAGGTTCATCCTGCGGACGGTGAACTTGCCCGCCAGCAGTTTGCGGAAGCGGGTGTGCTGGGGGGCGTCCATGCCGGTCAGGTCGCCGACGGGGGCGGGCGGCAGGTGGCCGCCCGCCAGGGGGTGGTAGTGGGTTTCGTAGCGGGAACTGAAGCGCGGGTCGGCGAGGATCTGGCGGACCAGGTCGTATCCGGTGATCATCCAGACGCCGGGGGCGCCCTCGGGCGCGGCCAGGCGGGCGATCGGCTGCTCTGCGCGCAGAGCGGTGAGCGAAGGGGCGGGATCGAAGGGACAGGCGGGTGCGCGGTCGAGGGACGGGGTGACCGGTACTTCGCGATAGTACGTGTTCGGCATGATTGAAAGCTACGTTGCTTTCAGAAATTATGTCAATCATTCAATACACGTAAGCGCAGCTGAGAGCCGATATATTGATGCATTGGCACTGAAACTGAATGCACTGAAACGTTGCATTGTGTGGCGCCGAACGCAATAATGGCGTCATGCCAGAAGGAAGGTTGACCCGGCAGGACCGCCAGCGCATCGCGACCGGCCTGGCCGAAGGCCGCTCCTACGCCGAGATCGCCAGGCGGCTGGACCGGCCGACCTCGACGATCAGCCGCGAGGTCGGCCGCAACGGCGGCCCTGGCGACTACCGGCCCGAGCGTGCGCACCAGGCGGCGGCGCGGCGGGCGCGGCGCGGCACCGCGGCCCGTTCGCCCGAGGCCGAATCCCAGGACCGCAAGGTGGTCGAGGCGGAAGAAGGAGCCGTCGAGATGGCGATCGGGATGGGCCTGCCGAAGATGATGGCGCGCGTGCTCATCGGCCTGTGGCTGAGCGAGGACGGCAGGCTCACCGCGGCCGAGCTGTCGCGCGGGCTGAAAGTCAGTCCCGCCTCGGTCTCCATGGCCGTGGGCTACCTGACCCAGCAGGGCCTGATCAGGCGCGAGCGTGATCCGCAGCGGCGGCGCGACATCTATGTGGTCGACGACGACGCCTGGTACCACTCGACGGTGATCGGCTCGCGGCAGACGCTCGCGGCGGCGGAGGTCGCGAAGGCGGCGGGGGAGACGCTCGGGCTCAACACGCCCGTGGGACGCCGCCTGGCCAGGGGCGGTGCATTCCTGGAGCGGATCAGCCTGGACGCTCTGGCGTCGGCCGAACGCTGGCGCGACCTCCCGCCGTGATCAGACCGCAGGGATTGTGCCCCAGATTCCCGCCTGCCGAGTTCGCGCGCAGCGGACTTCGACGCGATCGTGACCTACTCCGAGCTGCCCGGCCGTGCGACATCGCCGCTTGGCGCCAGCCGCTTGGCGACGCCCGGCCGACCTCCGGCATGGCCTGGTAGGTCGGGTGGGAGGCGGGCTCGGAGCGTGTGGATGATCTTCCGCTCCCGCTCGTGGATCAGCGCCGCCAGCAGCAGGACCGTGAGCTCGTGGCTTCGTAGCAGGGGAGGATGCTGGGCGCTACCGCAGTTGATCGCGGCGGCGGGTGAGGTAGGCGGTCTCGCCGGTGTTGCCGGTCAGCTCGATGGCCCGGTCGTAGGCCGTGCGTGACTGCTGGCTGTGGCCCAGCCGGCGCAGCAGGTCGGCGCGGGTGGCGTGGTAGGCGTGATAGCCGGCCAACGCCTCGGCGAGGCGGTCAACGATGGCCAGCGCCACCTCCGGCCCGTCGAGCTCGGCGACGGCTATGGCCCGGTTGAGGGCGATGATCGGCGAGGGGTCGAGGCGGACGAGCTGGTCGTAGAGGGCGAGGACCTGCGACCAGTCGGTGTCGCGGATGTCGCGGGCGGAGGTGTGCACGGCGTTGATCGCGGCGAGGATTTGATAGCGGCCCGGAGCCACCCCGGCGGCGGCAGCGGCCAGGCGCTCGCGCACCAGCCGATGACCTTCGGCGATCAGTTTCACGTCCCAGGCGCCGCGGTCCTGCTCGGCCAGGGGGACCAGTTCGCCGCTGGCCGAGACCCGGGCGGGGCGGCGGGCCTCGATGAGCAGCATCAGCGCCAGCAGGCCGGCCACTTCTCCGTCCTGCGGCAGGAGCGCGCGGATCAGGCGGGTGAGCCGGATCGCCTCGGCGGTCAGGTCGTGACGTACGGGATCAGTGCCGGGGCCGGTCGCCAGGTAGCCCTCGTTGAAGACGAGGAACAGGACGGCCAGGACGCCGGAGACACGAGCCGGCAGATCGTCGGCGGACGGCATCCGATAGGGGATGCGAGCCGCCTTGATCTTGGCCTTCGCGCGGGTGATCCGCTGCTCCAAGGTGGTCCCCTGCACCAGGAAGGCACGGGCGATCTCGGGCGCGGTCAGACCGCCGACCATGCGCAGCGTCAACGCCACGCGCGCTTCCACCGCCAGCGCCGGGTGGCAGCAGGTGAAGATCAGCCGGAGCCGGTCGTCGTCGATGGCGCCCAGCGGCTTGGGTGGGGTGTTGTCGTGCAGCATCTGAGCCTCCTTGTGCTTGTCGTCGCGTTTGTTCTCTCGCCGGATCCGGTCGATGGCCTTGCGGTTGGCGGTGGTGGTCAGCCACGCGCCCGGGTTGGGTGGCAGGCCGTCGGCCCGCCACCGCTCGACGGCGGTCGTGAACGCCTCGGCCGCTGCCTCCTCGGCGATGTCGAGGTCGCCGAAGCGCCTGGTCAGAGCGGCCACCACCCGCGCCCACTCGTCGTGGTGGACCCGGGTGATCGCCTCCTCGACGTCGCTCACTGGAACGGCCGCACTTCGATCTTCCGATCGCAGACCTTCGACGCCTCGGCGGCGAGCTTGAGCGCCACGTCCAGATCGGGGGCCTCCCACACCCAGACGCCGGCGAGGTACTCCTTCGACTCCACGAAAGGCCCGTCGCTGAACACCGTCTGCTCACCCCGGTTGTCGATGACCGTGGCCGTGTCGGTGTCCGCGAGTCCGCCCGCGAAAACCCAGTAGCCCTCGGCGATCAGTCGTTCGTTGAACGCGCTGATGGCAGGCTGCCTATCCGTGCTGCCCGGATTGCTCTTGTCATCGATCACGGAAACCAGGTATCGCATCTGACGATCATCTCCTGTTGTGTCAAGACAGCGTGGTTCGGTGGTTGGGACTTCAGGCCGTTGCATATCGAGGGCGCCCGGCCGGCCGGTAGACCTGGATCGTCACGCCCTTCGAGTCGACCCGCGACTCGACCAGGTCGAGCGCAAGATCCGGACCGCTCTTCGGGAACAGTCTCGCGCCCTGGCCGAGGATCACCGGGATCACGATCAGAATCATCTCGTCGACCAGGTCGTTCTCCAGCAGCCACCGGGTCAGGATGCCACTGCCGTGCACCTGCAGCTCACCCCCGGGCTTGGCCTTCAGCTCACTGATGGCCGCCGCGAGGTCACCGCGGAGAACGGTCGTGTTCTCCCAACGCGGCGCGGTGAGCGTGGTCGAGGCAACGTACTTGGGGGCCTCGGTCAAGGCCACGCCGATGGGATGTGCGCTTGATCCCCAGGAGGTGAACAACTCGTAGGTGCGCCGGCCGAACAGGAACGCCTCGGCGCGCTGGTAGGTCTGCGTGATGAACGTCCTGGTCTCGTCGTCACCCGCCCCCAGGGCCCATCCGCCGCGCTCGAATCCGTTCCGGCGGTCCTCCTCCGACGCACCGCCGTTTCCCTGCGTCACTCCATCGATGGTGACCTGAGTCACGGTCGTCAGCTTCATGATCGCGCTTCCTTTGCCTTGGCGCCGCCCCTTGCGGGCGGCCTCACCCCTGCTACGAACACCACCGCCCCGATCCGACACCGCCTCCCCGACTTCTTTGCAGAATTTTCCGCGACGCCGGTCGCCGGCGATCCGACAGCACGACAATGTCGCGGCGACCCCGCTCCACCTCCTCAAGCGCGCCCAGTGCGGACAAGCCCGAAGGAGGCGGACAAGCTCACCGACGCGGACCGCTGGGCCTGTCACCGCTGTTCTGGACGCATGTGAACCCGTACGGCCGGTTCGAGCTCGACATGAACAGCCGTCTCGATCTTGGCCTCGCCACCCCCATCCCCGGCCAGCGGACGGAGGAACCGCAGCCCGCAGCCGCCGGGTGAAGCGCCGACGACGCGGCGCGGTGGTTGAAGCCGGCTGCCGTGGCTTCGACCGCGGCGGGGCTCCGGCTACGGCGGGGCTCCGGCTGCGGCGGGGTCGACGCCGGGCCGGCTGCCGGCGTCGATGGCCGGTCGGAGCGGGGCCGGCCGCTCCGGACCAGGCGGTGTCGATTCAGAACCGGGGTTTCAGGCTCCGTGCGGTGCGTTCGATGAGCGTTGGCTTTTCTTGCAGGGGAGCCTCCCAGGTGGCGGTGATGTCGCGGGCGACATCACGTAGGAGGTCGATGAGGATGTCTGCGAGCGGTGTGAGACTGGCGTCGGTTTTGGTCACGGCGTAGAGCTGGCGGTAGGGCCTGGGGTGGGCCAGTTCGCGATGGGTGGTGCCAGGCGTATGGGTCAGGGCCAGACGCGAGACGAGGGCCACCGCGATGCCTGTGCCGACGAGGGCCTGGGCGACGTCGTAGGACTCGGTCTCGAACCGTACGGTGGGAGTGAAGCCGGCCTCGCGGGCAGCGTCGTGGAACTGCTCGCGGGCGGCATGGCCGGCCAGGATGGAAACCCACGATTCGTCGCGCAGTTGTTCCAGGTGAAGTTCGGTGTCCGGGGGGTGCCCGGTGGCCAGTGGGTGGTCATCGGGGAGAACCACGACCATCGGGTCCAAGAGGAGCGAGTGGGCCCGTAGGTGTGGGGGCGGCGCGAGCGGTGTGCCCCAGGACGCGACAATGGCGAGGTCCAGGCGCCCCGCGCTGATCTCGTCCGCTCCGCGTCCGGAAACCACGTCTACGACCGAGACGTCGGCGTCCGGATGGCGGTGGCGCAGGGCCGTCAGGGCGGGTGGCAGCAGGTGCAGGGCAGCCGCCTGGAACGTCCCGATCCGCAGACGGAGCGAGAGGTGGCCGAGCAGTGCGGCCAGTTGCGCCTCGGCCCTGTCCGATGCCTCCTCCACGGTTCGACCGTGGGAGGCCAGCAGCGCACCGGCCGCGGTGAGCGTCGCCCCGCGAGGACCACGGATGACCAGGGACACCTGCCAGTCGCGTTCGGCCTTGACCACCTGCTGTGTGACCGCTGCGGGCGTGAGATGGAGTGCGTGAGCCGCCGCCGTCATGGAGCCGTGCCGCTCGATCAACGCGAGAAGGCGCAGCTGTCCCGGGTCCACCAGCATTCACTAATCCTAACGCTGCACCCTTCTCTTTTAACTTCTGTTACGAGTACGGGAGAGGAAGACTGGGGGACACCATCGGCCGCATCCCCCGGAAGGGGTTCTCTCCCATGCCCACGCATGTGCCCGTTTTCATCGCCACCACCTTGCTGCTGGCGATGCTGCCAGGCGCGAGTCAAGCCCTGATGATCCGGCAGGTTCTGGAAGGCGGGCAACGCACAGTCCGAGGCACGCTCGCCGGCAACGCCACCGGCTTCCTGCTGTGGTCCACGGCCGCCGCGGCCGGGCTGTCCGCCGTCCTGCTGGCCAGCCCCACCGCGTACGCGGTGCTCCGGATCGCAGGCGGCATCGTGCTGATGATCCTCGGGGTGAACACGCTACGGACCGCGCTCATCACCGTCTCCACCCCTCCGCCCTCCGAGGGCGGGCTCCGCACCGGCTTCGCGGGTGGATATCTCACCGGCCTGATCACCAACCTCGGCAACCCCAAGGCGGGCGTGTTCGCCGTCTCGGTGTTGCCCCAGTTCGTGACCGCGAAAGGCCCGGTGTTCCTGTCGACCGTTGCCCTGGGAGCCCTGTGGGCGCTCGTCAGCGCCTCCTGGTACATGTTGCTCACCTGGGCCGTCGGCCGGGGGCGCGCCCTGGTATCGCAGCCGACGGTCCTGCGGGGACTCAGCGTGACCACCGGCGTCGTCCTGCTGGGGCTGGGCGCCGCGGTGGCAGCGGGTGTCTGAGGGCCGGGCCGGTACTTCTTCCAGCGCCCGACCGCCCGAGGCATCTGCCGCCCTTGTGCCGCAGATCTTGATCGAGACAAAGGATCGACCGCTATCACGTGTCCAACATCTCGGCATGGCTGCGAGAATCCACACTCGCTTTGTGCGCGCCGAACTACGACGATCCCGATCGTCCCCGACATGCTGATAGAGCTGGAGGCGGCCCACCTGTGTCCCGACCAGAGCGATCTCGACGGCCTTCTCACCAGGGCGCTGAGAGGCGTCGACCGGTTGGATGCGATCCTTACCTGCGAGTGCTCGGCGAAATGGAGGTGGCACGCCGCCTGGATGACCAGGGCACGGGCCTCGGTCGGGCGATCGCCCGCGACATCGGCCAGACGCACATGGGCACCCTCCACGACGGGGGATCCGCAAGCGGCGGGGCTTGCTTCGTCCTGAGGCTTCCCCTCAGTGCAACAGCCCCCATCGCGGCCGCTTGACCCGCTCCCGCTTGTGGTGGTGATGAACTGGCGCTCGAACAGTGCCTCGGCCGCGCTGACCACCCGCTCGATCCGGGTCGCGGCGTTCCGCCTGTCCAAGAAATCTACTTTGTAAAGGCGCTCGGGCGAAGTCAAAACCCAAACACACAATCGAATAAGTACCCTCTTTTACAAGCAAGGCGCACGGAGAGTCACCAGTAGAGCCGGTCGGCGACCTCGCGGACGCGGGTGGTCACCTGCAGCAGGCGGTGCAGGTGCTCGATGTCGAGGTGGATGTTCGACTACTTCACCCACATCACCGGCTCGCACGTGCGCCGCGACGACCTCGACATCACCCTGGCCGCCTTGACGGTGGCGCGCTCATGCAACGTGGGCTTGATCCCGGTGAGCAAGGCCGGGACGCCCGCGCTGACCGCGGCCCGGCTGATCGGCGTGGAGACGGGGGCTTCGGCTCGGCGTGACAAAATGGGGGGCCATTCGTCCGTCCTTTGATGCTGCGAGGTTCTCCGTGAGCAAGCACGTGGCCCGTGAGCCGCTGCGCCGTAATTCGCGGTCCAACCGGGCACGCATCCTGGCCACGGCCCGTGAGGAGCTGGGGCGGAACCCCGATGTCACGCTGGAGGAGTTGGCGCGGGCCGCCGGGGTCGTCCGGCGCACCCTCTTCGGGCACTTCCCGGGGCGGGCGGCGCTGCTGGAGGCGCTCGCCGAGGAAGCCGCCGAGACGTTGCGGAACACGGTGGAGGCCGGGCCGGAGTCGGGGGAGCCGGCGGAGTCGGCCGAGTGGGCGCTGGCGCGGTTCGTACTCCGGATGTGGCCCGTGGGCGACCGCTACCGCCTGCTGCTGGCGCTCACCCGGCGGGACCTCGGCTCCGAGCGCCTCGACGAGGTGCTCGCGCCGGCCCGGGAGGCCGCCACCGGGATCCTGGAGCGCGGGCAGCGGGACGGCGTCTTCCACTCCCATCTGCCGCCGGCCGTGCAGAGCGCAGGCCTGATGGCGATGATCGTAGCTCTGGTGGAGTCCGTCAACACCGGCGCGCTGGAGGACGACGGGCACCGGATCGCCACGGCCACCCTCATCGCGGCCGGCGTGCCGGAGGATCGGGCGAGCGCGGTGGTCGAGGAGGTTGCGTCGGCGATGGCTACGGCTCTTCCGGCCCCCGGCACCTGATTTCTCTCCGGCCGACCCGTTCGACGAGGTGTCCCGGGCGTCGTCGCGGCGGAAGGTGACCGACTTGCCGGAGAAGTGGGCGGTGAGGCCCTGCTCCGTGGTGGTGACCGAGCGCAGTCGGAGGCCGTAGGGGATGTTCCGCGGCGATCGGCTCGGCGAAGACCTGGCCGAGCAACTCTCACCGGCCTCGGGCAGGGCGACGCGGCCCGCGACCTTGAAGTCCTTGAAGGTGACGCGGTTGCCGGAGGCCGCCGAGACGGTCGTCGTCGCGGTGACCTCGAAGCCGAGGGTGGTCAGGACGCGGGCGCGGATCCGGTCGGAACCGTAGCCCGGGGTCAGTTCCAGGCCTAGGGCGTCGGACAGGTCCGCGTACGACAGGAAGACGGTCGCCTCCGCCGAGCGGGCCCGGGCCTCGCTGTCGTCGTCCGGCTTCGTCAACCCGTCCATCCGCGGGGCGAGTTCGGTCACCGGCAGCGGGCGGTCGGAGCCGTCGGCGGGTTCGTGCGAGTTCGAGTACGAAAACTCGCACTCCTGGTCACGGTCGTGCTCGGGGCGGGGGCGGTACATCGGCCCTCCTCCAAAGGGCTTCGGGGGGCAGGGAGTTGGGGGCGGACATTTGTGTGAGTGCGAGTGGGGGTGCGGGCACGGGTTTCAGACGGGACTCGATCGCGACCCGGTCTTCCGTACGTGATCGACCTTCGCGGCGGCGGTGTCCGGGGCGACTCCGGCGGCGATGAGGGCGGCGGTTGCGGCGCCGGTGCCGTCGTCGGGGCACAGGCCGCGGTCGACGCAGTCGAGCAGGGCCAGCAGTTGGGCCTCGATGGCTCGGGCGAGCGGCTCGGGCGGGACGGTGGTCTGGAAGACGCCCTGTCGGCGGCCGTGGGCGAGGGCTCTCGTGGCCATGTCGCGGGCGGGGGTCAGCAGTTCGTCGACGCGTGCGGGGGCGAGGTCCTGGCCGCGGGCCAGCCGGATGAGGGTGCGGTAGCGGTCGCCGACGGGCCACATCATGAGGACGAATCGCGCCAGGTCCGCGACGGCGTCGGGGGTCGGGGCCGGGACACCCGCGCCGGATCGCCTCCGCGGCCTCGGCGGCCAGGCACTCGACGAGCGCGGTCCGGCCGGCGAAGTGGACGTACACGGTGCGCCGGGCCACACCGGCGGCGGCGGCGATGTCCTCCAGGCTGCTGTCGGGGTCGCGGGTCAGTTCCCGCCGAGCCGCGTCGAGGATCCGGGCACGGGTGGCCCGCGCGTCCCGACGCTGCGCCGAAGTCGAGGTCGAAGTTGGAGCAGGAGGGGGCGGCGTCTCGTGGGGCCGGGCCGGAGACCGTCTCGGCCTCGTCGTCGGTGTTCGTGCTGGTCGGCTGGTCACGTCGGTACCTCGAGGGCGGGTGGGAGGAGGGAGTCGTCGCGATATTTGCACATCAATGGGCAATAAACTAGTCTGCACATCAATGGGCAATTAAGCGATTCCGCTCAAACATGGTCCAGCAGATCGGCTCCGTGATCGGCGTCAGCGTCCTGGTCGCCGTCAGCCGTACTTGCTGCTTGGTCCGGGCTTGCCGGACCGCGACGCCGCGAAGGCGGCTTGGGGGTTGAACTCATGACACCGGTGACCCAGCGACAGCCCTTTGGCGAGGGCTCCCCGGCCAGACGGTCCCAGGCGACCGACCGCGTCCGTCATCGGACGGTTCAGGCAGGCGGGCTGGAGGTTCCGATCCTTGAGGCCGGCAGCGGGCCGCTCGTTGTGTGCCTCCACGGGTTTCCTGACCATGCCGCCAGCTGGACAGGGATCCTCGACCGCCTTGCGCAGGAAGGGTACTGGGCGGTCGCGCCCGCACAGCGCGGATACTGGCCCGGCGGGGCGGCTCCCGACGGCTCCTACCGCATTACCTCGACCGGCCAGGACGTCCTCGCCCTGATCGAAGCGCTCGGGCGCGAGCAGGCGGATCTCATCGGCCACGACTTCGGAGCCGCGGCGGCGTACGCGGCTACGAGCCTCGACCCGAGGCGTGTCCGCAAGCTTGTCACCATGGCGGCTCCCCATGGCCGTCAACTGATGACCTCATTGGTCACCGACGGTGACCAGCAGCGACGCAGCTGGTACATGTTCTTCTTCCAGACAGCCATGGCGGAGGCGGCCGTCGAGCTTGACGACTTCGCCTTCATCGACCGGCTCTGGCGGGAATGGTCACCCGGCTACGAGCTGCCGGACGCGGAGCGTGCCGCGCTCAAGGAAACCCTGGGTGCTCCAGGAGTCCTGACCGAGATCCTGGGCTACTACCGCCAGTTGTTCACGCCCCCCGCGGACGAGGCGGCCCAAGCCCTGGAAGCCCGGGCGTTCGGTGCCCTCACCGTTCCGTCGCTCTACCTCCACGGGGCCGACGACAACTGCTTTTCCGTGGAGTTGAGCGACGGCATGGACGACCTGTTCGCGAACGGCCTCGAACGCATCGTCATACCCGGCGCAGGGCACTTCCCGCACCTGGAGCAGCCCAAGACGGTCGCCGACCACATCCTGGGCTTTCTGAACGGCTGACCCCCCTCCCACCACCCAGAACTCGAAGGGTTGACCGAACCATGACTGATAAGGAAAGGCAGGAGGCCATGGCTGTGACGACTTCTCCGTACGCGAGCGACGCACTGGCCGAGGGGACCGTCGACGCGGTGGTGATCGGCGGGGGCGCCGCGGGGCTGAACGGTGCACTGATCCTCGCCCGCTCCCGCCGCTCGGTCGTCGTGATCGACAGCGGCTCCCCGCGCAACGCGCCCGCCGAGGCCGTGCACGGCCTGATCGCCCTGGACGGCACCCCGCCGCCCGAGATCCTTCGACGGGGCCGGGAGCAGGTGCGCCAGTACGGCGGACGCGTCGTGCTCGGCGAGGTGGTCTCGGCCGAGTCTGCCGCCCCGTCGGCGGACGGGGACCTGCGGTTCACCGTCACCCTGGCCGACGGCCGCAGCATCACCGCTCGCCGCATCCTGGTGGCTACCGGCCTGACGGATGTGCTGCCGGAGGTGCCCGGGCTCGCCGAGCACTGGGGGCACAGTGTGGTGCACTGCCCGTACTGCCACGGCTGGGAGGTGCGCGATGAGCCCATCGGTATCCTCGCCACCGGTCCGGTCTCCATCGGCCACGCGTTCTTGTTCCGTCAGCTGAGCGAGGACCTGACCTACTTCACCCACGGCACTGACCTGGACGAGGACAGCCGCGCCCGCTTCGCCGCCCGCGGCATCCGCGTCATCGACACCCCGGTCACCGAGGTCGTCAACGACACGGGCGGTGCCCTCGCCGGGGTGCGCCTGGCCGACGGCCAGGTCGTGGCCCGCCGCGTCCTCGCGGTCGCCGCGCAGTTGCAGGCCCGCACCCAGGGCCTGGAAGGTCTGGGCCTGCCGGTGCAGGACCTGCCGAAGGGCCGCGGTTTCGCCTCCGGCACGGCCGGCACCACCGAGGTGCCGGGTGTGTGGATGGCCGGCAACGTCACCGATCTGGTCGCCCAGGTCGGGGCCTCCGCAGCGGCCGGCGCACTGGCCGGCGCCGACATCAACAGGATGCTGGCCATCGCGGACACCGACGCGGCCCTCCAGGGGATCGCCGAGGCAAGCCCGCAAGGGGCCACAGGATGATCTTGAAGCCCTGAGATCTCAGCCCGTCACCCGCCCGCCTCACCTTCATCGGTGAGGAAACCGATCTGTTTTCCCGTCTGGAAACTGATCAGTTTCCAGACGGTTTTCAGCCATGCCCAGCAAGCGGGCAGCAGGAGCGTCGCACCGAGGTCAACGCCACACTCCTCGACTTCCTCGCCCGCCTCGACGACTCCACATCCTCGGCTTCCTGAACGGCCGACCCACCCCAACCAGATGGAGGACACAACAATGTCGGAGCGCAATCCCATTCTGATCACCGGCGCCGGCGGCCAAATCGGTGCTGTGAGCAGGGTGATGGTCGACATGCTGCTCGAACAGGGCCACCCGGTGCGCGCGTTCGTGCGACGGGACGACGAACGCGCGCAGTCGTTGCGCGAGGCCGGGGCCGAGGTCTTCGTCGGCGACCTGCTCAAATTCGCGGACGTGGCCGCCGCGCTGAAGGGTGTCCGGCGCATCTACTTCAGCATGAGCCTGTCGCCGTACTACGCCGATGCCCTCACCCTGATGGCCGCGGCGGCGCGAGCCCAGGGCGACATCGAGGTCTTCGTGAACATGTCCGACTACGAGCAGTCGTACATGACGCTCGAGAAGATGACCACACCGGATGAGGAGCGGCGTTCTTGGCTCGGCGGACTGGTCACGGACTGGTCACCGCAGCAGCGGGCGCACTGGGTCTGCGAGCAGGTGCTGGACTGGTCCGGCATCCCGACCGTCAACGTGCGTGCGACCCTGTTCGTCGAGAACCCCTTGATGACCTGGCTGCCACTGGGCCCGCTGAGCAACGGTGAACTGCGCCTGCCCTTCGGCAACCAGCGGCTCGCGCCCATCGCCGTTCACGACGTGGCAGAGGTGTGCGTGAAGATGCTGGTCGACCCCGCACCGCACATCTCGAAGTCCTACGAGCTCACCGGCCCGGAGCTGAAGGACATGTACGGGTTCGCTGAGGACTACGCAGCCGCGCTGGGACGCCAGGTCGCCTACATCCCCGAGGAATTGGAGGCCTGGCACGAGGCCTTCATAGACGAGACCTTCCTGCAGGAAACCCTGGGCGACACTGCGGCCCAGCACGTGGCGGCGCACATGAGGACCCTGACCAGGCTGGTCGCCGGCGGGCGGTACGACGTCGTCACCGACCAACTGGAAACCCTGCTCGGGCGCCCACCGCGGACCATGCGGTGGGCGCTGCAGAACAATACTCGCCTGCGCGAACTGGCGGTTGCCCCGAACCACGAGCGTTCCGGAGCAGAACATGACGCCACACCGGAGTCCTCAGCCTGAGGGGTGGCTCTCAAGGCGTCGGGGCGGGCGAACAAGGGGCGCTGTTGACGAGCGGCGAACCAGGCGACAAGTAACCTCAGAGTAACTTTCGGAGCTGGATCTTCCTCGTCGGACTCGTCGTGGCCCTCGTCCTCGCGGGGATCGGGCCAGCGGCCGAACGGCTCGACCTGGTCAGAGCCTTCGGCTCCGAGTGCCCCGGGGCCCTTCGTACGGTGCGACACCAAGGATCACGCGTGCTCCCCTTGGTGTCGGGCATGCGCGAGCAGCGCGGCCACGACGTCGTTCGCCTGGTCCTCGGTCTGTTCAACGACCGTGCCCACCGCGTCGGTGGTGCCGCTTCCGGGCCCGGTGAGGTCCACCCGGGTCGGCCGGCGCGGGGCGATGATCTCCGGCCCGGCCGGGGCGCCGGTCTCCTCAGCTTCGGCGAGCGCGCGGTAGACGGTGGCGACCGAGGGGTGCTGTCCGGCGTTCTTACCGGTCTTGATGGTCGGCTGCTTCGCGATCTCGGGACGGGGACGCCTTTGTCCTTCAGTGCGCGGGCGAAGGTGAGCATGTCGTCGTCGATGACCTTCGGCCGTCCGCCGTGGTTGCCCCTGGCCGCGGCGGTCACCTGGCCCTCCAGGGTCTTCTCCCGGATGTAGTCGCGCTGGATCTGGGCGGCGGCGGCCAGGACGGCGAAGAACATCGCGCCCATTCAGCCCGTCACCCGCTCGCCTCGCCTTCGTTGGTGAGGAAACCGATCTGTTTTCCCGTCTGGAAACTGATCAGTTTCCAGACGGTTTTCAGTCATGCCCAGCAAGCACGCAGCAGGAGCGTCCCGCCGAGGTCAACGCCACACTCCTCGGCTTCCTCGCCCGCCTATACGACTTAACATCCTCGGCTTCCTGAACGGCCGACCCGCCCCAACCAGATGGAGGACACGACAATGTCAGAGCGCAATCCCATGGACAAGAACACGACATCGCGACAGCGGGCCCTGGTGGTCGGCCTCGGGATCAGCGGGATCGCCTCCGCGCTGCGACTGCATCACGCGGGCTGGGACGTGGTGGTGCTGGAGAAGGCCCCCGAGCGGCGCCGCGGCGGATACTTCATCGCCCTGTTCGGGACCGGGCTCGCCGCCGCCGAACGGCTGGGCATCGCCGATGCGGTGCCGAATCGCTTCGCTCTGGAAGGCGTGAGCTACGACGTCGACCGTACGGGTCGGCGCCGCCGCGGTGTGGGCTACGCCGATGTGTTCGGCGGGTCTCGAATGGTGATGCGGGGCGACATCGAAGACGCGGCCTTCACCGCCCTGCCCGACGAGGTCGAGATCCGGTACTCGACCGTGCCGATCGCGCTGGACCAGTACCTCGGCGGGGTGGACGTCGAGATCCGCGACCTGACGACGGAGACGACGGCCGTCGAACGGTTCGACCTGGTGGTCGGGGCAGACGGACTGCGCTCGACGGTGCGCCGGCTTGCGTTCGAGCCCGAGCAGAGCCCGATCCGTCGGCTGAACTACATGATCGCCGTGTACAGCCTGCCCGAGCCGGTACCCGGCTACCGCCTGCAGGACGGGCTGTACATGGGCGAGGCGGGCCGATCGGTGTGGGTGTTCTCGTTCGCCGACCGTCCGCCGTCGGTGCTGTTCTCCTACCGCACCGACGACGTGGACGCCGAGTTCACCCGGCCGGCTATCGACTCGCTGCGCGCCGCCTACGGCCCCGAGCCCACCGGCTCCACGCTCGGTTGGCTGCTCGACCAGTTCGAGAAGGCCCCGGACCACCTGTTCGACTCCGCCGAGCAGGTGCGCCTCGACCACTGGCACCGCGGCCGAGTCGTGCTCGTCGGCGACGCCGCGTGGTGCCTGACCGTTTACTCCGGCATGGGGGCATCCACCGGCCTGGCCGGGGCGGACCTGCTCGGCACCATGCTGGAACGCCACCCGCACGACGTGCCACGAGCGCTGCAGGACTGGGAGGACCGCCTGCGCCCGTTCATCGACCACCACCTCGGCAGCGGTGTGAGCATGCGCGGTTTCTTCACCCCGGGCAACCGCGCCGAGTTGCTGCTTCGGTCCGTGATGATCCGCCTCGCCCGGCTGCCGATCGCCGGCCGGCTGCTCGCCAAGATGATGACCAACAGGGCGCGGATGAAAAGTCTGGATATCGCCGCCGCTGCAGCGTGAGTGGAGTTCCTCGAATACGAGCGGGAGAACGAGGTCGTCTGGGCCCGCAACTTCGTCGAACGAATGCTCGGACGCAGGTGCATCGGGGTTCACCCGAGCTGCTTGCTCCACGCGTCGTAGCAGCCGCGGTAGACCTTGTCCCGGTAATCGCCACAGCTAGAGGCATTGATCAACTCCGTGTCATAGGTTGTCAGATTCCGCGCGCTCCCTCTGCAGTGAGATTGAGCCCGTGGAAGCCAACCACTCGGCCAATCTGACCGAGCTGCTCAAAGCGCGCGGGCTGTTAGTGACAAACAGGGACGACGGCTCACTAAACGTCAGAAATCCTCTGCACCCACACGTCCGCGAGGCCGTTGGCGCCGTCAACGGTAGCTACCTCACGGATGACGGATACGAGCTCAGCGAGCAGGGCGATGAGCCGGCCACCGCCGACCGCGTCGCCTTCCTGGCTCGGGCTGCCTGACACAGCCGGGCCGCACCGAGCAGGCCCCTCCGCCCAGGCACGACACGACAAACGACCAGCCCACCGGGCCCGGCAGCCCCGGCAGCCCCAGCACAACGCCGAGGACCCCAGCTCCTGATCACGGATGGGAGGACCCCACGTGACACCACACCATGCGCTACCGGAAGAACGCCAGCAGGCCCGGCGGCACGTCGGCCGGGCCGGAGTCGGTCAGAAACGTGCCGAGCATGCGCACCGTGCCCCATTGGATGGCCCAGCCCAGGCGGTTGTGCAAGCGCCGCTTGTCCCGCGCTTCCTTCAGCGCGGCGGCCCAGGAAGAAGAACCTCTCCAGTTCTTCCGGCGTCGGGTCCGCCACGAACCGGCCATACCGGTCAACCTGGGCGACGGACAAATACTCCTGTGCCACAACGCGTCACGCTACGCGCGCTTGGTGTCACTACCCGCTGGTACATCCAAATCGAGACCGACTCTCGCGCCGCGCGCTGGACGCGATCGCGTTACCGGTGGCTTAGCGGGAATTTCCGGCCGGATATGACCACGACGCCGACTCAGCCAAACGACCGATCTTCGGCCGGTTCCATGAGGGTCAGCGCGCCCGCCGGCTTGAGCAGCCCGCCGAACTCCGGGTCGCCGTGCCGTACCTGGAGACGGTAGTCGCGCGCCAGCAGCGACGTCAGCGCCATGAGCTGGATCTTGGCCAGCGGGGAGCCAGGACAGCCGCGCGGGCCCGCGCCGAACGGGAGGTAGCGGCCGCGTTTGGGCGCCTGGTGCCAGCGTTGCGGTGAGAACGCCTCCGGGTCGTCCCACCAGCGGGGATCGCGGTGGATGAGGTAGGTGCAGACCATCACCTGCTGGCCGGTGTCCAGGGGGTAGGGCCCCAGCCGAGTGGGTCGCAACGCCGTACGGCTGAGCATCCACTGGGGCGGATGGAGGCGCAGCACCTCGCGCAGGAAGCCGTCGGCGAGTGGGAGGGCGCGCGCGCCGACGGCCTGGCCGATCGAGAGGGGCCCGGCCGCCTCGTCGGCGATCTCCGCTGCGAGTTCCGGGTGCTCGGCCAGCCGGAGGGTGAGCCAGGAGGAGGCGGCGCCGGGGACGCCGGGCGCGGTGAAGACCACCAGGCGCGCCGCCGCCGCGACGTCGGCGTCGTTGTCGCTGATGCGGAGCAGCTCGTCGAGCAGGTCGCGCGAGTGGGGCAGTGGGGTGGCGGCGCGGCGGCCGGCGATCTCCTCCTTGATCAGGGCGCGCAGTGCCTCGTTGGCCTGGATGGCCTTCTTGGCGGCCGGGCGCGGGAGCCAGCGGACGCGGACCTCGCCGATCTCCAGGATTTTCAGGATTCCGTAGAAGGCCGCCAGGGAGGCGTCCGCGATCTCGGTGACGCGGGAGTCTCGGGTGCCGCCGCCGAAGCAGAACCAGGCCGTGGCCGTGCCGCAGATCGCGGTGGTGGTGGTGAACAGGTCGGTGGAGCGGCCCGCGTGGGCGCGGAGCTGGTCGCTCAGCGTGGCCACCTGGCGGTCGATGTGCTCCGGCGTGAGATGGTTGGCCATCGCGCGGCTGGCCAGTCGGCGGCGGCGCATCAAGACAGGGAGGCGGGCCTCCTGTGCGGCTCGCGCCCGGCGGCTGACCACAATCGCGTTGTCGAGCATGTAGGTGTCGTTGGTCTGTGTGAAGATCTGCTGGGCGGCATCAGGGTCGAGGACGACGACGGCGTGGGGAGCCAGGCGGATGATGTCGCCGTAGTCCGCCTGGTTGGTACGCAGCCAGGACATGCGGTCGCGCTCGTAGGCGGGGAGTTGGCCGACCAGCCACTGTCCGCGAGGGCCTGGGATTCCGGTCTCGGTCATACCAACCAACCTCGGGGGGAGCGTGGGTGGGGCGGCGCGGGGCCGCCCCAGGGGACGTCACTCGTTACTGCATTCCACGTGGGCATAGACGCCGTTGGCCCGAGCACGACCCAGCCGTCCCACCAAGATCCGGAAATAGCGTCGCATGATGCACCTCCTTCACTTTTGGATCACGATTTCGACCTTAAGTCATCATTTTTTGCAACAAAAGGGCCCTACGGGAAAGATCACTCGTCATTGACTCCCGAGTCGGTGCAACCCGGCTGGCGTGCGCCAAGTTGGAGCGTGTGAGGACTCGCGTGCTTATCGCCCAAGACCATCCGCCGCGTTCTTGACGCCGCCGGCGCCCGCTACCTGTCTGGCCCGCTCGACATGCCCCCAATCCGCCCCGGCGAGCTGGACGATGTGCTCGCCCCACAAGTGGACGTGGTCCTCGACGTGCCCGGACGACTCGCCGATCTCCTGCGCGTCGCTGGGGACGAGGCCGTCCGCCTGGCCCTCGTCTCAGGACGGATCAACGGCAAGCCGCTCAACTCCGCTCTGCAAACGGGACTTTTCGTTCGGATGCTCGTCATGCCCGTCACCGGCGGAGGAACGCCCTCGCCGTCTCGACGTCCGGGGCGACGTCGAGACGGCCCCAGCGGACCGGCCAGGCGAAGCGGCGGTCGATGGTCCAGGCCAGGACGCCGTCGAGGCCGTCCAGCTGGTTCTCGCCGGCGATCACCAGAGCGGCGGCGGGCTCGATGGCGGGGTCGGCGATGGCGCACCAGGAGGAGTCGGTCAGGGGGAAGGCGTCCGCGTGGAACATCCCGAACAGCTTCGCGAACTCCTCGTCGAGGGAGCTCCGTTCACCGTCGAAGTAGCGGCCGAACAAGAAGTCGCCGATCAGGGCACCGGTGAACGCGTCGGTGAAGCGGAGCGTCCGCTCGCCAATCAGGACGAGCACGCCGCCCGCGCCCCACAGCACCGCCTCCGTCCCCTCGGGCGTCTCGGACGAACGGGCCAGGGCCGGTTCGTCGCCAAGGAACCACACCTCCAGCCGTCCGTCGCCGGTCAGGCACGCGCCGAACTCTCCCGCAGGCTCCCAGGCCCAGGGACGCTCCTGTCCGTCGAAGAAACCCTTGCCGTTGCGCCTGGTGGTGGCGATGGGCAGGTGGTAGCGGTGCCCGCCGTTCTCGTCGTAGACATCGACCCCGCCGCCGTCGTCCACCACGACCGCCAGCCGGGCCTCGGCCCCGCGCATACCCCAGTGCAGGGACCCTTCGGCCTGGATCACGGGGTCGCTCACCGGCTGCCCGGTGTCGGCGTCGAGCACGGTCAGCAGCGCCGAGCGGCCGGGTCTCAGGGCTGCGGCGCGCCGGTCGTCCGGGCTCCACGCGACGTCGCCGACGGTCAGCGTCAGCCAGCGCAGCCGCCCGTCCGGGAGATCGAGGGCGGCGGCCCAGAACCCGTCGTGCCCCAGCAACCGCCCGCCGTCGCGGGACCACCGCACGCGGCGGAAGCCCAATTCGTTGCGCTTCAGCCGTTCCTTCGCCTCATCCGGCAGCGGGGCGGTCAGCATGGCGGGCTCGGGGCCCTTGTTGTGCAGGCGGTAGTCGTTATAGAAGACATCGCCCTGGTCCAGCGCCGCGACGCAGCCCTTCACCTCGTGCCCGCTGTTCATCATGATGTAGGCCCGCCTGCCGTCGGGGGCCAGGGCGAAGGTCGCCGCGGCGTCGTGGCCATCCGTCACGTCGGCGCTGCCGAAGGGGTTGAGGCGCGCGCCGAACGGGTCCCACACGCCGACGTTGTTCGTGCAGTACGCCGACGCGACCCGGGAGCCGTCCGCCGCCCACTGCACCGTGTCGCGGTAGCCGGGCCAGCCGGCGCCGTACTGGAGGTCGAACCCGTTGACGAGGCGGCCGGTGGCCAGCTCCCACACCTGCAACGGGCCGTCGTCGTAGTACTCGTCCGCCCACACGCCCCGGGCGGTGGCGAGGTAGCGGCCGCACGGGCTGAGCGCGTAGTCATGGAAGTCGCCGCCGGACTTGGTGTAGGGGTGACGCAGCCGCGCGCCACGCTCGCGCAGGCGGTCGGTGGCCAGCCGGTGCGCGTCGGTGACGCCGTGCCGCGCTTCCATGTCGGTCAGCAGGTCTCGCAGCAGGGGCAGATCCCGTTCCGGCTCGAACGCCAGCCAGTCGGCCTCCTCCAGCAGCGCGAGCAGGGCTCCGGGGTCGTGCCGGGCCGCTTCCAGGGCCGCGCTCGCGGGGAATGAGCCGCCGGGCTCGCGCCGCCGGATGGTCAGCACCTCCTCCGCCGATAACACGGGCACACCCAGCCGTTCCGCGGCGCGGACACGCTCGTTGGGGTTGGTGTCGTCGATGCCGTCGATCACGGCGTCCACTGCGGGAGACACCTCGTCCACGACGTTCACCCCGGCGCCTTGCAGGCGCATCTTCAGCTTCTTGATGGACTCGGTACGGTATCGGCCCGCCACGACGACGGTGAGGCCACGAAGATCCATGGCCGTGGAGCCTACCGGTGCTCTCCTCAAAGGCCGCGCATCTCAGGACGGATCATCCGCCGCGGCCCCGGCTATTCGGTCCGTATGGTGGCCCCGCTTGCGCTTCACCGCGCCATGCTGGAGCAAAGTGCTGCCGCCGACAGTGCCGGCCCGGCTGAGCACAAGGCGCACCGGGCGTACGTTGCCCGCGTTGCAACCGTCGAGGCCACCCAGCCGCATAGGCCGTGACCTGCGGAAAACCCTTCAGCGAGACACATCCGAACGGAAAGTCACGGCAAGCCGCTCAACTCCGCTCTGCAAACGGGACTTTTCGTTCGGATGCTCGTCATGCCCCGTGCCAGCCCGCGATGCCCAGTACGGCCGCGGCCGCGCCGCCGCCCAGCATCCAGCGCATCCGCCCGCGCATCAGCGGATCCGGGATGCCGCGATAGCTGATCGCGCCCCAGAGCGTCCCGGCCACCAGTACCAGCGCCACCACCGCAGTCTGAGCGCTGTGCAGCAGGCCGAGCCATCGCAGCGCGTCAGGCGCCACCAGCGCCGCGACCCCGCTCCACGCGGCCATCGCGGTCAGGGGCGCGGCGTATGCGAGGGCGATCGTCTTGCGGGTACGGGGCGACAGAGGCTGGCGAGCCGTGAACGCGAGCACGAAGGCCAGGAACGCTCCCCAGCCGATGGAGTGGACGCTCTCGCCCAGGCCAGGAGGAGAGACGGCGCCGAGCCCGTCGGCCAGGCGCCTGCCCGCGACGGCGATCACCAGGTCTCCGGTCCGCAGTCCAGGCCCCGAGGGCGCGGCCGGCATGTCCACCACGACGCCGTCGAGAGGCCACGTCGACCAGTCCAGCCGCACGATGCTGCCCTCGGACGCCGCGTCCAGCGAGACGGCGGTCGCGACGACGCCCAGCACCACCAAGACGATCGCGACCCCGGCCGGAACCCTGCGCGAGCGTCGCACCGAAGCCAACCAGGACAGCCGCGCGAACACACCCATCCTCACCGACAACCGGCCGCGAAGCCACCGGCCCGCCGGACAGGACCGTCCTGAACCAAGGGAACCCCTGCCGTTGCGGTCTTTCAGTGGCCGCCGCCGATCATGGGCATCGTGTCGATGTCGTCGGCCCGGATCATGGAGTCAGGCCGTGGAAGATCAGGTCGAGCAGGGAGGCCGCATGCCCGGCCGCGTCCGGCTCCGTCTCGGTGACCAGCGCGATGGCGTTGACCAACCTGAACAGCTGCTCGACCGGTATGCCCGGCCGGACGTCGCCCGCCTCCTGTGCCCGCGCCAGCAGCCCCCGTGCCGCCTCGAACACCGCCGCGCGACACGACGAGCCATCCTGGCCCAGCGCCACCAGCAGCGACGCGGCTAGCCCGCGCTCCGTGCTGCCCTGCGCGATCACGGCGCCCAGCCACTCCCTCAGCGCCGCGCCCGGCGACGGCGCGGACATCAGCTCCCCGGCCTTGCGGCACAGGGCGTCGATGTGGTCGCGGAAGACCGCCTCCAGCAGCGCCTGACGGGTGGGGAAGTGCCGGTAGAGAGTGGCGTTGCCGACTCCCGCGCGCTGGGCGATGTCATCCAGCGGCGCATCGGCCCCCAGTTCGGCGAAGGCCACCCGCGCACAGGCCACCAACCGGTCGTAGTTGCGCCGGGCGTCGGCCCGCATCGTCGCCTCCCGGGGTTGCCTAAGCGGAGACTATCCCCGTATCGTACCCGAACAGAAACCGGGGAGAGTCCCCGTTTAGGAGGTGTCATGAACTCCCATCCACCGGAGTACGCCGCCCGGCACGCCGAGCACTTCGCGATGGAGCGCCGCGACGGAGTGCTCCTGCTGCGCATGCACACCGGCGGCGGCCCGGCCGTCATGTCACTCGCGCTGCACCACGCCTGGGGCGAGGTCGTGCGGGAAGCAGGCGCGGACCTGGACAACGAGGTGCTGATCCTCGCCGGCACCGGCGAAGCGTGGACCGGCGGGCTCGACCCCGCCCTGAGCGACCGGCCGCCGACGCAGCGGGGCGAGGACCGCTACGACCTCTACCGCGACGGCATCGCGCTGTTACGTAGCCTCGTCTTCTCCGTGGACGTGCCGACGATCGGCGCGCTCAACGGGCCCGGCTACCACCAGGAGCTGGCCCTGGCCTGCGACCTGACGCTGTGCACTCCCGGCACCGTCTTCGACGACACCCACTTCCGCTCCGGCGCCGTGCCCGGTGATGGCCAGCACCTGGTCTACCAGGAGCTGCTTGGCCTCAAGCGGGCCGCCCGGATGCTCTACACCGGGGCCGGGGTCGGCGCCGCCGAGGCGCTGGAGCTGGGCTTGGTCAACGAGGTCGTGCCGGACGAGCGGCTGCTGCCGCGCGCCTGGGAGCTGGCCGCCGAGATCATGGCCGCGCCGCGCGCCACCCGCCGGCTCACCCACGCCATCCTCCAGCGCCCGTGGCAGCGCCGCCTGGTCGACGACCTGGCCTTCGGCCGTACCCACCACCTGCTCAACACCTGACCCCGTTCTCGACACCCCACCATCGGAGGAAACATGATCACCGTTCTCGTGACCGGCGCCACCGGCACCCAAGGCGGCGCCACGGCCCGCGGCCTGCTGGCCGCCGGGCAGCGGGTCCGCGCTCTCGTCCGCGACCCCGGCACCCCCGCCGCGCGGGCGCTGGCCGCCGCCGGCGCTGAGCTGGTCCGCGGCGACATGGGCGACCGCATCTCGCTCGAGGCGGCCACCCGCGGCGTCGACGGCGTCTTCAGCGTCCAGCCCACCCTCGGCTACCCTGGCACGCCGCCCGGCTTCACCATCGACGACGAGCTCCGCTACGGTCGCAACGTCGCCGACGCAACCGTGGCGGCCGGCGTCCGCAGCTTCGTGTACGCCTCCGTCGGCGCGGCCGACGCGGCGCACGGCATCGCGCGCTGGCAGACCAAGGACACCCTGGAGCGGTACGCCCGCGACCTGGGCCTGCCCATGACCGCGCTGCGGCCGGTCCGTTTCATGGACAACCAGATTCACCCGCAGATGGGCGTGCGCGACGGCGTCCTGACCGACGTCGTCCTGCCGGACATGCCAGTCCAGCTCATCGCGGCCACCGACATCGGCGCGTTCGCCACGCTGGCCTTCACCCGTCCGGCCCAATACACCGGCCGTACGATCGAACTGGCCGGCGACGAGCTGACCATGCCGCAGATCGTCCGAGCCATGGAGCGGGCGCTGCGGCAGCCCATCACCTACCGGAATATCCCGCGCGAGGCACTGGCTGGCCGCGGCGCCGACGCCGTGGCCGGCTACGACTTCGCCAACCACGGCGGCGGCTGGCACGCCGACATCGACGCGCTACGCAAGGAACACCCGGGCCTGATGGACTTCGCCACCTGGCTCGACCGCAATGGCGCCGCCGCCTTCGCAGCGGCCCGCGCCTGACGGCTGCAGGCCTCGGCGCGAGCTTTCAGAAGGTGCGCACGGCGACCTTCACCCGCCGGCTCGCCCGCAACGCGGCGCGCAGCTTGTCGGCCGGCAGCGGCGCGGCGGGGGCCTGGAGTATGCGCTCGACCGGTACGTCGGGGGCGGCGATCTGCGGGATGTGATGGGCCAGGATGTTGTTGAACGCCTTGACCAGCAGGACATCGGGCAACAGCTGCTGGGCCGGCTCGGTCGTGGTTACCTTGCCGCCATTTTCCGGATGCGCGGATGGTTCTCCAGCGCCCACCGCACGGTCTTCGGCGCGCGCCCGAGCAGGGTCTCCAACTGGTCGGTGACGCCGCGGTACCCTCCGCCGCCGATCAGCCGGGTCAGGGTTCTCATGTGCTCCGCAGTGTGCGGAAACTCGGCCAGGGCGCTGTCGACGTAGGTCTCGTTCCAGGTTTCGACCTCTTCGGGAACGTAGGTGACCGGGCGTCCCAGCACGGCCGCGAAGTCCTCCGCGTAAGCGTGTATGTCCTTCAGTTCCGGACCGTTGAGCTCGTAGGACTTGGAGATGTGCGGCGCCGGGTCGGCCAGGATCTTCGCGCACACCTCTGCCACGTCGTAGCCCGCGATGGGCGCGAGCCGGTGGAGGCCGAAGGGCAGGCGCAGTTCACCGTGGCTCAGCGGCTCCAGCGCCAGCCAGGTCATCAGGGGGTTCTCGACGAACATGGCCCCCCGGATGTTGACGGTCGGCAGTCCGGACCACTGCAACACCCGCTCGGCGATCCAGTGGGCCCGCTGTTGCGGCGACCAGTCCGCGACGAGGCCGCCGAGCCAGGTACGCCGCTCTTCCTGCGGTGCGGTCATCTTGTCGAATGTCATGAACGACTGCTCGAACTCGGAAATGTTGACGAAGACCTCGATGCCGCCCTGGGCCCGCGCGGCCGCGGCCATCAGGCTGACGGCATCGGTGTAGTACGGCGACAGGCTCATGCTGAAGTAGATGCGCCGGACACCCTTCAGCGCGGCGGCCACGTCCGCGATGTTGAGCAGGTCTCCGACGAAGACCTCGGCCCCGGCCTGGCGGAGCGCGTGCGCGCGTTCGTCGTCTTGCCGCACGAACGCGCGCACCGGGTGCCCTTGGTCAAGCAGCATGTCGATCATCGTTCGGCTCACACCACCGATATGGCCGGCGGCTCCGGTGATCAGGATGGGGTTGCGCTCTTGCATGAAGGTGTCCTTTGTCTGGTTGGGGGAGTCCGCTGTACAGAAGGCCCAGGGTGTGGTCGGCGACCGTCGCGGGCCGTGGGTCCTGTTGCGGTTGGACGGTGCCGGCCAGGCGGATTGTGCGCAGTGTCATCGGGGTGTTGAGTCGTCGATGCGGGCGAGGAAGTCCAGGAGTGCGGTGTTGACCTCGGCGGGACGCTCCTGCTGCGTCCAGTGGCCGCATCCTGGCAGCACCACCGGGCCGTGCAGGTGAGGCGCGAGGGCGCTCAGCGGGTTGCCCGGCCCGCCCTGGCCACGCAGAAGATCGCTCAGCGAGCTGCCCCCGTCCGGGCCGCGCAGCGAGGTGACCATGTCACGGTCTCCCACCACGTACAACGCGGGGACGTCGATCCCGAGTCCTTGGAAAGGCGCGATCAGTTCGTTGTTGAGTTCGATGTTGCGGTACCAGTTGAAGGCGCCGGTGAACGCCTGCTCCCCGTGCAGGGCGAAGTCCTCGGCGTAGGCCTGGATGTCCTCCTCCGTCAGCCAGGCCGGCAGAGCGGGCGACTGCGGCATGGTGTCCAGCAGGCCCAGCCCGTCGGGTACGACCAGCGGGCGGGGCTGTCTGCCGAGCGGGTTGTCGCCTGAGGCACCGACCAGGAGGCGGCGAAAGGACTCCGGGATGTCCTTGGCGAACTCCGCGTCGGCGACTCCCGGCTGCTGGACGTAGATCTGGTAGAAGCCCTCGCCGTACTGGGCGCGGGTGATCGAGGGCGGGACCATCCCGCCGGGTAGGATCGGCGGAATACTGAGCCCGGCGCTGGAGTTCATGGCGGGGCAGGTGAAGGTCGACGCGCAGCTGTTCGCCGCCTACGACTGGTCCGGCCGGACCATCAAGAACCACCGAGCGCAAATCCGGGAGTTCCACGGCTTCCGTGAGCCGACGGCAGGCGATGAGGACAAGCTCGCCGACTGGCTGGCCACCAAGATCTGCCCGGTGGAGATGTCACGGGATCGGCTGCCGGCGCGCTGCCGGCGCGCTGCCGCGAGGACCGGATCGAACCGCCGAAGACGACCCGGATCGAACGCGTGCTGGGCGCGGCCGAGGCGTTCTTGCAGGAGCTGAAGGAGGACCCGGGGCCACTGCAGCTGGAGACGCTGCTGGCGGAGATCGTGAAGCTGGAGCGGGTCAAGGCGATCGGTCTGCCTGCCGCGTTGTTCGAGGGGATCGACGAGCAGCGCTCGCGCCTTCAGGGGTAGTGCTTTGGCTATGACGGCGACTGTGATGATGCCGACGATGCCCGGTATGAGCAGTGATCCGAGCAGTGTCGGCAGGGCGATTCCTTGTGGGTCGCTTTCGGGTAGCGGCGCCACATCATGGACTCGCAGGTGAAGCCCGGCTCTGGTGGCTACCTGCTGGGCCAGCGCCGTGATGCTCTGGCTGACCTTGGGCCCTTCGCCGCCGGCGATGATGGCGGTGAGTGCGGTGGAATCTCCACAAAGGGCAGCGACCACCTCTCGGTTCCGCACTGCCTGTTCGGCCGCGCCGACGCTGGTGTAGGGCCGTATTCGAAAGGCCCCGTGCTGTCCGGTGGCCAGTTGTCGGCCGATGTCGTCGGCGGTGTGAGGTGGGCCGGCGATGCCGAGCGGCATGGCGTGCGGCTCCATATCGCTGATGGATGCGCCCGTGAAGAACCCGAAGATCAGAACCGCGATGGCGGGCAGCAGCATGATGAGGACAGACAGCCGCCACCTTGGGGAGGTGGCGGGTCCGGCTGTCGGATCGGGATCATCGGGGAGCGGACTCAGACCGTCGGTTTCGGAGCTCGGCCGCGAGGTGTTCACGATGCGAGGTGTTCATGAGTTGTCGTTGCTATCGGCCGAGTGTTGAGCAGGCGGAAGCAAGAGGTGGCGTTCGCTGTAGGCGGGGTCGTTCGCTGCGGTGACGAACGTGTCGAAGCGCATGGTGCAGCGGCGAAGCTCGTTGTATGCCTCCCACACCGGGACGCCCGGGGTGTTCGGATTCCCGGTGCGGACAAAGGCTGTCACGGCGCGTCGGAAGGTGTGGCCGGTCGGTTCGACGCCGGCGGGGTCGACATCGCGGAACATGGGAGAGGTCGACCAGGCTGGAAGATTGTCAAACAGCAGCGGGATGTCCACGGTGTGGCAGGCGCCGAGGGCCGATCTCCAGTCCACCTGGTAGACGAAGCCGGGATGACCGTGACGAGCGCGCGCCTCGGCGACCTGGTGTGCCGGTAGCCTGACCAGGCGATCGGTGGTGATGTCGGCCAGGACTTGAGAGGCGGACGCGCCCGGCCGCCGGGCCGTGTAATGGTCGTAGACGGCCTGTGGGGCCGCGTCGGGCGCCAGGCGTTTCACAAGCTGCAGGACGGCATCGCGGGTGATGGCCGCGGACGCGGGGTCGATGGTCAGGAACGGGTTCATCTCCTCGGCGGTGGCGCCGATCAGGACGTCGATGCCGGGGGCGGCGCCGGCGGCGACGGCGGGCAGAACAGGACCGGGCAGCCCTGGGGCGCCGGCGATCGGATGCATCGGCGGGGCCGGGGCGCCGATGCGTCGCCGGCCGCTGTCGGCGACGAGTCGCTGGTAGCCGATGATCAGCTCTTCGGCCGGAAGGTCTCGCAAACGATGGGCTGTCGTGACGCTCAGGCCCAGGAGGCGCAGGTAGTCCTCTCCGGCCTGTTCGGCCTCGTGCGGGGATGGCATCGCGATGCCGAGGGGGCCGCTTTGGGCGAAGACCCGATGGAAGAGGCCTGTGGCTGAGGGGGAGCTCAGGAGCGCCACGGCGGTCACCGCGCCTCCGGACTGGCCGGCCACGGTGACGCGGTCGGGGTCGCCGCCGAAGCCGGCGATGTTCTCCCGCACCCAGCGCAGCGCCGATATCGCATCCAGAAACCCCATGTTGCCCTCGGCGATGCCGGGGACGCGCAGGAAGCCCAGCGGGCCGAGCCGGTAGTTCGGCGTGACGACGACGATGTCCTCGGCGGCGGCCAGGTTGCGGCCGTGGTAGCCGGGCCAGGCGCTGGCGCCGCTGAGCCAGCCGGAGCCGTGGATCCAGACCAGCACGGCGCGGGGCCGGCCGGTGACGCCGGGGGTCCAGATGTTCAAGGTGAGGCAGTTGTCCTCGGCCTGGGCCAGCGTCGGCGAGCCGGTGAGCAGTTGCATCGCATCCGCGGGTCTGGCGGGGTCGGCGGGTGGCTGCGGAGCGGCAGGGCCGAAGGCGGTCGCCGGACGGATGCCCTGCCAGCGGGCATGCGGCTGCGGAGCGGCGAAACGCAGCCCGCCGATGGGGGCGGCCGCAAAGGGCACGCCGAGGAAGGACGCGACGCGCCCGTCCCAGCTTCCCTCAACAGCGCCAGGCTCGGTGGTGACCACGGGGTGGGGATCGTTCATGACCATCCTTGCGAAGGAACGTTCGTTCCCATCACTTCAGCACATCCCGGGCGCGGTTGACAAGAATGAACGTTCATTCCATCCTCGGATGGTGCCCGTCTCACACAGTCCAGCCGCCGACACGCGCCGTCAGCATGTCCTGGCAGCCGCGCGCCGCTGCTTCCTCGCCAACGGCTTCCACGCGACCTCCATGCAGGACATCTTGCGCGAAGCGCAGATGTCGCCCGGCAACCTCTACCGGTACTTCCCCGGCAAGGACGCCATCGTGCTCGCGATCGTGGAGGCCACCTTGGCCGAGGTCACCGCCGCGTTCGAACAAACACTCCTTGACGAGCCGCCCCCGTTGCTGCAGGCGCTCACCGAGATCCTGCGCGCGATCGAACGGCTGGACGACCACGAGGGCACGCCACGGCTCGCGATCCAGATCTGGGGGGAGGCCCTACGAAACCCGGCGATTGCCTCACTCTTCGCCGAGGCCATCACACCCGTCAGGCAATGGTTCGTCCACCTCGTCGAAGCCCAACGGCATCATGGCCTCACCTCCGGCCCGGTTGCACCGGAGCACCTGGCCAATGTCCTGCTCGGCGCCATCCACGGGTTCATCGTCCAAAGAGCGCTGCTCAAGCTCGATGCAGCCAGCTACGCCGAGGGGCTGCGAGGCCTGCTCGCGGCCCCGGCCAGCCCACAAAACGATGCAAGCGGAACGTCTTGACCTCCGGATCCCCACCGACCACGGACGCGGATCGATGGGGTCGTCCTCCTGGAAGACGAGGGAAGAGAGTAACCCTGAGCGACAGGGCTACGTGGGGAGCGACACCTTCAATAAACCTTCGTTTCTCGGCAAGATCGAGTATGGAGGGGGGGAGACGCCGCGCCGCTCGTCCACTTGGTCCAGTTCGCCACGTGGTGCGCCTCTTCAGCCCGGTCGCGCCCAAGTCTTAGAGCCTGCTGACGAAGGGATATGGTGCTGGGCGCGGGTCAGGAGATCGTCGAGGCGTGGTCATCGTTGGGCTGTTGCCCGGTGAACGGGAGCGGGCTCCCGGTAGCTGAGGTGGTGTCTAAGCAGCTCAGCGGCCAGGAGCCCGTGGTCGTCTGTCTACACGCCTGCGGCCGTGAACACCAGCGGTTGCGCCTCACCGGGGTGCGCATGTCGGGGTCGCAAACCGGCATACCCTTCCGATCTGGCCGATGCGGAGTGGTCGGTGCTGGAGGGTGAGGCGCGGGCGGTGATGGCCGAGTTGGTCGCGGTCGCGGGCCGGCCGATGGTGCATGACCTGCGCGCGGTGCTGGACGCGATCGGTTATGTGACCCGGTACGGGATCGAGTGGCGGGCCCTGCCGGTCGACTACCCACCCCATGAGGCGGTCGTTCTTCGTGCACTGGTCGCGGCGTGGTCTGCCGGAACGACTGGCCGGGAGGTTGCGCGGCCGGCTGCGCAACCTGGCCGGACGGGCAGAGCTTCCGACCGCCGGCTGTATGGACTCCCAGACGGTCCGGGCGGCCGAGACCGTCGAGGCGGCGGCCTGCGGGTACGACGCGGGCAAGAAGATCAAGGGGCAGAAACGGCACATCGTGGTCGACACGCTCGGACTGCTGTTGTGCGTGATCGTCACCGCCGCATCAGTGCAAGATTGCCTGATCAACCTGGACGCCGGGCCGAAACCCGAGGTGGTCACGACGGACCAAGCCAGCGACAGCGACATGGTGTTCGGGATCTTCTCCATGCTCGGCTACCGGTTCGCGCCCCGCTTCGCCGACCTGGGCGACCAGCGGTTCTGGCGCGCCGAGCTGCCCGACGGCACCACCAGCGCATACGGGGTGCTGGAGGCGATCGCCCGGAACAAGCTGAACACCAAGAAGGTGATCACCCAGTGGCCGGACATGCTCCGCGTCGCCGGATCGCTGGTGACCAACCAGGTGCGCGCCTACGACCTGCTGCGCATGTTCGCCCGCCAAGGTTCTCCGACACCGCTGGGGCGGGCATTCGCCGAGTACGGCCGCATCGACAAGACGATGCACCTACTGAGCATGCTGGACCCGATGGATTCCAGCTACCGCCGGAGCCTGGGCAAGCAGTTGTCGGTCCAGGAGTCCCGACACCGCCTGGCCCGCAAGATCTGCCACGGCAACTCCGGCCGGATCCGACAGGCATATCGGGAAGGCCAGGAGGATCAACTCGCGGCTCTTGGACTTGTCGTCAATGCCGTCGTGTTGTGGAACTCACAGTATCTGTCGGCGATCGTGGACCAGTTGCGTGCCCAGGGTGTGCCGGTCAAGGATGAGGACGTGGCGCGGCTGTCCCCGCTGGGCCACGCCCACCTCAACTGCCTGGGCCGCTACGCGATCGCTTCCTCGGCCCCGGACAAGGGCCTGCGACCGCTCGGCGCGGCGGCGCTGCCCGAGGTCAGTGCCGCCAGCACCACTGTCGTGGACGATGACGGTGTCTGAACCGCTGACCGATAACCGTCTGAATGACGGCCCAGCTCATGGGCTGGAGCTCTTTCACTTGCGTGTGTCCCAAAAGCGGCAGTGGTGTTCGGTGGAGCCGTCGCCATTGCTTCGGGCCGAGGAAAGGGAGCGGACGCGGTTCGCGCTCTTGCTGGTCAGGGGCTTCCATCGGGGCAGGCTCGGGTCGTTGGGATCGCCGGTGGCGGCGAAGCGGGTCCAGTAGGCGATCATCTGGTCGGCCAGCCGACGTTGGCTTGCCGAGAGGGGCCGGTCGGTGGCGGCGCCGGGGCCGTCGAAGAGGTAGGGCAGTTCCCCACCGTGGTAGGCGCCCAGAGGGAAGGCGGCGGGGATGGGAAACCCGGATGGTCTGGGGGCGGGGTCGTCGGCGAACTCGTATTGGTAGACGGGGGTCTTGCGGGCGAGCAGGCGGTTGCCCGCCTGGGTGGGGCAGGTCCAGCCGCGGTCGGTGGCGATGGCGGCCCATGCCAGGGAGGGGGAGCCGTGTGCGCTGACGGGATACCTGACCGCGACCCGCCGGGCGTCGGTGGCGAAGGCGGTGCGCAGGAACTGCTGATAGGTCTGCCGGCTCAGGGGCTGGCCCGGCCCGTCGAAGTACATGGCCACGAAGTATCGGGCCTCGTGCGCGGTGGTGCCGACCATGAGCGGCACCGGGTGGACGCGTCCCTCGGCCGCCGCCCGGCGCGGGTCGAGCGGCAGAGTGTCGCTTCCGTACGAGGGCGCCCAGGTGGCGGGAATCTTCTGCTGCGCGGCAAGCAGGGCCGGGGCCGGGGCCCGGCGCAGGCAGGCCATCGTCTGGGCGGCGTCGGTGCATCCGATCTGTTCGGCGGCGGCTGCGGCGATCTGTTCGCCGGACTGCCGTGATGGCCACACGGTGTCGCCGCCGGCGGGGTCGAGGCCCATCTGGCGCATCGAGCAGGTGCCGCTTTGGATGATCGCCTTGTCGAACAGCCCCGCCGCCGTGGGGGATGTCAGCTGGGCGCAGGTGCTGAACGCGCCCGCGGACTCGCCGAACAGGGTGATGTTGCGCGGGTCGCCGCCGAAGGCCGCCGCGTTGTGCCGTATCCAGCGCAGCGCGCCCTGCTGGTCGAGCAGGCCGAATGCGCCCGAGCCGGGCAGGGCGGGGTGGCCGAGGAAGCCGAAGATGCCCAGCCGGTAGTTGACGGTCACGACGACCACGCCCGCCTTCGCCAGCCGCCGGGTGTCGTAGTCGCCGCCGGCGCCCTGGGTGAAGCCGCCGCCGTGCAGCCAGACCATCACCGGCAGCCGTTGTCCGGCGGGCACGGCCCGGGGGGCGGTGACGTTCAGGTACAGGCAGTCCTCGGCGGCGCTGGCCGGGTTGGAGTCGGCGGGATTGGCGTTCTGCGGGCAGCGCGGGGCCGTGCGGGTGCCGTCCTTGACGCCTTTCCACGCTTGGACGGGCTGGGGCGGCTGCCAGCGCAGTGCTCCGGTCGGCGGTGCGGCATAGGGGATGGCGTTGAACCGCTGCAGGTCCTGGCCGATGTGAGCGCCGGTGACGGCGCCGGACGAGGTGTGCGCGACAGGCTGGCGCGAGCTCGATGCGGGGCCGGTGGCGCTCCCGCAGGCCGCGACGACGGACAGACCGGCCACCGCCGTGACCAGCCGCACGCGCGCCGTCCTGCGCGCCGTTCCTCGGGGTCTCATCGGCGCACCGCCCGATACGTCGCGCTGAGCAGGAACACGGCTCCGAGGGTGCCCAGGGCGAGATCGGCCCAGCCGGGGACGCCGACGGCGCGCAGGATGCCGGCGATTCCGAAGCTGGTGCCCCACTGCGCCTCGGTGATCGCCGAGCCGAACCCCTGCACGGTGAACAGAGCTCCGGCCAGCCACAGCGCCTTGTCGGCTGTGCGGTTGCGTGTTTGCGAACGACTCATGGGGCCTCCCCTTGTTCCGATGCGTACGCATCAAATAAACCGGAAAAGTTGATACGATGCAACCGCATCGAAACGTTGGCGGAAGGAACCCCATGCCCAAGCAGGTCGACTACGAGACGCGACGCCGCCACATCGCCGAAGCGGTCTGCGACCTGATCGACCGGCACGGCCCCGAAGGCGCGACCCTCCGGGACGTGGCGCAGCAGGCTGGGGTGTCCATGGGAGCCGTGCAGCGATGCTTCGCCACCAAGGACGAGATGCTCGCCTTCGCCCTGCACCACATCACCGAACGCATCACCGCGCAGGGCCAGGAGGAAATCGACGCCTCCGCCGCCAAGGAGTCGGCGGTGACCCTGCTCACCGCCACCCTGCGTACGCTCGCCCTGATCGAGCCACACCAGCGACGCGACGCCAGGATCCTGGCGGCCTTCACCGCCCACGCCACGGCCATCCCGTCCCTAGCGGAAATCCTGCGCCAAGCCCACGCCGAAACGCGCGACCTGCTGGCATGGCTGATCCGCTATGGCCAGCGAACCGGCGAGTTCCGCGACGACCTCGACGCCGACCTGGAGGCCGAGACCCTCCTGCCACTCGTCGAAGGGCTGACCTCGCTCGCCCTGCTTGGACACCGCCCCACCGTGCCCGCCCACGACACGCTGACTCGTCGTATCGACGGCCTGCTCATGCAGCCATCCCGGCCAAGCCGACCGGCCTCATCGACCGCAATCACCTGAGGGTGCCTTGCGAGCGCGACACCAGCGCTGCGTCCGTCACGCCACGTACGCCAAGACGCCTTCCAGAGGCGCCAGACGTTCACCGCCACGCTTGCCGTGTGATGTTCTTCACCGCCGGCGTCCGCAGCGGCCCTCAGCCGGTTGCTCTATGCGAGCGGGCCTTGCGGTGCGAATCAGCAGGATGGAGACCAATGGTTACGGGATAACCGTTGTTATCTGGGAAGATAGCGATCACGGACGTAGCGCGAGCTGGGCGGCCGTCGCCGACGCGGAGGCTTCGTTTCCCGGTTATCTGGCAACCCGGCGGATGGTGGAGGTCGACACGCTGGAACCGGTCATCGCCGAGCAACTCGGCCGTGCCCACCCGCTCGCCCGTGCGTGGCGGTGCTCCAGGTCGAGGTCCTCGACGTTCAGCGCCAGGATCTCCGCGGCCCGGGCCGCGGTCTCGTACAGCATCCGAAGCAGCGTCTTCTCCCGCAGCGGGATGTCCCGGCGCGACAGCAGCCGGTGGATCGTGACCTTGGCGACCGCGCGGGTCTCCTCGGCATTCTTTTTGCGGCGTCCGGCGTCGGCCGGGACCGACGGCACGGCCCGGTGCTTCCTGGTCTGGCACCACAGCAGCCAGGAGGCGATGGTGGCGCGGTTGCGGTTCCAAGTCGCCGGCGCGCTCGCCCCCCACAACTCGGTGAGCGCAGTGCCAATCTCGGCGTCGGTGACCTCGGCCACCGGCCGGTCCCGGCCCAGCAGGGCGATGACGCGATCGATGGCCGAGGCGTAGGCGCGATGGGTGGTCGAGTTGGCCGCACGCGGGCATCATCACCCTGGCTGATAAGGCGTATCAGGGTGCCGAGGGCCCGGTCCGCACTCCGTACAAGGGCAAGAACAAGCCCGCCTCCCAGAAGCAGGCCAACCGCGCCCATGCCCGCCTTCGCGGACCCGGCGAACGCGCCAACGCCCAGCTGAAGAGCTGGAAGATCCTCTGCAAGGCCATCGCCATCCTTCAGAACCACCGCGTTGCTCAGGCCGCCTGAGGATGAAAAAGGGTCATTGTTAAGGCTCGTTGATTTTGTGGGTGGGGTGCTCTCGTTGATTTACTGCAGCGGGGGCCCGACATGCTCGGTATCGTACTTGACCGCAAGCGCCTCGATGCGCGAGTCATTATCATTGATGACCCCGCCATTTTCCTGAGCGAGTGCGGCGATCTCGTAGAACAGCCCGTCCGGGCCGGCGGGCGCGAACATGACCAGGAACCTGGCCCGCTCGCGTCCGACCACCCGGGGCGCGTGGACCGTTTCGCGCGGCACCATGACGAGCGTGCCAGGCGTGGCGCTTACCCGCTGGTCGCCGATCTGGAAGTCCATCTGGCCCTGGAGGACATAGAAAAGCTCCTCGCTGCTGTGATGGATATGAAGAGGGGGCCCGAAGCCGGGCTCCGCCGTCCCCTCCATCACGGCGATGGAGCCTGAGCCATGGTCGGCGGTGACCTTGCCAAGCAAGTTGGGGATCAGCAGACCGTCGCCGGGGATCGGCCGGCCCTCGCCGGCCGGTAGGACGATCGCCCCATTTGGCAGGTAGCTCACGAGATTCCCTTCTGGACGGAAGCGGACTTTACGTGCAACATAAACGGACTATACCCCGTTTGTTTCGTCTCCGTAAGGTGGTGTTCTGGATGAGTAGCTGACATATGTTCGATCCACCTGTCTGCTGCGCGGGCATGAGCGTCCGGATTTGCGGATGGGCACGACTGCTGACGACTTTCAGGTGACTAGATCATCTGACCGTGGTGTGCGCCCGTCCTCGACAGGCTTGTGAATCGAGTAGTGGACGCACCCGGGTTTGGCGTGCATGGAGGTGGACGCACCCGGGTTTGGCGTGCATGGAGACGGCGAACTCCCTGAGCAGTTCGATGAACTCGTCGCGTCGCCCGTCCTTGACCTGCAACCGGTTTGCGAATACGAATGCCGACATGGCTGACTCCTTGGTGACGATTGTCTTTCTTAGCCGGGTCTTTTCCGCAGCCGCTGCGGGCGGCTGCGGAAAAGACTTCATTTCCAGTTCAGTATGAGAGTTCACCTAGTGTCTCGTGATCCCGTTGTATTACTTCGTGTTGTTGTCGACGAGCTTCTTGATGTTGGTCTGGACGAGGCGGACTTTGGTGAGGATCTCGCCGGTGGTCGCGGTCCAGGTGAAAGGTTTCGCGTTCTCGTTCCAGGAGCCGATGTAGTCGCGGATCTGCTTGATCAGGACGTTCACGCTGGAGAAGGTGCCACGGCGGATGGACTGCCGGGTGATGATGCCGAACCAGGTCTCTATCTGGTTGATCCACGATGACCCGACGGGAGTGAAATGAAATTGGATGTGGGGGTTCTTCTCCGCCGCGAGCGCCACGGATCGCGGCCGGGTGGCCGATGTCGGCGTCTTCAGTACGGATGGAGAAGGTGCGTATGGTCAGTCGCGGACGGTGAGGCCGATGGAGAAGCTGCTGCTGCGGACGGCTTTGCCGAACATGGCGCGCATCAACAGCACGCTCGTTCCTTCGAGCCAACGAGCGCTCGTCAGGTCGCCGGCGTCGAGCAGGCGCAGCGCGAGGCTTTCGACGAACAATGACACGCGCGCCTTGGCCCCGGCGTCGTCGCCAGCGATGAACACCTCCAGCGGGCGGGGATCCTCGGACGTGTAGGCGGCCAGCACGTGGCCGAAGACGGTGTTGAACGCCTTGACGACGTGCGCTCCCGTGGGAGCGCACTTGGCGATCTCCTGCGCGGCGGAACTGCCCTCTGGCGTGACCAGTCCCGTGAGGTCGGGATTGAACGGGTTGGTGATGTCGACGATCACCTTGCCCGACAGCGCGTTGCCGAACTGGCGCACGAGCGGTACGGCGTGGGCGTAGGGCACGGCGAGGATGACTATGTCGCCGGCCGGGGCTGCGCCGATCGTCCCCGCCGTGGCGCCGCCGATCACCCTGGCCAGAGCGTCGACCTTGGAAGCATCGCGCCTGGCCGACGCCGAAGCCGTCCTCAAACTCCGCGCCGTCCACACCAACGACGACCTGGACGGCGGGCCTTGATCCTTGATCTTGGACACACGAGACACTGGATCCTCAGGATCTGAGGACGAACATCTCGTGGTCATGAAGAACTATCCACCGCAGTTCAAGGCGGACGCAGTCGCGCAGTACCAGTCGCGGCCCGAGGCGACGATCCGGCAGGTCACCGCCGATCTGGGGATCAACTCCGAAACCCTGCGCAATTGGGTCCGGGACGCTGGTGCGAGCCGGCCAAGGGGGCGCCGGACACAGGTGCCGGCCGAGCCGCCGACGCCGTGCGCGCCGGCGGGCGTTCGATCACCTGGCGAGCCTAGCGGTCACGTCCGCCCGAGCCGAGCGACGGACGGGGACCACGTGACCACGCCGGTGTGCCAGCCACATGAGCACGACGGTGGCCACCACGCCGAAAACCACGGCGTACACACTGCCCTCCGGTCCGAAGTCGCCGCCCGTGACCAGCGCGGGACCCGACATCGTCGCGTCCAGTAGGCCCTGCGGGGTGTTGCTGCCGGACACCTTGGTGCTGAAGATGGCGCTCGCGGCAATGTTCCAGCCGAAGTGCAGACCGATCGGCACCCACAGCTTGCGGGTGGCGATGTACGCGGCGGTCAGCATTCCGCCTGCCTCGATGGCGATAGCGATGGCGCCCCACAGGGTGGCGTTCGCGTTGAGCAGGTGGATCAGGCCGAACAGCGAGCCGGTCAGCACGAGCGCGATCCAGGTTCCGGTCCAGTGCTCGACGTTCCGGAACAGGACACCGCGGAAGACCAGCTCCTCGGTCACGGCGGCACCCGCCATGATGCCGAGCAGGCCGACGGCGCTCGCCGGCGTGCCCAGGCCGTTGATCGTGTAATCGCCTAAGAAGGCGATGTTCGCGATGACTGCCCCGAACAGCGCGATGCCGAGCAGCGTGCCCCAGCTGATCCCCGCGCCTGCTCCCTTCAGCGACACCTCGACGGGGGCCCGGTGCTCGGTGCGCCGCACCACCCAGCCGTAGACCAGGACCGCGACGACCGCCGTCAGCAGGCCGGCGACGAGCGCCAGCCAGGGGTTGTCCTTCACCGCCGCGGTGCCCAGATTGCCGAGGATCCAGACCGCCGCAACCGCCAAGAGCTGCCATATCAGACGCACGATGACTCCTTCGTGAGAATCCGCGGCGGGAGCGCCGCGGGCTACTGGCAGGGGTGCGCTCAGCCGGGGAGGTCGACGCCGAGGGCGATGTCGAAGGTCCCTGCGCCGTTGCGGGCCAGGCCCATCAGCAGCGGCCCGACTCCTTCCAGCCAGCGGGCCATCTCCAGGCCGCCGACATCGAGCGGGCGCAGTCCGAGGCTCTCGATGAACGCCGACACGTCGGCCTTGGCCCGCGCGTCATCTCCGGCGAAGAACACGTCCAACGGACGCCCCTGGGCCAGCACGTGGCCGAAGACCGTGTTGAACGCCTTCACGACGTGCGCGCTCGCCGGGACTGCCTTGGCGATCTCCTGCGCACCGGACGTGCCTTCAGGGATGACGAGCCCGGTGGCGTCGGCGTTGAACGTGTTGGAGATGTCGATGATGAACTTGCCGGCCAGTGCATCCCCGTACTGGGCGACGACCGGTACGGCGCTGGCGTATGGCACGGCCAGGACGACGATGTCGCCGGCTGGGGCGGTGCCGAATGTCCCGGCCGTGGCGCCGCCGAGCGCGGCGGCCAGCTCCTTGGCTTTGGCCGCGTCGCGACCGACGACCTCGACGGCGTGGCCGCCCTCGACCGCGCGGGCGCCAATGGCGCGGCCCATACCCCCCAGGCCGATGATGCTGATGTTGCTCATGGTGTGCCTGCTTTCTGGAGCTGGATAGGACGCCACGCCCCACCCGTCGTTGTCAACGGCTGTGTCATCGACGCCCATTTGGTTAATGTGTGAACCAGAATGTACGTGGCACTTGGTTACCATGTCAACCAGACGGTAAAGTGGCGCGCGTGACCGAGCCGCGGTGGTTGGACGAGCGAGAACAGCAGGCCTGGCGCAGCTTGATGAAGATGCAGGACGGGCTGTCGGAGTTCATCGAGCGGCAGCTGCGCAACCGGTGCGGGCTGTCCGGCGCTGACTACCAGGTCCTGGCCCATCTCTCTGAGGCGCCCGAAGGGCGGCTGAGGTCGCTCGAACTCGGCCGGCTGTTGCGCTGGGAGAAGAGCCGCCTGTCGCAACACCTGGGCCGGATGCAAAATCGCGGCCTGGTGTCCCGCGAGCGGTACCTCGCCGACCAACGGGGGGCGGTAGTCGCCATCACTCCCCGGGGCAGCGACCTGATCAAGATCGCGGCTCCGCAGCACGTGGCCGACATCCGCGACGTGCTCATCGATCATCTCACCGCGACAGAGATGGCGATGCTCGTCACCATCGGCGACAAAGTCGCCGAACGGCTGGCGGCGCTGGAACACAAGCACTGATACCCGATCCGGACCTCATCGCTCACGAACTGCGTGCGTGTCAGACCGCTGCCTACAGAATCCCGCGGGCGCCGGCACAGCGGTTCGCGATGCACGACCCACAGCTACGACCCGCTTAACGCCTGACTTGATCAGCGATATGCCCTTGGAAGGCGCGGCTCACGGGTGCGGGGCTGAACTGGACGACGCTCACCCGCGCGGATCTCACCAACGCGACGCTGACGCACGCGAACATGGGATTCGCACGACTGCGCTCACCAAAGCCGGCCAACACCGAGTTAGATGGTGCGGATCTGTGCGGGGCGGCGCCGAAGGATGCCGACTTGCGGGGGTGCGAACCTGACCGGGCGCGGAGGGCTGGAACTCCTTGAGTTCGGTCTCGGTTGTCGTCGCGGCGATGGTCTCGATGACGACTTGGTAGCTGGTCAGTGGGCGGCCCCGCCAGTCGGCGGTGATGTGGCAGAACATCCGGTGCTCGATCTTGTTCCACTTCGAAGTTCCAGGAGGAAAAGGGCAGACCGTGATCTCCAGGCCGCTTTCGCGGGCGAAGTCGTGTAGTCGCTTCTTCCATGTCCGGTAACGGGGATTGTTGGAGCCGCCGGCATCCGCGGCGATCAGCAGCCTGGTGGCGTGGGGGTGGTCGAGACAGCCTCGGCGTCGCCACCAGCGGCGGATGGACTCCACCGCGAACTCGGCGGTGTCGTGATCGGTTCCGACGTTGACCCAGCCGCTGTTGGTGGCCAGGTCGTAGATTCCGTAGGGGATGACCACCGGGTGGTCGCTGGTGACCAGGGTGTGGCAGTCCACCTTGATCGGATCCTTTCCCGGCCGCCAGGTGCGTCCCGGCCGGTCGCGGTTACCGAGCCACTCCTTGGCCTTGGCATCGACGCTGATTACTGGCTCCCCGGCGTCGAGGAAGGCGGTGGCGGTGGCGTTGAGGTGGGCGAACTGGGCGTCACGATCCGGATGCCGGGTGCCTTCGGTGGTCTTGGCCGTGCCCTGCAGGTGGGAGAGGAATGCCGTGATGGCGCCGGCGTCGAGGTGGTCGAGGGTGAGCCTGGCCGGTGGGACGGACCGCTCGTCACGGAACCAGGCGATCAGAGGCTTGAACGTGTCGCGGTAGGAGGCGATCGTGCTGGGCGAGCAGCCGCGGAGCCCGGCCGGGTAGGAGGTGAGGAAGCGGCGCAGGGCGAGCGCGAAGTCAGTCGCCATCGGCCGGTCCTTCGGTGACGGGCGGCACGATGCCGCCGTACTCGCGCTGGAGGCGGGCGGCGATGTGCGGGTAGGACTCGGCGGTCAGCCGCAGGTAGTAGGCGGTGTCGCCGATTGAGGAATGGCTCATGTATGCCTGCAGGACCGGCAGCAGCGCTGACGTCCTCGCCGGCGGCGAACCATGTCCGCAGGTTATTGCCAGCCCGGCTGCCCGGCCATGCGCACGCGGTAGCCGCCCAGCCGTTCGCGCAGTGGCCCGGAGACCGGCACCTGCCGGTCCTTGCCGCCCTTGGCGTCGCGGATCTGCAGGACCCCGGTGCTGATGTCGACGTCGCCGGGGCGCAGCAGCCGGGCCTCGGAGACGCGCAGCCCGCAGGCGTAGACCGTCCGGAACAGCACCGGCATGACCAGGTGCCGAAACGGAGCCTCGGCACTCTAGCGGCAGCGGTCCGTCGCAGCGTGAGCGGCCCCGGTCATCGCGAGGCGGATGCCGAGTTATAGTTACAAAGTCGCGAAAAACGATGTTCCGCGGGTCCACCCGCCTGACATCGCTCGTACATCGATGCAGATGGTTCTGATCGGTGAGCGTCTCCTTGCCGAGATCGGGCGTCCCGTCCGCTTTTGGCGCTGACCATCGCCGACGCGTGTCGGCGCGACAGAGGAGCGCAGCATGCAGAAGACCATCGCCATTGTCGGAGCGGGACTGGGCGGGCTGACGCTCGCCCGGGTGCTTCAGGCTCACGGTGTCGCCGCGACGATCTACGAGAGTGAGGCTTCGGCGACGACCCGTGCGCAGGGCGGTCTGCTCGACATTCACGTAGAGACCGGACAGGTCGCGCTTCGCGCAGCCGGTCTCTACGACGAGTTCCTCACTCTGGTCCGCCCGGGCGAGGACGCCAAGCGCGTGGTCGACCGCCACGGCACGATCCTGTTCGACATGCCTGCGGACCCCGGTTCGGCCCGTCCAGAGGTGGATCGTGGCGAACTCAGGCGCCTGCTCATCGACTCGCTGGCGCCCGAGACGATCAGGTGGGGCCATAAGCTCGCCTCGATCCGGCACCGTGTGGAGGGCGGCTACGACCTCACCTTCGTGGACGGTTCCGCCACGCGCGCCGACATCGTCATCGGCGCGGACGGTTCCTGGTCGAAGGTGCGTCCGTTGCTGACTCCCGCCAAGCCTCTCTACAGCGGAATCTGCTTCATCGAGATCGCCCTCGCTTCGGGCGGCCAGGACTGTCGGGCGAGCGTGGCCGCGATCGGCAGCGGCACGCTGATGGCGGTCGCGCCGGGCAAAGGCATCATCGCCCATCGCTACGCCGACGGGCACGTGCACGGATACGTGGCGCTGAACAAGCCCGAGGAATGGATGAGGTCGATCGACTTCGGCGACCCGTCCGCGGGCCTGCGTCAACTTGCCGACGAGTTCGATGGCTGGTCGCCGCTGCTTACCGCCTTTGTGACACAGAGCGACGCGGAACTGTGGCTGCGACCCATCTATGCCCTGCCCGTCGGGCTCAACTGGGACAGGGTGCCCGGCGTGACGCTCGTCGGCGACGCCGCGCATCTGATGTCGCCCTTCGCCGGCGAGGGTGCCAACCTCGCCATGTACGACGGCGCTGACCTGGCGAGCAAGCTGGTTGAGCAACCCGACGTCGAGGTCGCGCTCACCGGCTACGAAGAGCGGCTGTTTCTACGTAGTAGCGACGTCGCCGGCCGCTCGGCGAAGAACCTGGAGATCTTCTTCGGCCGGGAAGCACCGCAGAGCGTAGTCACTCTGTTCGATCACTCCTGATGCCTCAGTCCGGTTTCGCGATCTTGTCGTGGACCCGGCGGGGAACGGGTACGGCCATCGCGTGATCATCGGGAGTTGTGTGGACTCCTGAAGATCGTGCGATGGCCGCACGGCATAGCCCAGACCCTGCCCGTTGGTGGGCGATGTTCGACCAGGTCATGGGCCCGGATCGCCACCGCCCAGATCGTGATCAACGCCCACAATCTGGCCTTCTGCGACTCCCATGGCCTGTGGATCCTGATCAGGGGCAACGCCGCGCCGAAGAGCGGGGCGGCGCCGCCGGCTGATCGGCGTGCACGGCGCGCTGGCCCGGCTGCTGAGCGTCACACAGCTCGTTGACCTGTTCCCGCCCTATGCCGGTCTCTCGCAGGCCGGCACCTGGCCGGGGCGGGGCTGACGGCGCGCGCTCACCTCCAGCGATCCGCTGTCCTGGCCTGCCGACCGTTTCCATCCGTCCCAGGCGTCCTGCCGTCGGGACGAAGGTGGTCATCGGTGACCGTCCCCGCATGTTCGCGCTCGCTGACGCGATTCGGCCGGCCGCGCGGGGCGGTGGTGTGAGCCACTGATGAGACCCATGTCAACTGGCTGCCGCACGTCCGGGCCAGCTGGACATTGCGCCCGGGCCGGCCAGGTCCCCACGCCGGGCAAGAACCGGCAGGTCACCGTGCTCGGCGCGCTGGAAATGACCACCGGCCGGTGGGTGTATCGGCTGGGCCGCCGGTGCGCGGCCGACTTCCTGCTCCTGCTGGATCAGGTGCTCGCCGCGTTCCCGGCCGCCCCGGCCATCGTGGTGATCTGCGACAACGACAGCATCCACCACGCCAAGGCGGTCACCGCCTACCTGACCGAGCACCCCCGGCTGGAACTGCTGTACGCGGCGCGTTACAGCCCGCACGACAACCCCGTCGAACGGATCTGGGCCGCGCTGAAAGCCTTCATCGCCAACACCGCCGTCACCTGGCCCGGCCGTCTGAGACAGATCCACGCCTTCTGCCGTGCACCGCCGTCACCTGGCCCGGCCGTCTGAGACAGATCCACGCCTTCTGCCGTGCACCGCTGCCGGTCAGGGGCCGGGGCGGAACGCCGAGCGTCGGCCGAGGCCGACCGCGATGAGTGCCACGGCTGCGAAGGCGATCATCACCGCGGGCAGGGCTTTCGCTCCGATGCCGTCGACGAAGACCGCGCCTACCGTGCCGGCTGCGAAGATCGCCAGGTTGAAGGCTGTGGTGACCATGGAAATGGCCGCGTCGGCGTGCTCGCCGGTGGCTGCTCCCGCGGCGGTCTGCAACTGGGTTGCCGAGCCGCCGAAGGAGAGTCCCCACAGGACGATGGCGAGGATCGTGAACGGCTTTGACCCCTGGGTGGCGAGGAGGACCAGGCCGGCGACGATGAAGAGGCCCACACTGGCCACGGTGAGGCGGCGGAGCATGCGGTCGACGAGCATTCCGGTGATCCCGATACCGCCGATCGCGGCGACGCCGAAGATGACAAGGACGAGGTCGGGCTTCATATCCAGGTGCTCCTGCCGCAGGTAGGGGGCGATGTAGGTGTAGAGGAGGTTGTGCGCGAGCAGCCAGAGGAAGACGACGCCGAGGATGGTCGCAAGGCCTGGGATGCGCAGCACCTTGAGGAGTGGAATACGCGTGCCCGCGTTCTGGCCCGGAGCGTCGGGGACGAGGATGAGCGCACTGATGAGGATGACAGCGGTGAACAGGGACGATCCGGCGAAGGCCCATCGCCATCCGACCGTCGAACCGAACCAGGTGCCCAGCGGAGTCCCTGCCGCGAGTGCGATCGGGATGCCGGCCATGGCGATGGCCAGGGCGCGTCCGGCGCGTTCCGGTGCGGTGATGCGCATCGCGTATCCGGCGAGCATGCCCCACAGCAGACCGGAGAACGCGCCTGCGACGAAGCGGACGAGGAGGGCGACGAGGAGGTCGGGGGCGAGTGCGGTGGCGGTGTTCGCGAGGAGGAATCCGAGGAGCCCGGCGCACAGCAGTGGTTTGCGCCGGGCTCCGCGGGTCAGCATGACCGCAGGGATCGCTCCGAGGACCGCTCCGACCGCGTAGACACTGACGAGTTGGCCGGCTGCGCCGTCGGAGATGCGCAGTCCGCGGGCGATCTGGGGGAGGAGCCCGGCCGGCATCGTCTCGGTCACGATGCCGATGAAAGTGGTGCAGGCCATCACGATCAGTGCCGGGAGCGGAAACCGGGGGACTGCTGGGCCGGAAGCGGGGGTGCTGCTGATTGCCGGCGGGTCGTCGGGCAGGGTGCTGCCGGATGCGGTGCCGCGGCGAGAGGGCGCCTGGGCGGAATCGGACACTTCTATCTCCTGTGGTACTGACGCGTCAGGCACGTTGACGTGAGGGGGATGGTGGGTGGATCGGGTGCGCATCAGCCGTTCTCGGCCCTAGGCCCCAAGCGCCAGACATGGGCGCCTGGCATGGGCGAGGGCGGGTGCGGGTGTGCTCAGGCAGAGGTGTTGACGCCGAAGGTGAAGTCGAAGGTTCCTGCGCCGTGGCGGCCCAGGCCCATCATCACCAGGCCTGTTCCCTCCAGCCAGTGCGCCATTTCCAGGAAGCCGGTGTCCAGCGGCCGCAGCCCGAGGCTCTTGATGAATGCCGACACAGTCGCCTTGGCCTGGGCGTCGTCACCGGCGATGAGCACGTCCAGCGGGCGGCCCTGGGCCAGGACGTGGCCGAAGACGGTGTTGAACGCCTTCACGACGTGCGCGCCCGCTGGGGCGACCTTGGCGACCTCTTGCGCGATGGAGGTGCCGGCAGAGGTGGTCAGCCCGGTGGCGTCGGAGTTGAAGGCGTCGGTGATGTCGACGATGACCTTGCCGGCCAGCATGTCGCCGTACTGGGCGACGACCGGCGCCGCAGTGTCGTGCGGCACGGCGAGTATGACGATGTCGCCGGCCGGTGCGGTGCCGAACATCCCGGCCGTGGTGCCGCCGCCGAGGGCTTCGGCCAGGTTCTTGGCCCTGGCCACGTCGCGGCCGATGACCTCGACGGCATTGCCGCCTACGACCGCCCGGGCGCCTATGGTGCGGGCCATGTTTCCCAGGCCGATGATGCTGATGTCGCTCATGATGTATCTCGTTCCTCAGTCGTGACAGACGTGGTGGGGACGCGACCTACTTGACGCTCTTTCGCCTGCGCCGCTCGCGCCGGGGGTCAGGCCCAGCGCGCTCCGCCGTCGACGTGGAGGATCTCGCCGGTGATGAAAGGGTTGGTCAGCAGTGCGCGGGCGGCGGCCGAGACGTCGGAGGGCTCCCCGACACGGCGCGCCGGCGCGGAAGCCGCGACGCGCTGGAACAGCTCGTGCTTGTCGGGTACCGCGGTGTTCCACGCGCTGGTGGTGATCACTCCGGGCGAGATGGCGTTGACGCGGATGGGCGCCAGTTCAACCGCGAGGGCGGATGCGAGCGCGCTGACGCTGCCGTTGGTGGCTGCCATCGCGACGCCTCCCGGTGACGGCCGCCACGCGCCCAGGCCGGAGAAGAACAGCAGCGATCCCTCTTCGGCGATCATCGGGGCGAAGTGCTTGGCCAGCAGGATCGGTCCGAGGACCTTGGCATCGAAGGCCGCGAGCAGCGCGCGGCGCTCGAGGGAGACGACCGGCCCGTTGGCCCGCTCCGTGGCGACGCTGATGAGGTGGTCGAGCGCGCCGACGGCCCTGACCTGATCCGCGGCTGCCTGGATCGACCCCTCGTCCGACAGGTCGAGGGCGACAGGCCGGACCGCGTCCCCGATGGCCTTCGCCGCGATAGCGGTCTTCTCGATGTCCCGGCCCGCGAGGGTGACCCGCGCACCCTCGCGCAGGAGATCGGTGGCCAGGGCGGCAGCGATGTCCGAGCTGCCCCCCACGATCAGAACATGCTTGTCCTTCAGCGAATACGCCATCGAATGCTCCTCGAAGTTGCACAGGACGAGTGGTGAGCCCACCCTCTGTCTGCCGTGCAACTGTCGGCAGGAAGCCATCCTTCCCGTCTTAGGATCGATAAAAGTATGGGTTGCGATAGATATTGCTCATATCAATTGAGCTGGAGTAGGAGGATCGCCGGGATGCGAGTGAAAGGGGCGCCGGGTTGTCCCTCGTCGTGACCGCCCGGCGGATCGCCTCCTCGGCGATCGCACGGGCCTTGCCCGAGTCGTACTTCACGCCCATGAATGACCGGACCAGCCCGCGATGCCACTTCGCGGTCCGGTCGGCATCATGCTCGCGACCTCGGCGACCGTCGGCGTGAACGCCTCAGCCAGCTCCCGCGCGGGAACCACCCTTTTGAACCGCGGATAGGCGGTGCGATCGATCGCGTCACAACTCAGACCCGAGCAGAAGACCGATGTAACGCATCGGAGCCTATCCAGCACGCGCGGTCCGATGCTGCGCGGGTTTTGCTACACCGAGCTGATCACCTGCTATCCAAGAAACCTCGCTGTACAGCCACCCTGACCAGCAGCTTCGGGAGCTCGTTGCCTCTTTCGCTCGTATCCCGGCGGTCCCCCGAGTACGTGCCTGACCCCCGCGTTCGACACCGTCTCGATATCCGGCAACCGGCGATCTCGCATCAGTCGGCAGTTCTGAGGGCGAAGCCGGGACCGCGCTCCTGGCCCGCGGACCGCCGCCGTGCGCGCCTGACTGCCGCCGGCCGTGCGGAGCTGCCCAGGCGCCCCGGGTCGTGGGACGGTGATGCCATACGGCTCGTCTGCGTCGTCGGGCAGGGCACCGATGCGCCCTCCGGGCGGTCGCCGCAGCAACGCCGGCCCGTGCGGGGTCGATGCGTCTGGGTCCGGCCTTCGCCGAGTCGATGGGTGCTGACGCCGCCCCCGCTGTTGGTCGCCGGCGAACGACCTGATCGCCGACCGCGTCGTCGGGGCGATCCTCAGGAGGACGGTCGCGCCTTCGCGGGCGTCGAGTTGTCCCCTGCGAGTTGAGTTCGCACGTCGCGGGGCACGTGCACGCCGTGCCTGCGCATGTTGGCGATGAACCGCGCGGCGAGCGGGTCGAGTGTGGCGGGGGTGACCGCCACCAGTTGCCTGACCCAGTGTGGTGAGAACGATCGGACCGCGCCCGGGAAGCCGACGCTGATCGCGCTCACTGGGCATACCGCGACCCCTAGGCCGGCGGCCGCGAGTTGCGGGGCTGCGACCGTCACCGATGTCCTCATCACGGCCACCGGGCGGACTCCGGCCTTGGTGAGGGACCGGTCAAGCCACGTGCTGAGGCCATTGTCCGGAGCGAAGTGAACGAGGCGCACTCCATCAAGATCCTGTACGCGCACGACGGGCTGCCGGGCGATGGGGTGGTCCATTGGTGCCGCCAGCACAATTTCCTCGTCGGCGACCACGGTGGCCGTGAAGCGGTCGGGCACAGGAGCGGGCATCAGCACCACGTCCGCTTCGTCGGCGTCAATGAAGCCGTGAAGCTCTTCTGCCGACGTGGATTCACGCAATGTGATCGCCACCTTGGGGTGATGGTGGTGCCACTCGCGAATGACCGGGGCGAGCACGGAGACGAGGCTCTGCGCGCAGGCCAACCGCAGCGATCCCCCAGTCGCTTCTCCGACGGCGCGGGCCGACTGGACCGCGGAGGCAGCCGCCTCGATCGCTCGTCTGGCATCCGCGACGGCGGCGCGTCCAGCGGGAGTGAGCTTGACTCCCCTGGGTTCGCGGCGAAGCAGCATCGTTCCTGCCTCGCGTTCCAGCGCCGCGAGCTGGTGAGAGACAGCCGGCTGCGACGAATGCAGCAGCCGTGCCGCCTGTGTGACCGACCCGGAGTCCGCGACCGCGACAAGGCACTCCAGCGCCCGAAGAGAAGCCATGTGAAAATTTTATCGCACCCCATAGAAGTATGAATCTTTTCGAGGGAATGGCTCGTGACTGGAGACTGCTTCACCCCGCGAGACCTTCACGCCCCGAAGCAGGCGAGGAGGCCGGTCTCGACGGAGGAGAGTTTCATGGCACGAGCATTCGTCACGGGCGGCTCGGGGTTCATCGGCAAGGTACTGGTACGCAGGCTCCTCAAGGAGGGGCACTCGGTGGCTGTTCTGGTCCGTAGTGAGGCATCGGCCGCGAAGGTGTCGGCACTGGGCGCCGAGCCTGTGCGGGGCGAGTTGACCGACCCGACCACGTGGCGCAACGGTGTGACGGGCAGTGATGTGATGTTCCACCTCGCTGCGGAGACGGACATCACCGCTGATCGTGAGCGCCACGAGTTTGTGACGGTCCGCGGCACCCAGGCAGCCGTCGATGCGTCCCGCCACGCGCACGTTCCCCGGTTCGTCCACTGCGGGAGCGAAGCCGCGCTCCTCGCCGGTGACCCGCTCGTGGACGTCGACGAGACCGCGCCGCTGCGACCCGACTCGGAAGCCGCTTACTGTGCGGTGAAGGCCGTGGCCGAGAAGATCGTGCTCGACGCGAACACCGCGGACTTCGCCACGGTGTCGATTCGCCCGAGGTTCGTCTGGGGTCCCGACAGCTTCCTCGTCGAAGGCTTGGCGGCGGCGGCGAAGGCCGGGCAGTTCGCCTGGATCGGCGGAGGCCGGCACACAACTGACGTCACGTTCGTCGAGAACGCCGTTGAGGGACTCATGCTCGGATGGCGGCGCGGCCGACCAGGTCAGGCCTACTTCGTCACCGACCGGCACCGTGTCACCCTTCGCGAGTTCCTGGAGACCCAGTTCGAGATCCATGGCGTCGGTGTCCCGATCCCCGACCTGGACGCCGAGACCGCCGCCCGCGAAGTCCCCGTTCCCGCTCGGTGGTTCCTCGGGCAGCAGTGCACCCTGCGGACGGACAAGGCCGTGGCCGAACTCGGATACGAGCCCGTTGCTTCGCACGCCACCGGTCTGGAGACCGTCAGGAACTCGGTGGCCGTCAGCCGCGCGTGAAGCACCACCCACGTTCAACCGGCATACGTCAACAATCATCTGGAGATTTCCGTGTTTGAAGCGATAAATTGGCCGGAGGCCCTGGCCCCCAGTCGCTCCCCGATCCACTTCACCAACGAGCTCGAGGTCGAAGCTTCTCCTGAAACGATCTGGTCCCTGCTCGTAGACCCCCGAACCTGGCCCAGCTTCTACCCGGGCGTCGAACATGTCCAGCTGCTTGACGGCCATGACTCGCTGCACCTCGGAACTCGATTCGAAACCAACCTGGCTGGCCAGGACGTTTTCGCATCCGTACAGGAGTTTCAACCTGTGACGCGTATCGCCTGGGGTGGTTACCCCAAGGCGTCGGAAGCATCCAGGGCCTACCACGCTTGGATCATCACACCCACGCCGAGGGGGAGCCACCTCTGGACCGAAGAGACGATGCAGGGCCCGCTCTGGATCGAATTGGCGAAGCAGGATCCTGAAGTCTTCTGGCGCACACACGAGAACCTTCTCGCCGCGCTCGCCAAGATAGCGACCGAGCGTGAAAACCGCGCCGGCTGACTCGCGGGTACAGCGGACGACCGAAGGCGGGAGTCAGTACGCAGTACCAGCAAGGATGCGGTCCTCCCGCGACAGCTCCAGAGACGACCCCGCCGCGGATGGCCCACAGCCTCACGTCGAACCGCAGCGACCAACTTCCCGAAGCAGCTTGGGTTCAGCCGAGTGAACGGACTGTCTGTCCAAACACCTCAGACAGCAGTTGGCGCATTGAAGCGTTCTCTCCAACACGTTCAAAAAGGAAAAGCAGCGGATGTATGACAAGGTGAATTGGCCTCAACGGTATGACCCGAAAACGTCGGCTCTCTACGCGCTCAACGATATCGACGTGAAGGCGCCGCCTGAAGTGGTATGGAAGCTGCTCGTCGATGCCGAGAACTGGTCGAGCTACTTTCCTTCCGAAGATCACGTCAAGATCCTGAGCGGTGAGACAGTGACCCTTTTTCATCCTCAGGCGGCCTGGGCGACGCGGTGGTTCTGAAGGACGGCGATGGCCTTGCAGAGGTGGCCGGCCTTGGAAGGGCTGCAGCGTAGCTTTCGAAGGATCTTCCAGCTCTTCAGCTGGGCATTCGCCCGTTCGCCGGGTCCGCGGAGCTTGGCGTGGGAGCGGTTGGCCTGCTTCTGGGACTCCGGTTTGTTCTTGCCCTTGTACGGGATGCGGACCGGGCCCTCGGCTCCCTGATACGCCTTGTCGGCCAGGGTGATGATCCCGGCCTGCTCCAGTGCGCGCAGGATGCCCCAGATCCGGGCGGCGCTCAAATCGTGGGCCTTGCCGGGCAATGCTCCGGAGGTCCACACGATCGTCCCATCTGGCGACGCGATGACCTGCACGTTCATCCCGTGCACGCGGTGCTTGCCGGAGAAGTACGGCCGGTCGGCCTTGACCCGGTCGGTGTGGATCAGCGTGCCGTCCAGCACCAGGTAGTGCAACCCGTCTCGCTTCGCCTTGCGCAGCGCCTGGCCGAGCTTGGGCGAGCGGGCCGACAGCAGCACGACCGTCTCCTCCACGTACCGCCACGCGGTCGCCGTCGACACTCCGAACCCGGCGCCGAGCTCGGTGAACGTCTCACCCTTGCGCAGGTAGACCAGCACCAGCAGGGCCTGCTGGCCAGGGTTGAGCAGTCGCCAGGCCGACCCGATCGACTTACGGTGCCGACGGATCACCCCGGCGACGTAGTTCAGCGTTGAACGCGACAAATCGACGGCAGCACGATAGAACAGCATCCGAAGCCCCTGGTTGTGACGGATCTGGTTGTGGTGATCAATCCATCTACCAGGGGTTTCTTGCGTCGTCAGGCGAACACCGAGCTCGCGATCATGCTGTGACCAGCATTCCCGTCGCCAAGGGCTGAAAAAGCTTCAGTACTGGAGCTCGGAACCAAGTACAGCCGGGTGACGGTTGGATTTCCCATGACTCTCAACGTGACGGAGTATGAGCCCTTCACCAGACTCTCGTGGGAGACAACCGTCGACGGCGACGAAACCGGTTCGAGCGCGTACCACGGCTGGGTGATCACGCCCACGAAAAATGGTTGTCACGTGCTGACCGAGGAAACGCAGCAGGGCCCCTTCTTCCTCGAGGAGCTCGGCTATAAGCATCCCGGTGCGCTCTACCACTATCACCAGGACTGGGTCGAACGTCTCGCCCGTGCCGCAGAGGCGGAGGTGGCGAAACCTGCGGCCTGACCCGCATACATACATGGGCGTGGGCGAGGCCCTAAGGGTGCGCCGGCAGGTGTGGAGCCTGCTGCGTCTGCGGCCGGGCGGCTTCCCGTGGCTGGGGCATAACTCAACCTCAACGATGATCACGCCGTTGAGCTGGGGCTTTACTGGTCGGAGCAGCGCCGCAGGAAGCAATCCCGAGCGCGCAGGCACCACTTCATTCAGCGCCTGCGCCTCCAGGTCCTACAGATCTAGCAGAGTGGTACGAGCGCGCGGGTTCGGGAGATTGGAAGTCGAGGGGTCTGCTTGTCTCGGCCGCTACAGCTTCACCGCCTCCAGCCTGGGCGGTGGCGGCTGCAGCCGGTCCAGCCGGGACACGCGCCGGCCATCCTCGACCTTGACCAGGTTCTCCGGCACGGCGGCCTGGTTCGGGCTGGGGGCGGTGGCCAGCAGCGCGTGCTGGCGGGCGGCGACGCGTTCGCGCAGCGCGGCGATCAGCCGCTCCAGGGTGGTGACGCCGGGCAGCAGGATCTTGGCCTCCACCAGGCGGTGGGTGGCCAGGTCGAACAGCACGATCGGGCGCTCGCCCGTGGTCCAGGCCCGTTTGTAGAGCCAGCAGGCCAGCGCAACCCACTGCTCGCCCGCGAAGGCGGTGAAGCCGTAGCCGGTGCGGATCTGCTCGCGGTGAGGCGACTCCCCTCCGGTAGTCGGACTCACCCGTTGTGCATACCAGTGACCGCCGGACGCGGAGAGCGAATACCGGGAACTGTCGGTAGAACGGGGGCCGCCGGCTGAGGTGGCCGCAGGGTGAATGGATGCGGCGTCGGGCCGTCGGGCCGGAGTCTGCGGGCTGACCTGAAGAGGGTAGAGCCCCTCGTCGCGAGATTCCACCAGAAACTCGGCCCCCGGAAACGTGATCGACCTCACGCCTTTGGTAAGGCATGCTGCACCCCCAGCGCCTTTGGTCGGTTCAGTGAAGCCCGAGTGATACGCGTGCGCTCCTGAGCTCGCGCGTTGGCGTCAGGAACGAAGGGTGCGCAGGCCGGTGCGGATTTCGCTGACCAGGATCTCGGGCTGTTCCAAGGCCGCGAAGTGCCCGCCCTTGTCGGCCTCGCCGTAGTGGATCAGATGGCTGTAGGTGTCTTCGATCCAGCTTCGTGGCAGGCGTGGGATGTCCCTCGGGAAGACGGTCACCGCGACCGGAAGCGTCAGCTTCGGGCCGGCGAGAGTGCCCGATTTGTTCTCCCAGTAGATGCGGCCGGACGACGCTGCGCTGTTGGTGAACCAGTAGAGGGATATCGCGTCGAGCATGTCGTCCATGCTGAGGGCGTCCTCGGCGAGCCCGTGGTTGTCGGTCTTGGACTGGAACTTCTCGTAGATCCAGGCTGCCTGACCAGCGGGAGAGTCCGCCAGGGCGAATCCGACAGTCTCCGGCTTCGTGCGCTGAAGGTGGTTCGACCCACCGAGATCGCCGGTGTAGAGGGCGAGGGTCTCCACGGCGTAGCGCTGTTCGGGCGACAAGGTGTCGGGTATCTGTGCGGGGAAGGCGTACTGGGTGTTCAGATGAATTCCGAGAAGCCCCTCAGGTTGCATGGCCCCGAGGGCGGTGGTGACGACGGCGCCCCAATCGCCGCCTTGCGCGGCCCATCTCGTGTAGCCGAGACGTTTCATCAGCTCCACCCACGCGCTTGCGATGCGCGATACAGTCCACCCGGTCTCCGTGGGCTTCTGGGAGAACCCGAACCCGGGGAGCGACGGGACGACGACGTCGAATGAATCGGCGGCGTCTCCTCCGAACGAAGCCGGATCGGTCAGCGGGCCGATCAGCTTCAGGAACTCGACGATCGAGCCCGGCCATCCGTGCGTGAGTATCAGCGGCATCGCGTTGGGATTCTTGGACCTGACGTGGATGAAGTGGATGTCCAGCCCATCAATCTCGGTCAGGAATTGGGGGAAGCGATTGAGCTCGGACTCTAAGCGCCGCCAGTCGTAGCCGCGCTCCCAGTAGTCGATCAGAGATCTGGCGTTCTCTACGCGAACCCCTTGCGACCAGTCGCCCACCGTTTCGGGATCCGGCCATCGAGTTCTGGCCAGTCGCTGCTTCACGTCCTCGATCTCCGAATCCGAGATCGAGACGGTGAACGGGCGGACGAGGGTCGAGGTCGGCGGCGTCGGTGCGGTCATTGCCTTCTTCTCTTCTCTTGAGCTTCGAAGCACAGCGCAACTCTTCGTTGCACACCAGTGTGCAATCTACTTCGTTGCACACGGGTGTGCAACAATGGTGTCGTGCCCACCGAGTCCTCCCGTGTTCGCTCGATGAACGAGACGCGCGATCGCATCCTCGACGTCGCCCTCGATGTGCTGGGAGAGAACCCCGACGCCGGAATGGGCGACATCGCCTCCGCCGTCGGCGTCGTCCGTCGCACGGTCTATGGCCATTTCCCCTCGCGCCTCGACCTGGTTCGGACACTCACGGAACAGGCCGTCACCGAGGTGACAGCCGTGCTCACCGAAGTCAACGCCTCCGACGCAGAAGCGGACGCGACGTGGGTCGAATTCATCGCCCGCGTCTGGCCGGTGGCGCACCGGTACCGAGTGCTGTTGGCGCTGCGCCGTGGCGCGTACGGGGAGGCGATCCACGGCCTGCTCGGGCCAGTCGATGAGCTCCTCGCCGACCTCGTGAAACGGGGCCAGGACAGCGACGTGTTCGCACGGCACCTACCGGCAGGCATTCTGAGCCAGGTTGCCTACGGCGTCGTGTTCGCCATCGCGGACAGCGACCTGTCGAACGGGACCCTCGGCGCCCGAGCGGCGACGATCACGAGCCTGCTGATGCTGGGAGTTCCCGAGACGCGCGCAATCGCTCTCGTGGGGGACCAGCCCTGGCCCGCAGCACTCGAGCGGAGCCGCGGATCGTCCTGCTCCGGACACGACATCGACACCGCACCCCGCCAAGAATCCGGTAAGAACAGTGTGATCGCGACGATGTGAGTGGCACGGCGCGGCTGGAGAGTGTGCCCGCGCAGACTGCCTCCCTCTCAGGTCCGTCGCCGACTTCACAAATGATGACCCATTCCCAGAGCAAGATCAAAAAGAGTGGTCCAGAGATCGCGAAGTCCTGATTCGGTGCTGGCCGACTACCGCCGGGACGGTCTGGTTGGGGCTCGCGCGTCGGCCGCGACGCGACGCCGGGCAACGGCGCATGCCGCAGGACTTGCAACTGCTGATCAAGTGCCTGGCGCTGCAACGCCCGCCGCCGAGCATCGCCACCATCCACCGCCAGGCCGCACCGGCTATCAAACCCTCCGACGCTCACTGCTAAGGCGCCTTCTACCTGGGCTAACACCACTCGCGTGTACTTGGTAGCAGCCTCCTTAACGGCAGGCCAGGTAGGGGTGATCCGATAGCGAGAACAGGTCGAGCCTGTCCCGGTCGGCCTGCTGGACCATGCTGAGCAGGTCGGGCAGGTCCGCGATGCTGGAATGGGTGCCGAAGCCGAATACGACGTCAGGTGTGGACAAGGTGGTGCCTTTCATGATGCTGGGGGAGAGGATTCACCAGGCGTACGCTTCCGGCGCGGGCTTGGCGCCGTTCGGGCCGGGCGGCGGGAACAGCTCGTCCAGCCTGGCCAGTGTGCCCTTGTCGAGGGTGATCGACAGGGCCCGGAGTGAGCCGTCGAGCTGCTCGATCGTACGCGGGCCGATGATCGGGCCGGTCACACCCTCCTGTGCGAGCAGCCAGGCCAGCCCGATGTTCGCGGGGTCCTCGCCGAGGTCGGCGCAGAGGTTCTCGTACGCCTCGATCGTCTCGCGGTGCTCGGCGAGGGTGGCGGCCGATCGTCCGGAGGCGCCGCGGGCGGCGGCGCCCTGCTGCTGCTTGCGCAGGACGCCGCCGAGCACGCCGCCGTTCAGCGGTGACCAGGGGATCAGGCCCAGCCCGTAATGCCGCGCCGCGGGCAGCACCTCCAGTTCGGCCCAGCGGTTCATCAGGTTGTAGATGGACTGCTCGGCGACCAGGCCGAGCCGGTGCCGCGTGCGTGCCGCCTCCTGCGCCTGGGCCAGGTGCCAGCCGGCGAAGTTGGAAGAGCCGAAGTAGAGCACCTTGCCCTGCTGCCGAAGAACGTCGAAGGCCTCCCAGATCTCCTCCCACGGCGTGTTCCTGTCAATGTGGTGCATCTGGTACACGTCGATGTGGTCGGTCCCCAGCCGCTTGAGGGAGGCGTCGCATGCGCGCCGGATGTGCAGCGCGGACAGGCGGCCGTCGTTCGGCCACTGGCTGGCGGACAGGTAGAGCTTGGTGGCCAGGACGGTCCTGTCACGCCTGCCGCCTCCGGCGGCGAACCACCGGCCGATGATCTGCTCGGTCCGGCCGTCGCCGTAGACGTCGGCGGTGTCGAAGAAGTTGATGCCGTGCTCGTGCGCACGGTCCATGATCGCGTGACTGTCCTGTTCCGAGGTCTCGGTCCCGAAGTTCATCGTGCCCAGGACCAGCCGCGACACCGACAGGCCGCTGCGGCCAAGCTGGATGTAGTCCATCTCAGACGGCTCTGAACTGCTCGGTGAAGCGGCCGGTGAACAGGTCGGCCCCCTTGTACGCCGAGACCGTCTCGGCCGGGACGACGGCCGGCCCGTCGGGTGTGGGAAGCTGGCCGACGCCGCCGCGCGGGCCGAGCGGGAGCAGGATCATGGGGTGGGGCAGTGGCCGATACGTGGTCGCGGGCTGCTCGCCGCGCGACTGGGCGAGGATGTTCTGGGCCACCACCTCGCCGTGCTGCATCGCGTACCCGGCCATCTTGGCCTCGGCGACATCGGTGAGGTCGCCGATGGCGTAGACGTGCTCGTAGCCGCGGACGTTGAGGGTCTCGGTGACCGGGACCTGGCCCTGCGGGTTGCGGGTGGTGAGCCGTCCGTCGGCGAGATAGTCGCTGTTGATCCGTACGCCGTGCGCGCGGAACCAGAGGTCGGCGGTGATCTCCTCGCTGGCGGTCGTGGTGACGGTGAACGTTCCCGCCTGCCCGGCCCCGGTCGTCGGCGGGGCGCTCAAGCCGGCGCCCAGCCGCAGGTCGATGCCCAGCTCGTCGAGCTGACGGCGCAGTTCGTCGCGCATCTCGGCGGGGAAAGCGGGCAGCAGGTCTTCGGCCGGATCGACGATCGTCACGTGCTTGTGCGGCCATACCTCTTTGATCTCCCCGGCCAGTTCCAGGCCGACCGGTCCGGCACCTAGGATCAGCACCCGCTCGGAGCCTGCCAGCTCCTTGTGGGTGCGCAGCAGGTCGTCCAGCACGTCAGGGGTGGAGTCGGAGGCGGGCTTGGCGGGGTAGGCATAGCTGGAGCCGGTGGCCAGGACCAGGAAGTCGGCCTCGACGCGCCGGCCGGAGGCCAGGGTGACGCCGCCGGGGTCCACCGAGACCGCGCGGTCGCGCACCACCGTGCCGCGCCTGAGCCACTGGTCGTAGGGGAAGAACATGTTGTGCGCCCAGTCGGGCTGGGTCAGCGCCCGCAGCGAGCCGGCCGAGTTGATGAACGCGTCACGGGGGTCGATGAGGACTACATCGGCCTCCGCGTCCAGCGCCTTGGCGACCACAGAACCACCGTAACCTCCGCCGACGATCACGACTGTACGACTCATCATTCACGCTCCACTGAAAAAAGGGGTTGAGTTCGCGTCACGAACAATATTAGTTCGCGGCACGAACTGCAACTCCTTCTCAGGGTTCAGCGAAGGGAATCCGGTTCCACGAAGACGGTGGGAGCCTTGTTGTCCGTCACGACGCGGCCGAGCAGGGCGGCGAGCGTGTCGCGCTCCGCTGGGGCGAACCCCGAGGTCAGTTCCTCGACGCGGCGGCAGGTCTCGGTGTAGAGCTCGTCGACGAGCTTGGCGCCCTGCCTGGTGAGCGCCACTCTTACCGCGCGGGAGTCCTCAAGGTCGGGGTCTGCGCTGGACCAGGGCGTTGCGCTCGGTGCGATCAACCAGCCCGGTCAGGCTCGACTTGGCCAGGCTGAGCACCGCGCCCAGCTCGCTCATGCCGTATGGCTGCGCCATCAGCACGCACAACAACTGGCCCTGCTGCTGGGTGATGCCGTAGTCGCGGACGGAATCGGCATACACGACGTTCACCATGTAGGTGGACCGCACCAATGCGGCCACCGCTCCGATGGGGCCGTCAATGGGCTTGCTCATCGAGCCAGAATAACAAATTCGCAGGACGAACTAGCGGCTTAACTTAGGGTGAGGAGGCCGTCATGCCCGGCGGTGTGCGGCGGCGAACGCGGTGCGAAGGGCGGCGTGGATCCGGCGGCACCGTGTATGCAGGCCCGGCCACGGCCGGGCTGCCGCTCTCGTCGCCCACCAGGCTCTACTGCCCCGGCTCAGCATCGACGGCGGCGGCCTCGCGCAGCTCCGTGCAGGTCAGGGCGGTGGAACCAGGACGGCGGTCCGCAGCCGCTCGACGGCCGCCACGGTGTGAGCGCTCTCGCTGAAAGGTCTTCGAGGGTGCGCATGAGTTCCACATGCCGATCCAGGGCCTTGACCCAACCGGCTCCGCTGACGTCGGTGGGGCTTTTGCGCAATCGGTCCAGCGGGAGACGACAAAGGAGAAGGCAGGATAGCCTGCCTGCGGTGCCTCGAACCGCGTGACCGGAGGAGTGGATACTGCGATGACGGCAGGGCGATCGATGCCCACGCAGGACGACGTGCTCGGGTACTTCGACACGTTGTCGAACTGGGGACGGTGGGGCGAGGACGATGAGCTCGGCACTCTGAACCACATCACCGACGACGTCAGGCTGGCGGCGGCGCGGGCCGTGCGCCATGGCAGGAGCGTGTCGTGCGCGTGGGAGGTTGCCGTGCCGCAGGAGATGGAGCGGTCGACGACGACGTGCCCGTGTGCCGCCGACATGCCAGGTGCCGAGAACATGCCGCTGCCCGGATTCCGCGACGACCGGCACTGGGGCTATTCGAACGAGCGGCTCGGTATCACCTTCCACGGCAACACCATCACCCACGTCGACTCGCCGTGCCACATCTTCTGGGACGGCATGATGTACAACGGGCGGTCGCACTCGTTGGTCGACGCCGCAACGGGATCGGCGTGGGCGGCCGTCACGGCGGCGGCGAACGGGATCATCACGCGTGGTGTCCTGCTCGACATTGCGAGCGTGCGGGATGTGCCGTGGTTGGAACCGGGGCAGGGTGTGTTTCCTGACGATCTCGAGGAGGCCGAGCGTCGCCAGGGTGTGCGGGTGCGATCCGGCGATGCGGTACTCCTGCGGACCGGCTATGGCCGCGTCCGGCACGAGGCCGGTGAGGCCGGCGGTTTCACGCAGGCCGGCTGGCACGCGTCCTGCCTGCCGTGGCTGCGTGAACGGGAGGTCGCGCTGATCGGCGCTGACACCCCCCAGGACGTTCAGCCGTCGGGGTACGAAGGCGTGTTGATGCCGGTTCATGCCGTGAGCCTCGTCGCGATGGGTCTGTGGCTGCTCGACAACTGCGACCTGGAGGCGTGCGCGACGACGGCCGCCGAGCTCGGCCAGTGGGACTTCCACCTCGCACTCGCGCCGGTCCGCTTCGCCGGTACGTCCGGCGGCCCGGTCAACCCGATCGCCACATTCTGACCGCGCTTCACGAGGGGGTGCGATGCCATGAAGGACCCGGCCCGGGCGTTGCCGGCGACATAGAGGGCCTCGCCCGGGGGCTGAGGCGAGGGGCCGTCGAGGAGATGAACAGGATCCGGCCGCCGTCTCGCATCCTGCGCACCGCAGCGGAAACCCTCCCTTGCCAGGCCTGTTCCGTGCCCGATGTGGATTCTCCCGCGGGGATGCCCTCCTACCCTGATGCGGCCTCGAGACTGGAACAACGGAACGACCGATGGCGATAGCGGGCTGAAGACCACAGGGCTCATTCGATCGTCGATACGCCCGGATCGCTCGCTCACTGACGGCTGACATCGGTGGCTCCGCGTGTCTGCTGGACGACAGTGACAACTAAGCGCCTCGTGTCATGGTGATCCCCGCTGCAACGCCGCTCCACACCGGCAAGGTGATCGACTCCTGGGACGACGTATGCGACGGCACGGGGAACAGCAATTACCACGGCCGAATCTCGTTTGACACGACCCGATCGTCCACGCTGTACGGAGTGTCCGATCCCGTACGGCCGGGAATGCGCTGCGGCGACATGGACGGCCGCACCTACCCCGACCCCCGACGACGACTGGGGCAACGGAACCGGCACCGACCTGGTCACCGCCTGCGTGGACGCCATGCACGCGGCGCAGGCCGGCTGGGGCATGCTGGCGCAGTGGCTGGGCAGGTCCAGCGGGTTCGACGGCTACGGCCGCAGCTTCCCGGTGCGCGTCGGATACGACGACGCGAATGCGTTCTACGACACGTTCATAGTGGTTTACGGCAACAGCAGCCGTACGCGGCAGGCGACGTCGACCGACATCGTCATGCACGAACTCGGCCACGCCATCTTCGACTTCACACCCTGCGGCTCGCAGGGCACTCGTGAGAAAGGCGGGCTCAACGAGCCGACCGGCGACATCTTCGGGACGGTGACCGAGTGGTACCTGAACGAGCCGACGCGGCTGGACCTGCCGGACTACGCGACGCCTGGAACGCCGTCGGCGTCCCCACCACCCCGACGAACCCACGTGCTGAGGACGCCCTGGAGACGGTGCCTCTTTGCGGAGCTACCGTGCTGGGGACGCCCACACGAACTGCTCGGGCTCGAGGTCGATCGAGTAGTAGAGCACTCCGTGCGCAATATAGGAGAGCGGCGCCGCGTGCGTGATCGGGTCGAAGACATCCCGGATCGGCCAGAACCTCATTCGTCGTCTGGATCTGCCGGCTTCACGGTCGGTGTGATCTGCAGTGGTGTCGCGGCCCCGCCAGCGATCTCGCGCCCTTGATTCAGTGTGTAGTCAAGCTGCCTGGCCAGGAGTGGGAGGGTCGCCGGAGGTAGATACGCATCGGCGCCGGCGTCGAGCAGGCGTCGGACCGGGCCGTGGTACTGAACTCCGAGTTCGTGGTCCTCGATTTCGGTGACGATGACGCGGGCTTTCGGGAACATCGATCGGAGCGCTGCGATCAGCTGCGGGCTGCCTGGAGGTACCAGCAGCACATCGGTCGTCGCGGGAGCCGCATGCATATCGAGCACTACGTAGTCCGCCCCGAGCTGGGTGGATAGCGCAACCCGAGCCGCGGTCGACAGCTCCATCGCGGTGGCCACGACGGTCACGCTCTCGTAGTCGATCGGGGCTTGATCGCTGGCCTCATCTGGCGCGTCGCGAGCGACGATGGCGCCTTGGACCACGTCAATGGTGCTGGAGATCGTCGCGATCGACGCGCCGTCACGCGTGAGGACCAGGTTCTCACCAGGTTCGAGGGCGTCGATGAGCGCCACGACGTCTTCAGGAAGGCGGGTCACGTCGATTCGCTGCGTGGAACGTGGGGCGCGTTTGCGGATCACCATGCCTGGGACACGCTCACGGCTGCGAGGGCACCCTGCGTCATGCGCGGCCCCGTTCGACTGGCGAAAAGCCCATCCACGGTGACATGGTTTGCCTGCCCCGAAGTGCCGCCCAACCAGATGATCACATGAGTCCCTTCTGACGCTGTGATCTTGTTGGATGCCACTACACGACCATTGGTTCGAGGCCGCGCTGGAGTTCTCTCATCGTCCATGTCCGCGCCCATCGACGGCGACGCGAAGGTGGGGGCCATCGGAAGGCGGCCAGCCCGCACAACGCATCGCACCTTGTGGCTCGCCAGAGGCGCGATAAGCCGAAGAGTTGGCTACCAGTTCGAGCCAGCGGCACCATTTCGGTTTTCGGAGCTGGAGCGGCTGCGCCGGCCGCCGACGCGGACGACGGGCACGGCGTTCGCGCGGTCACTGGAGCGGGTCGATGAGATCGGTGCGTTCCAGCTGGGCCGGGTGCGGCTGGCGCAGGTCCCGCCGAACCGGCTGGCCGCGCTGGCGCGGTAGGGGCTGGGGCGGTACGGGCTGGGGTCGAAGGCGGCGAGTCTGGAGCGGGCGGAGGAGCCCAAGGGACCGCGATGCTCACCGCGGTGATGCGCCGCGCGCGATCGACGACAAGCTGGTGCCGGCCGCCTGGCGCAAGGCGGTGTACACGAACACCGATCTGCCGCCGGGTGGACCGGGACGCGTACGTGGTGTGCGTGCTGGAGCAGTTGCACCGGGCTCTGAACAACCGCAACGTGTTCGCCGCCCCGTCGCACCGGTGGTCCGACCCGCGCGCCCGGCTCCTGGACGGGGCGGCCTGGGAGGCCGTGTGCGAGGACGTGCTGGCCTGGCTGCGCAAGCGGGTCGAGAAGATGCTTTTGAAGGTCGTTGATGAGAGGCATGCGTCGGGGCGTACGAGGGGGCGAATCGTCACGTCCTACTCATCCGGGTCCCAGGCGCTGAGCTGGTCGAAGAGACGTCGGTCGCCGTCGAGCTTCAGGGAGTTGATCGGGATACGGTCGTGCAGGATGAGGACCAGCTCGTCGGCCGTGCCCCAGGCGGAGGCGTTGGCGGCGTCCTGGTCGGCAGCGGTGGCCGGTATGGTGCCGGGCCCGGGGAGGCGGGCGGTCCGTGCGCCGTCGGCGGAGAGCGAGAGGCGCCAGGAGCGGCCCTCGGAGGCGTGGAAGTCGACGGTAGCGGGCTTGTGCGGCCAGGCACTTGTCGTTGCGACGCAGGTGGACAGGAACTCGTCGACACCGTCGAGTGCCACCTCGGCCGGCAGCGGCTGCGGGGCACCTACGGTGATCTGGGCGTCGTAGGTGTGCACCGCGATCTGCTGGAGTTGGTGCCGAGCTACGGCACCGGAGGTCTGCGGCGACTGCGACGTCTCCCACCACGTCCAGCAACCGCGATCCGGGCCGGCCTTCCGCAGTGCGTCCAGCAGTTGCTCCATGGACTCCGCCAACCAGGCCAGCAGGGCCTCGCGCTCCCGAGGCGCAGCCGGGGCGCCCTCCGCTGCGGACTTGGCCGGAGCAGGCCCTGCGGCGACGGTGGCGGCCCAGTCGCGGCGCCCCTCGCCGATGTGCTGCGCAAGATCGAACAGCGTCCACTCGGGGCAGGTCGGCACCTGTACGTCGAGGCTGGGCGCGGAGGCGACCGCGGCGCGGAAGGCAGTCGACCGTTCGTCGATCAGTCGCAGCAGAACGGGGAACTCGAGCGGCATTGTCACCCTGAATCTCTATCACTACGTTCCGACAATCGGACAGCGATTTTCACGGCCGCCATCGCGGGCGGGCCCGCACCACCGGAAGGCGGGCACGTGTCACCCGGTCGCGTCGAGGGTGGGACGGAGTTCGGCCCAAGCCCATGCTCCGAGCGTCGTGTCGGTCGTGGTCACAGGGGTCCTCGGCTGCTCGGGGACGAATCCCTCGCGTAGTCCGGTCGACATGCCCATGATGGCCTCGACCTGCGCCGGGGACATGCCGGCGCCGGCCATCGTGGCGCGCATGTCGTCGTCGGCGACGCGGTGGGCGGTGACCGCGCGGCCCAGGATGTCGCCGACCACCGCCAGGACGTCGTCCCAGGACAGGTCCTGTGGTCCGTGCACGGCCTGCACCCGGCGTCCCGACCAGTCGGCGCGCAGGAGCAGGGACGCGGCCACTGCGGCGATGTCAGCTGGAGCGACCCAGGAGAACGGCTTGCCGGTGGGCAGGAGCACGGCCACGGTGCCCGCGCGGATGCTGTCGAGCTCGAACAACAGGTTGCTGAAGAAGTAGCCGCAGCGCAGGTGGGTGACAGCGAGGCCGGCGTGCTTGGCGACGATCCGATTCAGGGCCTCCTCGACACGGGCCAGCCCGTCGATCTCACCGGCGCCCTCGCGGAGCTCCGCTCCGACGCTGCTCTGCAGGACGGTGCGGGAGATGCGGTTCTCGGCGACCGCGGCGGCGACGATCTCGCCGACCTCGGCGTACGCCGCGACGGGGTCGTCGGCCTCGCCGGGCGGCACGACCAGGAACAGCGCGTCGACGCCGCGGGTCGCCTCGGTGACGGCCGCGGCGTCCCGCAGGTCGACCTCGCGGGCGTCGACGAGGTCGCCCCAGGCCGAGCGGGGCTGCTCGGGGTGGCGGCTCAGCAGCCGCGGACGGACACCGGCGCGGACCAGGTGACCGACCAGGAAGCGGCCGACGTTGCCGGACGGTGCTGTGATAGCGATCTCCATGACGTCCACCGTACGGGTGGATGTGGCCGGATCCTGTCCGCGATTGTGGCGACACTGGAGCCATGACCGACTTCGCCCCTGCCGACGGCGATCCCGCCGGACGGACCCTCCTGCTGCTGGAGTTGCTGGCCGCCCGGCCGAGCTGGTCGGCTTCCGATCTGGCCGGGCGTCTCGAGGTCAGCACCCGCACCCTGCGTCGCGACGTGGCCCGCCTGCAGAGACTCGGCTACACCGTCGAGAGCCGGCCCGGGCCGGGTGGCCACTACGCGCTGCGTCCGGGGCACCGGATGCCCCCGCTGGTCTTCCAGGACGACGAGGTCGTGGCTCTGGTGGCGGCCCTGCGCATGGTCGAGGGGATCCTGGCCGGGGACGCCGCGCACCGGGCGCTGGCCAAGCTGTCGCAGGTGCTCCCGCGGCGGCTGCGCACCGTCCTGGACGCCGCCGCCGCGGGCAGCGAGAACGTCGGCGGCGAGCTCGGGGGCGTGGAACCCTCGACCTTGGCGGTGCTGCTCCGCGCGGCCGATCAGGACCTCGTGCTGCGGTTCGGCTACCGCGACCGGCACGGGGCCGTCAGCCGCCGGCGGGTGGAGGCGGTGCGGTGCCTCTACGCCCGAGGACGCTGGTATGTTCTCGCCCACGACCTCGACGCCGGCGACTGGCGGGTGTTCCGCCTGGACCGCGTGCGGGAGCCGGAGGAGGGGGAGCCGGGGTCCGGTGACCGCGGCCGGCCAGCCGAGGACCTCGCGACCTGGCTCGCCACGGACTTCGGCCGTCGATCCGAGGGCTGAGAGCGCAGGCGGTCGCGGCGGCGGCTGCGGTAATGAGCGCCAGGCCGCCGACGCGGACGACGACGGGTGAGCCGACGAACTGGCCTGCGTGTTTCAGGGGCCGTCGAGGGCTTCGACTCTGTGAGAGTAACCGATGACGCAGAAGCCGCGGCGCTCGTACCAGCGTCATGGCCAGTCCGTCGCATCAGCGGTCAGCAACCGGGTATCGCAGCCGGGCGGGGCCGACCGGTGTTCCGGGCGGGCCCGATGTCCAGCACACGGCCCGGCCGCGGGGTGGTGGGGCGCGACCGACCAGTTCCCGGTCCGCCGGGATTCCGGTACGGGCCGCGCGGCGTTCTTCCTTTGCGCAGGTGTGCACCACCACCGCGGCGCCTACGGCAGTCCGCGCGTCACCGACCCAACGGCTGAGCGAGGTAGTCCACGACCTCCGCAGGGACCTGGCGAGGGTCGGGAAGAAAGCGCCGCAGGCATCGGGCTACACCGATCTGGACGGCCACGCCAAGCCGATTGTGATCTCTGCGCTTGGCCTCGATTGCCTGACGGTCGGGGTCATCGAGGAAGAAGTACCTCTGTCTCGGCTCGGAGGTTTCCGCCAACCGTCACGTTTGATCAGGTCGCCGGGCGGGCCCGTGGATCCACGGCCGGCCGATGCCGCGGTATTCCTCGACCGGGATGGGCTGGAGGCCGTCGCGCATGCGGCTGGTGTAGAGCTCGATCAGCCGATTGGCGGTGCGAGGTATTCCAGCGCATAACCGTCGCCGGAGGGGGTTACGCGGGCGATGCCGGGTGAGTCGAGGTGGGCGCCGGCCACGAAGTGGTGTGGTTGGGTCAGTTGTTCGAGGAGGGCCGCTCGCGCGGCGCGGGCCTGGGACTGGTTGCCGTCGAGCTCCCAGGACACGTTCGGCTGATCGAATTGGAGCGTGGGAACGTGAACGGTGTCGCCCCAGGCGAGAAGGTGCCCGGTGCCACTCCTGACGTCGTAGACGGTGTGACCGGGTGTGTGGCCCGGCGTCGGGATCGCGGTGATCCAGTCGTTGATCGCGACCTTCTCCGACACGGGTACGACCCGGTCGCGGATCGGCTCGAGCCGCCCCGTGAACACCGAGGTGTCGCCCGCGCCGATCCACACGCGCTCGAGTTTGGTGAACGCCTCTGAACCGTCCGGCGCGATCAGGCCGCTCACGTGGTCTTCGTGCTTGTGGGTGATGGCCACATCGGTGACATGCGCGCGGTCGATTCCCGCTTCGTCAAGCGCGTCGTAGATCAATCCCATGGTGGGGTCGTGCCAGGCGTTGGACGCGCCGGTGTCGATGAGAACCGACCGCGTGCCGTCGGTGACGAAGAAGGCGTTGACCGACAGCCGCAAGTTGTCGTCGGCCAGCGGGACGGCGGCCGGCAGCTCATCGAGCGTGCGTCCATCCTCGTCGCGGAGCCGTGTCGGCGGCATGTCGATGTACCCGTCTCGTAACGAGATCACCTGCAGATCGCCGAATTCGAACGTGGCATGGTGCTGGCCACTCGAGATCAAACGCATGGAACCTCCGTCGTGTTGGGCGCACATCGCGTGTCTCCAATAGAAGACTAAATCTTCTTTAGGAGAAACCCTACACTGTGGGCAGCGAGGTACCCAACGATCGAGGAGCACGGTGGTCGAGCAGGACGGAAACGCGGCCGAGCCACAGCACGGTGACGACCTGGCCGGCGCGTTCGGCGGTAACGTGCGGCGACGCCGCGAGGAGGCGGGCCTGACACTGGAGCAGTTGTCCACCCAGTCGTCGGTCAGCCGGGCGATGCTGTCCAAGGTCGAACGCGGTGAGAAGAGCCCGACGATCGGCGTCGCGTCCAGGATCGCCCACGCGCTCGACGCGTCGCTCTCGGACCTGATCGGTGCGCCAGCTGCCGCCGCATCTGGTGTGGCCATTGTCATGCGTAAGAACGATCGCCCCGTTTTCCGTGACCCGGAAACCAGCTTCGAGCGGCACATGGTGTCAGCGGCCCCGGGCGCGGGAGGAGCCGAGATGGTCGTCCACTACCTCCCCGCGCAGGTCTCTACCGGGTTGCTGCCCGCGTATCCGCCGGGTACGGAGAAACAACTCGTGGTGCTCGAAGGCACCCTCACCGTCGCGATCGGCGGGATCAGCGAGACCCTGAACACAGGCGACTCCCTGTTCTTCCAGGCCGACGCGGACCACGGCTTCGCCAACCGAACGAACGCTCCTTGCGAATACATCATGGTCATCTCGCGCAGAACCTGATCGGCCGCAGCTTGCGGGCCTGGACGAAGTCCACACAGATCTCTTCCGGCACTCACCCAGTACACGAGTGCCGAGCGGATCGCGGCCATCGCCTACGAGGGCGCCGTCGACGACCTATGCCGCGGCGGCGATCGGCTCGAGCCCCGCGACCAGCTCGTCGAGCTCGTCCGCACTGAGCACGTCGTACGCCGGCGCGGCCAGCTCGTCGGTGAGCGCCTCGATCCGCTCCTTGGTCTCTCGGCCGGCGTCGGTGAACCCGCCGGCGGCGTCCACGAGGCCGCGGCCGCGCAGCCCGTCGACCACGGCGGCCAGCTGCGCCTTGGGCAGGTGATGGATCCGGCCGAAATCCTCCGCCATCATTCCGAGGGAAACAGCCATAAGGACGTGGGCCTCGGTGCCGCCGATGCCGTGGGCGAGAAGGGCGGCATTGTGGCCGTCCCCCCGGTGCTCCCGCAGCAGCGTCGCCGCGTGCCACAACCTGGCCACCGGCTCCTCAGGCACGTCGAGCGCCCGCAGCCCGGCGTACAGTGGTCGGCCCTCGGTCGGCGCGCTGATCGCTGCTCGGGTGGCGAGGTCGGCGGCCCGCACCAGGCCGGGCGAGTCGGCGAGCTCTCCGATCATCTGCCGCAGGGCGGCGGTGCTGCCCCGCTCGCGCACGGTGATCGCCTCCTGCGGGGTGATCTTTCCCCACACCCAGGGGATGTGGCGTGCCACCTCGCCGTCGGCGAAGTTGTAGAAGACCGCGTGCACCACCGCGGCCGGTGCCAGTCCCAGCGGTGCGGCCCGGCCCGCGAAGTATCCGTCCCAGTAGTTGCGCATGCCGAGGGCCAGGAACGCCTCGTTCACCACCTCGGAGAAGGTGACGGTGGCGATCGGCTCGACGAGCTCGAACATGCGGTGGACCTTGGCCTGTGGGTGCTGCTGCATCGGTCGGCATCTCCCTTGGTCGTGACAGCTGGTCGTGACAGCGCCCTCGTGGGCGACCGTTCACCCTAGCTACGAACGACGCGGCCCCGATACGACAGCTCCGGTCGATAACTCGCGGTCGATTCTGCTGACGGCAGAGCAGCCGAACTTCGCCATCGCCTGCAGAGGCAACCTCACCCCTCTTCACGACCGGTCAGTTCCGCAAGCTCGGCCCGCACCTGATCGGTCGTCTTGCCGTGGGTGTTGACGGTATGGTCGGCGCCGTTCGCCCTGGCCAGGAGCGAGCTTGTCGTCACTGCGCGCGAACGCCACCACGGTCGCGCCGCCGCCGAGCAGTCGCGCGTACCGCACGCCGTAGCTTCCCAGCCCACCGACCCCGCGACGACGACCGTACGCCCTGCTCCGACCTTTCCGGCGGCTACTTGCACTGCGCCGCAAAGATCTCTGATGGGTTCAGGTCGTCAAGGCGAGTGGTCTTCGAGGTCGGGAAGGTAGAGGGTGCAGGCGCGGTCGAGCGCTTCGATGGGAGTGCCGGTCATGGAGCCGCTGGGCAGAACGGCGTCGCGGTAGTCCTCGGTGCCGGCCTGGTAGATCGCGCATCGCCACTCGTCGGTGAAGCCGGGATATTCGTTCCGGCCAGCGGGATCTGCTCATCATCATCGGGATCGTCGTTGGGGTGGCCGATCAGGTAGCCGTAGGAGCCGTGCCAGCGGATGGTGACCTCGGCGACCCGGGGCCAGCGCTGGGAGGCGTGGTGGCCCACGGCCGCTTCGATGAGGTCTTCGAGCTTTGCTGTGGGCACTGGCATAGCGCTCAATCGGCGCGTCACACGACCAGCACCCATGTGCCCTGGCGAGGAAATCAGGGACTGCTGGGACATCGGTGAGCAAGAGGCGGGGACTCGGCCTGCCCGTCGCGGGCGCTGGAAGCGTTCAGCCACGTCCGAGTTGACATGCCTCCTGCAAGCATCGCGCTACCGGCGCCGACGCGGGACGTCAAGGATCGGTTCCCACATGGCGCGTCGTCCGCCGACGTCGCCGACGACCGGCGGGGTCATGTTTCGCCATCAGGGCCAGGGCTTCGGCGACTTCGGGATCCAGGATGAGGGACATGTTCGGTTCAAGTCCAGTGAGGGAGGAGAGGGTCAGGCGGTCGGCGCGAGGACGACGACCTTGCCGGACACGGAACCGGCAGCGACTTCCGCATGGAAGGCCGGGAGTTCCTTGAGCTGGATACGGCGGCTGATGTCGATGTGAAGTTCGCCTCGGTCGACCGCCGCCACGAGGCCGGCGAGTTGCTTGGCGTCGCTCCGGACGAAGACGTTGAGCCCGCGCACATGGCGCGCTTCGTCGCTCGGCGCCTGCATCCACACCGTGGTGTTGACCACGGCCCCGCCGGACCGCACGAGAGCGGCCTGGTCGGCGAGCTGCGAGGGCTCGATCGGTGCGAGGTTGAGCAAGAGGTCGACCGGCTGGGTCACCGCATCCACCACGTCGGTCTCGGTGTGATCGAGGACCTCGTCGGCGCCGGCGGCCCGGACCCGGTCCGCGCTGCGCGGGCTCGCCGTGGCGATGACGTGCGCGCCGGCGTTCTTTGCCAGCTGCACCGCGTAGGCACCAACAGCGCCTCCGGCGCCGGTGATGAGCACGCGCTGCCCGGCGGTGAGCTCGCCGAGTTCGAACAGTGCCTGCCATGCGGTCAGGCCCACCAGTGGCAGGGCCGCCGCGTCAGCGAGCGGCACGCTCGAAGGCGCGGACGCCAGGACCTCGGCGGGCGCGATGACGTACTCAGCAGCCGCGCCGTCGCCGATCATCGGGAGAAATCCAACGATCTCATCACCGACCGCCACCGCATCGACGCCGTCGCCGAGCGCGTCGACCGTTCCGGCGACGTCGATGCCAGGCGTGTGCGGGAGCGTCACCGGGAACGGGCCCTGGAGACCACCGCTGCGGATACCGGCGTCGACCGGGTTGAACGACGTCGCCGCGACCCGGATGCGAACCTCACCAGCGCTGGGGACAGGCAGCGCCACGTCCTCATAACGCAGGACATCAGCATCGCCGTACTCGTGGAATCGAACTGCCTTCATGACGAACTTCCTTCTTCGAGAGAGTCAGCATGCTTCGAATTCGAAGCACTTCGATGGAATGAAGCTAGCACTGCTTCGAACTCGAAGCAACTACGATTGCGGCATGACCGAAGACGCGTCCCCTCCGCCGCTCGATCCCGCCCAACTCGGCGCGTACTTCGCGCTGATCGAGGTGAGCAGCCTCCTGCGTCACACGGTGGAGCAGCAGCTGCGCGACGCCGGCGACCTCAGCTACGTCCAGTTCCAGCTCTTGGCCAGACTCGGGGACACAGCGGACGGCAGCCAGCGCATGACCGAGCTGGCAGACGGGGTTGTGTACAGCCGCAGCGGCCTGACCTACCAGGTGGGCCTGCTGGAGAAGGCCGGACTCATCGCCCGCGGCCCGTCCGCGGAGGACGACCGGGGTGTGACGGTGACCATCACCGAGGCGGGACGGGACGTGCTCGCCAGCGTGTTTCCCGGTCACATCGACGTCCTACGGCAACTCTTCCTCGAACCCCTCGCGCGCGAGGACATCGACAGCCTCGCTCGTGTCCTCACCGTCGTCCGCGATCACATGCGCTCCATCCCGCCTCGGTCGGCGAAGCCGCGCCGGAAGAGCGCCGCGCGCCAGAGCCCCGCTGGCGACGGAACCTGATCGAGCCCGGCCCCATCGCCGGGTCAACGAGCGCCACGGGATCATCCGAGCAGGCGCGAGCGGCGGATTCGGGCGTCCGGATCCACGGCGTCGGCGATCGCCGCGGACCGCTTCCGGACGTCGGCTGGCAGCGCATCCGGCACGCTAGCCGCGCCCTCGACCCACAGCCCGGCGTCGAGCCGGCGTCGGCGATCGACCAGACAGATCGCGCCCAAGCGAACCCTGCTTCGATCCGTTCACGGGGGAACAGGCTGAGCTGCGCGACCGCATGGTAGATGAAGTCGCCCGGCGGGGCCACAACGGCCCCGGTGCGCCTGACCGGTGCGCCCGCCACGTGGCGGATCTCCATCATCACGATCGGCGCGTCGTCTGCCGCGGCTGTCGAGAGGAGCGCTTCGGCGATGACAGGGGTCGATGCGTCGAGCCACCGCGCGTCACCGATGGCCGGGGTTGCCGTAGGTGGATCGAGGTGGATCGAACGCTGCTACCAACGGTTCCGATGGTGCTCGACCATGCTGCTCCGCCTCCGTGGCCGGTCGCCTGCGGCACGATCTCCAGTGGCGTGCCGAACGCAAGCGCAGCCACCTCATCGAGCGCGGTTGCGATGTCCTCCGGACGGGAGATGACTGCGACCCGCGCAGGTCGCTGCTTCATGGAGGAGTTGTGGGGTCGGGTGGCGGCGGCGTAACCGTCTGAGTCCGCGTCAACGAGCATGCGCTCATCGTACGGGAATAGCGGAGGTTTTCCTCCGGTTAAACGGCCACCTACTCAGATTGGATGACTCATGACTCCTCTTCAGCAGCCCATCGCCGTGATCGGTGCGACCGGACAGCAGGGCGGCAGCGTGGTGGATGCCCTGCTCGCGCAGAAGCAAGCGGTTCGCGCCCTGGTTCGCGACGCCGAAGCCGCGGGCGCACGCGCTCTCCGAACCCGCGGCGTGGAGGTCGTCGCCGCCGACCAGGAGAACAGCGAATCGCTCCAGCGAGCGCTCACCGGGGCCACAGCACTGTTCTTCATGACGACGTTCGAGGGAGCAGACGGCACGGAGGGCGAGACGCGCCGCGGTGTGAGCGTCGCGGATGCCGCAGCACGCGCGGGCGTGCCGCACGTCGTGTACTCATCGGTCGGCGGGGCAGAGCGAGCGACAGGGATCCCGCACTTCGAGAGCAAGCACCGGGTCGAACAGCGGCTTAGCGAGGTCGTACCGACGAAGTTCGTCCGCCCGACGTTCTTCATGGAAAACCTGGCGCCGCAGCTCGCCGACGGTGGGAGGGGGGAGCTGGTGCTTCGCCTGCCGGTTGCAGGTGACGTTCCGCTCCAGATGATCGCCGTTCGCGACATCGGCGCCGCCGCCGCGCGTCTCCTGATCGCCCCTGACGCGATCGATGGTGATGCGGTCGAACTCGCCGGTGATGAGCTCACCATGGCTCAGGTGGCCGACCGGATCGCATCCGAGCTCGGCCGACCGACGCGGTACGAAGGGCTGCCGATCGATGTGCTCCGTGATGACGAGGACATGCGAGCGATGTTCCAGTGGTTCACCACCGTCCCCGCCTACCAGGCCGACTTCGACGTCACGCGCCACCTCGTCCCCGACGTGCGCGACTTCGCGGCATGGGTATCCGACCAGGGTCCCGCGCGCCGGAACTGACGCGTCGAACTAACCGCGATCGGGTGTGATGCCGCGCAGGAACACCGCGCGCAACTCGGCGGCCGCCTCGGCCCAGCCGGGCACGTTCGACATCGGCTGCGCGAGCATCGCCCCGAAACGCACCACGGTCCCCGCATTCACATCCGTGCGGACCGAACCGTCCTGATGGCCGCGCTCGAGGATGGCACCCATGGTTTGCTGCATGCGCGCGCGCAGCTCCGCGGACTCGGTGCCCTCGGTCATGGGCGCTCCGTGGAGCGGAAGCACCAGTTCGTCTCGATGAGCGAAGGTTTGATGGAGGAACCGGCTGATCGAGTCATGACCGGTATCGCCGGACGTCAGCGCGTCCTCGGCCTCAGCCAGGATCAGACGATAAGCGCGGACCGCCATCGCCTCAAGCAGCGCCTCCCGGTTCGGGTAGCGACGGTAGAGCGTCCCGATCCCGACTCCCGCCTCAGCAGCGATCTGCTCCAGCGGAACGAACTTACCCTCGGCCAGCCCCGCACGCACAGCTGCGGCAATCAGCCGCTCAGTGTTCTCCGCCGCATCCTTCCGGAGCTTGCGCGTTCGCGTGGAGGTCATGAACAACACATCCTACGTGAGGGGGAGTGTCTCATACACGGCGGATCCGACGATCAAGGAGCCGCCAGATGGCCGACACCGTGCGTGCTCCGCCTGCTGCGCGGCAGCTTCCATCGTGACTTGCGCGGGCCCAAAAGCCTTTGCCGCCGATCCCCGCCTTCCGTCAGGATCAAGTATGGCGATGACGCAAGAACTGCTCGCTCGTCTACAGGGCCGGATGCCGGGCCGTACCGCTGGAGTCCGGGCTCTACCGGTTGTGCTCGCCGTCCTCGTGATGGCCGGCGGTGGCCAGGCCGCGTCCAGTACGGCCGTGGCCGGGGTGCCCTCTGAGGCGCGCGGTTCGTCCTCCGGCCCTCCCGTGGTGCTGCCGAGGATCGACTGCGCGGCCCTCGCCGGGCAGGACCTGTCGGGGACGCCCGGCGCTCCGGCGATCATCGGGTCCGCGACCGCGACGACCTCGCCGGACGGCTGGGCGGCCTGCGAAGTCAAGGGAACCGCGGCGCCGCAGATCCAGTTCGACGTGCTCCTCCCCACCAAGACGTGGCGGCAGCGGTATCTGCAGACCGGGTGCGGGGCGTTCTGCGGGAGCGTCGACATCTACGCCGACGCGACGGACGGGTGCGTGCCGCTGACCCGCGGCGACTTCGTCATAGCCACCGACAACGGGGGACACGTCGGCGTCTCCGGCTTCGACGGCACGTTCGGTGCCGATCCACAGCTCCGGGTCGACTTCGGCTATCGGTCCGACCACGTCATCGCGCTCGTCGCCAAGCGGCTCATCGCGCTCTACTACGGACAAGGCCCGCGCTACTCCTACTTCGACGGCTGCTCGCAGGGCGGCCACGAGGGGATGACCGAGGCGCAGCGCTACCCGCGTGACTTCGACGGCATCGTCGCCGGCGCCCCGGCGTCGTTGCTCACGTCGCTCATCGTGTGGTCCGCGGGCTGGCACGCCACGGCCAACACCGACGCGTGGGGCCGGCCCATCATGACCGCTGCCAAGCTTCCCGCGCTGCACGCCGCCGTCATGCGCGAGTGCGACGCACGGGACGGCCTGGCCGACGGCCAGATCGACGACCCGCGTGCCTGCGCGTTCGATCCGCAGAGCCTGCGCTGCGCGACGGGAACCGACAGCGCGGGCTGCCTCACCGACGCGCAGATCGGTGCCGTACGCAAGCTGTACGACGGGCCACGCGACGAGCGGGGCCGGCGGATGTACCCGGGGGGCGAGCCCGTGGGCTCGGAAGCGAACTGGGCCCGCTGGGTCACCCCGACCGCCACCGGCGCCCCCGCTGTGGCCGAGGGCAACGCGACGAACGCTCTGAAGTACCTCGCCTACCCGTCCGCCCGTCCGTCCGCGACACTGCAGGACCTGCGCTACGACTCGGCGACGTTCCGCGATATCTACCGGCGGGCCGGCGTCTACGACGCGAGCGACCCCGACCTGACGGCCTTCCGCGCCGCGGGCGGGAAGCTCCTCCTCTGGCACGGCTGGGCAGACCAGGCAATCTCGCCGTACGGGACGATCGCCTACTACCACGCCCTCACCGAGCGCATGGGCGGGACGGACGCCACGCAGCGGTTCGCCCGCCTGTTCATGCTGCCGGGCGTCGCCCACTGCGGTGACGGTCAGGGACCGGACGCGATCGACGCGCTCACCCCCACCCTCGCCTGGGTCGAGAACGGCGTCGCACCCGACCGGCTCATCGCCACGAAGCGCCAGGACGACACCGTCGTACGGACCCGGCCGGTCTACCCCTATCCGACCGTCGCACGCTACAACGGGAGCGGCAGCATTGACGACGCGGCGAACTTCGCACCGACACCGCCGCCTACGCGCTACGAGGACGACATCCCCTGGCTCGGGTCGTTCCGCTCCGGCTACGAGCAGACCTGCGGCTGGCACGACGGCCGCTGGTCCTGCACCCTGGCGCAACGGCCGAGCTAGCTTGGGCGGCTTGACGTCCAACTCCCGAACCGCGGCCAGGGTGCGGAGGTACGGATCGTCCGTTAGATGGATCAGGGCATGGCGCGTGGGTGGCGCTACGGCGGATGCCGACTAAGGCTTCTTCCGCGACGCCCGTTGGCCCGCGAGGAGGCTGAGCTGAGTGCAGGTGCACGCGTACGAACGTTCGTCGCCCTGGCCGAAGACCGGCGCCGCGACATCGTCCGCAAGACCAAAGACGGCCTCGAAGCCGCCCGGCGCCGAGGCCGCGTCGGCGGCCGCCGCCCCGTGGTCGACGACGACAAACGCGCCGCCATCCTCGCCCGCCGCCAGCGCGGCGAATCCATCCGCACCATCGCCGCCGGCGTCAAGGTCTCCATCGGCGTCGTCCACAAGACCCTGACCGCCGCCCAAGCGGAACAGCAACCGTAGCCACCCGTGCCACTCCGGTAAGCCATTCAGCTGCCCAGCGTTACTTTGGGGCTGGGGTCAGCTTCGGGAGGAGGACGCCCTGATGGCAGGACCGCAGGCCGCCAGGGCGCCGCGGCGGCTGCTACGAGAAGGCGGTACGGAGAAGTGTCACCTGATGACCACCGGGTGACTGCTGTCCGCTCGGCGATTTGTCGGAGTTCAGGGAATGCTTGTCCACCGGCTAGCAGAACCGCCTGTGGCCTGCCGTCACGGACCGGCCCACCTCGGGAAGTGTCGGCAACCCTCCCTACGACCCCAGCGCCCGCTACCAGGCGGTCCTCGACCGGTTCGAGAACATCGCCCGCCCCTGAGGAGAACCGGGCGGTCCGGAACAGCGCGCACCAGGGGGCGAGCAGAGTAAGGAACTCGACATGAGCCAACCGACAGCAGCGAGCGACGCCGCACCGGCGACGATGCGGGCCGTCGTCGTCACCCGGCCCGGCGGCCTCGACGCACTGGAGATCAGGGATGTGCCGGTGCCCGTATGCGAGCCCGGCTGGGCGCGGATCAGGGTGAAGGCGTTCGGCGTCAACGAGTCCGAGGTCACCACCCGCACGGGCGAGTCGGACGCGGTGGTCACCTACCCGCGTGTGCCCGGCATCGAGGGCGTCGGCGTGGTCGATGAGGCCGACGAGGACAGCGAGCTGCGGCCGGGACAGCAGGTGGCCACGATGATGGGCGGCATGGGCCGCTCGTACGACGGCGCGTACGCTCAGTACGTGACCGTCCCCGCGGCGCAGGTCATCCCGTTTGAGACCGGCCTGCCGTGGGAGGTCGTCGGTGCGCTGCCGGAGATGTTCCAGACCGCCTACGGATCGCTGACCACCGGCCTGGACCTCAAGGCCGGGCAGACGCTGCTGATCTGCGGCGGCACCTCCACGGTCGGGCTGAGCGCGGCCACGATCGCGAAGGACCTCGGAGTCACCGTGCTGTCCACCACCCGCAGCCCGGACAGGGCCGGGCAACTGCGGGCCGCGGGCGTCGACCATCCCTTCGTCGACAGCGGCACGATCGCCGACCAGGTGCGCGAGCTGATGCCGGAGGGTGTCGACGCCGTACTGGAGCTGGTGGGCTGCTCGGTCCTCGCCGACACCCTCCGCACCGTCCGCCGGCACGGCACGGTCTGCTTCACCGGAGCCCTGGCGGGCCAGTGGACGATCCCCGACTTCACCCCGTTCATGATCCCCAACGGGGTGCGGCTGACGTCCTACGGCGGTCAGGCCGCCGACCTCCCGGCCGACGTCTTCGCCCGCCAACTCCAGGCCATCGCCGCGGGGGGCCTCGAAGTCCCGGTCGCGAAGGTCTACCACGGCCTGGAACAGGTCCGTGACGCCCAGGCCGACGTCGAGTCCGGCACCACGCCGGGCAAGCACGTCGTCGTCCTGGACGACTGAGACCTGGGCAACTGAGAAACGACAACCAACCACCCCCGATGCGCGAGGGCCGACAACGTAAGCGCCGGTGAGCACGAAATCCTGACACCGCGTGAGGCAAGGGGCGCCCGTGCCTGCCCCACCCGGAACCTGTTCCGGGTGTGAGTAGTTGCGGTACAGGAAATCCCGGTGAGAACGATCATGGTCATGAGCTGAGCGCCGCGGCGTCCGGTCGGAGCCGGGGGACGTCTGCGTTGCGGAGGTCGGCGAAGTCGGCGTGGGCCTGCTCGTCGGCTTCGGGGTATGCCTCGCGCTTGGCGTGCTCGGCGAGCGCCCGGCAGATGCTCGCCACCGAGGGGCTCTGCCCCTTGCGCTTGCCGGTAAGGATGATCAGGTCGGGCTGGATCTGCTCGACGGACTCGCCGCCCGCGCGGCGGCGCAGCACGGTGTGCAGCATGTCGTCGGCGATGACCGGGGGCCGGCCGCTGCTGTTCAGCCTGGCGCGTGAGTATCTGATGGCGGCCAAGATGATCCGGCCCGGCGTGCTCATCTTGGCCAAGATGGGGTGTGACCCAGATACGGCAGAAAGACCTGAGCCCCCTCGAAGAGAGGCAAAGCCCCGCACTGGCCCGGACGGAGCGCGAGACCGGTGGGGCGACGGCGCGGGGTTATCGGTTTGTCGGCTGGCCCACGGTCAAGGGCGCGGTGGACTTGCGTTGGTGAGAGGCGCGGGCTTTGGCGCGGTTCCCGCAGATGTCCATGGAGCACCAGGTCCGGCGCCGGTTGCGGGAGTGGTCGTAGTAGGCCCATCGGCAGCTCGGCTCCCGGCAGGCCTTCAGCCGTGTCCACGTGCCGTCCGCCACGGCCTCGGCCACGACGGCGAGCAGCCTGGCCAGCGCCGCCTCCACCGGCGCCGCGGTGCGGGCGACCAGCCGGGGAGGGGAGACGGTCACGTCGAGCATCAGCGGGAAGTCGCGGGTGAGCTCGGCGAGTTCGGCGCGGGCGGCGGGATTGAGGCCGTCCGGGCGCGGACTGGAGACCGGCTCGGTGTTGTTCTCGGCGATCAGCGCGCGTAGTCCCTCGCGGATGCGTTCGGCGCAATTGCGCTGCTCGGCGTTCACCACCGTGTCGGCCGGCACAAGGCCGCAGGCGTGCAACCACGTCACCAGCTGTTGCGGGGTTGCGATGTCGTCGCCGTCGCGGCGGCGGGTGTTGATGAACTCCTCGATCACGCGCAGCGACATCGGCGCCGTCCCGGTCTCGAGGTTGTCCGGCACAGGCTCGGCAGCACGCTCATTCATCACGTCTCGCAGCCTACCCGGCTATCGGCGATGGTAGGTTACCTAACTGGCGTAACCGATACGTCAGTTAGATCAGAAAGGCTCGCTGGTGAGCGTCAGCATCGGCAACATCTGCATCGACACGAACGACCTGACCGGCAGCACCGCCTTCTGGCAGGCGGTCACGGGGTACCACGTCGCGTCCTCGGACGAAGGCACCACCTACCTGGAGGACGCGAACAAGAGCGGCGTCGGCCTGTCCCTGCAGGCCGTGCCCGAAGGCCGGGAGGGCAAGAACCGGCTGCACCTGGACCTGTTCACCGACGACCTGGCAGGCGAGGTGGACCGGATCCGGGCCCTCGGCGCGACCGAGGTGGCGCGCTTCGACGGCTGGGTCGTGCTGGCCGACCCCGAGGGCAACCAGTTCTGCGTCGTCGCCGCATAGGCATCCCATCCCCACTACAGAAGAGACAGACATGGCCTCCGTGCAGAAGGAAATCATCATCGACGCCGGCCCCGCGGCCGTGTGGGAGATCATCAGTGACTTCACAGACGGGCCCGTCCGGATGGCGCCGGGCTTCGTCACCGACAGCCGGCTCGACGAACACGAACCGGACGTCAGGGTCGTCACGTTCGCCGACGGAACGGTGCTGCGGGAGCGGCTCATCGCGCTCGACGAGGAGCCGCGCCGGCTCGTCTTCTCGGTCATCGGCGGCACCATGCAGCCGGACCACGACAACGCCTCGATGCAGGTCGTCCCGCACGAGGACGGCGGCAGCCGGTTCGTCTGGATTCACGACGTGCGACCGGACGACCTCGCCATCGCGATGGGCGCCGGAATGGACCACGGCCTGAGCGTCTTCAAGCAGACGGTGGAGTCCGCCGGCGAGCGCCTCGGCTAGGTGTACTGATCGGGAACGTTGATCAACCGTGAGAAGGCGGCCGGTTGGCGCACGCGGTGTGGGCCGGTGGTGGTTGTAGTCGTGCAGCCAGTCCGGAAGCGCGTCTCGGCGTTCGGTCTCTGAGGCGTAGCAGCGGGCGTAGGCCCATCCGTCGGCCATGGTGCGGTGGAAACGCTCGACCTTTCCGTTGGCCTGGGGCCGGTACGGCCGGGTGTACTTCGGTCGGATCGACAGCGCCTCGCAGGTGTCCCGCCATAGGTGGGACCGGTAGGCGCTGCCGTTGTCGGACAGGACGTGCTCGATGGTGACGCCGCGCTGGGCGAACCAGTCGACGGCTCGGTGCAGCACGCCGGCAGCAGTGATGGCGGGTTCATCGTCGTGGACCTCGGTGTACGCGAAGCGGGAGTAGTCGTCGAGGACGGTGTGGACGTAGGCGTAGCCGAGCTTTGGGCCACCGTACTGGTTGCGTGGCTTGTCGGGGGTGCCGGCTCGGTTGCGGTCGCCTTGGCGGCGGCCGACGTAGCGCCAGCCGCCGCCGTCGGGGATGTTCCCAAGCTTCTTCACGTCGACGTGTACGAGCCATCCTGGGTGTGGGCGATCGTAGCGTCAGGTCGAGGGGGCCGCCAATGGTGGCGGACCCCTCGGTGCGGTGATGTGGGTGCGATCAGTGGTTTCGCGCGCTCAGGCGCGTCGCAAGGGTGGTGATGAAGGTGGCGATCTCGTCGGGATTCTCTTCGGCCATGAAGTGCCCGGACGTGGTCGGCTGGTAGGTCAGGTCCGGCGCCCAGGCCCGCCACAGCGATGCGGCGTCGAAGCCAAGCTGGGAGCCCCAGTCCTGTGAGATGACGCCCACCGGCATCGCGAGCTGCGCGCCACGCTCACGGTTGGCTTGATCCATCTCCAGATCGATGCTCGCGGTGGCCCGGTAGTCGGCCACGATGGAGTCGATCGCGGCGACCGAGCTGTCGATGTAGTAGGCGCGCTCCTCATGGGTGAAAGTCGTGCCGGCGTGGTCCCATGCGTCCAGGAAGGAGCCGAAGAACTCCGGAGCGACTGCGCGGATCATCTTCTCGGGAAGCCCGATGGGCTGAGCCATCAGGTACAGGTGCCAGGCGACTTTGGCGTCGACTCCCTGCAGAACGGCCCACGTGTCGAGGGTGGGCAGGACGTCGAGGATCCCCAGGTAGTCCACGACGGCGGGGTGGTCCAAGCCTGCGCGGACGGCGACCAGTGCACCGCGGTCGTGCCCGACGAGCCCGAAGTGGTCCACGCCGAGGGCGGACGCGACCGTCACGATGTCCTGAGCCATCGTGCGCTTGGAGTACGTGGCGGGGTCACTCCCGTCCGGCTTGTCGCTGTCGCCGTATCCGCGCAGGTCAGGGACGATAACCGTGTGGTCGTCGGCGAGCCTCGCCGCGACGTGGCGCCACATGTAGTGAGTCTGCGGGAACCCATGCAGGAGGACCACGGCCGGCCCGCTCCCGCCGACGGCGACGTTGAGGTTGACGCCGTTGGTGCCGGGGATGGCCTGGTAGTCGAAGCCGTTGATCGTCAGTCGGCTGGTCATGCGTTCTCCTTCGCGTCATGCGCGGCGGTCTCATGGGCGGTGGGGGCCGGGTGGCCGGAGAAGATCCCGGCGGGCAGGGGGGCCCGCCCGGACGATGCCTTCAGGGCTGGGATGACGATGGTGTCGACGAGTGCGGACAGGTACTCCTCGTCGACTGGGAGGTCGTTGACCCGTCGCAGCAGGAGGGCGGCACCGACCACCTCCTCGAATGCGAAAGGGTCCGCGCCGTCGGGCAGCTCGCCGCGTGCGATCGCGGCGTCCATGACCTGTCGCGGCAACCGAGCTCCTGTCGGGCCGACGGCGTTCTCGATGGCCTCGCACAGGTCCGGATCCTCCAGACCCGCCTGCAAGAGCAGCATCGCGGTCTGACTGTCCGCAGCGCGCATGGTCTGGTCCAAGCGCCGGCACAGGCTCAACACGTCCCCGCGCAGGCTGCCCGTGGCGATCGGCTCGCCGGCCCCGCGCTGTGCGGGCCCAGCCTTGACCGCAGCGATCACCATCTCCCGCTTGGACCCCCACCGTCGATACAGGCTCGCCTTGGATGTCTGGCACCGTCGGGCGACCTCCTCGAAGGACACCCCCTCGTAACCGGACTCCGCCAGCACCTCCAGTACGACAGCAGTGATCCGCTGATCCAGAGCTGCATCACGGGGGCGGCCGCGCGCCGCCCCCTCAACACTATTTCGATACGTCACGCACCGTATCGTAATACAAGGGGCTGAACTCCATCAATCAACGTCTCCGGTCAGTACAGCTAGGCCGGCGTGAGGACTGTGACCAGCCGCGTGACCGGACGGGGCGCTCACCCGGTTGGATCACCGGGTGCGGATGAGGTGGTCGCGCGGAGGTATCGGTGGGCGAGCCGGCGCAGATGCGTGAGGAGTTCCGGCGGGCCGGTGACGTCGAAGTCCGCGTCGAGCAGGCCCAAGTGGACGGCGAGGGTCTCGATCGTGTCGGCGCCGGTGTGCAGGACGCAGGTACGGTCGTCGAGGCGTTCGACCGTACCGGCCGCCGGGCCGATCCGATCGGCGATGACCTCGGCCGGCGCGTGCACGGTGACCTGCGCCCGATGGCGCCAGGCGGCGGCGGAAACCCGGCCTGACACGTACGCGGCGACGTCGTGGTCGGGCAGGTCCCGTGGGGTGAAGCGGGGGCCGGTCGGAGTGCGGGGCCGGATCCGGTCGACCCGGAAGGTGCGCCAGTCGTCTCGCTCGACGTCCCAGGCCAGCAGGTACCAGCGGCGGCCCCAGATGACGAGCCGGTACGGCTCGACAGTGCGCACGGCGGCCGCACCGGCGTGGTCGTGGTAGTCGAAGCGGAGCCGTTCCCGGTCGCGACAGACCGCGCTCAGCGTGGTCAGGACCGCCGGGTCGACGCTGTGGCCGGCATCGTCGCGGGGTACCGGCACCGTGTAGGCCCCCAGGGTGTTGACCCGGCGCCGCAGCCGCGACGGCAGCACCTGCTCCAGCTTCGCCAGCGCCCGCGACGACGCTTCCTCGATCCCCGCGATGGCGCCACCGGTCGCGGTCCGCAGGCCGACCGTGACAGCGACCGCCTCCTCGTCGTCGAGCAGCAACGGCGGCAGCACGGCACCGGCACCGAGCCGGTAGCCGCCGGCGGAACCGCGGGTGGCCGGCACCGGGTAGCCGAGGTTGCGCAGGCGCTCCACATCGGCCCGTACGGTCCGCCCGCTCACGCCGAGGCGTTCGGCGAGTTCGGCGCCGGTCCACTCGCGCGGGGTTTGCAGGAGGGAGAGCAGCCGCAGGAGGCGGGCCGAGGTGTCCAACATTCATCAAGCCTGCCGGACCATTAGGAGCGGTATCTTCCTAATGGTCCGGCAGGGTGGATGCCATGACCGAGCTCGACACGGCCGAGATCCGTGATTTCCGTATCGATATCCCGCAGGCCGACCTGGACGACCTGGCCGAGCGCCTGGCCCGGGTCCGCTGGACCGACGAGCTACATGGCGCCGGCCACGAGTACGGCGTGCCTCTGCAGTACGTGCGGAGCCTGGTGCAGCGGTGGCGTGACGGCTACGACTGGCGCGCGTGGGAGGCGAAGCTCAACGCCCACCCGCAGTTCACCACCACCATCGACGGGCAGAATGTGCACTTCCTGCACGTCCGCTCACCCGAGCCGGACGCCACGCCGCTGCTGCTCACGCACGGCTGGCCGACCACCGTCGTGGAATACCTCGATGTCATCGGCCCGCTGAGCGACCCGCTAGCCCACGGCGGCGACCCGGCTGACGCCTTCCACCTGGTCATCCCGTCCATCCCCGGGTTCGGCTTCTCCGGACCCACGACCGAGCGGGGCTGGAGTCGGTACCGGATCGCCAGAGCGTGGGCCGAGCTGATGCGCCGTCTCGGCTACGCGCGCTACGGCGCGCACGGCAATGACTGCGGCTCACACATCTCACCCGAGGTCGGTCGCTGCGATCCCGAGCACGTCGTCGGCGTGCACGTCACCCAGATCTTCTCCTTCCCCTCCGGCGACCCGGCCGAGCCGGCCGGCCTGTCCGGGGAGGACCAGAAGAAGGTCGAGTTCCTGCGGTGGTGGACCGACAACAGCGGCGCCTACGACAAGCTGCAGTCCACCGCGCCGCAGACCCTGGCGCACGCGCTGGCCGACTCGCCGGTGGGGCAGCTGGGCTGGAACGCGCAGCTGCTCGGCCCGAACCTCGACGCGGACTACGTGCTGACCAACACCATGATCTACTGGCTCACCAACACCGCCGCGTCGGCCGCGCGCCTGTATTACGAGGACTTCCACGCGGAGGACAACGCGACGGAACCCACTACCGTGCCGCTCGGACTGGCGAACTTCGCCTGGGACTTCCAGTCGATCCGCCCGTTCGCCGAACGCGACCACAAGAACGTCGTGTCCTGGAACGTCTACGACACGGGCAGCCACTTCGCCGCGCACGACGCCCCGGAGCTGCTGATCGACGACATCCGCGGCTTCTTTCGCCGGCTGCGCTGAACCGTGCCGAGCAGAGTGCGCGGCGGGCATTCGCCACGCGCACCCCTGGTTCGAACCTTCGGGAGTACCGCCATGCAGACCCTGACCCGCCGCGCCCTCAACCGCGCCACCCTCGATCGGCAGCTGCTCCTGCGCCGCGCCGACCTCACCCCGCTGCAGGCCATCGAACACCTGGTGGGCCTGCAGGCGCAGACCCCGCACACCTGGTACATGGGACTGTGGAGCCGGCTCACCGCGTGCCGGCCCGAGGAGATCGCGGCGTTGCTCACCCAGCGCCAGGCCGTGCGGATCGCCCTCATGCGCTCGACGATCCACCTCGTCAGCACGGCCGACGCGCTCGCGCTGCGCCCACTCGTGCAACCGGTGCTGGACCGCGACCTGTTCGCCAACCACACCCACGGCCGGTCTATGCGCGACCTGGACACCGATGAGGTGGTGGCCGCAGGCCGGAAACTGCTCGACGAGAAGCCCCGGGCCCCGGGCGAGCTCGGTCGGCTGCTAACCCAGCGGTGGCCGGACCGCAACCCGGCCAGCCTCGCCTACGCGGTGCGCAACCTCCTGCCGGTCGTCCAGACCCCGCCCCGCGGGGTGTGGGGCTCCGGCGGCCGGACCGTCCACGTTCCTCTCGAGTCGTGGGCAGGCGCGCCGCTGCGCACCGACCACACGATCGACCAGATGGTTCTGCGCTACCTGGCCGCGTTCGGCCCGGCGACCGTACGCGACGTGCAGACCTGGTGCGGCCTGACCCGGCTGGCGGAGGTGCTCGACCGGCTCCGGCCCCGCCTGGCCACGTTCCGCGACGAGAACGGCGCGGAACTGTTCGACCTGCCCGACGCGCCCCGGCCCGATCCGCAGGTCAGTGCGCCCGCCCGGTTCCTGTACGACTTCGACAACCTGCTGCTGTCACACCACGACCGCACCAGGGTGATCACGGGCGGCCGCCTCCAGCAGAACTTCAAACCGCACGGACCCGTCCCTCGCCTGGTGCTTCTCGACGGCTTCACGGCAGGGACCTGGACGTTCGCCACCGCACACGGCACGGCGACACTGACCGTGCACCCGTTCGCACCGTTGTCCGCGCCCGATCGCGACGCGTTGACCGTCGAGGGCGGCGGCCTGCTGGACTTCCTCGCTGCCAAAGCGTCACACGACATCCGCTTCACCGCCCCAGGTCACCGAGACCACAGCGATCCCGGCAACGGGTAGCCGGAGGAGTCCTCGCTGCCGCGGAGCTCGCTCCCATTGCCATGACTCTTGCTCCGCTGCGTCCAGGACACATCGGCAGCTACTGAGCCCACCACTCGGGTCGGCGCGACCAGCCCCAAAGTAGCTCTGTGTAATCATCGCTTCCTTACGGAGGAGCTGGACTCGAAGCTGCTGATTCGTCGCCGCTGTTTCGAGTGCGTTGGATGATGGTGTGTTCGAGGCCGTCGAGGAGGGTGTGCAGGCCGAACTCCTGGGTCGTGGTGGCCGAGGGGATGGCCATGGTGGTGGCCAGCAGCGGGAAACGGTCGGCGTTGCGGAGTAGCAGGTCGCGCATGATGGGGGCGGCGCTGCCGTCCGTCCAGGTCTGAGTGCCTTGGGTGGCGGCTGGGTGGGTGGCGCGGATGTGGTGGGAGACCAGCATGACCGCGTCCAGCCGTTCGCGTTCGGTCAGGGGCGTGTCGGCCAGAGCGCTGAGGGCTCTTTCGGGCCATCCAGTTTCGCATGGACCCATGACGCGGTCGCCCACGGTGATCGACGGCAGCCAGGGGTGGCGTCGCCAGGCGGCGGACAGTTGGCGGGCGTACTCTTCCAGCTTGGTCCGCCAGCTGGTCACGCCACTCAAGTCGGGGGGTGTGCCGACCGCCGCCTCGATCATGATTGCACTCAGCTCAGATTTGCCGTTGACATAGCGGTACAGGGCCATTTTGGTGAGGCCGAGCTCGGCGGCTACCCGATGCATCGAGACCGCCTCCAGCCCCTCGGTATCGGCGACCTTGACAGCGGCGTCGGCCACCTGGGCGAGGTCGAAGGCGGGCCTGGGGCCCCTGGTGCGCGGCTTTCGCAGGCCCCACAACAGTTCGGCCAGTGCCATCGGATCCTCGTTAGCCGACATCGCAACCTCCCACCTGCCCACCCTAAAAACTGTATCTATGATACACAGTGTCATGGAGACACAGTTAGTCCTCGAACCCGGGAGCAGGCGGCGTGGCTGAGGAGTTGCACCGTCGCAGACAAGGAGTGGGCTATGTCCAAATCAGTGCTCGACATGTCAATGTCGCTCGACGGGTACGTCGCCGATCCCAACGACTATCTCGGTGGCGACGATGGCGAGCGGCTGCACAAGTGGGCTGACGCGGGCCCGCAGACCGGTCCGTCGTCCGGGCCGATCCAGCAGTTCCAAGGCGAATGGAAGGCGGCCGGTGCGGTCCTCGCAGGGCGGCGGACCGCCGAACTCATGGATCACTGGGGAGGCGATCACGACGGTCTCCCGATCTTCGTCCCCAGTCACCGGCCGCCCAGCCCGGCCGCCCGTTGGGGTCATCCGCTGGTGACATATGTGAACGACGGGATCGAAAGCGCGATGGCGCAGGCGAAGGCCGCCGCCGGGGGCCGGGACGTCCAGGTGCGTGGCGGCGCCTACACGGTGCAACAGGCACTCGAGGCCGGGGTACTGGATGAGGTGCAGATCCATCACATCCCGGTGCTGCTGGGCGCCGGCCGCCGGCTGTTCGACGTCTTGCCGTCGGAGATCGAACTGGAGATCGTTCAGGTGATCGACACACCGGAGGCCACCCACATCCGCTACCGCATCCGCCGCTGAGCCGATCGGTCACCGACCCAGGCCAGCGCTGAGGCCAGCGGCGCTCCACCTCTCCTTTCCGGAGTCCTTGAGATAGCCGCCCAGCACGCCGAGGTCGAAGCCGTTGACCGAGGGGGCCAGCACCTGGACCAGCACCTCGCCGGGACCGGGCTCGGGCACGGGCAGGTCGGTGGCCTCCAGGTCAGCGCCGAAGTCGGTGAAAGCCATGGCACGCATGATGATCACTCCATTTCCGTAGCAGATGATGCGGCCGCCTGCCGCCAGGAGGCGCGCAGGACGGCAAGGGCGACGGCCAGTTCGGCCTCGTCGCGGGGGGCATAAAGCATCACGATCGTGTCGGGCCACTCGGGGCGCCGGCTGATCGGATGCGGCTCGATCCACCCTGCCCGCTCCAGCGGCGCTATCAGCGGCTCGGGCACAGTGAGATGGAGGAAACCCGAGCGGTGGATGTGCCCGAATTCGTCGCGGCTGGGGTGCAGGAACGCCGCCCACGGCCCGGCGGGCTCGTGCAGCCTCAGCGCCAGCGAGGCGGGCTCGGACACCTGGCTGGGGCCGGTGAACACGCCCGCCAGCGCCTGCGCGTCCGCCACCAGAGCGGCCCTGATGTGCGGTGGGGAGAACTGGTCGAGCTGGTCATGCGGGATCTCCAGGCCCGTGGTCCGAACCTGCTCGGCGGTGGGCCCAAGCGCTACTCCGAACTGCAGCGCGCCATCGAGGGCATCTCACAGCGGATGCTCACCCTCACCCTGCGCAGCCTGGAGCGCGATGGCCTGGTGGAACGCACCGTCACCCCTACCTCGCCGCCGCGGGTCGACTACGCCCTGACCCCGGTCGGGCAGACGCTCTCGGCTCAGGTCGCCGGGCTCATCGCATGGGCCGAGCAGCACCGCGCATATGTGGCCGCCGCCCGCCTGTGCTACGACGCGTCGTGACCGGCCAGGCCGGTATCGGCCCCCGGCAAGCCTGCAGTCCCCAGGAGTGCGGCGTCCGGTTGACTCCGAGTCTTCCGTGACGGCTCACGGAGCCGCAGCCCCCTCTGAACAAGGTCCTAAACGCGCCCCAGCTATGTACGTCTATCCGTACATGGCTCTGCAGGTGGAGGCGTACGCCGACACGCGGTCAGGAGCGCCGTCGCATCGCTGGGTGGCGCGTTAGCCGACGCCGTCAGGCAGAGCCATTGCCGGTCGGGCCGGTGGGTTCGGCCGGCCGCAGCGGCCGAGTGCTTGCGGTGTCAGGACGGAGCCGGGAAGGCCCTGCGCCAGGAGCCGCCCTCCGCCGAGGAGGAGACAGTGGTCGGCACGCATGGCCAGGTCCAGGTCGTGGGTGGCATGGACGACCGTGACGCCCCGCGTCTTCTCGCGGGCGAGAGCCGCGATGATGTGCTGCCTGGCGCCGGCATCCAGCCCGGTCGTGGGCTCGTCCAGCAGGAGCAGGTCAGACTCCTGCGCGAGCCCTTGAGCGACGAGGACGCGCTGGCGCTGTCCTCCTGACAGCGTGCCCAGGCGGTGCGGGGCCAGGTCGGAGACGTCCAGCATGGCCATGCAGGCGTCGACGATCGCCCAGTCGTGTGGCTTCAGCCGCCGCCACGGACCTCGCTGGGCCCAGCGCCCCATCGCCACCGTGTCCCGCGCCGTGATCGGCAGGGAATCGGAGACGGCGTCACGCTGGACCACGAAGCCGGGGCGGCCGGTGCTCGGGTACTCGACCGTGCCGCCTGACGGGCGTACGGTCCGGGCGAGCACGCCGAGCAGCGTCGACTTGCCGGACCCGTTCGGTCCGACGACAGCCGTCACGCCGGAGCGCGGCAACCTCGCTGAGAGCCCGTGCAGGACCGTCTTGCGGCCGTAGCCCGCCGTGACCTCGCGGATCACCACTCCGTCGACCGTCATGAGACCTCCAGTTGAAAGTGACAACGGTTTTCATTATAGAGTGCTGACTCATGGATTGGTTGATCGATCCCTTACAGGTGGGTTTTGTCCGGCAAGCGCTGTGGGCGGGCGTCCTGGTGTCGCTGCTCTGCGCGCTTGCCGGTTCCTGGGTGGTGCTGCGCGGCCTGGCCTTCCTGGGCGACGCGATGTCACACGGCATGCTCCCAGGAGTGGCGGTCGCGTCGATGGCAGGGGGGAACATCCTGCTCGGCGCGCTGCTGAGTGCGGGCGTGATGGCGTGCGGGGTGAGCCTGCTGGGCCGGTCGGGCCGGCTGTCGCAGGACACCAGCATCGGGTTGCTGTTCGCGGGGATGTTGTCACTGGGCGTGATCGTGATCTCGCACTCCCAGTCCTTCGCGGTGGACCTGACCGGATTCCTGTTCGGTGACGTGCTGGCGGTCAGGGGGCAGGATCTGGCGGGGCTGGGTGTCGCGCTCGCGGTGACGGCGCTGGTGGCGGTGCTCGGGCATCGGCTGTTCGTCGCGCTCGCCTTCGACGTACGCAAGGCACACACACTGGGCATGCGTCCCCGGCTGGCACACGTCCTGATGCTCGGCCTGGTCACGCTGGCGATCGTCGCCTCCTTCCACATCGTGGGGACGCTGCTGGTGTTCGGGCTGCTGATCGGGCCGGCGGCCGCCGCCGCGCTGTGGGCCCGGCGCATTTCGATGATCATGCTCGGAGCCGCGCTGCTCGGGATCGCATCGACCTTGATCGGGCTGGTGGTGTCATGGCACGCGGCCACGGCGGCAGGCGCCACGATCGCGGCCGTGGCCGTTGGCCTGTTCTTCCTGTCGGCGCTGGGCGATGGGCTGCGCCACCGGCTCTCCCGGAAGGCGGTAGAGGTGTGAGGTCGTGCAGAGTCGTGGCGCTCGCCCTCGTCGTCCTGCTCGGAGGGTGCGCTCAGGAGAGCGGCAACGGCGCGGCGCCGCGTGTGAGGGAAGAGGTTCCACACGGGTACGTCGAGGGCGCCGAGGAGATGCCCGAGCCGCAGTTCCGTCTCGTCCTGGCCGACGGGGAGACGGGCACGGTCCACGTGCTCGACCTGCTCACAGAGCAGACCACGGCGGTGGCCGACGTCGAGGACGTGCGCGGCGTCACCGGTGACGGCCGGTTCGCCTATCTCACCACCGGTGCGGACGGGCTGCGCGTGATCGACAGCGGAGCCTGGGCCGTCGATCACGGGGATCATCTCCACTACCTGACCGCGGCGCGCGATCTCGGTGCCGTCACCGGGCAACCTCCGTACGACGCCGCCGCCGACACGGCGACCAGCGCCGTCCGGGCCGGCGACGGCAGGATCACGCTGTTCGACCGCGCGCGTATGGAGAAGGGCGAGCTCGTAGAGACCGGGGCCATCGAGGATGCCGCCGCCGCCCTGCCATACCGGGGACATCTGCTGGTCGCCGAGGGCGGTGCCATACGGGTCGAAGGGGGCGCTGACGTCGGCGCCTGCATGGACGCGGCAGGTACGGCGGTGACGCGGCGGGGTGTGATCTTCGGGTGCGCCGACGGAGCCCTCCTGGTCACCGAGAAAGGCGGCGCGTTCGAGGGCGTGAAAATTCGATATCCGCGCAAGACGCCCGCGGGCGACCGGGCGACGGCGTTCCGGCACCGTTCGGGCAGCTCGACCCTGGCCGCCAAAGCCGGTGAGTCCGGGACGTGGGTGCTCGATGTCGCCGCCAGAACGTGGAAACTCCTGAAGACCGGCCCCGTGGTGGCGGTGAACGCCGTGGGCGAGGACGCGCCGGTCCTGTCCCTGACCGAAGACGGCGTCCTGCACGCTCACGATCCCGCCTCCGGCAAGGAGACCGCCAGCACGAAACTCCTGGCCGAACCGGCGACCGGCGCACCCGACATCCAGGTGGACACTGGCCGCGCCTACATCAACGACCCGGCCGGTAAGGCCGTGTACGAGATCGACTACAACGACGACCTCCGGCGGGCCCGCACGTTCAAGCCCGGCTTCACACCCACGTACATGACGGAGACCGGACGATGACCTCGCTGATGGCCCGGCTCATGACGGCGATCGCTTTCGTGACGATGGCCGGATGCGCGAGCACCGGCGAAAGTGCACCCAGAGTGGTCGTCACCACCAACATCCTCGGTGACGTCACGCAAACCATCATCGGTGACCAAGCCGAGGTCACCGTGCTGATGAAACCGGACTCAGACCCGCACTCCTTCGGCGTCTCCGCCCAGGAGGCCGCGCTGATCGAGGACGCCGACCTGATCGTCTACAACGGGCTCGGCCTGGAGGAAGGCGTGCTGCGCAACGTCGAGGCCGCCAAGCAGGCCGGCGTGCCCGCACTGGCCGTGGGGGAGGGCGTCGATCCGATCCGCTTCACCGCCGACGAGGCCGCGGGGCAACTCGATCCCCACTTCTGGACGGACCCAGGGCGCATGGCCAAGGCCGTGGACCTGATCGCGGAGCTGGTCGTCACGCACGTGGACGGCATCGACGCCGCCGCCGTCCGGACCGCCGCCGCGACCTATCGGGCCCAGGTCGAGCAGCTCGACTCCTGGGTCGGACAGCGGGTCGCCACCATCCCGCCCGAGTCCCGACGCCTGGTCACCAACCACCACGTCTTCGGCTACTTCGCCCAGCGGTACGGCTTCCAGGTCATCGGCGCCGTCATCCCCAGCGGCACCACCCTGGCCTCCCCCAGCGCCTCCGACCTGAAGTCGCTGACGGATGCGATCAAGTCGGCGAAGGTCAAAGCCGTCTTCGCCGACTCCTCCCAGCCCGACCGCCTCGCCCAGGTGCTCGCCTCGGAAGCCGGCGTGGACGTCAAAGTCGTCCCGCTGTTCTCCGAATCCCTGAGCCGCAGGTCACCGGGCGCGACCACATACCTCGACATGATCCGCAGCAACACCAAGGCCATGGCCGACGGCCTCAACGGCCGTTGACACCCTCCGGCTCAGAAAGGCACACGACACATGACCGTCCGATCCCGGACAACCGCACTGCTCGCAGCAGGCTTCCTCCTCACCGCCTGCGGAGCGCAAGAGCCCCCGGCGGCACCCGCGAGCGCCGAACCCCCACTCGCCACCTCCCAGAAAACGGTGACGGACCCCATCGTCATGACGTACGCCGGCGGCCTGTACGTCCTGGACGGGCAGACCCTGGAACTGGTCAAGGACATCCCCCTCGCCGGATACAACCGCGTCAACCCCGCCGGGGACGAACGGCACATCCTGGTCTCCACCTCGACCGGATTCCGCGTTCTGGACGCCGCCTCCGCCACGCTGAAGGAGGACGAGTTCAAGGGCGGCAAGCCGGGCCACGTGGTCAGGCACGCCGGAACCACCGTCCTGTTCTCCGACGGCACCGGCGAAGTCACCATGTTCGACCCCGATGACCTCGCCACAGGCATGCCGAAGGGTGAGACGTACAAGGCGGCCGCGCCGCATCACGGCGTCGCCATCGAACTCGAGAAAGGGGAACTGGTCGTCACCCTCGGCACCGAAGAGAAGCGCACTGGCATCGCCGTCCTCGGCAAAGACCGCAAGGAGATCACCCGCAACGAGGACTGCCCCGGCGTGCATGGCGAGGCCACCGCCCAGGGCGAGGCCGTCGTGATCGGCTGCGAGAACGGCGTTCTGCTCTACAAGGACGGCAAGATCAGCAAGATCGACAGCGCGAACGAGTACGGGCGCATCGGAAACCAGTCCGGTTCGGACCTTTCACCGATCGTCCTGGGCGACTACAAGAAGGACCCCGACGCCGAGCTGGAACGCCCCACCCGGATCTCCCTCATCGACACCGAGACCGGCAAGCTGAACCTGGTCGACCTGGGCACAAGCTACACCTTCCGCTCGTTGGCCCGCGGCCCTCAGGGCGAGGCTCTGGTTCTCGGCACCGACGGCGCCGTCCACGTCATCGACCCGGCCTCGGCGAAAGTCATCAGAACCATCAAGGTCCTGGACGAGTGGAAGGAGCCCCTGGAGTGGCAGCAGCCCCGGCCGAACATCTTTGCCCGTGACAAGGTCGTCTATGTGAGCGACCCGGCGGGCAAGCGGGTGCACGCGATCGACTTCACGTCCGGGAAGGTCACCAAGACCACCCCCTTGCCCCAGCCCCCGAACGAACTCACCGGCACCGCCGACTGACAGCCTTGACGGCCATCTGGGCGTTGATGGGCAGCGCCCGGCTCCGCCCGTGGTGGCCGTCGTTATCTAGGGTTACTCTTTGTAGTCAGGCCATGTCAGCCAAGTAAGGTGGGCGCCTACTCGCCTGACGGATATCCAGGGTCTTTAGGCATGTCAGCCATGTCAGGGCCTGCCTCGCTGCTACCGGTCTGGGCGTGGTTGGCCGGCTCCGGGCCGCTCAGCTTCGGAGAGTCCTCACGTTGCAGACCCGTCCATCCCTGGTGGTGCGGGTCAGGTTCGGCGGGGGTGGTCTTGAACGAGTACTCGGCTCGGGATAGGACAGCCGCCCCCGTCCGGTGGTGTGAGTCGCTGCCGGCTGTGGCCGACGCTCGGCCGACCGACCGAGCTGCGTCTGTCGCATTCGCGGGGATGTGCTCGCGGAATCACCAGGTCACCGGCAGGGCGTCGAGGCCCGAACACGACGGCGTCGTAGCCGGCCGACAGGTCACGGCGTTGCCCGATTCGCCGGTCATAATCCGCCACCTGACCCCTCACCGCCGCCGCACTGCTCCTGGCCGCAGGCCCCGCCGCCGCGCAGCACACGAGCCCGCCGAGCATGGCCCCAGAGGGGGAGGTGACCGCCTCAGATCATGTGTTCTGCTGTGGTTTAGTTGTCGGATGACCGCATCAGGCAGATGGACACGCTCGCTGGCGCCGCTCACCGCCACTGTGCTGATCGCCGCCGCCTGCTCCTCTGACGGTCCACACAAGCTCACCTTCGATGTCACGGGCGAAGGAAGTTTCGCCATCACGTACGTCATTAACGGCCGCTCCACGACCGAGCCCCAGGTGAGGCCCCCCTGGAGGAAGGACATCACCCTCGCCGGAGAGGGTGAGGACACCTGGAGCCTTTCCATACGGCACCTGGGCGCCGGCTCGGTGAGTGCCGTTGCCTACGTTGACGGCCAGTTCATCACTCAGACCTCAGGCTCAGGATCAAGCGGCGGCGGCACCAGTAGCCTTAGCGGCTCCGTCGGCTGAACTACCCTCCCGAACCCACTGGACGCTGACGTCCTTGATAGGCCCTCAGAACGCGCAGAACTCACCCTGAGTGGACCTTGATTCGCTGGTCAACCGCTTCTTCACGCGCTCATACCTTCGCGCCGGCTCGTCCGAAAGTTCATTTCTTCTGAAGGCTCCTCAGTTTGAACTGTCGGGTATTCGTTCGTTCCTAATGTGGCTTCTTCTGTCGGTTGCATTGTTGAAGTTGTCGGTGTCCGTGTCGCTGTCCAGGTTCGGTCGCGGATTCCGCCTCGTCTTTGATCTTCTCGGCGCGAAGGTGGCCTCACACCGTGGACAATCGGAGCATGGGAGACCCAATCGAGATCGTGGATCATGACCCGGCGTGGCAGGTGGAGTTCGCCGCGATCGGGACAGCGTTGCGCGGGGCGCTCGGTGACGTCGCACGGCGGGTCGATCACATCGGCTCGACGTCGGTGCCCGGCCTGGCCGCCAAGCCGGTTATCGACATCCAAATCTCGGTACGCTCACTGGAGCCGCTGGCCGCCTACAAGGCACCGCTGGAGCGACTCGGCTTGGTGCATCGAGCGAACAACCCGGAGTTGACCAAGCGATACTTCCGGGAGGCGCCAGGCAGCTGCCGTACCCATATTCACGTGCGTGAGCTCGGCAGTTTCTCCCAGCAGCTGCCCCTGCTGTTCCGCGACTACTTGCGCGCCCACCCCGCCGCCGCAGCCGAGTTCGCGCAGGCGAAGCGACGATGCGCGAACCAGTTCCGCGACGACCGGCAACAATACGTCTCTGCTAAGGAGCCCTTCGTCTGGGACATCGTGCGGCGCGCCAAGCGCGTCCGGGCCCCGGTTGAGCGACTCCTCCAGAACGCGGTCGGCGCGTAGATCGTCAAGCCGGACCTGGTGCCGGACAAGCAGGTGTTGCTTGAGGTAGTAGGTGCTGACGGGCTCGACTCCGGCAGCGGTGATCCGGGAGAGCAGGACGTGCGGGTTGTGTGCGGCCAGCACCGGCGACGCTCGGCGAGGTAGTCGCGCAGGGCGTCGTGGGTCAGCTCGTCGAGGGGGCGGGCGAGGCCGTTGAGGATGATCCGCCGGTTGGGCAGGTCGATGTCGTTGAGGGTGAGCAGGCGGAACGCCTGAGGGCGAGAGGCATGGATCGCGGCCAGGGCGACGATTGGGTGCGAGCGTCTCCGGCATGCAGCCATCTCAGCCAGTCGAGCTGGGCGTAGGTGACCGGTTCGTCAGTGGGATGCCCGGCCAGCAGTAGGACCAGGGGCCGTTCGACGGCGGCGAGGACATCGCGCGACCAGCCGCGTTCCTCGCGCATCTGCGCAGCTCGCTGACGTGCCTGGGGGGTCACGAGCGTGTCCGGCCCGGGACGAAGTGATGGGTTGGAAGATCGCTTCTCAGAATGAAAGTGATCGTTTCCCAGGTTGGAAGGCGTCGAACCGACCAGGGGACTCGAGCGACAGGCATTACAGCATGCCCAGCAGAATGGGGGCGGCGTTCATGGCACCGTGGACAATGAGGATAGGCCACATCAGTCGGTATCGACTCCACAGATAGCCGAGGAACAACCCCTGCACTCCTTGATTGACGAAGGCCAAGGAGAGGTCTGTGGGAAGGTGTCCCATGCCTTGAATGCCGACATGCCAGGCCGCCCAGAGCAGGGAAGTCAGCACGATGGCGGGCCAGCGGCCGATGATGTGCTCCCATCGGGTCTGAAGCCAGCGCCGGTAGAAGATCTCTTCGAGCAGGCTGTTGACGCTGAACACCACGACGATGGTGAGCACCAGCGTGACGGAATCGACTCTCGCCGCGTAGTCGCTGGACGGCACGGCCAGCGGACCTGTGTAGGTGAGAGCGAGCCAGGCGGCAACCGGTGCGATGGGGCCGTAGTGACACCAGGCCGCGGGCCGCTCATGAATTTGGCTGCGATCCGCGGAATCGCGCCGTAGCAGCCAGAACAGCAGTGCGGGTACGGCAAGCAGCAGGATGAGCTTCAGCAGCGTGTGGGCAGGTTCACCGCCGCCTGACAACCATAACCCCGCGGCGAAGAGTACGGCTGAGGCCAAGAGGAGGATGGCCTGGAGGTGAAGGCCGCCGCGTGCCGGTGCGGTGCCGGCGGAAGTCGTCTTGGGGGGCAGCAGCCGTATGAGGACCAGTCCGGTGAGGGCCGGGATCCAGCGGTGCCACATGGGCACGGTGTCGGTGTGGTCGGCCGAATAGTGGATGTCGGCGTTGCCGTTCAGTGCCAGCCATAGTGCCGCTCCGGCGATCAGGGCCAGGCCGGCCGCCAGGATGCCCAGGCCCAGCGTCGGGTAATGCGGGGATTTCTGCCATGCTTTATTTCGCACGCCTGTACTTTATAGGAAACCGTACAGATGTGCTGTAATGGGAGGCATGCCGAAGATCGTGGACCACGAGCGGCGGCGCGAGGAACTCACCCGGATCGTGTGGGGCATCATCAGCCGGGATGGGATCGAAGGGGCCACGGTCCGCAAGGTCGCCGAGGCGGCAGGCGTCTCGGTCGGCGGGTTGCGCCACTATTTCGACAATCAGCGCGGCCTGCTCAGCTTCGCGGCGCAGGCGGTCGCCAGAAGCGTCGCCAAGCGCATCACCGGCCACCTTGATGCGAACCTGCCGGGCATGCAACGCGCCCAGCTCATCCTCGAAGAGCTTCTTCCCCTCGACGACAACCGCCGCGTTGAGGTGGACGTATGGCTGGCATGTCTGGTGCGCTCGCATGTGGATGAGTCCCTGGCGGAGCTGCGTGACGCGAGTTGGTCGGGGGAACGCCACATCTGCCGCCTGGCGGTCGCCTCTTGCCACGGCCTGCCGCTCCCCGATCGCGTGGGACAGGAGTTCGCCGACACCGGGCTGGAAGGTCAGGCCACGCGCCTCCACCTGTTCGTGGACGGCCTGACGCTCCAGACGACGACCTTCCCACAACACTTCACGCCTCAAGCCATGCGCCGGATCGTGCACGACGAACTGCGCCTCATTGAGGCGCAGTTCAAGTGACGGCCTGTGGCACGTCTACCGACTGCCCTCTCTGTCAGACTCTCGTGAGACCTTGGGGCGAAGTAGTCTTCTGTGACTCAAGTAGGGCGAGAACAGGATCTTTCAGACAGTGACTTTGACGGTGGCCGACCTTCGCGGGGATCTCGCCGATGATGGTGAGGTGGGCAAGGGTGACAGACCTCGATCGGATCGACCGAAGCGGCGCTCGTTCACGCCGGACTACAAGCTGGCGATGATCGAGGCCTACGACGCGGCGACCGAGCCGGGGGCCAAGGGTGCGTTGCTGCGCCGCGAGGGGCTGTATCACTCCCACATCATCGAGTGGCGCCAAGGCCCGTGATGCAGGGGCGCCCGCCGACGTCGAGTGCGCCTGGTGCCAGCCGAGCCCGTGGAAAAGTCTGACGCTGACGCTGGGAGCTGCTTCAAGGGGCTCTGCCTTGTTGCTTCGAGCACGCGAATCCGCCTCTTGCCGTCCCCGTCTGCTCCCGCGGGCAGCCACACGTTGATCACCTTCCCCCTGAACTGGAGATGCGGCGTGCAGGAGAGCGAGGAGCCATGAGAACTCGTGCAGCGAGTCGCCGCCCTGGACATCGGCAAGAGCACGTTGATGGCGTGTATCCGGGTCCCGCACGAAGACAAGCCCGGCCGCAGGCTGCAAGAGGTCGGCGAGTACGCCACCACCACCCGGTCATGAACGACGGCCCTACCCCAGGGCGAATGCCATCGGTTGAACGACCAGTGTTCCACGATGAGACGTCGGGTGAGGGGTAGGTTTCTCAGCCGCGTCTAACGCGATGCGAGTCCGATGATGCGCAGTGCGCCTCCGCCAACTTGAAGTAGCAGGTCAAAGCGCTGGTGTGACCGGCCTCCGGGGTGCTCACGCTGGTAGGGGGCGCATGCTTGAGGAGTAGATCGTCTGTTGGGCCAGTCCGCGCGATGAGGTACGCAGTTCGGTTGGGTGTGTCCGTTTCCTTGCGGCAGACCCGGTAGACGTACTGCCTGCCCGTGCCTGCGGCGCGCTCAGTTCACCGAGCCAGCATGAAAGCATGGCCCTGAACTTGCCGTCCCAGCCGTGGCCTTGCCTGTTACGAAGCCTGCGAGGGTGTCTTTCTGCTCGCTCAACGGTCATGCCGTGCATATGCGTACGCAGGTGAAGACTGGCTGTGACTCAATGGTTCGCGAAGACAAGGGGGCGGGTGGTGGCGGGTGTGTCCGTCTTGCATACGGTGCCGTCGGCGGGGTGGGTGCCGTGGATGAGGGCGGCGTCAACTGCGCTGTTGACGCATGAGTTGGTGCCGTAGGAGCCGTGTCCGACTCCTTCGCGCGTGAGCAGGACCGCAGAGTCCAGGGTTCGGGTCATGTTCTCGGCCCAGTGGTGGGGGGTGACGGGGTCCAGTCGGCCTGCGACCACCAGTGCCGGCGGCGTACCGGCGGCTGTGAGCGGCTTGGTGACGCGGTCCTTGTTCGGCGCGGGCCACCGAGCGCAGTTCAGGGCGGAGTAGGCGGCCCGGGTCCCGATCCGCTTGACCTCAGTGACGGCCTTGGTGGCTGCGGCCTTGTGCGCGGCGATGCCGGCCGGGGTCTGCCAGTCGGCGCAGCGTACCGCGGTGTGGGCTTCGAACATCGTGGTAGGGACAGGGAAGGGGGATACCGTGACGCTGCTCCACAGGGTGTACAGGGGTGCGCCGTTTCCGTCTTGTGCGGCCAGCAGCGCCGAGGTCAGCAACGGCCAGGCGTTCTGGTCGCCGGCCAGGGCTCGGGTGGCCTCAAGGGCCATGGCGCCGTCGAGTTCGCCGCCCGGGGTGACGTCCTTGACGGGTGCGATCTTCAGCGGCTTCGCTTCCAGCGTGTCGATCAGTGTGTCGAACGCCGCCTGCGGGTTTCCCGCTCCGAGCGGGCACACTGCGGTCCCTTCGGTGCGGCAGGTCTCGAACCAGGCGTTGAGCGTCCGTTCGCTTGCCACAGCGACGTCGTTGAGGAAGGTCAGGGAGTTGCCGAACCACAGGTTGGTGTCGACGGGCGCATCGAGCACCATCTGGCGGACGCGGTGAGGGAACAGGGTGGCGTACATCGGGCCGACCACGGTGCCGTAGGACAAGCCGTAGTACGTGATCTTGTCCTCGCCGAGCGCGGAGCGAACCTGGTCGATGTCGCGGGCCACGTTGTCGGTGGACAGGCTGGCCAGGAACTCTTTGCTCTGCTGTTTGACGCAGCCGCCGGTGAACGCAGCGGCATCGGTCAGCAGCCGCGGCAGGGGTTTGCCCCCGGGGACGGCCGGGTTGAAGGCAGTGCCGGCGGCGTCGGCTCGCTGCTTGTCGGTCAAGCAGCGCACGGCCTGCGATCCGCCGACGCCGCGCGGGTCCATCGCGATGACGTCGAATCGGGCGAGCACCGTGGGCGAGAAGGCGCCAGGAGTGCCAGCTGTTTTGGGCAGATTACGCAGTGTTTCGGTGGCGGGAACCCCGGGCCCGCCCGGGTTGAAGATCAGGCTGCCGATGCGCTGGTCGGGATCAGTGGCCCGGTGCCGCATGACCGCGAGCGGGATCTGCGCGCCATCAGGCTCGGTGTATTCCTGCGGCACCTTGATCGTGGCGCATTCAAGGTTCTTCCCGCACGCGCTCCAAGTGAGCGGGTCCGGGGAGGGGGCCGAGGCCGACGTACCCGCTGCGGACGTGCTGCGCGGGCCCGGGCCGCCGGACGAACACCCGGTCAGGACCATGAGGGCTGTGGCGAACGCCGCCCCGTACCGGGCGGCGGGCTTTGGCCTCAACTGGATCATGCTGATCTTCCTTTCACCGTACGCGTGTCATTCCGTGCGGCCGGGCCGTGCCGGTCGCGCAAGAAGCCAGCCGAAGAGGGCTGACGTGGTCGTGCCTTCCTCACTTCCAGGGGTCAGTGACCGGCCGTGTCGAGCAGAGAGGAGTAGCGCAGGCGGAGCGCGCGCTCCATGCTCGCCAGAACGGCCCCAGCCCCCAGTGCGAGGTTCAGCCAGATCGGCAGGTGTATCGGCGATTCGAACGTTCCGACCCGCTGCGTGACGGGAGGAATGTGAGAGACAGGTTCAGCAAGCTGCAACAGGTTCAGGCCCACACCGATGACAAGCAGCAACACCGATCCGATGCCGATCGCCCGGCTCAGCCCCGGATGGCGGGCACCGAAGCGCGCCCGCCGTCCCTCCGCCGAGGCCGGGTCGGGCGTGAGCTGACGCGGCTGTCCGCCCAAGGGGCGGTAGTGGCAGCGCCTGATGCCGTAGTTGCTCATCGCCACCTCGATGGCACCCCCGTCGACAGGAAAGACCGCGGGCAATTTCGACTCGGCCACGTACCTGCCGTCCAGGAACAGATGCGCCCGGATCTTGCTGTTGTCCAACCGCGCCCAGTGCCGTACGTCGACGGCGTGCAGGCGGGCGTGCCCACCGGCGCCGGGAAGCCGTAGCCAGAACAGGGAGCGCAGGGGGAGCTGCCACAAGCGGAACGGCTGCAGTTCCCTGCCGTCTCCCGGCTTGAGGCGCTTCGATGCCGTCCACTGCTTCCAGGCCATGCTCCGCCCTCTCCTTCACACATCAGCCGCAACATCACTAGTACAGCGTGTTAGAAAAAAGGCTAGCACACTGTACTAGTACGGCGTGCTAGTACAGTAAGAGGGCTGGGAGAAGTGAGGGAGAGCGGACCATGGAAACACGCGAGAAGATCCTCCAGGCCGCTGCGGAGATGATCGCCGAGGACATGGCGGCGAAGCTGAGCGTTCGAGCGGTCGCCGCGCGTGCGGGAGTGAGCACCGGCTCGCTGAGGTTCCACTTCCCCACCCAGCGCGACCTGCAGGACAGCTTGCTCGCACGGATCTACGAAGACCTGCTGCCCGGCGACCCGATCCGGGACCGGACACTGCCGCCCCGCGAACGGCTGCTGAACTGCCTACGGCAGGTTCTCGCACCGCTCGGCACCACCGAAGACGCGCGAACCGCATGGGGCACGATCTATCGGACCTTCATCGAACCCGAGCCGACCGAACAGGTACGCGCCGCGTACCTCGGCCATGAGCGGGAGGCGGAGCGCCGCGTCGAACACTGGCTGACCGTGCTCGCCGAGGAAGGCGCCCTGCCCCCGGGAGACCACACCCGCAAGGTCAGGTTCCTTCTCACCGTCCTCAACGGACTCTCGGTCGAACGCGCCCTGCCCACCCGCGAATCCGTCCTCATCGCCGAGATCGAGACCCTCAACGCCGCCGTCGACCATGTCCTCTCCACCGGCCCCGCACCACCCGCCGGGCCGACTGGGCCGTGAACCGAACCACCCACCCCTCTGCACCGGTTCCACCCGACGGTTAGGGGCGCGAGAGCACAGCGAATCAGCGAGTCCACCGCCCGCGCCTGCACCAGCGCGGTCATCCACCTGCTCGCCCGGCGCGCGCCGGGTCTGCTGAAGGTCCTGCGCGAGGCCGACCCCGACTTCATCCTGCTGTACGGCACCTTCGCCAAGTGCGACCGGGTCGGCGGCTCACGCGCGGACTGCTCCCACAAGCACCGCCGGCACGGACGACAAGATCGTGATCTTGGATGTACGGCCGATCACGGAAAGTGGGCCAGACCCACTTTTCTTTTACATGGCCACGGACAGTCGCGAGCAGTGGCCAGCGTGTGCGCACGGCGGGTTGCGGGGCGTTTCTGACCCTGCGCCGGGCCTTCCACGACACCCCCACCGCTCGACCCGCCGACACCGAGACAGCCTGACGAGATCACGGCCCATTCTGTAGGGATTTCCGGCCTGGAGCTTCGATGTCAAGCTGCGAGGTGTCGGGATCGGTATGACCAGGCGGTGGTTTGGTCGTAGTGGCTGCGGGTCTTCAGACAGCCGTGAAGGATGCCAACGAGGCGGTTGCTGACTTGTCTGAGCGCTGCGTTGTGCCCGAGGTCACGGGCGCGGAGCTCGTCGTAGTAAGCGCGGACCTCGAGGTCGTGCAGGACGGCGCAGGAAGCTTGGAGGCGAAGGGCGTCGACGCGCCGGTCGTTGTGCACGAACCGGGCGTGAACGGTGCGCCTCTTGCCGGATTGGCGGGTGATCGGGGAGGTTCCGGCGTAGTTCGTGCGTGCCTTCGCGCTGGCTGAGGATGACCTCAGCGTCCGGGTGCTGACCAAAATGCGCCTCGACCTCGCCTTCGAGTGTCTTGATCTCGGCGTTGAGGGTGGTGATGACCGCGGCCAGGGCCCGGACTGTCGAGGCACAGGCGTTGGTGACCAGGTCGGCCTGGCCGAGTTGCTCGGAGCGCAGCCCGTTCTGGATGGCCTCGGCTTTGGCCTGGATGTCCCGGCGACCCTTGAGCGCGGCGCCGATCTGACTGATCGTGAGCTTGGCCGCGGTCGCGGGGGTAGGCGCCTTGACCAGCAGCCGCAACACTGCCTCGGAGGTGAGGCCAAGGGGCTTGTAGGCCTCCAGCGCGGCGGGGAAGTAATCGCGCAAGGCGACCCGCAACCGCAGCATGTGACGGGTGCGTTCCCACAACAGCGTCTGGTGGGCCCGCGTGACGACCTTGACCGCCTCGGCGACCTCAAAGTCCCAGCCACCTTCAGCAACTGTTGGCGGCGGGTGCGGACCATGTCAGCCAGCGCGTGGGCGTCGCCCTTTGCGCTCCACCGGTGGCCTCGCGGCGCTTGGCGGCGGTCATGCCCTCGGACTGGCGCTCGGCTCGCAGTTCCAGTTCGTATTCCGCGGCCGCGGCCAGGACCGCGAACATGAACCGGCCCTCTTTGGGGCCCAGATCGAAGTTCGCTTCATCTCATGCACCATGACGATCACGCGCCGGTGCGGGACGGCCTGCTTGAGGGTGCGGGCGTACTCCATCGCCTGAGTGAACACCGGCCGCGTTGCCGGGGAGCATGCGCAGGATCAAGTCGACGGCGTCCTCCGAGTGGACTCCTGGAGTCAGGACTTCCTGTAAGAGCAGGCCGCGGATCGCGGCAACGGCGACGGTGGCCATGGTCAGCGCTTCCCCGGTGTCGTGCCCTTCGCGTTCCGCGAGTGAGGCCAGCATTTTGGTCAGGTCGTCGAGCGAGTCGATGAACTCGCGGAAGTCCTCCGGCCTGTACGCGGCCAGTCCTACGACGTGGAAGAAGCCGCGGACACGTGACAACTGCTCCGGGCGCGTGTAGGTCCGCCAGATCGCCACAACGAGGTTGGCGAAGGTGTCCTGCTGGGCGGCTGCGAAAAGGGCCTCGTTGTCACGAGATCGCTGTGCCTTGAGCATGGCCGCCAGGACGCCCGGGAGTGACCCGAAGTGGTATCGCAGGAGGGCGTGGCTGGTCTCGGTCCGGGCGGCGATCTCGCGGAGCGACACCTCCGGTGAGGGAAGGGCCTCGTCGAAGGTGTCGAGGAGCCGGGCCAGGAGGCGCTCGCGTGCGTCGCCTTTGCGTTCCGTGGTTGACAGGATCACTCCTACAGTTTATCCATTGGAAAAGATTTCTGGCGGCGCCGTGTTGCTTCGTACATGGTCGCAGTCAGCTCGCGACGGCGGAGGGAACGACTCGTGGGACGTTTGCAGGTGGTCGGCGCGGCGGTCGCCGACGGGACGGGGCGCGATCCCATAGACGTCGGCGTCACCGTCGAAGACGGGCGGATCACCCAGCTCGGGGCCTCCGGTGGCGAACCCGGCGAGCGGCTCGACGCCGGGGGACTGACGATGACGCCCGGCCTCATCGACGCGCACGTTCACCTGGGCCTGTCGAGCCCGATCCAGCCGCAGTTCTCGTTCCAGATCAGTGCCGCCGAGATCGCGGCGGACATCTTCGCCACGGCCGGCGCAGCGCTCGACGCCGGCTTCACGACCGTCCGGGACACCGGCGGGATCGACGGTGGCGTCGTCACCACGATCGCGAAGGGCAAGGTCAGGGGACCGCGCGTCCTGTCGTGCGGACCGGTGCAGTGCCAGATCGGTGGGCACGGCTACTACGGAGCCGACTGGGAACCCACCGAGCTGTGGAGCGGCCATCACCTTCCGGGTCTGTGTGCCCTGTCCATGATGTCGGGCAACGCGGACGAGCTGCGAGGCAACGTACGTGAGGCCTTCCGCCGCGGAGCCTCCTTCCTGAAGCTCTGTGTGACCGGGGGAGTGGTCAGCGCTCACGACCGGCTGACCGACACCCAGTTCACCGTGGAGGAGATCGCCGTCGCTGTGCAGGAAGCCGCGGCACGGGGCACTTACGTGACGGTTCACGCCCACAACAATGAGGGCATTCGGAACGCGGTCGAGGCCGGGGCGCGCTGTGTCGAGCACGGCACCGACCTCGATGAGCCCACGGCCACCTTGATGGCCACGCGCGGGGTCGCCCTTGTGCCCACGTTCGCCGTCGTCGAGCGACTGCTGCACGACCCCGCGGAAGCCGGCCTCGGCGAGTCGGTCCGCGATCGTGCGCTGGGTGTCCGTGAGCGGATGACCGAGGCGCTCGCTGTCGCCAAGGAGGCCGGAGTGCGGATCGGGCTGGGTTCCGATCTCATCGGTCCGGCTCAGGACCGTCGCGGCAAAGAACTCAGCCTCCGCGCAGCCCTCGAGACGCCGATGGAAGCGCTCGTGGCGGCGACCCAGACCAACGCCGAGATCCTCGGCCTGTCCGGCCAGGTGGGTGTCATCACTCCCGGCGCGCAGGCAGACCTCGTTCTTTGGAACGGCAACCCGCTCGAAGATCCAGAACTGTTCTCCGACCCCACCAGCGCCGTCCTCGTAATCCAGGCTGGCCAAATCGTAAAGGACCTCAGATGAGCACCATGTGGCAGGGCTGCCTCGCCCACACCGACTACTTCGAGATGCGCTCCAGCGGTGGGCACGACTACGGCGTCTGGGTCACCACGCCACCGCGCTACGACCCTGCCGCGGCGCAAGCGCCTGTCGTGTACGTGCTCGACGGCAATTGGGCCGTGGGAATGACCGCCCCACTCATCGTCACGCAACTGGACCCCATGCAGTCGATTCAGCCCTACGTCCAAGTCAGTGTGGGTTACGCAGGCGAGGAGGCAGAGCACTGGGAGCGGTTGCGCAACCGCGATCTCGTGCCCCCCGGCGAACCCATCGCGAAGGAGTACATCGATGCGGTGGAGATGGGGGTCGAAGCGGGCATGATGACTCGCGAGCAAGCCGACGCCTACCTCGCTGAATTGAGCGACAGCCGCGGGGATATGTTCCTGAACTTCCTTACCGACGACCTACACCCGCGGATCGAACGCGACTACGGCACAGCCTCGAGCGGTCACGGCCTCTTCGGCTATTCCTACGGCGGACTCTTCAGTCTCTACGCCTGGCTCACCAATAGCACCTTCTTCGAGAGCATCGGCGCGGGCAGCCCCGGCATTGTCGGTGCAGACAGTCAGGTCTTCGCTCGTCTTCAAGCGATGGGTGACACCCTGCCTGCTACCAAGCTTCACGTGACCTTCAACGACCGAGAGATCCTCGGAGACATGGCGGTCTACCAGAATCTCGCGAAGAACGCGGCCACGTTCCTTCACCGCCTCACCTCACGCAGCGGATCCGTCACCAGCGCACTCATGCACGAAACGCACGTGACCGGCCTGCAGGCCTCGTTCCTCAGTTATCTCAGGACCTGCCGTGCCCGGTAAGCGCACGGACGTCGTGGTGATCGGGTCGGGGGTGATCGGCGCGTCGGTCGCCTTGGAACTCGCCCGCCGTGGCTGGCAGGTGACGGTGGTCGACAAGGCCGGGGGCGCCGGCCACGGCTCCACGAGTGCGTCCAGCGCGGTGGTGCGGTTCAACTTCTCCACCGCCGCGGGCGTCGCCACCGCCTGGGAGGCGCACTTCGGCTGGAGGTCGTGGACGGAGCACCTTGGCCGCGACGTCGGGCCGTTGGCTCGGTACGTACGGTGCGGGATGGCGATGCTGGACGTGGACGTGGCTCCTCGGTCGGTGTACCTGCCGTTGTTCCAGAACGCGGGTATCCCGTTCGAGGAGTGGACGAGTGCGGACCTGTCGGAGCGGATCCTGGGTATCGACGTCGGCAGGTACTGGCCACCGAAACGTATCGACGACGACGAGTTCTGGGCCGAGACCGAAACCACGCTGGGTGCCGTGTACACACCTGATGCGGGGTTCGTGAACGATCCGCAACTGGCGGCGCAGAACCTGGCCGCCGCCGCGCGGGCACACGGTGCCGAGTTCCGGTTCCATACGTCGGTGCGCGGGATCGAGCGGGCTCATGGCCGGGTCACCGCGGTGACACTCGCGGACGGGAGCAGGATCCCCTGCGGCGTGGTGGTCAACGCCGCAGGCCCATGGTCGACCCGCATCAACGAGCTGGCCTCGGTCGGATCCGACTTCACCGTGGGATGCCGGCCGTTACGGCAGGAGGTCGCGCACGTCGCGGCCCCCGCGGGTTTCGGCGCCGACAACCGCGCCGGGATCTGCGTCGCGGACATGGACCTGGGTATCTACCTGCGCGGTGAGGCCGGCGGGGGACTGCTGGTGGGTGGTACGGAACCGGAATGCGACCCGCTGCAGTGGGTGGACGACCCGGATGCCGTCACCGCGCATCCGACGACGGCGGTGTTCGAGGCCCAGGTGACGAGGGCTGCGCGACGGCTACCGGCGTTGGAGATACCGAATCGGGCTCGCGGGGTCGTGGGAGTCTACGACGTCGCCGACGACTGGACGCCGATTTACGACCGTACAGAGCTGGACGGGTTCTACGTCGCCATGGGGACGAGCGGCAACCAGTTCAAGAACGCGCCGGTCGTCGGCAAGTTCCTCGCCGCGATCATCGAGCAGACCGAGAACGGCGTAGATCACGACGAACGGCCGGTACGATTCGTCGGCGAGCACACCGGCCTGGCCATAGACCTTTCGGCGTTCTCCCGCAAGCGTCCCCGCGGCACCGAGAACTCGGGCACAGTCCTGGGCTGATGCGCCTTCTTGACATCTCGTCCACTGATGTCATCCGCCTGGGATTCGTCGGCTGAATCCGTACGGTGTCGGTTGTGGCGCGTCCAGGACCGTCCGCAGTGGAGATCCATGAGGAGCCATAGCCGGTGCAGGACCTTGCCCGGCGACAAGGTCAGAAGCGCCCACGGGCAGCAGTCGCACTGCGGCGAACGTGTTCGTGACGGTGAGACAAGCCAGGCGAAGAGGCACGGTCGATCATTCTGCCGCTTGTTTTACACATGCGCTCCTTAGCACTCAGGTGCTGCTCGATCGCGGGCCATCGGGGCAGCTCGCCGTGCTCAGTCTGTCGTGGGCGCCCGGGTTACCCGGGGGGTTGGTGCCCGATCCGGCGACGATGACGCTGACCTTCGCGGACGCCACGTTCCAAGCTTCGCTGGCCGTCGCGTGGAAGACCGCCGGAGGTTCCTCGAGCGGTGCCGTTCTGCGCGTCGAAGTCCCGTTCGGGCTGCGGTTGATCCGCGCCACCGTCGAGGGAGCCGCCTACCGGCTGATACTGCAAAGCGCCGACATGCTTCTGGTCCTGCGCGTTCCGCCGCCACCCGCACATTGCTGGCAACCGCGCCGAAGGGCTCGGGCGAGTTCAGCGAGGCGTGCCGCCCCTTTTCAGGGTCCGATGTGGGTGAGCAGGGCGAGCAGTTGGAGCAGGCCGTAGGCGGCCGCCATCGTTATCGAGACAGTCCCGACCGCTGCAGTGGACCCATGGACTGGTGGGCGTTATGAAGGCCGTTGCCTGGCCCGAGTCTCCGGGGCCGGGCAACGGCCTTCGCGACGGGTGTGACGCTCAAGTGGCGAAGCCAACGGCGCGAATCGGTGCGATGGAGTCATGGCTGTTGACACATCGGCCGAACTCGGTGACCTGTGCTCTGAGTAATCCCGCGGCTTCGCGGTTACGGGACGGCCCACCAGCGGCTGTCACATGACCCAAGCCTCCCGATCCGAGGAACAGGTCCGGAGGAGTGCCTGGACTCCCGGAGGAGGCGTCGACGCTCCCGATTCTGCTACGAATGGTGAATTTGATGCGCATGGTGATCAGGAGGTTTTCCCTGCACAGCTGTGCGCTGCTATAGCATTCATATCGAGGTTCCGTTCATACCTGCAGGTCGCAGCGCATCCAGCTGATGTCTGCGGCGCAGGAGATGAGCACGGTGGCTGTACGGTACGGCGGCAAGCAGCCCCGGCGGAACCCTTACGGGGGTGCTCGGTGTGGAATCGTCGGCCTCTGCGGAGCAGATCACCTCCGCGTACCGCCGACTGGTGCGCGTCCTGCATCCTGAGGTTCGCCCCGCCGGGCCGGCGGAACGGGAACGGTTCGCTGAGGTGATCGATGCCTATGCCGTGCTGCGCGACCCCGCCCGGCGCGCAGCCTACGACGCCACGCGCGGAGGCGGCGCCCGACTCGAAGGGCGTCCTGTTTCTGTCCGGGTCACCCACACGCCGGACCTTGGCCTCGACGTGTCCGCGCGCGCCGGCCGCCGGCGTGTTCCTGCTCACGCGGCTGATGTGGCGGTCGTGATCGTGGAGCGTTCTTCTGCTGTTGCGCCGTTGGAACATGTGCTGCTGCGGATGGGCGCCACCCGGTGGGGCCTGACTCGCAGGGATACGCGTGAGGTGCCGCGGCTCGGCTGGCCCACGGCGCGCCTGTGGTGGCGGTGAACCGCGCAAGGCGGAGTTGGTGCCATGAGGAGGAGGGCCGCAAGGAAGGAGGCCGGTGATGACCCGACCCGTCGGTATCGACCTGGGCACGACGAACTCGGTCGTGTGCGTGCTGGAAGGCGGTGAGCCGACCGTTGTCACCAACACCGAGGGCTCGCGGACGACCCCTTCGGTGGTCGCGTTCGCCAAGAGCGCTGACAAACGGCGTGCCCGCCATCGAGATCGCGGCCCGGACTGGGGCCGTTCCGATGACTACCTTCCCCGGGCAACCATGGCCAGGAGGTCGAACGTGAGGCCGGCGGCGGCCAGCGCGGTGATCTGAGCGTGGTCGTAGGCGGGTGAGACCTCGACGACATCCGCACCGACGATGTCGAGGTCCGCGAGGGAGTACAGCAGCAGCTGAAGCTCCCGGGTGCTCAGTCCGCCGGGCTCAGGGGTGCCGGTCGCGGGCGCATGGGCGGGATCGAGCACGTCGATGTCGATGCTGATGTATACCGGCCGGTCAGCCACTCTCTCCCGGAGCCGGTCGGCGGCGTGCTCGATGCCGCGCCGCGCGACGTCGAGTGTGGAGATCGTCGCGAATCCCAGCTCCCTGTCGTCCTCCAGATCCTTGGCGGCCGGGGTTGTGTGGCGGATGCCCACATGGGCGCAGTGGTTCACCGCCAGCAGTCGCTCCTCGGTGGCCCGGCGGAACGGAGTGCCGTGAGTGAGCCGCGCACCGAACATGTTGTCCCAGGTGTCGAGATGGGCGTCGAAGTGGATGAGTGCCACGGGGCCGTGGTGCCGATGGGCGGCTCGCAGCATCGGGAGGGCGACGGTGTGGTCGCCGCCCAGAGTGATGATCCGGTCAGCACTTCGATAGAGCCGCTGAGCGGCCGACTCGATCTGACTCACCGCCTCAGCGATGTCGAAGGGAGTCACGCCGACGTCACCGGCGTCGGCGATCTGCAACCTCGACCACGGCTCGATCTCGAGCCCGAGGTGGTAGGGCCTCAGGAGTTTGGAGCCGGCGCGAATGGCCTCCGGGCCGAATCGTGCGCCTGGCCGGTAGGTGGTACCGGCATCGAACGGCACGCCGAAGATCGCGACGTCGGCCCGGGAGACCTCGTCGAGCCGCGGCAGGCGGGCGAACGTGGAGGGCCCCGCGAAACGCGGGAGCTGCCTGATGGAATCGGGCGGTCCGACGATCCCTGTGTCGCCGGACTCCGCGAGCTCGTCCTTCTCAACGCTCGACAACGCGATTCTCCTCCCAAGGTGACCGGCCCCCGTCTTCTGGGCCTCACAGTAGTCACAGCTCTCTCCCGGGCATTCGGTCGATCGCACGAGGGATTCGCGCCGCTTCCGGCCTTCGGCACAATGCGCCGATACCTGGTGAGGACAATGCTGCGAAGGTCGGCATAACACCCACGAGTGAGGATTCCGCTTGCCTGAGAATGCATCGGATGCGTATGCGTCCTCGACTCCAGACCTGCTCGGCGCCTTGGACGGAGAGCGCCGGCGATTGGGCATCCCGGGTGCCGTCGTCCACGTGAGCGGTCCGTCGTACGGCAGTTGGACCCGTGCGCTCGGCGTCTGCGATCTGGCCACCGGGGTGCGGCTCACCGCCGGCAGCCGCATGAGGATCGGGAGCCTCACGAAGACCATCGTGGCGCTGATCGTCCTGCGCCTGGTGGAAGCCGGAGACCTCTCCTTGGACGATGAGATACAGGTCCATCTGGCAGAGCCGCAGTTCCCGCGAGGAGTCACCGTTCGCCGTCTCCTCGACATGACCTCGGGCCTGCCCGACTACACCTCGGAGGAGTTCGTCGCCGGTCTGCTCCTCGAGCCCGACCGGCTCTGGACTCCCTCCGAGCTGCTCAAAGTCGCCCTGCGGAACCCGCAGCAGTTCGAGCCCGGCACCTCCTGGGCGTACTGCAACGCCGGCTACATCATGCTGGGAATGCTCATCGAGCACGTAACCGGCGCACGAGTCGAGGACGTCGCGCGCCGGCTGGTCTTCGACCCCCTCGGCATGCGGGAGACCGAGCTCCCGCCGCTGACGCACGACGCCGCCGCCCTGCCGGATCCTCGGCTGCGTGGGTACCACCGCCGGGACGGCGAACTCGTCGACGCGACGCGCATCAACCCGTCCTGGGCGTGGACCGCCGGTAACGCGGTGTCCACCGTGGGCGACTTGAGACTGCTCATCGAGGCATCGGTGCGCGGCGATCTCCTCCAGGAGCAGACCCGGCGTGAACACATGCGCACCCACCCGGTGCCCGACAGCACCATCACCTACGGCCTCGGCATCGCGAACTTCGACGGCATGTGGGGCCACAACGGCGAACTGCCCGGATTCCAATCGTTCGCCGGCCACGATCCGGCGACCGCGATGACCGTCGTCGTCCTCACCAACCTCGACGACCACTCCGCGGACCTGCTCGCCGCGTTCCTGCGCACCCGGCTCGCGAACGCTGCCGGCTCATGAGGAAAAGCCGACACCCGAGGATTCCACCGGGCCGGAGGCGTCCGGGAACCTGTCGCTCCTCCTCGAGGATCTGAGCAGACTCGTTCGTACCGAGTCGCCGTCGACGGACCTGGACGCGGTCGGCCGCTCCGCGCGGGTGGTCGCGGACTTGGTTCATGAGCGCTTGGGGCGTCGGCCAGAGATCCTGTGCGTCGACGGAGTCGAGCATGTCCTGCTGCGCGGGGCCGATCCGAAGGTCATGCTCCTCGGGCACCACGACACCGTCTGGCCGCTCGGCACGTTGGACGAGCTGCCCTACACCGAAACTGCCGGCGTCGTCAGTGGCCCGGGCTGCTTCGACATGAAACTCGGCCTCGTCCAGGCGATCCACGCTCTCGCGTGGCTGCGGCGATGCCGCGGCACCGGCGTCCTCGACCAGGTGACCCTTCTCATCACGGGCGATGAGGAGCTGGGGTCCACGACATCACGGGCACTGATCGAGCAGGAAGCAGGCCGCTGCCGGGCAGCCCTCGTGCTGGAGGCGGCCGGCCCGGGCGGCGCACTGAAGACGGGGCGCAAAGGCGTGTCCCTCTACCGGATCGAAGTGCTCGGTCGTGCCGCGCACAGCGTTCAGCCAGGCACAACGAATCGCACGCCGCCTCGGCCATCCTCCGCTGGAGGAGATGACGGTCGGCGGCGCATCGGACGGGAACTTCACCGCGGGTATGGGAGTGCCCACCCTGGACGGGCTCGGTGCCGTCGGCGGCGGCGCCCACGCCCGCGACGAGCACGCGGAGATCGCGTGGATCCTCCCGCGTACGCGACTGCTCACCACCCTCATCGAAGAACTCACAGGTAGGAGCGCCGGGCCTCAACGGCGGGCGGAGATCACCTGACGCGCGCGCTCGCTGCTCGCCGCGAGTTCGTACAGGACTGTGATGAATCCGAGGAGATCCGCCGACGCCGTGAGGACTGTCGACACCGTCCGGTCGGCCGTCCGGGCGCAGCCGGGGATGCAGGCGGCGAGCTCGGCGGCCACCGGCGAGGGCAGGTCGACCTGGACCTCGAACGACGGGGGCGGCGGCGGACAGCTCAGTGCCGACGCGCGGGCCACGGCATCGGCGGCCCCTTCCCGCACCAGGTTCCTCGCCACGCTCGGCGCGACGGAGTCCGTGGCCGAGAATCCGTGTGTCTTCTTGACGGTCACGATCGTGGCCTCAGGGAAGATCTCGGTCGCGATCGCGCCGATGACGTCATCCCCGGTGACCAGGCCCACCGGGACACCGAGGGATGCCGCGTACAGGGCATTGACCTCGGCCTCCGACACCGGTGATCCGTTGACTCTGACCTCACCGAAGTAGGCGGAGAAGGTGTGCGCCAAGAGCCCGGGCGTGCCGGCCGGCGCGTGGTAGCCCACGAAGAGCGCCACGGCGCAGTCCTCGGTCAGGCCCTCGGCCATGCACTGGGCCTTGGGCTGCCCGAAGACCAGCCGTGCCCTCGGGTCGAGGCGCTCGTGGATCAGGTTGTCCATCGTCCCGTGGGAGTCGTTCACGAGCACGCTCGTCGCTCCGCCGTCGAAGGCGCCCGCGATCGCGGCATTGGCCTCCTCGGTCATAAGCTCCTGGGCTCGTGGGTAGCCGTACCCGCCGCGCACGATCTGGTCGAGGGTCGCGATGCCGGCGACGCCCTCCATGTCGACGGAGATGTACGCCTTCATCGCTGAGCTGCTCCTTCGTCGGTGCCACGCGTCACTCCCATTGTTGTCGAGGCTTTCGCGCCAACACTGGGTCGATCGACCGAATCAAATCGGACACAGATGTACGATCACACAATGCAAGGCGGTACGAGCAGTCCAGCGGACCTGGGGCGGGTGGTCGAGCGGCTCGGCTCGACGCTGCTGACCATCAAGGCGGGGCCACGTCAGCCGGCTCGTGCCGTGACGACCGTCATCCTTCACGATCCTCTGGACCAACCCGACGTCCCGCCGGACGCAGTGGTGCTGGGCGTCGGCGTGGCGGCTGACGACAGCTTGGTCACCCTGGTCAGAGCGCTGGGCGAAGCCGGGGCCACGGCCCTCGTGGTCCGGGAGCCGCTGGCCGTCGACGAGGAGGTCGCCCGCGAGGCGGAGCGCGGCAAGGTGTCCGTCCTCGGCTTGGTGCAGGGCGCATCGTGGATCCAGGTGGCGACGTTGCTGAGCGGCGCTCTGCATCTCGGTGCCGATGGGGCGCCCGCTGTCGGCGGCGATGCGGACCGAGACCTGTTCGCCCTGGCGAACTCGCTGTCGGCTCTCCTCGACGCCCCGGTCACGATCGAGGATCTGTCGTCGCGGGTGGTCGCCTTCTCGGCTGACCAGGCCGGCGCCGACGAGCCGCGCCGCCTGACGATCCTCGGCCTCCAGGTGCCGCAGATCTACAGCGAATACCAGAGAGAACACGGCATGTTCCGCCGCGTGTACGCCTCGGAGCGACCGGTGTTCATGCAGGACCCCGCCCCCGGCACCCGTCCTCGGGCGGCGATGAGGGTCCAGGCGGGCAATGAGCTTCTCGGCTCCATCTGGGCCGCCGTGGCAGGGCCGCTCACCCCCGAGCGGGAGGCCGCCATGATCGAGGTAGCACGGGTGATCGCGCTCGAGATGCTGCGTGCCCGCGTCAGCGCCGATGCCTCCCAACGACTCGGAGTCGCCCTGCTGTCCATGCTCCTTGAGGGAGGGACCGGCGCGCGCGAAGCCGCGCAGCAGCTGGCCTTCGGTTCGTCGCCGGCCTGCGTCCTGGTTCTGGGGCCGCTCCAGTCCGACGACGAGGTCCGCACGGCGGCCGACATCCAGCGAATGGCCTCCGCGCTTCGGACGCACCTCAGGCCCACCTATCCGCGGGCCATCGTCGCCCAACTCGGCGGCGCGGTCTACGCCGTCGTCCCCGTGCGTGCCGCGGCCGCCCCGGCGCTGGCCGCCATGAAGGACCTGGCCGCCGAGTTCATCGCCCGTCTGGACACCGCCACCGAGTTCTGCGCCGGACTCGGCGGCATCGTCGAGGACGTCAGCGAACTCGGCTCATCCCGGCGCGATGCCGATGCCGCGATGCGGGTGCTGAGCTCCAATCCACGCGCGGGCAGACGCGTCGCGTCACTGGCGGACGTGGCGATCGAGTTCCTCCTGCTCCGCCTCGGCGACCTGATGGCAGCCGACCGCATCGAACTGACCGGCCCGCTCGCCGACCTGGAGGACTACGACACCGAACACGACACCCAGCTGGTGCCGACACTCCAGAGCTGGCTCGAGCACTTCGGGGACGTCGCCGCCGCGGCACGAGCCGTCCACGTGCACAAGAACACGTTCCGATACCGGCTCGGCCGGATCGAGACGATCGGCGGCGTGGATCTGGCCGACCCCGACGAACGATTCGCTCTGATGCTGCAACTCCGCCTCGGCCCCGGTCGGCGATCGCCGCGGCCACCCGCGTAGCGACCGGGACCGCATCAGCCGGTCCCGGGTTGGTCGATCGTCCAAGGTCAGCGCACGCAGATCAGGCGGACGTACGATGCGCCTCTCCGACCAGGCGGGTGAGTCTTGGTGTTCGACGTCACACCCCGACTCGGACCTTAAGGCGGGCCTGCCATGAATCGACGCGCCGCTGCTTTCGCAGCCTTCCTCATCGCTCTGCCAGCTCTTGCGGCTTGCGGCGGCTCGGGCTCGGGCTCGGACGGGGGCCAGGCGGGCTTCGCGACGGACGGCACGTTCGCGTTCGCGATCGACTCCGACCCAGGCGACCTGAATCCGCTCGTCACCAACCTCGTCAACGCGCAGATCGTCGGAATGTACTCCTACGACACGCTGATCTTCATCGACCCCGAGACGGCCAAGCCCGCGCCCTTCCTGGCGAAGAGCTGGACCGAAAGCCCGACCAAGGTCACCTACACCCTGAACGACGCCATCACCTGCGCCGACGGCACGCCGTTCACCGCGCAGACCGCCGCTGACAACCTCAACTGGATCGTCGACCCCGCCAACAAGTCGCCGCGCCTGGAATCCGTCGTGCCGGCAGATGCCAAGGCGAGCGCGAAGGGGAACGTTCTCACCGTCACCACCTCCAAGCCGCGGCCCTTCATGCTGTACGACATCGGCGAGCAGCAGCTGGTGTGCGAGCGCGGCCTGAAGGACCCCAAGAGCCTCTCCGCGGGGAGCGACGGCACCGGCCCGTTCGCCATCGATCGCGTCGTGGCCGGAGACTCGATCACGATGACCCGCCGAGAGGGCTACACGTGGGGCCCCAAGAACAGCACCTCGAACACGCCGGGGATGCCGAAGACCGTGACGACCAAGATCGTGCCGAGCCCGTCGACCAGAGCGAACCTGCTGCTGTCCAGTCAACTCAACGCGGCCATAGTGAGCGGCAAGGACGAGGAACGCCTCGCCGCTCTCAAGTCGCAGCCGACGCCGGCCATGTCCGGAATGATCGTCTACAACCACCATCAAGGTCTCCCGACCGCTGAGGCCGCCGTACGGCGCGCACTGACCCAGGCGATCGACCTCGACACCCTCACGAAGATTCTGACCGGCGGCAAGGGCGAACGGGCGAAATCGCTGCTCTCCGAACACCCGAGCCGGTGCGCCTACGACACCGTCCAGGGCAACCTGCCTTCCCACGACCCAAACGCCGCCGGCCAGGCCCTGCGCGCGGTGGGCAAGCCGGTCGACATCACACTTGTCTACGACAACTCCACGGACACGGGCAGCGCCGCCGCGGAATACGTCGCGAAGCAGTGGGAGACCGCCGGCGCCGCCGTGAAACTCGACGGTGGTGACGAGAACTACATCATCAGCCGGACCTTCGCGGCCAAAGACCCGTCGGGCTGGACGGCATCGCTGGGGCTCAACCTCCAGACGGGCACACCGGCCATCTTCCCGCAGTACCTCTCCGGACCTGCCGTCCCTGCGGGGACGAACTTCGCCTCCATCGACAACAAGGACTACAACCACAGCGTCGCCGCGGCCGGCGGCCGGACCGGTGACGATGCCTGCAAGGCCTGGGCCGAGGCGGAGAAGACCCTGATGACAAGCGCTGACCTCATACCGGTGTCCGTCACGCCGTACAAGATGTACTTCAATGGCGCGACGGCGCTCTACCTGCCCATCGGCGGCTCCGCGATCCGCGTGCTGAAGTGACCACGGAACCGACCGTCACCCAGCTGACGGGAACCGGGGCGGGACCGGATTCCGCGACCGGAACGTTCCGGGGCAGAGGTGGGCGACTGGGGGCCTTCATCGTGCGGCGGCTGGTGCGGCTCGCGTATTCGGTGGTCACCCTGGTGACCGTCGTCTTCCTGATGGTCCGGCTGATCCCAGGAGACCCGGTCCGCAATGCCCTCGGAATCAACGCGACGGCCGCGGTCGTGGAGGCACAACGCGAAAGCCTGGGACTGAACGACCCGCTGTGGACGCAGTACCTGAACTTCTGGAAGGGGCTGCTCACGTGGGATCTCGGAGACTCTTTCTCCCTTCACCTGCCGGTGACGACGATCATCGAGCAGCGCCTGCCGGCGACCCTGGAACTCGCGTTCCTGTCGCTGGCGCTGGTGCTCCTGGTGTCGATCCCGCTCGGCATCGTCGTCGCCGCGCTTACCCGAGGCGGCCGCAGACCCACCGTCGACCTGGCCTACACCTCGGCGAGCGGCCTGTTCGCCGTCATCCCCGAGTTCCTCATGGGAGTCGCTCTGGTGTACTTCTTCGCCGTTCAGAGCCACCTGCTGCCCGTGGCGGGCCGAACCGATCCGAGCTCGTACGTGCTGCCCGTCCTGGCATTGTCGATCGCGGTCGCCGCGGGCGTCTCGAGGATCGTCCGGGTCGAGGCGCTCACCGTGTTCGAGCAGGACTACATCCGGACGGCGCGGGCGAAGCGCATGTCGAGGTGGCGCCTGTACTTCCGCCACGCTCTGCCGAACCTGGTGACCTCCTCGCTCACCGTCGCCGGAATCGTGCTCGGCTCCCTCGTCGCGGGCACGGTGCTGATCGAGACCATCTTTTCGTGGCCCGGACTCGGGCTCACGATCGTGGACGCGGTGCGGAGCAAGGACTTTCCGCTCGCGCAGGGGATCGTCATCGTCTACGGCTTGATCGTCCTCGTTTCCAACCTCTTGATCGACATCGTCCTGGTCTGCCTTGACCCGCGCTCAGCGCTGAAAGACACGTGATGGCGGTGACAAGCATGTCCACTCCCGACTCCGCGCTGGCGGGGCCGGCCGCCGCGACGGCGGTGGGCGAGCCGATGCCCATGGCGGTCTCGTCTCGCCGCAGGTTCCTGGCCGTCCTGCGTTCTCCCCTCGGCATCGGCGCGCTGGCCGCCCTGATGGTGGTCGCGTTCTTCGCGGTGTTCGGACCGGTGCTGTGGGGCGAGGTCGCGCGGCAGGCCGATCTGACCCAACTGTCCGCGAAGCCCAGCGCGGACCACCTCCTCGGCACCGACGCGGGTGGCCGGGACGTTCTCGCGCGGGTGCTGACCGCGACCCGGCTCTCGATCGTCACCGCCGTCCTGTCGGCCGCCCTCGGCGTGTTCGTCGGTGTGGTCATCGGCCTGCTGCCCACGATCGCGCCCCGGCGGCTGGGGCGGTTGGTCAACAGCGCCATCGGCGTGGCACTCGCCTTTCCGGCTCTCCTGCTCGCCATCGTCGTGTCGATCACCCTCGGTGTGGGCGCCACCAGTGTCACACTGGCGATCGGCCTGGCCATGGCGCCGTCCTACGCCCGGCTCACTCAGACCCTCGGTGCGTCGGTGACCGGGCGCGACTTCGTGGCCGCCGCTCGCATCCTCGGCGTCAGCCGAGCGCGGATCCTGGTACGGCACGTCCTGCCCAACATGCGAGACCCGCTCATCGTCAACGCCAGCATCGGCGCCGGCACCGCGCTGGTCGCGGCGACGGGGCTGTCCTTCCTGGGCCTCGGCGTACAGGCGCCGGACTACGACTGGGGCCGCATGCTCAACGAGAGCATGGGAGCCATCTACGTGAACCCCGCTCCGTCTCTGGGGCTAGGCGCCGCCATCGTGTTCGCCGGCGTGACGTTCGCGCTCGCCGGCGAGGTGCTCGCCCGGGCATTCGGGCTGCACCGGCCCTCCGGCCGCCGCCGGCGGCGGAAGACCACCGGCTCGACGGCGGCGGCACCGGTCCCGCAGGTCGCGGAGGACCCCGTGCTCCGCGTACGCGGCCTGCGCGTGGAGGCGCCCCGGGGGGATGGATGGGCGACGCCGGTTCGTGGCGTCAGCTTCGACATCGATCGAGGGGAGATCGTCGGCATCGTCGGCGAGTCGGGCTCGGGGAAGTCACTGACCTGCATGGCGGTCGCGTCACTCCTGGAAGAGCCACTTCACGTGACGGCGTCATCGGTCCAGTTCGACGGCACGGAACTGGTCGTCAGGGGCAAGGTGCCCGGCAGACCGCGTTCCAAGTCGCTGGCCCAACAGCTCGGTACGCGGCTGGCATTCGTCTTCCAAGATCCCTCGACCTCGCTCAACCCCGCCCTTCACGTCGGTACGCAGGTCGCGGAGGTCGGTCTGCTGCACGGCGGCCTCAGCCGGCGCGAGGCACGCCGGCGTGCGGTCGACCGGCTTGCCGCGGTACGGCTCTCCGACCCGGCTCGCCGCGCCCGCCAGTATCCCCACGAGTTCTCGGGTGGCATGCGGCAACGAGCCACGATCGCGATGGGGCTCATGGGCGAACCGGCGCTGGTCATAGCCGACGAGCCGACAACGGCCCTCGACGTCACGGTGCAGCGGGAGGTCCTGGCGCTCTTGCGGAGGGTGAACCGTGAGCATGGGACGGCCGTCATGTTCGTCTCGCACGACATTTCGCTGGTCTCGTCATTCTGCACGCGGGTCCTGGTCATGTACCGGGGAGCCATCGTGGAGAGCCTGAGCGCCGAGGATCTCGCGAGCGGACGCGCGGAGCATCCCTACACCCGGGCGCTGGTGGCGGCGGTGCCGCACATGGACGCCGTCCCGGGCACCGAGTTCGCCACGATCACCGAGGGTGCCGAGTTTCCCCTCGACGCCGTAAGGGAGGGGTCGGTGTGAGCGACCTCGCCTTCGAGAACGTGGGAGTCAGGTACGGGCACGGACCCGCCGCCCATCAGGCGGTCCGTGGGGTGAGTCTCCACGTGCCGAGCGGCCGGACGGTCGGGCTGGTGGGCGAGTCAGGTTCGGGCAAGTCGACGCTGGCTCGCGCCGTCGTCGGCCTGCACGAAGCTCATACGGGCCGCATCCTGGTCGACGGCACCGATGTCGTCGGTGCCCGGGGGAGCGCCGCGTCCGTTCGCCGCACCGTGCAGCTGATCTTCCAGGACGCCAACTCCTGCCTGAACCCAAGGATGTCCATCGGCGCCTCGATCGAGGAGGCGCTTGCCGTACGCGGAAGATCCACGCGACGCGATCGCGCTCACCGGCGCGGCGAGGTGGCCGCACTTCTCGAGATGGTCGAGCTCGACCCGGCCCGTGCCGGCGATCTGCCCATGCAGTTGTCGGGGGGTCAACGCCAACGCGTCGCGATCGCGCGGGCGCTGGCCGCCGAACCCCGGGTGCTGCTCGCTGACGAGATCACTTCGGCGCTGGACGTCTCGGTGCAGGGGACCGTGCTGAATCTGCTGATGCGCGTCCAGCGGGACCTCGATCTGACGGTTCTCTTCATCAGCCACAACCTCGCTGTGGTCAGGCAGCTGTGCGACGACGTCGCGGTCATGAAGGACGGGCAGGTCGTCGAGGTCGGATCGGCGACCGAGGTGATCGACCACCCCGAACATCCCTACACACGTGAGCTGGTCCGTGCCGTTCCCCGGATCGGCACCCCTCTCTTCGGCAAAGGAACCACTCTATGAACTCTCGCCTGTGCAGTCTCGATGACGTCCGTCAGGTCGTCACCGTTCCCGAGACTGCGATCACGGCGGATGGAAGAACGGTCGTCTTCACGCGGCGCCAGGCGGCAGACCACCGCACGGAGACCTCGCTGTGGGCGGTTTCCCGCGGCTCTCAGCCACAGCCGCTGACCCACGGGCCGACGGATCGAGCACCTCGCATCGTCCCAACGGGGATCATGTTCCTGCGCGATGTCGACGGATTCCCGCAGTTGCATCTCCTGCCGCACATGGGTGAGCCGACGCGGTTGACCGAGCTGCCGCTGGGGGCCGGGGCCGCGGCCGTCAGCCGGGACGGTCGCCGGGTCGCGTTCTCCGCACCCGTGAACCGCGCGCCCGGCGACGCCGCTGCGCCCATCGTCATCGACACGCTCGACCAGAAGGCGGACGAGATCGGCTGGATCGGCAGTGTCCGCCGCCAGATCTTCGTGATGGACCTGGGATCCAGGCAGATCAGACAGGTCACCGACGGCGACTACGACGCGGACGGCCCGGCATGGTCGCCCGACGGCGACCGCCTCGCATTCACGGCCTCCATGGCCCACCGCGCGGACGTCGAGCTCGAACGCCGCGCCTACGCGGTCGAGGTCGACGACCCGCTCGCTCCGGTGCAGGTGCTCGGACAGGCCACAGGAGTGACCGGTCCGGTCATGTGGGCTCGCGACGGCGCGTCGCTGCTCGCCGTGGGATCACCCGCGATGGTGGCAGGTCATGCCCGGCTTCTCCGGCTGTACGGCGACGGCAGGCCCGACACCGACATCACGGCTGGGCTGGACCGCAATGTGCTGCCGGGCGCGACGGGCTACCCAGGTGGCCACCCGGCGCAAAGCCACGACGGCAGCGAGATCGTCTTCTGCCTGCGTGACCGTGGCTGGACCCATCTGTACGGGGTCGGTCCGGATGGCGGAGAGGGCAGGCCGATCGTCGCGGAGCCGCATCAGGTCGTCTCCGCGCTCTCGGTGGCCGCCGAGGCACCCCGTGCCGCGATCGTCCTGACCACTCCTGAGTCGTTCGCCGAGGTCGCGATCGTCGACCTCGCCACCGGCGAAGTCGAGGTCCTCACCTCGCTGATGGAAGAGAGCCTCCCCGGGGTCCAGCTCTGTCGACCGGAGCCACGAGAGTTCACGATCAGCGATGGCGTCGTCGTCCACGGGTGGCTGATGGCGGCACCGGACACGACCGGAACCGCTCCGCTCCTGCTCGACATCCACGGTGGGCCGCACAACGCCTGGGCCGGTGTGGCCGACGAGATCCATCTGTACCAACAGCTCCTCGCCGCACGCGGGTGGCGTGTCCTCACGCTCAACCCCCGTGGATCCGACGGGTACGGCGAGGAGTTCTACCGAGCCGTCGACGGCGGCTGGGGACGAGCTGATCTGGCGGACTTCATCGAGCCGATCGACCAGTTGATCGCCGAGGGGATCGCCGACCCCGAGCGACTCGCTGTCGCCGGCTACAGCTACGGCGGCGTCGCGACCTGTGTCCTCACCGCCCACACCGACCGGTTCTCGGCCGCGGTGGCCGGCGGCCTGATCTGCGACTTCGCCTCCATCGCCGGTCAGCGACTGCTGCCGGAAGGCTTCTTCGCCTCGGCGACCGCAGGTGCCGCGCCGACAGACGTGGTCCGGCTCATCGAGAGCTCTCCGATCGCACGCGTCGAGCAGGTGAAGACACCCACGCTCGTGCTGCACGGCGAGAACGACAACACCTGCCCGATCGGACAGGCGCAGCAGTGGTTCTCGGCACTGCGGATCCGGGGTGTGCCGACTCGCCTGGTGGTCTATCCAGGAGGCAGCCACCTCTTCATCGCCGACGGCGAGGTCGATCACCGCGTCGACTACCACGCCCGGGTCGTGGAATGGGTCGAGCTGCACACCCGCGCCGCCGCACGGCCGGCCGCGCTGTCGCCGGCCCCACGTGGGGAGCACTACTGGCGCCGCCGTCTGGACCTCCTCCGAGAACGGCACGGAGTCGTCGGGGCGCAACTCGGCATCGTGCAGCTCGATCGGAGCGGAACGGTCTTCGACCGCATCACGGTCAGCTCCGGGGTCCTGAACGTCGCGACCCGGGAACCCGTCATCGACGACGCCGTCTTTCAGATCGGGTCGATCACGAAGGTCTGGACGACGATGCTCGTCATGCAGCTCGTCGACGAGGGGCTGCTCGATCTCGACGCTCCCGTGCGCGAAATCCTGCCGGACTTCAGGCTGGCCGATGACGAGTCGCCCTCGGTGACGGTACGGGCGTTGCTCAACCACACCAGCGGCATCGACGGGGACGTCTTCACCGACACCGGGAGGGGAGACGACTGCGTCGCGCGGTACGTGGAGCACCTCGCCGCCGTCTCCCACATCCACCCGCTTGGAGAGAGGTTCTCCTACTGCAATGCTGGCTTCGTCGTCGCGGGCCGCATCGTCGAGGTGCTCCGCGACATGACGTGGGACGAGGCGCTGCTCCACTATTTGATCAAGCCGATGGGCCTGCGGCACACCATCACCCTGAGCGAGGACGCACCCAAGTTCGCCACGGCGACCGGCCACGCCGGCTTCGGCGACGAGTCGGCCCCGGTGCCCCAGTGGTCGATCACCCGATCCATGGGACCCGCGGGCCTGATCGTGGCGAGCGTCGGCGACCTGCTGACGTTCGCGGAGATGTCACTGCGCGGAGGGGTGACCCGGGAAGGCGTTCGTCTGCTGTCAGCCGGCAGCGCTCGCCTGATGACCATCGAGCATGTCGATCTGAGACAGAGCGTCGCCACCGTCCAAGGCTGGGGACTGGGCTGGTTCCTCGAGGACTGGCGGGGAACCTTCGTATACGGCCATGACGGCGGCACGATCGGCCAACGTTCATACCTGCGCTTGATCCCCGGTACGAACTACGCGGTGGCGTTGCTGACCAGCGGTGGTCAACCGGATGGTCTCTTCTACGAGCTGTTCGCGGACGTCACGTCGTCGATCGACGGCAGTCTGCCCCCGGTCCGGGTCCGGGCCGACATGACACGTCCGCCCGAACCGCTGGAGGGCGCCTGGGAGTGCGCCGGCTATCGCGCGGAGGTGACCCCCGACGCGGACGGTCTCAGACTGACACTGTGGGAGCGGAAGGGGCATCTGCGCGACGGCACGGCAGCAGAGCCGGAGTCCGTCGCGCTGCATGCCTCGAACATCCCGGGCGGCTACGCCTACACCACCGCTGAGCTCGCGGGGGAGAAGCAGTTCCGGCCCGTCGCCGGCGGCGTCTACAACGGATCCCGCTTCCTGCGGCAGGAGTGCTCATGACGACCCAGGCGCCGAGCTCGACCTCCATGGAGTTGCGGCTGCTTCACCGCCCGGAGGAGATGTCTGCCGCCTCCGAGCTCGTGGCGCAGATCTGGAAGGTCCAAAACACCCAGTCGCATGTCAGCCCGGAGCTCCTCACGGCGTTCGCGCACGCGGGCAACTACGTCGCCGGTGGTTTCCGCGGCCATGAGCTCATGGCGGTCTGCGTCGGGTTCTTCCACCCGCCCCGGGAGAATGCCCTGCACTCCCACATCGCCGGCGTGCGACCAGACGCGGCGGGCACAGGATGGGGCAGAGCCCTCAAGCACCACCAGCGCGACTGGTGCCTGGCCCGCGGTGTCACTCGCGTGACGTGGACCTATGACCCCCTGGTGGCCCGGAACGCGTACTTCAACCTCCACAAGCTCGGCTGTGAGGTCGAGGTCTACCTGCCCGACTTCTACGGACCGATGGGTGACGGGCTCAACCAGGGCCAGCACAGCGACCGGATCATGGTGGCCTGGCACATCGGGCAGGCCACGGCGCCCTCACGAGCCGAGAAGAAGCACGGCCCCGCCGTACTGAGGTCCGTGGACCGGCGACCCCAGCTCGACCTCGGCCGGGCGGAGTCGCTGACCCGATGCGTCGTGGAGATCCCCTCGGACATCGAGGCTCTACGGCGCCACGAACCCGAGCTCGCGATCTCATGGCGGCTCGCGCTACGACGGGCGCTGGGTGGGCTGCTGGAAGAAGGCTGGGTCGTCGTCGATTTCGACCGCCAGGGTCACTACTGCCTCACGAGGAGCACCTGAGAATGCACATCGAGCGTGTCGAGCTCATCACGGTCCGGATGCCGCTGATCCACCCGTTCACCACCTCGTTCTCCACCCAGACGGAGCGCCTTCCGCTCCTGATCCGGGTCACGGCCTCAGACCACGGCGGCACCGTAACCGGGTGGGGTGAGTGCGTCGCCCTCGCCGAGCCGTTCTACTCGCCGGAATACCTTGAGGGAGCACGAGAGGTCCTGCGGCGATTCCTCGTGCCCGCGCTGTTCGAGTGGCAGGCCGCGGGTCATGCCGTGTCGGCATCGACGGTCGGCGCGGCACTTGAGCACGTGGTCGGCCACCGCATGGCCAAGGGCGCTCTGGAGATGGCGATCCTGGATGCCCAGCTGCGGCTGCGGAACATGTCGTTCGCAGCGCAGCTCGGTGTGACCCGCGCCTCGGTGCCCTCGGGGGTCAGCGTCGGCATCGAGAAGTCGATTCCCGACCTGCTCGGCCGGGTGGCCGACTTCGTCGACCAGGGCTACGCGCGCATCAAACTCAAGATCCAGCCCGGGTGGGACCTCGAGCCGGTCAAGGCGGTGCGCGAGCGGTTCGGCGACATCGCGCTGCAGGTCGACGCGAACACCGCCTACCGTCTCTCCGATGCCCAGCGGCTGCGCAGACTCGACCCCTTCGATCTGCTGCTGATCGAACAGCCGCTGGGCGAGGAGGACCTGCGGCAACACGCCCTGCTCGCGGGCCTGCTCACCACGCCGATCTGCCTGGACGAGTCGATCGTCGACGCGCGGTCGGCCGCCGACGCGATCGCGCTGGGGGCGGCGAGTGTCATCAACATCAAGCCTGGAAGAGTGGGGGGATACCTCGAGGCGGCACGCATCCACGACCTCGCGCTGGCGCACGGCGTCGCGGTCTGGTGCGGCGGCATGCTCGAAACCGGCATCGGCCGAGCCGCCAACGCGGCGCTGGCCGGGCTCCCGGGCTTCACGCTGCCCGGCGACATCTCGGGCTCGGATCGGTTCTACGCCCAGGACATCACCGAGCCGATCGTCATGAAGGACGGCGCGGTGTCGATCCCCGGCGGACCCGGGTTCGGCGTCGAACCCCTTCCCGCGGCACTCGGCGAGATGACCGTTCACACGCTCGACCTCACCGCCTAGCGACGAGACCAAGGATCAGGCCAGATGGGATCAGCAGACAGCTACGACACCATCGTCGTCGGAGCGGGCTCGTCCGGCTCGGCACTCGCGGCACGGCTCGCCGACGCGGGACAGCGGGTGCTGCTGCTCGAGGCCGGCCGGGACTACGCGGCCTCGCAGCTTCCGGAGGCATGGAGGTCGCCGAATCCGTTGAACGCGATCCTGAACTCCGACTACAACGCGTTCTTGTGGGACGGGCATCTGGCCACCAGGACCGAGGCCCAGGAGCCCTACCTGTACTGGCGAGGCAAGGGCCTCGGCGGAAGCTCGACGGTGAACGGGCAGATCGCGATCCGGCCGCCCATCGAGGACTTCGACGAGTGGGCGGCCTCCGGTTGCACCGGATGGTCGTCCGCGGAGGTCATGGCGGACTTCGTCGCTCTGGAGTCCGACGCCGGCTTCGGCGACGAGGACTACCACGGCACCGCCGGCCCGATCCCCGTCTACCGGGCCCCGGTCGACACGTGGGGCTCGGTCGACCAGGCGCTCCGCGCGGCAACGCTCGCCTCGGGTTTCGGGTGGGCCCCGGACGTCAACGCACCCGGCGCGACCGGCGTCTCTCCCTACCCCATCAACTCGATCGACCGTCGACGGGTCTCGTGCCACGACGCCTACCTGGAGCCACGTCGCGACAACCCGGGCCTCACCATCCGCGGCGACAGCCTGGTCGACGTGGTTCTCTTCGAACGTGCTCGGGCAGTCGGCGTCCGGCTGGCCAACGGATCGGCCTTCCACGCGAACCAGGTCGCGCTCAGCGCGGGCGCCACGGCTTCGCCCTCGATCCTCATGCGCTCGGGCATCGGCCCCGCCGATGACCTCCGACGGCTGGGCATCGAGGTCCGTGCCGATCTGCCGGTGGGCCGTGGGCTCCAGGACCATCCGATGGCCCTGATAGGCATCCCGCTCACCGAAGCGGCCTCGGCCGGCCCCGCCGACCGGCACACGAACTGCTGCGTGCGCTACAGCAGCGGCACCGTGCCCGGCGGGAACGACATGATGCTGGCCGCCCTCAACCAGAACGCGCTGGCCATGGCGGCGGCCGAAGTGCGCGCCGGCGCCGGTGCCGTCGGGGTGTTCGTCAACCGGACCTACTCGCGCGGAACGCTGAAGCTTCGAAGCGCCGACCCGAGCACGCAGCCCCGGGTGGCGCTGAACATGTTGTCGGACGAGCGCGACATCGACCGCCTGGAAGCGGGCATCAGGTTCCTCGGCGACCTGGTGGCCCACTCCAGCTTCGCGGAGATCGCCGACGGCGATCTCTGGCGGGTCAATTCGTCGCTGCGCGATGCCCTGGACACACCAGGGCGACTGCGCGACTACCTGCGCGCCAGCGTGGTCGACACGCAGCACGCGACGAGCACGTGCCGGATGGGAGATCCGAACGCGCCGGAGACGGTCGTCGACCCCCGGTGCGAGGTCCTCGGTTTCGAGGGTCTCCGAGTCGTCGATGCCTCCGTCTTCCCCTTCGTCCCACGCGCCAACACCCATCTCGCCTGCGTGATGTTCGGCGAGCACATGGCCCGCAGGCTCCACTGAAGCCGGCTTCGATTCAGAAGGAACGAGCAGATGAAGCGCCTGAGCAACATCATCGACGGCACCCCGGTCGAAGCCGCGGACCCGGAACTCCACAGCGTCGTCAACCCAGCCACCGAACAGGTCGTCGCACTGATTCCGGCCGGATCGGCCGCCGACGCCGCGGCGGCGGTGGAGTCGGCGCAGGCCGCGCACGCGGGCTGGGCGAGGCTCGACCTCGAGGACCGCCTCGGCCGGCTGAGCCGCACCGCCGACCTCCTCGAACGGCATGTGCGCGAGCTGGCGGAACTCGAGAACCGGGAGATGGGCAAGCCTGTCCCGCTCGCCGAGCAGTTCATCGCGGGCGGAATCGCCTCGTTCCGGCTCGGCATCGAGCGGGCGCGGTCCTATCCGTTCGTCGCCGACGTCACAGCTCCGGGCGAGTCCGGACGGACAGTGGTCATCCGTGAGCCGCTGGGCGTGCTGGCACTCATCGTGCCCTGGAACTTCACGGTGACCTCGATCCTGGGAGCCCTCGGCCCCCTGCTCGCCGCCGGCAACACAGTGGTGATCAAGCCCTCGGAGAAGGCGCCGCTGTCCGCGGCCCGGCTCGTCGAGCTGTGCGACCTTCCGGCAGGCGTGGCGAACCTTCTCCTGGGCGACGCGCGCGCCGGCAAGCCCTTGGCCGAGCACGAGGCGGTCAAGCTGGTGCACTTCACCGGGTCTGTCGAGGCGGGCCGCAGCGTCGCCGTCGCCGCGGCCAAGCGCCTTCAGCGAACGATCCTGGAACTGGGAGGAAACGACCCCGTCCTCGTCGACGCCGACGTCGACGTGGCCGCCACCGCCAAGGCGGTCGCGACGTCGACGTTCCTCAACAGCGGACAGATCTGCACATCGTCGGAGCGGATCTACGTGCACCGCGCGGTCGCGGACGAGTTCATCGCCGCCCTCGTGGCCGAAGCCGAAGGCTGGACGATGAGCGACGACCCCTACTCCCAGGGCCTGGGACCACTGGTCGACGACACCCAGAGGAGGATCGTGCACGACCACGTCCACGAAGCCGTCGACCGCGGGGCGACGCTGCTCTGCGGTGGCGGGCAACCAGACCGGCCCGGATACTTCTACCCCGCGACGGTGCTGACCGAGGTCACCTCGGACATGCGCATCATGAAAGAGGAGACCTTCGGGCCGGTCGCCCCCGTCACCGTGGTCGACTCCTTCGCCGAAGCCATCGACCTGGCCAACACCTCAAGCTTCGGACTCGCGGCGACGGTCTATTCCTCGACCCCCGAGAACCTGCGGCGCTGCAGGGAGCTCAACGCCGCTCTCGTGTGGATCAACGAGTGGCAACACGGTGGCGTCAACATGGTCTACGAGCCGTGGGGGGTCAGCGGGATGGGTGCGACCGGGGCAGCGGCGTCGTTCGACGCCGCCACCCGCCCGGTGTCGATGCTCTACTCGCCGTCCACGAACCACGGGTAGTACGGGGCCGTGCTCCAGGCAGGGGTCGCGCCGGTCGTGGCGGCCTGAGCAAGGGCCCACTCCGGAGAGCCGAATATGAGTAGGGGCTACTCATGTCCGGCGGTGGGCCGCGGGACAGGATGCGATCACGGGGCTGGGAGTGCCCGCCCGCGATCATTCCTTGATCTCTCCCAGAGGAAGAACATGCTCACACGTTCCGGCAAGCTCGAGGCGATGACCGCGTCGGGATGCCTGGCGATGTCGGTGCTCGGTGTTACGGGGGCCGGCGCCGAGACCGCGTTCGCCCCTGACACCTGCGCCAGCGGGTACGTCTGGCGCGGCGCGCGGTCCAGCGACCACGTCTGCGTGGACCCGGCCGTACGCGACCGGACGCGGTCGGAGAACGCCTCCGGGGTCTGGCACGCGTGCACGACCGGGTTCGTCTGGCGGGAGGCGTACACCGGTGACTACCGGTGCGTGGTCCCCAGCTCCCGCTCCCAGGCGCGGCAGGACAACGGCAGCGCGGCCCGCAGGCTCGCCTGGGTCGTCATGATGAAGCGCAACCACGCCGGTAACGGGCCCTCGTGCGACGGTGAAACCTGCTCCACCACCAACGAGGGGCCGTACCAGACCGTGGGCGTCCGCGGCTACTACCTGACGCCGGGCACCCAGGTCGCCGTCCAGGTCAGGCGCGCCTCGGATGACCGGGTGCTGTGGCAGGGCCGGGCCACGGCGCAGCCGGGCGGTAACGGACCGGCGGGCAACTACTCGGTCGACACGGGGCGGGTCCTGTGCGGTGGCAGCTCGTTCGCGGCGCCGCTCACCGCGTACGTGGTGGTGCGCGGCGACGGCGGGCAGTGGTCGCCGCGCGTGCCGATCGCCTGGCGGTCCTGCGGACTGGTGTGATCAGTGTGCCAGGGGTTCCGGCCGGGGCCCGGTGAGGATCCTCGCGTTGAGCACCGTGGTGACCTTGAGGGCCCATGCTGTCCAGCGTCGAGAACGCCGGCAGCTCCAACCGTGCCTGCGCCAGCCGCTCCAACGCCACGTTGATCAGATCCGGCGGATGGTTCTTCACCCAAGCCGCCCGGGTCATCGCCTTGGCCGCGATCTTGCGGGCCTTGCCGGGCGCGTACGCCACCCCTTCCCGGCGCCGCACCAGCACCCGATGGGACTCGGCGGTGCGCGCCGAGGCGTACACCGGCGCGATGTCGTCTTTCAGCTCCAGGCATCGCCGTACGTGCTTCACCACCACGACCGGCACCTCGCGGGCCTTGGCGAAGCGGCCCAGCCGCTGAAAGCACTTCAGCGCGAGCGTCAGCGCCAGCAGGTGCTCATCGGTGTCGGTCTTCTCCCGCGCCCACGCCATCTCCTCCTGCGAGGGAGAGAAAAACAGGTACAGCTCGCGCGTCATCATCAACCGCGGGAACACCCGATAGGCGGTCCGCTCCACCGACGTCACCGCACACGCCTCCCGGCCGGCTCTCCCGCTCAACAGACGAGGCACACCGTAGCGAGACGAACACGCACACAACAGGCGAAGAAGATCACAGCTTGATCAAACCCACGCTCAACCCTTATAGCTGAGCCAGCCCACCGTATCCGCAGTTAAGAGGCGGGTTCGTTGGATTTTCGGCCAAGACTACGGGCACCCCAATTCATCCCTTATGCGGTTCGACGAGCCGATTTGGTCGCTCGTCGTCGCGCTCCACAAATCTGTCAGCCCGGAACTCGGTCGTGGTATCCGTCAGCCGACTGCACCTCGGTCGTCAGCCTGCGGTCGTCCATAGTCGGCTCTCAGCCCTGGACCCCGGCACCCGGCAGGGTGCCTTCGACCACGTCGCGGAGTTGTGACCGGGCGGTGATGCCCAGTTTGGGGAACACCCGGTAGAGGTGGGAGCCGACCGTGCGCGGCGAGAGGAAGAGTCTCTCTCCGATCTCACGGTTCGTCAGGCCGCGGGCCGCGAGCTGGACGATCTGCTGCTGCTGGGGACTGAGTTCGGTGACGGCACTGGGCACTACGCTGCCGGCGGCCTCGATGCCGGCGGCTCGCAGTTCTGCCTTCGCCCGCTCGATCCATGGCCGCGCGCCAAGCCGCTGGAAGGTGTCGAGTGCCGTGGTCAGCAGCGGGCGGGCCTCGGCGATGCGACGTTGCCTCCTGAGCCACTCACCGTAGTCCAGCCGTGTCTGTGCCCGCTCGAACGGCCACTGCTCGCCCGTGTCGTCCGCCAGCGCCGCCTGGAAGTACGGTTCCGCGTGGTCCGGTTCAGCGAGCAGGGCGCGGCCTCGGTTGAGCAGTGCGGTGATCCGTGCCGACATGCCCGTACCAAGGCGCCGCGCCGATCGCTCCAGCAGTTCGGCGGCGTCCTCCCGTCGCCCTCGGCGGACGGCCGCCGCGGCGAGTTCGGCCAGGACGGTGTAGGACACGTGGTAGTGAACCGGATCGCCGTCATTGGTGAAGGCGGAGCGGAACTGCGCGTACGCGGTGTCGTAGTCGCCCTCGGCCACTGCCGCCAGGCCCAGGGCCCGACGTGCGAAGACCGCGATGGAGCGGCTTTCCAGCGGGTCGACGAGGACCAGCGCCTGCTCGGCACCCCGTCGCGCGTCAATCGGCTCGCCGAGCAGCGCGAGCACCGTCGCGTCGAGCGCATGCGCACACGCCTCGGCGTGGTCCAGCCCGGCCGCTGACGCCACCGCCGAGATCTCGGCGGCCACCGAACGGGCGTCGGCCCATCGGCCCTGCTCCAGATAGGCCCAGCCGACGGCGCATCCCAGGCCGTCCGGCAGCGAGCCACGGGCCTGCCACCGGTCGAACGCTTCGTCGAAGGTCCTGGCGGCCAGAGCGGTCTGGTCCAGGATCCAGGCCACGATGGCGAGCGCAGTCAGACTGCCGGCGTCGTCCTTGGCCTCGGCGATGAGCCCGGGCAGCGCCGGGGCGAGGGAGGCTCCCGCGCCGTTGGGGTCGGAGACTGCCAGTACCCAGGCGCGCAGGGCGCCCCTGGCGGTGGAGTCCGGCATGGCGGAGAACAGGCTCTCGATCTGTTGTCGCTGGGACTCCTCGCCCGAGTAGTAGCGGACGGCCGCGGCCGCAGCGAGCGCCTCCAGCACGCGGGGCGAGTGGGCGGCCGCCGCCTCGTCCGCGATGCGCGTCAGCAGGGCGAAGGCCGCCGCATGGTGCCGGCGCAGGGTCATGAGCTGCCCGGTGGCCAGCGAGGCCCTGTTGATCAGTGCCGGGTCGTCAGCGCGCTTGCGGACCTCGGTGGCCAGGTGTTCCACCCAGCCGAGCTGACCGGTGAAGACGGCCATGACGGCGGCCTCGGTCAGCAGCCGCGCCTGGTCCGCGTGGCTCGGGCTCAGCTCCGCGGCGCGCTCCAGGGCGGCGGCAGCGGCCGCGTATCCGCCCCGGCGCCGGCCCCGGTCGGCCGTCTGTTGCAGGGCGGCCGACACGTCCTCGTCGGGACGCATGGTGGCGGCGGCGAGGTGCCAGGCGCGGCGGTCGGGCTCCTCGCTCAGCAGCTCGGCGAGAGCGAGATGTGCTTCCCTGCGTTCCTCGAAGGACGCGGCATGGTAGATGGCCGAGCGGATGAGCGGGTGGCGGAAGGAGATCCGGGGGCCGTCCTGGCGTACGAGACCGGCCCGCTCCGCGGGTGCCCACGCCTTGTCGTCGGCCTCGGGGAGTCCTCGAGAGGCCGTCGGCGCGTCCATCGCATCAGCGGCCGCGAGCAGCAGCAGGGGGCGGCGAGTTGCCTCCGGCAGGAACTCCGCGTGCTCCGCGAAGATCCGCTCCAATCGGTCGGTGACGGGCAGCGGGCCCTCCACGCTGCTGCCGCCGGAGTGCCTGGTCGCGGTGGCGCGGGCGAGTTCGACAAGGGCCAACGGATTGCCGGCCGCCTCCTGCAGGATTCGCACCCGGGTTCGGCCGGTGGGTGGTGTCGGCTGCTGGTCGAGCAACCGGTTCGCCGCCTCACCGCTCAGCGGACCGATCTCGAGGCGCTCGTATCCCTTGTCGAGCCCGGGCAGCGCAGCCGCGGCGCGCACACCAACCAGCAGCGTGACGGGTTCGCTGTCCATGCGTCGGGCCACGAAGGAGAGAACGTCCAGCGATGCACGGTCGATCCACTGGGCGTCATCGACTACCACGAGCAGCGGCGCCGGTTCCGCCAGGTCCGACACCAAGGTGAGAACCGCCAGACCTACGAGCATGCCATCAGGGGCCTCGGTGCATTCGTCCAGACCCAGGACCGCCCGGAGCGCGGTGTGCTGCCGCGGCGGCAGGCTGCCCAGCTCACCGAGCACCGGGCGGAGCATCTGATGAAGGCCCGCGAATCCAAGGTGTGCCTCGGACTCGCTGCCGACCGCCCGCAGCACCCGGCCGCCCTCGCGCCGCGCGTGGTCGGCCGCGAGGTCCAGCAGCACGCTCTTGCCGGCACCAGGGTCGCCCGTGAGGATCAACACCTCGCTGTGGGACCGGTCAGCGGCGACCCGCCGCATGATTTCCGCGGTCTCGGTTTCCCGGCCCACCATCGGCAGACCAAGATTGCGTGTCGAGCGCTGGTTCCCTTGAGCGCTTCCACCATTTTCCACGGATGCTCCAGGAATTGGGATTGCTCAGACAATAGCGCGGGAGTGTTTCTGTCCCGCCTATGGGGCAGGGCGCCGGTCCTGAGCTGTGTGTTTGAACTGGCTTTTAACGCATGCGCCGCCCGGGATATTCCGGCCGCCCGATCTCTGTTCGGCGCCGTGCCTGTCTCGTTCCCGTGCCGCATGGCCGGCCGATGGCCTCGCCGACGCCGGCCACGGCAACGAAGGGAATCGGCTCGGCGGCGGCGGGTGGCGACGGGCAGGCCCGAGAGGAGGCTCTTGAGAGGAGTTCCGCCCCAGGTGAACGCGCGGCCCGGGACTGATCTCCGGCTCGTCGACGGGTGAGTCGAGGTACGGCGGGTGATACGCGATCCGCTGGGTGTCCGACTGCTGTCCGCCCCAAGCCCGTGCCCGGCGTGAGTCCACCGGCAACCGTGCTGCCACCCCACGCGCGTGACCATTGATCGCCCTGTGATTTCCGTAACGCGTTTCTGTCCGCGAATCCAACGGTGTTTCCTTTGCAGTCACGTGACTGATACCGGTCGGTGCTTGCAATGCGCACAATGGTGGGTATTCGGCCGCGTCGATCCATCAGCGGCCAATCACGGTCCTGCCCTTACCTGATCGCAGGCGCTGCAGGACCGTGATGAGTGATTCCATCGGAGTGCAGAAATGGACAGCGTAAATCTTTCACGTTCCCTGAGCCGGCGCGGCTTTGTCGGAGTCGCGGCGGGCATCGGCGCCGCCGGGCTGCTGGGGAGCCAGATGGTCAAGCCGGCCGACGCCTCTGCCGCGGCCTTCACCAAGACCGAGACGATCCAGCTGGGCAAGGTCACCGTCACCCGGGTCGTGGAGTTCAGCGGCCCGGTGGGCCTGACGTCGCGCCAGTTCTTCCCCGCGAGTTCGAAGGAACTGTGGGAGGAGAACAAGGACTGGCTGAGCCCGGACTTCTGGAAACCGAGCACGGACATGGTCAACTCAGCTCTGCAGACTTGGGTCCTGCGCAGCGAGGGCAGGACGATCCTGATCGACACCGGCGCCGGGAACGACAAGTTCCGGCCGTACGCCAAGCAGTGGCAGTACATGGACACGGACTTCCTGCGGCGTCTGTCCCGCGCGGGAGTCAGGCCGCAGGACGTCGACGTCGTCGTCAACACGCACCTGCACAACGACCACGTCGGCTGGAACACCCGGCGTGAGGACCGTGACTGGGTGCCCACCTTCCCCAACGCCACCTACCTGATCCCGAAGATCGAATTCGACTTCTGGAACCCTGAGGGTCCTGTGCGGCCGAAGTACTGGCAGGGCAACCAGAACGTCTGGGAGGACAGTGTGCTCCCGGTGCAGGAGGCGGGTCTGGTGAAGATGTGGGAGGGCTCGTACACCCTCGACTCCAGCCTGAAGCTGAGCCTCGCCGCCGGGCACACTCCAGGCTCGTCCGTGATCCGGCTGGAGTCGGGAAGCGACAGAGCGGTGTTCATCGGCGACCTGCTCCACACCCCGCTGCAACTCGAACACCCCGAGTTCAACAGCTGCTTCGAGGAGGACGAGAAGCAGGCGCTCGCGACCCGGCGCCGCGAACTGGAGTGGGCCGCCGATCACAAGGCCCTCATCCTGCCCGCGCACCTTCCCGGTCACGGCGCTGCCGAGGTGGAGCGCAGCGGTGGCAACTTCAAGATCAAGGACTGGGCGGGATTCAGCCGCAGCTGACCCGGCCACCAGTCGGCTCGCGGGCGGTCGGCGCGGCTGATGGCCGCGAACTTGCCGCACCCTGCGAGAGCAGTCACCTGACGCATACCGGACGGATTGCCGACCCGCCGAGACTGGTGACGCGGCAATGGTCCGTCGAGGGACTCCGGCGCCCCTCATCATCATCATTCGGCTTGCCGCGGCGACGAAGGACCGGGGCGGACATTCCGGGGGCGACTGCTCCACGCCGTCGGCCGGAGATCACCCCGTTCGCTCATGGAAGGACGTACGGAGACCGTCATGGTGGCAAGGAAGACGGCGTTGCTGTGGGACCGCTTCGCCGCCGTCGACCCCGGACTGATGCGTCTGGCCTCCGCGATGCGCGCCGTCCTCGGCGCCGCCGCGTCCCTGACTGTCCTGGCGGCCCTGGGGCAGTCAGACACGGCGTTGCTGGTCGGCGGGTTCACCGCGATGGTGACCTCGCTGGCCATCAGCGACCTGCACCCGCGCAACCAGCTCATCACGCTGGGACTCGGAGCTCCGCTGTCCCTCGCGGCCCTGGCCGCCGGAGCCGTGCTGACGCCGTACCCGTTCACGGCGGGGATCGTGTTCCTGCTGCTGATCTACGTCGCCGTCCACGCCCGTCGGTACGGCGCCAGAGGGCAGGGCATGGGCGTCTTCGGCTTCATGGCCTTCTTCCTGGCGCAGTTCACCGGGGCACGAGCGGTCCAGCTGCCGCAGATGGGTGCGGCTGTGCTCGTCGCGTTCGGTGCCGTCGTGGCCGTCTGCCACTGCCCGGGATTCATGACATCGTCCCGTGTCCTCGCCCGTTTGCAGCGCACCTTCAACGGACGGCTGCGCGACGTCCTGCGGGACACGGCCGCCCTGCTCACCGCCGGACAGGACGCCGACACACTGAGTCTGTCGTTGGAGCGCCGTCTGGACAGGCTCCACGCGGCCGTGCTCCTGATCGAGGACTTTCTCGGTGAGCGCGCGGTCGACGAGGCCACCGACGGACAGATCCTGAGGCACATCTCACGCGCGGAGGTGGCTGCCCAGCGGCTGACCGTACTCACTGTCCGCGCGGCCCGTACACCACCGGCCGCCGACGATCTCGCGGAGCGGGCCACCCGGCAACGGCTCGCGGCACAGATCCGAGTTCTCCGCCACCAGTTCACCCCGGGAACGCCTACCGCCCCCCGGCAGCGGAAGCAGGAACGTGAAGACGACCCGGCGATCCTGCAAGACGCATCCGCCTCGTTGCAGGACTGTCTCCAAGGGATCGACGAACTGGCCGCGGCCATGCACCTTCTCGGTCCGCGCGTCAGCTCCCCGTCGGCAACCGGGGCGGCTCCGCACGAGCCCGCCACACCGCAGACACGGGCGTTCAGCGTCAGGCAGTACCGCGAAGCGGACTCCGAAGACCGCAAGCGGGGAACGACCCGGCAGGCCCTCCAGGTGACCGCCGCCTCCGCGCTGTCCATCCTCGGCGGTCACCTGTTGTCCCCGGACCACTGGTACTGGGCCGTCGTGGCCACGTGGGTCGTGTTCATCAACACCGAGAGCACCGGCGAGGTCCTGCTGCAAAGCGTGCGCCGGCTGGCGGGCACGGTTCTCGGCGCGGTGTTCGGCTACGGCCTCGCCACCCTGGTCGGACCGTACGGGCCGCTGCTCCTGGTCCTGCTGCTGGTGTGCATGTTCGGGATGTTCTACAGCCCGTCCGATGCCTATTGGGTGGTGACGTTCTTCATCACCGGCATGCTGAGCATGCTGCTGGCACTGCTGGACACATTCTCGACGGACGTACTCGTCCTGCGCGTGCAGGAGACCGCCCTGGGAGTCTCCTGCGGTGTCCTTGCCAGCGCACTCGTCCTGCCCATCACGGTCCGCCGGGCCAGCGACGAGGAGCTGGTCCACTTCCTGCTGGTCCTCAGACGCCTCCTGCACACGACGACGCGGAGCCTGAGCACCGACACCACGACGAGCCTGATACGCGCGGCCCATGATCTCGACCAGGTACTGGAGTCCTTCCGCAAAGCCTGTCTGCCGCTCACCCACCCGCTCAATCCCCAGCGCGGCCGTCGTGATCGCGCCCGCCACCTGCTGGAACTGCTGGAAGCCGGTGCCTACCATGCACGGAGTCTGGCCGCCGTGGCCGGGCACCTCCCGCAGGGCGACGACGCCGAGTACACCACCCGGATCACGTCAGCGGCCGACCGCGCGCAGGAGAGGACGACGCACCTGATCCGCATCGCGAGTCGTCGGCCGGGCACCGCCTCCCACTCGGCACGTCCCAAGGTCACCAGGGCACTGTCCCTGCTCTCCGGCGAACGGCGTATGCGTCGCGGCCGACCGTTGCCGCAGCAGCGCCTGCTGCTCCACATCAACCGTCTCGACATGACCTTGATCGCGCTCGCACAAGCCTTGGACCCGCCCGCACCGGCCGCCGAACACACCGTGTCCCCGTTCGCAGGCGGCGAGGTCTCCTCTCCGCCCAGCCCCGTCACGGACACCACTGCGCCGATCTCACCGACCGCCGCGCACACGCACCCATCGGCCAGAACCTGCCCGGCCGATCACGCCGCGGACACCGCGACCAGCCCGGGACGAGCAGCCGCCTGCTGAGCGGGTCGGTGTCGGCCGGTGGTGATGAACCAGAGGCTGTTCCCACGCTTGCTCAGGACCGGCCCAGCGGCTGACACAGTCCCGCGACCACCGGTTCGGCCCTGACCTCATGCTCGCGCACCGAGGTACCTCCCGTCACAGTGGGGCCCACTCATGCGTCCAGGTGCAGTCACGTGACTCATACCGCAGCACGCCCCGAGCGGCGCACCATGGTTGAGCAGGGTCGTTCACAGAACGGACGCGTACCGGGCGGCCCTTTTCCCACCGGCGAAGCCCCGACGGTCTGATGCCCGCACCCGATCTCGGCGGCGGGGCCGCCCGAGGCCGGCATGAGCAGCCGCTCATTCGCGTCTTGCCCGCGCCTGTGGCCCGAGGACGCGAAACCGATCGAACTGGAGAGAATCATGGACACCATCACCCTGGGCGATGTCACGCTGACCCGTGTCTGGGAGTACTTCGGTCCTGTTGACATGACGCCCGAGGCGTTCTTCCCGGAGAGCCAGGCGGAGGCGTGGGAGGCCCACCGCTCTTGGCTGGTTCCGGACTTCCTGGACGCCGAGACCCGGATCGTCAACTCGGCCATCCAGACCTGGGTACTGCGCAGCGAGGGCAAGACCATCCTGGTCGACACCGGCGTCGGCAATCACAAGGACCGCCCGTACGCGCCGGTGTGGAGCCGGCTGGACACCGACTTCCTGGGCAACCTCGCCCGCGCCGGGGTCCGCCCCGAGGATGTCGACATCGTGATCAACACGCACCTGCACATCGACCACGTCGGCTGGAACACCTACCTCGACGGCCGGACGTGGGTGCCGACGTTCCCCAACGCCACCTACCTCATGCCCAAGGCGGACTTCGACTTCTGGAACCCCGCCAACGAGCACAAGCCCCTGCTCGGCCGCGGAAACCAGAATGTCTTCGAGGACAGCGTCGCCCCCGTGCATGAGGCCGGCCAGACCCAGCTCTGGGAGGACGGCCACCGGATCGACGGCAATCTGCGCCTCGACCTCGCACCCGGCCACACCCCGGGCTCGTCGGTGCTGACGCTGGAGTCCGGACCGGACCGGGCCCTCTTCGTCGGCGATCTGCTGCACAGCCCGGTCCAGATCCACGAGCCCGACACCAACAGCTGCTTCTGCGAGAACCCCGCCGAAGCCCGCGCCACCCGCCTCAAGCTCCTGGGCTGGGCGGTCGACAACAACGCCCTCGTCATCCCCGTGCACCTGGGCGGCCACGGCGCCGCCGAAGTCGTCCGCGAGGGAGACAAGTTCGCCATCAAGGGCTGGGCGCCCTTCGCCCCGTACACCGAGCAGGTCTGAGCCCTGCGGAAAGGCACCGCCGTGAACCACCACCCCGACCCCGTCGTGACCACCGCCCAGGGAGCCGTCCGCGGTCTGCGCCGAGGCAGCACCCTCACCTTCCTGAACATCCCTTACGCCGCCCCGCCCCGTGGCGCCGGCCGGTTCGCGCCACCGCAGCCGCACGAGCCGTGGGACGGCGTACGGGACGCCACCGTGCCGGGACCCAACGCCCCACAGTCCGAACGCAAGCTCGGCGACGTGGACATGAGCCCCTACTTCGGCACCGGCTGGAGCCGAGGCGAGGACTACCTCACCGTCAACGTCTTCACGCCTGCCGTCGGCGGTGACGAACTGCCGGTCATGGTGTTCGTCCACGGCGGCGGATTCGTCGCCGGGTCGACGCGGTCCACGATGTACGACGGCTCCGCCTTCGCCCGCGACGGCGTCGTCCTCGTCACCCTCAACTACCGGCTCGGCATCGCCGGGTTCCTCGACATCCCCGGCGCGCCCGCCAACCGCGGCCTGCTCGACGTCGTCGCCGCACTGCGCTGGGTGCGGGAGAACATCGCCGCCTTCGGCGGTGACCCGCGCAACGTCACCCTCTTCGGCCAGTCGGCCGGGGCGACCATCGTCGGCGGCGTCCTCGCCACCTCCGAGGCCGCCGGCCTGTTCCGCCGGGCGATCGTCCAGAGCGGCAGCGGCCTGGGCGCGTTCACCACCGAGCAGGCCGCCCGCGTCACCAAGGCAGCGGCCGAGGCCCTGGGCATCGAGCCCCACGTCGGCGCCTTCGCGGACATCTCCGACGAGCGCCTGGTCGAGGCCGCCTCCCAGCTCGCGGGCATCGACCTGCGGACCGAGACCCACGGCGACCCACTGATCGGACTCAGCCCCTTCAGCCTGGTCCTCGACACTCAGCCCGCCGAATCCGTCGCCGCCGGCCTGAGCGCCGACGTCGACCTGCTTGTCGGCACCAACACCGAAGAGGGAAACCTCTATCTGGTCCCGGTGGGCAAGTACGCCACCTCGACCGCCGCCGACGTCGACGAGGCGGCGGCACGCTCGCACCCGAATCCGGCGCAGCTCGTCGAGACGTACCGGAAGGCACACCCCGCGGCGTCCTTCGGCGAGCTGCGCTCCGCCCTCATGGGCGACGCGCTGTTCGGCGCGGGCAGCTGGGCCCTGGCCGGCGCGCATGCCGCCCACCCCGAGTCCGCCACCTACGCCTACGAGTTCGCCTGGCGCTCCCAGGCCCTGAATGGAGAGCTCGGCGCCACCCACGCGGTCGAGCTGCCCTTCGTCTTCGACCTCGCGGACCGGCCCGAGCTGAACGGCCCCAACGCCCTGCTCGGCCCCGACAAGGCCCCCGCGGACCTCGCCGCCCGCGTGCACGAGACCTGGATCCGGTTCGCCAGGACCGGCGACCCCGGCTGGGACCCGTACGACACCGAGCGCCGGGCCACCATGCGCATCGACGCCGAGTGGACCCAGGGCGACGACCCCCGCGCCCAGGAACGTCAGGTCTGGAGCTGACCCCGCACATGTGTCTCGCCTGCTCACCCACTTCAAGGAACACCATGACCAGAACCGTCATCACCACCGAGAACGCACCCTCCTTGCCGGCCCCGCTGTCTCAGGGCATCCGCAAGGGCCCCGTCCTGCAGGTCTCCGGGCAGCTCCCCTTCGACCCGGACACCGGCGAGGTCGTCGGCACCTCGGTCGCCGAGCAGACCGCGCAGACCCTGCGCAACGTGAATGCCGTGCTCAAGGCGGGCGGCGCGGATTTGGCGGACGTCGTGATGCTGCGCGTGTATCTCACCGATCCCGCCCACCTGGCCGATATGAACGAGGCTTACGCGGCGGCTGTCGGTGAGCCCTTCCCCGCCCGCACCACCGTCTACATGCAGCTCCCGCCGGGACTGCTCGTCGAGGTCGACGCCCTGGCAGTGCTGGACGACTGATCAGAATGGCCGGTCATTTGACGAGGGCGTGCACCAGCCTGAGGGTTCCGCCGGCGGAACTGCTGGACGCTCTGTGCGCACTGGTCGGACGACCGGCACCTCCCCTCGGGCCTCATCCCGTACGTCGCATCCACGAGCGGGTCCTCCAGGCAGTGGGGTCGGTGCCGCCAGGCGTGCTCGAGCCGGGCGATGTCAGCGCGGCCACGGACGTGCGCGCGGGCCTCTTGAACGCCGAAATCCCGGCCCCCTCGGACATGGCAGTCCTCTGCATCCGGCGCACGGTCGACGACCTCGGACCGGCCGACCTGTGGGAACTGGCCCACGGCGCCGCGATGACCCGGGACGATCTCTCGCGGGGCGCTGCCGCGGTCCTGGCGGAAGGAGCTACCGGCGCCGGAGATCTTCTGCACGAACTCGCCGCGCACATCCTCGCGCAGGAGGTCGCCGAACGGTCCCCGTGCCACTGGGGCCGAGACCACACCGAGGTGGTACGAGCCGCGTTGTACCGGATTCTGGCCGACCTCGCGGACGCCCTCCTGGAGGTGTCGGAGTCGACCCCAACCCCTCTGGACTGGACCGTTCACGACAACGGCGGGAGGTATGCCGCCACCGCAGAGGGTGGCGGGGTGACCTACGACGTACTGGTCCAGACAGCGCAGAACGCTCCCCGGGCTGCGGTACCCGTCTGGCATCACCCCTCACGCCCCGCCGCACACTCCGCCTGGCAGTGGAGGATCACTTGCGGACCGGCCGACCCCGCCTCTCGCAGCTGTGCACCCTTCCCCTCCGCACTAGCGGCACGGCACGCCGCCGAATGCGTAATCACCGCACTCACCGCCGGGAGATGTGGCCTGTGATCAGCGTCGGCACGTGGACCTGTGCCGAACACCGCGCTGTGTCGCCGACAGGCGCCGCCGCCGATGGTCTTGCACTCCACGGCCAACTCAGCAGGCGAACTCAGCAGCGGAAACACCGTTCATGACCATCCCGATGTGGGTTTTGGGCTTGTGTGGGCTGACCCCTCTCTAGACGTGGCAGCATTGCCAGGCGCTTCTTGTCGGTCGCCCGCCGCGCCGGATTCATTAACTTGGTGGCCATGAGTAGCACGAACAGGTCCAACGCGTCGTCGATCGCCAGGGCCTCCAGATGTCGCACGATCGCACACACCATCGCCGTCCGCTTGGGCTCACCTGTCCGGGCACCGGTACGCCGCTGGAGAGCACGGACAGTCATGGTGAGGCTCGTCTTCACCGAGAACTCGCAACAGCTCAGTAGACGAGTTGACCAGTAACCAGTAGTACCGGAGGCCCATGGTGGTTAAGCGGCGCCGTGATCAGACTCAGGGCCGCTTACCGCGTTCAGTTGCTCGAGTAAAACACCGAGGCTCTTCCCGGGCTGAGGCTCTTGTGACGGTGGCAGGTCGGCTATCGCGCCCACCAGGAGTGGTCCGTCCAGCAGGTCTGCGGTGAACGTCACGCCGGTGAGGCGGGCCGCCATCGCGAACATCCGCGCGAGGCCGTGCTCGGACAGGCCGTCCTGGCGCTGGTCCCACTCCTCGTCCGAGCCCTCCTCCAAAGGCAGGCCGAACTCGCGCATGAGGCCGGCAAGCCGGTCGGTGTCGGCACCAGAGCGACACTCGGGAAAAGTCGGGTCGAAAGCCGTGATCACCATGCCGTCCGCGGCGTAGTGGAAATAGTCGCAGGCGTAGTCATGCCGTAAGACGGACACCACGTCGGTGCCGACCGACAGCCGCGCCAGCGTCCAGTTGTCCGTCCCCGACCAGCCGTACGGCTCCACCGCCGCGCACCCGTCGCCGGTGGCGACCACTCCGACATAGCCACCGCCGTCACCGCCGTCGGTCGCCACCGTGAAGTCGGAGACCGCCAGCCCCAGCTCGGCGAAGCTCATCTCCGTGCTCGTGCGGGCGCCGAACCGGCGCAGCACCTCGGCCGGGTCAAGCCCGCGCAGCAAGGTCACGCAGTAGATCTCGCCGAGCAGGTTGCCCCGTCCGCCGTACGGCGGTTGCAGCCAGCGGAACGGCGTCAGCGCCTCGATTGTCATATCGCGATCTTGGCAGGCCCTACCGACATAGTCAGGTCCACTTCACCCTTCCGGGCGCACCTGCTGCCCGAGAGCCCGGCTTGTTGCCGCCGACATCACGGAAAGTCACTACCACGGCCCTCGGCATCGAGAACTCGCGATAGTCGAATAGGCGACTCCACCAGTATCAACCCCGAAGTCCCAGAGTTTCGGGCGTTTCTATGACGGTCAGCTGCCGCTCAGGGTTGGTTTCCTCGTCCGGGGGAGGCGAGCTGGGCGAGCAGCGCGGGCATGCGCTCCAGCTCGATGGGCAGGCCCGCCCGCAGGGCCGCGTACTCCGCGCCGGGCCCGCCGAGCTCGATGAGCTCGCCCCAGCAGTGTTCGAGCTCCTCTCTGGCCTGCCGGAGCCGGTCGTGGTCGCCCGCGTCCCGCGCGTCCTGGTAGCGCGCGCGGGCCTCTTGCTCGCGCCGCATGAGCGCGTTGTCGCCCGGCGCGGGCACGGTCTCGCCGAGCAGCTCGGTCAGCGCCCTGGACTTCACCGTCCGGACGACGTGGGCCGCGAGAGAGCCCGGCTCGGGTTCCGCGCCGGGCGGCAGCGGCTGGGTGGCCAGCGTGGCCAGGTGGTCGATCACGACCTCGGCGAACCTCTCGGCGGCGCCCCTGGCCGCGCCGCGCAGCTCGTCGTCGATGATGGCGAAGTGCACCGTCTGCAGGTGGTCGAGCGCGGCGACGAGGTGACCCGCGGCCGGGTACGGGTCAAGCTGGCGGAGCATGAGTCCGAGCAGCTCGTGGAACTGGGCGCTCATCGCGAACCCGCCGCGCTTCTCCGTGCGTTCGATCCACTTCTCGATGACCATCGTGTCGGGGATCTCCACGGTGAAACCGTCCGCCTGAGCGACGCCGGTGATGCCCCGGACGAGCCGGCGACGGCCAGGCACGGGGACGCCCCCGTTGATGAGCTCGCGCAGGATCCAGGGGTTGCTCAGGGAGGGCTCGGGCAGGAAGCGGTCCACGGTCACCTCGCCGCGCAGCAGCGGCCCGTAATCGACGGGGTTGCGTGACAGGCGCAGGTGATGCCTCCCGACGCTGCTGCTGATGGTGTCCGCGTCGGCGACGATCCGCTCCACTCCCATCGTCGTCGCCCCGGGCTGGGTGGGCGGGATGGCGGCGGCCCGGCGTACGAGCTCCTCGGCGGACCGGAGGTCGCCGTAGGCGGCGTGCATCAGCGCGGCGGTCGCCGCGACCTCCCGGCGCACCTCGGGGTGCACCCGCTCGTCCGTCGTGGCGCGCACCACCGCGGCATCGGCCTCGGCCAGCGGCAGCGTACGCCGTGCGGTCGGCCGTGCGGGATCGATACCTGGGAAGGTCGTGAGGATGTTCACCAGGGCCATCGCCTCCGCGTTGACCGCCCCGATGTCCCGGTACAGCCGCGCGGCGGTCCAGTAGCTCATGACCGACTCCTCGTGGCGGCCGTGCAGCCGGTTGGCCAGCCCGCGGACGGTGTGGAGATAGCAGCGGTACGCGGCGTACGTGGAACGCAGCGGCTCCTCCATCGCCAGCAGCCACGGGTAGGTGCTGTCGGCCAGGTCGAGCAGGGACAGGCCCTCGTCCGCCCACTTCAGCGCGATGTCCAGCAGGGGCGGGCGGCCCTCGGCGCGTTCGAAGGGCAGCAGGAGCGTGTCGTCGACGTCCCCCAGAGCCGTCTTCTCGCTCTCGTCGGTGATCACCTCCACGAGCTGGAGGGCAGAGTTGACGTGGATGTTCCACATGCGATCGAGCTGCAGGGCCTTGCGCGGCCGCCCCGGCCCCAGCAGGTCGCGGGCGACGCGGATCCGCTCCATGAGGGTCAGCGCCCGGCCCAGGTCGTCGGACCAGGCGAGGCGGAGCTGCTCGCGGCGCAGCTGCACGGAGAACAGATAGTGCGCGGCGTCGAGGCGGTCGATGGTGTGGCGCAGGGGGACCTCGAGCCGGCTCTCGGCGTAGGGGGTGGAGAAGAGCACGAGGGCGAGGGCGGAGCCGATCAGAGCGCCCAGGTCGTCGTGGACGGCTCCCGCCGCCGTCACGCAGAACCAGGCCAGGGCAAGCTCGGCTCCGTACAGGCCGGAGAACCTGTCCCGGTTGAGCCGCATGCCCGCAGGGGCCTTGATGAACGTGACCTTGGCCAGCGAGCCCCGTCCGACCAGCAGGTACACGAACCTCAGGGCCAGCATGGCCGCCGCCACGCACACCGTGCCCAGGACGAATCCCAGCACGCCGGGCGGCCAGACCCGGACGAACCAGGCACCCGCCGGGCCCAGGGCGAGCAGCGTCGCGCCGAGCAGCCAGATGACCGCGCCCAGCCAGATCTGGCCGCGGTGCCAGCGGGTCAGCCCGGCCGTGGTGATGCCCACCAGGCCGAAGTGCGGGCGGATCAGCAGCACGTACATGATCAGCAAGGTACACAGGGCGGTGGGCCACGAGCGGGCGTGCGCCCAGAGGGCGGCGATCGGCGCGATCGGCGCCAGGATGCAGAAGGTCCTGGCGATGCGGAGCTTCGCCGACGGTAGCGGCAGCGCCCCGAGGACCCAGCCGGCCAGCAGCGGGATCGTCCACCAAGACAGGTCCGCGAACGGCACGCCGCCCGCCACCATGACGGCGCCGCCGGTCAGCGCCGCCAGGCAGCCGAGGAGCCCGAGCGCCAGCCCGAGCGCGACCACGCACGCCAGCGCGCCCGGCCCGGCCCGCAACACCGCGGTGTACGGCTCGACGGCCACCAGGCCGACCAGCGCCCACCACACGACCCGGCCCGCCCGGAAGGCGACCACTACCGCGCCCTCCTGCCGCACGCGCAGCGCCAGGTCGGCGTTGATGAGCGTCTTCTCGATGAACTCCGGATACCGGTAGAAGTTGAGGTTGACGGGCATGAGCCCCTCCCTACGGGAGTTCGAGCACGAGGTGGACGGTGCCGTCGGGCAGGGCGGCCGTGAGCTCGGTCAGCTGGTCGCGGGTCACCGCCAGGACGACGCCGCGTTCGCCCAGCACATCGAGGACCACGGCGCCCGGGACGGTGGCGGAGGCCGCCCCGGGGTTCTTCGGGACGACGTGGATCGTGACAATCCCGCCCCGGCCCAGCGCGGGCGTGACCGTCAGCTGGGGCGGCCCGAGCGCGAGGGCCGAATGCCCCGACAGGCGCCCGGCGGGCAGGGCCGGACCGAGATCCCCGGGCGCGATCGGCGACCTCGCCGGGACCGGCCGCAGCGTGTACCGGCCGAGCAGGCGGTCGGGGGCGTCGCCGGTCACGTCGCCGGCGGTGAGCACGTGGTAGGCGGGCAGGTCGCGGGCGGCGGTCCCGGAGCCGGGGGATCGCCGGACCGCGGCGACGCCGAGGGCGGCGCACCCGAGGAACACCACGGCGAGGAGGGCGACGAGCACCGGGCTGGTGCGCGAGCGCCGCACCCAGGAGGGCGGGATCGGCCTGGTGGCTACGCTGGGCGGCCGCTCGATCTCGGGCTGGGGTTCGCCGGTATCGGGTGGCCGTTCGTCGGTTTCGGGCGGCGGTCCGTCGGTTTCAGGCGGTTGCTCGTTGGTTTCGGGCGCTGGGGGCAGGACCTTCGGGTAGCCGAGGTGGGCGGCCCGGTCGGTGCTCACGCTGCCGCGCATCCACATCTGGTCGAGCGCGGTCCACTGCTTCAGCTCGGCGTCGAAGTCGGCGGGGCGGTCGAGCCCGATGGCGTCCAGCAGCAGCCAGCGGTGCACGTCGAACGCCGACCGGTAGAGCTGCCCGTACGGCTCGGCGGCGCGGATCACCGCCCGGTAGCCGCCCCAGGCGACCAGCAGACCGCCGGACAGGCAGAGGAGCACCCCGTACCAGGGCAGCAGGAACGCGCCCAGCAGCCCCCCGACGACCGCGAACGCGCCACCGAGCGCGCTGATCGTGATCGCGAGCTCCAGATCTGCGGTGGCCAGGGCGAACGCCTGCCGGAACGCCTCCGGCAGCACGGGGTAGAGGCGCGGCCAGGCGGTCGAGGAGTCGAGGCGGTAGCGGTCGGCACTGTGCTCGGCGGCACCGCGCAGGATGTTCCCGAACGTGGTGGGCATGAGCTGCCGTTCGCTCACGGGGTAGGAGGCCCACCGGTCGTCCTCCTCGGTGAGCCACCGGAAGAACACCTCATGCCGGCGGGTGAGCCGCCCCGCCAGCCACTCGCCGCCGGGCAGGTCGCCCCACTCACCCTGGTACCGCTTGATCAGGGCGGGCAGCCGTGCGGCGAACAGCTGGGCCGACAGCAGCACCAGCACCAGTGCCAGCAGGGTCAGCAGGACGCGTGACTCGGCGTTCAGACCGCTCCACCAGCGCAGGGTCTCCGTCCAGCCCACGCCCGCGGCGATCAGCGCGCCGAGCGCGGCCAGGAAGATCAGGATCGGGATGAGCACCGTGGAGAACAACCGGCGGTCGAGGGCGCCGAAGAGCGCGTCGAACAGGCCACCCACGTCAGCGCGCCCCGTAGAACGGCACGAAGTCGTGGCCCGAGACGCAGTCGTAGGTCTCGGTCTGCTGGAAACGGGTGAACGTGTTGACCTCCCCGCAGGTCCGGCAGCGGATGCGGAGGGGCGGCGCCAGCGACCTGGGCCGGCCGAGCCCGTCGCCGGCGCCCAGCTCATGGGGGTCGGCCAGGGCGCGGGCCAGCTCGGCGCGGACGGCCGGCACGGGCACGACGCCGACGGGACGCTCGCCGGGATCGATGAGGACGAGCGCATCCGCGCCGGCCAGCAGCGCGTCCAGCACCTCCTCCGAGCTCAGGACCACCGCGAGCGGGGTGTCGGCGGGGATCGCGATCGCCGGGCCCGGCCCGGCAGGCCCTACGAGGCCGGCGGTGCGGCCCTGCGCGTCGACGAGCACGAACGGCAGCTCTCCCACCTGCTCGGGGACGCTCTCCCCGCGGAGGAAGCCGGTGTCCGCCAGCTCGGAGACCGGCCGCCCCGAGGTCACCTCTCCCATCTCCACCTCTCAGTACCAGTCGCCGACGAGGACGAAAGGAGCCCAGTAGTAGGGATCCGCGAACACCTGGGACCCGGGCCCGCCGTCGACGGCGGGCCCGGCGAGCATGATCCGCTTCTGGGCCACCCGCAGCAGCTCCAGGTCCGGGGCACTGAGACCCGGCGTCCTGAGCGTGTCGGCGAGCAGGCACAGCGCCGCTTCGACGTCGCCGGAGCGGGCCAGCATGCGGGCCTCCTCACGGGCCAGGGTGGCCGTCGTGGCGGGTTCGTCGCCGAGGCGTTCGCGTGACTCGCGGGCACGGACGAGCACGTCCGCGAGCGTCCGCTCCGACAGCAGGGCCTGCGCCTGCCGCAGTGCCTCGGCCTTGGAGGTACCGCCGGCCAGCGCGGCGTAGAAGTCGCGCAGCAGCATGCTGGTCGACAGCTCGTCCACGCGCCACAGGGTCACCAGCGCCGACGGCGCGCCCGCGTAGAGCAGGGCGCGGGTCAGCCCGATCAGCTCGTCGCCCGGCCGCCGGTCGCTGACGCCGGTCTCGCACGCGCCCAGCGTCACCAGGTCCACGTCGAGAGTCATGCCGAGGAGGTCCTCAGCGGTAAGGCGGCCGTCGGCCAACTCGATGCCGGACTTCATGGGCTCGTCGGGATCGAAGACGCCGTGCGCGCTGAAGTGCAGGATCCCGGGGGCGGCGTCGTCCGCGGCGAGCGCAGCCAGCAGCTCCGCCCGTGAGGCCGTCTTCCCTACCAGCGTCCGGGTGAGCCCGAACTGCGCCGCGACCGCCCGCGCCTGCTCGCGGGCGAAGACCAGGGGCCGGTCTGAGGGCGGATCCGCGACGATCAGCGCGGAGTCGCGCCGCCGTTCGGCCCTCTTAGTCAGGCAGTACTGCAGCACGGACGCGCTCGGCGTCACCACCACCGGATTGCGGCGGGACAGCGGAACCCCGTCGTCCACGGGCACGGCGTGCAGCGGCAACCGGTGCAGCACGTCATGCGGGACGAGATACACCAGGTCCCCGGGGCGTGCCCACCGCGTCACGGGCGCCACCAGCCGGGCCAGCGGCTCCTCGCGCAGCAGCGCGCCCAGCGCCGGACGGCCACCGCCCAGCTCCACCCGGATCCGCTTGGCCAGCGCGCGGATCTCGCCGCGGGAGAAAGGGACGGTGACCAGGTCCGCCTCGGAGGAGTCGGCGGTGACGCCGAACACCAGGGCGCGCTCGTCGCTCAGGAAATATTCGACGAGGACGATGCGCGACGTGCCGGTCACCCCCGTCGCTCCCTGCATGAGACCTCCAGCGCGGTGGATGTCACAACGAGCTATCGATCAGATTGTGACAGCGACCATGCCGCAGGGCCATCCGGTATTCGGGGTCAGTCCACGGAGGTATCCCAGCCATCAACGCGGTATCCCGAACGCAAAGGGTTGTGAGCGCTACGCACGGCAAGATGGCTACGGCAACATCGGGTGCTGAACGGGATCTGCCATCCCTGGCCGGGAAGCGCTCATGTGCACTCACCGGACATCCCACCCGGTCACTGTGCGGACCGGTCGCCTCCTTGACGGCGGCGGCCTGGGCACCGCGAAGATCTACAACGGAGTGACCTTGAACTCTCGGAAGAGAGTGGCGAAGAAATCTTGAAGCAGTTCTTCTGCAGCGTCGAACTGATCCAATTCTGCGGTGCTAAAGCGAAAGATCTCGTATCCAGAAAGTTTGAGGCTGCGGTCGCCGCGTACCATCCGCGCATACTTGCCCTGATCCGCCCTCGCGTTCCGCCAGTCCCCATCCGTTCCGGCGGAACTGTAATGCTGGACCCCGTCGACTTCTAGAATCACACGGCGTCCACCGGGTAGCAGGAGTAGGAAGTCCATGCGGTGATGAGACATCGCCGCGGTGCCACGAGCACTGATCGTCTTAGGGTCCCAGTGCAGCCAGATTTCAGGCAAAAGCGCGGGAAGGCCGGGCACGTCCGGGCCGTGAAGCTTGTGGTAAAGCGTGAACAGGTTCCATTGCGCGCGGTGCCACTTTCCGTCCGCATTCCTCGGCAGACACGCCTCAAGCCGGAAGTACAGCGACTTCTTCGCCGCCTCATCACTGGCGATCTGGCGGGTGTCCTTCCACCAGGCGTGCAGGTCACGCCAGAGCAGCCCGTCCGTGCCGATCGGCCGGTCGTAGACCAGCACATTGTCCTGATCACTGAGGACCTCAATATCGAGGTTAAGGACGTCCTCGATTCGGATATCAGGTTTGGACAGCGTGGCGAAGATCAAGGCCCGTGGTGGTCGGGCGTGACCTGAACGCGTCGACACCACGTTGAATACCGGGTAGCCATCTTTAATGTCGGTCTGGCGCAGTTCCGCTCCGACGGCCCGCAAATGAGGACCGATGACCTCGACCAGGCGTCGTTGCATGGGCTCATCGGGAACGACCTCTGCGGAGACCAGTCCGTTGAGGAATCGGACGAACCTCGGATGCCCTACGCTCGGGGCCCCCAATTCTTCAAACAACTTCTCCAGGGTCCAATCTCCAGTGAAGCGGAACACATGCCTGTCGATCTGCGCGCGCAAACCCGTCTCCGGCTCCAGGAAGAAACCGAGCGGCTCGGTATCGAGAACCCAAAACTGATCTAGTAGCGCGGCAAACCGATCGCCCTGCGCGACGAAGTTCTCCACCTCCGGCTCCAAGGCCCGCGCAATCTCCCGCCGCGTCCGCTGGGGGATCTCCAGGACGTGCTGCGCGGCCCACAACACGTCCTGGATCGCGTTGCGGCTCACCGCATGCAAAAACTGGCCGTCCAACTCGAGAACTCGCGCGGCGACGGCCGGCAGGTCGACGTCCGGCAAGGCCGCGAAGCTCCGGTCGAACCGCTGACGTTTCGTAAGACCTTCCTCAAGCGGCAGGACCGGCAACCCGATGTCCCGGCACGCTGCATCGAGCCTTGAGTGCGAAGCCTCTGTCACGGGGTTCCCGTAGCAAACGGCGAAAATCCAACGGATACAGCGCTGACCTGCGGTTGTGGAGGTTTCGGGGACGGTTGTTGATCTCCTCGGCTACGGTTCGTCATGATTCGTGTGTTCTGTGACGTCCGGGGTGGTTGATGTCGACGCGGTTCCTGTCGGACGAGCAGTTGGAGCGCCTGCGGTCGTTCCCGGACATCGGGCGTGAGGAGCTGAACAAGTACTTCACGTTGACGTCGCGTGAGGCGGCTTCTTGAACGCGCCTGGCCGCGGTCCCGACGCCCGGCTGGGGTTGGCCGTTCAGCTGTGCACGTTGTCGTGGCTCGGCTTCGTCCCTGATGAACTGCTGCAGGTTCCGCAGGCGGCGGTGCAGCGGTTGGCGACCCAGATGGCGGTGTTTCCCGGGGTTCGTCGAGGTCGACATCGAAGGCGAGATCGCCAAGCTCGACGACGGCTGGCGGCCCCTCCGCCCGACCCTGGTGAACGAGGCCGGCACCACCTTCCTTCTCAACCCCTGAGCTCGTCCCGTTTTGAACGGTCGGGCAGCGGTCCCCAGAGTCCCTGCTCCTTCAAGAGCTTCTTCGCGGCGTGCTGGGTTCGCTGAGAGGCAGCAGTCTGAGCTGTGGCGATCTTGTGGAGTATGTCGGCGAACAGTTCGGCTTCCTCGGGCCTCACCCAGCGGAGCGTGTGTGAGATCCAGTGGTCTGACCATGCGCTCAACCCGGTGCTGATGACGAATCGCATCGGTCCGGCAAGGTCGGGGGCAGTGGGGCCGAGCCCCGCGCGAGCCTCGGATTCGACCTCGTCACGTGGTCGTTCGACCAGAGGAAGCAGCCCGATGGACGCCTTGCCGAGCGGCACCGCGTGATGGTTGGGCGGCGCTTCGTAGGCCCACCGTCCGTCGAGGATGATCAGCCACGTGCGTCCCGGCTTGATCTCAAGGATCTTGCGCATTTCGACCGTCATATCCAGAAGTATGTCGGTCTGCTGATGATGCTCGGCGGAGCATGGCCGCTCACGATGATTCGAGAAGCCGTCTGGTCTCCGGGCCTGCGAAGGCGTACCCAGGAGACTGTGCGTCCAGGTATTTGAGGACTCGGATGATCACACATTCTCGGATCATGTTCGACGGATCGTCACACGTGAGAAGCGTTTCCGTCACTGCGTAGCAGCGTTCAAGCACCGGGACGTTCGCTTTGGAGACGGCAGGCTCGAACACCTCCCACCAGAAAACCTCGGACATCAACCCATACACGTTGTCGAGGAACGGCTCATGGTCGTAATCGGCGGCGTCCGCGATCTCCTTCGCTTCCCACGCAGCTAGAACCGGCCGAGCCTCGGGCAGTTCCGACCGGAGGAACTCGCGCAGCGTCGCAACATCAACCATGGCGCGAAGCTACCTGATCAGACCCGGCCGAACTGATACGCATGCCTGGCGGCCCGAGCCAACCGGCACCCCGTAGTCCGATCACAGGTGCGGGCGCAATCGGTCGACTCCGCACCAGATCCAATCCGAACGCCTCGTCCGACCTGCTGGAACAAGGCAACGATCCAATCGGAGCCGATCCGCACTTCCGCCTCCCCTTTACGCCCCCTACGATGGCCATCACAGCACCGTCGGACGGGCAGAAGATCGGAAATCCATGAGCCGCGAACCAGAGCCGGCTGTCCTCTACCCCGACGTCGCCGCTCACGGCAGCCTCGCCGCAGCACTCCAAGCCGCAGCCGCCGGCCAAGGCATGACCCTTCCCTTGAACGTCACCCCGTCTGACCTGCTCCGGCATGCCACGATCACCAGTGTTGTTCCGCATCGCCACTCGTCCTACGTCTCAGCGTGGCACCACGAACGGGCCTGGACCATTTGGGGGTCGTCCAACGACAGGCTCATGATCTGCGGCTCCACCAAGGACCTGAGTGAGCTTCCCGAAGTGATCCGCAACTGGGCCGAAGGAGCCAGCCTCGACGAGATCGACCAAGCCGCACCCTTCGATCTCCGGACCGGGCGCTTCGAGGTGCCCGACAACAACCTCGCCGAGGTCATCGCCTCCGAGTGGCAGTACACGTTGAAGGACGCCCGCGACGCCGACTGGCCTGAATACCAAGCACTCATCGAGGCCGCCTACGCCGAGCCGAAGCTGCGCAGGTTCTATCCCTTCACCAGCCACTGGACACTGGGCTTCTCGACCACTCCCTACCCGTTCAGCCCCGAGTTCGTCGGGGTGAGCTCGCCGCGCGGAAGCGGCCCCTACACCATCAACAACCGGGCGAACGGGCACGCTCTCACACAGGTCGCCACGCCTGCCGAAGCGATCGCCATCGCCGTGGCCCGGATCCCCGCCGATCTCCTCGAAATGCCTTCGGAGACCTCTGCGGAAGACTCCTGACCTGGAAACCAGACGACTCGGGAAGGGACATGCTCGGGCATGGCCGACCGGATCTACCTTCGGCACTCCACTGACAAGCAGACCGACGCCCGCCAACGGCACGCCCTGGCCTCGCTGCTGGCCGCCGGCGCCCGCTCTTACGAAGATCCCGCGACCTCCAGCCGCCAGCTCTCCCTGGACCGCGCGGGCTTCACGCGGCTCCTCCACGAGGCCGCCGTCGGCGACACCATCCGCATCGCCGACGCCGCTCGCCTGTTCCGCTCCGTCGCCGACATCCTCTCCCTGCGCCCCGTCCTCATCCGCCGCGGCCTGCACCTGCGGGTCGAATCCGGGCTCCTGTCAGGGATCGACCTGGCCAGCGATGACTCCGGCACCAAGATGATGGTCTCGGTCCTCGCCGCAGTTCTGGAGTTCCAACGCGACATGATCAGCGAGAACACCCGGGAAGGCGTCGCCGCGGCCGAAGCCTCCGGCAAGACCCTCGGCCGCCCATCAGCCCTGGACCCCGACCAGACGTCCGCCATCGTGGCGGCCTACCGCGAAGGCACCGCAGTCAAAGCCCTGGCCCGGCAACACCAGGTCGCCCCCAAGACCATTCGCCGAGTCCTCGACGCCGCACGCGCCCGCGAACTGCCCAACCAGATCTACACGCACCCGAACATCTCCGACCCAGAACCCGACCTGCCCAAACCCGACCAACCAGTCGCGCTCGACCTGCCCGGCCTCCTCGCTGACCACCTACGTGGCACAGGCGACGAAGCCGTCCGCTGTGCCATCGACACCGGACGCACCATCCGCCGCGGCCAGGGCCACACCGTCCGCGTAACCGCCCCACTCGCACTCCACCAAGCCGCACTGGAACAGAGCACAGAACTTGCAGCCAGCACCGCGAGCCCAGCCGCCCGCAAAGCACACCGCGTGTACGCCGCCCGCGTTGCAGCAGCCTGCCCCTAACCCCATCAACCGCAGGTCAGAGCCATATCCGTTGGATTTTCGCCGTTTGCTACGGGGACCCCCTCTCGTACGAAGGTTCCGTGTCCCGGCCCTCCCGGGCCGTCGTCACGCGCGGTGTCGTGCAGTCCGCGTCGGCGCAGGTGATCACGGACAGGGCGCCGTTCCTGGAGTTGAGCCGCGCGGCCACCGGACGGTCGTCCGCGCCGACCGCCACCGCCGGGCTGCGATAACTTTCCTTATCGCGGGTCAGAGTGGACTGAGTGCAGCCTCGTCGAGAAGGGCGTAAACCGGACATGAACGAGGACGGGCGGGCGCTGCCGGAGCCGACGGCGGGGGAGCGGCCGCCGATTTACCCGCTGCCAGAAAATACCGGCGCACACACCGCCGCCGACTACACGCTCAGCGAGCAGACCCGCAGCCGGATCGCCGACGGGGTGCCCGCCAACACCCGCCGCGCCTACGCCCGGCAGTGGGCCGCCTTCACCGCCTGGTGCGCCGGCCACGGCCGGGTCGCACTGCCCGCCACCGGGCACACGCTGGCCGAATACACCTCGCAGCTGTGCGAGGCCGGGCAGGCGCCGGCCAGCATCGAGCAGGCCATCGCCGCCGTGCGCACCATGCACCGGCTGTCCGGCCACACCGGCCAGCCCGCCACCGAGGCCGCCCGGCTCGCCCTGCGCGCCTACAAGCGCCGGCGCGCCGAGGACGGCGGCCGCGGCCAGCGCGAGGCCCCGCCCATCACCATCGACGCGCTCCGCGCCATGGTCGCCGCCTGCGACCTGACCACGCCGATCGGCCGCCGCGACCGGCTGCTGCTCGTGCTCGGCCTGGCCCTGATGGGCCGGCGCAGCGAACTCGTCGCCCTGACCAGGGACGACGTGCGCGAGGTCGCCGACGGCCTCGAGGTGACCATCCGCACCTCCAAGACCGACAAGGATTCCATCGGCGAGACCATCGCCATCCCGCGCGGCAGCCACCCGCTCACCGACCCGGTCGCCGCGTGGCGCGACTGGCTCCACGTGCTCGACCAGGCCGGACACCTCACCGGGCGGCTGCTGCGGCGGGTCAACCGGCACGGCGGCATCGGCCCCTCGCTCGGCGCGGACGCGGTCAACGTCATCGTCCGCGACCTGGCGGTGCGCGCGAACGTGCCGTACGCGCACGCCGTCACCGCGCACAGCCTGCGCGCCGGCGGCGCCACCGTCGCCTACGCAGCTGGCGTCCCGGTCGCGGTCATCGCCAAGCACGGCCGCTGGGCGCCCGCCTCACCCGTGGTCTTGCGGTACATCAGGGCCGTGGACCGCTGGCGGGACAACGCCATGCGCAACGTGGGCCTCTGACCAGCACAAACGCGAACAGGGGCAGGCGCGCAAGCCCCTGCCCCCCTCGTCCGCCACGCACCCGTAGATGCGACCATGGCGCGTGCCCGCCTGGCCGGGACGACCACCGAGGACCCAGCTGACCAGGCGTTAGGCTACCCCGCAGGAACCGCCGTGCGAGGAGACACCAACAGTGATCGGACCCGCGGCCGGACAAGTCACTACCGACGATCCGCCAGGCGCTGTCTCATCCACGCGACCGGGAGAGGTTCGACGCAGGGCTGCCGGTGGCCGTAGAGAAGGCCCGAGCCGCGGGCGACTGGCGCGAGGTCGAGGAATTCACTCATTTGTGGTGGATCATCGCGTACGTCAGCAGGCAGAACCCCGAGGACCGGCAGCGGCTCTGGGCCACGACCGACGACATCCGACGCCAGATCGACAGCGGCGAGAAGATCCCCCGGCGTCCCCCTGGAGGAGGTGCTCGCCCAGCGAGCCGCCCGACGACAGAGGCCACAGTCGGAGGGCAAACGCCCGTGAGACGTCAGTCGCTCGAGCGTACGACCGCCCTGCCTGCGGACAGGCCGGGGCACTACTGGATGAGAGCCGTGACGGACGGCCGCCCGCGTCACCCGGTGGCCATGCGGGTCCACCTGCGTGAGGCCCCGGCGGAGCTGCCCTCTCCCCGTTTCGCCACGGCCATCAGACAGCCACCGGCACGTCAGACCTGGTCGTCGGCCCAGCGATAGCGCCCGCGCAGCAGTTGCTGTTCATGATCCGACAGCCCGGACACGGCCAGGAACTCCTCCGGATTCGTCCGCACCCGGCCCGGGCAGTGCCACCAGGCGTGCATGATCGAGTCGTCCCCCAGGACGGGCCCCTGCTCGCCGTCCGAAGGCTCCACAAGCTCGGTCACGAAGCCAACCGTGGCGGACCAGCACAGCGGTGCCCCGGGACGCGTGAAGCCAGATTCGATCCCGGGCTCATGCCGTCCACGCTAACAGCCACGGCAGTCTGCGCCTCACATAGTGATCAGCAACAGCGACAGGTCATGACCAACGTGCAGGTCAGCCGCTTTGGTCACCAAGCTGTCGCGAGATTAGTCATCAGGGTGTCGTCGCATTGTCGGCCGCCCCGTGATCTGCGGTACGTCTACGGGTGATCGGCACGGCGCCAGCGCACGATCCGACAGTTTGATGAAGAGTGCGCCAGGCGCCCCGGGCGAGCGCCACCGACACCATCACCGCGGGGAGGCGGTTCCACATAACCGCAGGCCAGAGTGGCTATCGCTGCGGCCCTCGACCGAAGACACCAAGTTCGGGGAGCAACCGAGCAAGGGGCCCTACGGGAGGGACATAAGTGGAGGGAAAGAGGAAAACGCTAGTACCGCTCCCAAGTCGCGAGCGGCCGGAATACAACAGAGAGGGGAACCATCTGCAGGTCCTACAGGTTCTTGGGCTGCCATCAAGAACCGGAAAGTCGCCGTAGCGAAATTGGGTCGTATGCGTCAAAAGTGGAGTAACTGCCCGCCAGGGGCGCGGCGAGAGCGACAAGAGGTGACCAACGCTGCGACAGGCAATGACGAACCCGCAGGACAGTCCGATGACAAGTCACAACCATCGGCATCACGCAACTACAGCCATACTGGCCCGTCACCGACCTTGCGTCCGTCACCGCCATGGTGGTTGGCGTCGGCAGCATCGGCGGGGCAGCAGCAACCGCACTCGCCGGCTACGGCCTCGGACGGCTCCTGCTGGTCGATCCCGACCGGCTGCTGTGGCACAACCTGGTCCGCCACGTACTGCCCCGCCGCTACATCGGCAAGTTCAAGGTCGATGCCCTCCGCGACTATCAAGCGCTGACCCCATGTGGCAAAACCGCAGGTCATGGCCGGGCTTACAGCTGTCGCTACGCGGCAATATTGCCACGTCTGTCACCGCAGGAAGCTAGTCAGTCGTCCAGCCTTGGTCTCCAAGGGCGCCAGGACAGGAACGGCGACACTCGACCGCTCAGTTGCCATCGGCGATGATGAAGGAGTGACGCTGGGCGGGCTGCGTCCACGGAAGTGGTGTATGAGTTTGGCCTGGTGACAGGCGTGGCGTCGTGAAATGAGGACGGCCATCGCGTGATCCTTCGAATGCGCA
>NZ_JBFAIF010000019.1:0-170258 GCF_040654555.1 Nonomuraea sp. NPDC050680 | reverse complement strand
GACGGGACGATCGCCTATCTCGGGCGGGCCGACGACCTCGTCAAGATCCGCGGTTTCCTGGTCAACCCGATCGAGGTCGACGAGGTGCTGGCCCGGGGGCGCGCGGGGGCGGCGGCGGGGGGCGGGGGGGGGCCCGGGGCGGGGGGGGGGGGTGGGCCGCGCGCCCGCCCGCGTCCACGCCATCCGGGCGGGATGGTGACATGGAACGGTTGCGCCAGTGACGGTTGTCGGCACCACCTCCTCATCGACCGGCCGGATCAACCTGCCGGGCTCGTACAGCGGCCGGATCGACCGATCCGGCCGCTTCGTGGCGTTGGCCGGCCGGTGTGGCTCGATCGCCGCACCGGCCGGCCTCGGCGTTCAGTTCGCGCAGGTGTAGCCGGACGGCACGGTGGTCTGGCCGTTCGGCCGGCTGGCCTGGAAGCCGAAGGCCGTGCTCGCGTTCGGCCCGAGCGCGCCGTTGAAGCTCAGGTTCCTGGCCGTCACGCTCTGCCCGCTCACCGTCACCGCGGCGTTCCAGGAGCCGGTCAGCACGTGCCCGGCGGGTAGCGTGAACGTCACCGTCCAACTGGCCTTGGCCGCGCCGCTGGTGTTGGTCACGGTCACGGGCTGCACCACGTACCCACTGCTCCACTGGGTCTGTACGGTCGCGACGGCCGTGCAGCCCCCGCCGCCACCACCGCTGAGGGTGGTGAAGGTGACCTGGCCCGACTGCCCCGAGACGTTGCCCGCCGCGTCCCTGGCCTTCACGTAGACCTGGTAGGCGGTCGCGGAGGTCAGGCCGCTCAGCGTGATCGAGTTGGTCGCCGACTGGCCGAGCAGCGTGCTCGGCGCCCGGTAGACGTCATAGCCGCTCACGCGCACGTTGTCGGTGGAGGCGGTCCAGCTCAGCGTGGCTCCCGTCGAGGTGACGCCGGAGGCGACCGGGGTGCCGGGCACGCTGGGCGGGGTCGGGTCGGGGGTGCCGCCGCCGTACACCGACGCCTCGCGTGCGGTGGCGGCGATGCCGTTGGCGCCGTTGAAGAGCCGCTGACCCCATGAGGTGAGCTGGGTGACGTCGAAGTTGGTGACCTGGTCGAGGTACTCGACGCCGCCGCCGTTGCCGCTCCATGACCAGCCCAGGTAGCCAAGGCCCCGGCTCACGGACTGGGCCATGATCGTGTCCTCGTCCGGGTCGCCGTCGGAGTGGTTGAAGCCGAACTCACCGATCACCAGCGGCAGCCCGGCGGTCCTGAACGCGTCCAGGTAGGTCGTGATCTCCGCGGCCGTGTCGTACACGCCGTACATGTGTATCGAGAAGATCGTGTTCTTGGCGGGGTCGGCGTCGAAGACGGTCCGCGCGGTGTCGCGCATGACGTTCTGCCAGTCCTGGCCCCAGTTGGGCGCGTCCACCATGAGCGCGTGCTCGAAGCCGTTGGCACGCAGCTTCTTGACCGCGTTGGCGGTGGCGGTGGTCCAGTCAGGGGTGACGGCGTTGTTGCCGACCGGCTCGTTGCCGATGTTGACGATGACGTAGTTCTCCTGGCCGACCAGGGCGCTCTTGACGCTGATCAAGTAGTCGGCGGCCTGGTCGAGGGTGTAGGCGCCGCTCTGCTCGCCGTAGCCGGTGGTGTCGTGGTTCTCCAGGACGCAGATCAGCCGGTTGGCCTTGCAGCGGGCGACGACGTCGGCCACGTCGGAGACGCTGTTGGCGCTCCAGCGCCCGCCGCTGAGCACCACCCGGACGGTGTTCGCGCCCAGCGACTTGATGTCGGCGAACGCCTTGGTCTGGGTGGGGTACCAGGTGTGCGCGTGGCTGGTGCCGCGCATGACGAACTCCTGGCCGTTCGCTTCGAGGATCTTCGTACCGCTGACGTGGATGCCGGTGGCGGCGTACACAGGCGACGTTTGGGAAAAAGCCGAGAGGAAGAGCAAGGGGAGCAACAGCGTGGTGAGCGCCGCGAGTGGTGTTCTCATGGGCGGCCTTTCGATGGTGACCCGCCCCGCCGACGTGGCAGGACGCGGCGGGGCGGGGCGATCATGAAGGGCGGGTCACGGGAAGAGCCGCCCGTATTCCGCCAGGGCGACGGCTACGTCCACCTGCGCCCAGAAACGGTGGTAATTGAAGACCGGCGCCGGGCCCGTGCCCTTGATGAAGGCGTCGACCTTCGCGTAGTCGGGGTCGTTCTTGTAGAAGGACCTGATCGACAGGAACGTCGAGTTGGAGTTGATCGGGTCGCCGTTCGGCATGGTGCCGCTCCAGCCCGGCGGGACGTAGACCGGGTCGGCGAGGCGCTTGTAGTCCGTCTTGGTCTCCGGCACCGACACGCCCTTGGCGTCGCGGTACTTCCAGACGCCGTCAAGCAGCGCCTTGGCCGTGGTCCTGGCCGCCGTGTGGTTGGCCTTGGCGGCGTAGTACATCAGAACCTTGGCGTAGGCGCCGGCGACGCCGACGTCCTGCGTGTAGTCCACGATCGACACGTGCAAGCCCGGGTTGGCGGCGGGCATGCCGCTCGCGGAGCTGAAGTCGCTCGCGGGCTGGCCGGTCCAGTGCAGCGTGGACGGGATCTGGTAGCTGCCGTCCGCGTTGACCGTGGTGTTGGCCAGCGCCCAGGTGACCCACTTGTCGAGCAGCGCCTTGGCGCTGGCGTTGCCGGTGGCGTAGTAGTACTCGGCCACCCGCTCCATCGTCCACGCCTGGAAGCCGAACCACTGGTTGGACGGCGGGTCGTGGTAGACGGGCTGCCAGTCATAGGTCATGCCGAAGAACTTGGGCAGACCGGCCGGCGGCGTCCCGTAGTGGCCTTCCCAGCTGTTGGTCGCGCCACCGGCGATGGCGCCTTCGGCCGACTGCAGCCAGGTGTAGAACTGCAGCTGCCGGTTCAGGCTGGTGCTCCAGTCGGTGGCGCCGGTCGGGCTCTTGGGCTTGAGCTCGGCGACGTTCGACAGGGCCCAGGCGGCCAGCGGGTTCTGGTAGCCGGAGTGGTTGTGGCTGGAGCCGATCCGCCAGGCCCAACCGGCGTTCGTGTCGGTCGCGCCGCCCCAGGCGTAATACCAGGACAGCAGGTAGTTGGAGGCGTCCTTGCCGGTGCCCGCCGCGCAGGACGGGCTGGTGCAGCCGGGCTTCTTGAAGTACTTGTCGTACATCGAGTACCGCAGGTAGTCGCCCATCTTCGCGGCCTTGCCGACCGACGCCGAGATCTGCGACTCCTTGCCCTGCGCCTTGGCCCAGGTCTGCGCCCAGTACGCCGCCTGCACGGCCCGCGCGTCGGCGTCAGGGGCGTTGGTGTACTTCCACTGCTTGGCGTACGAGTTGTCCTTGACGAACAGGTCGAGGTAGCCGTTGGGCCCGCCGAACTTGAACTGGTCGCAGGACGGCTGCGGGATCGTCTCGAAGACCGACTCCTCGGGGCCGCGCTGGTAGGTGTTGATGTAGGCGGGCTTGGTGGTGCCGTCGCCGCAGCGGCCGAAGCCGTAGGTGTTGTCGACGTCCAGCAGCCAGTGCATGCCGTAGATGTCGCTGGTGCCGTACGCGCTCTTCAGCTCGTTGGCGATCGGGTCGGTGCCCACGCTCACGCCGGTGTCCAGCGGTGACGGGTAGTTGTTGATCGAGGTGGACTCGGGGGCGTACGTGGCCGGCTTCGACGGACTGTAGAAGGAGTTGGTCGGCTGGTCGGCCGTGGCCGGGATGATGTACTTCTCCATCGTCGCCCAGGCGGTGTTGAACTTGGCCCAGTCACCGGTGATCTGCCCGTAGACCGCCTCCAGCCACAGGTAGTAGCTGAACGCCTCCGACGTGGTCTCGTGCCCCTGGTCGGGCGCCTCGACCATGAGGGTCTCCAGCGAGTGGTACGGCACGCCCTCGGGCGAGAAGTAGCCGTTGGCCGGATCGTGCAGCTCGTTGTAGAGCTCGGTGAACCGCCTGACGTACTCGTTGTCGCCACCCGGCAGGTCGTCGTCGGCCTCGGTGGCGGTAACGGCGATCGGGCTGTAGCCGCTGGCGCTCACCGTGAAGGTGGCCGTGCCGGCGGTCGTGTCGGTGTCGTCGGCGGCGGCCAGGGTGACGTTCTGCGCGGTGTTCCAGTTGGCGGTGGTGAAGGTCAGGCTGCCGCCCGAGCTGACCGTGAGGTCGGTGTCACCGCTGGTCCGCGCGGTGGCGACGGTCACGTTGCCGGTGGGCGCCCTCGACAGCCGGACGCCGAACGCCGCGGTGCCCTTCTCCGGCACGGCCAGGCTCGTCGGGCTCACCACGAGCGCCGGCGTGTTGTCGGCCGTCACGGTGATCCCGACGGGCGCGGAGGTGGTGGTGGCGCCCAGGTTGTCCGTGGCTCTGGCGGTGATCGAGTAGCTGCCGGCGGGCACGTTCGGCCAGCTGTAGGCGTACGGGGCGGCGGTGTCGCTGTTCAGCAGCGTGGTGCCCTGGTAGAAGTCGACCTTGGCGATCGTGCCGTCGGAGTCCGCCGCGGTCGCGGCGATCGGCACCGTGGCGGGCGCCGCGAACGTCTGCCCGGCGGTCGGCGAGGTCAGTGCCACGGTCGGCGGCTGGTTTGTGCCGACGCCTCCGCAGGTGACGCCGTTGACGGTGAAGGCGGTGGGCTTCGGGTTGCTGCCGGTGAAGGTGCCGTTGAAGCCGATGTTGGTGGAGGAGCCGGTGGGCAGGTTGCCGTTCCAGTCGAGGCTCTTGGCGGTGACGGCCTGGTTGTTCTGCGCCCAGGTGGCGCTCCAGCCCTGGCTGAGCTTCTGCGTGGTCGTGGGGAAGTTGAAGCCGAGCGTCCAGCCGTTGATCGGGTCGCCGACGTTCTTGATGGTGACGCTGGCGGTGAAACCGCCGCTCCAGTCATTGGTGGTGTACGTCACCTCGCAGGCGACGGCCGCGCTGGCGGGCGTGGCCGTCAGCGCGGTGGTCGCCCCGGCTATGAGGACCAGCGCAAAAGCCGGTGCGAGCCGCCTTCTCAGGCGCGCGAGCATTGTGTACGACACGAGGTCTCCATGGGAGTAGGGGGTGGGAGCGCTCCCAAAATGGATTGTGGGTGGCCGTATGGAGATGTCAACGGAATGCCGTCCCGGTAACCCGCATATTTCCTCTCACCTGGCTGCGTGGCATGAAAGTTTCATGGAGGTTCCGCGACATTCGGCGAGCATGCCGGGTCGGCGGCGCAGCCGCTCTTCACCGCACCCTGTACACACCCGTGAGCACGGCTCAGTATGGGAGCGCTCCCACACGTCAGCTCTAGCTCCTGGAGATGATTGCTCGTGAAACTCCACCGCGGCCTGCGCAGATGGGCCGTGACCGCGACCGCCGCCTGCCTGGCGACCTTAGGTCTCGTCGCCGGCCAGACCACGGCCGCACAGGCCGCGGTCGCCTGTGATGTCGCCTACACGCCCAACACGTGGACGACGAGTCCGGGGCAGGGCGGCTTCACCGCGAACATCACACTCAAGAACCTCGGTGACCCACTCACCGCATGGACGCTGGCCTTCGACTTCCCCACCGCCGGGCAGAAGTACGTCCCAAGCGGCTGGGGCGCCAACTGGAGCCAGACCGCGACCCGCGTCACCGGGCAGAACCTGTCGTACAACGGCAACCTCGCCACCGGCGCCTCCACGGACATCGGCTTCAACGGCACATGGAGCGGCAGCAACCCGAACCCCGCCTCCTTCACGGTCAACAACGTGACCTGTGGCGGCGGCGGTGGCCCGACGACGCCCTCGGTCGTCACCTCCGCGAGCTCGGTGTCCGTCAACGAGGGCGGTACGGCGACCTTCACCGCCAAGCTGTCGGCCGCACCCACCGCCAACGTGACCGTCGCCACCACCCGGTCCAGCGGCGACACGGACCTGACCGTGAGCTCCGGCGGCTCCCTCACCTTCACCCCGAGCAACTGGAACACCGCCCAGACCGTGACCCTCGCGGCGGCCCAGGACTCCGACACCACCAACGGCACAGCGGCCTTCAGCGTCGGCGGAACCGGCGTCACCGCCGCCACCGTCAACGCCACCGAGGTCGACGACGACACCACGCAGACGCAGTCGCTGGTCGTGACCCCGACCGCGGTGACCGTACCGGAAGGCGGAAGCGCCACCTACACGGTCAAGCCGGCCATCCAGCCGTCCGCGAACCTGACCGTCACCTCCACGGCCGGCAGCGGCGACGCCGACCTCACCGTGACCTCGGGCGGCTCGCTCACCTTCACCTCCGCCAACTGGAACACCGCCCAGACCGTGACCCTGGGCGCGGCCCAGGACTCCGACACCACCAACGGCACGCGTACCTTCACCGTCGCCTCCAGCGGTCTGACCAGCCGGACGGTCACCGCCACCGAGGCCGATGACGACGGCACACCGCCCGCCGGGCACGTCGACAACCCGTACGCGGGCGCCACCGGCTACGTCAACCCCGACTGGAAGGCCAAGGCCGCGGCCGAGCCGGGCGGTGCCGCGGTGGCCAACACCTCCACCGCCGTGTGGCTGGACCGCATCGCCGCCATCGCCGGCAGCTCGTCGGTCATGGGTCTGCGGGCGCATCTGGACGCGGCCGTCGCGCAGGACGCCGCCAACGGCTCCACGCCGCTGACCGTCCAGTTCGTCATCTACGACCTGCCCAACCGTGACTGCTCGGCGCTGGCCTCCAACGGCGAACTGCTCGTCGCGGAGAACGGGCTCAACCGCTACAAGACCGAGTACATCGACCCGATCGCCGCCATCATGAGCGACTCGAAGTACGCGAACCTGCGCATCGTCACGATCATCGAACCCGACTCGCTGCCCAACCTGGTCACCAACCTGAGCTTCCCCAAGTGCGCCGAGGCCAACTCCACCGGCGCCTACGTCCAGGGCGTCCAGTACGCGCTGAACAAGCTGCACGCGATGTCGAACGTCTACACCTACATCGACGCCGCCCACCACGCATGGCTCGGCTGGGACTCGAACTTCAACCCGTCGGTCAACCTCTTCTACTCCACCGCCGCCGGCGCCACCGCCGGGGTGGACAGCGTGGACGGATTCATCGTCAATACCGCGAACACCTCCGCCACCAAGGAGCTGTACTTCACCATCAACTCCACGGTGAACGGCACCTCGGTCCGGCAGTCCAAGTGGATCGACTGGAACTGGTACGTGGACGAGACGTCCTTCGCCCAGGCCCTGCGCACCGCACTGATCGGCAAGGGCTTCAAGTCGGGGCTCGGCATGCTGATCGACACCTCGCGCAACGGCTGGGGCGGCAGCGCCCGCCCGAGCGGCCCGAGCACCTCGACGGACGTCAACACCTTCGTCGACCAGTCACGCATCGACCGGCGCATCCACGCCGGCAACTGGTGCAACCAGAGCGGCGCGGGCCTCGGCGCGCGGCCGACCGCCAACCCCGATTCCGGCCTGGACGCCTACGTGTGGGTCAAGCCGCCCGGCGAGTCGGACGGCGCCAGCACGGACATCCCGAACGACGAGGGCAAGAAGTTCGACCGGATGTGCGACCCCACCTACACCGGCAACGACCTCAACGGCCACAACCTGACGGGCGCGCTGCCGAATGCGCCGCTGTCCGGCCAGTGGTTCTCCGCCCAGTTCCGCCAACTGCTCCAGAACGCCTACCCGCCCGTCTCCTGACGGTCGCTCGTCCGTCTCCTGACGAGCGCCTATCCGTCCGTCTCCTGACGAACGCCTGCCCGCCCGTCTCCTGACGAACGCCTGCCCGCCCGTCTCCTGACGGCCGCTCGTCCGCCGGTCCCTGACGAACGCCTGCCCGTGCGTCGCCCGGCGGCCATGACGAAGGCCCAGGCCGATCTTCGACCTGGGCCTTCGCTCAATCTCCCGCTTTCGCGCGCATCACTGTCAAGGAGGCGGGACGTCCTCGTCGTGCTCGCTCATGTAGTCGCCGCTGTCGAGCGGCATGTGCTCCGGCTCGCGCCGCTCCGCCTCGAACCGCTCAGCGCGGCCCTGGCCGGCGCCCTCCGGCCGCTTCTTCCCGCGCAGGCTGCGTAGGTAGTCGACGGGGCTCGCCGCCGTTCCCTCCCCTTCGAGCGGCACGGTCTCCTGGACGACCTCGACCTCCACGTACTTGTAGATGTGTACGTGAGCCGTCCTGGTCACCTCGTCGCCCTCGTCGCCCTCGTCGTGCGTCTCGTGGCCGCTGAGCCTCGTGCCAGGCTCGGCCGTGCGCTGCGTCGGCACGCCCGTGGGCCGGATGCCGTAGTGCCGGTAGAGCCTGGCCTCTTCCTCCAGCGAGAGTCGGCCGTCGAGGTCGATGTTGGGCGCGTCCTTGATGGTGTCCTTGTCGAAGGGAACGCGGATCTCCTCTCCCGACCGGCGGGCGTTCATCAACGGGACGAATGTCTGCTTCACCCCGAATAGCCCGGTGCGCACGGTCACCCACTCGGGCTCGCCCGTGCTGTCGCCGAGATAGACCTGCCCCACCTTTCCGATCTCCTCGCCGTCCGCGCCAATGACACGGCTGCCGAGCAGGGTGCGGATCTCTGTTTGCATGACCACGGCGATCCCCCCGAGTCTCGTCCGTCACCCGGTGGGCACGCCGACCGGGCTCAAAGTGAACGAATACCCACAAACACCGCAAAACCACACCTTCTACACGAGGTTTGGGTCCGCCTTGGGCAGTGCTTTGGCCGGATAAATAGCTAAACAAGGGCGAATTACTGTTTGGAGAAAGAGGGAGTTCGATCCTCAGTAAGGCGATATCCCGCGACGAAACGACTATCGTGCAGGCATGGCGAGCTATCCCCCTATGCGGCCGCGTCTGCTCGCTGCCATGCGTGGCCGATGGACCGCCCCATGTCCTGGCTGACCTACGCCTGCCAGCACCTGCCCGGCGCGACGGTGATCGCCGTCGGCGGCGAGCTGGACGCCACGAACGAGAGCAGGCTCGACGCCTTCATCCGGGAGTGCCGCCAGCGGCCCGGCGACCACCTCGTCTTCGACCTCGCGGAAGTGCACTTCATGGACAGTTCGGGGCTGCGGCTGCTGCTCAGCACCTACACCTTCTCCCGGCAGCACGGTGGCAGCGTCCGCCTGGCGGCACTGCAGCCCATGCCGGCCCGGCTCGTCGAGGTCACCCGGATAGGCGAGCACCTGCCGGTCCACGCCACGCTCCAGGACGCCCTCACCGCCGCGCTGTCCCCGCCCGAGCCTCCCCACCGCCGCCCCCTCACCGGCAACGGCGGCTCCGGGGCGGCCTGATGGGTCAGCTCTTCTTGGGCTTGGCCTCCTCGTCCTTGACCAGGCTCCCGCAGCTGTAGCCCGGCTCCCGCTCGGGATCGAGGCGAATGTCCCCCAGGTTCGTCGACTCGGCCGGTCGCCGGAACGTGGTCATGTAGTCGCAGTCGTAGAAGACGTACGTGCCGTCGCTCTCGCCGAGCAGCATGAGGTCGCGCCCGTCGTACAGCGGCTTGTCGTCGCCGTCCTTCACCACCACCCACTGGTCCTGGAACCCCACCATGTTCAGCAGGTCATTGGCCTGCCCGGTGTTACGCACGTCCCCAGCACCCATGACGAGCCCGACGAGGAGCACCATGCCCAGGCCGATGCCGGTGAGAGCGCCCACGAGCACCTTCATCCCGGCCCGCCCGACCGGCTTGCGGCGCAGCAGCCGGAACGGCACCACGAACGCCAGGACCCCGAGCACCAGGGCGCCCAGCACGTGCAACGGCGAGATCTCCAGCGTGAACAGGTAGGTGGTGCTGAGATAGGTCACCCCGCACCAGGCGGCGGCGATGACCGCCGCGATCCATGGCCGCCGCCTGACGGCCTGGACGAGCCGGTTGACCGCGCCGCGCGTCACCTTGTCGAGCAGCCACCCCACCGCCACCAGGGCCCCGATCACGGGCAGCAGGATGAGCAGGAGCATGATCAGCGTGCCCATGAGCCGTCCGAGCAGGACGGACTGGTCGATCCCCGCTTGTTCGGGATTGATGTCGAAGACCCAGTACATCTGCTGGATGCCCAGATACAGCATCGCGTAGAGCCCGACGCCCACCGGTACCACTATGGAGCCGATGAGCTCCAACATCCCCACGACACTGCCGGACGCCTCCTGCTCCGCCGGAGGGACAGGAGGGATATCAGTTAGCTCCTGAGAGAGCTGTTGCGTAGTCACAAAGGATGACCATGCTGTGACAGGGTTGAATTTTGGTTGATATCGGATAAATAGTTACGCCCGAAAACCGTGGTGCTGCTTCCTGCCGCTCGTGGCCGCCACCCTGATACGCCTGATCGGCGTGCGCTGCAGCGCGACGTGGGCCAGGCGCGGCAGCCACATCATGAGCCGGACCGTGGTGCCCGTGGGGCCGGTGTGGAAGGTCGCGCCGTCGCACAGGGTGCGGATGAGGTAGATGCCCCGGCCGGTGTACGCGATGTCGGGCGGCCGCCGATGCTCGTCGACGTACTCGTCGGGGATGCCCGAGCCCTCGTCGATGGTCTCCGAGTGGAGCATCCGGTCGCCCGCCCACAGCGTGAAGTGCCCGTGCCCGCCCCCGTGCTCCACGGCGTTGATGACGCTCTCGTGCACAGCGAGGATGTAGTCCTCCAGCCGCGCGCCACTCAGTCCACACTCCGCCGCCCGCTCCGCCACGGACCGGCGTAGCCCGGTCACTTCATCGAGGGTGAAGGACTGGGCCAGCAGGGTGCGCATGACAAGCTCCTCATATCCGCCGGGGGTATGACCGCATCGACACTCCGGCCTCGCTTCCGAACCCATGACAACTCTTCGCCCTGCCCGTCCCTCCGGGCATTACACCGTCAACCGGCATTCCCCCAGGAAACAACCCCGGTCACGCGCTCCCGCAGATGCCCTCCTTCGAGATTCGCCACGGTCACGGATCGAGCTTCCTTCGTGCTGCGCATGCGGTTTCCAGGGTCGGTCAACTCGCCCCATGTGTGGGGCGGATCGGGCACCTCCGGTCGCTCAGAGAGTCAGCAAAAAGGCACTTTACACTCTCCGTATTGGATGAGTAACTATTGGTGGCGGACGCTTTACAGAAGGAGCCCAGCAGCATGGCGGTCGGCGGATGGCAAGACCCCGTGGGACCTCGTATCGACAAACGGCTCAATGGATTCCTGGACGACTGGCGCGCGCCGGTGTCCGATCCCGACGTGGTCGCGGCGTACGAGCTGCTGACGAGCTTCATCCTCAGCGGCGGCAAGCGGATCCGCCCGCAGCTGTGCTACTGGGGGTGGCGGGGAGCCGGGGGTGACGACTGCGACGAGATCATCAGCGCGGCGGCCGCGCTCGAGCTCTGCCACGCCGGGCTGCTCATCCACGACGACATCATGGACGGCAGCGACATGCGCCGGGGCCGCTCGACGATCCACCGCAGCCTGGCCGCCCTGCACGAGGGGCCGGGCGCCGAGGCGTTCGGCCAGGCGGGCGGGATCCTGCTCGGCGCGCTCAGCCTGGCCTGGTCCGACACGCTGCTGTCGTCGTGCGGCGTGGAGCCGACCCGGCTGAACGGTGCTCACCACGTGTTCGACGCGATGCGCACCGAGGTCATCAGCGGCCAATACCTGGACATCCTCGGCCAGTTCCGAGCGGGAGCCACGGTGTCGGCGGCGCTGACGGTGATCCGCTACAAGACCGCCAAGTACACCGTCGAGCGCCCCCTGCAGATCGGCGGCGCCCTGGCCGGCGCGGGTCCCGGTCTCCTCGACTCCTACTCACGCTTCGGCGTGCCGATCGGCGAGGCGTTCCAGCTCCGCGACGACGTGCTCGGCACGTTCGGCTCCTCGGCCGACACCGGCAAGTCGGCACTCGACGACATGCGCGAGGGCAAGAACACCGTCCTGTTCGCGCATGCCCTGAGACGGGCGACGCCCGCGCAGCTCTCCTATCTGCGCAGCTGGCACGGCAACCAGGAGCTGACGGAGGAGCGGGCGGCGGAGCTGCGCGGGATCCTGCTCGACACCGGCGCGCTGGCCGAGGTCGAGGACATGATCGACGAGCGGGTGCGTGAGGCCGCCAAGGCGCTGGAGGCGGCGCCCATCACTTCCGAGGCGCGCGAGGCGCTGACCGTGCTGGCCGGCCAGCTCGCGCACCGGGACCGGTAGGAGCGAACATCATGGGACGAGTACTTCTGGCGGCTCCGCGCGGCTATTGCGCGGGTGTGGAACGTGCCATCGACACCGTCGAGGAGACCCTCAGACGCTACGGACCGCCTGTCTACGTGCGCAAACAGATCGTGCACAACACCTATGTGGTCGACGACCTCAGCGACCGGGGCGCGATCTTCGTCGACGAGCTCGACGAGGTCCCGGAGGGCGCTCTGGTCGTCTTCTCGGCGCACGGCGTCTCGCCCGCGATCAAGCACGAGGCGGCCCGACGCGATCTACGCACGATCGACGCGACCTGCCCGCTGGTCACCAAGGTGCACAGGGAGGCCGTACGCCTGGCCGAGTCGGGCTACGAGATCGTGCTCATCGGCCACGCGGAGCACGAAGAGGTGGAGGGCACCGTCGGCGAGGCGCCCGACCGCATCCACGTGGTCGACCCGGCCCGGCCCGACGAGCTGACGAACGCCGGCTCGGCCAGGATGAGCTGGCTGTCGCAGACCACGCTGGCGGTCGAGGAGACCATGGACGCCGTCGCCCGGCTGCGCGAGCGCTTCCCCCAGCTCATCGACCCGCCGAGCGACGACATCTGCTACGCCAGCCAGAACCGCCAGGAGGCGATCACCAGGATCGCCGCCCAGTGCGACCTGGTCATCGTCGTCGGCTCCGCGAACTCCTCCAACTCGCGGCGCCTCGTCGAGGTGGCCGTGAACGCCGGCGCGCGGGCGGCCCACCTGGTCGACCGGGCCGGCGACGCCGACGAGCGCTGGCTCGACGGCGTACGGACCGTGGGCGTGACCTCGGGCGCCTCGGTCCCAGAAGAGCTGGTCACCCAGTTGCTGGCCTGGCTGGCCGCCCGCGGCTACGCCGACGTGGAGCCAGTGACGCTGACCGAAGAGACCCTCACGTTCTCTCTCCCGCCCGAGCTCCGTTCCCTTTCGCCCGAACTCCGACCCTCTCGAGACCCCAGCTAGCAAACCCTCTAAAGATTGGTGGTGCACGATGACCGAAACGACCGAGTCGACCGAGGCCAACGGCCAGCAGCTCAGCCTCAGCACCGATGCGGCCAAGAACCTGGCGACGACCACGAAGACCGCCCCGCAGATGCAGGAGATCACCTCCCGCTGGCTGCTCAAGCTGTTGCCGTGGGTGCAGACCTCCGGTGGCGTCTTCCGGGTCAACCGCCGGCTGACCTACACCCTGGGCGACGGTCGCATCACGTTCACCACCAGTGGCGCGGACGTGCGCGTCATCCCCGCCGAGCTCACCGAGCTGCATCAGCTGCGCGGCTTCAGCGACGGCGAGGTCCTGCAGTCTCTCGCCGACGGGTTCAGCCAGCGCGAGTACGAGGCGGGAGAGGAGATCGTCCGTGAGGGCGCTCCCCTCGACCAGCTGGTCCTGATCGCCCATGGCCGGGTGGCCAAGACCGGCCGCGGCGCGTACGACGACGAGCAGAACCTCGGTGTGCTGGCCGACGGCGACCACTTCGGCGAGGAGGTGCTGGGCGAGCCGGGCCAGTGGGCGTTCACGGCGAAGGCCAAGACCGCCTGCACCGTGCTCACGCTCTCGCGGCCGAACCTGCAGGCGGTCCTCGACCGGTCCCCCGCGCTGCGCGCCCATCTGCGCAGCACGCGAGACGCCGAAGGACGGTCCCAGAACGCCTACGGTGAGGCGGCGATCGAGCTGGCCGCCGGACACAACGGCGAGCCCGTCCTGCCCGGCACGTTCGTCGACTACGAACTCAGCCCCCGCGAGTACGAACTGAGCGTCGCCCAGACCGTCCTACGGGTGCACAGCAGGGTCTCCGACCTGTACAACCAGCCGATGAACCAGCTCGACCAGCAACTCCGGCTGACCGTCGAGGCACTGCGCGAACGCCAGGAACACGAGCTGGTCAACAACCGCGACTTCGGGCTGCTGCACAACGCCGATTTCAGCCAGCGCATCCGCACCCGCGGCGGCGCTCCCACGCCCGACGATCTCGACGACCTGCTGTCCACGGTCTGGAAGGAGCCCGCCTTCTTCCTCGCGCACCCGCAGGCCATCGCGGCCATCGGCAGGGAGTGCAGCAAGCGCGGCATCTACCCGCAGGCCAGCGAGGTCAACGGGCACCGCATCCCGGCCTGGCGCGGGGTGCCGATCTTCCCGTGCAACAAGATCCCGATCACCGGTGCCCGGACGACCTCCATCATGCTCATGCGCACTGGCCACGAGAACCAGGGCGTCGTCGGCCTGCACCAGACCGGCATCCCCGACGAATACCAGCCCAGCTTGTCGGTGCGTTTCATGAACATCAATGAGAAGGCCGTCATCTCCTATCTGGTCACTGCCTACTTCTCCGCGGCCGTACTCGTTCCCGACGCGCTCGGCATCCTCGAAGACGTCGCACTCGGCAGCTGAGCGCGGATCGGTTCACCCGGCCCAATGATTGGCGGTGTTTCGGTTGACGGAATTGGACCAGCGGGACTCAAGGCAGAGCCTGGGCACGGAGGCGGCACGCCGGCTCGCCACCACGACCAAGACTGCCCCGCAGATGCGGGAGATCTCTTCACGCTGGCTGCTGCGGGCGCTTCCGTGGGTACAAACCGCAGCCGGCACCTACCGGGTGAACCGCCGGCTCACCTATCAGGTCGGCGGCGGCCGGGTCAGCTTCGCCAGCGCGGGCGCCACGACCCGGGTGATCCCGCCCAGCCTGACCGAGCTGCCGCTGCTGCACGGGTTCGACGGCGACCCGCTGCTCGACACCCTGGCCGGGGAGTTCGAGCAGCGGGAATACGCGCGGGGCGAGACGATCGTGCAGGAGGGCCGCCCGGCCGACGCCCTCCTTCTCCTCGCGCACGGCAAGGCCGACAAACTGCAGACCGGCCCGTACGGCACCAGCGTCCTGCGGGAGACGCTGGCGGACGGCGATCACACGGGCCACGACCTCCCCGGCCGGGAGGACCGGTGGACGTACACGCTCAGGGCCGCCACCGCCTGCACGGTGCTGGTCCTGCCCTGGGCGGTGATCCGCGCGCTGATGCCCGTCTGGCCGACGTTGCAGGCGCAGATCGAGGCGCATCGGGCCCGGCGGACCCGGCCGCAGAACAAGCACGGCGAGGCGGCGATCGAGCTGGCCGCCGGACACACGGGCGAGCCCGTGCTGCCGGGCACGTTCGTCGACTACGAACTCAGCCCCCGCGAGTACGAACTGAGCCTCGCCCAGACCGTCCTACGGGTGCACAGCAGGGTCTCCGACCTGTACAACCAGCCGATGAACCAGCTCGACCAGCAACTCCGGCTGAGCATCGAGGCACTACGCGAACGCCAGGAGTACGAACTGATCACCAACCGGGACTTCGGGCTGCTGCACAACGTCGATGCCCGGCAGCGGATCTCCACGTACGGCGGCCCGCCTACGCCCGACGATCTCGACGAACTGCTCAGCCGCAGGAAGAAGACCCGTTATTACCTCGCCCATCCCCGCGCCATCGCCGCCTTCGGACGGCAGTGCAACGCGCGCGGGGTCTACCCCGACACCGTCCAGCTCGACGGCAGCAGGCTGACGGCCTGGCGCGGGGTGCCGATCCTGCCCTGCGACAAGATCCCGATCAGCCGGGAGGGCACCACCTCGATCTTCGCGTTCAGGACCGGCGAGGAGGACTCGGGCGTCGTCGGCCTGCACCAGACCGGCATCCCGGATGAGTACCAACCGGGGCTCAGTGTCCGCCTGGCCGGTATCGACGGGAAGGGGATCATGTCCTACCTGGTCAGTGCCTACTACTCGGCCGCGGTCCTGCTGCCCGACGCGCTGGGCATGCTCGAGAACGTCGAGGTGATGGGCTGATGACGCGTTCTGTCGAGTGTGGTTCCGTCGATGGGGAGGGGACGGACCGGCCGGTGGCCCAGCCATTCGAGCTGCCGGACTTCTACGTTCCGTATCCGGCCCGCCTCAACCCCCACGTCGAGGAGGCGCGTACGCAGTCCAGGCAGTGGGCGCGCGGCATGGGCATGCTGGAGGGCTCGGGCATCTGGGAGCAGGCCGACCTCGACGCCCACGACTACGCCCTGCTGTGCGGCTACACCCATCCCGACTGTGACGGCGCCGAGCTCTCGCTGATCACCGACTGGTACGTCTGGGTCTTCTTCTTCGACGACCACTTCCTGGAGGCCTTCAAACGCGGCCACGACCGTGAGGGCGGCAAGCGCTACCTGGACCGGCTGCCCGCCTTCATGCCGATGGACCTGTCGTGCGCGACGCCGGAGCCGACCAACCCGGTCGAGGCGGGGCTGGCCGACCTGTGGGCCCGTACGGTCCCCGCCAGGTCGCTCGCCTGGCGGGAGCGCTTCGCCGAGAGCACCCGCAACCTGCTGAACGAGTCGCTCTGGGAGCTGTCCAACATCAACGCGGGCCGGGTGCCCAATCCGATCGAGTACATCGAGATGCGGCGCAAGGTCGGCGGGGCGCCATGGTCGGCCGGGCTGGTCGAGCACGCCGTGGGGGCCGAGGTCCCGGCGCGCATCGCCGGCTCCCGGCCGATGCGGGTGCTGCGCGACGCCTTCGCCGACGCGGTGCACCTGCGTAACGACCTGTTCTCCTACCAGCGGGAGACCCAGGAGGAGGGCGAGCTGAGCAACTGCGTCCTGGTGCTGGAGAAGTTCCTCGGCTGTACCACGCAGGAGGCCGCCGACGCGGTCAACGACCTGCTCACCTCGCGGCTGCAGCAGTTCGAGCACACCGTGTTCACCGAGCTGGGTCCGCTCTTCGTCGAGCAGGGTCTCGACCCGCTCTCCTGCGCGGGCGTGCTGGCCTACGTCAAGGGGCTGCAGGACTGGCAGTCGGGCGGCCACGAATGGCACATGGCCTCCAGCCGCTACATGAACGAGCGCGCGACCCGCAGACCGCTGGGCACGACCTCGATCGTCGACCTGCTCGGCGCGAAGCGGATCCGCAGCTTCACCCACGTCCCGCACACGCCCGTCGGCCCGTCGCGGATCCCCGACTTCTACATGCCGTTCAAGGTCAGCAGCTCGCCCCACCTGGAGGCCGCCCGCCTGAACCTGGTCGCCTGGGCGCGCGCGATGGGGATACTCGAAGGGCAGCCGGGCGTCACCGGCTCGGCCGTCTGGGACGAGGAGAAGCTCGTCGACTACGACCTGGCGCTGTGCGCCTCCGGCCTCCATCCCGACGGGACCCTGGAGGAGCTGGATCTGGCCTCGGCCTGGCTGGCGTGGGGGACGTACGGGGACGACTACTTCCCCGCCGTCTTCGGCCGGTCCCGCAACCTGGCCGCCGCCCGCGCCACCGTCGGCCGGTTCGGCGCCTTCATGCCGCTCGACGGCTCGGCTCCCCCGGCGCCGATGACCGCCCTGGAGCGTGGTCTGTCCGATCTCTGGACCCGTACGGCGGCGCCGATGAGCATGGCCGCACAGCGCAGGTTCCGCGCGGCCATCGAGGACATGTGCCTGTCCTGGCTGTGGGAGCTGGACAACCAGCTGCTGAACCGGGTGCCCGACCCCGTCGACTACATCGAGATGCGGCGGCTGACCTTCGGCTCCGACCTGACCATGAGCCTGTGCCGCTTGGCCCGCGAGAAGGAGATCCCTGAGGAGGTCTATCGGGCCGGGCCGATGATCTCGCTGGAGCGCGCGGCCTCCGACTACGCCACTCTGCTCAACGACGTCTTCTCCTACCAGAAGGAGATCGAGTTCGAGGGTGAGCTGCACAACGGCGTGCTGGTCGTCCAGAACTTCTTCGGCTGTGACTACCCGGCGGCGCTCGACATCGTCTCCGACCTGATGACGTCCCGGATGAAGGAGTTCGAGCACGTCTTCGCGCACGAGTTCCCGGTCATGTACGACGACTACCGGCTGGACGAGGAGGCACGCGCGGCCTTGAACGGCTACGTGGCGGAGCTGCGCGACTGGATGGCGGGCATCCTCAGGTGGCATCGCGACTGCCGGCGCTATGACGAGGCGTCGCTACGCCGCCACCACCGGCCGCCCGAGTGGCGGCTGGGTGGCCCGACCGGCCTGGGCACCTCGGCGGCGATGATCATCTGATGCGGCGTCTGCGGTGTGTTTTCAGTGCCATCCCAGCAACTTCAGGATATGTCGCTGGAACGGGGTGAGGTTACGCAGGCGTATCCAACGGTCGGCGGGGTCGAGCATCGGCATGGCCAGCACGCGCAGGCCGGACAGATCGACGAAGGTGAGCTCGCCGGTGTCGACGATGATGTGCCTCTCGCCCTCGCGGGCGGCGGCCAGGGTCCGGGCGAGGGCGCAGCTGTTGGTGATGTCGATCTCGCCACGCAGTGCCAGCGCCGGAACCTCGCACCTGGCCCGCAGGGAGATGCGCAGCTGGTCGTCCTCGTACAGCAGGCGCTCCGACGTTTCGGCCGCCTCGCCGTTCACAGTCATCGCACCCCCCCAATCAGACCTCACGCATGGGGGTTGTCGTCGACACGAACCCGGTCTCACATTACACGAAGTATGTTTCACCACCTGATATGCACGAAAATATGGACGTATTACAGCGAAGTCATGAACCATGCGGCAACTGGATCTTCCGCCGCCCGATACTCGTACCAGCGACCGCGCGACCGTCTGGATCTCCGGGCGGAAGGTCGCGCGGTGCGCGTGGCCGATCTAGAATCGCCCGGCGACGCAATCACCGCAGCGTTGGACCGCCCATTGGAGACATTGATCAACCTGTTCACGCAGCCGGAGAACTGTCGAGACGAGGGCATTATCAACGCGCCGCACAAATAACCATCCCGACGAATTTCCATCTCGCTCGCGAATAACTCTGAAGCAAGCCTTCTATTCAAATTCTTTAGCACCTGATCACTATTTGCACCAGATGTCCATGTCCCAATTGGCCAGGATTTATCGGCATATCATCTTGTGGACAAACTTCAGCTTATAGCCATATGTGGGCCCTGCCTGGCTAAAGAGTGTTTTAGTCCTAAAGGGGATGAGGAACGCTCCCTGGAGTGAACGTGAAACGGGCCCTGCTGCTGACGGTCCTGGCGTACGGCTCGCTCGCGACGCCGGACTCCGGCACCCCGACGGCCGGCGTCCGGCTGGCGTGCGAGAAGGGCGCCGGACGCTGCACGCAGGCGGCGGTGACTGGCCGCGCAGTGACCGGTGGCGCGGCCGGTGGCGCGGCGGCCGGTGGCGCGGCGGCCGGTGGTGCGGCGGCCGGTGGCGTCGCCGTGCGGGCCGCTCTGGGGATGCTCGGCGTCCCCTATTCGTGGGGCGGTGGCGGGCCCCAGGGCCCCGGGTACGGCATCGGGCACGGCAAGAAGACCAAGGGCTTCGACTGCTCGGGCCTCACGGAGTACGCCTGGGCGAGCGCGGGCGTCTCGATCGGCACGACGACGCACGAGCAGTGGCGGTCAGGGGCCAGGGTGCCCAAGAAGCAGGTCGCACCAGGGGACCTCGTCTTCTACGACAGCAAACCGCGGCGCCAGGGACCAGAGCACGTGGGGCTGGCCGTGAACGGCACGCAGATCGTCGACGCCCCGTTCACCGGGGAGGTCGTCCGCCTCGACCCGCTGAACAAGCCGCATTTCATGGGGGTGATCCGACCCGGGACCGTCCATTCCGACAGCGCACGTCCCAGCAGTGCGGGTCCCGACAGTGCGGGTCCCGACAGCGCACGTCCCAGCAGTGCGGGTCCCCACAGTGCGGGTCCCGACAGTGCGGGTTCCGACAGTGCGGGGCCCAGCAGTGCGGGTTCCGACAGCGCACGTCCCAGCAGTGGGCGTCCCAGCAGCGCGCAATCCGACAGCGCGCGTTCCACCAGCGGACCTTCCAAGGGCGCGCGTTCCGCCAGGCGCGGGCATTCCAGCGGCAGGCACGGACATTCCGCCAGAGGCGGGCACTCCGCCAAGGGCGGGCGTACCAGCGGCAGGCACAGACATTCCGCTAGGAGCGGGCATTCCAGTGGCGGGCGGAAGGAGAGCACCTCGCGGCCCGGGTCGTGATCGCGATCGTGACCCGGGCCGCTCGGCGTTCCGTCTCGGTGCGCACCGAGCGGATTCCGTGGCCTCGCGAGAATCCACGGAGATGGTTCAAGCGGATCGCACAAGTGTCGATCCGGCGGAAGGTGCGGCCGGCAGCCCTACGGCATGTGGCCGTGGAGCCGGGAGCGTACCTTCCCGCCTATGCGGCGATGGGTGTCAGTGGTTGTTGTTCAGCACGTTGACGTCCTGCAGGTTCGCGGTGACCGGAACGTTCGTGTACTTGGCCGCGTCGCTCACCCCGGTGAGGCTGTCCAGGATGCTGGCCTGGCCCAGAATGGACGGGCCGCTGTGGAAGGGGTTCGGGCCGACGTCGGCCGAAGCCGCGGAGACGCAGAAGCCGAGAGCGGCGCCCGCGATGGCTGCACCGGCGAGAATGCGACGGATCATGTTTGTTTCCTCCGTTTGATGGGCGCGGAATTCCCGGCGCCTTAGTCGTTTGTGCAGGGCTGTGAAGGTGCCGCCAATAACAATCGCGGTCGCCGATCGATGTCGCAACCCAAAAACGCCTGCTCGCGGTCAAGGAGGCGCCTCGTTTTCTTGGCATTCGCCTTTCCGAACCCACTGGCCGGTGAAGGGCATATGCGCTTGCGTCGTACACGGTAAAACGAGTTTCATTTATCCGCACATCGAGAATGATTGGCTTATCGCGCGGGCCGGTTTAGCAAGGATCACCCCGGGCTTGGCACCACTACACCGAACGGTGTAGCGCGGCCACCGCCCGTGGTGGGACGTCCGGGACGAATCCATCGATCAGGATGGCCCGGAGTCCGCGAGTCCGGAGGTCGAACGGTGGTCGGGATAACAGATCGGGTCATTAAGCCGCGCGTACGCAAGGGAGCGCTCGTCGTTCACGTCATCGCCTCGGTCGCGCTGCTCGGCGAGGTGTGGGGGCTCGTCGTGCTGAACACCGTGGCGACGGTGACGGACGATCTCGGGCTCGCCCACGCGGCCTACCGGCTGATGCCGAGCCTGGTGTTCGCGGGCGGCATCCCGCTCAGCCTCACCGCGCTGGCCACCGGCATCACGCTCGGCCTGACCAGTCACTGGGGACTGGCCCGCCACTACTGGGTGCTGGCCAAGCTGGTGCTTCTGGTGTCGGTCATCTGCCTCGGCATGTTCCTGTTCGACCCCGAGGGGATGGCCGCCGCGACCGAGGGCGTGACGCGGCCCGCCGGGGGCCGTCAGTGGGGACAGGTCGCGGTACTGGGCGGCCAGCTGGCCATGCTGCTGAGCGCCACCACGCTGTCCGTGCTCAAGCCGCGGGGGCGGGTGCGACAAATCCCGCGCAAATCCGCAGGGTGGGTGCGATAAGTCCGCGCCCACAGCGGCGGGGCAGATGCGCTAGAAAATGGTCATGAATGCTGATCTGCCGGAACTCGTGCGCGTGGCCCATGAGCGGGCGGAAGCGGCCGGGTTCGACTACTCCTGCGACCCGGACGTCGGGCGGCTGCTCGCCGTACTGGCCGCCCGGGTGCCGGACGATGGCCGGATCCTGGAGATGGGCACCGGGCTGGGGGTGGGGGTCGGGTGGCTGGTCAGCGGGCTCTGGCCGAGGACCGACGTCACGGTGACGACGATCGAGAGCGACCCCGAACGGGCCGGGCTCGCGGCGCAGGGCTAGCCGGAGTTCGTCGACCCGCGCGTCGGCGACGCGCTGGAGGTGCTGGCCGGGCTGGGCACGTTCGACCTGATCTTCGCCGACGCGCGTGCGGGCAAGCAGGTGGGGCTCGAACGGACGATCTCCGCGCTCAACCCCCGTGGCGTGCTGCTGGTGGACGACATGGTGCCTCTTCCCGGGGTGGCCTGGGACGAGGAGTTCGTCCGCCGGCAGGAGAGTGTGCGACAGACCCTGCTGAACCACGACCGGCTGGTCGCGGTCGAGCTGGCGCACGGCTCCGGCGTCATCCTGGCGACGGCCCGCTGAACCCGCCCGGCACGGCTATGCGCGCAGCGGCCCCCGAAAAGCGTCCCGGCACTGCTACTTCTGACTGCGGTTCGTTGAACCGTCCACAGAACGGCTAGCTGGAACGTGGGAGGATTAGCCCATGGCAGAGATCGTCGGAGGGGGACGTCCGGTCAACGACGCCGAGCGTCGGGTGATCTCGTTCCTGCGCGACCACGCGCCCGCCGACTGGCTGTTGCTGCACAACGTCGAGCTCCCGCGCGGCGAGGACGTCTTCGAGGTGGACCTGCTCGTGCTGACCGGCCACTCGCTGGTCGTCGTCGACGTCAAGGGCACCCGTGGCCGGATCGAGGTGTCGGGCACGCGCTGGTTCCCGCCGCGCAGGGAGGCGTTCGGCTCTCCCGTGACGAAGCTGCGGGGCATCGCCAAGGCGCTGAAAGGGCTGCTGGTCTCCAAGGACACGCGGCTGGAGCGTGTCTACGTCGACAGCCTCGTGGTCCTCACCTCGCCCGACGCCGAGCTCGTCGACCCGGCCGGGCGCGACGCGGTCAACGTCACCACCCTCGACGGGCTGCTGGCCACGCTGAGCGATGTCTCGCGGGTCAGGCGCGGGTGCAGTCACCGCATCAAGCCGTACCTCACCGGGATACTCGACTCGCTCAACCAGACCGTACGCCGCAGCACCGCGCCGCCCAGGTTCGGCAACTGGGAGGTCGAGGAGCAGCTCGGCGGTGACGCGAAGGTGACCGAATACCGGGCCTTCAACGCGACGCTGCCCGGCAGTGAGACCGTGCTGCTCCGGGTCTACCAGGCCGACCCGCTGGCCGACCAGGCGTCGCGGGCGGCCGAGCGGCAACGGATCGCCAACGCCTACCAGACGCTGGCCCGCATCCCGCCGCACCCGTGCGTGGTGCGCTCGCGTGACTTCTTCGCCATCGACGACGAGAGCCGGTTCGTGCTGGTGCTCGACGACGTGCACGGCGAGGCGCTGCACCTGCGCCTGGGCACCGGCGTACGGCTCGGCGTGATCCAGGACATGCTGCGCGGCCTGGCCCACGCGCACGCCCACGGCGTCATCCACCGGGCCCTGACCCCGGCCTGCGTGCTGGTGACCGACGGGCACGCGGTGCTGACGGGGTTCGACTACGCCAAGCCCGGGGCGCGCAACTACACGGTCGCCCACGAGCTGGGCAACGTGCTCGACGCCCACTATGTGGCCCCCGAGTGCCATGAGCGGCCCGAGATGATGACGGCCGCCTCCGACGTCTACGCGGCCGGGGTGATCGCCTACCAGCTGCTCACCGGCGAGCTGCCGACCAGCGCCGACACCCAGGGTCCCGACGTTCCCGACGTGGTGCGCCGGATGCTGGACCACTCTCCCGCCAAGCGCCCGAGCGCGGCCGAGTCCCTTGAGGCGCTGGCTGGAATGCCGCAGCGATCCCGCCTCAAGCGATTTGTCCGTCGCATAGTGTCTGGATCATGACGAGTGAGCTTCGTCCCGTCACCGAGGACGATCTGCCCTTCCTCAACCGGCTGATCAGCGACCCGGCGAGCACTGGCCTCCATCAGTGGTATGGCTGGCAGGACCCCCACCTCCTCCGCCGACGCTGGGAGGACAACGGGATGCTCGGCGACGACGGTGGCACGCTGCTGATCGCCGAGGGCGATGACCGCGTGGGCTTGATGACCTGGAGCAAGCAGGTGACCTCCAGGGTCGCCTACTGCTGGGAGATGGGGATCATCGTGGCGCCCGAGTTCCGCGGCAAGGGTCACGGCACGCGGGCTCAGCGGCTCCTGGTGCGCTACCTGTTCGACCATTCGCCGGTCAACCGGGTCCAGGCGACGACCGAGATCAGCAACCTGGGCGAGCAGCGGGCGCTGGAGAAGGCCGGGTTCACCCGGGAGGGCGTTCTGCGCGGAGCCGGCTTCCGCGCAGGCGAGTGGCATGACGGCGTGATGTACAGCATGATCCGCGCCGACCTGGACCCGCGGGGCTAGGCGGGCAGGCTGCGGCGCAGCACGGTGGCGTGGTTGAGATAGTCGAGTGCCAGCCCGGTGCGCCCGGCCGAGTGGTGCACCTCGCCCAGCATCTGCGTGCTCGACGCCTCCCCGCTCCGGTCGCCGAGTTCCTGGAAGATCTCCAGTGACCGCTCAAGCCCTGCGGAGGCCGGCGCCCACTCCCCACGGGCCGCCTGCAGCCCGGCAAGGCTCTGGAGGGCGTACGCGCCGCAGTGCCGGTCTCCGAGCGACTCGAAGATGTCGAGCGCGTGCCGGTGGAAGGACATGGCCTTGTGCAGGTTGCCCATCTGCAGGCAGACGCAGCCCTCGCGGTGGGCGTCGCCGAGCTCCTGAGCCAGCCGCATGGCCTGACCCAGGGATTCCGACGCCAGGGCCAGGTCGCCCGACTTGAGGCAGACCCGGCCGATGGCCTGCCTGGCGAAGGCCTCGCCGTGCGGGTCGTCCGCCGCCAGGAACATGGCCAGGGCGCGCTTGAAGTGCCCGAGCGACTGGGCGTGCCTGCCCCTGAACTGGCTCACCGCGCCGAGCCCGCAGATCGAGGTAGCCTCCGCCCGCAGGTCGCCGATGTCGTGGAAGAGCCGGCGGGATCGGGTGAAGTCCTCGACGGCCTCCTCGTACCGGTCCTGGTAGAGGGAGACCTGGGCCAGGCCGCGCAGCATGGCGGCCTCTCCGTAGGTGTCGCCGGACGCGCGGGCGGCACCGAGGGCGACGGTGTGGGTACGCTCCCACGTGTCGAGATGGCAGTGCAGATCCAAGTAGGGGACCATCGCGGCGGCCAGCCCCCAGGCCGACTCGGCCAGCCCGGCCTCCGCGGCGACGCTCACGGCCCCGACCAGCGTCTCGTGCTCGGCCTCGAACCACCCCAGCGGGTCGGAGGTCAGGCGGTCGAGCGTCTGCTCGGGCAGCCGCCAGCGCGGCGCCCGGGCGGCGGTGAGGCTGAAGACGGTGGTGGGCAGCCGGGCCATGGCGTGCTCGGTGGTCGCGGTCCAGGCGGCGAGCACCCTGGTCAGGCCGCTACGGTCGGAGCCACGTTCGAGCGCATGGCGGCGGATCAGATCAGGCACCCGGTAACGCGGCTGGCCCACCGGGTCGGTGCCGACCAGCTCCAGCAGGTTGACGTCCACCAGCAGGTCGGTGACGTCGTCGGCGCGGTGCCTGTCGAGTGCGGCGTCGATCACCCAGCCGGGCTGGGCCACCGCGCCCAGGAGGCCGAGCGTGCCCAGCGTACGGGCGGCGTCGTCGGGCAGGTGGCGGTAACTGCGGTCGAGGCAGACCCGTACCTCTTTCAGCTCGCTCAGCCGGTCGTCGTCCAGTCGCTGTCTGAGCACCGAGAGCGACCAGCCCGGCCGGCCCGCCAGCCGCGATCCGGCGCTGCGCACGGCCACCGGCAGGCGCCCGCACGCCTCCACGATCGCCAGGGCCGCCTCATGCTCGCGGGACACCCTATCCATGCCGATGATCCTGCCGAGTAGCGTCAGCGCGTCGTGCGCGGACAGCTCTCCGAGGTCGACCTGGATCGAGCCGGGTAACTCCGTGATCCGGCGCCGACTGGTCACGATGACGGCGCAGTCGTTCCCGGGCAGCAGCGGCCGTACCTGGGCGGCGTCGAGCGCGTCGTCCAGCAGCACGAGCATCGATTGCTTGGATAGCAGCGACCGAAACAGCGCCGAGCGCTCGTGGACAGTCGGCGGCGGCGTCTCCACGCCGAGTGCCCGGAGCGCCTCGGCCAGCAGGTCGGCCGACTCTCTGCCGTCGAGTTCGAGGTAGAGCTGCCCGCCGGGGAAGGCGTCCCGCAGGCCATGGGCGGCGTGTACGGCCAGCGCCGATTTCCCGGCCCCCGGCGAACCGGAGACGACCGCGATGGAGAAGGGCTTGGCCAGCAGGGCCAGCTCGTCGGCCCGGCCGGTGAAGTCGGGCAGGTCCGGCGGGAGCTGCCGGGGCGCGACCGGCGGGGCCTCGTCGGCCAGGATCGACTCGTGGGCGCGACGCAGGTCGGCGCCCGGTTCCACGCCGAGCTCGTCCACCAGCTGGGCGCGGATCGTGGCGTAGGCCCGCAGCGCTTCGGCCTTGCGGCCGGCCCGGTTCAGCGCCAGGACGAGACGGCTCCACAGGTCTTCCCGGTAGGGGTGCTCCACCAGCAGCCCGCGCAGCTGGGTGATCGCCCCGGCGTGGTCGCCACTCTCGATCCGCTGGCCGATCAGCTCTTCGGCGGCGCGTAACCGTACCTCGTTGAGCGGTTCGAGGCGGCGGTCCCAGAGCGGGCTGCCCGGAAGGTCGGCCAGCGGCGCCCCGCGCCAGAGCGCGAGCGCGTCGGCGAAACGGGCCTGCGCGACCAGCTCCTCGAACGCCAGCAGGTCCAGCGCGCCGTCCGGTATGTCGATGGCGTAGCCGGAGCCGTCGCCGCGTAGGTACTCGGCACCGAGGTCTGTCCGTAAGGAGCTGACATACGTGCGTAAGTTCGCCTGTGCGGAGCGTGGTGGGCGATCGGGCCAGAGCACCTCGACCAGCTGGTCGGCGCCGACGATACGGCCGCTGTCCAGCAACAACGTGGCTAGCAGGATCCTCGGCTTCTTGCCGGAGATCCGTACGGACCGTCCCGACGATCGGACTTCCAACGGCCCAAGAACATGAAAGGTGACCGACATGACGCATCAGCTCCTCTTTAGAGGCCTGACCACCTTTTGTATCGGTTCTGGACGATTCTTGTGCGGCGAATGCCGACCCTGGTCACACAGATCCCCTTCGAAAGGATCACCACTCCGGCAACTTCGCCTACTACGCGGGCCCGGTGACCGGCTGCGGCGGCCGGCCATTGCGTCAAGTGGGGCGGCCAGGCCGGTGTCAGCGCATAGAACAGTCCCTCCGAGCATTGCGGGTCTTGATCATGATGAAGAAGCTTCTCTTGGCCGGTGTGCTCATCGTGGGCGCCCAGCAGGCGGCCCTGGTGGGCACCGCCCAGGCGACCGCCGCCCAGGCGACCGTCGTCGCTCTCCCGGCCGCCTTCGACAAGGCCGCCGCCGCCTACGAGGTGCCGCGTGACCTGCTGGTCGCGCTCGGCTACGCCGAGACGCACCTCGACGGTCACGGCGGCGAGCCCAGCGCCAGCGGCGGCTACGGCGTGATGCACCTGGTCAGCAACCCCTCCTCGCACGCCCTGGAGGACGCGGCCAAGATCACGTCCCAGACCGCGGCGAAGCTCAAGACCGACGACGCGGCCAACGTGCTCGGCGGCGCCGCCGTACTGCGCGCCAAGGCCGACAAGCTCGGCTTGACCGCGGCCGAGCGCAAGGACCCCGCCAAGTGGTACGAAGCGGTCGCCGCGTACGGCGGCGCGGCCAACGCGAGCACCGCCCGGATCTACGCCGACGCCGTCTACGAGGTGCTGGCCAACGGCGTCGACACCGCGGGCGTGAAGGTGGCCGCGAAGGTCGTCGAGCCGGACCGCGGCAAGTACGACGACGCGGACCCGCGTCAGCTCGCGGCCGCCACCGACTATCCCGGCGCCCTGTGGGCCGCCGCCAGCTCGTCGAACTACGCCGTGTCCAACCGGCCGACCGACGAGAAGATCGACCGGATCATCATCCACGTGACCCAGGGCTCGTACGCGGGCACGATCTCGTGGTTCCAGAACTCCGCCGCCAAGGTGTCGGCCCACTACGTGGTGCGCTCCTCCGACGGTCAGATCACGCAGATGGTGCGGGAGAAGAACCGCGCCTTCCACGCCGGTGTCAGCTCCTACAACCACCGGTCGGTCGGCATCGAGCACGAGGGCTTCATCAACGACGCCTCGTGGTTCACCGACCAGATGTACCGCTCGTCGGCCGCGCTGACCAGGAACATCGCCGACCGGTACGGCATTCCGAAGGACCGCAGCCACATCATCGGCCACGTCGAGGTGCCCGGCTCGGACCACACCGACCCCGGTTCGCACTGGGACTGGAACAAGTACATGAGCTACGTCGGCGGCGGCTCCGGCGGCGGCACCAACCCGTACACGCCGGAGAAGGTCTGCGGCACCGGCTACAAGGTGATCGACTCGCAGGCCCTCGGCACCTCGGGCACGGTCTACCTGCTCTACAACAGCACCAACGCCAACAACTGCGTCGCCACGCTGAAGAAGACGTCGCTCGGCAAGGCCAGCGCGGCCAGCGCCTTCCTGGAGGTGTCCGGCAAGACCCGGATCACCGACTCCGGCAGCTTCACCTACTACGCGGGTCCCGTCAGGGCCGCCGCGGACAACAAGTGCGTGAAGTGGGGCGGCAAGGTCGGCACGGCGAGCTACGAGAGCCCTTCCGAGCACTGCGGCTGACCCTCCTCGGCCGAAGTGCGACGGCCCTGACATCCCCTCCGGTGTCAGGGCCGTTTTATTTGGGGTTGGGGGCACGTGGGTTACTCGGATTCGAGGCACGTCGATCGGGGTCACGCGGGGTCGAGCACGTCGAGGATGTCGACGACATACAGCAGGGGGCGGCCCGCCTCGGCGGGGAAGGCGACGCGGGCGCCCACACGCTGGCCGGCCAGACCGGCCACCCAGCCGGGCGGCGCCGCCTCCGGCACGAGCGTGAAGGCGCTGGGGCCGCCGCGCAGGTATGACGAGTCGACGACCCGGCGGCCCGGCCACTCCACCGCGACGTACTGGACGACGACCTTCGCGCCCGCCCGCACCGAGGGGCCGGAGCCGCCGATGAGGACGCGGGGCGAGCGGTCGTCGGGCACGTCCGGCAGGGCCCGCCCGACCAGGCGCGCGTCCGGCGGGTAGCCGCCCAGGATGTCGAAGACCAGCACCAGTGTCTCGGCCGGGCGCGTCCCGCCGAGCGGCGGCCCGGGGCCGTATGAGAGGGCCGCGGGACCGACGAGCATGACCCGGCTGCCCGCCGGCCGGCCGATGAGCGCCTCGCGCCAGGATTCCGGTACGTGCCGCCCGTCGAAGACGACCCTGGCGGGCTGATGGGCGTCGTACGTGTTCGCGTACGGCAGGTTGCCTGACCACCGGCGGACCTCCACGTCCGCCAGCACCACGTCACCCGGCATGGTCGGCCGCCCGCTGCCCGCCGACAGCACCGTCACCCGCGGCAGGGGATCCGGCTCGCCGTCCGGGATCGTGATGACCGGTCTGGCGCCGAAGGACCCCCTCACGAGCGGCAGCGGGCCCTGCCCGGTCGGCCCGCACGCGGTGAGGAACACGAGCACGGCGAGCCAGAGCCAGCGCACGATTTCCCCCATATCCGAATCCCCACATATCCAGATCCCCACATATCCAGATCCGCCTGACTACTTACCGGGACCGGCACGAGGAATGCGTCCGACCGGGCCATCTCCCGGCAAAGGCGCGGGAGACTGGGGCGATGAGCAAGCCGAACCTGGCCCGCAGGGTCGCGGACGCCGCCGAGATCGCGCTGGCCGGCCGCAAGTACGTGACCTTCATCGACGTGGTGACCGGCCTGCGCTGGGTGCACTCGCGGCACGTCGACACCTGGCGGCAGGGCCGCGCGGCCACGCTGGCCGAGCTCGCGCCCGTCGACGACGACCGGCTGCTCACGGCCGCCGCGCTGCTGAAGGACTGGGCGACCGCCAAGGGGCTGCGGCCGGTGGAGACCCCCTACGTCTCCGGCAGCCGCGACCGCCGCGAGCTGCGCTTCACCGCCGACCACGGGCAGGAGGTGTTCCGCGTCCATTGGCTCTCCCCCGACCTCAGCGAGGCCCGGGTGCGGCAACTCACCGAGCGGCAGAGCAAGGCGCCCGACCTGGTGGTGGTGGCCCCGCTCAACGCCTGGACGTGCGCGACCTGCGGCGACACGGGCCCTTACCTGATCATGGAGGAGGACGAGTCCCACTGCCTGACCTGCGCGGACATGGACCACCTGGTCTTCCTGCCGTCGGGCAACGCGGCCCTCAGCCGCCGGGCGAAGCAGGAGAGCGGCCTGTCGGCGGTGGTCGTCCAGTACAACCGGCGGCGCAAGGTCTACCAGCGCCAGGGGCTGCTGGTCGAGGAGCACGCGATGGCGGCGGCGGAGGAGCGGTGCCTGGCCGACGAGGAGGTGCGGCTGCGCCGCCGTGAGCGCGACCGGGAGCGCCGGGCGGACCAGGACGTCGAATACCAGGCGCGGATGGCGGCCGAGATCGCCAGGCTCTTCCCCGGCTGCCCGCCCGCGCGGGCCCAGGAGGTGGCCGCCCACGCCGGTCAGCGCGGCAGCGGCCGGGTCGGGCGCACGGCGGCGGCCAGGGCGCTCGACGAGAACGCGATCACGCTGGCCGTGGTGGCCTCGATCCGCCACCTCGACACCGACTATGACCGGCTGCTCATGTCGGGGGTGCCGCGCATGGAGGCTCGCGACCTGATCAGGGACCGGATCGACGCCAAGCTGGCCGAGTTCCGGCGCGTTGGGTAGCGTCCGTGAGCATGGATGACTGGCATGACGTACGGGAGCAGCTGCGGGTCTTCGCGCTCGGGCTGCCGGAGACGCACGAGGATCATCCGTGGGGTGAGACGGTGGTGAAGGTGAACAAGAAGGTGTTCGTCTTCCTCGGCATGGACGAGCGGACCGAGAAGTGGGACCCGTCCTTCACCGTGAAGCTGCTGTCCGAGGCGCGCGGCCACGCGCTGACCGTCGAGGGGGCCGCACCCAGTGGCTACGGGCTGGGCAAGGCCGGGTGGGTGTCGGTGCCGTTCCTGGCCGAGCTGCCCGAGACGGAGGTGCTGCTCGACTGGGTCGAGGAGAGCTACCGGGCGATCGCGCCGAAGCGGGCGATCAAGCTACTCGACGACGAGACCTGATCACCCGCGTTCACCCCACCCGGCTCAGGTGACCGCGAGCCGCTGGGCGTACCTCTCCTCTCGCCAGAGCTCCTTGCCCAGCACCTCGGCCAGGACGGCGGCGGCGTCGTACACGTCCACGAACCGGGTGTACAGCGGCGCGAAGCCGAAGCGGAGGATGTCGGGTGCGCGGAAGTCGCCGTGCACGCCCCGGTCGATGAGCGCGCGCATCACCGGATAGCCGTCGGGGTGGTAGAAGCTGACCTGGCTGCCCCGCTCGGCGGGCTCGCGCGGCGAGGCCAGCTCCAGGGCGTCGCCGACCAGGTCGATGAAGAGCGAGGTCAGCGCGACGCTCTTGGCCCGGACCTGACGCATCGGCACCCGCTCCCACACGTCTAGCGCCGCCTCCAGCGCCGCGAACGCCAGCACGTGCGGCGTGCCGACCGCGAACCTCCTGATCCCCTCGGCCGGCCGGAAGTCCGGCTCGAACGCGAACGGCTCCGCGTGACCGTTCCAGCCGGACAGGATGTTCTCGGCGGCGGCCTGGTGGCGCGGGTTCACGTAGAGGAACGCGGGCGCGCCGGGACCCGCGTTGAGGTACTTGTACGTGCAGCCGACCGCGAAATCGGCCATCGAGATGTCCACCTCCATGGCCCCGACACTGTGGCACAGGTCCCACACCATCAGCGCCCCCGCCGCGTGCACCCGCGCGGTCACTGCGGGCACGTCGTGGCGGGCGCCGGTGCGGTAGTCGACCTCGGACAGCAGCACCACGGCCGCGTCGTCGAACCGTCCCTCGGCGAAGTCGCGGACCTCGTAGCCGCCCAGTGTCCTGGCCAGCCCTTGGACCATGTAGTGGTCGGTGGGGAAGTTCCGTACGTCGGAGACGATCACCCGCCGGTCGGGCCGGAGCCGCGTCGCGGCCGCTACCGCCTGATAAATGGCGATCGAGGTGGTGTTGCCCACCACGACCTGGCCGGGGCCCGCGCCGATGAGCGGGGCCAGCCGGTCGCCCGTGGTGAGCGGCTGGGCGTACCAGCCGGCGTGGTTCCACCCGCCGACGAGTTGCCCGCCCCACTCGTCCTCGACCGCCTGCCGCACCCGTTCGGAGGTACGGCGAGGCAGCGCGCCGAGCGAGTTGCCCACCAGGTAGACGACGCCCTCGGGCAGCACGAACTCATCCCTGAAGTCCCGCAGCGGATCCTCGGCGTCCAGCGCGAGGCAGCGGTCGCGATCCAGCACGCGATCACTTCCTTTCTGGGGGAATCGTGGCGATTACCCGGTTGATTCCATTCTCATACTTACGGACGTACCAGCTCTGCACCGGATTGTGCGTCGTGGGGTCGAGCCGGAACGTGCCACGCGGGCTCGCCAGGTCGCCCACCCGGCCGAGCGCCGAGGACAGGTCTCCGCCCAGCGCGGCCGCCCGGTCGATGAGCTGCATGGCGTCCCAGCTCTGCAGCGCCACGGCCGACGGGTTCCGGCCCGTCTTGGCCTTCCATCCAGCCACGAACGCGGCGTTCTCGGGGGTGGTGAGCGCCGGTGAGTAGAGTCCGACGCTGGTCATCCCCTCGGCGTCGGCCCCGATGGCTTCCAGCACGTCCTCGTCGGCGAGGTTCTGGCAGGCCAGCAGGTTGATCTTGGTGTCGTAGCCGAGCTGCTTGAAGGTCTTGGCGAACGTGACCGCCTCGCCGCCCGCGTAGAAGGCGTACAGGAGCTTGGCGTCCGGCGGGATGCTCTTGAGATAGGGCGCCAGATCCGCGCTCTTGCCGTACGGGGTGAGGATGCGCTTGAGCGGCTTGACCCCGTAGCCCTCGGTGAAGCCGTCGAGCGTCTCGGTGCCCCCCGAGTAGTCGGAGGCCATCAGCACGACTCCCGCCTTGCCGTACCGCTCGGCGGCGTACCTGCCCGCCGCGTAGCCGTGCGCGTGGTTGGTGAACGACACCCGGAAGACGCCGGGGCCGCCCAGCTCGTCGGCGCCGGCGTTCGCGATCACCACCGGCGTGCCGGCCGCCTCCTTGACCACCGACACCGCGACCGGCGAGGCGAGCAGACCGGTGATCACACTCACCCGCTCGCGCGCGATCAACGACCTGGCCTGCTGCTGCCCCTTCTCCGGATTGCCCGCGTCGTCGGCGACGACCAGCGCGGCCGGTCTGCCGCCCAGCCTGCCGCCGTGCTCCTCCAGGTAGAGGCGCATGGCCGCCTCCATGTCGTCGCCGAGCACGGCGTAGACCCCGGTCTGCGAGATGATCGCGCCGACCTTGAGTGTGGGATCCGGCTTCGTCTCCAGCGTGGGCGAGACACCGCAGCCCGCCGCCATCAGCACCACCAGTCCGAGCAGTGGCCCGCGCACCGGCGCTCCCCTCAGGCCCCGGGCTGGAAAGGACTCGGCAGCGCTCTCGGCTTCACGAGGCGCACGCCGCTCGGCTTCACGAAGAGACCACCACTCGGCTTCACGAGGAGACCACCACTCGGCTTCACGAAGAGACCACCGCTCGGCTTCACGAGGAGAAGACCGCGCGGACCGACCCCAGGCCGTCGACGTGCGCCTCGAAGTCGTCGCCCGGCCCGACCGGCACGATGGGCCCGAGCGATCCGGTCAGCACCACATCTCCGGCCCGCAGCGCGTGGTCGGTACGGCCGACCCGGCTCGCCAGCCATACGGCCGCGTTGAGCGGATGGCCCAGGCAGGCGGCGCCCGAGCCGGTCGAGACCTCCTGGCCGCCGCGCGTCATCGTCATCGCGGCCCCCCGCAGGTCCAGGCCCATCAGGGAGACCGGCGTGTTGCCCAGTACGTACGCGCCCGCGGAGGCGTTGTCGGCGACCGTGTCGGCCAGCGTGATGTCCCAGTCGGCGATGCGGGAGTCCGCGATCTCGATGGCGACCAGCGCGAACTCCACCGCCCTGATCACCTCGGCCGCGGTGAAAGGCCCGCCGACCAGGTCGCGGCCGAGCACCAGCGCGACCTCCGCCTCGGCCCGCGGCTGCAGGAACCGCTCCACCGGGATAGGAAGCCCATCGAGGTACGACATATCCGCGAAAAGCATGCCGAAGTCTGGCTCGTCGATGCCGAACTGCTTCTGCATCAGCCGGTTGGTAACGCCGATCTTCCTGCCGACCAGCCGCCGCCCCGCCTCCAGCGCCCGCCGCGTGTTGATCTCCTGTACGGCGTAGCCCTCATCGGCGGTGCTGACCATGTCCCTGACGGGAGCGCACGGCTTGACCGAGCGCGCGGCCTCGGCCAACCGGTCGGCCGCGTGTGCACGGGCGTCTACCGCCGCTGACCATTCGTCCTGCATCAGGCTGCTCCTTGGGTAGGCCGTGGAATGTCTCTAACATCGTCTCCTCCGGCGGCTCCACACGCCATGCCGTACATAGCCGATCTGTGCCACACCGGCCCGTCTTGCTGCACAACCACCCGCGGATCGCCATCCTGGACTCCATGCAGAAGCGCACAGAACGCATCACGGCCCACGACGGCTCCTTCGACGTCCATGTCTGGCTGCCCGACAGCGGCACTGGCCCCGGCATCCTGCTCATCCAGGAGATCTACGGCGTGGGGCCGTACATCGCGAAGGTGGCGGAGGAGCTGGCCGGCCTCGGCTACGTGGTGGCCGCGCCCGACCTGTTCTGGCGGCTCCAGCCCAACTGGATCGGCGAGCACACTCCCGAGGGCACGGCCGCCTCGATCGAACTGGCCGGGCGTTTCGACGTCCCGCAGGCCGTGGCCGACTGCGCGCTCACCCTCGCCCGCCTGCGCGAGCTGCCGGAGGTGAGCGGCGGCTGCGGGGCGCTCGGGTTCTGCCTGGGCGGCTCGCTCGCGTTCATGCTGGCCACCCAGACCGAGCTCGACGCCGTGCTGTCCTTCTACGGCTCGGCCGTGCCCGAGGCAGCCGGGCTGGTGGAGCGCATCGGCTCGCCCCTGCTGCTGGTGTTCGGCGGCAGCGATCCGTACATCCCGCGCGAGCAGGTGGCCACGGTCGAGCAGGCCGCGGCGGGCCGGGCCAATGTGCTCATGCACGTCGAGGAGGAGGCCGGGCACGCCTTCCACAACAGCGAGTCGCCGATGTTCCACCAGCCGGAACCCGCCGCGCGAGCCTGGCAGGTGGCGCTCGCCTTCCTCGCCGAGCACCTGCCCGCGCGCTCGTAGGTCCGGAGCTGACCACCCACCCGCGCGGCCCGTGGACGCCGGTCCGGAGCTGACCACCCATCCGCGCGGCCCGTGGGCGCCTCCCCGCGCGCCCGTCGGCACCTAGCCGGAAGGACAGCTTCCCGTACCTCGGGACGGCCGCCATCATGGTCCGATGGCTCGGACGTGGGATTTGTGGGGAACCGTCATTATTGCTGGTACCTTTGCGCTGCCCTTGGCCGTACTGGCAATCTTGCTCCTCGCCCGTCACCGCGCCCGAGCGGGCCACCCGGCACCCGTGCGCACCGCCCTGGCCGACATCGGGATCGCCGTCGGAACCGCCCCCTGGGTGTGGATGATCCTCACCCCGGCAAGCGGTCAGAGCGGAGTCAGCCTCGTGCCGTTCATGGACCTCGCCGACGTGCTCAGCGCCTCTTGGGAGACCGTGTTGGTGCAGGTGGGAGGCAACCTGCTGGTTTTCGCGGCGCTCGGCGCGCTGCTGCCCGTACGCACCGCGCGGCTGGCGTCGACCACTCGCGTCGCCGCCGTCGCGGCCGTCGCCTCGATGACCGTGGAGGCCCTCCAGTACGGCCTGCGGCTGGGCCGCCTCTCCTCCATCGACGACGTGATCGTCAACACCGCGGGAGCCGTGCTCGCCGCGCTGATTACTCGCCGCTGGTGGGCGAGCCGAGTAGCGGCCGGGACCGTTCCAAGGTAACGGCCCGCTGAAACCCCGCCGACTTCACCACACGGGCATGATTCGCTCAAAAGAAGCTCGCGACCATGCCTCGTATCTGTGCGATCGTGGACAAGACGGGGCAAGTTCTCTGGAGACGCCAAACGGGTTGGTGACAGAGGGTGGTCAAACGTGTCTGAAGTCCCGGTATCCCACGAACCCCCAATCTATCGACGCATCGCCGACGGTCTCCGCTCCCGGATCCTGTCCGGCGAACTGCGCGACGGGGATCGGCTACCGGGCGAGAACACGCTCATGGCCGACTACGGGATCGCCCGCGCCACCGCCAGGCAGGCGCTCGCCGTACTGATCAACGAGGGGCTGGCGGTACCGAAGCGAGGCTCGGGGGTCTACGTGCGACTGTTCAAACCGATACGCCGGCACGGCTCACGCCGGCTCTCCCGTGAGCAATGGGGTCAGGGACGCACCATCTGGGACGCCGACACCCGCGGCCGGCCCTTCACCGTGGACGAGGTGGAGGTGGCGCGCGAGCGGGCGCGCGAGGAGGTCGCGGGCGTCCTCGAAAGCGGCGAGGTGTGGGTACGGCGGCGCCGCTACTCGGTCGACGCCCGGCCCGTGCAGCTGGCCACGTCGTACTTCCCCGCCGGTCTGGTCGAGGGCAGCGCCATCACCGCCCCCGACACGGGACCGGGCGGCGTGTACGCGCGGCTGCGCGATCTCGGCCTGCCGCCCGCGCACTTCACCGAGGAAGTGCGCGCCAGGATGCCGGGACCACGCGAGACCGGGCTGCTCGACCTGCCCGGCGGCACTCCGGTGATCGTGATCACCCGGACCGCCTACACCGCGAACGGCCAGCCCGTGGAGCTCAACGAGATGGTGCTGGACTCGGCGGCGTACGTACTTCAGTACGACTTCGACGCCTAGGTCAAGCAGATATGTCAAGCGATAGGTTGACCTGTCCCTTGCGATCATTGCCTTCTCTAGAGATGTGACGCACGCTTCAAGGAGATGGAACCTGCGCGGGTCCCGGAGGGATGATCAGATGTCCTTTGATCGGCATCTAGCCGACATCGCCCGGGAGTTCGCGCTGTGGACCATCTGGCGGAGCGACGCCGGCCGTTGGTGGGCCACGCGACATCACCCGCTCAGCGCCGCGCAGCGCGAGGCCGGGTGCGCGATGACCATCGACGCCGACGACCCGGAGAGCCTGCGCGAGCAACTCCGGGACCAGGAGAGCAGGGCCGGCGAGCACGAGCCGCGAGCCGGTCCGGCGCCTCCGTGACAGCGTCGCGACGGACCGCTCCGGCGGTGCGCCGCGGACGCTCGCGAGCAGCCCGGTGCCGGGTCCAGCGACTCGGCGGCCCCGGCACCGGGCCCCCATAGGGGCCACGATCGCGGAAGCCTCCGACCCGATCGGGGGCGGAGGCTTCCGCCCGTGGGACGTGAAAAGGGCCCCGCCACATGAACCCGAGCATGGCGGGGCCCTTCGAGTGCGCCGGGCGTCCGTTCTTCCGCTCCCCCGTAGGGGGCACCCCTCGGTTAGCGGCGGACGTCCGAGAGGCGGCCGATGATGTCGACGTCCGTGTCGTCGGAGACGGGCCGCTCGACCTCCGCCGTCCGCTCGGCCGGGTTGTCCTCGACGATGACCCGCACGTCGTCCTGCGGAGTCGGCACGTGCTCCGGCTCCTGGACGACCTCCTGGAACTCCTGCACCTGGTCGACCTGTTGGGTCGCCTCAGGGTCCTCCTGCGGGGCGGCCTCCAGAGCGGCGGGCTCGGGCGCGGTGGACGGCTCGATGACCAGCGGGCCCGCCTTGCCCTCGGTCTGCATGAGGTCGCCGAGCACGGAGCTGATCTCGGTCAGCCTCCGTACGACCTCCGTGTGCGTGTTGCTCAGGTATTCGACGCGACGCCCCGCGTGCTCGTCGAGCGAGTCGGCCCGCTGCTGCGCCGACGCCAGCGTCGACTCGGCCTCGGCGCGAGCGCCGGCGAGCGTCCGCTCGGCCTCCGCGCTCGCGGAGGCGACCAGCTGCTCGGCCTCCTGCTTGGCGGAGGTGAGCACGCTGTCGGCCTCGGCCCGCGCCTCGCGCAGGGTGTCCTCGGCTTCCGTACGGGCGCTGGTCAGCTTCTCCTCGGCGTCGGCACCCGCCTGAGCCAGCATGCGCTCGGCGGCCGCCGTCGCCTCGCCCACGCGCCGCTCCGCCTCCGACTGGGCGGAGGTGAGCATGTTGTCCGACGTCTCACGCGCCGAAGTGACCAGCCGGTCGGCCTCCGACTTGGCGGCGTCACGCACGCTGATGGCCTCGGCCTCCGCGTCCTCCTTCTTGGCGGCGGCCTCCTCCTCGCCCAGCCGGAGGATCTGCGCCAGCCTGGGGCTGAGGTCCTCGTAGCTCTGCGGCGCCTCCACCATGCGCCGCCTGGCCTCCGCCAGCTCGACACGGCCCTGTTCGGCCTGGTCGATCGCCCGCGCCAGCCGCTCTTCCAGATCTCGGACCTGGTTACGGGTACGGATCATGTAGTCGTGCACCTGACGGCGGTTGTAGCCGCGCATCACGACTTCGAAGGTGTCCTCTTGCATCAGATCGGGAATGCTCTCGTGCTGGTTTGTCATGGGGGTTACCTAAGGGTTTGCGTGAGGCGGGGGAAACCGGCGGCTTGCAAGGTCTGGCGGCGAGACGTCAGGAATCGACTTTCCTGCCATCTGCCCACGTCCGCAACCGGAACACCAGACCTGGGGTGGGAATTACGATGGGACGGGTGTACATCGCAGCATTGGACAACGGAGCGGTCCCGGACATTCATCCCGAGGCGTACATCGCGCCAGGCGCCGTCGTGGTGGGCAGGGTTCGGGTGGGCCGGGCGTCCAGCATCTGGTACGGCTCCGTTCTCCGGGGTGACGACGAGCGGATAGAGATCGGCGAGGAGTGCAACGTACAGGATCTGTGCTGCCTCCATTCTGACCCAGGCGAGCCGGCGGTCCTGGAGCACCGGGTCAGTCTCGGCCACAAGGCCATGGTGCACGGCGCCCATGTCGAAGCCGGTGCGCTGATCGGCATCGGCGCGATCGTGCTCGGCGGTGCCCGCGTCGGCGCGGGCACTCTGGTCGCCGCCGGCGCCCTGGTCGGTCCGGGCAAGAAGATCCCGGCCGGGGTGCTGGTCGCCGGGGTGCCGGGGAAGATCGTGCGCGAGCTCACCGACGACGACCGGGCGAGTTTCGCCCGCACGCCGGACAACTACCAGGCCAAGGCGCTCAGGCACCGGACGGCGTCACCACTTTGATCAGGACGTCGTCCGGCACCGAGGCGGTGTTGAGCGCGTCCGCGTAGTCGGGCAGCTCGGGCCGGAGAAACCGGACGAAGTCGACGGTCATCTTGACGTCGGGCGTGCCCTTGACCTGCTGGGCGTTGCCTATGGCGGCGTCCTTCTTGAGGGCGTTGTAGCTGTTCCAGTCGGTGTAGGCGGTCATGCCCCACTGCAGCACCTCGGGAAGGTTCGCCGGCCACCGCCGGCCGACCTTCCAGGCGCCGCCGTCCTCCTTGTACAGGGCCACCGCGGCGGTCCCGACCCTGGCCAGGACGAACTCCACCCAGCCGGTCTTGATCTTGACCTCCTCCGGCGCGGAACTGCCGTTCTGGGTGTACGTCATCTCCAGCCGGCCGCTCGTGTCGGCCGTGCCGGTGGTCACCGACATCCAGTTCGCGTTGCCGGACGACTCGGGCACCCTGGCCATCAGGCCGCCGAGCGAGAACTTCTGCGTGGGCGTGGCGCCCTTCTTGCCCTCGACCTTGAGCCGGGCGTGCATGACGATGTCCCCGGCGAGCTCCTGATAGACGAACGGGCCGCGGAAGCCGTCGAACCAGGCGGAAACCTTGGGCTCCAAGTACAGCGAGCCCTTGGTGGTCGTACCAATATCGAGTTTGGCGATCCGATCGAGGTCCTTTTCGGTGTCGCTCAGCTTGCTCCACACCGACAGACTCTTGGCGGCGTCGAACTCGTCCGACGCCGAGCCCACCTCTCCGCCGGGTTTGGGGGGTAAGGCCTCCTTCAGGCTCAGGACGCCAGGGCCGGTGGGGGACGGCCGCACCGAGGTGGCCGTACCGCACCCGGCGAGCACACCCACAACCGACAGAACCCCTACCAATGTTGCCCTCATAGCGGACATTCTGCCGGGTAAAGCCCGTTGTTGATTCAGATCGGACCAGTACGATGGCCGCCGTGCGCTCCTGGAATGCGTTCACCGCCGTCGAGGCGGCGGTCCGCGCGATGGTCGCGGACCCGCGCTGGCCGGGGCTTCCCGTGCCCGATCGCGCCCAGGTGATAGCGGCCAGAGCCCTGGTGACGCCCGAAGGGGACCGGTGGCTGTTCGGGGCGCACGCGCGCTGGTATCTGCACGACCCCGCCGACGGCCGCTGGCACCTGTCGCCGCCGCCCAGAGACGCTCGTACGCGCGACGCCCGGCATCCCGCCGCGGTGCTGCCCGTCCGGGTGATCCCCCGCGGGCCGGACTTCGCCGCCGAGCCGGGCTCCACTCAGGCGTTCGTCGGTCCCGACGTGCCCACCGGGCTCACCGACCAGATCCGGCTGCTGCTGCGGGCCGAGGAACGCCGGTCGGAACGCGACTATCCGTTGAGCGCCTTCGACGCGATCTTCGCCAGAGACGTGCCGAGCACGGTCGCCGCGATCTGGGGAACGATCATGTGGTGCGCGTACGCGCCCGCCTTCGACGGCAACGAGCGGCTCATCACGGCCTTCGGCGAATACCTGCGGCGGCCGCTGCCCGGTGACGAGTGGGTGCGCTGGCTGCCCGCGCCGCCGCTGCTCGACCTCGTCACGCTCGTCTCCGAGCGGCTGCGCGCCGGACACTCCCGCGCCGCGCTCCGGCTGGCCGCCACGATGGCCGACACGGCCCAGATCCTGCTGTCCGACACCCGCTTCAGGCCGCGCGCGCTGGCACTGCTCACGATGGTGGAGCCCACGCTCCGGCAGCCGCACCTCGACGACCGCGCGGCCCTGCGCGACGACCACACGGTACGGCAGGCGTGGCTCGACCGGCTGCCGGAGCGGCTGGGCCGGGCGGCGCTGGTGGAGACAGACCCCGAGACGCACTTCCGGCACACCGTCTACGACCTGCTGGAGGCGCTGGACTTCACCACCGAGCCGTCCCGGGCGGCGGCGGCCTTCCTGGCGGACCTCTCCGACTCGCGGGGGCTGCTTCCCGGGTACCTGGACCACCGGTTGCGGCGGGCGTACGAGGAGCTCGCCCGGGCAGGGCTGACGAGCACCTCGGCGGCGGAGACCACCCAGCCCGAGGGCTTCCCCACGCGGGCGCCGTTGCCCTATCCGTGGCGCGCCGGGCCGCCGGAGACGGGCGCCTACGCGGCTGTACCGAGGACGGGCGCGCACGCCGTACCCGAGACGGGGGCCCACGCCCTGCCTGGAACGGGCGCACACGCCGTACCCGAGACAGGGGCGCACGCTCTCCCTGGAACGGGCGCGCACGTCCTACCCGAAACGGGAGCCCACGCTCTCCCCGGAACAGGCGCACACGCCCTACCCGAGACAGGGGCGCACGCTCTCCCTGGAACGGGCGCGCAGGGCTTCGGTGTGTCGCGGGCGTCTGAGGTGGAGCGGACGTCGGCGCCCGTGCGGGAGGAGGCGCGGGCGTCAGGATCCGGCGTCGAGCCGCCCGATCGGGCGGCCGCGGCGGCCGTGCTGGGGGCCGCGTACGCCGTCGGGCTGGCGTGGGGCCGGGTCACGGGGGCGCGGGTGCCGGAGCGCGGGTTCGCGGGAGCGGCGGCGCTCGTCCACCGCTTGATCCCCGAACGCGATGACTTGCCGTTCTAAACCACTAATACCACTATTTCACCCTATCTCCGCCTATACCGTTCTAAGACTTGAGGCAACGCACCATTAGCTGAATTGTGATCTCGGGATTGGGGAAATGATCCCCGCGGGGCCCAGGCGGCGTTGAAAGGAATGACTCCGATGGGCCATGTCGCCGGAAGGGCCTCCGCCGTAACCTCGTAGAGGGTGTGGGCTGCGGAAGGAAGGACGACGCGGTGGGGCACGACGACCTGGACTCTCGGGTCCACGACCGTGTCGCGTTGGACGAGATTGCGCTCTACGCCGAGGTGCTCACCGCCGTCGCTATCAGCGAGCGGCGGCTGACCTTGGATGAGCTCGACGACGCGCTCGGATTGCGGACTTCGGCGAGCCGCTGAAGACCATCACTAATGACCTAGTCCCGGATCCCGTGGGGTCCGGGACGGTCGTTTTCGGGGATGGTTCGCCACGGCACAACATGACTAGTCAGTTGGGCCCGCCGTCTCCTACGAACGGACGAGACGCGCGATAGCCGCTGACGCCTCTTTGACCTTCGCCTCCGCCTCGGGGCCGCCGGTGTTGATGGCGTCGGCCACGCAGTGCGAGATGTGCTCCTCCAGCAGCCCGAGAGCCACCGCCTGCAGCGCCCGCGTCGCCGCGGACACCTGGGTGAGTACATCGATGCAGTAGGCATCGTCGTCGACCATCCGCTGCAGGCCCCTGATCTGCCCTTCGATGCGCCTGAGCCGCGTCAGATATGCCTGCTTGTCTCCGCTGTACCCATGCATGCTTCTAAGGTACCGGTAAGCGGAATCGCTCAGCGGAGGTCGCCGATCAGTTTCTCCCACTGTTCGCCCACTCCAGCCGCCTCGTGCCGGATGGCCGTCTCCAACGCGCCCGCCGCGAGCGAGCGGCGCCGGCGCTCGTCGTCGATCAGCGCGAGCAGCGCGGCCGCGAACATCTCCAGCCCGCCGTCGGCCGCCGGCACCAGCACCCCGTTGTAGCCGGTGGCCACGAACTCGTTCGGCCCCCTGGCGCCGTCGAAGGCCACCACCGGCACGCCGCAGCCCATGGCCTCCAGCACGGTCATGCCGAGATCGGCGGTGCTCGAGGTGTTGGCCACGATCGACGCCTTGGCGAACTCGCCCGCCAGGTCCGGCGTGACGCCCATGAAGTAGACGTGGTTGTGCAGGTCGAGCTCCCGGACGAGAGCGCGCAGCCGCCGCTCCTCGGGACCCCCGCCGTACAGTCGCAGCTGCCAGTCCGGCCGCTTGTCGGCGATGGTGGCGAACGCCCTGATCAGCCTGTCGTACGCCTTGACGGGCTCCCAGCTGCCGCCCGCCGCGACGATGCGGTTGTCCATCCGCGAGCGCGGCCACGGGCCGTCGGGCAGCGCGTCCGGTACGGCGTGTACGGGCGTCCCCTCGCCCAGCAGGCTGCCCCACTCCTCCTGCGCGCTCTCCGTGGCCGTGACGACCGCGTCGAGACGCGGATAGAAGCGCTTGACGGGCCCGGGTATCGCCGGGTTCGTCCACTCCCTGGCCAGCTTGAGCGTCTCTCGTGGCGCGTGCCTGGCCGCCTGGACGCTCAACCCCGGCCTGGTGGTGATGAGGACGTCGGTCTTGAGGCCGCGCAGCACCCGCCACAGCGCCACCTCGGTGCGTACCTGCCCTCTCGGCAGCAGGTGCCTGACCCCGGGCCGGACGTCGACCACGGCGCGTAGGGCCACCTTCGGACTGACGGCGAAGAACGGCTTGTCCTTGTGCCGCCTGAGGCTGATCACCTCGACGTCGTGCCGGCGGTCGGCCAGGGCGGTGGCGAGGTTGAGGGTGGAGCGCACCTCACCGCGCATGGAGTACGCGGACGAGACGACGATGCTGACCTTCACCGGCCCACCTCGATCCGCAGTTCGTCCTCGGCGGTGTAGGCGGGCCGGACGGCCACCCCGTCGACCCTGGCGGACGGGTAGTGCAGCCGGCGGCGCTTGCCGTCGATGTCGTCGAGCCGGGCACCCAGGGCCATGGGCGTCGGCACCCCTTCGACCTCCAGCGACGGCTCCCAGACGCCCGAGGACTCCGGATCGGCCTCGACGACGTCGACCAGCGAGAACGCGGCGTGGAAGCGCACCCCCTGCACGGTGGCCACCGTGCGGATGGTCGTCCCGGCGGGCTGCTCGCGCTGGAGCGCCAGCCTGGCCTCGTGGCGCGAGTCGTCGTCCTCCAGACCGGTGTAGGCGAGCAGGCCCATCACCTCGAACCGGCCCTCCCTGAACCAGATCGAGCGCACCTCCGCCGCGGGCTCGGCGTCGGCTATCTTCAGCGCGAGGAACCCGTTACGGGTGCGATAGGAGCGATAGGCGAGGGTCCGCTTGCACAGGGCGTAGGCGTCGAGGTGGTCGAGCGAGAAGCCCGGGTCGATGCTGCGCAGCCGTGAGCGTTTGCCGTCGCGGCGCAGGTAGGCGTCCCAGCGGCCGGGGCTGAGCATCAGCGGCGCCAGCGACACCGCCAGGCTGGCCTCCCGCGTCCTGGCCCCCGGCGTGCCGAGCAACACGTCCCGCTCGACCCCCGTCGTCCGGTGCCTGAGCACGAGCTCTGTGCCTTCCCTCAGCGGTTCCTCGATCGCGAGTCGCAGGGAGAGCACGTCGGCGAGCGTGACTTCCGCGTCTGTGACGACGACGCGCATCACGAGCCCCCTCCCCGTCGAATGAAGCCATGCGACGTTGAGGTTACCGTGATTTTCCCGTTATGTGGATGGCAGTTTTCCCGCACTTGGGCCCCCTGACGTGCAGAACTCCTCTACAAGCGCTGTAGAGGAGTCCGACATTCCCCCGTCAGGAGCCGCTTTTAACCGATTTGATCAGGAGCTGAGCCACGTCCACGACCTCGAGGGACTCCTTCGCCTCGCCGGTGTTCTTCTTCTCGTTGATGGCGTCGCCGAGCATCACCATGCAGAACGGGCAGGCGGTGGAGACAGTGTCAGGATTCGTGGTCAGCGCCTCGTCGACCCGCTCGGTGTTGATGCGCTTACCGATGCGCTCTTCCATCCACATCCGGGCACCGCCGGCGCCGCAGCAGAAACCGCGGTCCTTGTGCCGGTGCATCTCCTGCGTCTGTACGCCGGGCACCTTCGACATGATGTCGCGGGGCTGGGCGTAGACCTTGTTGTGGCGGCCGAGGAAGCACGGGTCGTGGTAAGTGATCTTCTCCTCGATCGGCGTGATCGGGGTGAGCAGCCCCTCGTCGACCAGCTTGGCCAGCAGTTGCGTGTGGTGTACGACCTCGTAGGTGCCGCCGAGCTGCGGATATTCGTTGGCCAGGGTGTTGAAGCAGTGGGGACAGGTGGCGACGATCTTCTTGACGCCCGCCTCGTTGAGCGTCTCGATGTTCTGCTGGGCGAGCATGTTGAACAGGTATTCCATGCCCAGGCGGCGGGCCGGGTCGCCGGTGCACGCCTCCATCGGGCCGAGCACGGCGAACTTCACGCCCGCGATGTGCAGCAGCTCCGCGACGGCCTTGGTGGTCTTCTTGGCCCGGTCCTCCAGCGCGCCCGCGCAGCCGACCCAGAACAGGTATTCGGCGTCCTCGGGCATCTTGTCCTCGACCAGCTCGACCTCGAAGTCCAATTCGGAGATCCAGTCGGCCCGCTTCATCTCGGACATGCCCCAGGGGTTGCCCTTGTTCTCCAGGTTCTTGACCATCACTCCCGCCTCCGACGGGAACGACGACTCCACCATCACCTGGTAACGACGCATGTCGAGGATGTGGTCGATGTGCTCGATGTCGACCGGGCACTGCTCGACGCAGGCGCCGCAGTTCGTACAGGACCACAGGACGTCGGGGTGAATCACGCCCTCCTCGCCGACCAGCGGCTTGTTCAGCAGCGCCAGCACGTCGGTGTCGGCGTGCTCGGTGGAGGCGGCCATCAGGTAGGGGGCCACCTTGAAGGCGTGGTCGCGCTGGTCGAGGATGAGCATCTTCGGCGACAGCGGCTTGTCGGTGTTCCACGCGGGGCACTGCGACTGGCAGCGGCCGCACTCGGTGCAGCTGTAGAAGTCGAGGAAGCCCTTCCAGGTGGTGTCGCCGATCTTGCCCCGGCCCAGCCGCTCGGGGTCCAGGTCCTCGTCCTCGAAGTCCACGAGCTTGCCGTCGACGCGCAGCTCGGGCGCGGCGCCCAGGCCGTCGGGGCGGCGGGAGAACAGCACGTTCAGCGGCGCCGTGAAGATGTGCAGGTGCTTGCTGTGCACCACGATGACCAGGAACACCAGCATGAAGCCGATGTGCAGGAGCAGCGCGATCTCCTCCAGCAGCGAGCTGGCCGGCAGGATCTTGCCCAGGGCCAGCGACGCGAAGGCGCCCGAGGAGTAGGGGAAGTTGCCGTTGGCCGCCGCCGCGCCACGGGCCAGGAACAGCGTCCAGATGATGTTGAAGATCATGAACAGGACGAGCCAGGCGCCCCCGAGGTGGGAGCCGGAGAAGCGGGACTTACGGCCGAGCGTCTTGGGTGAGTTCTTGATCCGGATGGCCGCAAAGGTGATCAGGCCGAGCAGGCAGGCCACCGCGATGAAGTCCTGCAGGAAGCCGAGCACCGCCCAGGTGCCGATGAGCGGGATGTGGAAGTCGGGCTCGCCGGTGATCGCGCCCTGGACGATGGCGCCGTACGCCTCGATGTAGACGGTCAGCAGGATGAAGAACGCCCACATCACAAAGAAGTGCGCCACGCCGGACGGCGTCCACTTGAGCAGCTTCTTCTGCCCGAACACCTCCACCAGCTGAGCCTTCAGCTCATCGGCCGCGTGCGTCTTCGCGTACTCGATCCGTTCGGGCGCGGGCGGGCCCACCGTGGCGAGTTTGTACAGGAACAACGTCCTGCGGCCCGCCACGGCGACCGCCAGGACGGTCATGACGAGCCCGATGATGGCCACCCAGAGCACGGGACCTCCCACTGACGACGTTGGTTGCCAGCGTACGGTTACGTCACCGGCCAGGCACTTCCGGAATCCTACCGATTAGTAACCTTATGGCCGGTGGCGCTCCCAGAACAATGCTCTACCCCGTCAAGTAGCGCTGTATCGTCGGGGCCAGCAGCTCGACCAGTTCCTCGGGATCGGCGCTCGCCAGCGGCTCCAGCTTGAGCACGTAACGGCCCATGACGATGCCGAACATCTGCGAGAAGGCGGCCTCGATCCGCAGGTGCGGCACCTCGAGCCGGTCGGCGACCCTGAAGAGCAGGGCGTTCGTGGCGAACTCCCGGAACATCGCCTCGGCCTGCTGGTTCGTCATGGCCGACCGGATCAGCGCGATCATCGGCTCGCGCGTCTCGGGCTGACCCGTCACCGTCAGGAGCAGCCGGACGAGCCGCTCCCCGATCTCCTCGCGCGGCCCTTCGAGCAGCACCGGCACGACCTGCTCGGGCGTGACCGGCAGCTGCATCGCCGCCGCGAACATGCCTTCCTTGGTGTCGAAGTAGTGATGCACCAGGGCGGGATCGACCTTGGCCTCCCTGGCGATGCCGCGTACGGTCGCCTTGTCGAACCCCTTCTCAGCGAAGACCCGCCGAGCCGCGGCGAGAATCTCCCCCCGCGTATCCGCCGACCCCGGCCGCCGCCCCGGCCGACGCTTCGCTGTGTTCATTGCCTCGCTCCGCTCGGCGGGCTCGGTGGTCACCGGCCCACAGCCAGGTAGACGCGCATCGGCACGTGCATGACGCCCTCGGGGAAGACCCTGCGCAGCTCCGTCCGCTGTCGTGCGACGAGCTCGTCGGCGGCCTCCGGGGACAGTGCCGCCATGTAGGAATGCGAGCGGAGATCCAGCAGGAAGTCCTCGATGCCGATCAGCCTCGTCCAGGCGATCCAGCGCTCCTCGACCACGTCCAGGGCGGCGGCGATGGGCGGCACGGACCACTCCTCCAGCGCCTGGCCCCAGTAGGTCGGGCACGCCTCCGCCAGCCGCACCTCATAGGCGGCCAGCCAGTCGGCCTGGGCGGCGTGGGCGAAGTTCCAGCAGCCCACGATGGCCCCCTCCGGGCGCAGCACCCGCCTGGCCTCGGCGATCGAGACCACCGGGTCGAGCCAGTGCCAGGACTGGGCGTAGGTCACCAGATCGGCGAACCCGTCCGTCAGTGGCAGCGCGTTGCCATCGGCCAGCACCGCGGCCGTGCCGTCGTCCTCGACCTTCGAGTGCAGGCGGGCCAGCATCTCCGCGCCCGCGTCCACCGCGACCACCCGTGAGCCGCGGGCTCGCAGCGCGCGCGTCAGGATGCCGGTGCCGGCGCCCACGTCGACCGCCGTCGCGCCGGCGAACTCGACGCCGGACACCTCCGACAGCGCGTGGTACATCTCGTCGGGGTACGTCGGCCGGGCCGCGTCGTAGGCGTCGGCGACGCTGTCGAACACCTTGCCCAGTTTCCTCATCGGTCCGACGCTCATCGGGCGGCCGCCAGGTAGAGGCGGGCGAAGGCGAGGGCCTCGGCCAGGTCGTCGATCCGCTCCGTACGGCTGGCGGCCTTGCGGGTGTTGATCTCCAGCACGACCAGGCCGCCGTAGCCGGACTTGGCCAGCCGTTCCAGCATGGGCGCGCACGGCTGGTTGCCCCTGCCGGGCACGAGGTGCTCGTCCTTGTTCGTCACGCCGAGGCCGTCGGCCAGGTGCAGGTGCGCGAGACGGTCACCGAGCTTGGTGGCCATCTCCATGGCGTCGGTGCCCGAGACGGCCGTGTGCGACAGGTCGAGCGTGACGTGCGGGAAGTCGTAGTCGGTCGGGTTCCAGTCGGGTGAGTAGGGCACCACGTCGTTGCCCCTGGCCTTGAGCGGGAACATGTTCTCCACCGCGAACGTGACTTCGGTCTCCTCCCGCATGCGGGCCAGCCCGGCCTCGAAGTCGCGCGCGTATTCGCGCTGCCAGCGGAACGGTGGGTGCACCACGACCGTCGAGGCGCCCAGCCGTTCGGCCGCCTTCTGCGCCTTGACCAGCTTGGCCCAGGGGTCGCGGCCCCAGACGCGCTGCGTGACGAGCAGGCAGGGCGCGTGGATGGCCAGCACGGGGAGCTCGTAATGCTCCGAGAGCCGCTCGATCACGTCGATGTCCTGGCTCACGGGATCGGCGCCGACCATGATCTCGACCCCGTCGTAACCCAGGCGCGCGGCCAGCTCGAACGCGTCGGGGGTGCGTTCTGGATATACCGAAGCGGTGGACAATGCGATCTTCGCACTGGGCACTCGGATGACGTCAGCCACGTTGCCAGCCTAAGCCGGTGACGCCGATCTGGCGCGCGAGCCCTACGGTTGGACCATGCCACGGATCGCCAAAGGCGCCATCCCCAGCCCCAACATCTGGAACTCTCCCCAGGTCTACGAGCTGGAGAATCGCGCCGTCGACCCTGACGGCGCCGCCAACACGGCGATGCGCGCCCTGCGCTCCTGGGACGGCGCCACAGTGCTCGACATCGGCTGCGGCACCGGCTACCACCTGCCGGCCTTCGCGGCCGAGGCGGCGAAGGTGATCGGCGTCGAGCCGCACGGCGACCTGGTCGCCCTCGCCCGCCGCCGCTGCGCCGCACTCCCCTCCGTCGAGATCCACGCCGCCACCGCACAGGCCCTGCCCGTGCCCGACGCGTCCGTGGACGTCGCGGTGGCGCGATGGGCCTACTTCTTCGGCCCCGGCTGCGAGCCCGGCTTACGGGAGCTCTCCCGGGTCGTACGGCGGGGCGGCACGGCCTTCGTCATCGACCTGGACGCCACCCGCGGGGCCTTCGGCAGATGGTTCCAGCGCACGGTGCCCACCTACTCCCCCAGAGCGGTGGAGTCCTTCTGGGACCTCCACGGGTGGCGACGGCAGCCACTCGACCTGCGGATGGCCTTCTCCCGCCGGGCCGACCTGGAGTCGGTGCTGCGCATCGAGTTCACGCCCGAGGTGGCCGCACAGGCGATCGCCGAGACCCCCGGCCTCGAACTGCCCTACCCGAACGTGCTGCGCTGGCGCTCGTATTAGAGGGCTTGACATTGACGTCAGTGTCAACGTCTACCGTGGACGCATGCGCATCGGAGAGCTGGCCGAACGGACCGGGGTGAGCACCCGATCACTCCGCTACTACGAGGAGCACGGGCTGCTCACGGCCAGACGCGGGTCCAACGGCTACCGCGACTACGCGGAGGAGGACATCAAGCTGGTGTCCGAGATCCGGGCGCTGCTGTCCGTGGGATTCACGCTGGAGGACACGCGGCCCTTCGTCGACTGCCTGCGCTCCGGCCACAGCACGGGCGGCTCCTGCAGCGAGTCGGTCGCCGTCTACCAGCGCAAGCTGACCCAGATCGACGACGAGATCCGCGTCCTGCTCGCCCGCCGCGCCGAGGTCGCCGCCCAGCTCGGCGCCGCGTGCCCTGGTTGCGTTCTTAGAGGAGAGAAATGATCGAGCTGAACACCGCGAATTTCGAGGAGAAGGTGCTCAAGAGCGACCAGCCGGTCCTCGTCGACTTCTGGGCCGAATGGTGCGGACCATGCCGCATGGTCGCCCCCGTGCTCGCGGAGATCGAGGCCGAGCACGGTCTGACCATCGGCAAGCTCAACAGTGACGAAAACCCTGAGATCTCGGCCCGCTACGGCGTCATGGGGCTGCCCACGATGCTGCTGTTCGAGAACGGGCAGCCGGTCAAGCAGGTCGTCGGGGCCAAGCCGAAGCGCATGATCGAGGCCGAACTCGGCCTGGCCTGACCACCCGTACCTTGTGAAAGACCGCCTGTACCTGGTGAAGATTGTCGGCGCGGCCCGCTAGCCTGCTCCGCATGGTCAAGTCTGCGCAGAAGCCCGGATACCGCTGCGCCGAGTGCGGGTGGCGCACCACGAAGTGGGTGGGCCGGTGCGGCGAGTGCCAGGCGTGGGGCACGGTCGACGAGGAGGGCGCGCGCGCCGGGGTGCACGTCGTCCAGGCCGGCGCGACGACCGCGCCGGCGATACCGATCGGCCAGGTCAAGGCCGAGATGGCGGCCGCCCGTACGACCGGGGTGAGCGAGCTCGACCGGGTTCTCGGCGGCGGCCTGGTGCCCGGCGCGGTGGTGCTGCTGGCCGGCGAGCCCGGCATCGGCAAGTCGACGCTGCTGCTCGAGGCGGCCGCCCGCATCGCCGAGCGCGACACCGTGCTGTACGTGACCGGCGAGGAGTCGGCGGCCCAGGTCCGTTTGCGGGCCGACCGCATCGGCGCCATCCGCGACCACCTCTACCTCGCGGCGGAGACCGAGCTGTCGGCGCTGGTCGCGCACGTCGACAAGGTCCAGCCCAAGCTGCTCGTCGTCGACTCGGTGCAGACGGTCGGCTCCGCGCAGACCACCGGCGTGCCGGGCGGGGTGACGCAGGTGCGGGAGGTGGCCGCCAATCTCGTACGGCTGGCCAAGGAGCGCAACATGGCCACCGTGCTCGTCGGCCACGTCACCAAGGAAGGCTCGATCGCCGGTCCGCGCACCCTTGAGCACCTGGTCGACGTCGTGCTCAACTTCGAGGGCGACCGTCACTCCCGGCTGCGAATGGTCCGCGCGATCAAGAACCGGTTCGGTCCCACCGAGGAGGTCGGCTGCTTCGACCTGCACGAGCGCGGCATCGAGGGCATCACCGACCCGAGCGGGCTGTTCGTCTCGCGGCGCAGCCAGCCGGTGCCGGGCACCTGCGTGACCGTCACGGTCGAGGGCACCCGGCCGCTGCCGGCCGAGGTGCAGGCCCTGGTCGCCCGCACCGAGGCGCAGCAGCCCAGGCGTAGCTCCTCGGGGCTCGACACCTATCGGGTGCAGATGATCCTGGCCGTGCTCGAACGCCGGCTCAACGCCAAGCTGGGGGGCTGCGACGTGTTCACCGCGACCGTCGGCGGCATCAAGCTGTCCGACCCGGCCATCGACCTGTCGGTGATGCTGGCGGTGGCCAGCGCGGCCGGCGACAAGCCGCTGCCGGCCGGTCTGGTGGCCATGGGCGAGGTGGGGCTGTCCGGCGAGCTGCGCCCGGTGAAGGACGTCCGGCGGCGGCTGAGTGAGGCCGCCAGGCTGGGGTTCAAGCGCGGGCTGGTGCCCGCCGGCTCCCTCGACCAAGGCACCGGCCGGCGCGACGGGCAGCGGGATGGGCAGCGTTCGCTGGTGCCCGTCGGACCGGTGGCGTTCACGGCCGGCTTCGAGGTGGTCGAGGTGGAGAACGTCTGGGACGCACTCACGCACGTCACATAGCGCGGCTAAGCTTGGCTTGACTATTCGACACGGGGGTCAGGTGCCAAACGACAGGAGTCTCGACGACCGCCGTCGCGAAGCCCTGGCCTCCGTGGCCCCGGGCACACCACTGCGCGACGGCTTGGAGCGGATCCTGCGCGGTCAGACCGGCGGCCTGATCGTGCTCGGCTACAACAAAGTGGTCGAAGAGGTCTCCAGCGGCGGATTCGAGCTCGACGTCGAGTTCTCCGCCACGCGGCTGCGCGAGCTGGCCAAGATGGACGGCGCGATCGTGGTGGGCAACGGCCAGCGGATCGTCCGCGCCGCCGTGCACCTGGTGCCCGACCCGGGCATCCCGACCGACGAGTCGGGCACCCGCCACCGCACCGCGCAGCGGGTCGCCCGCCAGACCGGCCTGCCGATCATCGCGATCAGCAAGTCGATGCGGATCATCGCCCTCTACCTCGACGGCATCCGCTACGTGCTGGAGGAGTCGGCGGCCATCCTGTCCAAGGCCAACCAGGCCCTCGCCACGCTCGAACGCTACAAGCACCGCCTCGACGAGGTCTCCGGCACGCTGTCGGCCCTGGAGATCGAGGACCTGGTGACGGTCCGTGACGTGGCCGCCGTCGCCCAGCGCCTGGAGATGGTCAGGCGCATCTCCGACGAGATCAAGGGCTACGTGGTCGAGCTCGGCACCGACGGCCGGCTCCTGTCGCTGCAGCTCGACGAGCTGGTGGCGGGCGTCGACTCGGAGCGCGAACTCGTCGTCCGCGACTACCTCCCGGCCCCCGCCGGCCGCCGGCATCGGCGCCTCGCCGAGGCCATGCACGACCTCGACCAGCTCTCGGGCGCGGAGCTGCTCGACCTTTCGACGGTCGCCCACGTGCTGGGACACAGCGGCGACGAGACGCTCGACAGCCCGGTCAGCCCGCGCGGGTTCCGCCTGCTGGCCAAGGTGCCCCGCCTGCCCGCCACCGTGGTCGATCGGCTGGTCAACCACTTCGGCGGGCTGCAGAAGCTGCTGGCGGCCAGCATCGACGACCTCCAGGCGGTGGGCGGCGTCGGCGAGTCCCGGGCGCGCAGCGTCCGCGAGGGGCTCTCCCGCCTCGCGGAATCCTCCATCCTGGAGCGCTACGTCTGACAGGCTCACCGTGCTCGGCGGGCCTGCTCAGCGAAGGTGGAAGACGCCCATCGGGCTTTTGAGCTTGCCCATGCGTACCACGGCCACGTAGGTCCCCGGCAGGGCGGCCGGCGGGTCGGTACGGCAGTCGCTGCTGGAGCGGCGCCGATTCCAGTCGAGCGAGCGCACCCACGGAACCCCGCGCTGCAACTGCTTGATCTCGGTCGCCTCACCGCTGACGCAGTCGGAGGTCGACCAGATCCGGTCCTCCCCGGAGGTGATGCGCACTTCCATGGAGCGCGGACCCACGTCGGCCAAGCACATGACGGGGCCGGTGTTGACCAGGGTGATGAGGAAGTTGGGCTGGACACCCGCCCCGTAGACGTCCTGCTTGCCCTGCATGCTGAGCACCAGGTCGGCGTCCGTGCAGGGCTCGCCCGGCCGCTTGGGCCGGGTCATGGGCGTGAGCGTGACCTTGCTGGGGCTCGGTGTGGGCGACACCGACACCGACGCCGTGGGGGTGGCCGTGCCCATGGCGAGGGTGCGCAGGCCGGCGAGCAGCGGATCCGTCGAGGGCGACGCGCTCGTGGAGGTCTGCGCGCTGGAGGAACGCTGCGGCCCACTCCCCCCGCTGGAACACGCCCAAGCGACAACCGCCACCACGACGAGAACCGCTACCAGCACGCTCATGCGCCGTCGCCAGTAGACGTCTCCGCTGCCGTCACCCATCGTATCCGGATCCATACTCACAGCATGGTAATCCATTGGCCACGGAGGGTGACGACACGCCGCTGGTCGCCATCTCGGCATAGCCTAGGGCGCGTGGTTGAGCCGAACCTCCTACACGTCCCCGTTCTGGAGTGGTACGAGGACAACGCCCGAGACCTCCCGTGGCGTACCCCCGACGCGACACCCTGGGGTGTGCTCGTCAGCGAGATCATGCTCCAGCAGACCCCGGTCGTCCGCGTCCTGCCCATCTGGCACGAGTGGATGGACCGCTGGCCCACCCCGAAGGCCCTGGCGGCCGAGCTCCCCGGCGAGGCCGTACGCCACTGGGGCAGGCTCGGCTACCCGCGCCGGGCGCTACGGCTGCACGCGTGCGCGAGGGCCATCACCGAGGAGCACGGCGGCGAGGTGCCGTCAGATCACGCGACCCTGCTGGCGCTGCCCGGCATCGGCGAGTACACGGCCGCCGCGGTCGCCAGCTTCGCGTACGGCGCGCGGCACGCGATCCTCGACACCAACGTCCGGCGGGTGTTCGCCAGGGCGGTACGGGCCGAGGAGTATCCGCCGACGGCCACCTCCGCCGCCGAACGCCGGCTGGCCGAGACGCTCCTGCCCGAGCTCGGCGCCGCCCGCTGGGGCGTGGCCGTCATGGAGCTGGGCGCCCTGGTCTGCACGGCTCGCACGCCACGCTGCGCCGACTGCCCGATCGCCCAGGTGTGCGCGTGGCGCCTGGCCGGCAAACCGCCGCACGACGGGCCCGCCCGCAAGGGCCAGACATACGCGGGGACCGACCGGCAATGCCGGGGCCGCCTGCTGGCCGTGCTGCGAGCCGCCCACGGCCCGGTACCCAAGGCGGCGCTCGACGTGGTGTGGGACGATCCGGTGCAACGGGAGCGAGCCCTGGACGGCCTGATCACGGACGGCCTGGCCGAACACCTCGACGACGGCACCTACCGCCTGCCCCACTCCTGACCGGTTTCGTGGCCAGAGCTACGCGGCGGCCGGGGCTACGCGGCCAGTTGCAGACCCAACCCGGTCAGGCTGTTGCGGGCCCAGTCCAGCTGTTCGGCCAGCAGGGACACCAGCGCCCCCGGCCCCTTGGCGCGCCCTGGGACCGCCAGGTTGTGCGTCTCGACCTCGATGTGGGCGCTCCCGCTGACCGCACCCGACAGCATCGCCGCCATCGTGTCGTACAGCACCGCGCCCGTGCCGGGTGTATCGCCCGTGTGGTTGTGCACGTGCCCCAGCTTGACCACCGGCGCGCCCGCGGCGGCCAGCCCCCGCAGTGCCGCGCCGGGCTCCTCGCCGCCGCAGGTGAGGTGGCAGGCGTCGAGGCAGACGCCCAGGTGCTCGGAGTCGATCCCGCACACCCGCTCCAGCGCCTGCTCGGTCGTCTCCAGCACGCAGCCGGGCCACGGCTCGAAGCCGACGCGGATGGTCTTGCCGGTGACGCTGTAGATGCCGCGCAGCTCCCTGGCCAGCCGTTCGAGCCGCCGGGTGGCGATCGCGTGCAGGTCGGCGGGCCAGTCGTGGCGCCAGCCGATCGGGATGGTGGAGATGCTGCCGAAGCGTACGTCGTCGGGCAGCAGGAACGCCAGGATCTTGGCCAGCGCCATCGTGTAGCGGTAGCGTTCCGGCTTGGCCCAGTCGGGGCCTGGCACCTCCAGGTTGCGCCCGCCGGTGCCGTTGAGGCTCACCACCTCCAGGCCGCGCTCCTCCAGCGACCTGCGCAGTCGTACGAGCTCGATGCGGTCGGCCGTGAGATGGTCGGCCACGCCGGGCGAGAGCCACAGCCCGACGCCCATGCGCTCGACCCCGAGTCGCTTGCGCACCGGCACCGTGTAGCGGGTCAGGTGGGCGATCAGGTTCTCCAGGTCCTCCGCGGGGTGTACGCCTGCGTTGTAGGCGAGGTGAACCAGCGTTCCGTCTTGGTGACGCAGACGCATTGAATCCTCCACGGCTTGCATGGTCGTTCCTGTCGCCCGCCTTGGGGATCATGCGGACCTGTCGAGCATGCCTGCTGCCGGGGGGCGCACGCGTCCGCCCTGAGTTGATTCCCTAGTACTCCCCAGGGAGCAGCCCTCACCCTGCAAACGCCGCCTTGGGGACGACTTGGCTGAGACTTGGCAATGCTCTACGCAGTGTAGTACTACTCCCGGTGGCGGTGTACCCACGTTTCCAAAAATTCGGCAACGACCCAGAAAACGACGGAACCCCCCTGTGATCTCTCACAGGGGGGTTCCTAGGTCGAACTCGGGCGCCGTCAGTTCTTGATCGGCGCTGCGATCGCCGCGGCCGAGTCGGGGACCTGGCTGGACGCCGCGTCCTCACCGGTGAAGATGAACTTCGCGTCGTCGCCTTCGCCCTCGATCGTGACCTTGACGATCTGCCCCGGACGGAGCTCGCCGTACAGGATCTTCTCCGACAGCGAGTCCTCCAGCTCGCGCTGGATGGTCCGGCGCAGCGGCCGGGCACCCATGACCGGGTCGTAACCACGGTCGGCCAGCAGCTGCTTGGCGTCGGGCGAGACGTCGAGCCCCATGTCGCGGTCCTTCATCCGGGCGTCGACCTGAGCGAGCATCAGGTCCACGATCAGGATGATCTCCGCCGGCGTCAGCTGGTGGAAGACCACGATGTCATCGACACGGTTGAGGAACTCGGGCCGGAAGTGCTGCTTGAGCTCCTCCTGGACCTTGGACTTCATCCGCTCGTAGTTGGAGTCGGCGTCGTTGGACTTGGCGAACCCGACCCCGATGCCCTTGGAGATATCGCGGGTGCCGAGGTTGGTGGTCATGATGATGACCGTGTTCTTGAAGTCGACCACCCGGCCCTGGGCGTCGGTCAGGCGACCGTCTTCCAGGATCTGCAGCAGCGAGTTGAAGATGTCGGGGTGGGCCTTCTCGATCTCGTCGAACAGGACCACGGAGAACGGCTTGCGCCGCACCTTCTCGGTGAGCTGGCCGCCCTCCTCGTAACCGACGTAGCCGGGAGGCGAGCCGAACAGCCGGGAGACGGTGTGCTTCTCCATGAACTCCGACATGTCCAGGCTGATCAGCGCGTCTTCGTCACCGAAGAGGAACTCCGCCAGCGCCTTGGACAGCTCGGTCTTACCGACGCCGGACGGGCCGGCGAAGATGAACGAACCACCGGGACGGCGCGGGTCCTTCAGCCCGGCGCGGGTGCGCCGGATCGACCTGGACAGACCCTTGATGGCGTCGTCCTGGCCGATGATCCGCTTGTGCAGCTCGTCCTCCATGCGGAGCAGACGCTGCGACTCCTCCTCGGTCAGCTTGAAGACCGGGATGCCGGTGGCCGTCGCCAGGACCTCGGCGATGAGCTCCTCGGTGACCTCGGCCACGACGTCCATGTCGCCGGCCTTCCACTCCTTCTCGCGCCGCTCGCGCTTGAGCTGGAGCTGCTTCTCCTGGTCACGGAGCGCGGCCGCCTTCTCGAAGTCCTGCGCGTCGATCGCGGACTCCTTGTCCCTGCGGACGTTGGCGATCTTCTCGTCGTATTCGCGCAGGTCCGGCGGAGCGGTCATCCGGCGGATGCGCATCCGCGAACCGGCCTCGTCGATGAGGTCGATCGCCTTGTCGGGCAGGTAGCGGTCGCTGATGTAGCGATCGGCCAGCTGCGCGGCGGCCACCAGCGCGCCATCGGTGATGGACACCCGGTGGTGCGCCTCGTAGCGGTCGCGCAGACCCTTGAGGATCTCGATCGTGTGGCTGAGCGAGGGCTCGGCCACCTGGATCGGCTGGAAGCGCCGCTCCAGAGCGGCGTCCTTCTCCAGGTATTTGCGATATTCGTCGAGGGTCGTGGCCCCGATGGTCTGCAGCTCACCACGCGCCAGCATCGGCTTGAGGATGCTGGCGGCGTCGATCGCGCCCTCGGCCGCGCCCGCGCCGACGAGCGTGTGCAGCTCGTCGATGAACAGGATGATGTCGCCGCGCGTGCGGATCTCCTTGAGCACCTTCTTCAGGCGCTCTTCGAAGTCGCCGCGGTAGCGCGAGCCCGCCACCAGAGCGCCGAGGTCAAGGGTGTAGAGCTGCTTGTCCTTCAGCGTCTCGGGCACCTCGCCCCTGACGATCTTCTGTGACAGGCCCTCGACGACGGCGGTCTTGCCGACGCCGGGCTCGCCGATCAGAACCGGGTTGTTCTTGGTCCTCCGGGAGAGGACCTGCATGACCCGCTCGATCTCCTTCTCACGGCCGATGACCGGATCCAGCTTGCCCTCGCGGGCGGCCTGGGTCAGGTTACGGCCGAACTGGTCGAGCACCAGGGAGGTCGACGGGGCCGACTCCTGCGGGCCGCCCGCGGCGGCCGGCTCCTTGCCCTGGTAACCGTGGAGCAACTGGATGACCTGCTGCCTGACACGGTTGAGATCGGCTCCAAGCTTGACCAGCACCTGGGCGGCCACACCCTCACCCTCACGGATGAGCCCGAGCAGGATGTGCTCGGTGCCGATGTAGTTGTGACCCAGCTGCAAAGCCTCACGGAGCGACAGCTCAAGAACCTTCTTGGCCCGCGGGGTGAACGGAATGTGCCCCGACGGAGCCGACTGGCCCTGGCCGATGATCTCCTCGACCTGCTGACGCACTCCTTCAAGGCTGATGCCCAGGCTCTCCAGAGCCTTGGCGGCTACGCCCTCACCTTCATGGATCAAACCAAGAAGAATGTGCTCAGTGCCGATGTAGTTGTGGTTGAGCATCCTGGCCTCTTCTTGGGCCAAGACGACAACCCGCCTTGCTCGGTCGGTGAACCTCTCGAACATCTCGTCGCTCCTCACAGAGCGGTCAGTCAGGCCGGTAAATCCGGTCCCGTCATCCCGCATGCTAGCCCTGGCTCGGCGAACCGTGCCCACTGCCACTGACACGCTCTATAGCAGAGACGTTCCCCGGGAGCAGGGCGTTCACCCTCTATCCAACTACCGATCGGGGGTTACGTGTTCCCGATACGCCGCAAGCGAACGATGTTTAGGACGCTTGCGTGAAGCGCCTGGAATTGGCCGCCACCGCGCCGGCAGATCAACATGGATCGGCTTGCGGCCGGTGCCGGGGAGAGAGCCCGCCCGCGCATCGCCGATGCCTCATGCGTGAGCCATACGGAAACATCCTATGTAAGGAAGCGCGCCTACCGCCAATCGATCGTGGTACAGCACCCGCAAGCCGCGGAATCTCGCTCGTGCCACGGCGCCCGGCAGGCCGCGAAATCTCGATCCCGGCACGGCGCCCGCGGGCCGCGAAATCGCCCATCCGGTCAGCGAGGTTACCGACCCGGGCCGTCACGCTTACCGATCAGGGCCGTCGGGGCATCGGAGAGCCGACACCAAGCCTGGAACGCACCACGCCGGAAAACCGCCCGGAATCGACCGAGCGGGCAGCCCAAAATGATCACATATGGGCGATTAGAAGATCGCCGTCACGAACCGTCCACCATTCGAGAAGCAGCTACAAATGATCATGCGCTTATGGCGTTCGCCGGGGTTCTTAGGCGAGCGGCATAAGCGCATGGTCAGGAGCCGGCTCTCTAGTGAGCCTGTTCGTACTTCTCCACCACGGTAGAGGCGATTCGGCCACGCTCGCTCACCGGCAGACCGTGAGCCTTGGCCCACTGCCGGATCTCCGAGCTCTTCTCGCGGCTCATCGCACGCTGCCCGCCACGACCGCGCCGACGCGTGGTCACGGCACCGGACCGACGAGCGTGCTGTACGAAAGGCGTGAGCGCGTCCCTCAGCTTCTTGGCGTTAAGGTCGCTCAGGTCAATCTCATAGGAGGAGCCGTCAATAGCGAAGCTGACCGTCTCATTGGCCTCGCCCCCATCGAGGTCATCGATGAGAATCTCCTGGATCTGCTTGGCCATCTACGCAATCCTTTCGCGGAGCATTGTTTCATTCGCCAGGGCAAACATATACCCGGAAAGGCGCGGAGACAATTCAGCGCTACAGAGATTCTGCTGAGCAGCGGCTCAGTTGTGGTTCTCGGCCTGATCCTGGCGGTTTGGACGGCGTCCAGCGGCCTCGGATCGGACCAACTTCACTACGCCAAAGATGAAGGCGGCGCCCACCACCACCGGCGGGATCAGCGCTGACAATACGTCGGTAAGGGCCTGCATTCGTCCTCGCCTCCACAGCGGACGGGGGTTTCGATGGGCGCTTTATCCACAAGCGGCCTGGGCATGAGCGCCCCTCATGCCTCACGAGGTGGACAACCGCCCGCACCTGACCATAGTGGTACATGGATGCCGTCCATGTGCCATGTGCGCCAACATCCGGCAACCCGGACGCCCCATAGCCTAATGCCAGTCTCTCCAGGCTCCTTACCGGATCAAGCGAAAATTTTGCGGAAAGACTTCCGTCCAGGCTCACAAGGCTCAGCGAAGATCTTTGGTCACCCGTGTTCCGGCGAGCCTGTCGTGCGGCCCACGCTGCAGCGGCTTGTCGATCAAGATGAGGATCCCGACGCCGAAGACGAAGATTCCGGCCAGCACATTGAGCACCGGAATGCCCATGACCATCGCCGCTCCCGGATAGACCAGGGCTCGTTTCAGCAGAGCACCGCGCCGAAGGCCGCCCGGCTCCAGGCGAATCCTCATGATCGCCTTGCCGAACGTACGGCCGCTCATGGAATGCGCGGCCCAGTCATAGACCGTATATCCCAGCCCGCCGAGCAGCCAGGCGAACACGCCGGGCAACCGGCCGTCGAACACCTCCAGCAACCCGACAGTTCGGAAGGTGCCCCACAGCACCATGAACAGAATGTAATAGAAGACACCGAAGACGAGGGCTTCAATGAGCCGGGCGGCCAGGCGTTCCCACCATTCCGCGGGGGCGGCGTCACTCCACGGCGGCAACCCGGTCATAACCCACCTCGCCCCTTCGGCGAACCGACCGCTACCCATTTTGCTGCCGTCCGCACATACAAAACAGAGGCCGGCCGGGGGCCAGCCTCTGTTTCGCGTCCGCGAAGACTACTTGATCTTCACTACCACCGTGTTGCTGAACTTGTCGGCGAACGTCTGCTGCAGCGGCTTGTCCCAGAGTTGGGAGGCGCCGTTCAGCGCGACGACGATCCCGCCGAGCAGCGCACCGACCCACGGGATGATGCCGAGGATGTATCCACCCCAGGTGCCACCGGCCCGCTTGAGCGCCACGTCGTTCGGCAGGCCGCCCGGAGGCAGCATGGTGCCCGTCGGCACGATCTTGATCCCCATGACCATCTTGCCGACCGTCTGGCCGCTCATCTTGGTCATGAAGAACTCGTAGGCGACGTACACCGCCGTCATCACGACGGCGATGACGATGTTGTAGGCGGTGTAGCCCAGCAGGCCGCTCGAGACGCCGGTCACGGAGTTGTAGCCGGAGAGCAGGATGGCCCCGAAAACGAGACCGATCACCCAGTTCGCGATGCCGAAGATGACACCGTCGATGATCCTCGCCACGAGCCGCTGCCACCACTCGGCGAGCGGGGCCGGGGCACCGGGGGGCTGAACCCCGTGTGGCTGCTGCTGCCCGTAGCCGGGCTGCTGACCGTACGGCTGCTGCCCGTAGGCGGGCTGCTGGCCGTACTGCTGTTGCTGCTGCCCGTAGTCCGGCTGGCCGTACTGCTGCTGGCCGTAGCCCGGCTGGGACGGCTGCTGTTGCCCGTAACCGGGCTGCTGGCCGTAACCGGGTTGCTGGCCATAGCCGGGCTGCTGGCCCGACGGGGGTTGCTGGCCATAGCCGGGCTGCTGGCCCGACGGGGGCTGCTGGCCGTACTGCTGCTGGCCGTAGCCGGGTTGCGACGGCTGCTGCTGGCCGTAGCCCGGCTGGGACGGCTGCTGCTGCCCGTAACCGGGCTGCTGGCCGTATCCGGGCTGGGATTGCGGTTGCTGGCCGTAACCGGGTTGCGATTGCGGCTGCTGGCCGTATCCGGGCTGGCCGTACTCGGGTTGCTGACCCGAAGCCTGCTGCTGACCGTATCCGGGCTGCTGGCCGTATCCGGGCTGCTGACCGTATTCAGGTTGCTGGCCGTAGCCGGGCTGCTGCCCGTACTGCGGCTGTTGTCCATACTGCGGTTGCTGTGGCTGCTGGCCGTAGCCCTGCTGCTGCTGCTGCCCGTACTGCGGCTGCTGGCCGTAGCCCTGCTGCTGCTGACCGTAGTTGGGCTGCTGACCGTAGGCGTCGTCCGCCCGGTAGCCAACGACCGTCGCATCCGGGTCGGGCTCGCCATAGGGACGGCCCGCGTTGTGATGTCCGTATTCAGTCCCGCCAGGCGCAGAGTTCTCGCCGGATTCGTCCTGTGGATACGGCGGCTGTCCGGTGCTCACCGTGTCACCTCGCTTCGAGTGCGCATGTGGCACGTGTCAGGACACATGCCTGTGCTGCCCAACGTATCGACATAGGTATCAACAATCACCTTTCCCATTAGTCAAGGTCCGCGTCACCCGATGTCAGGTGGAGAAGCATGCGGGTGTTCCCCAGGGTGTTGGGCTTGACGTGTTCGAGGTCGAGGAACTCGGCGACACCCTCGTCGTACGAGGCCAGCAGCTCCGCATAGACCTCGGGTGAGACCGGGGTGCCCTGTACGGGGCGGAATCCATGCCTCGCGAAAAAATCCACCTCGAAAGTCAGACAGAAAACCCGGCGCAGGCCGAGTTCCCGGGCCGTTTTGATCAAGGAGGAGACGATCCGATGCCCGATTCCGAAGCCACGGAACTCCGGATCGACGGCCACCGTGCGAATCTCCGCGAGATCCTCCCAAAGAACATGCAGCGCGCCACAGCCGACCACTTGGCCGCCGCGCTCGGCGATCCAGAACTCCTGCACGTCCTCGTACAGCGTGACGGTGGCCTTCTCCAGAAGCCGGGGTCCAGCGCCCGCGTATGTGTCGACCAGGAGACGGATCGTCCTGACATCCGGCGTGCGGGCACGCCGGACGACGACTTCCGTGTCCGGGACTGTCACTTCGGCGACCTGCTCCATGGGTCTCCAGCGTACAGATCCGATTACGGCCTCCCCCTAACTCTGACGTCTCTCCCATCTCATGACATCTCGTGGTTGATCGAGCACGATGCGGGATCCCTTGGCACACAGGCTTCCATGCCTTGACGAACTTGGTGCAAAAAGGACATAAAGTTTGTTCAGCACCGGCAAGCACGAGATCACCTCGTGACCCTTCGGTTGCGAAACCTCTACAGACTTGGCAGTTCTGGTTGAGCACGAACCCGGAGTGCACTAGTGTCCAGCGACGATGTCACCCACGCGAGCCAGCGTGGAGACACGCCCAATCCCGCAAGGGAGCCGGGGACCCGCCGGTGGCGACCTCATCCCGACGCCACCACCCATGGGGTGAATCCGAGCGAGTCGTTCGGTAGGGCTGCTCCGGCCCGAACCCGTCAGCTAACCCGGTAGGCGCCGATGAGAGGAGCTGGTTGGTGAAGCAGACCCGCGATCGCGAGGGGAAGCCGGCGGGCGCTCACGCCCGCCTTCCGGAGCTCCGGAAGGTCCCCACCCGGTTGGGTGTCATCGCGGCGACCATCGCCACCCTCCTCTTCGCCGTCCCCGTCGGCTCCGCCGTCGCCGATCCCAAGCCCTCCCTGAAGGACCTGTCCAAGCAGGCCGAGGAGCTCCACACCCAGATCGAGACGCTCAGCGAGGAGTTCAACGGTCAGCGGGAGAAGCTCAAGACCGCCAAGAAGTCGGCTGAGGCGGCCCGGAAGACGCTGTCCACCAGTGAGGCCGATCTGGCCGCCAAGCGCGCCAAGGCCGCGATGCTGGCCCAGAACGCCTACATCAACGGCGGCTTCGGCCAGGCACTGAACTTCGCCACCTCCGAGGACCCCGAGAGCTTCCTCGACCGGGCGGCCACCACCTACGCGCTGGAGCAGCAGCAGGGCTTCGAGGTCAACCAGGTGACCACGGCCAGGGCGGCCGCCGAGCAGGCGAGGGCCAGCGCCAAGACGCGCATCGACGAGGTCGAGAAGATCGTCGAGAACCTCGGCACCAAGCGCGACAAGATCACCGCGCTCGTCGCCAAGGTCGAGAGCAGCCTCTTCAAGCGGGCGATCGGCGAGGCGGGCCGTCCCGGCACCCGGGCCTCGCGGGTCAATCTGCCGGTGATCGGCGCCGGCAAGGCCGCCACGGCCGCCAGGTGGGCGCTCACGCAGCAGCTCAAGCCGTACGTCTGGGGCGCCGAGGGGCCGACCTCGTACGACTGCTCCGGCCTCGTGATGGCTGCCTACCAGCGGGTGGGCATCTCACTGCCGCACTACACGGGCGACCAGTGGACGGCCGGACGGCACATCTCCAAGGAGGAGCTGCGCGCCGGCGACCTGGTCTTCTTCTATGGCGACCTGCACCACGTCGGCATCTACATCGGCGGCGGCATGATGGTCCACGCACCGCAGACCGGTGACGTCGTGCGGATCGCGTCCATCGCCCGCCGTCCGTTCGCGGGCGCCGTACGCATCGCCGACTGACCTCCGCGCGCCACAGGCACTCCGACGGCCGACGCTTCGGCCGCCGGCACAGTGACAGCAGGTGCTCTCAGAGCCTAAACCCCCACTCACAGCAGGTGCTCTGGCGGTCGGCTCTCTGACAGCTGGGGCCCTGGCGGCTGGGCCGGTCGAGCGGTCAGATGAGCTGGCGGCGGGCGGCCCAGGCCACGGCCTCGATCGCGGTGGCGACTCCGATGCGGTCGCAGATACCCCGTAGTCTCCGGCGTACCGTGCGCCCGCTGATATCCAGTCGTCTGCCAACGCGATCAACCGTGACCCCCTTGGCAAGCTCCGCCAGCAACGCAAGATCCGCGTGGCTGAGCTCGACGCTCTCAGTGAGCACATACATCGGGAGCCCTCCCCCCAACAGCAGAACTCGAGACGTCTATGTCCGAGCAGGACTGCTGTTCGTCTCGCAGACGGTAAACGCATTCTGGAAAGGTCGTCAAGCCAGCGAATACCGCCCTCTGACCATCGCCATTGACATGATCCGCTGTATGTGAAGTACTCCCCATATGTCGGCACACTTCGGGGCCAGATGAGGGATCACAGCCGTCCTTACAACGGCTCCGGCGCGAGCCCCGCGGACTCGCTGGACTTCGATCCATGGAACGCGAATATTATTCGCACTTCATAGGCGCGATATCGGAAATGTGGCTGCTTGCGGCCGGGTCGGCAGGGCGCGCCAAGGAGTATGAACGGTTCAGGCACCGGAGGAAGGCGTCGTCCATCGCGGCCCGTCGCGGGCGGCCGAGAGATCGCTTGCCCGGCGCGCCGGGCCGCGTCAAGGAACCGGCGAAGGTCGCCGCCCGCGTTCTCCTACTCGCCGCAGGAGACCGGACCGCTGTCAACCCCATCGCCGGCGGTGCCCGTGCGCGGGCGACGCGAACCGGTTCGGCCCGGCGTGGGAGCCGGGCCGACCGCCTTCGGTGACAGGCGGGTCAGTTGGTCGGCTTGACCAGCGGGAACAAGATCGTTTCCCGGATGCTCTTGCCGGTGAAAGCCATGATCATCCGGTCGATCCCGGCCCCCATGCCACCCGTGGGCGGCATGGCGTACTCCAGCGCCTGCAGGAAGTCCTCGTCGAGCTGCATGGCCTCCACGTCGCCCCCGGCGGCCAGCAGTGACTGCTCCACCAGGCGCCGGCGCTGCTCGACCGGGTCGACGAGCTCGGAGTAGGCGGTGCCCAGCTCGGTGCCGAACCCGATGAGGTCCCACTTCTCGGTCAGCAGCGGGTTGTCGCGGTGCTGGCGGGTCAGCGGGGAGGTTTCCAACGGGTAGTCCATGACGAACGTCGGCTGGATGAGCGTGTGCTCGACGAGGGCCTCGAAGATCTCCTGGACGAGCTTGCCCTGGCCCCACTTCGGGTCCCAGTGGATGTCGCGCCCGTCGGCGAATTTCCGGACCTGCTCGAGCGGGGTGTCGGTGGTGACCTCCTCGCCGAGCGCCTCGGACACCGCCCCGTACAGCGTGATGCGCGGCCACTCCGGGATGCCCAGGTCCACCTCGACGCCGTCGTGGACGACCACCGAGGTGCCCAGCGCGGCCAGGACGGCCTTCTGGTACATCCGCTGGGTCAGGTCGGCCATGTCGTTGTAGTCGAGGTAGGTGCCGTACGCCTCGATCATCGTGAACTCGGGGTTGTGCGTGGAGTCCGCGCCCTCGTTGCGGAAGTTGCGGTTGATCTCGAAGACCTTCTCGATGCCGCCGACCACGAGCCGCTTCAGGTAGAGCTCGATCGCGATGCGAAGGTAGAGCTCCATGTTGTACGCGTTGATGTGGGTCTTGAACGGCCGGGCCGTCGCGCCGCCGTGGATCGGCTGCAGCATGGGCGTCTCGACCTCGAGGTAGCCCTCCTCATGCCAGAAGTCGCGCACCGCGCGCACCGTGGCGCTACGTATGCGGGCCATCTCCCGGGCCTCGTCATTGACGATGAGGTCGACGTAGCGCTGGCGTACGCGGGCCTCTGGGTCGGTGAGGCCGACGTGCTTCTCCGGCAGCGGGCGCAGGCACTTGGCGGTGATCTGCCAGCGGTCGGCCAGGATCGACAGCTCGCCGCGGCGGGAGGTGATGACCTCGCCCTCCACGCCCACGTGGTCGCCCAGGTCGACGTCGCGCTTCCAGGCCGCCAGCGACTCCTCGCCGACCTTGTCGAGCGAGATCATCACCTGTAGGTCGCCGCTGCCGTCGCGGAGTGTGGCGAAGCAGAGCTTGCCGCCCACGCGGTTGAGCATGACGCGGCCCGCGACGCCGACCTTGTCGCCGGTCGCGGTGTCCGGGTCGAGGGCCTGGTATTTCTCCCTCACCTCGGCGTTGGTCGCCGTGCGGGGAAAGGTCACCGGGTAAGGATCGACGCCTTCACTGCGAAGGCGGTCGAGCTTCTCCCTCCGGATGCGCATCTGCTCGGGAAGTTCGTCGCTCACAGCATCAAAGAGTAGGGGATATGGCGAACTGCAAGGGCTCGTCACTTCTCTGCAGGGTGGCTGCAAGAGCTCTCCCTTACCAATGACACATCGAGCTCAGGGGGGAACCGGCAAGGCGCCGGCCCAGGGGGAGCTCAAGGAGAGATCATGATGAAGAAGCTCGCGACCGGCCTCGCCGCCGTCGCCGCCACGAGCGCGCTGGCCCTTGCGCTGCCTTCGGCCGCCAGCGCCAGCACCGCCGACTCCGACTCCTGGGGTCCGGTTTACTCGCAGCACTACCAGGCCAAGGCCTCCGGCTGGGTCAGTGTGGACTGGAACGACGACGACCACGAGTCGAACACGATCACCGTCAGGGGCAAGCTCTGGGACCTGGACCACCGTAGCTACGACGAGGGCGGCAAGTGCGCGTACGTGAAGTTCCAGGCCAGCGACTTCGACGACAACTGGTCGACGGTCTACACCAAGAAGTACTGCGGCTACCCGGCCTTCAAGCGCTTCTCCTTCGACAGCGACGACGTCTCCAGCCTCCGCGTGAAGGTCTGCCAGATCGACCTGCACGGCTCCCACCCGCGCAACTGCGGCAGCTGGAGCGACCTGTACACCGGCGACTCCGAGTAACCGGCCAGGTAGAGACAGTCCACGAACGCAAGCGGCCCCCTCACCCGAGCGGGGGGCCGCTTGTTCATGCCGTGTTCCTGTTGTAGATCAGCCGCAGGCCGATCAGCGTCAGCCACGGCTCGTGCACGTCGATCGAGCGCGACTCGCCCACCACCAGCGCCGCGTGCCCGCCGGTGGCCACCACGGTCACCTCGTCGGGGTCGTCGGCCAGCTCGGCCGTCATCCGCTCGACGATGCCGTCGACCTGGCCCGCGAAGCCGTAGATGATGCCGGCCTGGAGCGCCTCGACGGCGTTCTTGGCGATGACCGAGCGCGGCCTGACCAGCTCCACCTTGTGCAACTGGGCGCCCGCCGCCGCCAGGGCGTCGACGGAGATCTCGATGCCGGGCGCGGTGACCGCACCGATGTACTCGCCCTTGGCCGACACCGCGTCGAACGAGGTCGCGGTGCCGAAGTCGACGATGACGCAAGGGCCGCCGTACTGGTCGATGGCCGCCAGCGCGTTGACGATCCGGTCGCTGCCGACCTCCTTGGGGTTGTCCATGCGAACGGGCACGCCGGTACGTATGCCCGGCTCCACGATCACCGCGGTCACGTCGCCGTAGTAGCGGCGGCACATCTCGCGCATCTCGTTGAGCACACTCGGCACGGTCGAGCAGATCGCGATGCCGCTGACATCGGCCCCCTTGAGCAATGGAGACTGGGTGAGCAGCCCTTGAAGCACGACCGCGATCTCGTCGGCTGTGCGGCGGGCGTCCGTGGCCAGCCGCCAATGCTCGATGACTTCCTCGCCCTCGAACAGGCCGAGCACCGTGTGCGTGTTGCCGACGTCGATCGTGAGCAGCATCGATTACCCCCGTAGATCCAGTGCGATGTCGAGGGCCGGCGCCGAATGCGTGAGGGCTCCCACCGCAAGGTAGTCAACGCCAGTTTCGGCCACAGCGCGGGCCGATTCCAAGGTCAACCCTCCACTAGCCTCAAGCTTCGCCCGATTTCTCACGATGTGGACGGCTTGGGCGGTCTCCTCGACCGTGAAGTTGTCGAGAAGGATCTCCTCGGCGCCTTCTTCGAGCACCGGGCCGAGCTGGTCGATCCGGTCCACCTCCACCTCGATCGGCAGCTCCGGATAGCGCTCTCTCACCGCGCGGAACGCCTCGGCCACGCCGCCGGCGGCGACCACGTGGTTGTCCTTGATCAGCGCCGCGTCCGACAGGGACATTCGGTGGTTGACGCCGCCGCCGCGGCGCACCGCGTACTTCTCCAGCGCCCGCAGGCCGGGCAGCGTCTTGCGGCTGTCACGCACCCTCGCCCGGGTGCCGCTGACCGCCTCGACCCACCTGCCGGTCAGTGTCGCGATGCCGGACAGGTGCGTGAGCAGGTTGAGCGCGGTGCGCTCCGCCGTCAGCAAGCCCCTGACCGGGCCCTCCACCGTCATCAGTACGTCGCCCGCGCGGACGCGCTCGCCGTCCTTGGCCCGCCGTTCCGTACGGGCCGCGCCCAGCCGGACGAACACCGCCTCGGCCACGGCCAGCCCGGCGACGATGCCGTCCTTGCGGGCCACCACGTCCGCGATCGCGCGCTGCTCCGCCGGAATGGTGGCCAGGCTCGTCACGTCGCCCGCCTCCTGCAGATCCTCGGCGAGCGCCCGGTCGATCAGCGCGTCGATCTCCGCCGGATCCAGCCCGGCGGCGGCGAGCTCCTGCGCCAGTCGCGGCGGCGTGGTGTCGCCGTGCGGCGTGTACGTCATCTGGGGCCCCTCCTCGGTCAAGGTCACGTCCAGGTGGCCCAGCCAGTCATTGTCGTCCCGCTCGGGGAAGTCCTCGCGCCAGTGCGAGCCGCGGGTCTCCAACCGGGCCCGGGCCGCGCCCACCAGCACGGTGGCCACGGTCAGCAGGTTCGTGGCCTCCCAGGACTCGGTACACGGCGACACCTGGACCGGGGTCCAGCGGGCGTCGCGGAGCGCCCGCGCCGTCTCCGCGAGCGACTCGCGACTGCGCAGCACGCTCGCTCCCCCGCTCATGCGGGCCTGGACCTTGGCGCGGATCCGCGGGTCGGCCAGGCCCGTGACCGCCCGGCTCGCGACCACCTCGCCGGGCACCGACGCCTCTTCCGGCCGTACCGACGCGTGGATGTCCGCGGCGATGCGCTCGGCGAAGACCAGGCCCTCCAGCAGGGAGTTGGACGCGAGCCTGTTCGCGCCGTGCACGCCCGTGCAGGCGACCTCACCGCACGCGTAGAGGCCCTCGATGGAGGTACGGCCGTGCAGATCGGCTCTGACCCCGCCGCTGGCGTAGTGGGCGGCCGGGGCGACGGGGATGGGCTCGGTGGCCGGGTCGATGCCGTGCTCGCGGCAGACCGCGTAGATCGTGGGGAAGCGGGTCTTCCACCGGTCCGCGCCGAAGTGGCGGCCGTCGAGGAAGACGTGGCTCTGCCCGCTCTCGAGCATCGTGCGCGTGATGGCCTTGGCGACGACGTCGCGCGGCGCCAGGTCGGCCAGCTCGTGCACGCCGCTCATGAACGCGCGGCCCTCATGGTCGATCAGGAAGGCCCCCTCGCCCCTGACCGCCTCGGAGATCAGCGGCTGCTGCCCGGTCGACTCCTCACCGAGCCACAGCACCGTGGGATGGAACTGGACGAACTCGATGTCGCGCACCACGGCCCCCGCCCTGAGCGCGAGGGCGACGCCGTCGCCGGTGGAGACGACGGGATTGGTGGTGGACGCGTACACCTGCCCCATGCCGCCGGTGGCCAGCACGACCGCCCGCGCGTGCACCGCGCCCACGCCGTCGCGGGCGCCCTCGCCCATGACGTGCAGCGTCACGCCCCTGGCCCGGCCGCGCGCGTCCGTCAGCAGGTCGAGGACCAGCGCGTGCTCGATGACCTCCACCGCGCCCGCCCTGACCGCCTCGACCAGCGCCCGCTGCACCTCGGCCCCGGTGGCGTCGCCGCCCGCGTGCACGATCCTGTCGCGCCGGTGACCGCCTTCCCGGGTGAGCTGGAGCTCGCCGTCGGGGGTCCGGTCAAACTGGGCGCCGCGCTCCATCAGCCGCCGCAGCGCGCCCGGCCCCTCGGTCACCAGCGTCCGTACGGCCCGCACGTCGGACAGGCCCACTCCGGCGATCAGCGTGTCGTTCAGATGCTCGTCGGGACTGTCGTGCGGGTCCAGCACGGCCGCGATCCCGCCCTGGGCCCACCGCGTCGACCCGGACGAGAGCACGTCCTTGGTGACGACGAGGACCTTGGCCGCGGGGTCCAGCTCGGCATAGCGCAGGGCCACGGTCAGCCCGGCGATGCCGGAGCCCACGATGACCACGTCCGCCTCGGCGATCCAGCCGGGATCGGGGGCCGTCAGTCGGAGGGGAATCGCCGGTGCGCTCATGGAGTCTCCTCATTGAGGCGATTTCGTCAATATGACGATAACTCACCGGCGAAGATGCTGACTCCCGGGGGTGGCTCAGTCCGCCAGGTACGCGTAGAGCTGCGGCGATGCTTCTGTCAGGTCGGATCGAGCGACAGGACGGCATTGTCGATCAGCCGGGTGGTGCCGACCTTGGCGGCCACCGCGAGCACCGCCTCGCCCCGGTATGACTCGCTCACTTCGGCGAACGTGGCCGGATCGACGAGCACCAGGTAGTCGAGCGCGAGCCGGGGAGCAGCGCCCTCGAGTACGGCCAGCGCCGCCGCCCGGATCCTGGCCGGGACGGACCCCGCCCCCTCCAGAAGGGCCGTGGCCGGCACGGCTCCCGCCCCCTCCGGAAGAGCCGTGGCCGGGGCGGACTCCGCCGCGCCCGCCCGTAGGGCCCTGGAGAGGGTGAGGGCGACCTGCCGCTCGTCGGCGGACAGGTAGCGGTTGCGGCTCGACAGCGCCAGGCCGTCGGGTTCGCGGACGGTCGGCGCGCCGACGATGTCGATCGGCAGGTCGAGGTCGGCGACCATCCTGCGGATCATGGCGAGCTGCTGGGCGTCCTTCTGCCCGAAGACCGCCACGTCGGGTTGGACGAGGTTGAACAGCTTGAGCACGACCGTGAGCACACCGTCGAAGTGGCCGGGCCGGACGGCGCCCTCGACGATCGTGCCCATCTCGCCCGACTGGACGCTGACCTGACGGCCAGGGGGATACATGTCGTCGGCCGACGGGGCGAAGACGACATCCACGCCCTCGGCCCGGCACGCCTCCAAATCCGCGTCGAACGTCCTCGGATAGCGGGAAAAATCCTCGTTTGGCGAAAATTGCAGAGGATTGACGAAGATGCTGACCACGACGTGGTCGGCGCGTACGCGGGCCTCGCGGATCAGGGAGCGGTGCCCCTCGTGCAGCGCACCCATGGTGGGCACCAGCGCGACGCTCCCCTCGCCGCGCGCTTTGACCAGGTCGGTGCGGTTCTTGGCGACGATCAGGTCCATATGTTGCCTCCGAGCGCGTCAAGCAGGCGCTCGGCCTCTTCGGGCTTCAACAGCCCCGCGGCGAGCGCGCGGTCCGCCGTGAGCCTAGCGAGGGCGATGTAGGCGTCGGCCGCCTCGGGGGCCGCCAGGATCAGCGCGTCGACGTGCTTGCGCACGGTGCCCGCGTCGCCCCGCACCACGGGACCGGTCAGCCCGGCGATGCCGAGCCGCAGCACGTTGTCGAGCGCCGCGCCGAGCAGCGGGCCGAGCATGATGCCCGGATGCTCCACGCCGATGCTCCGCAGGAGCTCCTGCGACTCCGCGATGAGCGTGACCATGTGGTTGGCCGCCCCGGCCAGGGCCGCGTGGTAGAGGGCACGGTCGGCGTCGGCGATCCAGACCGGCTCGCCGCCCATCTCGATGACCAGGGCCTCGGCGATGGGCCTGAGCGTGTCGGGCGCGGTCACGCCGAACGAGATGCCGGTGATGCGGTTGAGGTCGTCGTCCCTCCCGGTGAATGTCATCACCGGATGGAGCGCGAGCGGCAGCGCGCCCGCCCTGGCGGCCGGCTCGAGCACCGACAGCCCGTACGCGCCGCTGGTGTGCACGAGCAGCTTGCCCTGCAGGTCCGCGCCGGTCGAGGCCAGACCGTTGATCAGATCGGGCAGCGCGTCGTCGGGCACGGTGAGCAGGATCAGCTCAGCCGTCTCGACGACCTCCTCGGGCCGGGTCGGCCGCACGCCGAGCCGCTCCGCCGCCCACCGGTGCGAGGCGTCGGAGACCCCGCTGGCGGCGACCACATGATGTCCGGCCTGCGCCAGTGCGGCACCCAGCACCGAACCCACCTTGCCCGCGCCCAGCACGCCCACGGCCAGCCGCGCCGGCCGATCCCCTGCGTCCATGACGTCCCACCCCTGTCGACCCTGATGGCACTGCCGCCCAGCGTAACGGCCGCTCGCGACTACGTACGTGACCAGGCTTTTGCCGCATGTTGAGTTACCCAAAAAAGGGACAAGGGGATATAAAACGCGCACCCCCTGTCGGAAGAGATGAGGAGAGGGGTTCATCTCGTGGTGGCGGGCGCCGAGTTGTGACCCGACGCCCGCGTAGATCCCTTGGGTTCGTGAGATAGTCCAGGCATGTGGCTCACCTGGCGCGCCGCGATGCAGCACGCGCTGTACGGCGAGGACGGTTTCTACCTCCGCGAGCGCCCTTCAGGCCACTTCCGTACGTCGGTCAGCGCCTCGGCCGCCTTCGCCGACGCGGTTCTGGCCCTGCTCACCCAAGTCGACGCCGACCTCGGCTTCCCGGAGGGCATCGACCTGGTCGACATCGGCGCGGGAGAGGGCGTCCTGGTGGCTCGCGTGCTCGACGCCGCCGATCCCGGGCTGCGCGCCAGGCTCAACATCACCGCCGTCGACCTCTCACCCAGACCCGACGACCTGCCCAAGAGCATCGACTGGCGCCCTCGGATCCCCTCCGTCATCACCGGGCTGGCGATCGCCAACGAGTGGCTGGACAACGTCCCGCTCGACGTGGCCGAGCAGACGGCCGACGGGCCGCGGCTGGTCCTGGTCGACACCGAGACGGGCGAGGAACGGCTGGGCGAGCCCGTGCCAGACACCGACCGTGCCTGGCTCGACCGGTGGTGGCCGTCGCTGAGCCGCATCGGCTTCCGGGGGGAGATCGGGTGCCCGCGCGACGCCGCGTGGGCGGCCGTGGTGACCCGTCTCAGGAGGGGTCGCGCGGTGGCCATCGATTATGCACACCCTGTGGATAACCGTCCGTGCCATGGCACACTCACCGGATACCGCGACGGCGCGGTCGTGGCGCCCATCCCCGACGGTACCTGCGACATCACCGCGCACGTGGCGCTCGACTCGTGCGCCGAGGCCGGTCGGCGGGCCGGTGCGATATCCACAGGCTTGTCCACACAGCGCGATGCGCTAAGGGCTCTGGGGGTCACCGGCACGCGTCCGCCCATCGACCTCGCCCACGCCGATCCGACGGCTTATCTCCAGGCCCTGGCCCGCGCCTCGGAGGAGGGCGAACTGATCGACCCGAGGGGTCTCGGCGGCTTCGGATGGCTCGTCCAGGACCGCCGCTGACACCCCTCCAGGAGGAGTCTCTAGCCTGTCGTCAGGTCGAGGGACGTCAGGCCGCGGATGACGTAGCCCGGCTTCCACTCCGGCTCGCGGGCGAGCTCCAGCTTCGGCGCCCGCTCCAGCAGGGCGCCGAACGACTCGATCAGCTCGATGCGGGCCAGCGGCGCTCCCAGGCAGAAGTGGATCCCCGCCCCGAAGGAGATGTGCGGGTTGTCCGGCCGCCCCACGTCGAGCCGGTCAGGGTCGTCGAACACCGCCTCGTCGCGGTTGGCCGAGCCGAACAGCAGCGCGACCTCGGCCCCGCGCGGGATCTCGACCCCGTGCACCTCGATGTCCTCCAGCACCCACCGCTCGAACAGCTGCAGCGGCGTGTCCCAGCGCATCAGCTCCTCGACGGCCGTGGGCAGCAGGCCGCGGTCCTCGCGCAGGCGGACCAGCTCGGCGGGGTTCCTGAACAGGGACCACCAGCCGTTGCCCGTCACGTTCACGGTCGCCTCGTGACCGGCGTTGAGCAACAGCACGCAGGTGCCGATCAGCTCGTCCTCGGTGAGCTCCTCGATCGCCGCGAGCGCGCTGATCAGGTCGTCGCCCGGCCGGACGGCCCGCTCGCGGGCCAGGTCCGCGAGGTAGGCGGCGAACTCCGTCGCCGCCTTGGCGGCCACATGCTGCGACTCCACGCTCGGGTTCAGTTCGTACATCCGGCAGATGTCGGCCGACCAGGGGCGCAGCAGGTGCCGGTCCGCCTCGGGCACGCCGAGCATCTCCGCGATGACGGTCACCGGCAGTGGCTCGGCCACCTCGGCGATCAGGTCGCCGCCGCCCTTCTCGACGAACGCCCCGACCAGCCCCTCGGCGATGGCCCTGACCCGGGGGCGCAGCGACTCGACCATGCGCGGGGTGAACGCCTTGGAGACCAGCCGGCGCAGCCTGGTGTGCACCGGCGGCTCGACGTCGAGCATGCCGGCCCTGGTCACCCGCCAGAACGGCTCCTGGAACGCCGGCTCCTCCGGCCTGCCGAACTCCTCGTGCGTGGCCACGTGGAGGTAGGAGCGGCCCAGCCGGCGGTCTCTGAGCAGCGCGTTCACGTCCGCGTGCCGGGAGATCAGCCACTGCCCCGTCGGCTCGAAGTAGCTGACGGGGGCATCACGCCTCAGCTCCGCGTACGCGCCATAGGGGTAGGCAACAAAATCCGGATTCCAGGGATCGAAGCGCACTTTTTCATCTTATGAGGAGGCTTGCTTGGCGTGCCTGCTCCGCATCCGGATGTTGAGCAGCTCCACGATCACCGAGAAGGCCATCGCGAAGTAGATGTAGCCCTTGGCGATGTGCTGGCCGAGCCCCTCGGCGATGAGCACCACCCCGATCAGCACCAGGAACGCCAGAGCCAGCATCTTGATGCTCGGATGCTTGTCCACGAACCTGCTGATCGGCCCCGACGCGAACAGCATGACCAGTACCGCCACGATCACCGCGGCGATCATCACGCCGAGCTCGTCCACCATGCCCACGGCGGTGATCACCGAGTCGAGCGAGAACACCACGTCCAGCACCATGATCTGCACGATCACCGAGGCGAACGACGTGACGGCCCGGCCCTTGCCGTCCTCCCCCTTCAGCTCCATGCTGTGCCCGATCTCGGTGACGCTCTTGGCCAGCAGGAACAGGCCACCCAGCAGCAGGATCAGGTCACGCCCTGATATCCCGTAACCGAAGACCTCGAACAGCGGCTCGGTCAGCCGGACCACCCACGACAGCGCCAGCAGCAGGAGCAGCCGGCTGATCAGCGCCGCGCCCAGGCCCAAGACCCGGGCCCTGTCACGCTGCTCCGGCGGCAGCTTCCCGGCCAGGATGGAGATGAAGATGATGTTGTCGATGCCGAGCACGATCTCTAGTGCGACCAGGGTGAAAAACCCGATCCAGATCTGTGGGTCAGCCACCCAGTCCAGCATTAGTACTCCTCGCAGCAGGGGTTTCCGTTACCAACGAGGCAGAGGCCGCATAAGTTCGCGGTTGCGATTGATGGCCGGGTGTCGGTTATAGTGCGGATGTAGGTCATGAGTGCCAGCGCACAGCCCCGGCTTGCTGGCCGGCAACCCTCGCGTCCGCGGCGGGGTGCCCCGGGTGAAGACCTGGTCCGTCACGAGGTGTGACGGGCAAGCGCGGGCTCGCTGGGTGTTCCGGGGGTCCGATGGCCCCAGGAGGTTCGCCGTGTCCACGTTGACGATCTTCAGCTCCCTGCCCGCCCAGGCCACCGAGGCGCCGGCTGCCGAGCGCACCCGTCCGATCCCCGCCGTGCTGGGCGCCGACCTGGAAGTGCCGGTCAAGGGCGGCAGGCTGGTGACGTACGCCAACCTCGACTACGCGGCGAGCGCCCCCTGTCTGGAGCCGGTCAGCGCCGCCGTCACCGCCGCGCTCCCGGCCTACTCCAGCGTGCACCGCGGCGCGGGCTACGCCTCCCAGCTCACCACCGCCCGCTACGAGCAGGCCCGCCACACGGTCAGGGCCTTCGTCGGCGCCCGCCCCGACGACGCCGTGATCTTCACCCGCAACACCACCGACGCGACCAACCTCCTGGCCCGCTGCCTGCCCGAGGGCACGACCGCGGTCGTCTTCGACACCGAGCACCACGCCTCGCTGCTGCCCTGGAAGCAGTCCGTACGGCTGGCGCCGCCCGCCTTCCCGGGCGAGGCCGTCCGCGCCGCCGACGAGGCGCTGGCCGGGATCGACGGCCCCAAGCTGCTCGTGGTCACCGCCGCCTCGAACGTCACCGGCGAGCTCTGGCCGATCGCCGCCCTGGCGCACATCGCGCACCGCCACGGAGCCCGGATCCTGGTGGACGCCGCCCAGCTGGTGCCGCACCGGCGGCTCAACCTGACCGCGCTCGACCTCGACTACGTCGCCTTCTCCGGGCACAAGCTCTACGCGCCCTTCGGGGCCGGAGTGCTGATCGGCCGCCGTGACTGGCTCTCCTCCGGCGAGCCGTACCTCAAGGGCGGCGGCGCCGTGCGCTCCGTCGACGAGGACATCGAGTGGCACGAGGACGCCGAACCGCGTCACGAGGCGGGCACCCCGAACGTCCTGGGCGCCATCGCCGTGGCCGCCGCCTGCGACGCCCTCAGCGCGACCGGCTGGACCGCGCTGGTGCGCGAGGAGGAGCGGCTCATCGCCCGGCTCCGGTCCGGTCTGGCCGCGATCGAGGGCGTGCGTGAGCTGTCGCTCTGGGGACCGGACCAGCCGCGCGTGGGCATCGTCTCATTCGTCGTGGACGGGCACTCGGCGCGCGAGGTGGCCGAGGTGCTGTCGGGCGAGTACGGGATCGGTGTACGTGACGGCAAGTTCTGTGCGCACCCGTTCGTCCGGCACCTGCTCGGCACCTCAGATGGCGGCTGCGATGACGACACGGCGTCCGCCGTCCGCGCCTCGATCGGCATCGGCACCACGGAGGAGCACGTGGACCGCCTCATCGACGCGCTCCGCGACCTCGCCGCCCGCTGAGGTCAAGCGCTCGGCGAACGCCCGCACGACCGGCTGAGGTCACGTGCTCGGCGAACGCCCGCACGAACGGCTGAGGTCACGTGCTCGGCGAACGCCCGCACGACCGGCTGAGGTCAAGCGAACGTCCGCGCCACGAACTGAGGTCAAGCGCTCGGCGAACGTCCGCGTGACGGCTCGTCGGCGACGATGTCGTCGATGTTCCGCATCTCACCGTCCCGGGCTGCCGGTTGCACCGGCCTGGGGGCGGTGTCCGCCTCCGGGGCGGCCTCCGGCCTGATGGAGGTGGGTGGAGCGTGGCCGGCGAGATCCTTCTCGGCCGCGCGACGCTCGGCGCGCCGCCGGTAGCTGCCATGCAGGATGCCGTCGATGCCGATCCGGCCGCCGCCCACCGCCAGGAGCAGCAGACAGGCCACGGCCAGCGCACCGGCGAGCTCCCAGCCGCCGCTCTGCACCAGGATGCCACGGGCACCGTGGACGAAGATGATCGCGCCCAGCATGTCGATCAGCAGCCCGAGAGCCGCCAGCCGGACCAGCAGGCCGATGATGAGCAGGACCCCTCCGATGGTCTCCACGAGGATGGCGAACCCGGCCGAGAGCTGCGGCAGCGGTATCCCCATCTGGTTGAAGGCGGCAGCCGTGATCGGCACCCCGATCTGCATCTTCTGCCACCCGTGGGTCACGAAGATCACGCCGATCGCCACCCGCGAGATCAGGGCAGCAAGATCGAAAAGATTTCTTTGCACGGTTTTCTCCCCCCGTTCCCGATGTTCCTCCCCTGTCCAGTGGGCGGAATGCACCGATATAGGGTTCCTTGACCTCTTCCTGTGCTGGATCACCACGACTGCCGGTGGCAGCATTGCCATATGACGGAACGCGTGGTCGGGATCGGCGTCGGGGCGAAAGAGCTGGCCACCGAGGACATGATCCTCAACATCGGCCCACAGCACCCGTCGACGCACGGGGTGCTCAGGCTGCGGCTCACCCTCGACGGCGAGCGCATCGCCACGGCCGAGCCGATCATCGGCTACATGCACCGGGGCGCGGAGAAGCTGTTTGAGGTCCGCGACTACCGGCAGATCATCATGCTGGCCAACAGGCACGACTGGCTGGCGGGGTTCGCCAACGAGCTGGGCGTGGTGCTGGCCGCCGAGCGCATGCTGGGCATGGAGGTGCCGGTCCGGGCCGTGTGGGCGCGCACGCTGCTGGCCGAGCTCAACCGGGTGCTGAGCCACCTGATGTTCCTCGGCTCGTACCCGCTGGAGCTGGGCGCGATCACCCCCATCTTCTACGCCTTCAACGAGCGCGAGCGCATCCAGGCCGTGATGGAGGAGATCTCCGGCGGCCGGATGCACTACATGTTCAACCGGGTCGGCGGGCTGAAGGAGGACCTGCCGTACGGCTGGCTGGACCGGGTGTCGGAGACCGTCGCCGAGACCCGGCGCCGCGTGCCCGACATCGAGAACCTCATCCTGAACAACGAGATCTTCCTGGCCCGCACCAAGGGCGTCGGCGTCCTGTCCCGCGAGCAGATCCTGCAGTACGGCGTGAGCGGCCCCATCGCCCGCGCCTCCGGTGTCGACCTCGACCTGCGGCGCGACCAGCCGTACCTGGCCTATCCCGAGCTGCCGGTGAAGGTGGTCACGCGCGGCGCGGGCGACTGCCACGCCCGCTTCGAGATTCTGCTCGACCAGCTCAAGGTCTCGCTTGACCTGGCCGACGCGTGCGTCGACCGGCTGCGCTCGCTGCCGCCGGGTCCCATCAACCAGCGGCTGCCCAAGGTGCTCAAGGTGCCGGAGGGCCACACGTACGCCTGGACCGAGAACCCGCTCGGCATCAACGGCTACTACCTCGTGTCCAAGGGGGACAAGACTCCATGGCGGCTCAAGCTGCGCTCCGCGTCGTACAGCAACATCCAGGTGCTCCGGGAGATGCTGCCGGGGCACCTGGTGGCCGACATGGTGGCGATCCTCGGCTCGATGTTCTTCGTCGTGGGTGACATCGACAAGTGACCGGCGTCGCGACTCCGCAGCGGGACAAATATGTCGACTGGCTGCGCGCTCTCAGTCTGATCGTGGTGGTGGTGTGGCACTGGGCGTTCACCATCCTGCAGTGGAAGCCCGAGGGTCCCGAACCGACCAGCCCGCTCGGCTTCACCTCGGGGCTGTGGATACTCACCTGGCTGCTTCAGGTGCTGCCGCTCTTCTTCTACGTCGGCGGCCACGTCCACCTGCTGTCGTGGAGCCGCGCCCAGGCGCGCGGCATCGGCATCGGCCGGTTCGTCTGGCGGCGCATCCGCGCGCTGGCCGCCCCCGCGCTCGTGCTGGTGGGCGTGTGGGTCACCATCGGCGCGGTGGTGACCTGGGTGTTCCACGTCGAGTGGATGTGGCGGGTGGTGCTGCTCGTGCTCAGCCCGCTCTGGTTCCTCGGCGTCTACCTGGTGCTGATCGCGCTGCTGCCCGTGGCGTTGTGGCTGCACCGCCACTACGACGTGCTGGCGCTCATCTGGCTGGGCGGCGCCGCCCTGGTGATCGACGTGATCCGCTTCCGGTACGGCGTCGAGTGGGTCGGCTGGCTGAACATGATCATCGTCTGGGGGCTGGCCCACCAGGCCGGCTTCTTCTACGACCGGATCGTCATCCTGCCCAGGCGCTATGACGTGGGAGTCCTGTGGACCGGGCTGTTCGCCCTGTTCGGCCTGGTCTACTCAGGCATCTACCCGGGCTCGATGGTCGGGGTGCCCGGCGACAAGTGGTCGAACATGGCGCCGCCCACCTTCGTCATCGTGGCGCTGCTGCTCTTCCAGATCGGCCTGGTCGAGGTGTTGCGGCCGTCGATGGAGCGCGTCCTGGAGAAGCCCGGGTGGCGCCGGGTCAACGGCACCATCAACCGCTACGCCCTGCCGCTGTTCCTCTTCCACACCACGGGCATGGCGATCGCGCTGGGGCTGCTGTGGTGGTTCTTCGGCACGCTCGGCGGCGAGGTGCCACCGGACCTCAGATGGTGGCTGGAACGCCCGCTCGCCATCCTGGGCCCGCTGGTCTGCACCCTCCCGGTCATCTACCTCTTCGGCCGCAAGCGATCCCCTGCCGAACAAGTGCCTGACAAAAGTTGACCATGGCCGCTAGCTTGGGCCCATGATGGCCACGATCGAATTTCGGGCCACCCCCGAGGACGAGCGCATCATTAAGGCCGCCATGCGGGAGGGCGAGCGGACGAGTGATGTCATCCGACGCGCACTCCGCCTGCTCGAACGGGAGGTCTGGCTCACGCGGGCCCGCGCCGACGCCGAACGCCTGGCCGACGAGGACCTGTCCGAGGAAGCGGATGCCTGGTGATTCGCGGCGCCATCTACCGGGTGGACACCAGCTTCATCCACGAAGAGCCCGTTTACTACCTCGGCCGCTGATCCTCCGGGTCCTTCGGGATGCGGCAGGCGTGCTCCAGGAAGAGGGCGGCGCACATCAGCACCACGAACGCCAGCAGCGAGCCCACCGCGATGAAGAACTCGAACCGCGGCGTCTCCCTGGTGAACAGCTGGACCGTGTGCAGGACGAACCCACCGAAGATGCCCGCGAACACCGCACCCACGTAAGCCGACGCCTTGCCCAAGGCCGCCAGCCGGGCCACCGCCAGCGGCTCCACCGGCTTGGTGTCAGGTTTGCGGTCGATCCGGGCCTTCGTCACCCACCCGCTGTAGGCCTCCCCGAGGGCCAGCAGCAGGACGGTGGGGATGGCGGTCCACGGCACGATGGGCAGGTCGGCGTAGAACTCCCTGACCACCATCCAGGCGATCAACGCCACGATGACAACGATGCCGACCAGCAGGCCGGGGCGAGTCGGCCTCAATCCGGACTCTGGAGCTTGAGGTCCGCACGCAGCCGTACGCCACTCCGGTCGAGGTCGCTGAGCAGGTCGGCGACCTGACCCTGGCCGGGCAGCACGCCGGCGGGGTCCACGTCCGCCCACGGGACCAGGACGAAGGCCCGCTCGTGCGCGAGCGGGTGCGGCAGCGTCAGGTCGGGGTCGTCGGAGACCGTGTCACCCACGACGATCAGGTCGATGTCGAGCGTGCGCGGACCCCAGCGTTCCTTGCGCTCCCGCCCGAAGGCGTTCTCGACGCCCTGCGCCCGCTCCAGCAGCGCCTGCGGTTGGAGCGTGGTCTCGGCGATGACGATCGCGTTGAGGTAGGGGCGCTGCCCGGCGGGACCGCCGACCGGGTCGGTCTCATAGACGGGCGAGCTCGCGACGAACTCCAGCCCTGGCGCGTCGAACAGCGTGTCGATGGCGTCCTGCAACGTCTGGAAGCGCCGCCCGAGATTGCTACCGAGAGACAGTACGACGTTCACGTGCTACTCCTCTCGCTCACCTACAGCTCACCACGTTCTGCTCACCAGTGTTCTGCTCACCAGTGTTCTGCTCGCCAATGCTCTGCTCACCAAGTTCATTCGCGACTCCGTTGGATGGTGACGACCACGTCGTCGAACGGCAGCGGGATCGGTGCCGCGGGCTTGTGCACACTCACCTCGACCGACTCCACCAGACCGGCGGCCAGGCACACGTCGGCGAGGCGCTGCGCGAGGGTCTCGATCAGCTCGACCGGCTCGCCTTCCACGACGGCGACCAGGGCCTGGGCGAGCTCGCCGTAGTGGACCGTCTTGCCGAGGTCGTCGGAGGCGGCGGCGGGGGCGGTGTCGAGGAACAGCGTCGCGTCGACCACGAACTCCTGCCCCAGCTCACGCTCGGCCGCCAGCACGCCGTGCCGGCCACGGGCACGCAGGCCCTTCAGCGCGATGCGATCAGACCTCAAGCTCGCCTTCCTCCTCGTCGTCGTCACTCTGGAGCACCGGCGAACCGTGGTGCATCCACAGCCGCCAGCCCTGCGCCGTGCGCACGTAGACGTTACTGGCCACCACCTTGCCGGCGGCGAAGCTGGACTCGCCCTCCTCGCCGGCGGTGAGGATGTTCTCGACGCAGGTGAGCACGGCCACATCACCCAGCACGGTGGTGTTGACGTCGGTCAGCACGAACTGGATGTAAGTGGTGTTGGCCATGATGAGCGCCCAGGAGCGCAGCACCTCGGAGCGCCCCGAGAGCAGGGTCCAGCCCGGATGTACGCAGCTGACCTGCTCGTCGGCGGAGTCCTCGGCCCAGACCTCGGTCATCTTGTCGAGGTTGGCGTCCTCGATCGCGAGATAGAAGTCCTGGTTGACGGTCTCGATCGCGGCGGTGTCGACACTCATGTGTTGGCTCCGGGTCTCTTCCATGCGGCGGCCACGCGCACGGCATCGGCATTGGGACCTACTTCGTGCACTCGTACGCACCAGGCGCCGGCGTGCGCGGCCAGCGCCGTCACGGCCACCGTGGCGTCGTCACTGCCGCTGAACGGGCGCGGCGTGCCGTCGGCGTCGGCGAGCAGCCGCCCCAGGAACCGCTTGCGCGAGGCCCCGATCAGCAGCGGATAGCCGAGCTCGGCCAGCTCCCCCATTCCGGCGAGCAGCTCCCAGTTGTGCGTGGGGTTCTTGGCGAAGCCCAGCCCGGGGTCGAGCACGATCTGCTCCTCGGACACGCCCTCGGCCAGCACCAGGCCGACCCGCTTGGCGAGCTCCTCGCGTACCTCGGTCACGACGTCGTCGTAGACGGCCCGGCGGTCCATGTCGTGGCTGTGGCCGCGCCAGTGCATCACCACGTAGTCGACGCCCGTGGCGGCCACCACCCGCGGCATCTCGGGATCGGCCAGGCCGCCGCTCACGTCGTTGACCAGCCTCGCCCCCGCCTCCACCGCCGCCTTGGCGACCTCGGCCCGCATGGTGTCGACGCTGACCGCCACTCCCTCGGCGCTGAGCGCCCTGATCACCGGCACGACGCGGGCCAGCTCCTCGTCGAGCGGCACTCTGGCGGCGCCGGGGCGGGTGGACTCACCGCCCACGTCGACGATGTCGGCCCCCTCACCGACCAGTTCCAGTCCGTGCCGGATCGCGGCCGCCTCGTCGAACCACAGGCCCCCGTCGGAGAACGAGTCCGGCGTGACGTTGACCACGCCCATGACGAGGCACCGCGCCTCTGCTCCGACAACCATGCCCCCAAGCCTAGGCGGTCATGGTTGTTGGGGTCTGTGGAGGGTGCCCACACGCAAATAACAATCCGATCAGTGCCATAGGCTCGCTGACTGGCGTTTATCGGTGCAGGGTCAGCGCCATAGGCACACTTACTGATCCTTATCGGTGCAGGGTCAGCGCCATAGGCACACTTACTGATCCTTATCGGTGCAGGATCAGCGCCATCGCCTCGGCGCGGGTCTTGTCGCTCGTACGGAAATCTCCGCGCACCGCAGAGGTCACCGTCTTCGCGCCCGGCTTGCGGACGCCGCGCATGGTCATGCAGAGGTGCTCGCACTCCACCACCACGATCACCCCGCGCGGCTCCAGCACGCGCATCAGCGCGTCGGCGATCTGCGAGGTCATCCGCTCCTGCACCTGCGGGCGGCGGGCGAAGACGTCCACCAGGCGGGCCAGCTTGGACAGCCCGGTCACCTGGCCGCGCTCGTTGGGGATGTAGCCCACGTGGGCCACCCCGTGGAAGGGCACCAGGTGGTGCTCGCAGGTGGAGTAGACCTCGATGTCCCTGACGAGCACCATCTCGTCGTGGTCGACGTCGAAGACCTTGTTGAGCACGTCCTCCGGCGTCTGTCCGAGGCCGGAGAACTGCTCGGCGTAGGCCCGGGCCACCCGCGAGGGCGTGTCGAGCAGGCCGTCACGGTCGGGATCCTCGCCGATGGCGTAGAGGATCTCGCGGACGGCCTTCTCGATCCGGCCCAGGTCTACGTCATGCGAACTCACGCACTGTCTCCAGAGGGCAGAGCATCCTGGTGACTGGCGGTGAGCGAGCCGTTGGCCGACTGCTCCTTCGGGGTCAGGATCGGCGGGCGGTCCGAGGGGAGCCGCTTGCCGTAGCCCGCGTAGGACGGGCGGTGCTCCTTGACGACCACCGAGGCGAAGATCTCCAGCACCTGGTGGCGGGAGAGCGTCTCCTTCTCCATGAGCTGCAGCACCAGGTTGTCGAGCACGTCGCGGTATTCGACCAGGATGTCCCACGCCTGGTCGTGCGCCGTCTCGATCATCCGGCGGACCTCCTCGTCGATCGTCGAAGCGATCTTCTCGGAGTAGTCGCGCTCGTGGCCCATCTCGCGGCCCAGGAAGACCTCGGCCTGGCCGGAGCCGAACTTACGGGCGCCGAGCTGCTCGCTCATGCCGTATTCGGTCACCATCCGGCGGGCGACCGCCGTGGCCTTCTCGATGTCGTTGGAGGCGCCGGTGGTGGGCTCGTGGAAGACGAGCTCCTCCGCCGCGCGACCGCCGATCAGCATCGCGAGCTGGTCCATCATCTCGGACCTGGTGGCCAGGAACTTGTCCTCCATCGGCAGCGTCATGGTGTAACCCAGGGCGCGGCCTCGGGACAGGATCGTGATCTTGTGGACCGGATCGGAGTTGGGCAGCGCGTGCGCCACCAGCGCGTGACCGCCCTCGTGGTAGGCGATCATCTTCTTTTCCTTGTCGGACATGACCCGCGACTTGCGCTCGGGTCCTGCCATGACACGGTCGATCGACTCCTCGAGGATGTCCATCGAGATCAGCTTCTTGTCGGCGCGCGCGGTGAGCAGCGCCGCCTCGTTGATCACGTTGGCCAGGTCGGCGCCGGTGAAGCCGGGTGTGCGACGGGCGATGACGTCGAGGTCGACCGCCGGCTCGAACGGCTTGCCGCGACCGTGGACCCTGAGGATGCCCTTACGGCCCTCCAGGTCGGGCCGGTCGACGGTGACCTGCCGGTCGAATCGGCCCGGACGCAGCAGCGCCGGGTCGAGGATGTCGGGCCGGTTGGTCGCGGCGATGAGGATCACGCCGCCCTTGACGTCGAAGCCGTCCATCTCGACGAGCAGCTGGTTGAGCGTCTGCTCGCGCTCGTCGTGGCCGCCGCCCAGGCCCGCGCCGCGGTGCCGGCCGACGGCGTCGATCTCGTCGATGAAGATGATCGCCGGTGCGTTGGCCTTGGCCTGCTCGAACAGGTCGCGGACTCGCGAGGCGCCGACGCCGACGAACATCTCGACGAAGTCGGAGCCGGAGATCGAGTAGAACGGCACGCCGGCCTCACCCGCGACCGCGCGGGCGAGCAGCGTCTTGCCGGTGCCGGGCGGACCGTACAGCAGCACGCCCTTGGGGATCTTCGCCCCGATCGCCTGGAACTTGGCCGGGGCCTGCAGGAACTCCTTGATCTCCTGGAGCTCCTCGATGGCCTCGTCAGCGCCCGCGACGTCGGAGAAGGTGGTCTTGGGAGTGTCCTTGGTGATCAGCTTCGCCTTGGACTTGCCGAAGCTCATCACCCGCGAGCCGCCGCCCTGCATCTGGTTCATGATGAACAGGAAGATGAGGACGATGAAGACGATCGGCAGGAAGCTCACCAGGATGCTGACCAGGAAGTTCTCCTGGGGCACCTCGGTGGTGAAGCTCTTGGTCGTGCCCGCCTGAACCTGCGCCTGCAGCTCTTCGGTCAGCTTCGGCCCGTAGCCGGCGACCCAGTCAGACTGGATCATGTTGGTCGCCGTGTCACCCGGCTTGACCGTGATCGGTTTGATCAGCGTCAGCTCGATGCGCTGATCCTTGTCGACAATCTTGGCGTTGCTTACATTGCCGGTGCGAATCTGCTGGAGGACTGTGGACGTGTCGGCCTGCTTGAAGTTGCCGCCGCCGCTCCAGAGCTGGGTGACGAGCAGGAGCAGCACGACGATGCCCAGGATCCACAGCAGTGGCCCACGTGTAAATCGCTTGAGATCCATCCGATGCGGAACCCCTTGCGGGCCCGTCCCTTCCTGACCATGGCCTGGAACCCCGGGATGTCCCGGGGCCGCGGCATCCGACGCCGCGACTTCTGACTACCCGAAGGGGACGCTTGGTCACCCTCCCGGAGTCAGAAGGTACACCGGGTAAGCGAGCGGAGGGACCGCCCGCTACACCGGTCTTGCCCTACCAACGTACGTCAGGTGGCGCGGTGTTCCCGGCGGCTACTTGTAAACATGGGGAGCCAGGGTGCCGATGAAGGGGAGATTGCGGTAACGCTCCGCGTAGTCGAGCCCGTAGCCGATGACGAACTCGCTGGGGATGTCGAAGCCGACGTATTTGACGTCGATCGGCACCTTGACCGCGTCGGGTTTGCGCAGTGCGGCGCAGATCTCCAGCGAGGCCGGGTTGCGCGACTTGAGGTTTTCCAGCAGCCAGTGGAGGGTCAGCCCCGAGTCGATGATGTCCTCGACGATCAGCACGTGGCGGCCCATGATGTCGGTGTCCAGGTCCTTCAGCACCCGCACGACGCCGGACGACTTGGTGCCCGCGCCGTAGGACGACACGGCCATCCAGTCCATCTGGACGGGCACGTGCAACGCCCTGGCCAGGTCGGCCATCACCATGACCGCGCCCTTCAGCACGCCCACGAGCAGGAGCTCTGTGCCCGCGTAGTCGGCGTCGATCCGCCCGGCAAGCTCTTTGACCTTGGCCTGGAGCTCGTCCTGAGGAATCAGGACTTTCTCGAGGTCCTTGCCCATATCGGCAGCATCCACCTGTGGTTCCTTACGGGATGGGACTGATGGCGAGTATCAGGGTGTCATACCGCCGCACAGCGGCCAGACCCCCGGGTAGATCCACGGCCTTCTGCCCGCGCCACGCCGTGATGAGCCGGTCGACGGCACGCACGTGGGTCGCGGAGAGGGCTCCGGACGGCGTTCCCGCCGCGATGGCCGCCCGCCGCAGGACCCGCCGCCGGACGGCGCCTGGGAGGCGTTCCAGCTCGGGTACGGACAGCGTCACCGAACCGGTGATATCGCTTAGAGCGCAATTCTGATAGGCCGTGCCGGCCCATTCGTCAAGGGCGTCGGCGTCGTCCCGGGCGAGATCGGCGGTCCTGGCGAGCGCCTCGGCCACGCCGGGCCCCAACTCCGACTCCAGCACCGGGAGCACCCTGGTCCGTACCCGGACGCGGGTGTAGCGGGGATCCTCGTTGTGCGGATCGTCCCAAGGGCTGAGGCCGAGCGCCGCGCACGCGGCGACGGTGGTGGCGCGGGAGAGGGACAGCAGCGGCCTGCGGTAGCGGCCGGTCACCGGGGCCATGCCGGACAGCGATCTGAGTCCGCTCCCCCTGGCCAGGCCGAGCAGCACGGTCTCGGCCTGGTCGTCCCTGGTGTGGCCGAGCAGCACGGTCGCGGCCTGGAGCCGGTCGGCCGCCTCGGCGAGCGCGGCGTAGCGGGCGTCTCTGGCCGCCGCCTCCGGGCCGCCGGACCTACCGACATCCACGGTGAGGATCTCGGCGTGGTCGAGGCCCAGGGCCGGGGCCAGCGCGGCCACCGTCTCGGCGCGTGCGGCGGAGCCCTCCTGGAGCTGGTGGTCCACCGTCAGCAGCCCGGCCTTCAAACCCGCGCGCGGCGCCACGAAGCCGAGCGCGGCGGCGAGGGCGAGGGAGTCGGCTCCCCCGCTGCACGCCGCCAGCACGAGCGCGCCGTCACCGACGTCGGCCAGCGCCTCCCGGACGGCCCTTCGGACGTCCGCGACGGCCGGGTGCGGGCCCATGACGAGTCAGGCGGGCAGGGCGTTGCTGCCGATGACGCGGCGTACCCAGGCGCTGGGGTCGGTGATCTCGGGCGTAGTCGGCAGGGTCTCGGGCGAGGTCCAGACGCGGTTGAAGCCGTCCATGCCGGCCTGGTCCACCACCGCGCGGACGAAGGCCGAGCCCTCGGCGTACTGCTTCATCTTGACCTCGATGCCCAGCAGCCGCCGGACCGTGCGGTCGAGGCGCGAGCCGCCCTCGCGGCGATGGGCGAACTTGGCGCGGATGTCGGCCACCGTCGGCACCACCGAGGGGCCGACGGCGTCCATGACGTAGTCGCCGTGCCCTTCGACCAGCGTCATCACGGCCGTGAGCCGGTCGAGGATCTCCTTCTGGCCGGGCGACTGGATGGCGTCGATGAGGTTGCCCTCGCCGCCGCGCACCACGTCGGCCACCGTGTCGGCGGCGGTGCGCAGCCGCTCCAGCAGCGTGCCCAGGTCGAGGTCGGAGGCCAGCAGGAACTCGGTCATCTGCGAGCGGATGTATTCGCGCAGCCACGGCACCCCGGTGAACTGCACGCGGTGCGTCTCCTCATGCAGGCACACCCAGAGGCGGAAGTCGTGCGGGTCGACGTTCATCTCGCGCTCGGCGTGCACGATGTTGGGCGCGACGAGTGTCAGACGCCCCGCCGGCTCGCGGCCCGTCGGGTCCGGCGGCAGGAACAGCTCATATTGGCCGAGCACCCGCGAGGCGAGGAAGGCGAGCACCGCGCCCACCTCGACGCCGGTGATGCGGGAGCCCACGGCCGTGACGATCGCCGGCGGCGGGTTGGCCCCGGCGGCGACCCGCTCGGTGAGCGGTTCGAGCACCACGCGGAAGCCCTCGACGTTGGCCTTGATCCAGCCGGGACGGTCGACGATGGTCGCCGCCTGCGGCGCGGTCTCAGTGTGAATCTTGGTGAACTCGCGTACGTGCCCCTCGGCCTCACGTGACAGCGTGCGGAGCTCGGTGACGGCCTGCCTGGCCTCCTCCCGGCTCACCTGAGGACCGGGGCGCACCAGGCGCGTGCCGGTCGTGACGGCCAGATCCCAGTCGATCACCTGCATACCGTCCACCGTACGTGGTTCTTGTCTGGCCCGCGAAGAAGCGCCGGTGTCTGGAGTGAGGAGAGAGGGAGCGAAGCGACCGAACGACGATCGGAAGACACCGGATCCCAGCGACTGAGCCGCGATCCGCAGGATCGCATTAGGAACGCGCGACGATGGCGGCGAGTCTGTCCAGCACAGGCTCGGCGGTGCTCGGCACGCGGTCGGCCAGGAAGGCGAAGGTGACCAGGCGGCCTTCCTTGGTGGTGGCCATGCCGGCCAGGGTGTTGACGTTGTTGAGGGTGCCGGTCTTGGCGCGTACGAGGCCGACCTGGCCCTTGCTGTCGCCGCTGGTGAAGCGCCTGCCGTTGCCCAGGGTGCCGGAGAACCCGGCGATCGGCATGCCGGAGGCGATCGGGTGCAGGTCGGGGTGGGCCGCGGCGGAGGCGATCGCGATGACCCGGGCCATCGCGTCGGCGCTGATGCGGTTGCGCGCGGACAGGCCGCTGCCGTCGAAGACCTGTACGCCCTTGCCCGCGCCGATCCGCTGCAGCACCCCGACCACGGCCTTGCTCGCGCCCTCGAAGGACGCCGGCTGCCCTTCCTTGATGGCGACGTGCCTGGCCAGCGCCTCGGCCAGGTCGTTGTCGCTGAACGTCAGCGTGTGCTCGACCAGCGCATAGAGCGGCGCCGAGTCGACCCGGCCGAGCTCGGCGGCGCCCGCGGGCGCCTTGCCCGGTCGTACGGACTTGGCGACGCCCACGCCGTACTTGGTCAGGAGGCGGGCGAACGCGGCGGCGGCGTACTGCGGCGCGTTGGACACGCGCGGCTGCCTCGCGGCGGGGTCGCGCCGCCCCTCGTCGATCGCCAGCGCGTAGACCGGCGCCACCTCGCCGTCGGGCACGTAGCCCGGCTTCCATCCGGGCGCCAGCGGGGAACCGGTGAACAGGGAGGTGTCGTAGGAGAGCGTGACCTTGGTGATGCCCTTGGCCTTGAGCGCGGCGGCGGTGCGCGAGGCGAGCGTGGCGAGCGACGCCTGCTTGGGGTAGGACAGGGATTTGGCCGACGGCCCGGCGAGCGTCGGATCCCCTCCGCCCACCAGCACGATCGAGTTGGCCGACTGGCCCTGCGTCACCCGGGTGGACAGGCGGGTGTCGGGGCCGAGCGCGGCCAGCGCGGCCGTGCAGGTGACCAACTTTGTGGTGGAGGCGGGAGTGATGCCGACGTCGGGGTTGGCGGCGAAGACCTGCTCGCCGGTGGCGGCGTCGATGACCACCGCGCCCACCCGATCGCCCAGCGCTTCGTCACCCAGGGCGCGGGTGAGCTGCCGGGTCAAAGTACCCTTGGTAGTGAGAGGTCCGTCTCCGGCCCTCACCTGGAGTTGGGCCAGCACCGGCCCCGCGGTGACCACGGAGACGGGGGGAGACCCTTGAGGAGACGGTGTCGGCTCGGTCGGTGACGACCCCCTCGTCAGCGCGCCCAGGCTGAAGTCGTTGGTCATCGCATAGATGCCGATGACGATGGTCAGCACCTGGAGCATGGCGAGAGTGGTCAGCATCACCCACCGCTCGTGCCGCGCCACGTCGCCTGACCTCTCTCCTGGTGTTCGCCTACGAGACATTAACGCCCACTCGGCGTGAGCGGAGGAACCGCGGTGGAGTTCGACGTTGTCGTTGAGATTCCCAAGGGACAACGGAACAAGTATGAAGTGGACCATGAAACCGGTCGCATCAGGCTTGACCGGCTGCTGTTCACCTCTACGCAGTACCCCGCCGACTACGGCTTCATCGAGCACACCCTCGGTGAGGACGGCGACCCGCTCGACGCGCTGGTGCTGCTCCAGGAGCCCACTTTCCCCGGCTGCTACATCAGCTGCCGCGCGGTGGGGATGTTCCGGATGACGGACGAGAAGGGCGGCGACGACAAGGTCCTGTGCGTGCCCGCCACCGACCCGCGGATGGAGCACATTCGCGACATTCATCACGTGCCGGAGTTCGACCGGCTGGAGATCCAGCACTTCTTCGAGGTCTACAAGGACCTGGAGCCCGGCAAGTCCGTCGAGGGCGCCAACTGGGTGGGCCGGATGGAGGCCGAGGTCGAGATCAAGCGCTCCTTCCAGCGCGCCAAGGACGAAGGTCACTGAGGACGGGTTGCACCCACGAGGTCCCCTCGCCACATGGAGGCGACCCGCACCACGTCGCCGGTCTGTGGCGCGTGCACCATGAGCCCGTTGCCCACGTACATGCCGACGTGGTGGATCGTGCTCGGGTCGCTGGTGACGTAGCCGAAGAACAGCAGGTCGCCGCGGCGCAACTGGTCGAGCGGCACGTGCGGGCCCGAGGTCCACTGCGTGCCGGTCCAGTGGTCGATGCCGACGCCCGCCTGTTCCCAGGCCCGCATGGTCAGGCCCGAGCAGTCGAAGCTGTCCGGGCCGTCGGCCGCCCACACGTACGGCTTGCCGAGCTGGGTCAGCGCCCAGTTGGCCGCGACGTCGCCCATGAGCGACCCGGACGCGAGCAGCCCGTGGCTCAGGCGCGCCTGCGCCAGCGCCGCCTCCCGCCGCCTGGCCAGCAGGTGCGCCTGGGTGCGCGCGGCGTCGACCCGCCGCTGCCACGCGACGCGTTCGGCCTCCAGCCCTCTGGTCTCACGCTTCTGCGCGGCGACGGCCGCCTCCGCGACGATCTTCGCCTGCCTGGCGCGCTCGGACACGGCTTCGTGCTCGGCGTACGCGTCGGCCGCCGCGCCCCGCAGGATGGCGGCGACGTCCTGGGCGTCGCGCATCCGGTCGAGCATCGCGCCCTGCTCGCCGCTGAGCTGCTCCAGGACGCTCGCCCGGTGCAGGTAGCCGTCGGTGTCGCCGGTGTCGGTCATCATGCCGAGCATCGGCGTGATCATCTCGAGCCCGCTGTAACCCTGCGCCGCGAGCAGCGCGACGGGCGCGCGGGCCTTCTCCACCTCGGCGTCGGCCAGCGCCAGCCGGGCCTGCGCCTGGTCGCGGGCCCGCCTGGCGCGTTCGAGGTGGACGAGCTCCCCGTTGTACGCCTCCACCTGCCGCTCCGCCCCCGCCGCCAGGTCGTCAAGGCGTGACTGGGCCTCGGCGAGCCGTGCGCTCGCGGTGCCCAGTTGCCGCGTACGATCCCGTACGGCGTGACGGGCCTGCATCACCTTCCGGCGGGACGGCCCGGGAGCCGCGTCGGCCGGCGGGCACAGGGTGACGACCAGGCAGACGGCCATGAGTCCGGCTCTGAGGGCGTGCATAGTGCACACCGTTCCCGTCCATCACTCTGTGTAATCCTGGCCACTTTCGTAACATCGTCACCGCAGGCGGAACAGGCGCTCTATCCACGGCCGGACGCCCACCGGGACCGGGCTGGTGCCCCGGGGATAGGTGAAGACCGGCGTCTGCGTCCCGTAGGCGGCGTGCAGCTCGGCCGCCCGGCACCAGTCGGCGCCCGCCCGAGCCGCGGCCCACGCCGCCGCGATGGCCGGGCGGGACTCCGGATGGCGGTCGAAGGTCTGGTAGAGGGTCATCGTGGCGGCGGCGGCCACCGACCCGTCGCCGGGGTAGGCGGTGCCCGCCAGGTAGGGGGCGGCGACCCGGCCGCCGTGGCAGGTGCCGAGCGCCCAGGTCCAGTTGGCGAGCACGAGGCCGAGCACGGGTTCCGGCACCGCGGCGGCGGCCGCGTACAGGCGCTCCTGGCGCTGACCGGTCAGGCGGCGCGAGGACCAGAGCCAGCCGAGCTCGGCGGCCGGGCCGCCGGGCGGCTCGCTCCCGGAGAGCCAGGACAGGACGGCCAGGCCGCGGGCGGTGCGCAGGCGGCAGAGTTCGAGGACGTCCCGGAGCATGCGGGGGCCCTGGTCGAGCCAGGTGGGCCAGGCGATGTGATGACTCCTGGCCATCAGCTCGGACCGCTCCTCGCTGACCGGCAAGGGACAGACCCGACAGCCCAGTTGAGGGTCGTCGCGCAGCTGGTACGCCTCCATGCAGTGGCCTCAGCCGGCCGGGACGGTGGTGGGCGGCGGCGCGGTCGGCGTCTGCGCCGGCGGCTGGCCGGGTGTCTGGGCCGGTGTCTGGGCCGGTGTCTGGGCCGGTGTCTGGGTCGGTGTGACGATCGGCGGGGGGACCGGTGTCTGGGTCGGTGTCGCGGCGGGCGTCGGAATGTCGGTGGGGTGGGGTGTGCCGGAGTGCTTGTGCGGGTGCCTGCCGGGCTGCTTGTCCGGCTCCCTGCCCGGGTGCGCGTCCGGCTCCTGCGCGGGCTCGGCGGACTGGTGGTCGGGGGTGGGGGTGACCTGGTCGGGCTGAGGCTTGGGCGTCTCGGGGGCGTTGGACGGGGCGGGGCTCGTCGCGGAGCCGACGGTGAGCACGGTGGCCGTTGACGGCGTCGTCGGGGGCAGGGCGCCCAGCGGCACGGTGGCCGTGCTGTCCAGGATGGGCTCGAGGCTGATCCGCGGGTCCTGGGGATCGGGCTGCCAGGGCAGCCTGATGCCGGGAGGCTCGCCCGGCGCGAGGAAGGCGGCGGACGCGAGGCCCGGCACTCCGCCCTCGACCCGGCCGAACTGCTGGAAGATCATCACTATCGCCACCACGGTCGCGACCGCCGCCAGCGCGCCAGCCAGCGCCTGAGGCCACCTTCGAGTGTTCTTCCGCGGGGCAACGGGAAACCCGGCAGCGTCCAGCGCCCCCGAGCGCCGGGCCACGTAGCGGCGGTAGGGCTGGAGTTCGGGGTCGGCGAAGCAGCTCAGCACCCTGACCGCGAGCGACTCCGGCAGCGGGATCCGGGGCAGCAGCTCGAAGACCTTGGCCGCCGACACCTGGCGCGTGCGGTGGGGGGAGCAGGTCAGACAGCCCGAAAGGTGCCCGACCAGCCGCGCGCGCGTCTCGGGCGTCAGCCTGCCGGAGAAGCCGGTCAGGATGCCGGCCCGTGCCGGGCAGTCGTAGGGGCTCTTCCTGGCCAGGAGCTCCGCCGTGATCGCGTCGCGCAGTCGTTCGCGCGCCTCCTCCTGGGCCGCCTCGACATGGCGCGCCGCGACCCCCAGCACCGCGGCCAGCTCCGGGGTGGGCAGCTCGTGCCTGGCCGACAGCTCCAGCACCTCACGGTCGTCGTGGGACAGGCTCTGGATCGCGTTCCAGGCCACGACGCGCAGGTCGGCGTCGGCCGGATCGTCCGGGGGCGGAGCCTGGGCCAGGGCCTCGTCGGCGTTCGGCGGCTCGGCCATCCGCCGCCGCAGGCATTCGGCGCGGGCCAGGGCGTACAGCCAGGGGCGCAGGCGCCCGGGATCGGCCAGGGAGCCGGCGTGGGCCTCCGCCGCGATCATCGTGTCGCGGAGCGCCACCTGGGCGCCGTCGGAGCTGAGGAGAAGGGACCAGCAGTATCTGTGGATGCCCTCGGCGTAGGCGTCGTAGAGCGCGGCGAGGGCACCCGGGTCACGGGCGCGGAGTGACTCGACCAGGGCGCGGTCATTCATATGACAGAAGGTAATGGATTAGTAACTAGTAGTTCCACTGCTTCTGTGGGAATGAAGAGCTTGCCGACGACACTCCGCTGGAGAAGGTTGTCGCGCTTGGCCGGGTTCGCAGCGAATGGCCGCTACGCCCGATTTATCGGCTTATTTGATTGATATTTGATGAGTAATTCAGTGCTAGTGCTCGGTCATGGCCTGACTGCCGCGGTCCACCGCGAACGGCTCGGTGGTCGGCTTGATCGTGTGCAGCGGCACCGCGCCGCCCAGCGCCAGGTCCTCGAAGGGTCGGCCGGTCGAACCCCAGGTCCGAGCCGTCACATCGGTCTTGGCCACCACGCTGCCCGCAGGCAGGCCGCTCACGGTCAGGATGAAACGCGGTGGGCTGCCCGCCTTCACGTCGTCGACGAACGTACTGCCGCCGCCGAGCAGTTTTCCCGCTTTGTCGCGCAGCAACACGTTCACCACCAGGCTGCTGGCGGGAAGCCGATAGGGATTATCGACATAGCCGGTGATGAGATAAGAACGATCCTTTTGTCGGAGCGTCTGCACCCGCGAAACGGGAAACTCCTTGAACGCCGACGCGATGCGGGCGGCGGGCCGCCACTGAGCGGGGCGATAGTCGATGGTCACCTTGGCCGGTTTCTGGGGCGCGTTGACCTGACCGGTGAAGGCCAGCGAGCCGCCCGGCGGCACGGCGTCGAGCGACTGGTCCATCCGGACCACCTCGGTGCCGGCGGCGTCACGCCCGACGACCGTCGCCACCACGTGCTCGCCGAAGTGCCACGGGTTGGCGTTGGTGAGGATTCCTGCCCAGTTCACGGCGTAGCCGTCGGACGACTTGACGACGTTCGACACCTGCTCCTTGAGGACGAGGGGCTTGAGCTGCTGTTGGGACGGTGCCTCGCTGGAGCACCCGGCTAGGCAGATCGCCCCGAGTGCGAGGAGGCTGACGGTTCGGCTACGCGGGATCACTTTGCCGTGATAGCCGGTCTATGGGCGCGGTAGGGGCGGGACACGCGCCTGCCGTACCAACTCTTTATGGAGCTCTTTACCGCGTTCAGCGGGGGCGGACGACCCTGGCCTCATCCCAGACCGGTTCGGAAGACTCGTAAACGGTCCCATCCGCGCCGAACACCACGAAGCGATCGAAATCCGCCGCGAACCAGCGATCGTGCGTGACCGCCACCACCGTGCCCGCGAACGCGTCCAGACCCGCTTGCAGCGCTTCGGCGCTGGCCAGATCGAGGTTGTCGGTCGGCTCGTCGAGCAGCAGCAGCGTCGCGCCGGACAGCTCCAGCAGCAGGATCTGCAGCCGCGCCTGCTGACCCCCCGAGAGCGTGTCGAACCGCTGCTCCGCGATCTGCCCGGCCAGCTCGTAGCGGGCCAGGGCCTTCATGGCCTCGTTCTTCAGCCTGGCGTGCTCGTTCATGACGATCTCCACCGGCGAGCGGCCCAGCAGGTCGGGCCGGGCGTGCGTCTGGGCGAAGTGGCCGGGGACGACGCGGGCGCCGAGTCTGGCGACGCCGGAGTGGCCGATCTGCTCGCCCGCGAGCAGCCGCAGGAAGTGGGACTTGCCCGAGCCGTTGGAGCCGAGCACCGCGATGCGCTCGGCGTACCAGACCTCCAGGTCGAACGGCCGCATCAGGCCGGTCAGCTCCAGCCCCTCGCAGATCACCGCGCGCTTGCCGGTGCGGCCGCCTTTGAGGCGCATGCTGATGTTCTGGTCGCTGGGCGTCTCTTCGGGCGGCCCCGCCTCCTCGAACCTGCGGAGCCGCGTCTGAGCCGCGTGGTAGGGAGCGGCCATGCCATCGTTGTATCTGGCCTTGTTCTTCAACATGTTGACCAGGGCCTTGAGCTTGGCGTGCTCCTCGTCCCAGCGCCTGCGCAGCTCGTCGAGACGCTCGTTGCGAGCCTTGCGGGCCTCCGCGTACGTGGCGAACCCGCCACCATGGATCCAGATATTTCCGGACTCGACGGTGACGATCCGGTCGGCCGCGTTGGCCAGCAACTGCCGGTCGTGGCTGACCAGCAGGACCGTCTTGGGGGTCTCCCTGAGCGCCTGCTCCAGCCATTCCTTGCCCGGCACGTCGAGGTAGTTGTCGGGCTCGTCGAGCAGCAGCGTCTGGTCCGGCCCGCGGAGCAGCGCTTCGAGCACGAGCCGCTTCTGCTCGCCGCCGGACAACGTGGCCACATCCCGATATTTCACGTTGTCGTACGGCACGCCGAGCGCGGCCACCGTACACGTGTCCCAGAGCACCTCGATGTCGTAGCCACCGGCGTCGGTGTAGTCGGTGATGGCCTGCGCGTAGCGCATCTGCGCCTTCTCGTCGTCGCGCTCCATCATCACGAGCTCGGCCCGCTCCAGCCGCTCGGCCGCCTGCCGCACGGCCGGCGGAGCGACGCTGAGCAGCAGGTCGTGCACCGTGCTCCCGTCACGCACGCTGCCGATGAACTGCCGCATCACGCCGAGCCCACCGGAGCTGGCCACACTCCCCGCCACCGGCTGCAGGTCCCCGGCGACGAGCCGCATCAACGTGGTCTTGCCCGCCCCGTTGGGCCCGACCAGCGCGGCCTTGACGCCTTCGCCGATCCTGAAGGACACGTCATTGAGCAACGGCCGCCCGTCGGGCAGTACGTATGTCAGATGTCCTACTTCGACGTGCGCCACGGCAATTCCCTTCGCATTCCCCCGCGCAGGGTACCTACCGAGAACTCCGAACGGCACCTTCTTTTCCTCTCCCGGCCTGGCGCGCTACGCGCGACATCGGGAAGGCCCGCCAACTTTCGAAGGTGACAGCATGAAATCTGTCAATCACATAAAGTGTTGGACTTGCTATAGATGCATAGTAGTATGCATCTATGAGGCCGATCCCGCCGTTGCTGTTGCCTCTCCTTCGCTCCAACGCTGTCGGTGAGCTGCTCGCCTGGTTGTACCTCCACCCGGAGAACGAGTTCTCAACCACCGATCTCGCCACATGGACCGGAACGTCGCAGTCGACGGTGAGCCGAGAAGCGGACCGGTTCGCCGCGGCGGGCCTGATCCGGGAAACGCGGCATGGCAACCTTCGCCTGATCCGCGCCGACACCGACACGATCATCGCGAAACCGCTCACCGATCTGCTGACCGTGACCTTCGGTCCAGCCGCCGTACTGCCCCCTCTCCTCCGGCCCATCTCCGGTATCGACGAGGCGTACATCTACGGCTCCTGGGCCGCTCGACACGCGAACCAGCCGGGACCACCGCCCCAAGACGTCGACGTCCTCATCGTGGGGTCAGCCGACGAGGACGAACTCTATGACGCGGCGCGAACAGCCGAGCGGACCCTCGGCCGCGAAGTGAACATCACCCGGATCTCATCGACGTCATGGACCAGCGACACGCCCGACCCGTTCACAGCATCCCTGCGGGGCAAGCCCCTTCATCCCCTGATCCAGAAAGAGGACAGCTCATGAGATGGATGCAAGGCCGCGACCAGATCGACATGATGCTGTCGTCAGGGCAGCTGGAACGCGTACCGGCGAGCCGGGAACATGCCGAAACCCTACTCACTCAAGCCAGGCGACATGTCGAACTCGCCCGCAGCGGCTGCGGGACAGATCCTACGGGCGCATACCAACTTCTCTATGACGCCTCCAGGAAAGCCCTCGCGTCCATCTTGGAGAATCAAGGGCTGCGAGCCACCAGCAGGGGAGGCCACATCGCGGTGCTTGATGCGGTCACAGCCCAACTAGACCCGCCTCTCGGGCAGTCGCTACGCCCTTTCGACCGGATGCGCCGCCGACGCAACGGCGCCGAATACCCGCTGCCCGACAGCCCGGAAATCACTGCCGAGGATGTCATCCGAGACTTGCCGAAGGCGGAGGAGTTTCTGACACTTGCCACCAAAGTGCTGGACCAGATACGGCCATACTGAACACGACCCCCGCCCCATCCCCATGACATGCCGACATCGGCGTGGTTCGGGAGTCAGGCCGGCTAATGCTTGTTGCCGTGGGTCTTACCGAGCTTGGCCGCCTGCTTGGCTGCCTTCTTCGCCGCCTTCTGAGCTGCTTTCTGGGCTGCTTTCTCGGCCTTCTTCAGCGCGGTGGCGGTCTTGGCGGAGGTGGCTGGGACCGGGTGAGGGCGGGTGTCGGCTCGTTCGCGGCCGTCGGATGCCTCCGTGAGTCGTTCGCGGGACACGGCGTGGGCCTGCGGGATGCTGGTCAGGTCGAGGGCCAGGGCGGGTGCGACGTCGGTGGCGATGTCGGCCGGAGTGCTTTGAGCGGGGCTGCCGGGGGCGGCGTTCCACCAGGAGCCGGTGGCGATCACCGCGACGATCAAGGCGGCGATCAAGGCCGTCTCGCGCCGGCGCTCGGTGATCAGCCGCCGTACCGCCTCTGACCGCCGCATCGCCGCCGACCGCCGCGCTGCTTCCGACTGTCGTACCACGCCTGACCGCCGTACCATGCCGGACCGCCACATCACGCCCGACTGTGGCATCGCAATCCACCCTGGCGTCGAGCCTGACAGTGACACCGTCCCTGACCGTGGCATCGTCGTCCCCGACCATCGCACCAGCCCTCGCGCCCTCTTCGACGAGCGCGGTTGCGGGTGCGAGTGCGAGTGCAGGTGCGAGTGCGGGTGCGGCTGCTGGTGCGGGTGCGACCTCAGGTGCGGGTGGTGAGGCTCATCTGGCGCGTACGCATCGCGGCCCGCAAGGTGAGAGGGTGCCGCCGATGCCTGCTCGCTCTGGGCGGCCACTCGCCGGAGTTGGTCGTGAGCGCGGGCCACGTCGCTGCGCTGGTCGGGGTCCTTGTCCAGCAGGCCGCTGATGGCCGGAGCGAGCGGGCCGGCCAGGGTGAACGGATAGGCGGTCGTGGTCAGTATCGCGGTCAGCGTGGCCGTCTCGGTGCTGCGGCCGAAGGGCGAGTGGCCCTCGACGGCCGTGTACAAGGTGGCGCCCAGCGACCACAGGTCGGCCTGCGGTGTGGACGGGTCGCCGCCGGCCCGTTCGGGAGCGATGTAGGCGGGGGTGCCGACGACGATGCCCGTCCGGCTGACCTGGGACTCATCGTCCACCGTGGTGGCCAGGCCGAAGTCGGTCAGGACCGCGTGCTCGTCGTCGGTGAGCAGGATGTTGGCGGGCTTGATGTCGCGATGCAGGACGCCGGCGGCGTGCGCGGCGCGCAGGGCGTCCAGGAGTTCCAGGCCGATGCGAGTGACGGTGGCCACGGGCAGGGGGCCCTGCTCGGCGATCACCTGGGCGAGGCTGCGGGCGGGGACGAGCTGCATGACGATCCACGGACGCTCGTCGACCAGCACCACGTCGTAGATGGCCGCTATGTGCGGATGGCTCAGCCGGGCGGCGATGCGGGCCTCCCGCATCGTCCGGCCGATCAGCTCCTCGTGTTGCGGGCCGACGATGGTGACCTCTTTGACCGCGACCTGGCGATCCAGGAGCTCGTCATGAGCCCGCCAGACCCTGCCCATGCCGCCCCGGCCCAGCTCGGACAGCAACCGGTAGCGCCCGGCCAGCAGCCATCCCTCGTAGCGTGCATAGGACATGGGAGCGGGTTACCCGATCATCTTCGCGTCATGCAATGAGAAAGCCACAAGAAGGCTACGAAACCACAGAAACCCCGGAAATCACGGCCTTCCGCAACATTTGGATCAGCGCCCCGTGAGGCTATGGACATAAAGTGATCAAATGACTAGAACTGTAGGCGGAACCCCCCTCCCTTAGGACGTGTGATGACGCGATTCCGGTCCGCCCTCATCCCCCTCGCCATCGGATTGCTGAGCCTCGCGGCCGTGCCCCAGCAGGCGCTGGCCGCACCGCCCAAGCCGGTGCCGTCCGTCTCCGCCACCACCACGCAGCACGCGACCACCCGTGCGACGTGCGGGCCGACGGTGCGGGGCGCGTCCGTGGACGCGAGGCTGACCAGCCTGTTCACCGCGTACGGCAACGACAACAGCCGCCTGGACGACTGGACCGGCGCCGACGGCACGTACTCACTGAAGCTGCCCAGTGGGAAAGAGGTATGGGTCTTCTCCGACACCTTCCTGGGCAAGATCAACCCTGACGGCAGCCGCCCGCCGGTGGTCGAAGAGGGCGGCACGACCGTCTTCCTGAACAACTCCTTCGCCGTCGAGCGCGACGGCCGGCTCTCCACGATCCACGCCGGCACCACCGAGAAGCCGACCGCGGTGATGCCGCCGCGCGACCAGAACCACTGGTACTGGGCCGGCGACGCCACCCTGGCGGGCGGCATCGTGGAGGTGACCTACCAGGAGTACGAGCGTTACGGCACCGGCGCGTGGGACTGGCGCTGGCACCGGAACGTGGTGGCCAGGTTCGCGCAGAGCCGGCTCGACCAGCCGATCAGCGTGACCGACCTGCCGTCGTCGGCCGGCGTGTCCTGGGCCTCCGGGATTCTCAAGGACGGCGGCTACACCTACGTTTACGGGGTGGAGGATCTCGGCTCGCCCAAGTACATGCACATCGCCCGGGTGCCCGGCCAGAGCCTGCTCGGACAGTGGCAGTACCTCAAGGCCGACGGCACCTGGTCGGGGAACGAGGCCGACTCGGCCCGGATCATGAGCGACGTGGCCAACGAGTACAGCGTCACCAAGGTGGGCAACGGCTACGTACTGATCACCCATGACACGAGCGAGGTCCTGAGCTCGCACATCGTGGCCTACACCTCGTGCTCGCCGTTCGGCCCGTTCACCGGCAAGCAGGCCGTGTACACCACCCCCGAGACCAACGGGAACATCTTCACCTACAACGCCCACGCGCACCCCGACGTGGCGGGCAACGGACTGGTCGTCTCCTACAACGTCAACAGCTTCGTCAACACCGACCACTACCGGGACTCCTCGATCTACCGGCCGCGCTTCATCGACGTGAGTTTCGGGTGAGCACACGGAACTGGGCGGCCCGCCTGCGGCACGTCGTGATCGACGGGCTGCGGGCGGTCGTGCTGGAGAACGAACGGCTCCGCGTGACCGTCGTGCCCGATAAGGGCGGCGATGTCATCGAATTTCTGCACAAGCCAACCGACACTGACTTCGTCTGGCTCTCACCGCAGGGGCTGCGCGACCCGCACGACCACATCCAGGGCGCCGCCGACGACGTCGCCCAGTTCATCGACCACTACGAGGGCGGCTGGCAGGAGATCTTCCCCAGTGGCGGCGCGCCCAGCGAATACCGCGGCGCCCGGCTGGCGCAGCACGGGGAGGTCGCCGGGCTCCCGTGGCAGGCCGAGGTCGTGGCCGACTCCGAGCAGGAGGTCGCGGTACGGCTCAGCGTACGCACCCGGCGCCTGCCCTACCGGATCGAGAAGACGTTCCGGCTGGCGGCGGGGACGGCCGCGCTGGAGATCGAGGGGCGCGCGACCAACGAGTCCGGCGTCGAGCTGCACGCCATGTGGGGGCAGCACATCGTGTACGGCCGGCCGTTCCTCAAGCCGGGCGCCCGCGTACGGCTGCCGGCGGGCGTGACGGTCATCCCGCACGAGAGCGCCATCAACGCCCACGGCCGCCGGGTCAAGGCGGGCGGCCCGTGGAAGTGGCCCGTAGTGCCCGCCGACGGCGGCGGGGAGACGGATCTGAGCGTGGTGCCGGAGCCCGGATCCCCGAGCGAGATCGTCTACATAACCGGATTTACCGAGGGCTGGTACGAAATTTCCGGGGATGTAGGTATGCGGGTGGAGTGGGATGCGACGCTCCTGCCGTACCTGTGGATGTGGCAGGAGGTCGGTTCGACCACCGACTATCCCTGGTGGGGGCGGGCTTACACGGTCGGGCTCGAACCGTTCTCCAGCATGCCCACCAACGGGCTGGCCGAGGCGGTGGCCAACGGCACGGCGCTCACCCTGGGCCCGCACGAGACAAAGGTGTTGAGGTTGCGCGCGGAGGTGCTGACGTGAACGAGTTCGAGGGCAAGGTCGCCCTGGTGACGGGCGGTTCGATGGGGATCGGGCGGGCGGTGGTCGACCGGCTGGCCGACGGCGGAGCGTCCGTGGTGTTCTGCGGGGCCGACAAGGGGGCGGAGCTCGACAGCGAGCACGTGACCGGGCGGGTCGCGGACGTACGGCGGGCGGGCGACATGCGTGACCTGGTCGACCTGGCCGTGGCCAGGTACGGCGGGCTCGACATCGTGGTGACGTGCGCGGGCGTGCAGCGTTACGGCACGGTCGAGGACACGCCGGAGGACGTCTGGGACGAGGTGCTCGACATCAACCTCAAGGGCGTCTATCTGGCGTGCAAGGCCGCCATCCCCAGGATGCGGGCGCGCGGCGGCGGCTCGATCGTGGTGATGTCGTCGGTGCAGGCGTTCGCCTCGCAGGCGCAGGTGGCCGCCTACACCGCCAGCAAGGCCGCGCTGAACGGCCTGACCAGGGCGATGGCGCTCGACCACGCGGCCGACGGCATCCGGGTGAACGTGGTGTGTCCCGGCTCGGTCGACACACCGATGCTGCGCTGGGCCGCCGACCTGTGGCGCGGCGAACTGTCGCAGGAGGAGCAGGTGGCGGAGTGGGGCCGGGCGCACCCCCTCGGCCGCGTGGGCAGGCCGGAGGAGGTGGCGGAGCTGGTGGCGTTCCTGGCCGGGCCGCGCTCGTCGTTCATCACCGGGGCCGAGCACCGGGTGGACGGCGGGCTGCTCGCCCGGAACCCGGCCGCGCTACCCGAATAGAGCCATCGCCCGCTCCAGGGTGCCCTCGGGAGCCGTCTTCAGCGAGCCGGCGTTGAACGGCGGCTCCGGGTCGTACTCCATCAGCAGCTGAACGGCCTCAGCCGTCTCCACGTCGCTCGCCCGAGCGAGCAGCGTCAGGCCCATGTCGATCCCGGCGGACACCCCGGCGGCCGTCACCACTGTGCCGTCGACGACCACGCGCTCGCTCACCGCCTCCGCTCCGTACTCGGCCAGCTGGTCGAGCACCGCCCAGTGGCTGGTCGCCTTGCGCCCCTGCAGCAGACCCGCGGCGCCGAGCAGCAGCGAACCGCTGCAGACCGAGGTCGTCCACCGCGCCTGCCCGCCGGCCGCGGCGATCCAGCGGACGAGCGCCTGGTCCGACAGCGCGGCGATCGTGCCGAACCCGCCCGGGACCAGCACCACATCCGGATCCGGCAGCTCCGCGTACGTCGCGGTGGCCGTGATCGTCAGGGTGCCGCGGTCGTCGTCGACGGGCCCACGTTCCGGGGCGACGAACGTGACCTTGACACCGGGCGCGTAGGCCAAGGTCGTGTACGGTCCGACGGCGTCGAGCGCGGTGAAGCCGTCGTACAGGGGGATCGCGACATGCATGATCAACTCTCCTTTGCCTGGAACCGGCGGCGATAGTCGCCGGGCGAGACCCGCCAGTTACGGCGGAACACGCGGTAGAGGGTCTCCGGCCGCCCCAGCCCCGACTCCCTGGCCACCCGGTCGAGCGGCCGGTCGGTGATCTCCAGCAGGCGGCGGGCGGCGTCGGACCTGCTGCGCTCCACGTACCGGCCGGGCGACAGGCCGACCTGCTCGGTGAAGACGCGGGAGAAGTGGCGCTCGCTCATCCCGGCGCGGCGCGCGAGCGCGGGCACGCTCAGGTCGGCGTCCGGGTTGGCGTCGATGTACGCCTGCAACTCTCTGAGCGGCTCGCTCCGCGGCGCGACGGCGCTCATCGGGGTGCTGAACTGGCTCTGTCCGCCGGGTCGGTGCAGGTAGACGACCAGCCCGCTGGCCACCTGCCGGGCCAGTTCGTGCCCGTGGTCCGCGGCCACCAGGGCCAGCGCGAGATCCACGCCCGCGCTGACCCCCGCCGAGGTCCACACGTCACCGTCCTTGATGTAGATCGGGTCGGGATCCACCTCCACGCGCGGGTACCACTCGCGCATCTGGTCGGCGACCAGCCAGTGCGTGGTGGCCCGCCGGCCGTCGAGCAGCCCGGCCTCGGCCAGGATGAGTGCTCCGCTGCAGACCGACGTGGTACGGCGAGCGGTCGCGGCCAGGCGGGTGACGCCTTCGATCATCCGGCGGTCGCGTAGCCACGTCATCGTGCCGAACCCGCCCGCGACCAGCAGCGTGTCGATCGGCCCCTCGATCTCGTGCAACGGCGTCGGCACCAGGGTGGCGATCCCGTGCCCGGCCGCCACGGGCCCGGCACTGACCGCGGTCACCTCGACCCGGTATCCGCCCTCCTTGACCAGCAGGTCCGCCACCGAGAACACGTCGGCCGGACCTGCCATGTCGAGCAGCTGGAAGCCCTCGAAGATCACGATGACGACGCGACGGTCCATGCCTTCCATGCTGGTCAGCGGCCGTCCATGGCGTCAATGACACGACTATTGCAGATTACGCCAACGAGGCAGGAGCCCGATGAGCACGACCGCGGTGACCACGTGCAGCGCCGCCAGCGTCGCCTTGGCGGCGCCGGTCGTGCCCATCGTGAGCGGGCCGGCGAGGGACACGACGAGGAACACCGCGGCGATCCAGGTCCAGACCGTGCGCGACCGCGCCGTGACGCGTTCGAGCACGGCCAGGAGGCCCCAGCCGGCCAGGCCCACGACCAGGGCGGCGACGATCACGGCGCCCGCGGTCACCTCTCCGGAGGTCGAGACGAGGGCGACGCCGCCGAGGAGATGGACGACTGCCCAGACGGCCAGGGCGGCGGCGACCGCGCCGATCACGGTCAGGAGGCGGGGGACGTTCACGCGGGTATCTCCTTGAGCGGGGAGTAGAGCGGGGACCAGCGGTTGTACAGGCCGGTGGGGACGAGGTAGGCGACCATTACGACCTGCATCAGCACCATGAAGACGCCGTACTGCAGACCGCCCAGGCCGGGGACGACGTCGGGCGGCAGGGTGTAGGCCATGGTCACGCGGACGGCGGCGTCGGCCAGCAGGCCGAGGCCCCAGATGACCGTCGCCACCCGCCAGATCCTGCGGAAGGCGGGCAGCCGCTCCCACAGGACGTCCCAGGACTCGCGGCCCGAGCCGCCTCCGCTCTTGAGGGGACCGATGCGGCCTTCCAGGACGAAGCGGGTGAAGGCGAAGGCCAGCGGCTGCCGGCCTCGGACGCTGGCCAGGAACCACAGGCCCGAGATGGCGGTGATCCAGCCGTCCTTGGCCAGCAGGAAGCGGGGGTCGTGGACGAGCAGGGAGACGGCCGCGCTGCCGACCATCATGGCCGTCATGAACAGGCCGAGCCCGTCGGGCCGACGGCGGCGCACCAGGCTGGTGACCACGCTCAGGCCGGGAAGCAGGGAGCTGATCAGCAGCGCGGAGTGATAGCTCACGTCCATCGCGCGCAGTACGTAATAGAGGCCGATGGGCAGGGCCATGTCGACGAGGACGAGTAACAGCGCCTTGGTGCGGGACCTCACGGCGTGGCCCGGGTCGCCAGGCGGAAGAGCTCGACCAGCTCGTCCGCGTACACGTCGAGGTCCGCGCCGGGGTCGCCCTCCAGCAGGAACGGCAGGCCGTCCATGGCCCGCTGGATGGCCATCGCCATCACGCGGGTGTTGAACCGGCGGAACTCGCCCGACTCCTGCCCCCACAACAGCAACCGCTCGATGTGCCCCAGCGAGGCCGGGTCCGTGGCCGCCTCCTGCGCGGTGGTCCCCTTCTCCGGCCGGAAGTTCAGGAAGATCTCGGTGGCCGCGCGCATCTCACGGCGGTGATCCCGGATGAACCCGACCAGCGAGCGGATGTAGGTGTCGAGCGCCGCGCCGGGGCTGGTCTGGGCGCTGACCCGCTCGGTCATGAACGCGGCGATCCCCTCGTAGATCGTGACGATCACCTGGCCCATCAGGTCGTCCTTGCCATCGAAGTGGTACGAGATCAGCCGCGTGCTGCTGAGCCCGGCCCGCTCCGCGATGCGGGCGAAGGACGCCTGGTGGTAGCCCAGGTCGGCGATCGTCTCGATCGTGGCCGCCACGATCTGCGCCCGACGGGCGGAGGTCGTGACGGAGTCCGCCTTCTTTACTTGCATGAGTAATTTTTAACTCATGCGAGTAATTCTGGCAAGTCCTCCCCCTAATAGCGTCCCCCTCCATAGCGTCAGCCTCCGATGGCGTCGAGCTCCTCGATCGCGTCGGCCGGGAGGACCAGGCTGGCCGCGGCGATGTTCTCGCGGAGGTGGGCCACGGATGAGGTCCCGGGGATGAGGACGGTCGTGGGCGAGCGCTGCAGCAGCCAGGCCAGGGCGACCTGCTGCGGCGAGGCTTCCAGGCGGGCGGCCACGTTCGTGAGCGCCTCGGACTGGAGCGGGGTGAAGCCGCCCAGAGGGAAGAACGCGGCATAGGCGATGTTCTCGGCCGCGCATCGGTCGACGAGAGCGTCGTCCTGCCGGTTGGCGAGGTTGTAGAGGTTCTGCACGGTGACGATGGGTGCGATGGCCTGCGCCTCGGTGAGCTGGGCCGCGGAGGCGGCACTGAGACCGAGGTGGCGGATCAGACCCTCCTGCCGCAGCTCGGCCAGGGCGCCGAACGGCTCCGCGAGCGACTCGTCGTCGGCGCCTCCTTCGGCCAGGCGCAGGTTGACGACGTCGAGGGTGTCCAGAGCGAGGCGCTGGAGGTTCTCGCGGACCGCGGCCTTGAGGTCCTCGGGCTCCAGTGCGTGATTCCAGCTGCCGTCGGCGCCGCGGCGGGCGCCGACCTTGGTGACGATGCGCAGGTCCGCCGGGTAGGGGTGCAGGGCCTCCTTGATGATCTCGTTGACGACGAAGGGCCCGTAGAAGTCGCTGGTGTCGATGTGGGTGATGCCCTGCTCGACGGCCTCGCGCAGCACCGCGATGGCCTCGTCGCGGTCCTTGGGCGGGCCGAAGACCCCGGGCCCGGCCAGCTGCATGGCGCCGTAGCCCATGCGGGTGATGGTGAGGTCGTCCGCGAGCGTGAGAGTCCCACCGGGAACGCTACCTGCCATGTCCGTACCTTTCATCTGAAACGCATCTCCAACGGTGCGGTTGCTTTTCGATGCTAGCGGCGGCAAACTCCAACCGCAACGTTGCAGATGGGATAGCGCTAGGATGTCGCCATGGCGTGGGACACCGAGGGGACGCGGCGGCGGCTCAAGGAAGCGGCGACGGTCGAGTTCGCCGAGCGCGGGCCGGACGGCACGACCATGGCCCGCATCGCCGAGCGGGCCGGAATCAACAAGGAACGCCTGTACAAGTACTTCGGCGACAAGCAGGCCCTGTTCGAGACGGTGCTCACCGACGAGCTCAAGAAACTCGCCGAGTCGGTGGGACCACCGCCGGGTGACTTCGAGAACATCGGCGAGTTCGTCGGGCGCAACTTCGACTACCACGTGGCGCATCCCCATCTCGTCCGCCTGCTGCTGTGGGAGGGCCTGGCCGGTGGTCCCGTGGCCGACGAGGCGCAGCGCGCCGCCTTCTACCGGGACAAGACGCGGGCCTACGCCGCCGCGCAGCGCGCCGGGATCCTCGACGACGACCTCGACCCCGATCACCTGGCGTTCATGGTCATCGGGCTGTCCGCATGGTGGGTCTCGGCGCCCCAGCTCGCCCGCATGCTCACCGGTGCCGACGATGACGATGCGACAGAGCACGCCCGGCGCCGCGCCAGCGTGGTGCGCGCGGTACAACGGCTGGCCCGGCCGCGGAGCTGACCCCGGAAATTCGGTGGACAGGCGGCGTTCCCGGCCTGTGGGATGAGGCCTCGTTGTCCATGGCAGGGAGAGTGCGTGTCCACAGGCGTATCCATCGACGCGGCTCTGGTCGGCCGGTTGCTCGCGGCGCAGTTCCCGCAATGGGCGGAGCTGCCCGTCTCGCCGGTCGAGGTCTCCGGGATGGACAACGCGACGTTCCGGCTGGGCGAGGACATGTCCGTACGGCTGCCGCGCTATCCCCGCTGGGTCGGGCAGGTCGAACGCGAGCATCGGTGGCTCCCCCGGCTCGCCCCGCACCTGCCGCTGCCGATCTCCGAGCCGCTCGCCATGGGCGCTCCGGCCGAGGGCTACCCCTTTCCCTGGTCGGTCTACCGGTGGCTGCCCGGTGAGACCGTGGCCGTCGAGCGGCTCGCCGATCCCGTACGGACCGCGAGCGAGCTCGCCGGGTTCGTCGCGGCGCTGCAGAAGATCGACGCCACCGGCGGGCCGGGGCCCGAGTGGAGCAACGCGTTCCGTGGGGTGCCCATGGGCGACGAGCGGGACTCCGTAGCCGTCGAGGCCCGCGTACGTCCCAAGATCGCGTCGTTGCGCGGCCTGATCGACGTCGGCGCGGTGACGGCCGTGTGGGAGGCGGCGCTGGCGGCGCCCGCGTGGGACGGTCCGCCGGTGTGGATCCACGGTGACCTGGCGCAGGGCAACCTGCTGGCCGTCGAGGGCAGGTTGAGCGCCGTCATCGACTTCGGGACGCTGGCCGTGGGTGATCCGGCGTGCGATCTGATGCCCGCGTGGACGTTTCTGTCCGCCGAGGCGCGAGGAGCGTTCCGCGCGGCACTCGACGTCGACGACGCCACCTGGGCGCGGGGCCGTGGCTGGGGGCTGGCGTCGTCGCTGCCCTCCCTCGACGACCCCTACTTCGACGTCCCCGGCCGCCGGGAAGCCGCCCTGCGCCAGCTCGACGAGCTCATCGCCGACCTCGGTTAGCGACGGTCAGCGGGTCTCCTGGAAGGCGCTGAGCCGCACGTTGCCTCCCTGTTCGGTGAGTCTCCTCGGCAACCCCCACCCTGGTTCAGGGCCTCGGCGCAGCAGAAGCAGACTCACGCGAACAAGGACGATTCTTTTCCTATGTACTGACTTCCAGGGATACGGTCGGGTCGGCGAAGCGTTCGTTCGGCACCTGGGCGTACCAGCCGGGCCGTCCCGGGTCCCGGTCGTAGGGGTATCCGCCCAACTCCTGGTAGAGCTCGGCATAGCGGGCGACCCGGTCCTTGTCGAGCCGGACGCCCAGCCCCGGGCCGGTCGGTACCGCTATGGCCCCGTCGGCGTAGGACAGCTTGCCGCCCTCGATCACGTCGTCGCGGAGCTGGTGGTAGTGGGCGTCGGCCGCGTACGTGAGGTTGGGCAGGACCGCGCCGAGATGCAGCATGGTCGCCAGCTGGATGCCCAGCTCGCCGGAGGAGTGCACGGCCACCCCGAGCTGGAAGGTCTCGCACACCCCGGCCGCCTTGACACACGGCCGGATCCCGCCCCAGAACGTGGTGTCCAGCAGCACCACGTCGGCGGCCCGGCGCAGCACGTTGGAGGCCAGCTGCTCGAAGTTGACGACGACGGTGTTCGTCGCCAGCGGCACCCTGACCTGCTCGCGGATGGCCCTGAGCCCTTCGAGCCCCCAGACCGGGTCTTCCAGGTATTCGTTGTTCAGTCCCTCGATGGCCCGCCCGAACCGCAGCCCCTCGGCCACCGACAGCACCGCGTTCGGGTCGTAACGGAGCCGGTCGCCGGGGAAGGCCGCCGCCAGCGCCTGGTAGCACTCCAGCTCGAAGTCGGGCGGGAAGACCCCGCCCTTGAGCTTGTGGACGGTGAACCCGTGGGCCGCCTTGAGCTGCCTGGTGTGCTCGACGAGCTGGTCCGGCGTGCGTACCTCGGCGTACCCTTCCGCCGCGTAGCGGAAGAACAGGTAGGAGGCGAACGGTACGGAGTCGCGCAGCCGCCCGCCGAGCAGGTCGCTCGCGGGCACGCCGAGATGCTGCCCGATCAGGTCGATACAGGCGAACTCGATGGCCGCCAGGAGCTGGGTGCGGTTGTTGTAGAGCGACGCGGTCGGGTTCGCGATCTTGAACCGCAGCGCCTCCAGCTGGAACGGATCGTGCCCCTTCAGGTACGGTATGAGCGCCCGGAACGCCGCCTCGGCGCTCTCCCCGCCGCCGCCCATCTCCCCCAGGCCGATCAGTCCGTTGTCGGCCTCGACCTCGACGATCGTGCGGACGAACCGGCCCCAGTGGGCGCCGTTGCTGTGCCGGAGGGGCGCCTCCAGCGGAACGGCGACCGTGGTGGCCCGGATGTCAACGATCTTCACTCGCACGTCCCCCAAATAGCGGCCACACCGCAAGCGGGCAGCCGTACCTTGACCGATTCACCCGAGACCTCCAGGGGTCGCAGCTCCCGCTCCAGCCCGGCGCTCACCAGAGCTCGGCGCAGCCCCGGCAGCTGGACCGTCGCCTCGACCGGCTCGGCGGCCAGCGACTGCAGCCGGACCACGATCTCGTTGTCGCCGTTCTGCCCGAGCGAGGTGATCAGCACGTCGGGGTGGTCGACCGAGACGAACGACTTGACGGCGTCGGGCGAGCTGGTGAGCAGCGCGCCGACGAACTGGTCCGTCAGCCCGGCGGCCGCCCGCGCGCCCAGCCGTCTGCCCTCGATCCCCGGGGCCGACATGATCGAGTAGCGGAACGTGGTCTCTCCCTGCTGCTGGGCGGGGAAGTTGGTGTCCCAGATGTTGTTCAGCGCCCAGGAGTAGACCGTGCCCGGCTCCTCGTCCAGCGTCGGCGGGAACGGCGCGTACGGCATGTGGATGGTGCCCAGCTGCACCAGCGGCGCCTCCAGCGTGGCCCAGGCGACGGTCAGCTCAGGATCCTCGAAGGCGATCCAGTGCCTGATCGGCAGCATGTACTCGGCGGAGCCCGGCACCCGCGGCACGTCCGGCCCGCCGACCCCGCCGGTCAGCTCCCAGGCCGTCGCGGGTCCGGAGGCGAACGGGAAGGCCAGGAAGACCGCCTCCTTGGCGGGCGTGCCCTGCTTGGCCAGCTGGTAGGTCAGGTCGAGCCGGGCGACGCCGTTGTGCAGCTCGATCGTGGTGCGCAGCCAGTCGACGCCCTTGCCCTGCAGCTCGACGACCAGCTTCTCGCCCACGGCGGTCCGCTGCGCCTTGACGACGGTGGCGTTCCTGCCGATCGCCCGGTCGCCGAGCAGGGTGCGGTCGTGCGCCCCGACGTGCCCGGACAGGTGGTTGAAGTGCGGGGCGGTGGCGTAGCGGTCGTAGACGTACTGGCCGAACCCGGCGGCGGCGCTGTCGTTGACCAGCTCCCGCCCGGCCGCCTTGTCGAAGATCGAGCGGATGACGCCTTCGCGGACGTCGTAGGTGACTCGATAGAACTCGTTCTCGATCACCCCGCCCAGGTCGAGCCCGACCGGCTCGGCCGCCCGGACCTCACCCCTGACGACGTCGATCCGCGCGTAGCCGTAGCCGGGGACCTCCGGCACCACGGCATGCAGGTGCCGCCCGATCGGCCGGGTCGGCCAGTCGGCCGGGTCCACGAACTCCTCGTGGTGCGGGATCGTCTCGCCGGTGCGCGCGTCCACGAGGGCGATCGGCACGTCCGCCGGGACCACGTCCCGAGGGAGGAAGGCGCGGACGACGTCGGTCCTGCTCGCCGTGCCGGGGTTGAAGACGGCGAAGGACGCGAGCGCCGACGAATCGGCCACACCGCTGTCGGAGAGCGCCGCGCCGAACCGGCGGGCCGCGGCGTGCAGCAGGTCGGCCGCGTCGTCCTGGGCGTCGTAGGCGCCCGAGGACTTGCGGGTCCACTGCAGGCCGCCCGAGTCGCCCGCCTCCTCGGCGTCCTCCCAGGGGTTGGCCGCGCCCCAGGTGTGCTCGTTGAACAGCGCCACCTTGTCGTAGGCCTCGTCGATCTGCTCGGTCGCGTCGGCGCCGGCGATCGTGTGCAGCGTCTCGGCGATGCGCAGCGCGGACTGCGCCCGCCGTACGTACCCGAGGGGCCGCGCGCCGGAGCCGAGCCCGTCGGCCCACCAGTCGGTCCAGTCGCCCTCGTGTACGGCCAGGCGATCGTGGTAACGCTCTTCCACGTGCTCGAAGAAGTCGCTGTTGACCGCGGACCGCAGCCGGGGGAAGGCCCACTGCTCGTTCCACCTGCGCGCGATGGAGGCGGGCACGATCGAGGGTCCCGCGTTGTCGGCGTGCGCGCCCTGGACCCGCAGGTGCAGGACGTCCAGCTCGTACGGCTCACGCGGCGCGTCCGGCCCCTGCCAGCCGAACGTGCCGGGCCCGTAGGGGTAGCCGCGCGAGGCCAGCGCCGACAGGTAACGCGGCAGCAGGTCGTCGGCCAGCTCGTAGGAGTCGGTGAGCCCGACCGTGTTGCCCTCCATGTAGGCCATGCCGTGGGGGGTGTCGGTGAACCAGACGATCACCTCCTTGCCGCTCGGCGCCCGCCACCGGAACGGCCGGGTCAGCTTGTCGCCCCCGTGCAGGTACGGCACGGACCGCCCGGCCCAGTTGTGCGCCGCGGCGAGGTAGCGCACCCCGGCGGCGTTCAGCGCGTCGATCACGCCGACGACCGCGCCCGGCACGTCGGTGTGCATGGCCGACTTGGTGGCGAAGCCGTACTTCTCCTGGAGCCGCGTGGTGAAGCGGAGCTGCCGGTAGAGCTCCTCGGTCGAGCAGGCTTCGGTGTGCAACTGGAACGGCAGCGCGGTCACCTCGATGACGCCGGCGCGGGCCAGCGCGGCGAACTTGGCGACCTGGTCGGCGGGCCGGGCGTCGAGCCACTTCAGCGCGGGCATCGACGACTCGACCGACCACCTGAACCTGGCGTCGTCCGGCCAGGAGGCGGTCTCCTCGGCCAGCCGGAGGGCCGCGTCGAGGTAGTCGAGGTGGTGGCGGAGCACCGTGCCCTGCGGGTCGGTGTAGCCGATGTCGAGGTGCGAGTGGTGGACGACGAACACGCTCCACTTGCGCTGCGGGGTGATCGTGATCTCCGCGGAGCCGATGAGCCCTGCGTCGTCGCGCGACTCCAGGGTCAGCACGCGCGGGGCGCTCACCTCGGGCACCAGCAGCGTGACGTCGGTGCCGGAGGCGCTGTCCTCGCCCACCAGCACATGCGTCAACGGCACCGTGCTCGTCACCCGGACCGCCTGCCGGCCGTCGTGGGTGAACAGCGGCAGCACCGCGACCCGCACCTCCACGCCGCGCACGCCGATCACCGCTGTCGAGGTGTCGTTGCGCAGCGCCTGCCTGATCCCGTCATAGTCCGGCGAGCCGAGGCTCCGCTGCAGCAACCGGCTGGTCATCAAACACTCCCTAGAGACAGGCCACGGGCGAACAGCCGCTGGGTGGCGAGGAACAGCAGGACCGTCGGCAGCGAGACCGTGAGCCCCGCCGCGAGGCCCACGGGCACCGGAGTGCCCGCGTAGACGTCGGTCATCAGCCCGGCCAGCGCGGTCATCACCGGCCGTACGTCCTCGGTCTGCGTGAGCGTCAGGCCGAAGATCAGGTCGTTCCAGATGAAGGTGAACTCGAGGATGAACACGGCCGCCAGCGCGCTGACCGACAGCGGCAGGTAGATGCGCCAGAAGATCCGCCAGGTGGTGGCGCCGTCCATGCGGGCCGCCTCGAAGATCGAGAACGCCACTCCACTGTAGAAGTTACGCAGCACGAAAGCGGCCAACGGCACGTTGATCGCCGTGTAGACCAGGAGCAGGCCGCCCCTGGTGTCGTACAGGCCGAGATCGCTGTAACCCACGAACAGCGGCACCAGCAGCATCTGCGACGGGAAGATCGTGCCGCCGAAGATGAGCAGGAACCACCAGAAGCCGTGCCGCAGCCGGAGCACCACGATCGTGTAGCCGGCCAGCGCCCCGATGAGCACGCCGAGCGTGGGCGACACGACGCTGTAGAGCGCGGTGCTGGCCAGGCTGTCCGACAGGTTCGCGCTGTCGAAGGCCCGGGCGATGTTGTCGAACAGCGCGAAGCTGCCGGACGGCTGCCACGCCTTCGACGGGTCGTACGACGCCGCCGGCCGCGCGGCGTTGACGAGCAGCAGGTAGGTCGGGCCCAGCCAGATCAGGCCGAGCACGATGAGTACGGCACGCCGGATCATCGCACCTGCCTCCTGAGGTAGAGGTAGGACGCCAGCCCCGTGACCACGGTGAGCATCACCGCGACCGAGGCGCCGTAGCCGTAGTCGCTGGCCACGAACGTGTCCTTGTACATGGTCACCGCGAGTGTCTCGGAGTTGCGCCCAGGACCACCCTGCGTCAGCACCCAGACGATGTCGAACGTCTTCAGGCTCGCCACCAGCGCCAGCCCCACCACGACCGCGGTGAGGGGCGCCATCAGCGGCCAGATGACATGCCGGAACAGCTGCCACCCGGAGGCCCCGTCGAGCCGCGCGGCCTCGATCGGCGCCTTGGGGATGGACTGCAACCCCACCACGAACAGCAGCGTGTTGACGCCGAGCTGCTGCCAGGTCCAGACCAGCAGCATGGCGATCGTGTTGTGCGGCGCCTTCTGCAGGAAGGCGGTGTCGACGCCGAGCAGGATGTTCGCGATGCCGTCGTGCGACAGGATCGGACTCCAGACCATGGCCAGCCCGGCGCCGCTGAGGGCGTAGGGCAGCATGAACGGCACCCGGTACCAGACGCCGCCCTTGAGGTCGTACGACAGCACCGCCACCAGCAGGCCGAGCCCGACCGGCAGGGCCATCGTGCCGACCACCCAGATGAGCGTGTTGCCCAGGGCGGTGAGCAGTGCCGGGTCGTCGAGCAGCTTGCCGAAGTTACGCAGGCCGACCCACTCGGGCGGCGCGAGCCCGTCGTATTTGGTGAAGCTCAGGTACGCCGTCCACAGGAAGGGCACGTAGAGCAGCCCAGCGACGAGCAGTGCGGCAGGAGCGACATAGCCGTACCGGAAACGGCCAAGCATAGGCGCGCGCATCACTGATGCGTGCTCCAGTACTCGTCAGCGGCCTTCTGGATGGTCTCCAGCACTTCCTTGTACGTGCCGGGCTCGGTCACGAACTTGCTGAAGCCGTCGAGCGCGGCCGTCAGGATCGGCGGCGGTGTGGCCTCGAAGTAGCGGTTGACCAGGCGGTACTTGCCGCCGCCCGCGTCCTTGGTGACCTGGCCGAGCGCCTCGTCCTTGATCGTCACCTTGGGGTTGGCGCTGACGTCGCCGCGGGTCGTGGCCCACTTGTCCTGGGCGGGCTGCGTGGTCCACCACTTGAGGTACTTCTGGCCGGCCTCGGGGTCGGCCGCCTTGGTCAGCGAGCAGAGCGGGCCGCTCTCGAAGATCATCGAGGTCTTGGGGAGCGCGGCGTTCACGTTCGGGATCGCGAAGAAGCCGTAGTCGGTGCCGGCCTTCAGGTCGCGCTGGGTCATGCTGGTGTTGAACCAGGTGCCGAAGGAGACCATGGCCGCCTTGCCGTTCTTCAGCACGTCGCCCGGGTCGGTTTTATCGCCTGGATTGATGAAATATCCGGCGTCGATGAGCTGCTTCCACTTCTCCATCACCTGGACCACGCCCGGGTCCGTGTACTTGGCCTTGCCCGTGGAGAGCCGGTCGTACAGGTCGGGGTCCATGCCCGCCATCAGCTGCTCGAACCAGACGAAGGAGAACAGCACGCTGGTGTGGTAGAAGGCCTTGACGTTGTTCTTCTTCAGGGTTTCGGCCACCTTGACCAGCTCGTCCCACGTGGTGGGGGGCTGCAGGCCGTACTTGTCGAAGACCTTCTTGTTGTAGAACATGCCCCAGTAGGCGACGTTCATCGGCACGCAGTACTGCTTGCCGCCCACCGTGTAATAGGGGGCCAGGTCCGGCGACAGGTCGCCGGCCTTGATCGCCTCCTGCCAGATGGCCGAGGTGTCGGCCACCTGCTTCTGCTTGACGATCTCTTCCAGCATCCCGCCGGTCTGCCAGGTGAAGAGGTCGGGTTTGACGTTCGTACGGAACGACGCCTTGATGAAGGCCTGGTACTGGGCCGAATCGGTGTAGCCGACCGGCTTCATGCCTAAGCCGATCTGCTGCTTCGACAGAGCGCCCATCTCGTCGAAGTATTTGCTCCAGGCGCCCTTGTCGTTGTACAGCGACAGTTCGGACTTCTTCTGCGGCGCCTCGGTATTGCCGCCACAAGCGGCGAGAAAGAGAGCTGCCACGCCGAGCGTGACAACGCGTGACCGGATCATGCCCCGGCCTCCTTGTTTCATTTGGGGGGGTGTTGCAACCTCTGCTCTATTACGGTCTTGACGTCCACCAGGTGAGCTCGCATCCGCTCCTCGGCCGCCGCGGCGTCATGCGCCTCGATGGCCTCCAGGATCGCCAGGTGCTCGTCGTAGTCACGGCGCCGGTCGTCGAAGATCTGCAGGATCTCCCGCTGCTCGGGACCGTGGACGGTCAGCAGCGAGTCGACCACCTCGTGCAGCACGCTGTTGCCCGCCAGCCGGGCGGTCGCCCGGTGGAAGGTCATGTTGGTGTCGTGCAGCTCGGCGTCCTGGCCGCGCAGGTGCCTGGCGGCGGCCTCGAGCACGCGCTGGAGCGCGACCAGTTCCTCGCCGGTCGCGCGTGCCGCGGCCATCGCGGCCAGCGGCGGCTCGATGACGATGCGCGCGCCGAGCAACTCCAGCAGCTGGGCGGCGTGCATCTCGCGCATGTTGGGGTTGGGGAGCACGAGCCGCTCGATGTCGGCTCCGACATAGATGCCGGATCCGTGCCGCATCTCGATGGCCCCGGTGGCCTCGAGTCTGCGCAGCGCCTCACGCAGCGTCGGGGTGGTGACGGCGAAGCGCTGGGAGAGCTCCCGCGTCGAGGGCAGCCTGTCGCCCGGCCGGTGCCCACCTGTACGGATGAGCTCCAGCATGCGCTCGGTCAGAGCGTCGGAAAGGCTGGGCCGCGTTACCTCGGACATATCAAGTCATCTAATCACTTTTCCTCATGGCCGTCTATGAGGAGATTAGCGTTGAGTAAAGAACCTCAGCGCTCAGGCCAGGTCGCCGCCTGGCGGGGTTCTCGCGCAGGCGGCGACCAGCGGCCTCAGGGCGTCTTGACGTGCCGGTGCGGCTTCACAGGATCTATGCGCTCACGCTGGAACGATCCCCCTGTTGGATCCCCGTGTGTGCCGACTCATGTTCGCCTAGCTACGGGGGGGAGGAATACTGGCCGTCGAGGTAACTGTTCGGTCGCCGAAATAACTCCGGCTCGTCGGCGGTTGCACCTTTCATGGCTTTCCCGCTCTCCATCCTTGACCTCGCACACATCGGAGACGGAGAGACGGCGGGTGACAGCTTCCGCGCCAGCGTGACCATGGCCCAGCGCGCGGAGGAGTGGGGCTACCAGCGGATCTGGTACGCGGAGCACCACAACATGCCCTCCATCGCCTCTTCCGCGACCAGCGTCCTCATAGCCCACGTAGCCTCACAGACCCAAACGATTCGCCTCGGGGCCGGCGGCATCATGCTGCCCAACCACGCGCCGCTGACCATCGCCGAACAGTTCGGCACACTCGAAACCCTGCATCCCGGACGCATCGACCTCGGCCTCGGCCGGGCGCCGGGCAGCGACCAGCAGACCATGCGCGCCCTGCGCCGCAACCCGGCCACCGCCGACGACTTCCCACAGGACGTACTGGAACTCCAGGGCTACCTGACGGGCGAATCCCGCATCCCGGGCATCGACGCGACCCCGGGCAAGGGCACTGACGTGCCGCTCTACATCCTCGGCTCGTCCCTGTTCGGCGCCAAGCTCGCCGCCATGCTCGGCCTCCCGTACGCCTTCGCCTCCCACTTCGCCCCCACCGCGCTGGAGGACGCCGTCACGCTCTACCGGCGCGAGTTCCAGCCGTCCAGGCAGCTGGCGGAGCCGTACGTCATCGCCGGTGTCAACGTCGTCGCGGCGGACACCACGGAGGAGGCGGAGGCGCAGTTCCTGGACGCCAAGCGCAGCAGGGTGACCCGGTTCCTCGGCCGTGGCCAGACGTTCACCCCGGAGGAGGCCGACGTCATCCTCGCCTCACCGGCCGGGCAGCGGCTCCTGCAGATGGCCAAGTACTCCGGCGTCGGAACCGCCGCCGAGGTGCGGGACTACCTCGATCGCTTCGCCAAGCAGGCCCAGGCCGACGAGCTGATCGTCGTCTCCATGGCCCCCGACCGGAAAGCCTGGCTGCGCTCCCTCGAATTGCTGTCACCGGGAACAATCGGCGGCTGACCGCGGTTACACAACTCGTGGCCGGTGTGCCCAGTGTCCCCGGGCCTCACCTATTGCCTTCGCGGAATACCGTTCGGCTGGAGCCGCGTTGCGCCTTTCGCCGAGAGGCGACACGCACACCGGTACGCACTCGTAAGGCCGAGGCCCCGCCAGAACATTGGCGGGGCCTCGGCTGTTTCTCCGCCGGAAACTAGTTGCCGCGCCGCATCCTTCGCTGAAGGATGTCGCCATGATCAAGGTCGAGTCCCTGACGAAGATCTTCCGCCGTCCTCGAACCTTCTCGGGCCCCATGGGCGCCCTACGCACCCTCGTCACCCGCCAGTACGACGAGCGGATCGCCGTCGACGACGTCAGCTTCGAGATCCCCGAAGGCGAGGTCGTCGGCTACCTCGGCCCCAACGGCGCCGGCAAGTCCACCACAGTGAAAATGCTGACCGGCATCCTCACCCCCACCAGCGGCCTGATCGAGGTGGCCGGTCGGGTGCCGTGGCGGGACCGGAAGGCCAACGCCAGATCCGTCGGCGTGGTCTTCGGCCAGCGCAGCCAGCTCTGGTGGGACCTGCCGCTGATCGAGTCGTTACGCCTGGTCGGCGACCTGTACGACGTACCCGCCGACCGTTTCACCACCTCGCTGCGCCGCATGCGCGACCTGCTCGGCCTCGACGACTTCCTGGACACGCCGGTCCGGCAGCTCAGCCTCGGCCAACGGATGCGCGGCGACCTGGCAGCCGCCATGCTGTACGACCCGCCCATCCTGTACCTGGACGAACCGACCGTCGGCCTCGACGTCCTGGCCAAGCAGGCGGTACGCGAGTTCATCTCCGACACGAACCAAGCCGGGCGCACCACGGTCGTACTGACCACCCACGACCTGGCCGACGTCGAGGCGCTGTGCAAGCGCATCATCGTGATCGACAAGGGCCGGGTGCTCTATGACGGCGGCATCGACGCCCTCGTCACCGCCTACGCCCCGCCCCGGCGGCTGGCGATCCACCTGGCCGACGGCCAGACCCGCACCTTCGACATCGCCGACGGCGCCTCCGTCCCCGAGTTGATCGGCCAGGTCGCCGCCGAACAGACCATCCGCGACCTGTCCATCCAGGAGCCCGACCTGGAGGGCGTGATCAAGCAGCTGTATATCGAGAGCACGCGATGATCCGCCCCCTGATCGGGACGGCCCGCATCGGCCTGCGCTTCCAGCTCGCCTACCGCAGCGACGTGATCATGACCGTGCTGACGCTGATCGCGCAGGTCTTCCTGCTGCGCATGGTCTGGACCTCGGTGTACGGCGCGCAGCAGCAGGCCCAGGGCATGACGCTCCCGCAACTCCTGGCCTACCTGAGCCTGGCCAACCTCCAGGCGTTCGCCACCACGCCGGTCATTCCGTACATCGCCCTGCTCAGGATCCGTACCGGCATGGTGTTCTTCGACCTGTCCCGGCCGACCGGCTACCTGCCGCAACTGGCCGCCTTCCAGGCCGGACACACCTCCGGCGGCCTCCTCCTGCTGGCACCCGCCATCCCGGTGGTCCTGCTGGTCGGCTCGATCACCCCCACCGGCCGGCCGCTCGCCTACGCCGGAACACTGCTGCTCGGCTACGCCATCTCGGTGCAGCTGTCGCTGCTCATCTGCCTGATCGGCTTCTGGACGCTGGAGACGAGCGCGATCGCGCTGCTGTACCGGCTGACCAGCCAGTTCTTCGCCGGAACCCTGGTCCCGCTGTCGTTCTTCCCCGGTGCGCTGGGCACCCTGGCCGAGGTGCTGCCGTTCAAGTACCTGGGCTACGTGCCCGCGGCCGTCTACGTCGGCCACCTGTCGGGCGCGTCCGTCCTGCATGCGCTGGCCGCCGAGGTCGCGTGGGTCGCCGGGCTCACGGTCCTGCTGTGGGCGCTCTGGCAGCGGGCCCACCGCAGGGTGGTGATCAACGGTGGCTGAGCTCGCCCGCACCCTGCGCCTGTACTGGCGGCTCCAGCGTGCCACCATGCGTGGCGCCCTGCAGTATCGGCTCAACGCGCTGATCGGCATCGCGACCGGAGCGGTCTACCAGGGCAGCGGCTTCGCCTTCGTGTGGGTCGTCATGCACACCTTCCCCTCCATGGCCGGCTGGACCCTCCGGGAGATCGCCTTCCTGTACGGCCTGCGGCTGACCGCCCACGCGCTCTGCATGCTGCCGCTGAGCAGCCTCATCTTCATGGAATGGCTGGTCCGGGAGGGCGAACTGGACCGTGTCCTGCTCCGCCCGCTCAACCCACTTCTCCAGATCATGACCAAACGCATGGGCGTCGGCCAGGTAGGCGACCTGCTGACCGGCCTGGTCCTGCTGCTGGTGGCGGCCCCCGCCTGGAGCGCGCCCATGGCCGCCCTCTGCCTGCTGGCCGTCATAGGCGGCGCGCTGGTGGAGAGCTCGGTCCACCTGTCGCTGGCGTCCCTGTCGATGCGCATGCTGGACACCGCCGCTCTGCGCGGGTTCCTGGATGACGTGTTCAGCAAGTTCGGCTCGTACCCGATGAGCGTGTTCGGCGGGGTCACGCAGTGGTTGCTGACGTTCGTGCTGCCGGTCGCGTTCGTGGCTTACGTACCGGCGAGCGTACTGCTGGGCAAGGCCGCGTCGCTGAACGTCCCCGCCTTCGTGGCATACGGCAGCCCGCTCCTGGGGCTCGCCCTGTTCACCCTCGCCTACCGCTTCTGGTGCCACCAACTCCGGCACTACCAGAGCGTGGGGAGTTAGAGCGTCGGGGCGCCTCCCACGGTGACCAGCTCCACCTCGGCGTCCTTCAATGCCACGGCGAGGTCCTCCGGCGGCGGCGCGTCGGTGACCAGGACCGATACTCGGTCAAGGCCGCAGATGTGCACGAAGGCGCTCCTGCCGAACTTCGACGCGTCGGCCACGACGACGACCCGCGTGCCCGCGTCGATCATCTGGCGCATCATCTGGGCCTCTTGCAGGTTGCTGGTGGACAGCCCACCACTGGCCGAGATGCCGCCGACGCCGATCACCGCGGTGTCGGCGCTGATGCCCTGGGTGTCGGCGAAGGTCACCGGCCCAATGGTGACATTCGACGAGATGCGGCAGCTGCCACCGATCACATAGAGGTCGCGTACGGCCTCCTGCGGGATCTCGGGGGGCAGGCGCAGATTGTTCGTCACCACCGTGAGGTCACGCTTGCCGGTGAGCGCCCGGACCACCGCGAGCGTGGTCGTGCCGCCGTTGACGATCAGGGTCTCGCCGTTGGAGATGAGCCGCGCCGCGGCGATGCCGATGGCCTGCTTGGCCTGGTGGTGCGCGGCCGCGCGACTGTCGAACGGGGTGTCGGCCGTGGCCAATTCGTCCTTGTGCATCGCGCCACCGTGGGTTCGGGCGATCAGCTGCCGCTCCGCGAGGTGGTCGAGGTCACGACGGATGGTGTCCATGGACACGGCGAAGAGTTCTGCCAGCTCGGCGACCGTGGCGTGACCGCGTTCGCGGACGTGCCTCACGAGTTCGGCGCGACGCTTCGCGGGCAGTGCCGTGTCCTGCATGATTCGCTCCTGCGATGCGGCTAGTTGCGGCTAGTTTCAGGTTACTGCGATTCTTTGCGACCCAACCATTGACCCATTCGCAACATCAAGCATACTGTGGCGAATATAGGCAAGCCTGCCTAGCGAATACTGCAGGAACCCGCAACGTTGCCATCCCCGGACCACTGTGTTCAGACTCCTGCGTCTTAGGAGAAGCGATGACAGCCGGCAGGCCGCGGCCTTCGGGCGGCGCGCCGCACTGCCTTGGCGGCGCAGCGGCCACAGCGCCGCTGCCGACCTGCTGGCCTGCCGAAGGTCCGCTCAGCGACGGCCGGCGCGCCGAGTGCATCCCAACGCCGTACCTGGCCCATCCGGGCCCACCACGATCGGGCTCGACGACACGTTCGTCGCCGGCGTGCTGCTCTCCGACTGCCCGAACAGGGGCGGGCCGGAGCAGGCCACCGCTTGAGCCCTACGTTCAAGTAGCACCTGGAGACACCCAGTGAACTCGATCATCGATCCTGGCAAGATCCGTGGTCTGCAGCGCGTCACCAGCGCCGATGGCTACTTCCTCATCTGCGCCCTCGACCACCTGTCCGACTTCGCCGAACTGCTCGCGCCCGATCCGGCGAGCGTCACCTTCGCCGATGTCGTCGCCGCGAAAGACGCGGTGGTCCGCGCCGTGGCCCCGTCGATCTCGGCCGTGCTGCTCGACCCGCTGTACGCCCTCGGCCACCTCGTGGCCTCCGGCGCGGTCCCCGGAACCGTCGGGCTGATGTCGAGCATCGAGGACGAGGACTACCGGCACCCGGACGGTCCGCGCCATACCCGGCTGCGCGAGAACTGGAGCGCCACCCGCATCAAGCTGACCGGCGCCGACATGTGCAAGTTGCTGTGGTTCTACCGCCCCGACGCCGATCGAGTCGTCGCCGAGGAGCAGCGGCAGCTCGTGGCCGGCCTCGCCGCCGAATGCGCCCAGCTCAGCCTGCCCCTGGTAGTCGAGCCGATCTGGTACCCGCTGCCGGGCGAGGACCCGACCACCGCCGAGTGGAAGGCCGACCGGGTGCGCGGCATCATCGCCTCCGCCGCGGCCGCCAACAAGCTCGGCGTCGACATGCTCAAAGTGGAGTTCCCCGGCTACGTCGACACGGCAGAAGGACGTGCGCAGGCGGCCGCCGCCTGCGCGGAGCTGGACTCGGTGGTGAGCGTACCGTGGGTGATCCTGTCCGCCGGGGTGGGATATGCCGACTTCAAGACGCAGGTCGAGATCGCCTGCCAGGCCGGCGCCGCCGGTTACCTCGCCGGCCGGTCGATCTGGCGCGACGCCGTGTCCACCCACGACCCCGCCGCCCGCGAGGAGGCCATCGCGGCGGCCAGGGAGCGACTCGAGGAGCTCAACGCGGTGACGCGGAGGTACGGGCGCCCCTTCACACCGGCCTGGCCACTCGACGTGGTGGTCAAGGAACTACCCGCCGAATGGTACCGCTCATGAAACGCCTGACCCGGGAGCATCTGCGTGACCAGCTACCTTCTGCCCGCGAACACTCCACGCTCGTTCTACCGGGGTGCCGGGCGCATCGGCCGCTTCCGCGGGATTCCGTCCGCCGATGATCCCTACTATCCGGAGGATTGGGTCGCCTCGACCACCAGCCGGCACGGGGCGGCGCCCGCGGGAGTGACCACACTGCCCGACGGCCGGTCACTCGCCGAGGCGATCGCCGGCGATCCGGTGTGGTGGCTGGGCGAACAACACGTCGCGGAACACGGTGCCGACCCCGCGATCCTGGTGAAGCTGCTGGACGCCGGGGAACGGCTACCGCTGCACGTGCACCCCGATCGGCGATTCGCCGCCGACCACCTGGCCTCGCCGTACGGGAAGACCGAGGCATGGGTGATCGTCTCGGCCGAGCCGGAGGCGGTGGTGCATCTCGGCTTCGCCAGGGACGTCGAGCCCGACGAATTGGCCCGCTGGGTCGCTGACCAGCGAATCGATCAGATGCTCGACGCCACGAACCGCGTACCGGTGCGGGCCGGCGACGCCATCGTGTGCCCCGCGGGTCTGCCGCACGCCATCGGGGCCGGGATCCTCATGGTGGAGGTGCAGGAGCCGACCGACTTCTCCGTGCTGCTCGAATGGGAGGGCTTCGCCGTCGACGGCCCGGCCGTCGGGCACCTGGGGCTCGGCTACGACCAGGCGCTCGGCTGCGTCGACAGGAGCGGCTGGGGCGCGGAACGGCTGAACGAGCTACGCCGCGCCCGCCAACCGGCGAGTGACGCCCGGCCCGGGGTTCGCCGCCTCTTCGCCGAGTTCGCCGACGAGTTCTTCGCCGCCGAGAGGCTGCGTCCCGACCCCGTCAGCGTGCTGGAGCCGGCGTACTCGATCGTCGCGGTCACCGATGGCGCCGGGATCGTCACGAGCGAGCATGCCCCGCCGGTCCCGGTCAAGTCCGGGGACACGCTGCTCCTCCCGTACGCGGCCGGGTGGTGCACCCTGCGCGGCGACGCCGCGGCGGTGCGCTGCAAACCCAGCCCAGAAGTCCACTGAAGGCCCGCCGAGGTCCTCGGCCAGGTGACGACGCAGTCGAAGCCTTCCTCGACGACGTCATCTGGCCTTAGCGGACGTCCCAGAGCCAGAAACCGCCGCATACCTCCTTGGGGATTCGAAACCCCATTTCAGTGCGAGCCAGTGTGAGCAACCAACGCGGTAGTCGCGGGGCCGTACGACAAGACGCCGTCGTTCATGTGACCAGCGTGGCGGGCAATCCTGTGACCGGCATGGGGGTAGGACAACGTTCTACGCTTGTGGCGTCTGGGCGCACTTCCAACCGCTGCGGCCCGGCCGTCACACCACTACTGAGCATGCGCGGGTCCTCCGGCGACTTCCATACGGGCGTCGATTACACGCTCACCGTCGAGACCGCGCAGCAAGCATGAGCACATCCTGCCTCGATCCACCGCAAGCCGCTCCGAAGACGGCGCCGCACCGTCTCTGGGGAAGAACGCAGCACCGATACGCCGTGTTTCACCGACTATGCAAGATCGATGATCGCATCGGTGTCAAAACGCCGTTTCCAGATCGTTTCGAGCGCCGACCGCGCCGAAACAGGAACCTCAGGTTCGACTTGGAGCACGTCGTCGGTCACTCGACCCATGATGAAGTCCGGTTCCGCCGTGCTCGATGGAAGGGTGAGCCGGCCCGCTTCGTCGAGCACGACGAACCAATCCCGCTGAGAGTAGTCATGGACTTTCATTCCTCCCGGCAGGCGATCGGCGTAGCCGGCCAATGAATCTCTCAGTCTGGCTATGGCCTGCTGCGGGCCAGAGAGGGCAAACCTCCGGTCCACCCGCGTACGTCGGTTATGAATATAAGTTTGAAATAGCACATCGTTGAAGCCGCATCTGGCCACATCCTCCACAAAAACCCGAACATCGTCCACGGACTCCGCGGAGAGCATGTAGTTGGCGCCCACTGTGACGTCGTGGGCACTGATCAGTCGGTCGGCCAGCGACAGTTGCTGATCGTAGTTTCCTCTCCCCATCAAGCGATCATGTATCGAACGTGACCCATAGAACGACAGTTTCACATACTCGAACGATTTGATCCAGGCAGGAATGTCGATGGACAGCCGATCTCCGTTCGTCGTGACGAGCTGGAGAATGCCAAGCTCACGGACATGGTCCACCAGACGAGCGAAAAGTGGGTACTCGAATGGTTCACCGCCGGAGTAGGAGATTTTTTCCACCTTGAGCTCAAGCAGCCGCTCCGCTATGACGAACGGATCATGCCCCGGATGTGCGACACGCGGGCCACTGGTGGACAGGCAGAATGAACACGCGCGGTTGCAATGGCGAGAGAGACGCCAGCAGACCAGACGGTGAGTGCTGAAGTGGCGTACCATGATCCCTACGCATCAAAGGAGAGCTTCGAGATCCAAGGGCTCAGCCAGACGTCAGAAGGACCGTGAAGGAAGACATCGCGTAGCGTAACCCTTGATCCGGCCATCTGTTCAAGTCCGCATAATACCCAAGAGAGGTGATGGAGATTTACTGTCTGCGTCGTAGAGGTACGTATACATACCCTGCGGGGCATGCGGAAGCTCGATCCAGAACTAGGCTCGATGACACCCTCACAATCGGTCATCGAGAGATGGCCTGATCGCATGTCCGGAATTCTCTTGCTTCCGCTGCCGGTAAGGAAGAAGTCGATCACCGAACCCGCGACGCTCAGCGCGCACCAGCTCTTGCCGAGTATCTGAAGAACATCCTCTCTGCTGGCCAAGCCGATCGTGTTTCCTTCATAGGAGGCAGCGATGCTCGAAAACTCCCGCATGCCGAGAAAAGCACCCGGACGGTCTTGGCAGCTTCTCAGGAGTTCGGCGAGATCGCCCCGGTGGTCGACGATGAAGTCCCAGTCGGAGCCTCCCGACCGTCGCCCGAGCAGACGCGATCCGTAGAGATAGACACCAATCCCTCGGGACCCCAATTCGGACAGCAGTCCGCGCAGGGCTGCAGGGTGGTCGCTCATAGACGACGGAGCTGAGCCGACTGCACGTGACCTCCATGAGGTCAAAAGAGTGACCTCTTCCTCTCGGGCCAGCGCGCAGTCTCGGTCGAGCAGGAGATGCCTTCGCCCGGGCAGGGCCGCCGCTGTGCGCGCTGTCAACTTCGTCCACTTACCGGCGGAGCAGTGGTAGACGGGCCGAAAGGCGATGTTCCCGCTCTCCGTATAGGCTCGGAACGAGCCCAGGATGCCGTTTGAAGTCACGACGTAGTCATATGGCTCATACATGGAAGGCTAGGGGGAGGCTAGTTTAATACATTCGTCGCGCATGAAACCTTCGTGCAGTCGAAGGAGGGGGGTGCCGCGGGCGACCACATAGGCGGCTTTTATATTGATCTGCCGCCACGAGAAGCCCGGACCGGACTTGCGCGCGAAGTCGTCGGCGTCCTCCAGGCTGGCCCCGTACACGATGCCCTCGACCTTGGCCCATATGGCGGCGGACGTGCACATCGGGCACGGCTCCAAGGTGGTATAGAGGAAGCAGCCGGGCAAGTATCTGCTGTTCGCGCTGGCACACGCGCGCCGAAGGGCGAGTATTTCCGCGTGTGCGGTGGGGTCGTGCTGAGAGTGCAACTCGGTGAAAGCCGACCCGGTGATCTCCATTCGGCTGTCCACGACAACCGCGCCGATCCGATAGTTTCCCGACGGAGCCGCCCGTCCGGCGGTTTCTATCGCCACGCCCATCGCTCGCTCGTTTGGGTGCAGGTCACGCACGCTCGGTCGCCCTCTCTTCTTCCAACTCCAGTGCTTTCAGCCGGACAATGACATCCGTCACCCCCACCGCCAAGCTCTGAAAACTTCTGCGAATCGCGTCGTCCGACAACACCCTTTTATTGCCGAAGGCGCACAGAACTCCGGCGGGCGTATCATTCTCACGGTGCATTGGAAGCGCCAGAACCCAAGAGATCTGCGGGTCCACCTTGTTCTTGATTCTCGCGTTGTATCGCTCCGGATGCGTTACAGGAAGCTCTTCGTAGACTATTTCGTCATTCTTGTAGGAATCACATATGATGAGCTCGTCGGTGTCGACGTATGCTACGTCCAGAGAATGGTTGAGCGGCAGGTCTTCGCACTCATAGTGCACCAGACGATCTTTGCGCAGTACCGTTCGGTCGCCCACCGTGTCCGCGTAGAAAAGATGCACATTGGCATTCCCCCGCCGCGGGCTTCTGCCCATCGTCTGCAAGAGCGAAGAAATCACCTGCCGGTTGTTCTCCTTGAGACGCCCCAGGGATTGCCGGTGGGCATTTCTTTCGGCAACTGCGGCCGCGCGCTGCGTCAAGATGTCGTTCATGAGGTCAAAGATCAGCAAGGCAACCCCTATGGGCAGTAGGAGATTCCACCAGCCGAGACGACTTGGCACCGATCCTAGTCTTTGCCCATCAGAGACGGCATTCGCCACCAAATTGGCAAAGAATCCCAATGTTATGGGTACAGATAGCTTTATAAGGATTCGCAACGTGACGGGTTTCTTCCCACCGCGCCATCGAGGTGAAATACCCGGAGCCTTCAATACACCCATTGTCCGGATGGCCCTTCTTATCGATTTCCGGCCAGGCACTATAAGCATGCGAGATGAAGGAGGGGTCACTTCGACTTGTATCACGTTCACCGGCGCCCATCCAGAGGCAGGACGAGTCGTGATCACGTCGTCCATTTCCGGAGAACTTTGGTGATACCGAGGCGCTGAGTTGTTCGTACGAGAAGGCCCGAATTTAAGCCGACCTGAAGGGTCGTATAACGACGGACCGCCCCCGAAGCGCCGCCATGAGCCCCCAGACCGTGTGACCAGCTTCGTTGCTGTGGACGGCCCAGAGAGCAGGGTGTTCACCGGTTCGATGCGGGACTTCAGCAGACGGTCAGCGCTGACGACGTGGCGGCGTTCGTAAGGGCGGCTGGCGTACCCCTGCGGGGGAACCGGGCCTGGTGGATCACGATGACGCCTTCCCTTCGATTCCTTTTGACGTCTCGAGGTTGCGGTGAGAGACCACGAGATCCGCGTCCTGCTCGTTCAGGACAGATCAGACATGTCGAGTACGAACCGATAGCGGACGTCGTTGCGCTGGAGGCGATCGAGGGCTTCGTTGACGCGTGCCGAGGGGAGAAGTTCGATGTCGGCGGTGATACCGCGCTCGGCACAGAACGCCAGCATGGCGGCGGTCGCGGGCCGCCCGCCGCTGCCCGCGGAACTGAGCCTCTTACGTCCGACGAGCAGATCGGTGGTCTGTACGGTGACCGGTCCGAGGTGCCCGAGGTGGCTGAGCGTCCCGTCCATGGCGACCAGCCGCAGGTACGGGCCGAGGTCGTGGGGGGCGGAGATGGTGTCGATGACGACGTCGAACCGGTCCCGGGCCACGGCCATCTGCCCAGGATCCGTGGAGACGATGAGGTCATGGGCGCCCAGGCGACGGGCGTCGTCGATCTTGTCCGCCGACCGGCTGATGACCGTGGTGCCGGCACCGAGCGCCACGGCGAGTTTGACCGCGAGATGGCCCAGACCGCCAAGTCCCGCCACGGCGACGCGGGCACCCGGTCCCACGCCGAGTGTGTGCAGCGGCTCCCAGACGGTGACTCCGGCGCAGAGCAGAGGGGCCGCGGCGGCGGGGTCGAGGCCGGCGGGGAGGGGGTAGGCGAAATGGTGGCGGACGACGTATTCGCGGGAGTAGCCGCCCAACGTGGTCGACCCGTCGCGGCGGTCGGTGCCGCCGTAGGTCAGGGTCGGGAACTCGTGGCAGAAGTTCTCCTGGCCGGCCTGGCACATGGCGCACCCGCCACACGAGTCGACGATGTTTCCGACCGCGACCGGGTCACCGACGGCGAATCGGGTGATTTCGGGCCCGATCTCGGTCACCACCCCGGTGAACTCGTGACCCGGCACAAGGGGCGTGCTCGTGTCACCGGGATGAGCGCGAACGGCGTGCAGATCGGTGTGGCAGACGCCGCAGTAGTCCACACGTACCGCGATGTCGTCAGGCCGCAGGTCGCGCCGCTCAAGTGGCACCTGCCGCAGCGTTGCGGAACCGTCCGCCTGCCATCCCAACGTGCTCCTCATGTATGCCACTCCTTTAAACAGACTGTTCGGTCTATCGCAGACTAGCTCTCTCCCGGCCGTAAAACAAACCGACTGTTCTGTTTGATAGAGTGGACGGCATGGCCGATCAGCCCCTGACCTCCCGTGGCGCGGCGACCCGCAGTCGCATGCTCGACGTAGCGACTCAGGAGTTCGCCGAGTATGGGATCGCCGGGGCGCGCATCGAGCGGATCGTGGCCGCCGCCCGCACCAACAAGGCGCAGCTGTATGCCTACTTCGGCAGTAAGGAAGGGCTGTTCGACGCCATCTTCGCCGATTCGCTGGAGCGGATCGTGAACGTCGTCCCGATCGACGCCACCGACCTCGCGGACTGGGCCGTACGCCTCTACGACGAATACCTCCGCCGCCCCGACCTCATCCGGCTGGCCACCTGGGCACGTCTGGAACGACGTCCCGCCGGCCACCTGGTCGACGACGCCGACCGTCTCGACGACCACAAGCTGCGCGCCATCGCCGAGGCGCAGGCCGCGGGCATCGTGCGACCGGGCGACCCGTTCGACGTGATGGCCCTGGTCATCGCGATGTCCATGGCATGGTCGCCCGTCAGCAACGTCTACGCCGCGACGGCCGAGGAGCCGTCGGAGCTGCACGAGCAGCGCCGCACCCTGCTCCGCGAGAGCGTCAGGCGGGCCGTGACGACCGGCTGAAACAGGTCAATCAGGCCCGGGGACGGCAGCGGCCCCCCGGACTACCCAAGCCGGGGGGCCTGATGTGTGCCGCCATATTCGGCGCCAGCGGCGTTTAAGAGAACGGATCAGTCCTGACGACGTGCGCTCTGCCATTGAGCCACCGGGGCACGAAGAGCCCCGAGCCGGATTCGAACCGGCATCTCAACAATCACAGTCCATCCTCGATTGATCTGGCGCTCGACGGCGATACTGAGGCTAGAGCGAGAATCTGAGTTTGATCGGCTGCCTCTACCAGTTGGGCTACCGAGGCGCGTACCTCGGGGAGGACTCGAACCTCCACTTGAACCGTTCGTCAGCTTCAGCTTGAGCTTCAGCTTTGCGCTTACGCGCACCCCGCGCTCAACGGGGAGTCATTGGGTCAGGCGAACAGGTACCCGAACACGGCGTCGCCGACCTCCTGGTCATCGACGGCGGTCGCGTTGGCCTCTTCACGGGCGTACTTGACGGCGTCCTGCAACTTCTGCACGCGGGCCAGCAGCTCGTTCACGCGCTTGGCCGGCAGGGCCCCGGAGAAGGCGGTCTTCGTCCAGTAGCCGACCACGATGTCCTCGGTGAACACCTACACCTGGGCGGGGTGCTTGTCCGTCGCCTCGGCGAGCACGTGGTTACGCGGAACCTTCTTGGTGCGCGTGGTCTTGACCGGTTCGGTGCGCCAGGTCTCGGCGTTGTCGTCGAACGACCACGTCTCGGCCGGGTCGAGCGTCGGCAGCTTCGACACGAACGTGTGCAGGTCGACGAGCTGCTTCTCCAGGAACAGCAGGTACGTGACCGGGGCGCCGGAGATGAGAGTCTCCCCGTCGACCACGACGTCCGCCTTGGCGGTGGCGTTGGTCCAGTCCTTGGTCGCCGTCACGTCGAACAGCCGCGTCAACGCCTTCGCGACGTCCGCAATGATCGCCTCGGTCTTCACCTGAACGCGCGTGGCCGTCTCGCTGCCGTCTGGAGGGGACGAGCGAGAGTCAGGCCTTCAAAGCGGCGGCGGCCCCACGTAGTGGATCGCCTTCTGCGCGACGTCAGGTGTTACTCGACGGGCCCAGTCGAATGCCGCGTTCTGATCATCAGCGGGGATGTCCGTGGTGAAGTACACGGCAGGGCCGATGTCCCCTTCCGACCGGAGCGCCCAGCCGTCGGCTTCCCTGGCCAACACCCATTCGTCTGCCGCCGGCGCCGGGTGGATACGAGGACGCCATATTTCGGCGACGGCCCGCAGCAGCGACTTCCACCTGGACGCGTACAGAGCCGGGCCACCTCGCCCTGTTCCGCTGGACGCGTAGCCGAGGACGCCCTTGCGGGATCGGCGGAGCAGGCACAGTCGCAGCACGTCAACCGCATGCCGTAGTGCTGCCGTTCGGGATCCGCGCGGTTCAGTGGCGTTCGCAGTCATTGGCGCTCACCAATCGTTCGGGGCTGTCTTTCTGCGCGGGTTCGAACTCCTTCACTTTGCCATCGGTGCCCCTTGTCGCGCCGACGGCTGTACCTCTTGCACGCCATAGACCTGGAAAGCAGGGCGCGGTCACGGTCAGCGTCTTCGGCGTCGTCGGCGGAACCGCGCGGTCCCCCCTCTCATCCATGGTCACCCATCGTCCGTTGGTGTCCCGCAGCTGTATCCGGACGGATATCCGGTGTCGAACGGGCGGCACTTCGCACCAGTACTTCAGGGTCGCGCCGATGCCAGCTGACGAGATGCTCATGCCTTCGTGCAGAATCTCCATAAAGCACTGCGGATCAGATGCCCGGCCCTTCTCGCCGCCGATCTCGCCGGCGCAGGCGGTTAAGGCGGCGGCCGACAACGTGGCGAGAACGCATACGCCCGACGGCCATCGCATCGTCCGACCTCCTCACCTTCATGGCATCGTCGCAGAGAGTAGTCATCTGATCACGATTAGGCAATGCGAGAGGCGGTAAGATCTCCGTCCCGGCAGGCGACTTTCAGCATCAGGTAGCGCCCGTGTTGTAGCTGGAACTCTCCGTAACCGACGGGTGGCAGCCCAGCACGAACGCTCTGCACCTTCCAGGAGTGGATCACGGAGGTCCGCTCACGGGAAGGCGAGGAGAGCAGCTCGACGACAACCTAGATCGTCGGGCCCGGTAGCGTGTGTCGCCGCTGTACGCCCACGCAGAAGGCCCCCCGCGATCACCGCGAGGGGCCTTCTAGCTGGGAGCCGCCTTCGGGATTCGAACCCGAGACCCCTTCATTACGAGTGAAGTGCTCTGGCCGACTGAGCTAAGGCGGCGTGCCGTACAGCGTGAACGAGTCTACAGGAGCCCAAGGGGTTCTTGCTCCCCCGATCAGCCGATGCCCGGACAGACTGTTCCGTCCTGTGGTGGCGTGCCCGTCAGCAGGTAGTGGTTCACCGCGTCGTCCACGCATGACGAGCCGTTGTAGTACGCCGTGTGGCCATCACCGTCATACCCGAGGAACACACCCGAGGTCAGCTCGCTCGCCAATGCCTGCGCCCATGAGTACGGGGTGGCCGGGTCGCGTTCGGTGCCGATGACCAGGATCGGGGCGGCGCCTTTGGCGGCGAGTGGGCGGTTTGTGAGTGTCGGCTTGGCGGGCCAGAAGGCGCAGGGAAGCGAGCTCCACATGAGGTAGGCGCCGAACCTGGGTGCCTGGCGTTCCGCCTCCGTCGCCGCGGCCGCGTAGGCGGAGACGTCCTTGGGATAGGAGCCGTCTACGCAGTTGATGGCCATGTTGGCCTCGGTCTGGTTGGAGTAGGCGCCGTTGGCGCGTCTGTCGATGAGTTGGTCGGCGTTGCGGAGGAGCAATCTGCCGTCGCCGTCCAGGGCTTGGCGGAACGTTTCGGTTAGTTCGGGCCAGGAGCCGCGATCGTAGAGCGGGGTCAGGGCGCCGAGAGTGGCGAGCGACTCGCCGGCCTGCCGCCCGTCGGCCGGCAAGGGACGGGCGTCTGTACGGTGCAGCAGCTCGGTCACCTCGGCCAGGGCGCCGTCGACGGTACGGCTGCGGAACGGGCAGTCACCCTCGGCCAGGCAGGACTCCAGGTAGGCGCGGAGGGCGCGTTCGAAGCCCATGGCCTGGTCGGCGTTGAGCTTCAGCCGGGAGATGGCCGGGTCGAGAGCGCCGTCGAGTACGAGGGCTCGGACCTTGCTGGGGAACATATCCGCATAAACAGCGCCCAAGAAGGTGCCGTAGGACTTGCCGAGATAGGTCAGTTTCTGGTCGCCAAGTGCCTGGCGCAGCCCGTCCATGTCCCGCGCGGCGTCAACGGTGCCCACATGTGGCAGCAGACGGCCCGACCCGGCCTGGCAGCCTTTCGCGAACTCGCGCGAACCCTGCTCGAGCGCGGCCCGTTCCTGCGGCGTGTCGGGGGTGGTGTCCAGGGCGATGAACGCGTCGAGCCGCGGGTCACTCAGACACTCGACAGGCGCCGACTCACCCACACCGCGTGGATCGAACCCTACGACGTCGAACCGTTCGCGCACCTCCTCGCTCACGATCGATCGGGCGGCTCGCGCATACATGACCCCGGAACTTCCTGGACCGCCTGGATTGACCACCAGGGACCCGATTCGGTCGCCGGTGGCCGGTAGCCGAACGACGCTGATCTTGATGTGCTCGCCGTTCGGCTGACCGTAGTCGAGGGGCACCGACAGCTTCGCGCAGTCGAACCCGTCACCACAGTCGGACCAGCTCAGCCCACCCGCCGGTGCCTTTGTCCCAGCACAGGCGGAGGCGAACAACACAGTCGCGGCGACGACGGTCAGTGCCCGGAACCACACGCTCCGAATCTTACGCGTGTCCCGTCTCCCTCCCACCTGCGGATGGCCTCAGCTCGCGGAGAAGTTCACGAGCACCCGCCCGTGAACCTCCCCACGTCATGCCCGCCGACTAACCGCCGCCATCCGCCGCTATCCACCAGGAGACACCGTGCCGCCCTCCTCGCCGTACATCTTGTCGTGCTGCTGCCGTGGCGAGCACACCGAGGCGGAAGGGCACGCACAACGCCGTCCACCATCGTCCAGACGCACCGTCACCGTGTCCGCAGGAACGTTATGTCCCAGGACGCTTCCCTCCCCCTGCGGCGTGCTCACCCGGCTGCCTGTACGCGGCATCCGGTTCCGGGTCTCGACATAGAGCGGATGCTCGTACTTGAGACAGCACATCAGCCGCCCGCACGCCCCGGCGATGCGCAAGGGGTTGACCGGGAGGTCCTGGTCCTTGGCCATGCGTACGGAGACCGGCTCGAAGTCCTTGAGGAAGGTGGCGCAGCACAGATCACGACCACATGGGCCGATGCCGCCCTGCAACCGCGCCTCGTCACGCGGGCCGATCTGCCGCAGCTCCACCCGGGCCCGCAGGTTGCGGGCCAGGTCTCGGACGAGCGCGCGGAAGTCGACCCGATGCGGGGCGGAGAAGTAGACCGTGTAGACGTTGTCCTGGTCGAGGTAGTCGATTCCCACCACCTTCATCGGCAGCTCGTGCCGCTTGATCAACCGCTTGGACACGCTGCGGGCCTCGGCCCTGCGGCGCTTGTTGGTCTCGTCGCGGGAAAGGTGTTCCTCTCCCGCTATGCCCGCGCACACCGGCATTCCGTCGATGTCTTCACTCGAATATTGCGGCGCCCACACGCACTCCGCCACCTCAGGACCCGAGTCGGTCGGGACCAGCACCTTGTCGCCCACCTTGGGAGTGTGGCCACCGGGATCGAGGTAGTAGAGCCGCCCGTAGCGGGTGAAGCTCACGGCCATGATCATTCCCATGGGCTCGTGCTCGCCTCCTGACGGCCTCGGGGGTTCTTACGGCCTTCGGTTGCCACATTACGTGTGTCGACCCGTGTGGTGTGAGAACCCCACCGCCAGAGCCCTGCGGCACCCTCAAGCGCCCCGGCACGGCACTACTGCGTCTTTATAGAGCACATCTTGCTGCCTCCAGGCCGCGAGATGCCATAGCGCGTAAAGATCTTCAACTGTTCGGCCAGGCACCTCTGATCGACGACTTGCGCGACGCCGGGCATGCGGAGCAGCTTGTCGATCATCGCGTCCCCACCGGAAGCCGGCTTCATCGCCAGACGGAACGAGACAGGCATGTCGGATGGCTTCGTTGCCTGTACGAGAGCCTTGTTGTCAGCATAGGAACGGCGGAAGTTTTCGTACGCCTCTTGCTGATCTTCGAAGTGCACTGATGCGACGCCTGGCATCCTCTCGATCGCCGTCGCTATGGCTCGCTGCTGGGCCAGCGTGATTCCTTTTCCTTTATGCCGATCTTTCTTTGACGGTCCGGCGCCGCACGCCGGCATGGGCGAATGATCCACGCATAGGAAGACCGTGACCTCCATCTTCGGCGGCTCGGCGGCTCCCGTCAGGGCGTTCAGCGATGTACGTGAGGCGTCGGCCACCCCGCCTATCGCCTTCGCCTTTCCGATCAGGGCATCCACGTCGGCTCCGGGCTTGAGCTTGAGCCGGAACGACGCGAACATGTCGCTCATCTCGACCCCGTCAATCACCGCCTTGTTGTCGGCGTAGTGCTGACGAAAACTCTCGTAGGCCGTCGCCTGATCTTCGAAAGACACCCACTCTACGTCCGACTGCTCTCTCAGAGTCGCCCGTAGCTCCCCCACCTGCTCGGCCGTAGCGGCGCCGGCGCAATCGGGGCTCTTCGACGTGCTGGAGCACAGGAAAAGACGGACCTCGCGCGGCCCCTTCTCGCTGACCGGCGGATTGGCCGCCACCGCGCGTTGCTCGTCGCCGGCAGACGTGAGTGCGGCCACGGTCGCCGCCCCCGCGAGCACCACCGTGACCCCAGCCACAGCAAGCAAGCGGAAATCGACGCGACGGCGCCGGTCGAGTGATTGGAGCGGCCGCAGCGTGCTGGGATCGACCGTGGCACCGGCCTCAGTGAGAGCCGCACGTAGACGTTCTTCCACAGGGCTGTTCATGAACCCTCCTCAAGTGCTCGGCCGAGAGCCGCGAGCCCTCGTGCGATCGTGGATCTGGCGGTGCCCCCGCTGATGCCCATCGTCTCGGCGATCTCCTGGTCGGACAGATCGAGGTAGTAACGCAACGTCAACGCTTCGCGCTGCCTGCTCGGCAGCTCGCGCAAGGCCAGCAGCACCTCGCGGCGCTCCTCGCTCACCAGGACGGCGCTCTCCGCGGACCAGACAGGCGGTTCGTACGGCACGGCGCGACGGAACGCGATCGCCCGCCTCCGCATCACGGACCGGCAGCCGTTGAACACCGCGGAACGCACATAGGCCAGCGCCTTGTCCGGATCTCGCAGCCTCCAGCGGCTGGCGTGGGTGCGCGTGAACGCCTCCTGGACGACGTCTTCGGCGGTCGCCTGGTCACCGACCATGACGAGCGCCAGCCGCACGAGACCCACGTGATGCTCAGCGAAGATCGCCGCGACATCGACGCGTTCTCGTATCAGGGGCTCTGGGGGGGAAAGCTGCTCGACTTTCACATTACAGAGACGCTCCAGAGCCTCATCTGCTGCTCCTGCCACATGACCAACTTCCGCGAGGGCCACCCGGCGGGAAGGAACCCGCTACACGGCGGACCGGAGGGAGAGCATCATCGCCTCGACCGCGATCTGCGGGTTGACGTTGGCGTCGAGGCGTTCGCGGCATCGCATGATCGCATCGATCCGTCGCAACGTCTCCTCCGGCGTCGACACCTTGGCCAGCTGGTCCAGGTCGAAGCGGATGTCGTCGTTGGCCAGCTCCACGCCGGACGCGAACTGCATGGCCAGGACGTCCCGATAGAACGACACCAGCTCCAGCAGCGCCGCGTCGAGCGAGTCGCGTTTGATGCGCGTGGCGCGCGACTTCTGCCGGTCCTCCAACTCCTTCAACGCCCCGGCGCCGCCGCGCACCAGCCCACGGTTGAGGCCTTTGCCCGTGGACCCCTCGCCGTAGATCTTGCGTAGCTCGGTGGTCTCGGTCTCGTTGAGCGCGGCCGTCGCCGCCGCGGCCTCTTCTTCGGCCGTTTTGACCAGGCGTTCGGCGGCCGAGACGCACTCGCCGACCCCGGACAGCGAGCGAGGGATGGCCAGGACGGCCTCCCGGCGCCGACGTACGTTCTCGTCCAGGGCCAGCGCCCGGGCCCGGCTGATGTGCCCCTGAGAGGCGCGGGCGGCGAAGCGGGCGGTCTCCCAGGGCACGCTGTCGCGGGTGGCCAGCACGTGGGCGACCGCCTCCGTGGCGGGGGTGGCCAGGGTGATCACCCGGCAGCGCGACCGGATGGTGATCATCATGTCGTCGGCGGCGGGTGCGCACAGCAGCCAGACCGTACGTGGAGGCGGCTCCTCGATGGCCTTGAGCAGGGCGTTCGCCGCCGACTCCGTAGCCCGGTCGGCGTCCTCGAACAGGATGACCCGCCAGCGTCCTTGCGTGGGCGCGCCCGCCGCCCTCAGGATGAGCTCGCGCGTCTGCTTGACGCTGTAGGACAGGCCCTGGGGGCGTACCGTCTCGAGATCGGGGTGTGAGCCGATCAGCACCTGGTGGCACTGGTCGCAGTGACCGCAACCGCCGTCCAGGCAGAGCAGCGCCGCCGCGAACGCCCGCGCGGTCTCCTCCCGGCCCGACCCGGGCGGGCCGGTGAACAGCCAGGCATGCGTCATGCCCGCGCCGCGGCCACCCCGTACGGCGTCGCCTGCCGCCGCGGCGGCGCGGGACAGCACGGCCACCGCCTGGTCCTGACCGACGAGGTCATCGAAGACGCTCACCCGACAAGGCTAGTCGCGGATGGCGGGCATCGTGCCCGTGATGTCCTCGGACTCCTGGGGCACCGGATCGGGCAGGATCTCGTGCACCCGGTCCTGGATCAGCCGGGTGATCTGCTCGGGCGGCAGCAGCCCGTCGACCACCAGGTAGCGGTCGGGATCGGCGGCGGCCAGCGTCCGGAACTCCTTGCGCACCCGCTCATGGAACTCCAGCGGCTCCGCCTCGATCCGGTCCGCCGCGCCGCCCAGCCTGGTCAGCCCCACCTGGGGCGGCGTGTCGATCAGCACCGTGAGGTGCGGCACCAGCCCACCCGTGGCCCAGGCGTTGACCTTGGAGACGTCCTCGGGGTCGAGCGCCCGCCCCGCTCCCTGGTAGGCCAGCGACGAGTCCACGTAGCGGTCGGAGATCACCAGCGAGCCGCGGTAGAGCGCCGGTCTGATGACCTTCTCGACGTGTTCGGCCCGGTCGGCGGCGTACAGCAGCGCCTCGGCGCGCGCCGACAGCCCACGTTCGGCCGCGTCGAGCAGGATCGCGCGCAGTCTCATGCCGACCTTGGTCGAGCCGGGCTCACGGGTCTGTACGACGTCGAAGCCCTGGTCACGCAGCCAGATGGCGAGCAGTCGCGACTGGGTGGTCTTACCCGAGCCCTCACCACCCTCGAACGCCACGAACAGCCCCGGCACCTGCTCCGCCGTCTCCGACTTCGGCCGCTCGCCGCGCACCGCCGCGATCAGGTCCTCGGAGAGCGAGACGCCCTTCCTGTCGTCCATGTGGCGCAGCGCCAGCAGGCCGACGACCGTCGCGAGCACGCCACCGACCACCAGCACCAGGTTGGAGCCGTCGAACTGGTAGATCACGTCGCCCACCCTCAGCGGGTGCGCGCCGACGAGCGCGGCCAGCGGGTTGGCCACCGCCACCACGAACAGCAGCGTGACCCGCGCGGTCGACTGCAGGAACGAGAACGTCCGCCCCCGCATCGAGTCCTCGACCTCGAGGCCGATGAGCGTGTAGCCGATGATCCACGCGATGCCCGCGCATGCCCCGAGCAGTACGGTCAGCATGACCACGATCACCAGGTTGTGGATGATCGCGATCGCGACCAGCACCACGCCCGCCACGATGATCGCCAGACCGAACAACCGGCGCCGCGACAGCTCGCGCAGCAACCGGAGGCCGAAGAACATGCCCAGCGCCATGCCGACGAAGACCGCGGCGAACACCACTCCGTAGGCCGCGTCGCCGCCGCCGAGCGCGCTCACGTAGATCTTCGCGACGCCCACGACCGCGCCGCCGGCCGCGAACGCTCCCAGCATGCCGATGATCAGACCGCGCACCAGCCGGTCGCCGCCCACGAACCGCCAGCCTTCGACGATCTGCTTGAGCACCGACGGTGTGGAAATGGCGCCGTCCCGCGTGGGGATGCCGCGCAGCGTGAAGATCAGGAAGGCGGACACCAGGTAGGCGCACGCGTTGACGACCAGCGCCGGCCCGGTCGGGTCCATGCCGGACAGGAACGGCACGGCGTTCTTCAGCACGTCGCCCACCACGGACAGCGCCGCGAACAGGATCGCGGCGATCGGCGCGCTGCCGTAGATGACCAGCAGGTTGAGCTGGTTGGCCGATTCGAGCTGATCCTTCGGCACCAGGTTAGGGACCGTCGCGTCCTTGGCCGGAACCCAGAACAGGTTGACGCACTCGACCAGGATCGTCGCGACGATGATCCATTGGTAGCTGCCGATCAGCGGGATCGACAGCACCACGGCGAACCGGGCCAGGTCGGAGGTGAACATCGTCACCCGCCGGTCGAAGCGGTCGGCGAACGCCCCCGCGAGAGGTCCGAGCAGGACGGCGGGCAGCATCTTGGCGATGAAGACACCGCCGACGGCCAGCGACTGCGTGCGGTAGTCGCCCTGGGTCAGGTTTCCTGCGAGGGCGGTCAGGGCCAGGATGTTCAGCCAGTCGCCGAGGCTGCACACCGACATCGCCGTCCAGAGCCGGCGGAAAGATGCGTTAGCCAGCACATGTGTCGGTTGGCGTCGGCCACGGGCGGTCATAATGTCAGCGTATCCAGGTGCTCGCCGGAAATGGGAAGACAGGAGACGAGCCGGATATACCCGGCTGCTCGTCGCTGAGAGTATTACGTATACGGGCCGTCGCGCATGATACACAGCTCGAATAGGCCCCCGAAAACACCAGACAGATCCCCTCTTGTCCCGCTAGTCCCTTTTGTACGGCCGGGCGAGCTCCACCAACGGCTGCCAACCGGCCCGCACCGGCTCAGGCAGCACCAGCTCATCCCAGAGCTCCACCAGCAGCAGCCCGTCGAGGTGCTCGAGCAGCTCCCGCTGACTCCCTTCCCGCAACAACAGGACGTAGGCGTCCCGGCGATCCTCGCGATCGGCCAGGTCATAGGTCCTGTCGCCGAGGCGGACCGCGGCCAGGGCCCGCAACGCGGGCAGGCGCGGCAACCGGTTGGGCACATGGAACGGGCGCCCGTCGGCCCCCTGATAGGTGGTGAACTCGACCTTGGCCTCCAGCACCAGCCGGAACCCGGCGGCATCGAGGATGCGCCCGGCCGTTTCGAGCGTGGGCGACTTCCGGCCGTGCTCGTAGGCCGACAGCGTCGTCCGCGACGTGCCGCTCATGCCGGCCAGCGTTTTCTGGTTCATGCTGGCCGCGTGTCTGGCCTGTTTGAGCAGCAGTCCGCCGCGCTCCGCCCAGAACGTGACGTCGGGCGTCGGCCCCTCAGGCGCCTCGCCCCGCTCGGGCAGCAGGTCGCCGAACGCCCCCTCCACCGGGGAAGAGATCATCCCGCCTCCAACGTATCCGCTTGGATACTACCCCCTCGCGGCTTGAGTGACCAGCGGATCGCGGAAAGTCAGCAGCGCCGTTCAAGCACCGCGGGAGTCAAGCACCGCGGGAGTCAAGCACCGCGGGAGTCAGGAGCGCAGCTCACGCGCACGGAGGTCGGGAGCGCAGCTCACGCGCACGGAGGTCGGGAGCGCAGCTCACGTAGCACGGAGGCCAGGAGAGCAGCTCACGTGGCATACGGAGATCAGGAGCGCAGCTCAAGCAGCGTGATCTCGGGCGGCGCTCCCACCCGGACCGGCGGCCCCCAGAACCCGGCGCCGCGCGTCACGTACACCTGCACCCCATCAACCGTCGCCAGCCCCGACACGACCGGCTGCTGCAGCGGCACCACGAGGTTGAACGGCGCCAGCTGCCCGCCATGCGTGTGCCCCGACAGCTGCAGGTCCACGCCATAACGCGCGGCCTGCGAGACCTGAACCGGCTGGTGGGCCAGCAGGACCGTGGAGCGGCTCATATCGCGACCGCCGAGCGCCTTGTCGAAGTCGGGCGCGTCGTTCGCGGTGGCGCCGTTGAGGTCGTTCACCCCGGCCAGGTCGAGCACGCCGCCCTGGTGCCGGATCTCCACCCGTTCGTTCCGCAGCGAGCGAACGCCGAGCCGGTCCAGCTCCTCGATCCACTCACCGGGGCCGTTTCTCGTGTAGTACTCGTGATTACCTGTCACGAAATAGGCGCCATAGCGGGATTCGAGGCTCTGCAGCGGCCTGGCCAGCGGGCCCAGCTCGGCGACCGAGCCGTCGACCAGGTCGCCGACGATCGCCACCACGTCGGCCCGCAGACCGTTGATCATGCGCACGATGCGCTCGGTGTGCGCCTTGCCCGTGAGCGGCCCCAGGTGGATGTCGCTGACCACGGCGAACCGCAGCCCACTCAGCCTGGAGTCGAGCCCGGCCAGCGTGACCTTGACCGGTTCGATCACCGGATCACCCAGCGCGGCACCGATGCCGTACCCGACAGTGCCGAGCGCGCCCACGCCCGCGACGGCGGCGGTGGTCCGTCCGAGGAAGAGCCGCCTGCTCATCGCGTCGCCGCCCGGCGACGGCTCCACCCCCGAAACCTGCCCAAAACCCGAAATATCCGAAACATCCGAGGCGGGCACAGTAACCGGCCGCGCCACGGCTACAGGCGACGGCGACACGGCCGCCCGCCCCCGGACCAGCGCTAACCACGCCACCAACCGGGGAATCTCCAGCAGAACCAGAGCGATCACCAGGTAGAACATGATCGCGATCCAGAGATACCCCGGCCACGCCAGCCACTGGAACATCTCCAGCCGCATCCCCGCGAACGTCAAGACGACCAGCAGAAGGAGCCCCACCAACCCCCAGGTCAGGCCCGTGCGCACCTGCCCCCGCCGAGTGGTCGAGCGCACCATCCGATCCCACAGATAGAGATGCGCCGCGAACACCAAGCCCACGAAGACCAAGACCACCACGCGGCAATGCTACTTACGACTTGGCCGCCGGCTTCTTCGCGGGTGCCTTCTTGGCCGGCGCCTTCCTGGTCGTCGTCTTCTTCGGCGCCGGAGCCCGCTCACGCCGTTCGGCCAGCAGCTCCGCCGCCCGCTCGATCGTGATCTCCTCGACCGTGTCGCCCTTGCGCAGCGACGCGTTCGTCTCGCCGTCGGTCACGTAGGGACCGAATCGCCCCTCCTTGACCACGACGGGCTTCTTGGAGTTGGGGTCCTCACCCAGCTCGCGCAGCGGCGGCGCGGCCGCCGCCCGGCCCCTGCCCCGCGGCTTGGGCTGGGAGAACAGCTCCTTGGCCTGCTCGATCGTGACCGTGAACAGCTCCTCCTCCGCGGTCAGCGACCGCGTTTCGGAGGCCTTCTTCAGGTACGGACCGAACTTCCCGTTGTACGCGACGACCTCCTCGCCCTCCAGCTCGCCGACGACCCGGGGGATCGACAGCAGCTTGAGCGCGTCCTCGAGCGTCACGGTGTCGAGCGACATCGACTTGAACAGCGAGCTCGTCCGCGGCTTGGCCGCGTCGGCCTTCTTGGTGCGCCGCTTCGGGGTCTCCTCCTCCTGCGTGGGCAGGATCTCGGTGACGTACGGCCCGAATCGCCCGTCCTTGGCCACGATCTTGTGCCCGGTAACCGGGTCGGTCCCCATCTCACGGTCGCCGGTGGGCCGCGAGAAGAGCTCCTCCGCCTTCTCGGCGGTCAGTTCGTCGGGCGTCGTGTCCTCGGGCACGTTCACCCGAGCGCCGCCCCTGTCAAGGTATGGGCCGTATCGCCCGACCCTGATGACGATGTCGGTGCCCCTGATCGGGAAGGAGCTGATCTCCTTGGCGTCGATGTCGCCAAGGTCGGTGACCATCTCCTTCAGGCCCTCGTCGCCGTCCTCGCCGTAGTAGAAGCGCTGCAGCTCCGGCACCCGCTCCGCCCGGTCGTTGGCGATGTCGTCGAGCACCTTCTCCATCTCGGCGGTGAAGTCGTAGTCGACCAGGTTGCCGAAATGCTGCTCCAGCAGGTTGACCACGGCGAACGCCAGGAAGGACGGCACCAGCGCGGTGCCCTTCTTGAACACGTAGCCACGGTCGAGGATCGTGCCGATGATCGAGGCGTACGTCGAAGGACGCCCGATCTCCCGATCCTCCATCTCCTTGACCAGCGAAGCCTCGGTGTAGCGAGCGGGCGGCTTGGTCGAGTGGCCGGCCACGTCGAGCCGCGAGACGCTCAGCGCGTCGCCCTCGGTCAGGTTCGGCAGCCGCTTCTCGGAGTCGTCACGGTCGGTCGACGGATCGTCGGCGCCCTCGACGTACGCCTTGAGGAAGCCGTAGAACGTGATCGTCCGGCCCGAGGCGCTGAACTCGACGTTCTCGCCGGTGGCGGACGCGCCGCGCACCTTTACCGTGACGGACTCGCCGACCGCGTCCTTCATCTGGGACGAGACGGTCCGCTGCCAGATCAGCTCGTATAGGCGGAACTGGTCACCGTTCAGCCCGGTCTCACCGGGAGTGCGGAACTCCTCCCCGGAAGGCCGGATCGCCTCGTGCGCCTCCTGCGCGCTCTTGACCTTGCTGGTGTAAACACGCGGCTTGTCGGGAACGTACGCAGAGCCGTACAGCTTGATCGCCTGGGAGCGCGCGGCCGCCACCGCCGTCTCCGACAGCGTGATGCTGTCGGTACGCATGTAGGTGATGAAGCCGTTCTCGTAGAGCCGCTGCGCCACCTGCATCGTGTACTTGGCGGAGAAGCCCAGTTTCCGGCTCGCCTCCTGCTGCAAAGTGGTCGTCCGGAAGGGAGCGTACGGCTTACGGGTGTACGGCTTGCGCTCGACGGACTTGACGGCGAACGACGAACCCTGGAGCCGGCCCGCCAGCTCACCGGCGGCGGCCTCCGACAGGTGGAGCACGTCGTTCGTCTTCAGCAGGCCGGTGGTGGCGAAGTCGCGCCCCTGGGCGACCCGCTTGCCATCGACCGAGGTCAGCGACGCGGTGAAGTCACGCGGACGCTCCTCTGCCTTGCCCGTGTCGAACAGCGCCTGCAGGTCCCAGTAATGGGCGGACGTGAACGCCATGCGCTCCCGCTCGCGCTCCACCACCAGCCTGGTCGCCACCGACTGCACCCGGCCCGCCGACAACCGCGGCTTGACCTTCTTCCACAGGACCGGGCTGACCTCGTAGCCATAGAGCCGGTCGAGGATGCGCCTGGTCTCCTGGGCGTCGACGAGGCGCAGGTTCAGGTCGCGCGGATTGGCCACCGCGTCCCTGATGGCCTGCGGGGTGATCTCATGGAAGACCATGCGGTGCACCGGCACCTTGGGCTTGAGCACCTCGCGCAGGTGCCATGCGATGGCTTCGCCCTCGCGGTCCTCGTCAGTGGCCAGATAGAGTTCGTCGGCATCCTTCAGCAGCTGCTTCAGCTTGCTGACCTGCGATCTCTTGTCGGGGTTGACGACGTACAGCGGCTCGAACTCATGCTCGACATTGACCCCGAGGCGCGCCCATGGCTCCCCCTTGTACTTCTCGGGGATGTCATCGGCCCGCTCCGGCAGATCGCGGATGTGGCCAATGCTGGACTCGACCATGTAGCCGGCACCGAGGTAGTCCTTGATCGTCTTCGCCTTGGCGGGCGACTCGACGATCACCAGACGGCGGGTTCCACCGGTGCTGCCGTTGTTGGCTGGCACGCTGCTTCCTACCTCACTGTTCGCTTGCAATTCCCCCTGCCGGGAGCCGGCACTGATCTGAAAGGTAACCCGACTCGCGGAATTTTCCTTCCCCCGGGACTACCCACTAGCTTCCGGACCCACCCACAAGCACGCAGAATAAGCCCCATCGAGCGGCATCGCGCCCTGACTCACCCTGGAGACTAATCGTTGTGCTCGACTACTCCTACATGGATATCTTCATTCCGCGCGATCTGTCCCGCGAAGCAGCACGTCAGCTGCTCACCGAACACGCGGAGTACGGTCAGTGGGAGCTCTCACGCGTGCGCCTGCATCCTGACGGAAGCCGTCATGTACGGTTGCGCCGCAAGGTCATGCGCGTCCGCAGCACCCTGTGACCGAACATGGCTTTGCCCGCCCCGGGCCGCGCCCCCGGAACGGGCAAAGCGTCTTTCGCTACTCGCTCACCGGCTGTGAGCGGTAGACGTTCTTGTCCTTACTTCCGGCCGAGCCGGAAGCGGCGGGTGGCCGCGAACAGGGTGGCCGAGGCGGCGAACATCGCGCCCAGGACCAGCGCGAACAGCGAGCCGGTGGTCATCCCGGTGACCCCCGCGGGCTGAGCCGCGCTCATCAGTCCCAGGTCGCCGGTGGGCAGGCCGCTGGTCGCGAGCTTCACCGCACCACCGACAGGAGTACCGGCGAGCAGCGAGGTGGCCGGGGCCAGAGGCGAGTGCTGCGTGTCCTCGGCGCGGGCGGCGTGGGTGACCGGAGCCTTGCCGTTCTTGACGTGCTTGGCCGGGGTGACGTGCCTGACGGGGGTGGCGGGCTGGCCGGGCAGACCGGGCAGCTCGGGCAGGCCGAACAGCTCGTGCAGGTCACCGACCAGCGGCATGTCGCCGACGACCGGCAGCTCAGGTGAGCCGCCGCCGCGCATCGGGGTGATGTTGCCCACGCCCTGCAGGCCGCCCAGAACCGGGACCGGGGGAAGCGCGGGCAGCACGCCGCCGGGCTTGGAGTCGGCGGCCTGGTGGGAGCTGTAGTGGCCGTAGGGGTGGTAGCCCTCGCCGCCGGGCTTGCCGACGCTCGAGCCACCGAGGCACCCGGCGGCGGCGTCGCCGAGCACGGCCACGGCGTTGCCGCAGACGTTGATCGGCGCGGTGATCGGGGCGATCACCTGGTTGCCGCCGAGCACGGAGCCCTTGCCGGAGGTGGTGTTGCCACCCGCGCCCGAACCGCCGTTCTTGACCGAGGCGCCGCCCTTGCAGTGAGCTCCGGACAGCCCGAGCACGGCCACGGCGTTGCCGCAGGCGTTGATCGGCGCGGTGATCGGCGCGACCACCTGGTTGCCACCGAGCACGGAACCCTTGCCAGACGTGGTGTTGCCACCCGCGCCGCCCCTGCCACCGTTCTTGACCGTGGCGCCGCCCTTGCAGCCCGCGAACGCCTTGCCGATCACGGCCACCGCGTTGCCGCAGACGTTGATCGGCGCGGTGATCGGCGCGACCACCTGGTTGCCGCCGAGCACGGAGCCCTTGCCGGACGTGGTGTTGCCACCGGAGCCGCCCTTGCCGGTGTTCTTGACCGAGGCGCCGCCCTTGCAGCCGGCGTGCGCGTTGCCGACGGCGTTGCCGCAGGCCACGATGGGCAGGTTGACCGGTGCGATGACCTGGTTGCCGCTGCCGACCCCGAAGCGCCCGTCGGTGTCGTTGCCCGTCGAGCCGTGCGGGCTCCGGTAAGGGGTGTGCCCGCCGTTGGTCACGGACGAGCCGCCCTTGCAGCCCGCGAACGCCCTGCCGATCACGGCCACCGCGTTGCCGCAGACGTTGATCGGTGCGCTGATCGGCGCGATGACCTGGTTGCCACCGAGCACGGAACCCTTGCCCGAGGTGTGGTTGCCACCGGCCCCGCCCTTGCCGGCGTTCTTGACCGTGGCGCCGCCCTTGCAGCCCGCGTCAGACTTGCCGATCAGGGACAGGGCGTTACCGCAGGCGTTGATCGGGACGTTGATCGGCGCGTTGACCTGGTTGCCGCCGAGGACGCTTCCCTTGCCGGAGGTCTTGTTGGAGCTGCCGCCCTTGCCGGTGTTCTTGACCGTGGCGCCGCCCTTGCAGCCCGCGTCAGAGCTGCCGAGCACGGACAGCGCGTTGCCACAGGCGTTGATCGGCGCGCTGATCGGCGCGTTGACCTGGTTGCCGCCGAGGACGCTCCCGTCGCCGGAGGTCTTGTCGGAGGTGCCGCCCTTGCCGCTGTTGACTACCGTGGCGCCGCCCTGGGAACGCGCCTGGGACCTGCCCAGCACGGCGGCGGAGTTGCCGCTGATGTCGATCGGCAGCGAGACAGGCAGGTTGACCTGGTTGCCACCGCCGACGGAAGAGTCGCCGGAGGTGTCGGCCAGCGCGGTGCCGCTGCCGAAGGACATGACGGCTACAGCTAGAAGAGCCGCGGGGGCCGAAGCCTTCGCCCACGTACGCATGATGAATGCTCCTACTTGGTTCATAGGGGGATACCTGACAGTTCGCGGGCAGCCGAGGGCATGCGAGGTCGCAGTACGCCGCGCACAGCGGAGACCTCGGGGAATCGCGAACCAAGATGACTGACATGTGACCCGCTGGCGGAGGGGATCTAGCCGCGCTCCGCCGCCGTACTCATCGGAATCTGTGGCGGGGGTCAGTCAGGTGAGAAAGAGGGGTCATCCGCCGCTGTGCGGACGACCGGAGGAAGCACGGACGCCAAGGGGACGCGCCGAGCCTCGACACGCGGGTCGAAGAAGGACCTCGCGATATCTCCCATGCTTGGCCCGAACGGGCCGCTGCCACCGCCGTTGGGCACCAGACCATTGGTGTCCAGGATGTCGGTCGCAGGAGAAGCAGGCGGCAGGCCGGGATCGGACTGGCTGTTGAGCCCGTCGACCGTCCGCCCCGCCATCGCCTCGGCGTTGTCCGACGCCGAGACCTTTCCGATCGCCTCGGCGTTGTCCGGTGCCGAGACCTTTCCGATCGCCTCGGCGTTGTCCGACGCCGAGATCTTTCCGTCAGCCGTGGGGAAACCGTCCGTGATGGACCCGGTGACGGTGTGAGAGGTGTCGGCTGCTGTGGCCGTCCCTGTCGCCGCGGTGGAATCCGCGGCCGCCGGAGCGGCGAAGAGCAGTCCGAAGAGAACGGCGAGCAGCCATCCCGCGGCCAGCAGGACGCCGGCCGCGACTACTCGTGCGATGACCTGGCGGGCGCCGGCCGCGAACCGCGCCATCCGGGCGGCCCGATCGGCGATCGCATCCTCCGCGAGGATGATCACGGGCACGCGCCGGGCAGCGAGTGCGGGCATTGCCCGCCACCACCGCACCGGCATGCGTGCCACGTGAACCCTCCTTCAGAAGCACCAGGACCGACCTCACACTGTGAGGCCGGTCCGTGGACTCACCCCTCAACGATCCGTAACCGTAGCATCACTCAAGGTTGCCGCAAGGGGTTTTCAGCAGTGATCCAGGAAGCGGTCAAGCACCCGCACCCCAAACCTGAGCGAATCCACCGGCACCCGCTCGTCGACCCCATGGAACATCCCAGAGAAGTCCAGGTCGGCAGGCAACTTGAGCGGCGCGAACCCGTATCCCCGGATGCCGAGCCTGCTGAAGGACTTAAGATCCGTCCCTCCTGACATCGTGTACGGCACGGCGCGCCCGGCCGGGTCCTCGGCCAGCAGCGCCTCCACCATGGCCGTCACCAGCGGCCCCTCGAAGCCGAACTCCAGCGCCACCTGGTGCTGCACGAACTCCCTCGTGACGTTGGGCCCGAGCAGCTCGTCGATCGTGGCGAAGAACTCCTCCTCGAAGCCCGGCAGGAACCGCCCGTCGATGGTCGCCGAGGCCGTCTGCGGCACCACGTTCGCCTTGTAGCCGGCCTCCAGCATGGTCGGATTGACCGTGTTGCGGAGCCCCGCGCCCAGCATCCTGGCCACCGGCCCCAGCTTGTCGATCGCGGCCTCGGGATCGCCCCCGCCTATCTCCTCCAGGAACCTGCTCATGGTCGGCGTCAGCCGTACCGGCCACTCATGCCGTCCCACACGCGCCACGGCGTCGGCGAGCTCGGTCACGGCGTTGTCCAGATTGAGCATCGACCCGTGCCCGGCCCGGCCGTTCGCGGTCACCCGCATCCACGCCATGCCCTTCTCCGCGGCCTCGATCAGGTAAAGCCGCCGATCCTCCCCGATCGACACGCTGAACCCGCCGACCTCCCCGATCGCCTCCGTGACCCCCTCGAACAGCTCCGGGTGCTCCTCGACCAGGAACTTCGCCCCGTACTCACCGCCCGCCTCCTCATCGGCGGTGAACATGAGCACCACGTCACGCCCGGGCCGGCGCCCTTCCTGGAGCCGCTGCCGCACGACCGCCAGGATCATCGCGTCCATGTCCTTCATGTCCACGGCCCCACGCCCCCAGACACACCCGTCGGCCACTTCCGCCGAGAGCGGATGATGCCGCCAGTCACTCGCGTCGAACGGCACGACGTCGAGATGCCCGTGCAACAGCAGCGCGTCACGGCCCGGATCGGTGCCCTCGATCCGCGCGACGACGTTCGCCCGCCGATCGTCGCTCTCCAGGATCGCCACCTCGAGCCCTACTTCGGCGAGCTTCTCCGCGACATACTCGGCCGCCGCCCTCTCCCCGGGCCCCGCGTTGTCGCCGGCGTTGGTCGAATCGATACGGATCAGATCACGGCACAGCTCGACGACCTCGTCCTCGGCCATGGAGGCTCCTTCAATCGGGTACGGATTGCCGTCTCATCCTGCCTCCGGAATCCTGGTATGACGCACCCCTCAGAGTTTGCTAACCTTACGGAGCCGACGCGGGATGACGGTCCCACGTGCAGGCACCAAGTCCGGGTGGCGGAATAGGCAGACGCGCTAGCTTGAGGTGCTAGTGCCCTTTGCGGGGCATGGGGGTTCAAGTCCCCCCTCGGACACAGACCCGTACCCCATAGAGTCCTGGTTGCTCGAAGCAGCGACCAGGACTTTGTGCTGTGAGGGGTGGTAAACCAGCTGCAGGCCGAGGCTGGCGTAGATCTTGGCCTTGCGGGTCGGGTCGGCTCTCCCCAGCACCTCGACCAGACTCCCCAGATCGCGCAGCGACACAGCCAGGCTGTCGCGGTCGAAGAGACGGCGCCGGGCGACGGGGAGCCGCGTGAGCCTGTGTTGCAGCTCAGTCTTTCGACCTTGCTCCTCACTCATCCAGCTCGCGATCAGCACCGGGTCGGCGCCGGCTTCCAGGGCCGCACGGTGGCGAGCCAGCTTCCGATCGCATTCGGCCATCTGCCGCTTGAGGGCCTCGGTCTCGTGCAGTTCCGGGGATGGCGCCTCGTGCGCTGTGACCAGGAGATCCAAGGTGCGGTCGATGTTCGACGGAGTGAACAGGCGCCCCAACCAACGGTCGAGCTTGGGGGCTATGTCGACCTCGCGCAGGTAGACGTTGCGAGGGTGCGTCACACGGTTGGCGAGCGCGTACTCCTCCGGGAATCTGCACCGGTAGTAGGGCATCTCGTTGGCCCAATGCCCTTTCACCACCGCCTCGAAGCCGCGATCAGGACGTCGGAGTTCCGCCAGCAGCCTCGCTGCTTGGGGACGACGCTGCCAGGGAATCGAGCGTGACTTGTCCACATCGAAGAACTCCGCCACGACCGCTCCCCCGCGTGACTCGATCAGCGCACGAGAGCGGGTGAGCTGCCAGGCACGGGAGGACGCGGGGTCTTGGTTGTCCTCTGTGGAAACCCGGCCGTAGAAGCCGAAACGAATGGTGTCCATGTCGCTCCTCATGCGGCATCGGCGTGGACGCTCTGAGACCCGTGAGCCTCCAACAGGATCGCAAGCAGCTCTGCCGCAGCGCCCGCGTTCAGTGTGGGAAGTCCAGGCGGGAGGACGACCACCAGCTCGTTGACTGCCTTCATGCCGCCCTCCCTTCAGTTGCCGAAAGATCTTGGTCTCCGGCTTCCGCTTGGAGTCGGGCCATGTGGACGCGCCAGCGTTGCCGCTCGGCGACCGAGCGCAGGAGCCGTACCGCCAGTGGCGCGAGGTTGGCGTCTCCGGCCGGGACGGGCTTCCAGACGTAGCGGTGTGGGTCGGTCAGCTGGTCGGTCTGGCCGAGGGCTTCCAGGACCCAGGTGCGGCGGTCCTGCTTGTGTTCGGCGAGGGTCTTGTTGGACCACTTGCGGGAGACCAGGACGCGGCGTCCGGCGTAGCCGAGGTGGTCGGGCGTGTGAGCCTTGCCCCGGCACCGGCCGGGAGCCATCCCCTGCTTGGCGCCCTTGGGCTGGACGCCGTAACGCAGCCAGTTCGGGCAGGTCGGCGAGCAGGGCTCGAAGCGCAGCGCCTCAGCCATCCGTGCGGCGTGGTCGCGCTGGGCCTGGTCGTCCGGGTCGAGGCTGTCACTGATCGACTTGGTGAGGTACTTGGACAGGTATCGGATGCACTGGTCGGCATTCGGAGTACCGGCGAGCATGCCTTGCACGTCTACCTGGACGCCGAAGCGAAGCACATGCAGGGGTTCGGCCGCCTCGTCGGTGTCGAGCTGGCCGAGAGCTTGATCCCAGGTGGGCAGCACCTCGCCACGCCGGGTTCGGCGGGCGGGTCCGGGAAACGGACCTGGAGCAATCCAGGCACCGCGCCCGGGCTCGACCCAACACGTTCGCCTGGCTGGTCCGCTACCGCCGCCTGGTGCGCATCTATGAACGCAAGCCCGAACATCACGAAGCCATGATCTGGTGGGCCACCGTGCACCAGATGACCCGCCGCCTGACCCGCGAACTGGCAGGTCGGCCGCCCCCGAGCCGCTGGGGCGATCCGCCGCCGCTCCGCACCTGTCCAGCCCCGACCGGCGCGGCAAGGTCCTGCAACTCCTGACCGCTCAGCCCTGGCGAGCCTGGAATGAAAGCGAACTGGCCGCCATCCTCGGGATTGAGAACGGCAACAGCTTCCGCGTCCAACTGTCCCAATGGTCCCACCAGGGCTACATCAACAAGATCGGACCAGCTCTCTACGCACCCATGCCCGCCAGCACTTAAGCCTTCGTCAGCAGGCTCTTACGGGTGATCCGCAGGTGCTCGATCGCTTCGTGCAGTTCGCCGAGGTGCGCGGCCATGGCGTCAATCTCCGCCTGGGTCTGCTCGATCTGGCCGGTCAGGGCCCGCTCGCGGGCGTCGATCTTGTTCAACAGCCACGTGCCGGGGTCCGGTTGCTGTGCATCTGGCCTGGTCATGTCGACCGCCACGACGGTGCGGGGGCGCGGGTCAGCCGGCTGCGGCTCGCCGTAGCTTCAGGATCTCTTATTACGCTTACGTGCTGCCGGACTGCTCGCCTCGGCGCCGATGCTCGTCGCGACTCTGCGCGACCTGCATCGGCTGCCGTCATGCGGTGACCACCGTCAAAGTGGATCAACCCCAGTTGGATCGCCGGTGTTGCGGTCGCCAACTCGTGAACAAGCGTTGCCACTTTCTGACCGACGCACTCACCTGGCCTGCCGGTGCGGCACAACGTGTCAGGCGAGTCATGCGTCGCGTCCTGTCGGAGCGACGAACCTGGCCAGGAGGGCTTGGAGGGTTTCGAGCTCGGCGTCGGTGAATGATCCGAACAGGTCTTCCGCGGCGCCGGCCGCGAGGCGCTGGGCGGTGTCGAGAGCGTCGATGCCCTTGTCGGTCAGGCTGAGATTGGCCACCCGTTTGTCGGTGCTGGACCGGGCCCGGGAGAGGTAGCCGAGGGTTTCGAGGTCTTCGACGGTACGGACCATGCCCGCCTTGTCGCTGCCGGTCTGTCGGATCAGGTCGCGCTGGGTCGAGACGCCGTCGCGGCGCAGGAGCATCATCACGCCGAAGTGGCGGCCGGTCAGTCCGAGTGAGGAGAGGGCGTTGTTCAGCGCCCCGGCGGCTCGTTGGTGCGACTGGCGCAGCAACAGGCCGAGTTGGAGGTCGACTCCGCGCGGCTTCGGCATGGTCCCATCCTATGTTAGATTCACATGGATCGGATTCAAATGAATCTATTGGGCGAGACGAGGACGGCGTGTGACGACGACACAATCAACGGGGGATGCCGCCGTGGTACACAGGCACGCGCCGCGCTGGCCGTGCTGGGTGTTCCGCATCACGAGCACAGTCGCGGTGATCATGCTGTTCGATCAGGCGGTCTTCGCCGGTCAATTCCTCTCCGGCAGCTACGACTCACTGCACGTTCACCGCGAGAACGCGACCTTCGCCGGCATCTCGGTCCTCATCTCCGCCGTCGCGGCCGTACTTCAGCGGTGGCCCGGACGCGGACCCTGGTGGCCCATCCTGGCCTGCCTCGGCCTCTTCGGCCTGATCGGGCTGCAGATCGTTCTCGGATTCTCGCGAGCGATCAGCCTGCATATCCCGCTCGGTGTGGCGATCATCCTCCTCGCCACCGCTCTCGCTGTCTGGGCCTGGAGACGCCGATGACCGAGGAGAACCGCCGGATCACGTTGAGCCGCCGGGCGTTCATCGGCGCCGGCCTTGTCGCCGGCATCGGCCTGGGAGTGGGGATCCCATTCTCCCTCGGCGCGGCCGGATCCACCTCGACCGGCAATCTGCTCCGCAGCCGATTGCCGCTCCCGCAGCCGTTCACGATGCCCTTCCAAACCCCGCCCGTCCTGAAGCCGGTGCGCAGCGACGCCGATACCGACTACTACGAGATCACTCAGACCGCGGCGACGGCCTCGATCCTGCCGGGGGTGAAGACGGCGATCTGGGGCTACAACGGGATCTTCCCCGGCCCCACCATCGTCAGCCGACGCGCCCGCACGACCGTGGTAAGGCACACCAACAACCTTCCCGTTCCCACGGTCGTGCACCTGCACGCCGGCCGTACCCCGCCCGACAGCGACGGATACCCGATCGACTTCGTCTACCCCGTCGACAGGTCCTACATGAACCAGCACATGAACATGGACCACATGAACATGGGCGGCGGCTCGATGGTCGGAGACACCACCGAAGGCCACCGCTCCTACACCTATCCACTCGACCAGCGCGCGGCGATGCTCTGGTACCACGACCACCGGATGGATTTCACCGGCCCGAGCGTCTGGCGCGGACTCGCCGGCCTCCACTTCGTGCGAGACGACGAAGAAGACGCTCTCGGCCTGCCCTCCGGCCCACGCGAGCTCCCTGTCATGATCACCGATCGCAGCTTCGCCGCTGACGGCTCTCTGTCCTACCCGAGCATCGACAGGAGCCTGATGAGGACACCCGGCGTCACCGGCTCATTCGTCGCCGGCGTCCTTGGAGACGTCATGCTCGTCAACGGCACCCCCTGGCCGGTTGCGAAAGTCGACGGCGCCACATACCGCCTGCGCATCATCAACGCCTGCAATGCCAGACGCCTCGACCTGCGTCTCGACCCGCAACCTGATGGCCTCCTGACACAGATCGGCACGGACGGCGGGCTCCTCGCCGCACCAATTCGTCATGAGCATGTCGAACTCGCCCCCGCGCAACGTCTCGACGTCATCATCGACTTCTCCAGCTACAAACTCGGAACCGCAGTGACGCTGCTCAACGACTTCGGTGACGGGAACATGTCCCAGATCATGCGCTTCATTGTTGGTGAGCAAACCGACGAGCCGTTCACAGTTCCCGACAAGCTCTCCACGGTCGAATCGCTCACCGCAGCCCAGGCCGTCACGACCCGCACCTTCCGCTTTCAATCGGGAGACGTCAACCATATGAAGGGCTGGCTCATCGACGGGCAGCCGTTCAGCCCCGACGACATCGCCGCCGCGCCGAAGCTCGGCACCGTCGAGGTCTGGCGGCTCATCGCGGACTTCCATCACCCCGTGCACCTCCATCTCAGCCCCTTCCAGGTGCTCTCCCGAGGTGTCGGCGGCCCCGGAGCATTCGACGCCGGATGGAAGGACACCATCGACCTACGGGCTTCGGAAGAAGCAGCAATCGCGATCAGATTCGACGGTTATCCCGGCAAGTACGTCTTCCACTGCCACAATCTGGAACACGAGGACATGGCCATGATGGCCAACTTCACGACGATCCAATGACGCCGCACCACCCAATCCAGCGGCCGCCCACCACCTCGAGCAACGTGGCAGACGTTGATGACACTGGGCGCGCCGGGCTTAACGAGCATCGCGGCCGCCGGGAACCGGTCTCCACCATGGACACCGCACGACTGGCTCGGCGAAGCACGGACACCGCGGTGCCGTGGAGCCGGAATAGTGAACGATGGAGGTTTTTATGGCCACGCTTCAACAGATCGTGACCGAAAAGAAGAGCGCCGCCGGCATGGTCGCCAAAATCGGTGCTGCGTTCTACGTCATGTGGGGAATCCTCCATATCTACGTTGGGATATTGGTCCTAAGCAAACTCCTTGCCCACGGACTGCCCGTTGGCACGGACGCTGGACGCAGCGTCATGTACTTCTGGCTGGTGATACTCGTAGGAGTCCAGGCCATCCTCGTGAGTATCTTCTTGAACTGGCGAAACAGCCATGCCGGTTACTGGATCAACGCGTGGACCAGCATCGTCGGTGACCTCGGTCTCGTTGTTTTCATGATGATTCCGGGCAACCTCAGTTTCGCTCAAGGAATCTCAGGACCCGTGCTGTGCGCACCCGCGCTGGTCTGCTCCACCTACGCCCTGGCCAGCGCAAGGGCCATCAAGAAGCAACGTAGTTGATTCTCAGCGATAGGGAGTCGCTGGGTCCGGCCCTTGGCGTAGCCGCCCCCGGCGACGATGAGCACGTCGGCCTCCTGCGGCGCCCAGCCACCGGTGGGCAGGGGCAGCCCACCCGCCGTGGTCACCGTGTGGGGGCCGTCCAGGGACACCAGCCGAACCGTGACGCCCAGCCCAGCGCGGCCGGCCAGGCCCAGCACTTCGTAAGGACCCACCACGTCGAGGTCGTCCGCGCCATCGAAGACGACCATGTCGACTCGCATGCAGCCTCCAAATGCTTGGTGTCGGATTTTCGGCTCCCCATGTTCACGACACGTCACCGCACGAGGAAGTGGCCAGCGCGCCAACATGCGCCAGGTTCTGGCCATGGTCATAGGCACAATGCGACTCGTTCCGACTAGTCGTCGCGATACTCGCCTCGGTTCCCGGGAACTTTCGCGGAGGTTCTTGCGACCACTGAGGGACAGCCGCCGTCTTGGAGGAGTACACATATGACCGACATCAACAGCAGCCGACGGATGGTGCTGAAAGCGGTGGCCGCAGGTGGGGTGGGGGCGGGCTTGGGGGCCATGGGTTTGGCGTCGCCGGCCGCAGCAACACCGCCGCGGCGCGGGCTGCGGGTGGCGATCTTGCTGTACGACGGCTTCACCGCGCTGGACGCGGTGGGCCCGTACGAGGTGTTGTGCCGGGTGCCGGACGCGTCCGTGGTCACGGTGGCCAAGCGGGTGGGGCCGGTGCGCACCGACACAGGCGTGCTCGGCCTGGTCGCCGATCGCGCACTGCACCAGGTACGGCAGGCCGATGTGCTGCTCGTCCCAGGGGCCGGCAATCGTGGCATCACCACGGCCATGGAGGACACCGAGACCGTCGACTGGGTACGCCGCTTGCACGAGGGCACGACCTGGACGACTTCAGTGTGCACCGGTGCGCTGCTCTTGGGCGCCGCCGGCTTGCTGCGCGGAGTGCCGGCGACCACGTACTGGGCGTCGCGCTCCTATATGGAGACCACCTTCGGCGCCGTGTACACACCGGGACGCTTCGTCGAGTCAGGGAAGATCATCACGGCTGCGGGTGTGTCCGCCGGTATCGACATGGCGCTGCACCTGGCGGCGAAGCTCGCCGACGAGAGAACGGCACAGGCTCTCCAACTGGCGGTGGAGTACGACCCGCAGCCGCCCTTCGACACCGGCAGCCCGGAAAAGGCCGGGCCCGAGCTGCAGCAACTCGCGCTGCAACTGCTTGAGGACGCCGCTCGCTAACGTGTCCGGGCCCGCGATTCGACCTCGATGATCTCTTCGGCTCCGGGGGCCCGGCCATCCGGCTCCCCGGCCAGGAGCAGATAGAGAGCCGGCAGACGGGCCACGAGGTGGTCCTCACGCACGTACAGGTTCTTGGGCCGCTGCGGATCGGCGTGGGAGGCGCTGGTGTGGCCGTGCCGGCAGCGGTAGGCGGCCCGATTGCCGGACCAGCAGGACTCCAGCCGCCGGTGGCAGGAGCCGCAGCGCAGCAGCCCGGCCAAGCGGTACGTGTGATTGGAACGGCCGGAGGGCGCCCGGATGCCCTGGACGGCGACGAAGTCGCTCTGGCTGACAAGGGCCTCGTGCGCGGGCCGCTCAGAGATGACCCAGTCCTCAGGCAGACTCCACCGCTGAACCTGACGATGACCCAGGCCGGTATTCGACGTGTCGATCAGGTCGTACGCCGACGGCTGCCGGTTCCACACCTCATGACCGGTGTAGCGGGGATTGGCCAGGATCGCGCGGACCGTGGTCAGTGTCCACCGCTCGGCACTCCGATGCGTATTGCGCTGCGGGTCCGCCGCGGGCGGGGTCCGCGGATCGGCACCTCGATCGGCTGCCAGGGTTCTCCTGTGGCGAGCCAGGTCAGGTACTTGCCGGACGCCCAGCGCTTCGTGAGCAAGCCCCGGACGTGGTCCGGCGTCGTCCAGGTCATGGGCGCAGGCCTGCTACGTGACTCGTCCGAGCCTCGGCCGAACGCCTCGTCGATCACCGCGAATCGGAAGGTATTGGACCGGGTGACGCTCCATTCGAGTTTGAACTGGTAGGCCAGTGAGGCCGCCAGGATGGTGTAGGCGAGCTTCTCCTTCTGACCGCCGGACTTGCCGCTGCTGTCGGAGTACGTCTCGTGTTCCGAATCGTCGAAACGGTGCGTCTTCACGCGTCACGTCATGGGGTTGCGTAGCCATTTGTTGCGCTCAGCGCAACGTCGGGCGGTGTCGACGACGGTCGCGATGGCGGGTGACGGATCGTTCGCGGGCCACAGCACGGAGAGTTCTGCCATGATCGGCGGATCGACGACGCCACGAAGAACGATGCCGGGGCTGGTCTTCGCGGCGTGCTCAGCGAACGATGTCGGGGCCAAGCTGACCTCGCGTCCGCTGGAGAGCCGGGCGAGCATGGCGTTCACCGGTGGTTCGTCGAACGCGCAGATATCCGGTGAGAAGCCCGCCTCGTGGCACGCGGCGACGATGGCGTCGTAGTACGCCGGGGCGTGGTGGCGGGCGAACAGCAGCAGCGTCTCGTCGCGCAGCTCCGCCAGTGGGATCTTCGGCACGTCAGCGAGGCGGTGGCGAGCGCTGAGGACCGCGGAGACGGGCTCTTCGCGGAGGAGCTCGCCATTTACCCCGTCGAGGGGCTGCGGTGAGAGAGCGAGACCGGCGTCCAGGTCGCCGGCACGGAGACGTTCGGGAATCTCGGCGCTGAAGAACTCTCGAGCGTCGACCAGGACGTCTGGATGGTCTTCCCGGAGAGTGTCCAGGAGCGCCGTGAGCGTGTCGAAGCTTGTCACCGGTGTGTAGCCCAACCGAATCGTCGTCGCGATCCCTGCCCCGGCCAGCCGGGTGAGCTGCACGGCTTGCTCCAGCGCGGCCAGCGCTTTCGGCACCTCGCGAGCCAGTGTCCGGCCTGCGGCGGTGAGCTGCACGCTACGGCTCGAACGCACGAACAACGGGGTGCCGAGGGTCTCCTCGAGCTTGCGGATCTGATGGCTCAGGGATGGCTGAGCGATGTAGAGACGCGTGGCCGCGCGACCGAAGTGGAGTTCCTCGGCTACGGCCATGAAGTAGCGGAGGACACGGGGGCTGACATCGATAGACAAATCCTACCGCTGGAGGTCCGGACAAGTCTTGGACGCCCGCCGGATGGCCGCCGTAGTGTCGTTCTCACGACGTGGGAGGCGTTCCAACGTGCCCCGTCGAGCCTGGTCGGAGCCGGTTTCGGTTCGCGTGACCGGCCGACAAACCACCTCAGCCTCGCAAGGAATGAAGCATGAACATCACCGTGATCGGACGAGGCAACGTCGGCGGCGGGCTGGCCGGCCTGTGGGAACGTGCCGGACACCAGGTGACGCGGCTGGGGCGTGGAGGCGGCAATGTCGGCACCGCGGACGCGGTACTGCTCGCCGTCCCGGGAACCGCCGTGGAGGTGGCGCTGTCATCCGTCGTCGGGCTCGAGGGCAAGACAGTGCTCGACGCCACGAACCTCTACGGCGGTGCCCGGCCTCCGGCCGGGTTCTCCTCCAACGCCGAGTACGTCCAGTCGGTGACGGGCGGGCCGACGGCGAAGGCGTTCAGCACCAACTTCGCCTCTCTCCTCGGGCAGGTCGCCGATGCCCGTGTACGGCCGAGCAACCTGTGGTCCGGTGACGACGAAGTCCAGGGCGTTGTCAGGCAGCTCAGTCTCGACGTCGGATACGAGGCGGTCCGTCTTGGCGACCTGAGCATGGCCGCCACGCAGGAAGGCCTGGCCGACCCGATGTTCGCGATCGCGCAGTCCGGACTCGGCCAGTTCGTCTACCGGCTGGCATCACCCGAACAGCTCTGACTCTGACCATCGAACGTTCAACCCATCACGCAGAAGGAACACAGTGACGCGCACCGCAAAGACCGGACTCGAGGCGCTGCTCACCCCCGAGGAGAGCGTCCTGGTGCTCATCGACCACCAGCCCTACCAGTTCACCAATCTCAACAGCCATGAACCAACCATGATCGTCAACAACGTCGTCGGCCTCGCCAAGCTCGCCAAGGCGTTCGACGTCCCCACTGTGCTGACCACGGTGATCGAAGAACGTGGCGGTTACCTCATCAAGGCTCTCCAGGACGTGTTCCCGGACCAGAAACCGATCAACCGCACGTACATCAACACCTGGGAAGACCGTCGTGTCGTCGACGTCGTGGAGAAGACGGGGCGCAAGAAGCTGATCATCGCCGGGCTGTGGACGGAGATCTGCGTCGCCATGCCCGCCATCCAGGCGCTGGGTGAGGGCTACGACGTCTTCGTCGTCACCGACGCCTGCGGCGGGGTCAGCGCCGAGGCGCACGACATGGCGGTGCGCCGCATGGAGCAGGCCGGCGTGGTGCCCATCACCTGGATGGCAGTGTCCGGGGAATGGCAGCGCGACTGGGCGCGCGAGCCGACGCCCCCCGAGCTCACGCAGATTCTCCAGGAGCACGGTGGCGCCAGCGGGATCGCGTTCGCCTGGGAGCTGCAACTGCTGGCCACACCCACCACCGATGGAGCTGGTGTGTAGCGCCGACGGACGCTGAGCCGCAGGCGAGCCTGGGGCACGTGGCGTGCCCCAGGCCGCCTTCGGTGCGGTCACATTCGGAATCGGGGGCGAGTGGGAGCCTCCCCGCGTCATCCAGGTGCGATTCCAGAGCGTCACCGACGCCGGTCCGGAACAATTCAAGCACTCGTACACGCAGGTCGTCGTCACCCCGGCCGAATACATTTCAGGCGATTTCCGCTACCCCTACCTCTCGCGAATCTCGCACCGTCGCGCACGGTCACAACGAAAGCTCTGAGGAAGTTGCCATGATGGACGATTCGAAGATCGAGTTCGGTATCGACAGCTTCGGGGACCGGCCCCGTGACAATCGAGGTGAGGTCGTCTCGCACGCGCAGGCGATCCGCGCCGCGGTGACCGAGGCCGTGCTGGCCGATCAGGTCGGCATCGACGTGGTCGCGTTGGGGGAGCACCACCGGCCGGAGTTCGCGATCTCCAGCCCGGAGACGGTGCTGGCCGGTATAGCGACCGCCACGAAGCGCATTCGGCTCGCCTCAGGTGTCACAGTGCTGTCCTCGGACGACCCGGTGCGGGTCTTCCAACGGTTCGCGACCGTGGACGCGCTCTCCAGCGGCCGGGCGGAGGTGATCCTCGGACGTGGTTCGTTCACCGAGTCGTTCCCGCTGTTCGGGTACGACCTGAAGGACTACGAGGTGCTGTTCGAGGAGAAGATCGACCTGTTCCACCGGCTCCTGGACGAGACGCCGGTCACCTGGGAGGGCACCACCCGGGCCGCCCTGAATGACGCGGACGTGTACCCGAAGACCGATTCGGGACGGCTCAGCACCTGGGTGGGAGTCGGTGGGTCACCGCAGTCCGTGCTCCGTACCGCCCACTACGGGTTCCGGCTCATGCTCGCCATCATCGGCGGCGCCCCCGCCCGGTTCGCTCCCTACGTGGATCTTTACCGGCGGGCGAACCAGGAGCTCGGCACCACCGCACAGCCGGTCGGGATGCACTCGCCCGGCTTCGTCGCCGCCACCGACGAAGAAGCCAAAGAGCTGTTCTACCCCGGGTACCGGGAGATCCGCGACCGTATCGGGGCGCTGCGCGGCTGGCCACCGCTTCGCCGGGAGGAGTTCGACGCCGAGGTGGGGCGCGGGTCGCTGTATGTCGGTTCGGTCGAGACGGTCGCGAACAAGATCGCCCACGCGATCCGGGTGCTGGATGCGGGCCGGTTCGACATGATCTACTCCGCCGCCGGCACCGTTTCAGCCACCGCCCGGCTACGTTCGGTCGAACTGTACGGCACCCAGGTCATCCCCCGGGTCCGCGAGCTGCTGGCCGAACAGGCCGCCGTCACGGCGGCGACACGATGACCACCCCCGTGGCCACCGTCGGGATCCTGGGGGCCGGGAAGGTCGGCACCGTCCTGGCGCGCCTGGCGGTCGCCGCCGGCTACCGGGTTCTGATCTCCGGCTCCGGTGACCCCGCGAAGATCGCGCTGACCACCGAGGTGCTCACCCCTGGCGCGACCGCCGCGTGGCCAGCCGAGGCCGCGCAAGCCGCGGACGTAGTGATCCTCGCTCTCCCGCTCGGCAAACTCCGTAACCTCCCGGCCCCGGCGTTGCGGGGGAAGCTGGTCGTGGATGCGATGAACCACTGGTGGGAAATCGATGGTCCCCGCGACACGATCGTCCCGCCCGGTACGTCCTCGAGCGAAGTCGTGCAGCAGTTCCTGACGGGCGCGCGAGTCGTGAAAGCCTTCAACCACGTGGGCTATCACGACCTCGAAGACGGGGCTCGCCCATCCGGCCACCTCGGGCGCAAGGCGATCGCGATCGCCGGTGACTCACCCGAGGATCTCACCGCCGTGTCAGAGCTGATCGACACACTTGGGTTCGACCCACTCGCCATCGGTGACCTCGCGGCGGGTGCCCGGCTCGAGCCCGGCGCCCCTGCCTTCGGAGCCAATGTCGACGCCGAGCAGCTTCGCGCGCTCACCAGTACCCCTGCTCCGGCCACTGAACCGTCTCTGACCTATTCACAAAAAGGACGGCCAGCTGACTCAGGGATCAGTTGACAACAGCGGTGCATCCGTGACGGTCAGGCTCGAGGTCGCCAGCCCGATCAGCTCCTACACGGTGAACCTCGCCAATGAATCACCCGTCGGCAGGGTCGACTTCGTCGACTTTCCCGAGGAAGACGATGACCGGATATTTTTCCACACCGAGGTAGATCAGGAGTTCAGTGGACGAGGTCTGGCTGGGCTGCTGGTGCGTGAGGCGCTCGCAGACAGCATTCGCAAGAACCTCACCGTCGTACCTGTGTGCCCGCTGTTTGCTCGCCATCTGAGAATGCATGGCGATGAATTCGCCACGAATGGCGGTGTCTTCCGCCAGCCGACACCTGCCGACATCACACTGGTCACGCGCGCCAGCGTTGGGCTGGTCCGCACCGAAAGGGAAGATCATGGGATACATCACCGTTGGGAATGAGAACAGCACGCCGGTCGAGCTGTATTACGAGGACCAGGGGTCGGGTCAACCGGTCGTCCTCATCCACGGCTACCCGCTGAACGGGCACAGCTGGGAGCGTCAGACGCGCGAACTCCTCGCGTCCGGGTACCGGGTCATCACTTACGACCGTCGCGGATTCGGGCAGTCGTCGAAGGTCGGCTCCGGTTATGACTACGACACGTTCGCCGCGGACCTGAACGCGGTCCTGGAGACCCTGGACCTGCGCGATGTGGTGCTGGTCGGCTTCTCGATGGGCACCGGGGAACTGGCCCGGTATGTGGCACGCTACGGACATGAGCGAGTAGCGAAGCTCGCGTTCCTCGCCTCGCTCGAACCGTTCCTCGTTGCCCGCGACGACAACCCCGAGGGTGTCCCGCGGGAGGTGTTCGACGGCATCTCCGAGGCCGCGAAGGGCGATCGGTACGCCTGGTTCACGCGGTTCTACTCGGACTTCTACAACCTGGACGAGAACCTCGGCTCCCGGATCAGCCAGGAGGCCGTCACCGGCAGCTGGAACGTCGCGATCGGCAGCGCCCCGGTCGCCGCGTACGCGGTCGTCCCGTCCTGGATCGAGGACTTCCGCGGTGACGTCGAGGCGGTGCGCGCCAGTGGCAAGCCGGCGCTGATCCTGCACGGCACCAAGGACAACATCCTCCCCATCGACGCCACCGGGCGTCGCTTCCACGCGGCGTTCCCCGAGGCCGAGTATGTCGAGATCGAAGGCGCCCCACACGGTCTGCTCTGGACCCACGCCGACGAGGTGAACACCGCTCTGAACACATTCCTCAACACGTAGGACCTCCACCGATGATCTTGGTGGTCGGACCACTCCGGATCTTACGGTTGAAGATGATCTCCACGTTGTGCGGACGGCCAAGATCAAGCTTGTCGGCGATCAACGCTTCGAAGAACCCCGGGCGTGGCGGGGTGCGTCGAAGACGATCGTGCGGGAGAGCTTGACCTGCCACATCGAGGTCTCCCACCAGTAGCCGGCGTCCCGGTCGGTATTGGCGAACGGCAGCGGCAGAGCAAGCCGATCGCGTCAGCCACTGGATCCCGAAAAGCCGAGCACCGAGCACTCCTTCTGGACGATACGTAAAGAATTACGGACTTTGCATCATTAATCATGCTCTGCTGCTCTCGCAGTATCGATGGCGGAGCCGGCCACTCGCGCGGACGTCGTCGCGGCGCTCAAGGGCATCACCGACGCGGTTCCCGACTTCCACTGGGAGATCAAGGAGGTGGCGATCAATGGTGAAACTCTGGCCTGCCACTCCGTCAACCACGGCACCCCCACCAAGGAATGGCTCGGGGTGGCTCCCACGGGCGCTCCGATCGAGATCGACAAGTTCGCCATCTACCGGTCCGCGACGGGAAGTTCGTGCAGATGTCGGCCGTTCACGACGCCGAGGCCCTGAAGAAGCAGCTCGCGGGCCGACCCAGTCGGGGCTCAGCCACGCAGAGCTCGCCGCATGCTCAAGCTCGCCCAGCGTGCGCCCGGCGACGCCATCGCCGCGAACGGCCGGTATCGAAGGCTACGTCTCGGTGGTCTTCGCCACCGGCGCGACGGTCATTTGCGAGGTGCCCGGTAGGCCGACGCCGACGTCGCGCTCGGGGACGCCGACTTCCAGGGCGAGGGTGATGATCGAGTGGCGCGGGCTGTGGGACTGTACGTTCTTTGGCTCGCCCAGAGAATCGGATCCGGACCAGTGCGGCGACGGTGAAGCCGATCAGGCCGATGACTCCCGACCATGCGGTCAGGATCGAACGGCAGGGGTCTGCTCCTCAGCATCGTTCAGCTCCGGCGGTGGGCCTAGTGACACCGCGTCACATCTTCCCCCGAACAATGTCATGCGAACTGATGACGTGGTCGCGCTGGCGATCGTCCACTCAGGTCGCTGAGGTTGAGAATATGACACCAGCGATCCGCGTTGACCGGACGGACGTGGCTGTTCTCGTCGCCACCGTGGTGGTGGCGTTGACCCCGGCGACAGCGTCGGCGACGACGCCGGGGTCGGGGACGGCATGGCCACGACCGGGGCCAGGCATCCACGCCAACGCGATCGCACCAGTACTGCAGTCGCGCTTATGACGCGTGTCCGCGTCGCTGGTAGTGGTGTCGGCGGGCGGTGTACTGGTGTCTTCGTCGCCAGCGTGAGCGGCGCAGCTGAGCACAGGACGCCTCCTTCAGCTTCCGTTCGCGGCCGAGCGCGGTGGCTGCCGTGCCTGGTTCCGGAACTGTGCGGGCGATGAGCCGACCACGCGGCGGAACGCGGTGCTGAACGCGCTCTCGGACAGGTAGCCCGTGGCCCGTGCGAGCTCGGAGATCGACAGAGTGTCGCGGGTGAGGGCGTCGCGCGCGAGGCTCATGCGCCATTGGATCAGGTACTCCAACGGCGGGACCCCGACGTGGCTCTTGAAGGCCTGGGCGAACGCGGAACGCGACATGTGGCTGATCTCGGCGAGCTCCTTGAGGCTCCAGGAGTGGGCCACGTCCGCGTGCACGGCACGCAGGGCGGCACCGATGCCGTCCTCATTCAGGGCGCCCAGCCAGCCGGTGGGCCGGTCTGTCTGGCCGGCGTGAGCACGCAGCATGTGCACGAGCAGGATCTGTGCGAGGTGGTTCTGCACCAGCGGGCCGCCGGCGGCGGCGACCCCGACCTCGGTGGCCAGGAGATCGATCAGCTGCGCGAGCCGCCTGCCATGAGGATCGGCCACGCGGACGATCACGAGCGGCGGCAGAAGATCGGTCAGGAGGGCCGCGTTCCTGTCGTCGAACGCGATGTGCCCGACGCAGAGGTAGAGGTCCTCCTCGGACTCCGGGCCGATCCGCACGAACCCGTCTTCGGCACCCGCCCACACCTGCTCCGCAGGGCGCGGGCGTGCGTCGAGCGTGCTGGCCAGGACGTAAGGCGGCGGGTTGCCCAGCATGAAGGTGTCACCCTCCTGCAGGAGCACCGGCTCGTGCCCTTCGAGGACCAACCAGCACGTGCCGCGCACGAGGCCCCCGATCCGTACGTGCAGGAACGTGTCGAAGCGCAACGCCCACTCTCCCGCGGCCCGGAGGCTGGGTCCGATCACCGTGCGGGGCCTGAGCAGGCCGATCGCGTCAGCCACTGGATCCCGAAATCCGAGCACCGAGCACTCCTCCTGGACGATACGTAAAGAACGCCGGACTTCGCATCATGGATAGTATCCCCGATCTCCCGCAGTATCGATATCGAACGGATCGACATCGAGAGAGTGATGGAGACACCCACATGGGACAGCTGGAAGGCAAGACGTCGGTAGTCACCGGGGGCAGCACCGGTATCGGTCTGGCCACCGCCGTACGGCTGGCGGACGAGGGCGCGTACGTGTTCGTCACCGGCCGGCGCGAGTCCGAACTGGAGGCCGCCGTCAAGACCATCGGAGCAGACCGGGCCACCGCGGTCGTCGGCGACATCTCGAAGCCGAAGGACCTGGACCGGCTCTACGAGGCGGTCCGGGCGCGAGGCGAGGGTTTGGACGTGCTTGTGGCGAACGCGGCGGTCGGTGCGTTCGTGACGCTGGAGCAGACCACCGAGGAGCACTTCGACCAGACCTTCGCGGTCAACGTCCGAGGCACGCTGTTCACCGTGCAGAAGGCGTTGCCGCTGCTCAACGACGGAGCCTCGATCGTCCTGGTCGGTTCGACCGCCGGCGACCGTGGAGTAGAGGCGTTCGGCGCGTACGCGGCGTCGAAGGCGGCCGTCCGGTCCTTCGCGCGGACGTGGTCCAACGAGCTCAAGGGCCGCGGCATCCGGGTCAACGTGGTCTCACCGGCATGGATCGAGACTCCCGGGGGCACCGCCGCTTTCGGCGACGAGGAGACCGCCCGGGCCGTCAAGGAGAATGTCGCCGCGACCGTGGCCAAGGGCCGTATGGGCCAGCCTGAGGAGGCCGCCGCAGTCGTGGCCTTCCTGGCCTCGGAACAGAGCAGCTACGTCGTCGGCGCGAACTTCTACGTTGACGGAGGCACGAACCAGATCTGAGCAGGCACCACACGATGGGTGGCATCTGAAGCGTCCCAGGTTCTATGCCGCTACTATCCAGGCGGCGCAGCCACCAACATCGACGTCGGCGCCGAGATCGACCAGCAGTCCATGGCCCGAGCGGGCTCCTCGGCGCGGAGTCGAGCCGATGCCGCCGTTGGGCTGCCGACCGCGCTGCGCGTTCCGGCCAACGAGGCTGACAACAACCCTGGTACCAACATCCACAGACCAGATGGCCGGAACAACGTCGGCGGGGGGTGTTCCGCCTTATTCCTGCTGCCGAAACGGCGTCGCCACGTCGGCCCCGCGCATGCGGGGGCGTTCTGCGGGAACAGCCCGAGGATTTCCCTCAGTGGCTCAACCGCATCCCAGTAGCTCACTGCGTCATGCGGCGGTGGAGTGATCATGCTCCACGAGCTTCCCTTCGAGACCTACTCGCTTAGGCTCGGCTCAGCGACGGCGATGTTGGCTCCGAGGCTGGCGACGCGGCGCACGGCTCGCATGTTCGTCTCCATAGCTGCTCAACCCTCCCGACTTGGGAGAGCGAGTGTGGTGGAGGCGCTGAAGGGCATGTACGTATCGGCGGTGTCCTAGGACACGTAAGTTGTACATAGCTGGGCATTTCCGGGCATGAAGGTACGTCACCCTGGCCCAGCCTTCGGCTGACGCCGGGATCAGGGCTTGCTGACCTTCCTCCTTCCAACAGGCCGGAGACACTGGAGCACCGTGTCTTGTCCGCTACAAATCACCGGGCGGAATCCAGGATGACCTTCACTTCCTCTCGCGTGTCCGCCCTCAGGGCGCGAGTCTCGCGATCGTAGACCAAGGTGATGCGGTCGGCGCGCAAACGGCCGATGACGCGCATGCCTTTCTATATGCATCCCTGACGCCGAAAGCGCAAACAACTACCGAAAAGTACGGCAGCGCATTCGCGTCAGTTGTGACCGTCCTGGACCGCGATGGTGGCGGGGTCATGGTTTGAAGCGGTAGCCCATGCCGGGTTCAGTGATCAGATGATCGGGGTGGGCCGGGTCGCGTTCGAGTTTGCGGCGGATCTGGGCCATGTACTGGCGCAGGTAGTGGGTTTCCTTGACGAAGCGGGCGCCCCACACCTCGGTGAGAATGTGACGCTGGCTGATCAGCTTGCCCGGATGGCGGAGCAGCATCTCCAGGATGTGCCACTCGGTCGGGGTGAGGCGCACATTGCCGGAGATCGTCTTGTTGGTCAGGTCGATCACGTGGTCGCCGACCTGGATGCGGGCCAGCTCGGCCTCCTGAAAGGAGGTGCGGCGGGTGACGGCGCGCACGCGGGCCAGCAGTTCGTCGATGCCGAACGGCTTGGTCACGTAGTCGTCGGCGCCGGCGTCCAAGGCCTCGATCTTGTCCTGGTTGCCGGCCCTGCCGGACAGCACGATGATCGGGATGGTGGTCCAGCCGCGCAGGCCGTGGATGACGTCGATCCCGTCCAGGTCGGGCAGCCCCAGATCGAGGATGACCAGGTCCGGCGAGCTGTCGACGGCCGCGCGCAGAGCCGAGGCGCCGTCGTCGGCGACGTCCACCTCGTAGTGGCGGGCGGCAAGGTTGATGCGCAGCGCGCGCAGGATCTGCGGTTCGTCATCGACCACGAGGATGCGGGTCATGCCGTCATCTCCCTGCTGGAGATGGGCAGTGTGAGGGTCATGGTGAGACCTCCCCCTGGTGTCTCCTCGGGTACGAGGGTGCCGCCCATCGCCTCGGTCAGGCCGCGCGAGAGGGCCAGGCCGAGACCGACGCCGGAGTGGTTGTCGCGGTCGCCGAGCCGCTGGAACGGCTGGAAGACGCGGTCATGCGCCTCGAGCGGGATGCCCGGGCCGCGGTCCATCACGCGGATCTCCACGTGGTCGCCGTACCAGCTCGCGGTGATCAGTACGCTCTGGTCCGGCGGGCTGTAGCGGACCGCGTTGGACATGAGGTTGACCAGCACCCGCTCCAGCAGGGCCGGGTCGGCGAGGATCTCGGGCAGGTCGATGGAGATGTCGCCCTCGACCCGGTCGCGCAACGGGCCGAGATCGTCGATGGCGCGCGGAACGATCTCCTCCAGGGCGAGCGGTTGCGGGGTCACACCGAGCACCCCTGCCTGCAGACGGCTCATGTCCAGCAGGTTCTCCACCAACCGGTCCAGCTTGTCCAGCGACTCCTCGGCGGTGGCGAACAGCTCGGCGCGGTCCTGTTCCGACCAGGCGACGTCGGTGTTGTGCAGGCTCTCCACCGCGGCCTTGGCCGAGGCCAGCGGCGTGCGCAGGTCGTGGCTGACCGCGGCGAGCAGCGCGGTACGCATCCGGTCGGCCTCGGCCAGCGGGCGGGCCTGTTCGGCCTCCTGCTGGAGACGTTCCTGGCGTAGCGCGACGGCGACCTCGGCGGCGAACGCCTCCAGCACAGTACGGTCGGCGGCGTCCAGCGGCCCACCCTGCGCGGCCAGGACCATGTCGTCGTCGATGACCACGTCGGTGTCGGCCTGGCCAGGGTAGGTGGACGGGGCGCCGCCGAAGGTGGCCGCGATCCGCCACGCGTCCGGATCCGACTGGTGGTCCGGCGTGCGGGCGGCCTCCGGCCGTCGTTCCAGCAGAGTGACCGAGGTCAGGCCGAACGTCTCACGCATCCGCTCCAGCAGGGACGGCACGGCGGCCTGACCGCGCAGCACATGCCCGGCCAGCGTGGACAGCAGCTCGGCGTCCGCGCCGGCGCGAGCGGCTTGCCTGGTGCGGCGGGCAGCGATGTCCACAATCGTGCTGACCGCCGCCGCCACCAGAACGAAGACGATCAGGGCGAAGAAGTTCTCCGGGTCGCTGATGGTGAACTCACCGACCGGGGGTGTGAAGAACCAGTTCAGCAGCAGCGATCCGCCTACGGCCGCGGTGATGGCCGGCCACATTCCACCCGCCAGCGCCACTCCGATGGTCAGGCAGAGGAAGAAGAGGATCTCGCTGGGCAGCGACAGCATGTCCCTGAACGGCGACAGCGCGGCGGTCAGCGCGGGCATGCCGGCCACCGCCATCACCCAGCCGCTCAGCCGGCGCGTGCGAGTGAGCGCGGCGCGTGAGCCGGCCGGCCGCCGCCGGCCTTTCTTGGCCTCGTCATGGGTGATCATATGGACGTCGATGGAGCCCGAGCGTGCGGTGGTCTCCACCCCGACGCCTCGGGAGAAGAGCTGGGCGAACCGGCCCCTTCGGGAGGCGCCAAGCACGAGTTGGGTGGCGTTGACACCGCGGGCGAAGTCCAGCAGGGCGCGCGGGATGTCGTCACCGACGACCTGGTGATAGGTGCCGCCCATGTCCTCGACCAGCGACCGTTGGCGGGCCAGGCTGGCCGGATCGGCTCCGGCCAGCCCGTCGGCGCTGGTCACGTGCACGGCCAGCAGGTCGGCGCCCTTGGTGCGGGCGGCGATGCGGGCAGCACGCCGTACCAGCGTGTCGCCTTCGGGGCCGCCGGTCAGGGCGACCACGACGCGCTCGCGCGCCTCCCAGGTGCTGGCGATGCCATGTTCGGCGCGGTAGCGATCGAGCTGGTCATCGACTTTTCCCGCGACCCACAGCAGGGCCAGCTCGCGTAGGGCGGTGAGGTTGCCGACGCGGAAGTAGTTCGACAGTGCCGCGTCGACCTTCTCCGGCGCGTAGACGTTGCCGTGCGCCATCCTGCGGCGCAGCGCCTCGGGCGACATGTCGACCAGCTCGATCTGATCGGCCCGCCGTACGACCTCGTCGGGTACGGTCTCGCGCTGCGGCACGCCGGTGATCTCCTGGACCACGTCGTTGACCGACTCCAGGTGCTGGATGTTCACCGTGGAGATCACATCGATCCCGGCGTCCAGGATGTCGTCGATGTCCTGCCAGCGCTTGACGTTGAGGGAGCCGGGCACGTTGGTGTGCGCCAGCTCGTCGATCAACGCCACTGTGGGCGCGCGGGCGATCACCGCCTCGGTATCCAGCTCGGTGAACGTCGCGCCCCTGTGCGTCATGGTCTTGCGCGGGATCACCTCCATGCCTTCCAGCAGAGCGGCGGTGCGAGCGCGGTGGGGGGGGTGGGGGGAAAACCACCCCCCCCCCCCCCCCCCCCGCCCCCCCCCCCCCCCCCCCCCCAGGCACGCCGGACGGGTTGCCCCCCCCCCGGG